>CAWGPB010000018.1:0-75537 GCA_963824335.1 uncultured Actinomycetota bacterium
CGTGGTCTTCGGTTTGGCGTCCACCGCCGTGTAGACGACCCCGTCGCGCAGCGCGAACACCACCGGCACCAGATGTGGGCGCCCGTCGGGGGCGGCGGTGGCCAGTCGGGCTACCGGCGCGTGCGCGAAGCGGGCCTCGGGGTCGAAGTCGGCCATGTCTAGTTGATGGACAGGCCGCCGTCGACGACGATCGTTTGCCCGGTGACGTACCCGCCGGCGGCCGACGCCAGCCACACGGCGGTGGCAGCCAGTTCGCGGTCGTCGCCGAGGCGGCCCAAGACCAGTCGATGCGACTGGCTCTCCAGGTATCCGGGTGGGTACTCGTCGGTCATCTCGGTCTTGAAGAATCCCGGAGCCAGCGCGTTGACCCGAATTCCCTTGCGGGAGCCCCACTGCTGCGCGAGGTCCCGGGTGAGGCCGATGATGGCGGCCTTGCTCGCGCTGTAGGCGGCCTGCGGAAGGCCCGCGGTGGTGATCCCGAGGATGCTGGCGATGTTGATGATCGAGCTGCCGGGCTTCATGACCCGCCCGCAGGCCTGTGCCACCCAGTACGAGCCGTTGAGGTTCACGTCGATGACCGACCGGAATTCCTCGGGTGTTTCGCGGGTCGCCGGGTGCGCGGTGCCGACGCCGGCGTTGTTGATCAACACGTCGACGCGGCCGAACGTCTGCATCGCGGCGTCGACCAACGCCTGACTCTGCTCGGGCACGCTGACGTCGGTGGCGACCGTCAGCGCCTTGCGGCCGCCGGCTTCCACGAGCGCAGCGGTGTCGGCCAACCGCTCGACGCGGCGCGCCCCCAGCACCACGTCGGCGCCAGCCTCGGCGAACACCTGGGCAAACGACACGCCCAAGCCCGACGATGCGCCGGTCACGATGACTACTTTGTCATCGAGTCGAAACGAATCAAGAACGCTCATGCGTGAAACACCTTTGCCGTCGAGTTGCCGTCCAGCCAAAGCTTTGAAGCTACCGTCCTCCCGGCAAGCCGGCCCAATCATCGATATGCCCGATTCGGGGACGCACGCTACGGTTAGATGAACGAAGTTCTGTCGTCACGTACGCGTGGCGACATCTGTGGTTAATCGGAGCTGTAACAGATGCAGGAGGTGACGGGATGAGCGGATCGCACCGCCGCAAACCGCGGAGGTCGCTGAGCTTGTTCAGTCTGTTGGCAGCGGCAGGACTTGTTGTAGCCACGGTGCCCGCGAACGCGTCGCCGGTCATGCCGCCCCTCCCGCGGGACGCGGCATCCGCGGCCGCGCAGGTGGGCCCGCAGATCGTCGACATCGACGCCAAACTGGGATTTCAGAGCGCCATCGGCGCCGGGACCGGCATCGTGATCGACCCCAGCGTGATCCTCACCAACAACCACGTGGTCGCCGGCGCGACCGACCTCACCGCGCGGTCGATCGCCAACGGTCAGGTCTACCCGGCCAACGTGATCGGTTACGACCGCCAGCACGACATCGCGGTCCTGCAACTCGCGGGCGGCGGCCTGCCGGTGGCGAACATCGGCAACTCGGACGGTCTGACCGTGGGCGAGCCGGTGGTGTCGCTGGGTAACGCCGGTGGTGTCGGTGGGGCGCCGAGTGTGGAGGCCGGGCGCATCGCCGGGCTGAACCAGACGGTGTCGGCGAACGACGCGCTGACCGGCAGCACCGAAACCCTGGTCGGGTTGATTCAGATCGACGCGAACATCCGTCCGGGCGATTCCGGTGGCCCGACGGTCAACTCCGCCAACCAGGTGATCGGCATGAACACCGCCGCATCGCAGAACTTCCACCTCGGCCGCGGCCAAGGCTTCGCGATTCCGATCAACGTGGCGATGGGCATCGCGGGACAGATCCGCTCCGGCGCCTCGTCGCCGAACGTGCACATCGGGCCGACCGCGTTCCTCGGCGTGGGAGTCAACGACGCCCCGGGTGGCGCGGGCGCGATCGTCCGTCAGGTGATTCCGACCGGCCCTGCCGCAGGCGCCGGGCTCGCTCCGGGTGACGTGGTCAGCTCGATCAACGGCCAGCCGGTCAACTCGGCCACCGCGCTGACGAACATCCTCGACCAGCATCACCCCGGTGATCACGTCACCGTGGGACTGCCGGGTCGAACCGTCGACGTGGCGCTGGGCGACGGCCCGCCGGGCTGATCCGACGTCACAGCTCAGCGACTGCACTCAATTCGTTTGGCGCATAAGGTTTTCGATGCCACGGCTCGGGTACGTGTAAGGTCGTGGACTTGACCAGGGACAGAGAGCACTCGTCCGAGCATGACCCCGCGGAAGGAAGCCACGTCGAAGGCGGCGTGGTGGAGCATCCCAACGCCGACGAGTTCACCGAGGCAAAATCGCTGCCGGCAGATCCGACCTGGTTCAAGCATGCGGTGTTCTACGAGGTGCTGGTCCGGGCTTTCCTGGACGGCGACGCGGACGGCTCCGGCGACCTCCGTGGGCTGTTGGAACGGCTGGACTATCTGCAGTGGCTCGGCATCGACTGCATCTGGCTGCCGCCGTTCTACGACTCACCGCTGCGCGACGGCGGCTATGACATCCGCGACTTCTACAAGGTGCTGCCGGAGTTCGGCACCGTCGACGACTTCGTCGCATTGCTCGACGCGGCGCACGAGCGAGGCATCCGGGTCATCACCGACCTCGTGATGAACCACACCTCCGACTCACACCCCTGGTTCCAGGAGTCGCGCCACGACCCCGACGGTCCGTACGGCGACTTCTATGTGTGGAGCGACACCAGCGAGAAGTACACCGACGCGCGGATCATCTTCATCGACACCGAAGAGTCGAACTGGACCTTCGACCCGGTGCGCAAGCAGTTCTACTGGCACCGGTTCTTCTCCCACCAGCCCGACCTGAACTACGACAACCCGGCCGTGCAGGAAGCCATGATCGACGTGCTGCGGTTCTGGCTCGACCTCGGGATCGACGGCTTCCGGCTGGACGCGGTGCCCTATCTGTTCGAGCGTGAGGGCACCAACTGCGAGAACCTGCCCGAGACGCATGCCTTCCTCAAACGGGTGCGCAAGGTCGTCGACGACGAGTTCCCCGGCCGGGTGCTGCTGGCCGAGGCCAACCAGTGGCCCGCCGACGTCGTCGAATACTTCGGCGATGCCAGCACCGGCGGCGACGAGTGTCACATGGCGTTCCATTTCCCGCTGATGCCGCGCATCTTCATGGCGGTCCGTCGCGAATCGCGGTTCCCGATCTCGGAGATTCTCGGGCAGACGCCGCAGATTCCGGACATGGCGCAGTGGGGGATCTTCCTGCGCAACCACGACGAGCTGACCCTGGAGATGGTCAGCGACGAAGAACGCGACTACATGTACTCCGAGTACGCCAAAGACCCGCGGATGAAGGCCAACGTCGGTATCCGCCGCCGGCTGGCGCCGCTGCTGGACAACGACCGCAACCAGATCGAACTGTTCACCGCACTGCTGCTGTCGCTGCCCGGATCGCCGGTGCTCTACTACGGCGACGAGATCGGCATGGGCGACGTGATCTGGCTGGGTGACCGCGACGGGGTCCGGACGCCGATGCAGTGGACACCGGACCGCAACGCCGGCTTCTCCAAGGCCAATCCCGGGCGGCTGTATCTGCCGGCCAGCCAGGACTCGGTCTACGGCTACCAGGCCGTCAACGTCGAAGCCCAGCGCGACACCTCGACGTCGCTGCTCAACTTCACCCGGATGATGCTCGCGGTGCGGCGCCGGCACGAGGCCTTCGCCATCGGGAGCTTCGAGGAGGTGGGGGGCTCCAACCCGTCGGTGCTGGCCTTCCTGCGCCAGGCGCCGGACGACGGCGACACCGTGCTCTGTGTGAACAATCTGTCGCGTTTCCCCCAGCCCCTCGAGGTGAACCTGCAACATTGGAGCGGCCATACCCCGGTTGAACTCACCGGCCACGTCAAGTTTCCGCGCATCGGGCACCTGCCCTACCTGCTGACACTGCCGGGACACGGGTTCTATTGGTTCCAGTTGTGTGGTTCTGAGGAGTCGCAATGAATCTCCCGTGGGCGGAATGGCTGCCGCAGCAGCGCTGGTACGCCGGCCGCAGCCGCGAACTGGCGACCGCTGAGCCTTCGCTGGTGATAGGTCTGCGCGGCGATCTCGATCTCGCGCTGGTGGACGTCACCTACACCGACGGCTCGGCCGAGCGCTACCAGGTGATCGTCGGCTGGGATTCCGAACCGCCCACCGAGTTCAGCACCGTCGCCACCATCGGCGCCGATGGCGAGCGCGTCGGCTTCGACGCGCTCTACGACCCGGGTTCTGCTGCGTTTCTGCTGTCGCTGCTCGATTCGTCGGCCACCCGCGACGGCGTGTCGTTCAGCAAGGAGCCGGCCGTTACGCTGCCGCTGAACGCCTACCCGCGGGTCTCTGACGCTGAGCAGAGCAACACCAGCGTGATCTTCGATCGCGACGCCATCCTGAAGGTGTTCCGCCGGGTCAGCCCCGGCGTCAACCCCGACATCGAGCTCAACCGGGTCCTTGGCCGGGCGGGAAATCCGCATGTGGCGCGGCTGCTGGGCACCTATGAACTGACCGCACCGGACACCGATACCAGCTGGCCGCTTGGCATGGCGACCGAGTACGAGGGCAACGCGGCCGAGGGTTGGGCGATGGCCACCGCCAGCGTCCGCGACCTGTTCGCCGAAGGCGACCTGTACGCCTACGAGGTGGGCGGCGACTTCGCCGGCGAGTCCTACCGCCTGGGTGAGGCCGTCGCATCTGTGCACGCGGGCCTCGCCGAAGCGCTGGGAACCTCACAGGCCCCGTTCCCGGTCGACACCATGCTGGCCCGGTTGTCGTCCGCGGCCGCGGCGGTGTCCGAGGTCGAGCCGTACGTCTTGGCGATCGAGCACCGGTTTCAGAAGCTGGCGGAGCAGACCATCACGGTGCAGCGGGTGCACGGCGATCTGCATCTGGGCCAGGTGCTGCGCACGCCGGAGTCCTGGTTGCTGATCGATTTCGAAGGTGAACCGGGCCAACCGCTGGAAGAGCGGCGCGCGCCGGACTCCCCGTTGCGGGATGTGGCAGGTGTGCTGCGATCGTTCGACTATGCCGCCTATGGACCGCTGGTCGATCAGTCGGCCGACAAGCAGTTGGCTGCGCGTGCTCGGGAGTGGGTGCAGCGCAACCGAACAGCGTTCTGCGATGGATACGCGGCGGCATCAGGCGTGGACCCCCGCGATTCCGAATTGGTCTTGGCGGCTTACGAACTGGACAAGGCGGTGTACGAGGCGGGTTACGAATCTCGGCACCGGCCCGGCTGGCTGCCCATCCCGCTACGGTCGATCGCCAAATTCGTAGCAGACTGATGTGAATCGCGCCTGAAACGCAGCCCCCGCGCTGCACAGCGGGCCGGCCCGATGGAACCATGGTCGTATGGCTGGTGAGACGTTCGATAGTGAGGCCCGGCTCTCGTATCTGCTGGCGGTCCTCGCCGGTGTGCTCGGAGCGACGGCCTTCACCCACTCCGCCGGGTACTTCGTCACGTTCATGACGGGCAACGCGCAACGCGCGGTGCTGGGCTATTTCAACGACGATGTGGTGCTGTCCGTAACGGCGGGGCTGTTGCTGCTGAGCTTCGTCGCCGGCGTGGTGGTGGCGTCGGTCTGCCGGCGGCACTTCTGGGTGGCGCATCCGCACGGGCCGACGGTGCTGGCCACGTTCAGCCTGCTGGCGGCCACGATCGTCGATGTGTTCGACGAGGGATGGTCGGAAAGCCAGCTCGACTTTCCGCCGATCATGTTGGTGGCCTTCGGTATTGGCGCGCTGAACACATGTTTCGTCAAAGACGGCGAGGTGTCGGTGCCGTTGAGCTACGTGACCGGAACGCTGGTCAAGATGGGTCAGGGCATCGAGCGCCATATCGCCGGCGGAACTATCGCCGACTGGCTGGGCTATTTTCTGCTGTTCGGCAGCTTCGTCTTTGGGGCCACCGTCGGCGGTGTCATCAGCTTGTTCGTCAACGGCACCGGGATGCTGGTCTTCGCGTCGGCGATGTGCACGTTGGCTACCGGCTTCACCTATTTCCATCAGGATCGGCGCGCCCTGCTGAATTAGCCTTCCTTCGCTGCCGCCGACACGTAAACCGTTGCGAGGAATTGCCGTAACTAGTCGCAGCGGTTTAAATCTCGGCAAAATCAGGAGCGGTCGCAACACAAAAACATCGGCCGCAGCGTTGGGGGGAACGCTGCGGCCGATGCATGGGTGGGTTGATCAGGTCGCGCCTTGCGCAGCGCTCAGTGTCCGCTGGATGTCGGGCTTCATGGCAACCAGTTGCTGGTTCCAGTAACCCCAGTCATGCGTTCCGTTGGGCGGGAAGTTGAACGTGCCGTTGCGGCCACCCGCAGCGGTGTAGTTGTCCCGGAATTGCTCGTTGGTGCGCAGGGTGAACTGCTCGAGGAACTTGGCCGGCATGCTGTCGCCGCCCAGTTCGTTCGGGGTGCCGTTGCCGCAGTAGACCCAAATGCGGGTGTTGTTCTGCACCAGGCGCGGGATCTGCACCATCGCGTCGTTGCGCTTCCAGGCCGGGTCACTGCTCGGACCCCACATGTTGGAGGCGTTGTAGCCGCCCGCGTCACCCATCGCAAGACCGATCAGCGTCGGCCACCAGCCCTCGGAAGGGTTCAAGAAGCCGGACAGTGACGCGGCGTAGGAGAACTGCTGCGGGTAGTACGCGGCCAGGATCATCGCTGACCCACCCGACATCGAAAGACCCACCGCGGCATTGCCGTTCGGGGAGATGCCTCGGTTAGCCTGCAGATATGCGGGAAGCTCCCTGGTAAGGAAGGTCTCCATCTTGTAGGTCTGGCAACCGCTCTTGCCGCACGCCGGCTGGTACCAGTCGCTATAGAAGCTGGACTGTCCACCGATCGGCATGATCACCGACAGTCCAGACTGGTAGAACTCCTCGAACGCCGGAGTGTTGATGTCCCAACCGTTGAAGTCGTCCTGTGCGCGCAAGCCGTCGAGCAGGTAGACCGCGTGCGGTCCACCGCCCTGGAATTGCACCCTGATCGGGTGGCCCATCGACGCCGATGGGACGCTCAAAGTTTCGACCGGCAGACCCTTTTTGGAGAACGCCCCCACGGTCGCCGAGCCGCCGACAGCACCGACCAGGCCGGCCAGCAGCGCTGCCCCGACGGTCACAATTGCCAATCTGCGCGGCAGACTTCCTGCCGCGCCGCGGAATTTCTCTGCGAACTTCATAGCTCCTATCCCAACTGTCATGTGCCGCACAGCGGTCGAATCGCTGTCTGTTGCAGTCAAACACGCCAGTAACTACAAGCGTGTCACTCGACGCGGGGTGGGGGATAGCGGTTCGCTAACGATTGAGGCTCGAAGCGTTACCCGCCGATAACGATCACGACTCGGAAATTGCAGTTTGGCCAGCTCGTGTCGCGTTAGGCGGCTGGAACTCGGTGTCTTGAGTGTGCACTGACGGCTTCGATTGTTCGGTAAGGGCGGGAATGTCGGCGAAACTCCGCCGACGATGCACATTCGAAGCCGTGAATGCACATTCGAATTCGGCAGGGGGAGTTACCTATTCGTGACCTACTTGACCAGGCGTCGCAAAAGCGTTGATGCGGCGGCGATTCCGAGAAGAGCGGCAACGCCCAACACGATGACGTCCACTGGGTTGAAGGGGGTGCCGATGAGTAAAGCCCGTAATGCGTGGACCTCGTAGCTGAGCGGATTGACGGTGCTGAGTGCGTGCAGCCAACCCGGCATCACGTCGACCGGGTAGAGCGCGTTGGAGGCGAAGAACAACGGCATGGTGATGGCCTGGCCGATCCCCATCAGCCGGTCGCGGCTGCGCACCAGCCCCGCCAATGTCATCGACAGGCAGGCGAAGAACGCCGAACCCAGCATCACCACGGCCATCGCGGCCAGGATGCGCAGCGGGTTGATCGTCATGCCGATCCTCATCGCATAGGCCAGTGCCAGCACGCCGACGACCTGGGCCACCGATCGCACTCCCGCCGCGAATGCCTTACCGGAGATCAGCGCGGACGCCGGCGCCGGCGTCACCATCAGCTTGGCCAGGATTCCGGCGTCACGGTCCCAGATGATCTGGATGCCGTAGAAGATCGAGATGAACAACGCCGACTGGGCGATGATCCCCGGCGCCAGGAACGCCAGATATGACACCGACCCGGTGTTGATGACGTGCAGCTTGCTGAAGGTGGTGCCGAAGATCAGCAGCCACAGCGCCGGTTGCACCATCCGCGTGACCAGCTCGGTGCGATCGTGCCGCAGCTTCTGCATCTCCACCAGCGCGAACGCGCCGACGCGGCCGAACGTTGCGGGCACCCGCTGCCACCCGTGTGGAGCGCGGGCCAGCGCGATCGGCGCGGACTTGACAGCGTTATCAACCGGCACGGCTGGCAACCTTTCTGCTGGAGCGGATTTCACGCAGCGAGCCCGAACTCTCGGGCTGCTCTGACAGATCCGATGCGGCGTAGTGCCGGAACACGTCCTCCAGCGTCGCGCACGCGGACACTGTCGACTTCAGCTTCATCGGTGTCCCGACGGCGCGAAGCGTGCCGTGGTGCATCAGCGCCACCCGATCGCACAGCGCGTCGGCTTCTTCCATGTAGTGCGTGGTCAACAGCACGGTCATGCCGAATTGGCTCTGAATGTTCAGCACGTGGGTCCACACGCGGTCGCGCGCGATGGGGTCGAGTCCCACCGTCGGTTCGTCGAGGACCAGCAGTGACGGGCGATTGACCAGTGCCTGTGCCACTTCCAGGCGGCGCACCATGCCGCCGGAGTACGTTCCGGCGAGCCGGTCGGCGACGTCGAGCAATTCCATGGCGGCCAACGCCTCGTCCACCCGTTCGGATCGCTGCGAGCGGGGCACGCCGTACAACCGCGCGAACCACGCCACGTTCTGCCGCCCGGTCAGTGCCGGTTCGATGGAAAGCTGTTGCGGCACATAGCCAATATTGCTTCGAATGTCGTTCGTCTGATTGCGGGCGTCGAGGCCGAAAATGCATAGTTCGCCCTGCTGCACAGGCGTCAGCGTGGTGAGCATCCGCACCACGGTGGTTTTACCGGCGCCGTTGGGACCGAGCAGGCCCATCGTCTCGCCCGGCCGAACCTGCAAGGTGACGTCGTCCACCGCGGTGAACTGGCCGTACCGATAGGTCAGGTTCCGGCCGTCGACCGCCATCGGCAGTGCTCTGCTCATGGTCATCGCTCCTGTAGTCGTCGGGTCATCGTGTCGAGAACTGCCAACCCCTTTGTCAGAGCTTCGATTTGGTCGTCGCCGAGTTCGTTCAGCACGTCGGCCAGCATGGCGCGGCGGGCCGATCGCGACGTGTCGACGATCTGTTGGGCCGCTCCGGCCAGCCGCAACTGGCCGACCCGGCGGTCGGTTTCGTCGGCGGTCCGCAGCAGGTATCCCTTGCCCACCAGCTTGGAGACCAGCGTCGAGGCCGTGTTGGCGACCAGCCCCAGCTCGGCCGCGGCGGCGCTGACCGAGATGCCCGGCTGCCGGGCGACCAGCCACAGCAATTCCGACTGCGATTCGGTCAGCCGTGCGGAGTCGAAGCCACGTTCAGCCGAGCGGCGGAGTTGCCGCCGGAATCTGCCGACGACGCGCGATACTTCGGTGACGGGGTCGATGAGAGTGCTCACTTGTATCTGTTTACGAGCTAAGAATGTGTAGACGCTATGTCTGGGCTAGCAGCGAGCTACTTCTCCAAACGATGCACAACGACGTCGGCGAGCGCGCCGTCTTCGATGTTTGCTGTCATGTAAGTGCAGAACGGCTGCCGCCGACGATCGGTCGGTGAGCCTGGGTTCAGCAACCGCAAGCCGGTGCTGGTCGTGGTGTCCCAGGGGATGTGGCTGTGGCCGAACACCAGCACGTCGGAATCGGGGTACAAGCCGGACATGCGGGCGTCGCGTCCGGCGCTGCCGCCGGTTTCATGGACCACCGTGAACCGAAGCCCGTCGAGGACCACGTCGGCCCGCTCCGGTAACCGCGAACGCAGCTCCGGCCCGTCGTTGTTGCCCCAGCAGGCCTCCAGCCGCGCGGACCTGGCGCTCAGCTCGTCGAGCAGTTCGGGCACCACCCAGTCGCCGGCATGAACCACCACGTCGGCTCGGTCGACCTCGTCCCATACCCGCGGCGGCAGGTCGCGAGCCCGTCGCGGAACATGTGTGTCGGCCAGCAGTAGCAGCTTCACCCGACTATCCTCCCCCGCCGGCACCGAATGGTTCGCGTCCCGGTGGTCGAGCCGTGTCACCGGAGTGGCACGATGCTAACCAGCGCCGCCCGCACCGCTGCGGGGCCGACTCAAGGGAGAGAAACGCCATGCGCACCTTCGATTCAGTCGCCGACCTCGCCAAGATCAAAGGCGAAAGCATCGGAGAAAGCGATTGGGTGACGATCAGCCAGGAAGACGTCAACCTCTTCGCCGACGCGACCGGCGATCACCAGTGGATTCACATCGACCCGGAGCGGGCCGCCAAAGGCCCGTTCGGCACGACGATCGCGCACGGGTTCATGACGCTGGCGCTGCTGCCCCGGCTTCAGCACCAGATGTACACCGTCAACGGCATCAAACTCGCAATCAACTACGGCCTCAACAAAGTCCGTTTCCCCTCGCCGGTCCCGGTCGGTTCGCGGGTTCGCGCGAAGAGCGCACTGATCAACATCGAGGACCTGGGCAACGGCGCCACCCAGGCGACCGTGTCGACCACCGTCGAGGTCGAGGGCAGCGACAAACCGGCGTGTGTGGCCGAGAGCGTCGTTCGCTACATCTCATAGGACGGGCGGGTCATGGACACGGGGCTGACTTCCTGGCTGGACGCCGGACTGTACTTCGACTACCTCGGCTTCGACATCTTCTACCGGGTCGAGGGCAGCGGGCCACCGCTGCTGCTGATCCACGGCTATCCGTTCAATTCCTTTGACTGGGAATTGATTTGGCCGACGCTGTCGCAGCGATTCACCGTCATCGCGCCAGACATGATGGGGATGGGCTTCTCCGCGAAGCCGGTTGCCTACGAGTATTCGGTGCACGATCACGCGGACATGCACGAGGCGCTGCTGCATCACCTGGGTATCCGCCACACGCACATCCTGGCTCACGACCTCGGCGACTCGGTGGGTCAGGAACTGTTGGCCCGTCACGAGTTTGGCCAGCAGGTGTACGGCGCACTGGGCATTGATTCGATCACCTGGCTCAACGGCGGGATGTTCGTCGAGGCCTACAGGCCCCGGGCCGCGCAGAAGCTGCTGTCGGGAAGTCCGCTGGGCGACATCCTGAGTCCGCTGCAGAACAGCCCGGTGTCGCGCCGGATGCTGGAGCCGACGTTACGAGAAGTGTTCGGCCCGAACACCAAGCCGAGCCCGCACATGATGGACGTATTCCATCAGATCCTGGGCTACAACGACGGCCGCCGGGTGTTGCACAAGGTCGGCCGATTCATCAAAGACCGCCACACACATCGGAATCGGTGGGTGCGGGCCATGCGCGAGACCGATGTGTCGATGCGGTTGATCGACGGGCCGATCGATCCCAATTCCGGCGCGCACATGGCGCGACGCTACGCCGAGGTGATTCCCAACCCTGACGTGGTGATGCTCGCCGACGACATCGGGCACTGGCCGCAACTCGAAGCGCCCGACGCGGTGCTCACGCACTTTCTGGCCCACATCGACCGCGTCACCGCCAAAAGTTAGAACTCGGCGACCGCGTGCTCCAGCTGCTCGGCCAACCGGGCTTGCGCCTCGGCGCGCCGGGTGGGCAGATGCTGCGATGGGAAAGGTGTTGACACCGGCTGGTATTCGCGCAGGGTTCGGCGGGCCACCGTCATCTTGTGCAGCTCGGTGGCGCCGTCGGCGATGCCGAGTGACTCGGCGGCGATCATCATCTTGATGAACGGCATCTCGTTGGACACCCCGAGCGCGCCGTGCAGACGCAGGGCGCGCTGCACGACGTCGTGCAGCACCGTGGGCATCGCGACCTTGACCGCGGCGATGTCGCGTCGCACCTTCTGGTAGTCGTGGTGCTTGTCGATCAGCCAGGCCGTCCGCAGCACCAGTAGCCGGAACTGCTCGATCTGGATCCAGCTGTCGGCGATCTTCTCCTGCGTCATCTGGAAATTCGCCAGCGGACCCATCCGGGTCTGGCGCGACACCGCCCGCTCGCACATCATGTCAAACGCCCTGCGGGCCAACGCGATCGTGCGCATGGCGTGATGGATGCGACCGCCGCCCAGCCGGGTCTGCGCGATCGCGAAGGCCTCGCCCTCGCCGCCGAGAATGTGGTCGGCCGGCACCCGGACATCGGCGTAGCGGAGGTAGCCGTGGGTGGCGTGTGACTCCGTCCCGACCCCGACGTTGCGGATGATCTCCACACCCGGTGTTCCAGCCGGAACGATGAACAGCGACATCTTGTCGCGGGTGCGCGCCTCGGGATTGGTGACCGCCATGACGATGAAGAACGTCGCGTGCCGGGCGTTGGTGGAAAACCACTTCTCGCCATTGATCACCCAGTCGTCTCCGTCGCGTACAGCGCTGGTCACGAAGAGCCCCGGGTCAGAACCGCCCTGGGGCTCGGTCATGGAGTAACACGAGGTGATCTCCCCGTCGAGCAGCGGCTGCAGGTAGCGGGTCTTCTGCTCCGGGGTGCCGAACAGGGCCAGGATCTCGGCGTTACCGGAGTCGGGTGCCTGCGAGCCGAACACCGACGGGGCCCAGCGGGACCGCCCCAGGATCTCGTTGAGCAGCGCGAGCTTGACCTGGCCGTAGCCTTGGCCGCCCAGCTCGGGTTTCAGGTGTGCGGCCCACAGACCGTGATCGCGGACCTGTTGTTGCAGCGGCCGCAGGATCGCCATGGTCTCGGCGTCCTTCTTGTCGTACGGGTCGAGCGACACCAGGTCGAGCGGCTCGAGCTCGTTGAGCATGAATTCTTCGACCCAGTCCAGTTTCTGCTGGTATTCCGGGTCGGTTTCGAAGTCCCACACGATCTGTGACGCTACTACTCTGGCGTTCGATGACCATCAATACGCGTCCGGCACGCAAAGCCGATGTCACCGAGCTTTCCTTCGCCCTGGGTCGCGCCTTCTACGACGACCCGGTGTCGGTCTGGATCATGCCGGACGACAAAGCCCGGGCAGCCCGTCAGCGGAAATTTTTCGCGGCGATCGCGCGACACCACCACCTCGCGGGCGGTGGCGTAGAGGTGGCCACCGACGGGTCCACCATCGGTGCGGCAGCGTTGTGGGACCCGCCGGGCCGGTGGAAGCAGTCGGTCCGCGAACAACTGATGATGTTGCCGTCGTTCTTTTTCGGTTTCGGGTTCAGTGTGGCGACGGGCCGCAAACTCGGCCAACTGCTCGATCAGATGAAATCCCAGCACCCCGAGGAA
The DNA here is from genome assembly GCA_963824335.1 of uncultured Actinomycetota bacterium. Taxonomy (GTDB): domain Bacteria; phylum Actinomycetota; class Actinomycetes; order Mycobacteriales; family Mycobacteriaceae; genus Mycobacterium. The sequence goes on from CAWGPB010000018.1 coordinate 13,404, forward strand.
CCGCACTGGTACCTCGCGGTGATCGGCAGTGACCCCTCGGTCCGCGGCAAAGGCTACGGCCAAGCCCTCATGCAGTCCCGTCTGGACCGCGTCGACGCCGAACATGCGCCTGCCTACCTGGAGTCGAGTAAGAGCGAAAACGTGCCGTACTACCAACGGTTCGGGTTTCAAGTCACCGGGGAGCTGGTTGTTCCCGGCGGTCCGACCCTCTGGCCGATGTGGCGAGAGGCGCGTTGAGCGCCAACGTCTTTCCATGACGGGCAGAGCTTCTGGGTCCGGTTCGGCTATCCAAATAAGTCGTTGACGGCAGTGTGCAGCAGCGTCTCAATGACATCTATCGGGTCCGGGATCGTGTAGTAGGTGCTGAGCCCATCGACGACGGTGGTTGCGGTGTCATGCATCGCCGCCTGGATGTCAGAGTCGGTGAGCCCCATATAGGCGCCGTGCTCGAAGAACCCGAGCACCCACAGTTGCGCTGCCGAGGCGGGATAGTCGCCGAAGAAGTCGCCGGCGACGGTGAAGACGTCGGTGGGGTAGAGATCGTTCGGGGTGGTGGCGTCGACGAGGTTGGCCCACCCCAAAAGATCGAGAATCTCTTTGCCGAAGGTGGTGTTGCCCCACGTGTCGAGGATGCCGGTCGCTCCGGTGCCAGGGTTGGCGGAAGCGTCGCCGAGCAAGACGAATCGCAGATCGGCCGATGGGATGCCTAACTCGTTGAGGATTGGCTCAGCCAGGGATGCGACAACCGTGGATTGGGAGTAGGCCGTGATGGTCAACGGGTCGGTCGCCCATGTGACGTCGCCGCCAGCGTTGTACTCAGCTTCGATGGTGTTGACGAGATCCAGTTCGCCTTCGGCGATGCTCGGCCCGAAATTCGGCGAGTCCGGTGTGATGAGCGACGTGACGTCGGTTCCGGTGAAACCGAGTTCGTGCAGGTAAAGGTTGTCGACGGTGGGGATGTAGCCGGGTATGAGGGACGGGTCGGGGACCAACGTGGGCCCCATGATCAACGCGCTGCTGGAGTGCTCCAACAATGTTGCTCCGGTCCCGTCATCGGCGTGCGCGACAGCAGTGCCGAGTGCTGAGGCCGCGACGATCAGGCCCCACATCCGTTTCATATCCGTTGCCTTTTCGACGTGTGTTTAATTGCCTCGAGAATGCGCCTGCCAGGGAGAAACCGCGACATTTCCGCAGATTTCGGGGGAGGCGGCAGCACAGCGCGTGTTTAGGTGGTCGAACTCGAGGGCAATCGAACCGCTATGCCCGACGACGACACCCTGAGCCCGAGCGAGTCGACCGATTCCGATGAGCTGCGTAACGACGACGGCGACATCGTCGTCGACCCGCCCGACGACTGGAGCGAGGCCAACAAGTTCGGCATGACGGCGCGCGAAGAGGAAGAGGGCGAATCTCTCGAGTACAAGCTCAGCGCCGAGGTTCCTGACGTGCTGCCCACTGCGGGTCCACCGCCTGAGCGGCCGGATCGAGTGCACCGCGGTCAGATCGACGGAGCCCCCGAGGACGGTGACTCGCTATTCAACATCGACAGGTGACGTCTCAGTGGTGTCGCGCAGCGTGACGGTGAATTGCATTGCCCGATACGGCCATCCATGTGTGGTATTCCACTGCGACACCACCAGGCCGACACCGCCGACCACGTCGAGCGTGGAGCCTGGCAGGATGTAGCCACCGTAGAGTTGGGCCACGCGGCTGCCGGCGTGATCTTCGTCGTCCCATTCGGACCCGACCACCGGCCGTTGCAACGGCGCTGTGCGCACCGCGGTAGGCGAGTTCATCACCCGGTACCCGAGCGCGTACTCCGAAGACAGGAAGCCGCCCACGATCCATTTGCCGGTGACCAACCGGCGCAGCGACAGCTCACCCCAGGTCTCACCTGCAGGAGTCAGTGGCGTCGGCGTCCCAGCCCACGACCACCGGCCCTTCTTCCGTCCCCAGCCGACGTACTTGCGCCGATCGGCGATGTGTTCGGGGCGGACCCGCTGCAGGATGATCCCCTTGTCACGCTGAAAGCCGGTGGACGCCACATAGATCCAGCCATCGACGGGGTCGTAGTCCCAGGACCAGCACTGCGCATGACCGTCGTGCAGCCCGGCCGGGAACTTCGTGTTGCCGCCCAGTCGCCGCCACGAGACGGCGCTGTCATCCGACCGCCAGATCTCGGTCCAGACCACATTGCCGAAGCCCCGGTTGACGATCGCGTGCAGATACAGTGCGTCACCGACCCGCAGCAGGTCGGACGGAATGACCGTGCTGATGCCGCGCCGCGGGCGGCCTGACCCGCCTGTGCGATGTCGGTAACGCCAAAGCTGTTGGGCGAATTCAGGATCGGCGCCGCCGGCTCGGTGGTAGCTAATTGGATGGCAGGCGTCTCCGGTGCCGATCAGGATGACCGGGGAGCGCCAATCGCCCTGTCCGACGAGCTTGCCCGAGAACGTATCTCCGAACACGGAGACCAGCGACCCGTCCGGCGCGATAACCGAGGCACCCAGGTCGGCGCAGCTCACGCCCCATCGATCGGTAAGCCCCGGGCCGGTGAGGTCGGCCAGCTTGCCTTCGCGGCGATGTGCGGCGGCCACGGCGGGTCAGTGCGAGAACGGCGTGACCGGTCGCTGCCGGGGCAGGCCGTCGACGATGATGTCTACCCGCTCGTTGAAAAAACAGATGTGGTCCCGGACGGGCTCGGCCTCGCGAAGGGGATCACGGTAGGTCCACGCAATGTCCGCGGGACCGTCCGGTGCCGAGAAATACGATGCCTGGCCTTTGTAGGCGCAGTAGCTCACGCTGTCGCTCGGCTCGAGATCGATGACGACGTCGGCGGGCGGCAGGTAATAGCGGGTCGGCAGCAAGGTTTCGAACAGCAGCAGCGACCGCGACGACTCGGCCAGCAGCCGTCCGTCCGACTCGACCCGGACGTGGCGGCTGCTGGTGAGGATGTCGATGCGTTTGAACGGGTCGTGCGGGTGTGAGATGACCGTCTCGTCCTCCTCACGCCACTCGAACGCGCTGAAGTCGAGGGTCAGATAGCCGGCCAGGTCCGGATCGTCCGGCAGGAATGCCGCCGACGGGCATCGCCGATCACCGACGACGACGTCGAGCATTTCGCCGGTACAGGTATGGGTCGCAAAGGGATTGGTCGGCACCAGCACGGGCAGGTCGGCAAGTTCGTCGGCCCGCCCTGCCGGTTCCAGCTGCGCCGCGAAGTCGGCCTGCGGGACCGCATATGTCGGGACCAATCGGCGCGGCTCCCACACCAGCAGGCCGTTGATGGTGTCGGCTACCAGGTCGCCGTCGAGATAAAGCCGCAGATGTTTCTCGCACGCCTCGTAGCGCAGCGATCCCAGCGCGCCGTCGAGCAGATCTCGCATTCGGGTGCCCATTGGACCATCATGGCTCCGCGGCTATGCCTCGTACACAGACTCGACGGTGTAGATGTGCGGGTCAAAGCTGATGGCCAGTTCAGCGCACTTCGCCATGTGCTCCCGGGCGGTGGCATCCTGCAGCATCGTCTGAAATGCGGCGGTGTCACGCCATTGCGCGTAGTTGACGACCCGGGTGCCGTCGTCGCTGAGGTGAATGTTCGCCGAGATGAACCCGTCGACGTGCTGCATGACTTCCTCGGTGGCCGCGGTCAATAGGTCGGCAAGCTCGCGGGCCCGTTCTGGTTTAACGGTGAAGACGTTGATCAGCGTGGCGCAGTCGGAGTGTGCGGTGATGGTAGCCATTTCCTTCTCCCTAATGTCAGGTTCCTGACGTGACGATAACATGAGTGTAAGGTTCCTGTCATGCAACCGTCGAACGCCGAACGCTCGATCGGCTATCTGGTCAAACGCGTCCAACAGGGACTGCGGCGTCAATGCGACGCCTCTTTGAAGGCCACCGGCATCTCGATGGCGCAGTACTCCACGTTGCGGGCCCTGGATGAGCATCCGGAGGCATCGGCCGCCGAACTCGCGCGGCTGTGCTTCGTGACCCGGCAGTCGTTGCAGGATGTGCTGACCGGATTGCGCAGCGCAGGTCTGATCGAAAACGCCGACGCCGAACCCCGCGGCCGCGCGCAGTCACTGGCTCTGACACGTCAAGGCTCGCGGCGGCTTCGCGCCGCTCACGAAGCGGTGTTCGCCGTTGAAGCTGTTATGCTGCGGGGTATTTCAGCCCAGGACAGGCGAAGTGTCGCCGAGGCTTTGCTGCGCTGCGCCGACAATATAGAGAGCGCTTAGGGCTTGCTGCGCCAGCCGGTGATGCCGATCACGATCAGCCGGAGTTGCTTGACCGCGGTTTGGCGGATCTCTTCGATCGCCTCGGGGCCCTGGGCGTCCTCGAGCGCCTCGGCGATCACGATCATCGAGTTGACGAACAAGCTCGCCAGCACGTTCAGATCGTCGGTGCTCCAGGCGTTGAGCCCCGGGAACCGGGCCAGGTCGGTGGCCAGTTCGGACGTGACGAGCCGTAATTCGGTGCGAATCGCGTAGCGCAGCACGGTCACGCCGCTGGAGCGTTCGCGGCCGATGAACCGCCAGTGTTCGCGGCGCTCGGTGACGCTGGCGACCACGATTTCCACCGATGACTCGATCACCCGATTCGGGTCGAGCTTGCCGGCGCGGGCGCCGCGCAGCATGTCCCGCAACGTTCGAAACGACTCGTCGATCAGGACCAGCCCGAGAGACTCCATCGACTCGAAGTGGCGGTAGAACGCGCCGGGGACGATGCCTGCTTCGCGCGTCACCTCGCGCAGGCTCAATCCGCTGAAGCTGCGCTCGTCGAGAAGCTTGAGGGCGGCAGCAACAATGGCCCGCCGGGTCGCTTCCTTACGTTCCTCGCGGGACGGTCCTTCGCGGCTGCGACTCGAACGGTGCGGCCGTGAGCTAGGCGCACGACTGTTCACTATGTGAAGCCTAACACAGACCAGGGTAAACCCTTGACGAACTGGGTTAAATGGGCGCACGGTATACACATGTTCACCCAAACTTTGAAGCAGAGAGTGCTTGGTTCCGACCTGGTCAGCCTGCTCACCGGCCCGCACGGCGTCGACCGGTACACCGAACAGGTGGATCCGGCCTGGACGCTGGCCGAGGGCCGCGCGAAGGTCGTCGACGTGCGACGGGACACCCCGCGCAGCGTCACCCTGGTTCTGGCGCCCAACGACGCGTTCACCGACGCCGTCTCAGCCGGGCAATACGTCAACCTTGCCGTCGAGATCGACGGACGCCGGCACACCCGGTGCTACTCCCCGGCCAACGCCGAGGGAGCCACGCACCTCGAGCTGACCATTGGCAAGCACGACGGCGGGGTGGTCTCGACATATCTGTACGAGCACGCCCGCCGCGGCATGGTGGTCGGGCTCACCGGAGTCGGAGGCGACTTCGTCCTCCCGGCGCAGCGGCCCCGCCGCATTCTGTTCGTCTCGGGCGGTAGCGGGATTACCCCCGTCCTGGCGATGCTGCGGACTCTGGTCAACGAAGGCCACGCCGGCGAGATCGCGTTTGTGCACTACGCACGCAACCGTGCCGAGGCCTGCTACCACGACGAGCTCGTCGCGATGCCGGGCGTGCGAGTGCTGCACGGCTACACCCGATCGGCCGGCGGCGATCTCGAAGGCCGGTTCGATGCCGAACACCTTGCGGCGGCCATGCCGGAACCCGATGCGGTGTTCGTCTGCGGTCCCGCGGCATTGGTCGACGCCGTCCGCGACCACTGCCCGGACGCGCACTCGGAAAGCTTCGTACCACCCAAGCTCGACCTGCCGGCACAACCGTCCGGTGGACGAGTCACGTTCGCCGACAGCGCCATTGAGGTCACCGACGATGGCCGATCACTGCTCGAGCAAGCGGAGTCGGCCGGACTGAACCCCGCAAGCGGATGCCGAATGGGCATCTGCCACACCTGCACCCGCCGCAAGACCAGCGGTGTGGTTCGCAACCTGACCAGCGGTGCGGTGTCGACCGCCCCCGACGAGCACGTGCAGATCTGCGTGTCCGTGCCCGTCGGCGACGTCGACATCGCGCTGTAAACCACATAGGGAAATAGGAGGCTCCACCATGTCTCAGACAGTCAAGCCCAAGATCACCCTGACCCCCGAGCAGGCCGATGCGTTCGGTGCTGAACTCGACGCGATCAAAGAGCGCGTGATGGCCGACCTCGGCCAGCGCGACGCCGACTACATCCGCCGCGTGATCAAGACGCAGCGCACTCTTGAAGTCAGCGGCCGCGCTCTGCTGATGGCCGGGATTTTTCCGCCGGCCTGGTTGGCTGGTACGGCGATGCTCGGCATCTCAAAGATTCTCGACAACATGGAGATCGGGCACAACATCATGCACGGCCAGTACGACTGGATGCGTGACCCGTCGATCCGCGGCCAGGAATTCGAGTGGGACACCGCGTGCCCGGCCGACCAATGGCGGCACTCGCACAACTACATGCACCACACCCACACCAACATCGTTGGCATGGACCGCGACATCGGCTACGGCATCTTGCGGATGAGCGAGGACCAGCGGTGGAAGCCGTACTTCTTGGGCAACCCGCTCTACGCCTTCCTGCTGATGGTGCTGTTTCAGTACGGGGTCGCACTGCACGAGCTGGAAACCGAGCGCATCCGCTCCGGTGAGATCCGGCTGGCTGACAAACGCGAAATCCTGCAGGAGATTTGGGCCAAGACCCGCAAGCAGGTGCTCAAGGACTATGTCGCCTTCCCGCTGCTGGCCGGACCGTTCGCGCCGTTCGTGTTCACCGGCAACCTGACCGCGAACCTGATGCGCAACGTGTGGTCGTACATGATCATCTTCTGCGGCCACTTCCCTGACGGCACACAGGAATTCACCGTGGAGGAGACGGCGGGCGAGTCGCGCGGCCAGTGGTACTTCCGGCAGGTCCTCGGGTCGGCAAACCTGACCGGCGGCACGCTCTTTCACCTGCTGTCCGGTCACCTGTCGCACCAGATCGAGCACCACCTGTTCCCGGACATGCCGGCTCAGCGGTACTCGGAGATCGCGTCCGAGGTCCAGGAGATCTGCCGGCGCTACGGCATCCCGTACAACGCGGGTTCGCTGCCCAAGCAGTTCGGCACCGTGGTGCGCAAGATCGTCAAGCTGGCCTTGCCGCCGAAGGATCGCAGCGGCGCCAAGCCGAAGGATCGCGAACTCGTCGCAGCCTGAGCACGCGCGCCTGTCAGTTGGCGGTTAATCCCGGCAGCAGAATCGCAACCAATCCGTGGGCATGAGCGTCGATCCACCTGGGGCTCTTGGGATCCTGGCCGGTGAGCAGGCGGACTTCAGGGGCGTTTACATAGGGCAGCGATGCCGCGCCGATGAGCACGTAGTACAGGATGGTGCTGTCGATAGGTGCGGCGACGCCGGCGTCACGAAGGATCTGCCATACCGGGCCAAGGGCATCGAAAACCGGCTTCACATGGGTCTCGACGATCCACGTCAACCGATCGCTGGCCGCCGTGCCCTCGTGGACCATGATTTGGTTGAGTTCGGGGTGCTCGGCGACGAATTGCACGAGCCGACGTATTGCGTCCGCGAAGGCGGCGGCGAGTCGCGGCACGTCGTACTCGATCAGCGTCGCGGGCATGACACCATCGAACGCCTCCTGCATATCTAGAGAACAGGTTTCGGTGCAATGAGTCTCAGTAGAACGTTGCGACAGAAGTTTCCCTTCTTGAGGTACTCGGTGCTGCGCGCCGCTTTCGGCGGCCGGGGCGTCACACGGACGGGTCAGATGGGTGACGGCCGGGAGGAGGCGACGGCCGACTACGTCATTGCCAACGCACCGGCGGGCGACGTCGACGCCGCGATCGACGCCATCGACAACTTCGCCTACGACAAGTCGATCCTCATGAACGTCGGCGACGAGAAGGGCCAGCTGCTCGACGCCGCCGTCAAGCGCGCGAATCCGAAACTCGCCATGGAACTCGGTGCCTACTGCGGATACAGCGGGCTGCGGATCGCCCGAGCGGCACCGGGCGCCACCGTAATCTCGATCGAAAAGTCCGGTGCCAACGCCTCGGTGGCCCGCCGCGTGTGGGCGCACGCCGGCCTCGCCGATCGCATCACCTGCATCAACGGCACCGTCGGCGACGAGACGACGCTCGAGGTTCTCGCCAAGGACCACGGATTCACCGAGGGCTGTTTGGATTTCGTATTTCTCGACCACTGGAAAGACGTCTACCTCGATGACCTGCAGCGCCTCGTCGACCGGGGCTGGCTGCATCCGGGAACGATCGTGGTCGCCGACAACGTCGGCTTCCCCGGCGCACCCAAGTACCGCGCCTACATGAAGGAACAGCAAGGCAAGCGGTGGCAAACCATCGAGCACGAAACGCATGTCGAGTATCAGACGTTACTCAAAGACCTGGTTCTGGAGTCGGAGTTCCTGGGCTGAGCCCGCAGTCAGCCGCGGTACCCGAGTAGCGCGACCGCCGCCTCCACAGCGGGCTCGACGATGTCGCGCACACTGTGCCCGTCTTCCACCGCCTGCGCCGTCAGCTCACGCAACCCGCCCACCAGGATCACGGCTTTCGCCTGGGTCAGCGGCGGCAGGTCGGCGTTTCGCATTGCGGGGGTGTCGCTCAAGTTCACCAGCAAGCTGGTCAGCAGTTGGGTGTTGCGCCGCTGCGACGGCCGCGCCGCGGCGTCCAGTGACGGCAGTTCGCGGATCCAGCTCAACGTGAGCGCCGGCGTCGATTCGATGTGTCCGACGTAGGCCTCGACGGCTTGGCGGATCTGGGTCTGCCAGTCGGCGTCGGAGTCGACCGCCGCGCGGATTTGCTCGCCGAGTAGCTCGACGCTGGTGTGCAGCAACTCGTGGAAACACTGTTCCTTGCTTGCGAACTGGTCGTAGAACGTTCGCTTGGACGTGCGGGCGTAGCGGACGATGTCGGCGACGGTGCTGGCGCGATAGCCGCGTTCGTCGATCGCCGCGGCGAGACCGTCGAGCAGCCGCTGCCGGAATGGATCGATGCCACCGGGCCCTGTGGCCCCAGTAGGCTCCGCGGAGCTTCCCGTAGAAGGCGCATCGTCGGCGACGGTCGTTTCCACGCCGCCTCCTTTGACGCCAACCCTTGCCAGCTCTTGGTACCAGACGGTACCGTACCCGACAGAATCGTGGTACGGGGCAGTACCACGGCCGCGACGTTGGGAGCGCCAGCATCATGAGCACCGTCGAAACGCACGTGGCGTCGCCCACCTCCGCCGCCAGGCTGCCCCCGGGCCCGCGGATCCCCAAACTCTTGCAGGGCATAGCATTTGGATTCTTCCGGCGACCGTTCGTACACCGGGTGGCCCGGCGCTACGGTGACGTGTTCACGTTGCACGTGCCGATCTACGGCCCGATTCTGATGGTGGCCAATCCGCAGCTTGCCAAGCAGGTCTTCACCACCAGCCCAGACGTGCTCGGCAATATTCAGCCCAATCTGAGCCGGTTACTCGGGCCCGGCTCGGTGTTCGCGCTGGACCGTGACGAGCATCGGCAGCGCCGACGGCTGCTTGCGCCACCGTTCCACGGCAAGAGCATCAAGAACTACGAGACGATCATCGAAGAGGAGACGCTGCGCGAGATCGCCAACTGGCCCGAGGGCACGCCGTTGGCCACCCTGCCGTCGACCATGTGCATCACGCTCAACGCGATCCTGCGCGCGGTCTTCGGTGCCGAGGGCGCCGAGCTCGACGAACTGCGCCGAATCCTGCCGCCCTGGGTCACGCTGGGCTCGCGGCTCGCGCCGTTGCCCAAACCGTCGCGCACCTATGGCCGTTACTCCCCGTGGGGTCGGCTTGCCGAATGGCGGGCCCGCTACGACGCGATCATCGACAAGCTGATCGACGACGAACGCGGCGATCCGTACCTCGAGGACCGGACCGACGTGCTGGCGATGATGCTGCGCAGCACCTACGAGGACGGATCGGCCATGTCGCGCGAGGACATCGGCGACGAGCTGCTCACCTTGCTGGCAGCGGGGCATGAGACCACCGCCTCTGCGCTCGCCTGGACGTTCGAGCGGATCAGCCGCCACCCCGAAGTGCTGGCCGGTCTCGCGGCCGAGGCCGACACCGACGACAACGAGTTGCGCCAGGCGACGATCCTCGAGTCACAGCGCAGCCGGACCGTCATCGACGCCATCGGCCGCCATGTCTACGCACCGGTGTACGAGCTCGGCGAGTGGTCGATCCCTCGCGGGCACACCATCATCGTCAGCATTTCGCGGCTGCATGGCGACCCCGGGTTATTCCCCGAGCCCGAGCGGTTCGACCCGCAGCGCTTCGTCGGCACCAAGCCGCCCAGCTTCGCCTGGATCCCGTTCGGCGGCGGTGCCCGACGCTGCGTGGGCGCCGTCTTCGCGAACATGGAGATGGACGTGGTGCTGCGAACAGTGTTGCGACACTTCACGATCGAAACAACAACGGCACCGGCGGAAAAGCTGCATGCCCGCGGTGTCGCTTTCACCCCGAAGGACGGCGGAAAGATCGTGGTTCATCGGCGTTAAGATCGGCGATCGTGACCACCGATGCCAATCAGCTCGTCGAGACGATGAACGCCGCTTTGGGAGTTACGATCCCGATCGCGCACAACATGGGCGTGCACGTCGCGGAGGCGCGTCGTGGTTTTGCCGCCGCCACCGTGCCGGTTGAGGGCAACGGCAACCACTTCGGCGTGATCTATGCCGGGGTGCAATTCACCGTCGCCGAAATCCTCGGCGGCATCATCAGCTTGAGCACATTCGACAGCTCAAAGTATTTTCCGTTGGTCAAAAACATTGATATCTCGTTCGTCGGGATGGCCAGGTCGGAGTTGCGGGCGGAGACCAGCCTCGACGACGACACAATCGCGCGGGTCGAGGCCGAGGTCGCCGAACGCGGTAAGTCCGACTTCACTCTGGAGGCAACGGTCACCGATGCCGACGGCAAGACCGTCGCGACCACCCGCGGGCTGTACCAGCTCCGCGCGATCGGGACGTAGCGGTCCCGCCCCGCGAAACAGCGTTCACGGGCTGTGATTTCGCGAAGTCACACCCCTTGGCGGGCTTTCAAGGCCCGGCCCGGTAGTGTGCGCCGCACGGGAAGCCAGCATGCCGCCAGTGGGACGGTCGAGATCAGCCCGAGGGCTAATACTTGTGATGTCTGGCGGCGAGCACAAGGCTCGGGACGAAGAAGATCAGATAACCGATCGCGGTAACCCGAATCATCAAAGACAGCAGAGTATCTGGCCGAATTCTAATCATGATTGACTCTTGTGACGGCCGGCCGCGTCAGACGGCCACAGCGACGGCTTGGATGAGCCGCAAGCGGTCTTCGCGGGCGTTTTCCAACAGGTTCCGGACCTTGGTCTCGATATCGGGGACAAGGAGTTGGAGTCCGAGCGGGTCGGTGGGCGCCTCGAATATCGGGGCCATGGCCGCGACGGCGAAGTCGGTCAGATCGTTCCACACTTCGAGCGTGAATCCGGCGCCCTGCAGCGTCGCGGCGAGCTCCTCGGGCGTGATGAGGTGGCTGCGCTCGGGTGTGTCGGCCCACGGCACCGGAAAGACCAGAGGCTTTTGAGGGCCTGCCGTGGCGTCCCAGAGCGCGAGCCGGCCACCGGGGCGCAGAACACGGCGGGCTTCGCCATACAGTCGCGATTTGTCGGCGACGTTCATCTGAACGTGTTGACTGACAACGACATCGACACTGTCATCTGGTAACGGCAGGTCAGTCACGTCTCCTTCGATCACCTCGATCCGATCGTCGAGGTGTACAAGGCGGTTCAGCCACCTAGCGGTGTCGCAGTATTCAGCGGTGAGATCGATCGCCGTCACGCGACACCCGTGCTCGGCCGCCAGTAGACGGGCAGTGCCGCCGATGCTGCTGCCGGCGTCGAGGACGTGATCGGCCGCGGTGATGTGAGCAGCCTCCAGCAACGCCGTGGTGCCGGTGCGGCCCAGAGAATGGAAGTGCTCGAAGGAGGCGAGGCCGCCGGCTAGGTCGGCGCGGCTCAGCGCATCGAGATCCTTTCCGGCGGCGCGCAGCGCGCCCTCGATACGCTCGCGTATCCCTCCGACGGCGTACTGTGCCGCCGCACCGACGGCAGGCTGGCCGGTCATCGTGCGACCGCCGAACTCACGCCGATCCGCGGCAGTTGCGCATGGCGGATCCGTCCGTCGCCGAAGGGAAGTGTCAACATCACGAACTGCGCCACCGAGTCCAGCGCCTTGCGCACATCGTGCACGTCGTTGACATTCCCGACGACGATTTGGGCTCCGCGGTGGCGCAGCGCCGCGGAGCGGGCGTCTTCGCGATGGACCATCGCGCGGACCGGCAGGCCGCGTGACAGCAAACCCAACGCAGTATGACGCCCGGTCTTACCCGCTGCCGCGGTCACGAGGGTTGTGGGTGGGGTGTTCATCAGGCTCACTCCTGTGTTTGCTCGGCGATATCGGTGTGATAAACGTTGTGCGGCAGTCATTTTCAGGGCATCACCGCCACTGGTCCAGCCGACTCGGGGATCTCGGTCACCGGTCGGCGTGCCCGCGGCGGCAGCAGAAAAGCGACGACGACCGCCGCGGCCAGTGCGATAGCCGCGCAGACCAGGGAGCCGATCTGCATGCCGTCCAGGAACGCGCGGTTGACGGCGTCGCGCACACCGGCGGCCTGCGCGGCGGGCAGTTGCCCAATGACCTGGTACGCGGCCGCCGTTGACTGTTTCATTGCGGACCGGACGTCCGCCGGAAGCGCGTTCAGAGCCGGTGCGGAGCCAATGCGGCCGGAGTAGACGGATGCGAACACGCTGCCAACGATCGCGACGCCCAGCGTGCCGCCCAACTCGCGGGTGGTGTCGTTGACGGCCGAACCGATGCCGGCCTTATCGGTGGAGAGCGAACCCATGATCGCTTCGGTGGCCGGTGCGAAGGTCAGGCCGAGGCCGCCGCCCAGTAACACCATCTGGGCAGCGATCTGTAGGTAGGGCGTGGCCGCATCGGCAGTGGAGGCCCATGCGAGCCCTCCTGCGAAAATCGCGAGACCCGCCGCGACGACCGTTGTGCTGCCCACCCGCTCCACCATGCGCGGGCCCACCACACTGGCGACGGCTATCGACACGGCGACCGGCAGCAGTCGTACGCCAGCTTCAAATGCGCTGTAGCCCTTGATGAATTGGAAATACTGGGTGATCACGAAGATGAAGCCGAACAGGGTGAGGAAGCCTGCGGTCACCGCCAGACTGCCGCCGGAGAACCGCCGGTTCGCGAACACCGAAACGTCGAGCATCGGGTGCGAACTACGCCGCTCCCAGCCGGCGAAAGTGACGAGAACCACGAGGGCTAGACCAAAGCCGGCCAACGTTTGTGCGCTACCCCACTGCCACTGCGGGGCTTCGATCACCGTGTAAACCAGCGCGGTCACGCCGATGCTGGACAGGACGAGCCCGGGAATGTCGACCTTCGGCGCAGCCGGATCACGCGAGGTCGGCACGAACAGCATCCCACCGGCGATGGCCGTCGCAGCGACCGGAACGTTCACCAAAAATATTGAACCCCAGGAGAAATGCTCAAGCAGCCAGCCGCCCGCAATCGGGCCGGCAGCGACACCGACACCGACCATCGCGGCCCAGACACCGATCGCCTTGGCCCGCGGTACCGGATCGGTGAAGATGTTGGTGATCAGACCCAGCGTGGTGGGAAAGATCACCGCGGCTCCAAACCCCATTGCGGCGCGGGCCGCGATCAGTGCGTCAGCCGAGTCAGCTTGCGCCGCAACGACGGATGTCACTGCGAACAGGGCGAGTCCGCCGCTGAGCCAGCCTCGCCGACCGTATCGGTCGCTGAGGCTGCCGACCGACAACAACAGGCCGGCCATGACCAGGGTGTAGGCGTCCACGATCCACTGCAGTTGCGCGGTATCGGCATTCAACTCTCGGGACAGGGTCGGCAGTGCGACGTTGACGATCGTGGCGTCGACGCTGATGACGAACACGCTGAGGCAGATGGCGGCGAGTGCCGCGATCGGATGATTGGGGAAGACCGGCAGACGTCGGAAGCGAGGCATGGACAGAACCGTAAACTTACTAGACAAGAAAATCAAGTAATAAGTTTATTAACACGTTGATAGGTGTACAGTGATCACGTGCCCGGCCGTAAGACGTACAACCAGAACTGCCCGATCGCGCGCGGGCTGGACGTCCTCGGCGAGCGCTGGACGCTGCTGATCCTGCGCGAGCTGATCGGCGGCGCGCGCCGCTACGGCGATGTGCGCGCGGCACTTCCGGGTATAGCCACCAACCTGCTGGCCGACCGGTTGCGTGAGCTAGAAGAGGTCGGGCTGATCGATCGCACCGAATTGCCGCCGCCGGTTGCGCGTACCGTATACACACTCAGCGAGGAGGGATGGCGCAAAATACCTCCGCTGATTCAGGCTGTGGCGACCTTCGGGCTGGAGCTGCTGGAACCGAGCGTCGACGCGCTGACGCCGCTGAACGGATTCCTTGCCGGCATGCTGCTGGGCATCGACCGGGCGCGGGCCGCGACACTGTTTGCGTCCTATCGCGTCGAAATCGACGGTCGCCGTTTCGAGTTCGCTGTGATGGGGGACAGCTTGACGGCCGCGAAGGACCCGCCGGCGGTCACCGTCACCGCCACTGCGGCAGACCTGATCACGGCACGGATGGGGGCGACCGCAGCTGAGCGGAAGGCCGCACTTCGGCGGTGCCGATTCGACGGCGCCGACGCCGACGTGGATGCGATGCGCGACGTCTTCCGGTTGGCCGGTGACCCGGGGCTCGCTACCGCGCGCGCGACTTAGGCCTACGTCTCGGCGGAGGCCCGTCGCGGCAACTTCCAATCCGGCCGGATGAAGTGGCAGGTGTACCCGTTCGGGTAGTGCTCCAGGTAGTCCTGGTGCTCAGGCTCGGCTTGCCAGAAGTCGCCGGCGGGGCTGACTTCGGTCACCACCTTGCCGGGCCATAAACCGGAGGCCTCGACGTCGGCGATGGTGTCCTCGGCAACCCGCTTCTGGTCGTCGTCGAGGTAGAAGATCGCCGAGCGATAGCTGGTGCCGATGTCGTTGCCCTGGCGGTTCTTCGTGGTCGGGTCGTGGATCTGGAAGAAGAACTCCAGCATGGCGCGGTAGTCGGTGCGCGCCGGGTCGTAGGTGATCTCGATGGCTTCGGCGTGCGTTCCGTGATTACGGTAGGTGGCGTTGGGGACACTCGGGTCGCCGGTATAGCCCACCCTGGTCGCGACGACGCCAGGCTGCTTGCGGATCAGGTCCTGCATGCCCCAGAAGCAGCCGCCGGCCAGTATTGCCTTCTTATAGTCCGTCATCTTCTCGATTATCCACTTCCTCGACAAACGCCAGTAGAACGTGTTCTAGTTTCTTGCGTGAAGCAGGTTTTTAGCCGTGACGAACTCGCCGCCGCGTTCGACACGTTCGAGCAGACCGTGGCACACGCCGCCGAGACGCAGAACTGGGATGAATGGGTGCAGCACTACACCCCGGACGTCGACTACATCGAGCATGCGGCCGGCACCATGAAGGGCCGCGACGAAGTGCGGACCTGGATTCGCAAGACGATGACGACGTTCCCGGGCAGCCACATGACGGAGTTCCCGTCGCTGTGGTCGGTCATCGACGAGGCCACCGGGCGAATCATCTGTGAGCTGGACAATCCGATGCGCGATCCCGGCGACGGCACCATCATCAGCGCGACCAACATCTCGATCGTCACCTACGCCGGCGAGGGCAGATGGTCTCGCCAGGAAGACATCTACAACCCGCTGCGGTTCATGCAGGCAGGCATCAAGTGGTGCAAGAAAGCGGAAAGCCTTGGCACGCTTGACGATGACGCCGCGAGGTGGCTTAAAACATATGGAGGCTTGCGGTGAGCGCACCGAAACTCGTCATCGGCGCCAACGGGTTCCTGGGCTCGCACGTCACCCGCCAGCTCGTCGCGACGGGCGCCGACGTGCGCGTCATGGTCCGCGAAGGCGCGAACACCCGCAGCATCGATGACCTCGACGTCACCCGTTTTCACGGCGACGTCTTCGATACGGCCACCGTGCGCGACGCGATGCGGGGCTGTGAGCAGGTGTACTACTGCGTGGTCGACACCCGGGCCTGGCTGCAGGATCCGGCGCCGCTGTTTCACACCAACGTCGAGGGCTTGCGCAATGTCCTCGACGTTGCCGTCGAAGAGCCGATCGGCGCGACACTGCAGCGGTTCGTGTTCACCAGCACCTACGCCACGATGGCCCGTCGGCACGGCCACGTCGCGACCGAGAACGAGCGGATCGACCGCCGCAAGCTCACCCCTTACGTCGAATCGCGGGTGCAGGCCGAGGATCTGGTACTGCAGTACGCGTCGGAGAAAGGGTTGCCCGCCGTCGCTATGTGTGTGTCGACGACCTACGGCGACGGCGACTGGGGCCGCACCCCGCATGGCGCGTTCATCGCGGGCGCGGTGTTCGGCAAGCTGCCATTCCTGATGAATGGCATTCAGTTGGAGGTCGTGGGTGTCGACGACGCGGCGAAAGCGATGTTGCTCGCCGCCGAGCGGGGCCGCAACGGGGAGCGTTACATCATCTCCGAGCGCATGATTCCGCTGAAAGAGGTGGTAAAGATCGCCGCCGACGAGGCCGGCGTGCCGGCTCCCAAGCGGTCCATCTCGGTGCCCGTGCTGTACGCAATGGGGGTGCTGGGCAGTCTGCGGGCCCGGTTGACGGGTAAGGATGCCGAACTCAGCATGCAGTCGGTGCGGATGATGCGCGCTGAAGCTCCTGTCGACCACAGCAAGGCGTCCCGCGAATTGGGTTGGGAACCAAGGCCGGTCGAGGAGTCGATCCGCGAGGCCGCGCGATTCTGGGCCAACCTGAAGAACGCCAAGCGCAGCAGTAAGGCAACGCCTGCCGAATAGCGACCGCGGCGAACGGCGCGTTGTGCGATCGGTTTTGGACGCGGCGATCCCCGCGTGTCTGATGTAGCCGAAGTGATTTTTGTTACATAGTGTGACGCATGGTAAAGCAGTGTTGCCACTGCGCTGACGCATGTCACCTCGCGCCCCGGACGGATCCGCGCGCCGGATCGACGAGGCGACGATGACGGCAACGACGCCCGTCGGGCTCGTGGGCTATGTTCGCGACCAGCTCACGCCGCCACTGACGACCGTCGGCGGTTTCGCCCGGATGTGTACGCTGACGGGAAAGGCGTTGTTTCGTAGGCCTTTTCACTGGGACGAATTCATCGTCCAGACCTGGTTCATCACCCGGGTCGCATTGCTGCCGACGATTGCTGTCTCCATACCGCTGACCGTGCTGATCGTCTTCACGCTCAACACGTTGCTGGCCGCCTTTGGTGCAGCCGACATTTCGGGCGCGGGCGCCGCCCTCGGTGCCGTGACTCAACTCGGGCCGCTGACCACCGTGCTGGTGGTGGCCGGCGCCGGATCGACCGCCATCTGCGCCGACCTGGGTGCTCGCACGATCCGCGAAGAGATCGACGCCCTGGAGGTTCTCGGCATCGATCCCATCCACCGACTCGTGGTACCGCGGGTGGCTGCCGCAACCGTCGTCGCGACGCTGCTCAACGGAACCGTCATCACCATCGGTTTGGTGGGCGGATTCCTGTTCGGTGTCAAACTCCAAAACGTCTCGGGTGGTGCATATCTCGCTACGCTGACACTGGTCACAGGGTTGCCCGAGGTGCTCATCGCGACCATCAAGGCCGCGATCTTCGGGACGATCGCCGGTCTGGTCGGCTGCTACCGGGGACTGACCACCAAGGGCGGCCCCAAAGGCGTCGGCGTCGCCGTCAACGAGACGCTGGTGCTGTGCGTGCTCGCGCTGTTCGCGGTCAACGTCGTGCTGACCACTATCGGCGTCCGGTTCGGGACGGGGCGCTGAGTTGTCGACTGCGGCCATTGTTCGCGCGCGCTTTCCACGCGCGGTCGCAGGAGTCAATCACTATGGCGGCGGGACCATCCGGGGGATCAACAGGGCCGGGCAACTCACCAGGTTCTCGGTCAACAGCGCCTGGTCGACCGGCTGGGCCTTGCGCCGCTATCGCAGCGAGACACTGCGGCTGATCGCGCAGATCGGCATGGGCACCGGAGCGATGGCCGTCGTCGGCGGCACCGCGGCGATCGTCGGCTTCGTGACGCTGTCCGGCGGGTCTTTGATCGCGATCCAGGGATTCGCGTCGTTGGGCAACATCGGCGTCGAGGCATTCACCGGGTTCTTCGCCGCGTTGGCCAACGTCCGCGTCGTGACCGCGGTGGTGACCGGGGTCGCGCTGGCGGCGACGGTCGGCGCGGGTGCGACCGCGGAGCTGGGGGCGATGCGGATCAGCGAGGAGATCGACGCACTCGAGGTGATGGGCATCAAGTCGGTCGCATTCCTGGTGTCGACCCGGCTGGTGGCCGGCTTGGTGGTGGTCGTCCCGCTCTACGCGATGGCCCTGGTGATGTCGTTTCTGTCCGGACAGGTGGTCACCACGCTGTTCTACGGGCAGTCGGCGGGCACCTACGAGCACTACTTCCGCACTTTCCTACGCACCGAGGACGTGTTCTGGTCCGGCGGGGAAGTCATCGTGATGGCGGTGATCGTGATGATCACCCACTGCTACTACGGCTACACCGCAAGCGGCGGGCCGGTCGGGGTGGGAGAGGCGGTCGGGCGGTCGATGCGTTTCTCGTTGGTGTCCACGGTGATCGTCGTGCTGCTGACCTCGCTCGCGCTCTACGGCGTCGACCCGAACTTCAACCTCACGGTGTAGCCGGTGGCGACCCGGAAGGAGCGCTTATCCCGGACCTGGCCGGACACCGCTGCGGGCCTGGGGCTGTTCCTGGCCTGCGCGGTGCTACTGGCGTTGGTATACAGCCAGTTTCGCGGCGACTTCACACCGAAGACCAAGCTGACGATGCTCGCCGCACGGGCGGGCCTGGTGATGGACCAGGGCTCGAAGGTCACCTACAACGGCGTCAGCATCGGCCGGGTGGCGGGTATTTCCGAGGTCGAGCACCGCGGTAAGCCGGCGGCGCGTTTCACCCTCGACGTCGACCCGGAGTACGTCGGCCTCATCCCGAGAAACGTCATCGCGAAGATTCAGGCGACGACGGTGTTCGGCAACAAGTACGTGTCGTTGACTTCGCCGAAAAATCCTGCACCGCAGCGGATTACTCCGACATCGGTGATCGACGCAACGTCGGTCACCACGGAGTTCAACACCGTCTTCGAGACGCTCGTCGAGCTTGCCGACAACGTCGACCCGGTGAAGGTGAACCTCACACTGGGCGCTGCAGCGCAGGCGCTGACCGGGCTGGGTGACAAGTTCGGGCAGTCGATCGTCAACGGCAACAAGATCCTCGACCACGTGAACCCACGGATGCCGTTGCTTCGTCACGACATCCACCAGCTTGCGGCACTCGGCGACGTCTACGCCAACGCTGCACCGGATCTGTTCGACGCGATCGAGAATGCCCTGACGACGGCCCGCACGCTCAACCATCACCAAGCCGATCTCGACGCCGCGCTGCTGGCGGCCATCGGGTTCGCCAACAACGCAAACGACGTCTTCACCCGCGCCCAGCCGTTCGTGGAACGCCTGGCCGCCGACCTGAAACCGTCCGCGCACCTGCTCGACACGTACAGCCCGCAGGCGTTCTGCACCATCCGCAATTTCGCCGACGTAGCGCCCAAAGTTGCCCAGCTGGAGAGCGGTAACCACTACGCGGCGCAGCTTGGGGTGTCGATCACCGGATCGGAAAATCCCTACGTGTACCCCGACAACCTACCCAGGGTCAACGGCCGAGGCGGACCCTACGGCAAACCTGGTTGCTGGCAACCGATCACCCGCGATCTGTGGCCGGCGCCTTACCTGGTGATGGACTCAGGCAACAGCATTGCGCCCTACAACCACTTCGAGCTCGGACAGCCGCTGGCCAACGAATACGTGTGGGGCCGCCAGTACGGGGAGTACACGATCAACCCATGAGACTCAAGGGCACCGTCGCGCGGCTGGCTGCAGTCGTCGCCGTCCAATTGTTCTTCACCGCAGTCATCGTCGTGGTGTTCGGCCAAATTCGCTTCGACCGCACCAACGACTACGCCGCGGAATTCAGCAATGCCAGCGG
This sequence comes from uncultured Actinomycetota bacterium, assembly GCA_963824335.1. Taxonomy (GTDB): domain Bacteria; phylum Actinomycetota; class Actinomycetes; order Mycobacteriales; family Mycobacteriaceae; genus Mycobacterium. The sequence goes on from CAWGPB010000018.1 coordinate 33,513, forward strand.
CCTGCGCGCGGGGCAGTTCGTTCGTGCCTCCGGGGTGGAAGTGGGCAAGGTCAAGAAGGTCGATCTGGTTGACGGCGACAAGAGGATCCGGGTGGAGTTCTCGGTGGACCGCTCGGTGCAGCTCTATCAGTCGACCACCGCGCAGATCCGCTACCAGGATCTGATCGGCAACCGCTACCTGGAAATCAGCCGCGGATCTGGTGAGAACTCCGAAAGAGCCCTTCCGCCAGGAGGATTCATCCCGTTGTCGCGAACACAGCCCGCGCTCGATCTCGACGCGCTGATCGGCGGCTTCAAGCCGCTGTTCCGGGCGCTGGATCCGCAGAAGGTCAACACCATCGCATCGTCGATCATCACCGTCTTCCAGGGCGAAGGCGGAACGATCAACGACATCCTGGACCAGACCGCACAACTGACCGACCGGCTGGCCGAAAGCGATCAGGCCATCGGTGACGTGATCCACAACCTGAACACCGTGCTGGACACCACCGAGCGGCACCACGACCAGCTCGACACCACCATCGACAAATTCGAAGGGCTGATCACCGGCCTGAAAGACCGAGCCGGTCCGCTGGCCGACGGAACCGCGCACATCAGCACTGCGGCCGGAACGGTGTCGGACCTGCTGGCCGACAACCGGGCCCTGGTGCGCGGCGCCGTCACCCATTTGGAAACCCTGGCCGGACCGCTCAACGATCAACGCGACCGGGTCGGTGATCTGGTGGGTAAGGTGCCCGCCGCATTCAACATCATCGGGCGCGCCAGCGGGATCTACGGCGACTTCTTCAACTTCTACCTCTGCGACCTGTCGCTCAAAGTCAACGGGCTGCAACCCGGCGGACCGGTCCGCTCGGTCAAGCTGCTCCAGCAGCCGTCGGGCAGGTGCACGCTGCAATGAGAACACTGCAGCCCGCCAACCGGGTCCGCGTCGGCACGTTGGCGATCGCCGTCGTGGTCCTGGTGGTCGGTGTGGGACAGAGCTTCGGCAGTCTGCCCGTGCTGTTCGCTACGGCGAGCTACTACGCGCAGTTCACCGACTCAGCTGGCGTCAGCAAAGGCGACAAGGTGCGCATCGTCGGCCTGGATGTCGGAACCGTGCAGGACATGTCGATCGACGGCGATCACATTCTGATGAAATTCACCACCGGCACGCACACCATCGGCACCGAGAGCAGGGTGGCGATCCGCACAGATACGCTGCTGGGCAAGAAGGTGCTCGAAATCGAGCCGCGTGGCGCCACGCGAATGCGCCCGAACGATGTGCTGCCGCTGGGGCAGAGCACCACCCCATATCAGGTGTACGACGCCTTCTTCGATGTCACCAAGGCCGCCGCCGGGTGGAACATCGACACCGTCAAGGAGTCGCTGAATGTGCTGTCGCACACCATTAATCAGACCTACCCGCACCTGAGCTCGGCCCTCGACGGGGTAGCGAAGTTCTCCGACATCATCGGCAAACGCGACGACGAACTCAAGCACCTACTGGGCGAGGCCAGAAAAGTAGCGGGCGTGCTCGGTGATCGCAGCAAGCAGATCAACGCGCTGCTACGAAACACCCAGACATTGCTCGGAGCGTTCAACGAACGCGGCAAAGCCATCGCGGCACTGCTGACCAACGTCTCGGCGTTCTCGGCGCAAATCCAGGGGCTGATCAACGACAACCCGAATTTGCACCACCTGCTCGAGCAGTTGCGCGGCGTCACCGATGTTCTGGCGCAACACAAGAACGACCTTGCGTCTGTGCTGAACACGCTGCGAAACTACACCGCAGCGCTCAGCGAGGCAGTCGGCTCGGGGCCGTACTTCAAGGTGATGATCGGCAACCTGCTGCCGTATCAGATCTTGCAGCCATGGGTCGACGCGGCGTTCAAGAAGCGCGGCATCGATCCGGAGAACTTCTGGCGCAGTGCGGGATTGCCCGCCTTCCGGTACCCCGACCCGAACGGCACCCGGTTCGCCAACGGTGCACCGCCGCCGGCGCCGCCGGTGCTCGAGGGCACCCCGGATCATCCCGGGCCGGCTGTGGCGCCGGGCTCGCCCTGTTCGTACGCGCCACCGGCGGAGATGTCACCACGGCCGGGCAACCCGATGCCGTGCGCCGGGATCGACCAGAGTCAAGGTCCGTTCGGCGCAGGTGGTCCGTATCCGGCGCTGCCCGATGTGCTGTCGCTGCCCGCCAACCCGAATGGCCTGCCCCCGACGCCGGGCGTGCCGGATGCCGGACTTCCCGGGGCTCCAGCGCCGAACGTGCCCGGCACGCCCGTGCCGCTGCCGCCGAATGCGCCCCCGGGAGCGCGGCGGGAGGGATTGCATCCGGCAGGCCCACCTCCGCCGCCATCGACGTTCGCACCCGACCTGCCACCCGGCCCGGCAGCGCCTCCGGGTCCGGGCCCGCAGCTACCAGTGCCATTCCTCACACCCGGTGGGGACGGGGGATAGCGGCCGATGAGCACAATTTTCGATATCCGCAAGCTGCGGTTGCCGCAGGTGTCAAAGGCGGCGGCGGTCATCGGGTCACTCGTCGTGACCGTGGGTCTTGTTGCCGCAGTTGCCGGTTGGCAGCTCTACGAGAAACTGACCAACAACACGGTGGTCGCCTACTTTCCCGCGGTCAATGCCCTCTACACCGGGGACAAGGTCCAGATCATGGGCATCCGGGTCGGCTCGATCGACAAGATCGAACCCACCGGCGACCGGATGAAGGTGACGTTCCACTACCGCAACAAGTACAAGGTGCCCGCCGATGCGTCGGCGGTCGTGCTCAACCCGACACTTGTCGCGTCGCGCAGCATCCAATTGGAACCGCCGTATAAGGGCGGGCCGGTGCTGGCCGACAGCGCGGTGATCCCGATCGAACGGACACAGGTGCCGGTGGAGTGGGATGAGCTGCGTAACAGCGTCACTCACATCATCGATCAACTCGGGCCGAGCAAGGACCAGCCCAAGGGGCCGTTCGGTGATGTCATCGAGGCGTTCGCCGACGGCCTGTCCGGCAAGGGCGAGCAGATCAACACCACGCTGAACAGCCTGTCGAACGCGCTGGGCACGCTGAATGAGGGCCGTGGCGATTTCTTCGCCGTATTGAAGAGCTTGGCGATGTTCGTCAACGCGCTGCACCAGGACGACCAGCAGTTCGTCGCGCTGAACAAAGACCTCGACCAGTTGACCGACAATCTCGTCAGCTCGGATCAGTCTGCCGCCAGCGCGATTCGAGACACCGACAGCCTGCTGTCCACTGCTCAGAAGTTCTTGGCCGAAAATCGTGACGCGCTGACCCACGACGTCAGCAACTTGGGTGACCTGACCAACACCATCCTGCAACCGGAGCCGCGCGACGGCTTGGAGACGGCGCTGCACATTCTGCCCAATATGGCGGCCAACGTGCTCGCGATCTACGAACCGGCGCACGGCAGCCTCAGCGGTGTCGCCGCCTTCACCAACTTCGCGAACCCAATGGAGTTCATCTGCAGCGTGATTCAGGCCGGCAGTCGACTGGGCTATCAGGATTCCGCGGAACTCTGCGCGCAGTACCTTGCGCCGATCCTGGATGCGATCAAGTTCAACTATTTCCCGTACGGCATCAACTTGTTCAGCGCCGCGGACGTCCTACCGAAGAACGTCGCGTACTCCGAGCCGCGTCTGCAGCCCCCACCTGGCTTCAAGGACACCACGGTTCCGGGCATCTTCTCGCCGGATACCCAATGGTCGCATCGTAATTCGGAGCCGGGATGGATTGTGGCCCCAGGCATGCAGGGAGTGCAGGTGCAGCCGGCTACCAAGAATCTTCTGACGGCGGCGTCGCTGGCCGAGTTGATGGGCGGGCCCGACATCCCGCCGCCGCCGGCGGGGCAGACCATGACGGGACCGCCGAACGCCTACGACGAGAACAATCCGCTGCCGCCGCCGTGGTATCCGCAGCCGCTGCCGTCACCCGGACCGCCGCCCCCACCACCCGGACCGCCGCTCGGCGCGGCGGAAGCGGGCCGATGAGGCGCGCGATGAGCGCGGCGCTTCGGACCAGCCGCAGGATCTGGCAGGCGCTGGCGGTGCTGACCGCCGCAGTAATGCTGACGTCGTGCGGGAATTGGCGCGGCATCGCCAACGTGCCGCTACCCGGCGGTCCGGGCAGTGGTCCGGGCGCCTACAGGATCTTCGTTCAGATGCCGAACACCATGGCGTTGAACGGAAATAGCCGCGTCCTGGTCGCCGACGTCTTCGTCGGAACGGTGCGGTCGATCGACCTGAAGAATTGGGTCGCCACACTGACCGTCGACCTGGACAAGGGCGTCAAACTTCCGAAGAACGCCACCGCCAAGATCGGCCAGACCAGCCTGTTGGGCTCGCAACACATCGAGTTGGCCGCGCCACCCAACCCGTCGCCGCAATCGTTGAAAGCCGGCGACACGATCGCGTTGAGCAGTTCCTCGGCGTATCCCTCCACCGAACAGACGTTGGCCAGCCTGGCGATGGTGTTGCGCGGCGGCGGCATCCCCAATCTCGAAGTCATCCAGAATGAGGTCTACAAGATCCTGGCCGGACGAGCGCAGCAGATCCGTGACTTCCTGGACAAACTGGACACCTTCGCCACCCAGTTGAACCAGCAGCGCGACGACATCCGCCAGGCGATCAACTCCACCGACCGGCTGCTCGGCTACGCCGCGAAGCGCGCCGACACGCTCGATCGCGCCCTTACCGAATTTCCGCCGCTGGTCGAGCATTTCAACAAGCAGCGGACGTTGTTCGCCGACACGGTGGAAGCGGTCGGCCGGGTCAGCAATGTCACCGACCAGACCTTCAAGGCGGCGCGGGGCGACCTGCATCAGGACCTGCAAGACCTGCAGCGGCCGCTCAAGCAACTCGGCCGCGCGGCACCGTATCTGGTCGATGCGCTGACGCTGCTGCTGTCACCGCCGTTCAGCGTCGACAGTGTGCCCAAGATCGTGCGCGGCGACTACATCAACGTCTCCGGCGCGCTAGACCTCACGTTGAGCACCGTCGACAATGCAATCTTCACCGGTACCGGGTTCTCCGGAGCGTTGCGCGCCCTCGAGCAGTCCTGGGGCCGCGATCTGAACACGATGGTTCCCGACGTACGTTTCAGCCCGAACCCGGCGGACGCGCCGGTGGAGCGGGGCGAGTGACGCGATGCTGACCCGCTTCATCCGCAATCAGCTGATTGTGTTCGCCGCGTTGACATTAGCGGCGATGATCGCGCTTGGCTGGTTCTACCTGCGCATCCCGAGCCAGCTCGGCGTGGGCCAGTACCGCTTGATCGCAGAACTACCTGCCTCCGGGGGTCTGTATCGCACGTCGAACGTGACGTATCGGGGAATCCAGATCGGCCGGGTGACAAAGGTGGAGCCGACGGTACACGGGGTCAGGGCGACGCTCAGCATCGACAGCCGCTACAAAATTCCGATCGACGCGTCCGCCAACGTCCACTCGGTGTCGGCAATCGGTGAGCAATACGTGGACCTGGTGTCGACCGGCGACCCGGGAAAGTTCTTCTCGCCGGACCAGACCATCACAAAAGGCACGGTGCCCAGCGAGATCGGCCCCGCCCTCGACTCCGCCGAACGCAGCCTGTCGGTGCTGCCCAAACACAAGATCGCCTCGCTGCTCGACGAAACATCCCTTGCGGTAGGCGGATTGGGACCGGCGCTGCAGCGACTCGTCGACTCGACGCAATCCATCGTCGGCGATTTCGAGGCCAACCTGGCCGACGTCGACGACATCATCGCGAACGCGGCGCCCATCATCGACAGCCAGGTCGACTCGGGCGACTCGATTGCGCAGTGGTCGCGCAACCTCAAGGGGCTCACCGCCCAGATCGCGAACAACGACCAGCAGGTGCAGAGCATTCTGGCCAAAGCCGCACCGACCGCCGATCAGGTCAACGGCGTCTTCGGCGACGTGCGCGAATCTCTGCCGCAAACGATCGCCAACCTCGAAGTCGTCGGCGACATGCTCAAGCGCTACAACAAAGGCGTCGAGCAGTTGCTGGTTTTCCTGCCGGAGGTCGGCTCAGTCGCTCAGACCTTGATCGCGTCGGCGCCGGGGGCGGTGTTGATGAATCTCGACCTGTCGCTGAACAATCCGCCGCCCTGTTTGACCGGGTTTCTGCCAGCATCGCAATGGCGCTCACCCGCGGACACCAGTGTGGCCCCGCTGCCGGCCGGAACCTACTGCAAGATCCCGCAAGATACCCAGGCCAACGACGTGCGCGGCGCCCGCAACTATCCCTGCGTCGACGTCCCCGGCAAGCGCAGGGCGACGCCGAAGGAATGCCGCGACAACAAGCCATACGTGCCACTGGGCACCAACCCCTGGTACGGCGACCCCAACCAGATCCGTAACTGCCCGGCACCCGGTGCCCGATGCGACCAGCCCGTCGACCCCGGCAGGGTGATACCCGCGCCGTCGGTCAACAACGGTATGAATCCGCTGGCGGCCGACCGGCTGCCACCGCCCGCACCGCCGGTCAACGATCCGCTCCAGCGGCCCGGCTCAGGATCGGTGCAGTGCAACGGCCAGCAACCCAACCCGTGTGTCTACACACCGGCCAGTCCGAGTGCGATCTATCTGCCGTCCAGCGGCGAAGTGGTCGGGCCGGACGGCGCCAGGTACTCCCTGGAGGATTCGCGCCACACCGGAGACAGCGGGTGGAAGGACATGCTCGCCCCGGCGGGCTGACGTGAAACGCCCACGCCGGGAATCTTGTGCGCGTGGCAGTGTTGAATCAGCTATTCGCATCTGAGGAGACGTCGCCATGACCACTCGACCCGTTCTGGAACCCACCGCCGAGCATCCGATCACCATCGACCCGACCGGCAAGCACGTCGTGGTTCGCATCCACGGCGAGATCGTCGCCGACACCAATCGCGCCTTACAGTTGCAGGAATCCACTTACCCTGCGGTGCAATACATTCCGTTCGAAGATGTGGTGCACGATGGGCTCACCCGCACCGACACCAGTACCTACTGTCCCTTCAAGGGCGAAGCCGCCTACTACAGCGTGACGACCGCCGCGGGTGACACCGTCGACGACGTGATCTGGTTCTACGAGCAGCCCTATCCGGCGGTGGCCGCGATCGCCGGCCACGTCGCGTTCTATCCGGACAAGGCGGAGGTCACCGTCGGCGACGTCTAAGCGCTCGCCGGGCCGAACACGTGCGCGGTCAGTTGGGTGTCGCTGTATTCACGCAGCGAGGTGATGAGGCCGTCCCGGGTTTCGAAGATGTAGACAGCCGGGCTGCTGTAGCGCACGCCGTCGACGGTCTCGCCGTCGGTTTCCGCTTCGATCACTACGCTTTCGCCGTCGTTGAAGCACCGGATGAAGTCCAGGTTCAATTCGACCCGGCGTTTGCGCCGCGCGAACTCCTCGCGCAAAGCCGCTTTGTCGACCGAATCGCGGGTCAGGATGCTCCAGTAGGTGAAGTCGTCGCTGAGCAGCTCGAAGCACTCGTCGACGTCGCCGCCTTCGGAAAGGCACTGCAGGAACATCCAGGCCAGCTCGGCGGACGGATCGTCGAACGGCGTCGTCATCTGCGCCGCTCTCCCCCGCAAGCGGGAGGTGCCCCCACCTCATCGCTGCGCTCTGCATCGTCGGCTGGCGCGGTCATCTCGCCATCCTGACCCTAGGAGCAGGTGGCGGTCAATGACGCCGCAGACATCACCCACAAGGCCGGGCCGGACTTATGATCGTCGGGATCGAGCTGTTGCGGTACGCGGCGGGAGCACATGGTGAGTAGCGCTCGCACGCTGACATTTCCCAGTGCGGTCAGCCCCAGAAACACCCTTTTCCCGCTGCGCAGGGGTCCCGGGGATCCGTGTTTCCAGGTCGGCGAAGACGGCGCGATCTGGCGAACCAGCTTGTTGCGCAGTGGATCGGTGACAGCGCGGATCAGCCGCGCGGCTGCCGACGCGGTTGACTGCACGGCGTGGGGGAGCGGTGCCGAGGAGTTTCTCGATGCGCTGCCGGCGATGCTAGGCGCGCATGATGACCTGTCCGGTTTCGCGCCGGTCGATCCGATCGTCGCCGAGGCGCATCGGCGGGTTCCGCACCTGCGGCTGGGCCGTACCGATCGGGTGCTGGAGGCGCTGATCCCCGCCATCATCGAGCAGCGCGTCCAGGGCAAGGATGCGTTCCGGGCCTGGCGGTTGCTGGTGACCAAGTACGGAACGCCGGCACCTGGACCCGCACCGCAGCGGATGCGGGTGCCGCCGTCGGCCGAGGTGTGGCGGCGGATCCCGTCATGGGAATTCCACCGCGCCAACGTCGATCCGGGCCGGGCTCGCACCGTCGTCGGGTGCGCGCAACGGGCCGAGTCATTGGAGCGGCTCACCTCGTGGCCGGCCGACAAGGCCCGCGAGGCGCTGATGTCGCTACCCGGCGTGGGGATCTGGACCGCGGCTGAGACGGCGCAACGGGCGTTCGGCGATCCCGACGCGCTGTCGGTCGGCGACTATCACGTCTCCAAAATGATCGGCTGGACGTTGCTGGGCCGGCCGATCGACGACGCCGAGATGGTCGAGCTGCTCGAACCGATGCGCCCGCACCGCCACCGGGTGGTCCGGTTGCTGGAGGCCAGCCGGCTGGCCTACGAGCCGCGTCGTGGGGCGCGGTTGCCGGTGCAAGACATCCGCGCGCTGTGACGTGCCGGGATTACTCCGACCGGTCATCGGGTACTCGCCGCCCATGACTCAATTCACCGTTCCCGGCCTGACCGAACAGCAGGGGGCCAAAGTTGCTGATCTGCTCCAGAAGCAGCTGAGCACCTACAACGATCTTCATCTGACGCTCAAGCACGTCCACTGGAATGTGGTCGGCCCCAGCTTTATCGGGGTGCACGAAATGATCGACCCGCAGGTGGAGCTGGTCCGCGGATATGCCGACGAGGTAGCTGAACGGATCGCCACGCTGGGTGCCTCGCCACAGGGGACGCCGGGCGCCATCCTCAAAGATCGCACCTGGGACGACTACTCGGTGGGCCGTGACACGGTTCCGGCGCACCTGGCGGCACTCGACCTGGTCTACAACGGCGTCGTCGAAGACACCCGCAAGGCCATCAGCGAAACCGAAAAACTCGATCCGGTCACCCAGGACATCCTGATCGACCACGCCGCCGAGCTGGAGAAATTCCAGTGGTTCGTCCGCGCACACCTCGAGAATGCCGGTGGAGGACTGACTCACGAGGGCGCGTCCACCGAAAAGGCGGCGGCGAAGTCCGCTAAAAGCTAGACCGAGCCTGGTCAACGGTCTCGACGGAATAATCGGACCGTAGTCCGGTTATACCGGGTATCCGACATACAGGAGGCCCGAGATGCCCGCGATCACCGCTGACACGTTGACCTTGCCGCGGGTGTCCGCTGCAGGCCCCGTCGAAACCGAACGTCCGGTCCGATCCATCACGACTGGCCCGCGCGGCCACGAGGGCGAAGGATTCCCGGTGGTCCGCGCCTTCGCCGGGGTCAGCAGCGCCGCGCTGGACCCGTTCGTGCACATGGACCAGATGGGCGAGGTGGAATACCAGCCCGGCGAGCCCCGGGGAACCGACTGGCACCCGCATCGCGGGTTCGAGACGGTCACCTACATGATCGACGGCCGCTTCGCGCACCAGGACTCGCATGGCGGCGGCGGGCTGATCGCCGACGGCGCGACCCAGTGGATGACTGCGGGAGCGGGCATCCTGCATATCGAAACGCCACCCGCCGAGCTGGTCGAAAGCGGCGGGATGTTCCACGGCGTCCAGCTCTGGGTGAACCTGCCGAAAAAGGACAAGTTCGCCACGCCGCGGTACCAGGCGATCGAGGGCAACGACGTCGCGCTGCTGTCGTCCGGTGACGGCGGCGCGCTGGTCCGCGTCATCGCCGGCGAGGTCGACGGCCACCACGGGCCGGGCGTCACGCACACGCCCATCACGATGGCGCACGCGACTGTTCAACCCGGAGCGCGGCTGAACATCCCGTGGAACCGGGACTACAACGCGCTGGTCTACGTGCTGGCCGGACGCGGCTCGGTGGGACCGGTGTCGCATCCGGTGCAGCAGGGTCAACTCGCGATATTGGGCCCCGGCGACCGAATCACTATCGACGCCGCGCTGTCGCAGGAGTCGCGGGTTGCGGCGCTCGAGGTGCTGATCCTGGGCGGGCGGCCGATCCGCGAGCCGGTGTTCCACTACGGCCCGTTCGTGATGAACACCAAGGCCGAGGTGATGCAGGCGGTCGAGGACTTCCAGGCCGGCAGATTCGGCAGCGTGCCGCCCGGCGCGTTGATGCCCCACCACTCGACGTAGGTCGGGCTGGCAAACAAGGCCGTCAATTATGTGACGGCCGTAGGTGTGAGCTATGGCACAATCGTCATGTGGTGCAGCCCGCGAGCCGGGGGCCGGGTCGCCCCCCAGCAGCAAAGGCGGCTGAGACTCGTAAACGCATTCTGCGTGCTGCTCGCGAGGTGTTCAGCGAACGCGGATATGACGCAGCCACCTTTCAGGCGATCGCGATTCGGGCCGACCTGACCCGGCCCGCTATCAACCATTACTTCGCAAACAAGCGTGTCCTGTATTGGCAGGTGCTCGAAGAGACCAACAATGCCGTCGTCGCCGCGAGTGCCCGACGGGCGCAGGAAGAGAAGACCCTGACCGCGCGGGTGTCGTCGTTCATCGAGGGCGCGCTCGAGGCGGAACTCGAGAACCGCGCGGCGTCGGCGTTCTTGATCGCCGCAACGTTGGAGTCGCAGCGCCACCCCGAATTGAGCCGCCCCGGCGCGGATTCGGTCACGACGACCCGGACATTCCTGCTGTGGGCGATCAACGACGGCATTCAGAGTGGCGAACTGAACTCCGACACCGACGCCGCGGCGCTCGCCGAAATGCTGCTCGCGGTATTGCTGGGCGTCGGCTTTTACGCGGGCTTCGTGGCCAGTCGCGACGAGTTCGACGCCATCACCCACCAATTGAAACTGTTGCTGGCTCGCAGCCTCACTACGCCCAGTTGAGCGCAGTGATGTAGCGCACACAACCATATAGATTAGCTAAGTTATTGGGTAGCATCGGTGGCGTTATGACTGGTGCACATGACGCGACCTCCATCCGTTCTGAAGGCGACAGCTGGGATATCACCGAAAGCGTGGGCGCCACCGCGTTGAGCGTTGCTGCGGCCCGCGCCGTCGAGACCCGATCGGACGACCCACTGATCCGCGACCCGTTCGCCTACCTGCTGGTCTCCACCGCCGGCCAGCCATGGGAACGGCTGGCCAGTTCGCTGGAGTGGATCGGCGACGACGATCACGGTCGCCGCGCGCACCGGCTGGCCATCGACTACCAGGCAGTGCGCACGCACTACTTCGACTCCTACTTCGCTGACGCTGTCGGCGCTGGTATCCGGCAGGTGGTCATCCTGGCTGCCGGCCTGGATTCACGGGCTTTCCGGCTGGAGTGGCCCGCCGGCACTTCGGTCTATGAGATCGACCAGCCGCAGGTCGTCGCCTACAAGACCAGCACCTTGGAGTCGGCCGGCGCCGCGCCGACGGCTGAGCGACGGACCGTGCAGGTCGACCTCCGGGACGACTGGGCGGCCGCGCTGACCGCCGCCGGTTTCGACTCCGGCCAACCGACCGCGTGGTTGGCCGAGGGCCTGCTGCCGTATCTACCGGCCGAAGCCCAGGACCGGCTGTTCGAGATCGTCACCGGGCTGAGCGCGCCGGGCAGCCGGGTGGCCGTCGAAGCATTCAGCTTGGGTGCGGCCGACAACGAAACGCGTCGCGTCGCACGGCGGGCGCGTTTCGACCGGATGCGCCAACGGCTCGGCCTGGACATCAACGTCGAGACCCTGACCTACCAGGAAAGCGACCGGACTGACGCCGCGGATTGGCTGACCGAGCACGGCTGGCAGGTGAGCGCCGTCAACAACGCCGACGAGATGGCGCGGCTGGGCCGGGCGATTCCCGCCGATCTGGCCGACGAAGCCTTCACCACCAAGCTGCTGAGTGCTCAACTCGGCGTAACTGATTGATCCCCAACCACTTTCGTAGAAGGCAGGACCACGATGAGTAGTTTGCGCAGCCATGACGACACCTGGGACATCGCCACCAGTGTGGGCACCACCGCGGTGATGGTGGCCGCAGCCCGCGCCGCCGAGACCGACCGGCCGGACCCGCTGATCCGCGACCCGTACGCGAGGGTTCTGGTCAGCGAGGCCGGCACCGGGGTCTGGGAGAAGATGCTCGACAGCTCGCTGCTCGACCAGGTGGCGTCGATCGACGCCGAGGCCGCGGCGATCTTCGAGCACATGCGCAGTTATCAGGCGGTGCGCACGCATTTCTTCGACGCCCACTTCGCCGGTGCGGTCGCCGCCGGAATCCGTCAGGTGGTGATCTTGGCATCCGGCCTGGACTCGCGGGCTTACCGGTTGGACTGGCCCGCCGGCACGTCGGTCTACGAGATCGACCAACCCAAGGTGCTCGAGTACAAGGCGGCGACGCTCGAGGCCCACGGCGCGACACCGTCAGCCGACCGACACGAGGTGGCGATCGACCTGCGCCAGGACTGGCCGGCAGCGCTGATCGCGGCGGGCTTTGACCCGAAGGCGCCGACCGCCTGGCTAGCCGAGGGGCTGCTGATGTACCTGCCCGCAGACGCGCAGGACCGGCTGTTCACGCAGATCAGCGAGTTGAGCGTGCCAGGAAGCCGGATTGCCGCCGAAACCGCGGCCAACCACGCCGATGACCGCCGGCAGGAGATGCGGGAGCGCCTCGATCGGGTGGCCGCCAAACTCGGCATCGAGCGCAACCTCGACATCCAGGACCTGATCTATCGCGACGACAACCGCGCCGACGTGGCCACCTGGCTCAACGACCACGGCTGGCGGGCCACCGCGCAGAACTCCGACGACGAGATGCGCCGACTGGACCGCTGGGTCGAGGGCGTGCCGTCCGCTGGCGACAAGGATGCGTTCTCGCAGTTTGTGACCGCCGAACGCATCTGAGCGGTCACGCGCGTACAAACGGCGATAGCCGAGGGGACCTGTTGCCCAACCGGGTGGTTGATTAGGATTGGGATTTCGCCGGTCGAGGAAGGGATCCCCATGACGACCGATATCACTGCTCCGGCCGCACCCACACCCACGGCCCCGGCTTCCGGCTCTGACGTCGCGAAGACGGTCGCCCGGTTGCGCCAGACATTCGCCACCGGTCGCACCCGCAGCCTGGAGTGGCGTAAGGAGCAGTTGCGCGCGCTCAACCGGCTGATGGTCGAGAACGAGACCAAGATCGCCGACGCCCTGGAGAAAGACCTGGGGCGCTCGCCCTTCGAGGCCTGGCTCGCCGATGTCGCCAGCACCAGCGGTGAGGCGGCGTATGCGGCGAAGAGTGTGGGCAAGTGGGCCAAGCGTCGCCACCGGCTGTTGGAGATGTCGCAGCTGCCCGGCCGCGGCTGGATTGAGTACGAGCCCTACGGCACCGTGCTGATCATCGGTGCGTGGAACTTTCCCTTCGCGCTGACGCTGGGTCCCGCGATCGGCGCGATCGCGGCGGGCAACACCGTGCTGCTCAAGCCGTCCGAGGTGGCGCCCGCGTCGTCGGCGTTGATGGCCGAGTTGGTCCCGCAATACCTGGACAACGACGCGATCGCCGTGATCGAGGGTGACGGCGACGTCAGCCAGGAGCTCATCGCGCAGGGCTTCGACCATCTGCTGTTCACCGGAGGCACCGAGATCGGCCGCAAGGTCTACGAAGGCGCGGCGTCGCATCTGACCCCGGTGACCCTCGAACTCGGCGGCAAGAGCCCGGTCATCGTGTCAAAAGACGCGGACATCAAGGTCGCCGCCAAGCGCATCGCCTGGACCAAGCTGATCAACTCCGGCCAGATCTGCATCGCGCCCGACTATGTCCTGGCTGAAGCACCGATCCGCGACCAGTTGGTCGAGGAAATCCGCAAGGCGGTCACCGGGTTCGAGGCCAAGAACGTCACCGGCGGCAAGCGGATCGTCAACGAGCGGCACTTCAACCGGCTCACCGCCGCACTCGCCGCAACCGAGGGCGCCATTGCTATCGGCGGTGGCTCGGACGCCGCGAGTCTGAACATCCAGCCGACCGTCGTCGTGGACCCCGCGACGGACGAGCCGTTGATGACCGACGAGATCTTCGGCCCGATTCTCCCGATCGTGACGGTTCACGACCTCGACGAGGCAATCGCGTTCGTGAACGCACGGCCCAAGCCGCTGGCCGCTTACCTGTTCACCAAGGCCAAGTCCGTTCGTGAGCGGGTGATCAAGGAAGTACCGGCGGGCGGCATGCTGGTCAACCACCTGCTGTTCCACTTCGCCACCCACAAGCTGCCGTTCGGCGGCGTCGGCCCGTCTGGCATGGGTGCCTACCACGGCAAGTTCGGTTTCGAGGAGTTCAGCCACCGTAAATCGGTGCTGACCAAGCCGACCCGACCCGACATCGCCGCCTTCATCTACCCGCCGTATACAGACAAGGCGTGGAAGTTGGCGCGCCGGCTGTTCTGACTCTGCCGGCTCTTTTTCACACTGTTGGTCACCGACGATCGAGAGATAGGAATTTTTCATGCCCGGAGTGCAGGATCGAGTTGTCGTCGTCACCGGAGCCGGTGGTGGTCTGGGTCGCGAGTACGCGCTGACCCTCGCCAAAGAAGGCGCGAGCGTCGTGGTCAACGACCTCGGTGGTTCGCGTGACGGCACCGGTGCCGGACACAACATGGCCGACGATGTCGTCAAGGAGATCAAAGACGCCGGCGGTCGTGCGGTTGCCAACTACGACAGCGTGGCCGAGGCCGAGGGCGCCGAGAACATCATCAAGACTGCGCTCGACGAGTTCGGCAAGATCGACGGCATTGTCAGCAACGCGGGCATCCTGCGCGACGGCACCTTCCACAAGATGTCGTTCGAGAACTGGGATTCCGTACTCAAGGTGCACCTCTACGGTGGCTACAACGTCATCCGCGCCGCGTGGCCGCACTTCCGCGAGCAGAGCTACGGCCGCGTGCTCGTCGCCACGTCCACCAGCGGACTGTTCGGCAACTTCGGCCAGGCCAACTACGGCGCGGCCAAGCTGGGCCTGGTCGGCTTGATCAACACGCTGGCCCAGGAAGGCGCGAAGTACAACATCAAGGCCAACGCGCTGGCGCCGATCGCCGCCACCCGGATGACCGAGGACATCCTGCCGCCCGAGGTACTGAAGAACCTGACACCCGAATTCGTGGCACCGGTGGTGGCATACCTGCTCACCGAAGAAGTGCCCGACACCGGGTCGATCTTCATCGTCGGCGGCGGCAAGGTGCAGCGCGCTGCGCTGTTCCAGAACGAGGGCGTCACCTTCAAGACCCCGCCGTCGGTCGACGACATTGCCGAACACTGGGGCGAGATCGACGACCTGTCCGCGGCTGAGGCGGCCAACTTCTCGATCCGCTGATCGACGTCGCATGAAAGCTTGCGTTGTACAAGAGCTTTCAGGCCCGGACGGTCTCGTTTACACCGATGTCCAGGACGTCGCCGCCAACGACGACGTCTTGGTCATCAATGTCCGTGCCGCCGGGGTGTGCTTTCCGGATCTGCTGCTGAGCAAAGGCGAGTACCAGCTCAAGCTCCCGCCGCCGTTCATCCCCGGCATGGAAGCCGCGGGTGTGGTCGACTGGGCGCCGGAGGACTCCGAATTCAGCGTCGGTGACCGGGTTTCGGCGTTCGGCATCCTCGGCGGCTACGCCGAGCAGGTGCTCGCCCCGCTGGCCAATGTGACCCGCAGCCCCGCCGAACTCGACGACGCCGAAGCGGTGTCGCTGCTGGTGAACTACAACACGATGTATTTCGCGCTGGCCCGCCGCGCCGCCATGCGGCAGGGCGAGAGTGTGCTGGTCCTGGGTTCGGCCGGCGGGGTGGGTACGGCAGCCATTCAGGTAGCCAAAGCAATGGGCGCCAGCACAGTCATCGCCGTAGTACATCGCACGGCCGCAACGGAATTCGTCGAGTCGTTGGGCGCCGACCTGGTGCTACCGCTGGCCGATGGTTGGGCTCAGGCGGTCCGCGAGCACACCGGCGGCCGCGGGGTCGACATCGTGGTCGACCCGGTCGGCGGGCAGGCCTTCGACGACGCGGTCCGGGTGCTGGCCATCGACGGCAAGCTGCTGGTGATCGGATTCGCCGCCGGGTCTATCCCGACGGTCAAGGTGAACCGGCTGCTGCTGCGCAACGCCGGCGTACTCGGTGTCGCCTGGGGCGAATACCTGCACCAGGTGCCCGGTTCGGCGGCGCTGTTCTCGTTCGGCCTCAACCAGCTGGTGGCAGCCGGGCTGAAACCGCCGCCACCGCAACGGTATCCGCTATCGCGTGGACGTGACGCCCTGCAGTCCCTGGCCGATGGCGGGGTGTTCGGCAAGGTCGTGCTGGAGCCCTAAAGTTCCGGAACAGGAGAAAGGCGCCGCACCCCTCAATCAGCCGCGGCGCCTTTCTTTTACAGCGTTAGAAGCCGATTGACGCGAAGTCGGCAGCTATCTGCGATGCGGCGCTCTGGAGGACCTCGATGGCGAAGCCGGCAGCCAGGGTGTCCAGTGCGGTGTTCGCCGCGATCGGCAGTCCGAAGGCGTCCGTGTAGTCGCCCGTCGCGATGTTGTCGGCGAACAGAGACCAGTCGTACGCCGGCAGGCTGGTCGTCAGCGCATTCGAAATATCTGACAGCGGCAGGAAAACCGAGTTTGCCGTCGACAGCGCACTGGAGAAGGCGTCGGCGATGTCGGTGAGCGTCGGGGTGGCCGCCGAGACTGCGGTGGCGGTCTCCGTTCCGCTCGCCGTGGCCGCGGCCGCGTACGGATCGGTGTCCGTCATGAAGTTCTGGATACCTTGCTGCGTGTCGGTGACGAGGGTGTTCCACTCGGTGGTCGCACTGACGCCGTTGGACAGCCCGAACGGGGTGTTGACGTCGGCGTCCGTCGTCGAATAGCCCACGCTGCCGTCGCCGTAGCCCAGGTTGATCAGGTAGGTCAGGTCTGGCCCCAGCAACTCTTGGAGTTGTGTCGGCAGTAGCGCCACCAACGGCGCCGTGATCTCGTGTCCCGCAGCGGCGTCCGTTCCGTCGAGCGTGGTGATCATGTAGTAGTTGGTCGCGGTGTCCGCGTCGGAGACCGGCAGCGGTGTGGCGTTGTTGATGTCGCCGAGCGACGGGCCGCTTCCGAGCCCGCCGGTACCGTCACCGCCGTTCAGGTAGGTGCCATGTAGCGACTCAATACCCAGGAACGCATTGAGGTCGGACAAGAAGTTGAGCGGGTACTTCGGGAAGTCGGCGAAACCGTCGTATTCGATCGTGTAGATGTTGGTGGCGTAATCGCTGGAGGGGGTGGCGCCGTCGAAGCCGATCCCCAGGCTTGGAAGGTTCAGCGGGTCGGACACCGCGGGACCCGATGACGGCGTGAAACCGTCGAAGCGCGAGAGCAATCCACCGTTCGGCGCGGTCTCGTCGGCGACGAGGAGGAAGTTCACGTCGTTCTTGGGAATACCCGCGTCCGTCAACTCCTGCATGACGAGGCCAGAGATCACCGAACTCTGGGAGTAACCGAACACTGTGTCTGTGTTGCCGTTGGCGACGTCGGACTCGATGGTGTTGGCCAGAATGGTGTCGCCCTGGCCCACCGAGGTGCTCTGGTCCGGAAACCCGTCGGCGCCGGAGGGGTAGTTGAACGGCAGCGTTTTCACGCCGGTCAGCGGGTAGAGGCCCTCGGGTGTGAAAACGCCCTCGCCGAAGGGGTTTTCCGGGGTGGCCTGGTAGAAGGTGATGCCTTCGCCGTAGGTCGGGAACAGGTAATGCCCGGCGGCGGACTCCACGTAGTTCGTGCCCGGGATGGGCGTGCCGCTGCCGCCGAGGACAAGACCGATGTCCTCACCGTCCGCGTGCGCGTATCCGGTGTTCATCATCGCGGCGAGGCTCAAGAAGCCGGCGCCGGCGGTGGCGACCATCCCAAGACCCATGAGACGAAGCGTGCGACCAGACATTGTGCGACCTTTCGGACTTCGGGACAGTCGCCAGGGCACGGTGCGGCTCCGGCGGCGCAAGTATTAGGCATATGTCTACGCCTATAAAGCGCAAATGTCTGAGAAATACACAGGTTTCCGTTGGTGAAAATTAAGTTTCTCGTCCAACATATCGGACTTGCATCAAGTGCCTCAGGAGTCCCAGCGGTCACTGGCTGGGGTGGCGCTGCTTTTTCGAAACGAGTGCACGGGTGATATCACCGCAGGCTTGATATCGCATACGCCCACGTTTCGAAAAAGGCCCCATACCCGGAGGCTGGTGCGGGTGTTACCGCAGTGGCCTGGTCAGCCCAGTAAGGCGCCGCGCAGCCTGCTGACGTCAGCTTCTGTGACGCCCGCGCTGCGGAAGTAGCCGTCGAGGGAACCGAAGTTGTCGTCGATGGTCCGCCGTGCCGCGTCGAGGTATTCCGCGCGGACGCCGAGCACCTCTTCGGACAGCCGCGCCTCGGTGGTCGAGAGCAGCTCGGGTGTCATATCGACGTCGGCTCGCTGCCGGATCGTGTCGAGGATGCGCTCCCGCAGCAGCGGGACGGCCTGGTTGCTGGTGAGGAAGTCCGCCACGATCGCGTCGCGGTCGACACCGGCGGCCTCCAGCACCAGCGCGACCGTGAACCCGGTGCGGTCCTTGCCGGCGAAGCAGTGGGCCAGCACCGTGCGTCCGTCGGCCAGCAACGTCACCAGGCGGTGCACCGCCTCGCGGGCCCCAGGGTAGGTGGGAAACCGGCTGTACTCGTCGACCATGTAGCGACTCGCTGCGTCGCTCGCCGATTCACCGTCCGGCTTTTCTTCGAACAGTCGCCGGAAGGCGTGCTCGTGCGGAGCCTCGCCGTCGGGGTTGCCCTCGTCGGGCGCGAGGTCCGGGATCGGCAACAGGTGGATGTCGACGCCGTCGGGTACCAGGCCGGGGCCGTGGCGCAGGACCTCACTGCGGGAACGTAAGTCGGCGACATCGGTGATGCCCAAGCGGCGCAACTCGTCTCGGCCTTCGTCGGCCAGCTCGCTCAGCTCGCCGGAACGAAACAGCCGGCCGGGCCGCAGCACGCCGGTGGTGTCGGCGACGTCGCGAAAGTTCCAGGCTCCCTGCAGATCTCGTAAACCAGTCGCCACTTTAGGTGACCGCCGCGGCGAAAGCGCTTTTCTCCCGACCGATTTCGGCGCGTGCGATGGA
This sequence comes from uncultured Actinomycetota bacterium, assembly GCA_963824335.1. GTDB lineage: Bacteria > Actinomycetota > Actinomycetes > Mycobacteriales > Mycobacteriaceae > Mycobacterium. The sequence continues at coordinate 52,717 of CAWGPB010000018.1, forward strand.
ACGCATGTGCACCTCGTCGGGTCCGTCGAAAATACGCATGGCGCGGTGCCAGGCGTACATCCGGGCCAACGCGGTGTCGTCGCTGACACCCGCCGCGCCGTGCACCTGGATCGCGCGGTCGATGACGTCGCAGGCGATCTGCGGTGCCACCGCCTTGATCTGGGAGACCAGCAGGTGAGCTGCCCGGTTGCCGTGCTGGTCGATGGTCCATGCCGCCTTCTCGCACAGCAGCCTGGCTTGATCGATCTCATTGCGAGACTTGGCGATTGCGTGCTGGACCATGCCCTGGTCGGCCAGCGGCTTGCCGAACGCGATGCGGGTGTTGGCGCGGTTGACCATCAGGGCCAGCGCGCGTTCGGCGCCACCCAGCGCGCGCATGCAGTGGTGGATGCGGCCCGGGCCGAGCCGCGCCTGCGCGATCGCGAAGCCGGAACCCTCTTCGCCGAGCAGGTTGGTGACCGGCACCCGAACGTTGTCGTAGATGATCTCGCAGTGCCCGGGCTGGTCCTGGTAACCGAAGACCGATGTCGAGCGGACCACCGTCACGCCAGGCGTGTCGATCGGGACCAAGACCATCGATTGCTGCTGGTGGCTGGCCGCCTCGGGGTTGGTGCGGCCCATGACGATCAGGATCTTGCAGCGTGGGTCCGCTGCCCCCGACGTCCACCACTTGCGGCCGTTGATCACGTAGTCGCCGCCGTCGCGCACGATCGACGTCTCGATGTTGCGGGCGTCGCTGCTGGCGACGGCGGGCTCGGTCATGGAGAAGGCGCTGCGGATCTCGCCGTTCAGCAGCGGCTCGAGCCACTGCTTGCGCTGCTCCTCGGTGGCGAACAGGTGCAACGTCTCCATGTTGCCGGTGTCCGGCGCCGCACAGTTGACCGCCTCGGGGGCGATTTCGAGGCTCCACCCGGTCAACTCGGCCAGCGGTGCGTATTCCAGGTTGGTCAGACCGGATTCCGACGGCAGGAACAGGTTCCACAGCCCGGCGGCCTTGGCCTTGATCTTCAAGTCTTCGATGATCGGCGGAACGGTGTGGTCGTTCGGGCCGACTTCCTCGCGGTACTTGTCGTAGTCGGCCTCGGCGGGAAAGACGTAATCGGTGATGAAATCGCTCAGTCGCTTGTGGTAGTCACTGGCTTTGGCTGACATCGCGAAGTCCATGACCGCCACGATAAGCCACCCGCGCCGGGCCCACACCGGGGGCGCAGGATGAGGGCCATGACCGACACCCTCCCGCCGCTTCCGCCCTTCACATTGGCGACCGCGATCGAGAAAGTTCAAGCCGCCGAAGACGCCTGGAACAGCCGCGACCCCGAGCGTGTCAGCCGCGCGTACACCGTTGACTCGCAATGGCGTAACCGCGGCGAACACATCGTCGGCCGCGATGAGATCGTGGCATTTCTGACCCGCAAGTGGCAGCGCGAGCACGACTACGTGCTACGCAAAGGGCTGTGGAGCTTTCACGACAACCGCATCGCCGTGCGCTTCCAATATGAAAGCCGCGACTCCGCCGGCCAGTGGTGGCGTAGTTACGGAAACGAATTGTGGGAGTTCGACGAGACCGGTCTGATGGCCCGCCGCGAAGCCAGCATCAACGACGTCGCGATCGAGGAGGCCCAACGGCGCTACTTCGGCCCGCGGCCAACTGAGCAGCACGGGCAAGACCTGCCACTTTGGTAGCCGCCCCGAGCACTCAGGTTAGGGTTGGTGCCGATCTACCGGCGAGTAGGGAGTATAGGAAGTAGATGCGGACGCCATGACAGAAACGCAGACGACAGTCGGCGTGGTCGCCGAGTCGGGAGCCGACGAGCGACGGGTCGCGCTGGTGCCTAAGGCGATCGCGCCGCTGGTCAAAGGCGGGATCGCCGTCGTTGTCGAGTCGGGCGCCGGCGAGCGGGCACTGCTGCCCGACGAGCTGTACACCGAGGCCGGCGCCACGATCGGCGACGCCTGGGCCGCTGACATCGTGATCAAGGTCGCGCCGCCGACCGCGGACGAGGTCGCGAAACTGCACAGCGGGCAGACACTGATCGGCTTCCTCGCCCCCCGCAACGCCGACAACGTGATCGGCGCGCTCAAAGAGGCCGGGGTGCAGGCGTTCGCGCTCGAGGCCGTCCCGCGCATCTCCCGGGCGCAGGCGATGGACGCGTTGTCGTCGCAGGGCAACGTCGCCGGATACAAGGCCGTGGTGCTCGCCGCCTCGGAGTCGACCCGGTTCTTCCCGATGCTGACCACCGCCGCGGGCACCGTGAAGCCGGCGACCGTGCTAGTGCTCGGCGTCGGTGTGGCCGGCCTGCAGGCGCTGGCGACGGCGAAGCGCCTTGGCGCCAAAACCACCGGCTACGACGTCCGCCCCGAGGTGGCCGATCAGGTGCGCTCGGTTGGTGCCCAGTGGCTGGATCTGGGCATCGACGCCGCCGGTGAGGGCGGGTATGCGCGTGAGCTGACCGACGAGGAGCGCGCGCAGCAGCAGAAAGCGCTCGAAGACGCGATCGCCGGATTCGACGTCGTGATCACCACCGCGCTGGTTCCCGGCCGTCCCGCGCCGCGGCTGGTGACCGCCGCCGCCGTGGAGGCGATGAAGCCGGGCAGCGTTGTCATCGACCTGGCCGGTGAGACCGGCGGCAACTGCGAGCTCACCGAACCCGGTCAGACCGTCGTCAAGCACGACGTCACGATCGCCTCGCCGCTGAACCTGCCGGCCACGATGCCCGAGCACGCCAGCGAGCTCTACAGCAAGAACATCACCGCGCTGCTCGACCTATTGATCACCGACGGCACGTTGGCGCCGGATTTCGAGGACGAGGTTGTTGCCGGCTCGTGTGTGACTCGCAATCAGGCGAAAGAGGACGCGTAGATGTACGACCAGCTACTGGCCAATCTGGCGATCCTGGTGCTTGCCGGGTTCGTCGGGTTCGCGGTCATTTCCAAGGTGCCCAACACCTTGCACACCCCGTTGATGTCGGGCACCAACGCCATTCACGGCATCGTGGTCCTGGGTGCGCTGCTGGTGCTGGGTGAGCTGCCCGCCGATGCCAGCTGGGGCGTGCGGGCTATCGCGTTCGTCGCCCTGATCTTCGGCACCCTGAACGTGATCGGTGGCTTCCTGGTAACCGACCGGATGCTGGGCATGTTCAAGTCGCGCAAGCCCGCGGACGACAAGGCAGTCGGCGCGAAGGGGGCCTCGAAGTGAGCGCGGAGACCGTCAACTACGGCGTGAACGTCCTCTACATCGCGGCGTTCGCACTGTTCATCTTCGGTCTGTCCGGCCTGACCGGCCCGAAGACCGCGGTGCGCGGCAACTGGATCGCTGCGGTCGGCATGGGCGTCGCGGTGGTCGCGACGCTGATCAAGGTGCGCGACACCGCGTCGATCAACTGGATCCTGATCGCCGCGGGACTGTTGATCGGCGTCGCGCTGGGCGTGCCACCCGCCAAGAAGACCAAGATGACGGCGATGCCGCAGCTGGTGGCGCTGTTCAACGGCGTCGGCGGCGGTACCGTCGCGCTGATAGCGTGGTCGGAATTCATTGACACCAAGGGCTTTTCGGTTTTCAGGCCGGACCAGTCCCCCACTGTCGCGCTGGTCGTCGGGTCGCTGTTTGCGGCCGTCATCGGCTCGGTGTCCTTCTGGGGTTCGCTGGTGGCGTTCCTGAAGCTGCAGGAGTCGATCCCCAAGAATGTGGAAAAGCGGCTGGTGGCATCGGCCAAGCTGTTCCAGTTCTCCAACTTTGTGCTGCTGTTCGGTGCGATCGGTGTCGCGGTCTATCTCGGGTTGAACCCGGGGCAGCCGGTCTGGTGGATCGTGCTGGTGCTCGTTTTCGCGGGCGTGATGGGCCTGTTCGTCGTGTTCCCGATCGGCGGCGCCGACATGCCGGTGGTGATCTCGCTGCTGAACGCGATGACCGGGTTGTCGGCAGCGGCAGCGGGTTTGGCGCTGAACAACACTGCGATGATCGTCGCCGGCATGATTGTCGGTGCTTCGGGTTCGATCCTGACCAACCTGATGGCGGTCGCGATGAACAGGTCGATTCCCGCGATTATTTTCGGCTCGTTCGGTGGCGCCGACGCCGCGGGCGCCGCCGCGGGCGGAGAGCAGGGCACCGTCCGGGCAACCTCGGCCGCTGACGTGGCGATTCAGATGGCCTACGCCAACCAGGTGATCGTGGTGCCCGGCTATGGGCTGGCGGTCGCGCAGGCGCAGCACGCCGTCAAGGAGATGGCCAGCCTGCTCGAGGAGAAGGGCGTCGAGGTCAAGTACGCCATCCATCCAGTGGCCGGCCGCATGCCCGGTCACATGAACGTGCTGCTGGCTGAGGCCGACGTCGACTACGACGCCATGAAGGAGATGGACGACGTCAACGGCGAGTTCAGCCGCACCGACGTCACCGTCGTGATCGGCGCCAACGACGTCACGAACCCCGCCGCCCGCAACGACTCGGGCTCGCCGATCTACGGCATGCCGATCCTCAACGTCGACGAGTCGCGGTCGGTGATCGTGCTCAAACGTTCGATGTCATCGGGATATGCCGGCATCGAGAACCCGCTGTTCTTCTTGCCCCAGACGTCAATGTTGTTCGGCGACGCGAAGAAGTCGGTGTCCGAAGTGGCTGAGGAGCTCAAAGCGCTCTAGGAACTGCCGGTCATCGACATCGACGCGGCCGAGGCGCTTACCCGCACAAGTTCGCGCTGGCGTGGATCTCGACGGGTGTTGAAAGGCCTAAACGGGCGGGTACGCCGGCGGCGGGTAGCCCTGGCCGTCGGTGACGCCACGAAGGCCCCACGGCAGATACCTGAAGAAGTACTCGAACTCGTCGGAAACGTCGTAGCTGGGATCAGGATCCGGTTGCATCTGACTACCTCTCGAGTCGGCTCGCGCTTCCTGCCGACTTTAGTCCTGGCGGGCAGCGCGCAACAGTGAACTGTCGTGTTGCCTAGACTACCCAACTAGTTGATTGACTCCGGAATTCCCCCGGACTGCTGATAGCGAGTTGACATGCCATCCGAGAACGGGCTCACCCGCCGCGAGGAGCTGCTGGTTGTTGCCACCAAGTTGTTCGCCGCGCGCGGTTACCACGGCACCCGGATGGACGACGTCGCCGACGTCGTCGGCCTGAACAAGGCCACCGTCTATCACTATTACGCCAGCAAGTCGCTGATCCTCTACGACATCTACCAGCAGGCCGCGGAGCGGACCCTGGCCGCGGTGCACGACGATCCGACGATGTCGGCGCGCGAGGCGCTCTACCAGTACACCGTGCGGCTGCTCAACCAGATCGCCGCCAACCCCGAGGGGGCCGCGGTCTACTTCCAAGAGCAGCCCTACATCACCGAGTGGTTCACCGAGGAGCAGGTCGCCGCGGTCCGCGAGAAGGAGACCCAGGTGTACGAGCACGTGCACGGGCTGATCGACCGCGGCATCGCCAGCGGCGAGTTCTACGAAAGCGACTCACACGTCCTGGCCCTGGGCTACATCGGGATGACGCTGGGTGCCTACCGCTGGCTGCGGCCGAGCGGACGACGCAGCGCCAAGGAGATCGCCGCCGAATTCAGTACCGCGCTGCTGCGAGGCCTGATTCGCGACGAGGCGGTCCGGGTCCATTCCCCGCTCGGGACAGCAAAAGCGCCGATCGTCGCGACGTGACAGACCTGTTTCGCCTCGACGGCAAGGTCGCCGTCGTCACCGGTGGCGGCCGTGGCATCGGACTGATGATCGCCCGCGGGCTGCTACAGGCCGGCGCGACGGTGTACCTGTCCAGCCGCAAAAAGGCCGAGTTGGACTCCGCCGTCGCCGAACTGTCCGCGCACGGGCCGGTGCAGGCGATTCCGGCCGACCTCAGCACGGTCGACGGGGTCGACGCGTTGGTCGCTGAGCTCTCCGAGCGGGAGGACGCCGTCCACGCGCTGTTCAACAACGCCGGCGCCGCCTGGGGTGCGCCGCTGGGCGAGTTTCCCGAATCCGGCTTTGACAAGGTGATGAACGTCAACGTCAAGGGCGTCTTCCTGCTGACCCGCGCGCTGGTGCCGATGCTCACCGCCGGGGCGAGCGACGGCGATCCGGCCCGTGTCATCAACACCGGCAGCATCGACGGGATCGTGCCGCCGGGACGCGGCCGGGACAACTTCTCCTACAGCGCCAGCAAGGCCGCCGTGCACATGCTGACCCAACACCTCGCCGGCGAGTTGGCGCCGCGGATTCTGGTCAACGCGATCGCGCCCGGTCTCTTCGAATCCCGGATGACCAAAGAGCTGCTGCGGTTGGGTTCGGGCGCCGACGCGGTGGGCGCAGGCTTCCCGCTCGGCCGGATCGGCCAACCCGACGACATGGCGGGCATCGCGGTCTTTCTGGCCAGCCGGGCGAGCAGCTACATCACCGGTGCGGTGATTCCGGTGGACGGCGGCGTCAGCGTGATCAGGTAGGGCGGCGTCAGCGTCAACCGGTCGGTAGAACCCGCCCCAGGAATTCGAGTTGATCGGCGATTACCCGCTCGAAGGCGTCGCCGACATAAATCTCGAAATGCCCTTCCGGATAGAGCTTTACCTCGCCGCGGGGGGCCGTCGCCGCATAGCGGCGGGTCGGTCCGGACGGCGCGACCGTGTCGGACTCACAGATGCAGAACAAGATCGGGCAGGGCACCTTTGCTGCGAGTCGGCCCGGCCGGTAGGGCAGCAGCTTCACGCCGATGCGAGCCGCCACCTCGTTGCGCATCTCGACGCCGTCGGGCACCAGAGCCAGATAGCCGGGGTACGCGTCGGGCGACGTCATCAGCGCGACCTCGCCCGGGTGTCCGGCGGTTGGCACCATCACCGGCGTGCCGCCGAAGCGGGCGGTGACGAGGTCGCGGGTCGCCAACGCAGTGAGGCGAGCGCTGATCAGCGGGTTGATCGCGCCCAGCGATGCGACGCTGTCGGTGAACGGGCACTGCGCCACCACCGCGGCGATACCCGGCACCCGAGCAGCGGTCGCGATCACGTGGCCGCCGCTGAACGACGTGCCCCACAAGCCGATGCGACGCGGATCGATTCCGGGCAGCGTGCGTGCAAAGGCAGCGGCAACCGTCCAGTCCTGCAACTGCATCCGGATGTCGAGCAGCTGACGGGGCGCGCCCTCACTGTCGCCGAAGTTTCGGTAGTCGAAAACCAGGCAGGCGTAACCGGCCGCGGCGAAGCGTTCGGCGTAGGCGTCGAGACGCATCGTGCGAACCGCGCCCAACCCGTGGGCCATCACCAGCAGCGGCGCCTTCGCCTCCGAGTCGTCACCGGCCGGCCGATACAGCCACGCGCTGATCCGGTCGCTGCCGGAGGTGAACCAGACATCTTCACGCTGCATGACACTCATCCTGCACGGCGATCGGGACGTGTGGTAGACCGACGCCATGGCCGCTGATCTGCTGCAGCAGGTGTCGTCGCTGGTGGGGGCGAATTACGTCAGCACCGACCCCGACGTCTTGGCGGGCCGCAGCGTGGACTACACCGGCCGCTACCGTGGCCAGGCGAGCGCTCTGGTGCGGCCCGGCTCGGCCGGCGAAGTGGCCGCGGTATTGCAGATGTGTCGCGACGCGGGAACCCCTGTGACCATCCAGGGCGGCCGGACGTCATTGGTGGCCGGCACCGTCCCGGAACACCACGATGTGTTGTTGTCCACCGAAAGGCTTTGTGTCATCGGCGATGTCGACACAATCGAACAGCGCGTCTCAGCCGGGGCCGGGGCGACCTTGAGCGCGGTGCAGCGGGCCGCGAGCGCGGCCGGTCTGGTGTTCGGTGTCGACCTCGCCGCGCGGGACACCGCGACCGTCGGGGGAATGGCCTCGACCAACGCCGGTGGGCTGCGCACGGTGCGGTACGGCAACATGGGCAGTCAGGTCATCGGGCTCGACGTTGCGCTGCCGGACGGCTCGATGGTGCGCCGGCATTCGCAGGTGCGGGCCGACAACACCGGCTACGACCTGCCGTCACTGTTCGTCGGCGCCGAAGGAACGCTCGGCGTGATCACTGCGCTCGATCTGCGCCTACACCCGGATCCGGCGTATCGCGTCACTGCCGTCTGCGGTTTCGACGAGCTCAGCCCATTGGTGGACGCCGGCCGGCTGTTCCGCGAGCTGGACGGCATCGCGGCGCTGGAATTGATCGACGGCCGGGCCGCCGCGCTGGCCGACGAGCATCTCGGCGTGCCACCGGCGGTGCACGGCCGCTGGCTGCTGTTGGTGGAGCTGGCGGCCGACCATGACCAGACTGTGCGGCTTGCCGACGCGCTGGAGGGTGTGCGCACGTCGGGCGATCCTGCGGTCGGTGTCGATAATGCTGCGCAGCAACGGCTTTGGCGGGTCCGCGAGTCGCTATCCGAGGTGGTCGGGGTGTACGGGCCGCCACTGAAGTTCGATGTGTCGCTGCCGCTGTCCGCGGTCGCCGGGTTCGCACGTAACGCCGAGGCGCTCGTGCGGCGGCACGCGGCCGACGCCGTCGGGGTGCTGTTCGGCCACATCGGTGAGGGCAACCTGCATCTGAATGTGTTGCGCTGCAGCGCCGAGCAGGAAAAGGAACTGTACTCCGCGATGATGGACCTGATCGCCGAATGTGGCGGCAACGTCAGCTCCGAGCACGGGGTCGGCAGCCGTAAGCGTCGCTACCTCGGCATGTCGCGGGACGCCGCCGATATCGCGGCGATGCGATCGCTGAAGTCGGCGTTCGACCCGACCGGCTATCTCAACGCCGCAGTGCTGTTCGACTAGCCGGGCGGTTTGATGCCGACCGCATGGCGCAGCTGGGCCAGAAATTCTTCGGCGTCGTCGCTGCGAATCATGTAGTGCGAGAATGCCACTCGGATCGCGGTGGCCGCCTTGACCGCGGCGTTGGGGCCGGGTACCAACCGCTGCAGACCGTCGCGCATCTGCGGGATGACGTTCGCGAACTGGGTGATGACGTGCTCGGGTTCGATATCGACCATCCGCACGCCGGTGTAGGAATGCTGGTAGTCGACGATGAAGCGCAGCGCCGCGTCGAGCTTGTCGGTGCCTTTGAGTCCGGCCGTCGCCCGGCTCATACCGCTTTCGAATGAGAGCCGCTCATACTGGGAGAACGCTGAGAGCAGATCCTCTTTGGAGGCGAACCAGCGATACAACGTCGGCCTGGACACCCCCGCCTGAACGGCGACGTCGGACAGGCTGAGCTTGCGCTTGCCGTTGCGGCCGAGGACCTCAGCGGTGGCCGCGAGGATCCGCTGCTGCGTCGAGGTGTCACCCTCGATGGTCGACGACTGGTCCATACCCGCAACTTTACAAAATTAGGGCGAAGTGTCACGCTGTTTTCGTGCCACTGGTAGCTGACTACCCGAGCTTAACTGGGCAAGCCCGAAATGCCGGGTGTCTGCGGTGAGCCACGCCAGAGCGGTGGTCATCACCGAGGCGTCATCGCCGGTCGCGTGCGCGACGGCGGCGCGATTGGCGGCGCGCGGACACCTGGTCATGATGGGCAGCCGCCGGCCGCACATCTGTGAAGAGTTTGCGGCGCGGCTCCGGTCCGGGGGCGCCTCGGTATTCGCCGCTCACCTGGACCTGGCCGACCCGCCATCGATCGATCTCTTCACGGAGTCCGCCGACTATCTGGTCGGTGAGGTCGATGTGCTGATCAGCACCGCCGGTGTCGTCGACAGGTCGTGGGTGGGTGCGCAACACCTTGTGGGACAACTCGTTCCACCGATGATCGACCGCGGAAGCGGCGACGTCGTGCTGCTCAGCCCGGAACTGGTCGGGGCGTCGCCGGCCGGCGCCGACCGGATGCTCGAGGCGTGGGTCAGCGGTCTGGACGCCGAATTCGTCGGGACCGGCGTGCGTGCCTCGATCGTGCGGGCGACCGGCGCGGTGCCACCGGCTGACGCCGGCTGCCTGATCGCCGCGGCCATCAGCGCGCCCGACCAGATGCACCTGCGTGTCGTCGACGTCATTCCATCGCGCCGCGAAAGTGCAGTCAGCGACGGCCTGTCTCGGGAAATGCGTTACTAGTTGCACTCTCGCGATCAGCCGGGCCGTCGCCGTACCAGCACCGACTGCTGAATGCTGCCCACGGCGCCGGTCTCGTCGAACAGCGTGCCGACCGTCGTCCCGATGCCGTCCGGGCCGTAGTTGGTCTCGGCGCGAACCCCGACCCACTCGCCGTCGGGGATCCGGTGCACATGTACGACGAGGTCGTTGTTCAAGAACGTCCACTTGGTGATGTCGATTTTTGAGCCAATTCCGTTGGCGCAGTCGGCAACGGCGAACAATCGCTCCAGCGGTGTCATCGTCTCGCCGTTGACCAGGCTGGTCGTCGGTTTGATCCAGGACTCGCCCGGCCCGTCGTTGAGTGGCTTGGTCAGCCAGCGCCAATCAAGGCTGTGCACGTAGTTGCGGTCGAAGTTTTTCGCCAGATCGCGGCTGTGGGCTTCGCTGCGTGGACGCGGCAGCGGCGCGGCGGCGTGCGCCAGTTCGGCGGTGTCGAGCTGCTGTAGCCGCCAGCCGGTGGCCCGCGCCGTCGGCCGTGGCTGGCCATCCGGTCCGAGCGCCAAGGTTTCGGCGCTGATCAATTCGATCTGCTTACCGGGGCGCTCGACTTTCGAGCGAACCCACATGTCGCCATCGGCCGGGACCGGGCCCAGCAGGTCGACCGCGACCCGGCTGAGCCGGGTGTCGTCGCGCGGGGCGCAGCGTTCCAGCGCGCGGACCAGCAGCGCCGACACCGGCGCGGCATGCTGAATCGCTGCGGTCCAGGTACTGCGGACTAAGTCTGTGGCAGTGAACTTTTCGCCTACCGGGTCGGCGTCGTCGATCAGCTCGTAGTAGGAATCAGTCATCGTTGGTGTTCCACGGCGGCCACGCCCGGGGTATCCACGATCACCGTGTCCACCCGGGATCCCCGCGTGCCGGCCAGTCGCTTGGGGTAGGCGTCGCTGCTCGACAGCATGAACAGCGTGCGGTCAGCGACCCCGCCGAGGATGCAGGCGATCGCCGCGCGATCGCCGATGTCGATGCGATGCGTCACGTGCCCGTTGCCACCGTCGGCGACGATGCGCTCGAACTGGTGCGCCAGCGTCATCGCCGTCCACACCCCGCCCTGCGCGTCGAGACAGATGCCGTCCGGTGGTCCGTCCAGGCCGTCGGCGAAGACTCGTCGATCGGACAGGTCGCCGCCCTCGCCGAGGGTGTACGCGGTCAACCGCCGGCCGATCGACTCGGCGACGATCAGGGTCTGCCGGTCGGGCGTGATCGCCATGCCGTTGGGGAAGTCCAGTTCGCGTGCGACCACGCTGACGGTGTCGTCGGGGTCGACCCGCAGGATCACGCCGCCTTCGAACGCCTGCGACCCGATGTAGGCCCGGCCCTCGTGGTCGATCACCATGTCGCCGAGGTCGGCTGGTGCGAGCGCGCTCAAATCGGCTACGGTGCTGACGGTTTCGCCGTCGTAGGCGAGCAGCTTCCGGTCTTCGGTGGACACGATCAGCAGCGTCCCGTCCGGCCGGAAGCCCAGGCCTGAGGGCGCGTGTCCCGGTAAGGGCAGCGTGGTCATCGACCCGCCGACGGTGACGGTGTGCACGGCCTCGCCGAGCATGTCGGAGAACCACAGCAGACCTTCGAACCAGCGCGGGCCTTCGCCGAAGCAGAACCCGGTCGCCAGCGGGGTCAGCCCCTTAACGATCGCCGTCATCCTGCGTCGCTCCTTCGCGGCGGTAGAACGGACCGGCCTGTCACCCGGTTGGCTTTACAGATTATCGTACAAATGTCACGCGGTAGCTTGCAGGGACACCGTCGGCGCTCAGCGAAGGAGAGCGGCAGATGCATTTCACCATCACCCACCCGATGCACAGCCACCCCTACAACCCGGAGTTGGTCACGGGCGAAGGCATTGCGAAGGTGGCCGCGGCCGCTGAAGCCGCCGGTATTCACGGCTTCGGGTTCACCGACCACCCAGCGCCGACCCAGCGCTGGCTCGAAGCCGGCGGGCACGACGCGCTGGACCCGTTTGTCGCGATGGGATACGCCGCGGCCCACACCACCACGCTGCGGCTGATCCCCAACATCGTGGTGCTGCCGTATCGAAACCCGTTCGTCGTGGCCAAGTCTGGCGCCACGCTCGACCTGCTGTCCGGCGGCAGGTTCACCCTCGCCGTGGGAGTCGGCTACCTCAAGCGGGAGTTCGCCGCGCTCGGGGTGGACTTCGAGGAGCGCGCCGCATTGTTCGACGAGGCACTCGACGCGATCCGGGCCATCTGGACCTCCGACGACGTCACGTTCGAGGGCACCCACTTCAGCGCCCACGGCATCACCGCGCATCCCCGGCCGGTGAGCGATCCGCATCCGCCGATCTGGATCGGCGGCAACACCGGTGCAGCCCGCCGGCGGGTCGCGGAGAAGGGTGACGGGTGGTGCCCCTTCGCTGCGCCACCGCAGCTGGCGCAGACCGCGCGCACGGCGGCGATGGATTCCATCGAGGCCCTCGCCGACGGCATCGACGATCTGCGCCGTCGGCTCGACAAGGCCGACCGGGACCCCTCGACGGTCGACATCGTGTTCGGCAACTTCGAGGGCGGCAGCCCGGCCGCCGACGACTTCAACGCCGACGCCTACCTGGGCGGCCTGGAACGGCTGGCGAAGCTAGGGGTGAACTGGGTGCAGGTAGGCCTGCCGGGCGACAGTCTGGCGCACGCGCTGGACGTGATCGATCGGTTCAAGAGCCTGGTGATCGACGCTTCCTGACGACTCGATGCCTTTACAAGTTTTGACGAGAATGTCATTCTCGCTAAGTGACAACAGACTCTGAGCAGACGCATTGGTCGGTCGCCGGCCTCTTGGACTTGTTCGATGCGCGCGAAGTCGGAGACGGCCGGTTCACCGCCGACACCGGCATCGCCGCCGAGGACGAACGTCAGGTGGTTGAGGGCACACAGGTGCTCGCGCAGGTGATTGTCGCTGTCGCCAAACGGTTTCCGGAGAAGTCGGTACGATCGGCGCACGCCGTGTTCGCCCGCGCCGTGGTGGTCGGGCCGCCGGTCGAGATCGACATCGACGTCGTCGCCGAGGGGCGCTCGACAGCGACCGCAGTGGTCGGCGTCTCGCAGAACGGACGTCGCGCCATCACGGTGACCACGCTGCTGGACGTGCCGTCCGACGACGTCATCCGCCACCACCTGCCCCGTCCCGAGGTGGTCGCGCCCCGCGACGCCAACGACGGCGGGATGCCGATGGCCGGACGGGAACTGCGTCTCGTCGACGTCGTCGATGTGAACAGCCCCGACGAAGTCGGACCACCGGAGCTCTACGCCTGGCTGCACTACGACCCCATTCCGGGCCGCGACGATCTGGCCAAGGCGTTGGTCGCGTATTTCACCGGCCACCTTGGCATTTCGACCACGATGCGCGCCCACGAGGGTATCGGCACCGCCCAGTCGCATCTGACCGTGTCGACCGCGCCGATGACGGTGTCGGTCAGTTTCCACGAACCGGTGACGTGGACGGGCTGGCTGCTCTATACCCACGAGAGCACCCAGGTGGGTGCGGGCATGTCGTATGTCCGCGGCGCCGTGCACACCGAGGAGGGTGAACTGATCGCGTCGTTTGCTCAGGACGCACTGATCCGGCCGCTGCGCACCACCGACAACGCCATCAAAACCGAAGCGCGGCTGTAACAGTCATGGACTTCTCCGCCGTTGAGCTCTGCCCGGAAGACACGGAATTCCGGGATCGATTGCGGGCATTCCTGGTCGACGTGGTTACCGACGAGGTGATCCGCCGGGACCGGGAGACGGGGGAGAACTTCGACGAGGGCGTGCACCTGGCCTTGGGCGCCGAGGGCTATCTGGCCGCCGACTGGAACGACGTGCCCGACGGCGGGTTCAGCGCGTTGCGCCGGCGCATCTGGGATTTGGAGATCGGCCGGGCGCACACGCCGTGGTTCCACTGGGGCACCACCGCCGTGGTGGCGAAGTTGGTGCGCCAATTCGGACCGCCGGAACTCGCCGACGAGGTACTGCCCGGCGTGCTCGCCGGTGAGACCCGGCTGTGTCTGGGCTACACCGAGCCCGAGGGCGGCTCGGATATCGCGACCTGCAAAACCCGCGCGGTGCGCGACGGTGACACCTGGGTCATTAACGGCTCCAAGATGTTCACCTCGAACGCCCACAATGCCCAGTACGTCTTCCTGATCACCAACACCGACCCCGACGGGCCAAAACACAAGAACCTGACCATGTTTCTGGTGCCGCTCGACACGCCCGGCGTTGACATCCAAGGCATCCGCACCGTCGACGGCGACCGCACCAACATCGTCTACTACAGCGACGTGCGGGTCGACGACAGATATCGCATCGGCGCGGTGAACGGCGGTTGGGGAGTGCTGCGGGGCGCGCTCGACGAGGAGCACGGCACCGCCGAGAAAGACAACGACGGTCTGCAGAGGGTCGCGGTGATGAGCGAACACCTGACGCTGATGGCCGAGGCGATCGACCGGATTGCGGCACTGGTCACCCAGCAGGGTGCCGATGGACGCCGCCTGATCGACGACACGTCGGTGGCATATCGGCTGGGCCGCAGCGTTGCCCGCACCGAAGCGGCGCTGAGCACGCCGGGGATGTTCGGCCGGGTGGCCAACGCGCAGACCATGCGCGACGTCGCGCCGGACCTGATGGACATCCTGGGTACCGCGTCGGCGCTCCCGGTCGACACCGAGGGGGCTGCCGACAGAGCCGACAATGGCGGCGCCGAATACATCTTCCGGCTGGCCTCGCCGGTCGGCATCTACGGCGGCACCCTCGAGGTGTTCCGCAACATGATCGCCCAGCACGCGCTGGGGCTGGGGCGACCGACCTACTCGCCGCCGAGGTCCTGAACGGGCAGCTCGGCAACCACCGCCGCCCGGTCGGCATCGAAGCTGAAAAAGCCTGTGATGGGCCGGCTTTCCGGCGGGGGATCGAGGTAGCACCAGGCCACATCGGGGATTTCGGTATCGCCGACGACAGCCGACCAGTAGGTGGCGTAGCCCTTGTAATTGCAGTAGGTCGATGTATTCGATTGCCGCAGAAGCTCTCTGCGCACGTGTGCCGGGTGGACGTAGAGCCGCGGATCCAAGGCGGTCTCGAACACGATCACCGTTTCGCCGGTGTCCACCAGCGTGGTGTCGGCCACCTTGACCCGCAACCGCCGGGTGCAGGGTCGGCAGTCGACGCGGTGATACGGGTTGGGCGGATAGTGCACCAGGGTGCGGCCCTCTTCGATCCAGGTGTCCACCGCATCCCACGGCACCTGCACGAATCCTGGTGCCTCGGCGACGGGTTCACTGGGCAGGCTGGGCACCAGGTCGGTGGGAAACGCGTAGCTGAGCGGACGATCCGGCCGATGCACCAGCAACGCCCGCTCGGTGTCGATCACTGCCCGCCCGTCCTTGATCGCCTGAACTCGCCGGGGGTGCGGCTCGACGTAGACCACGTGCGCGGGCAGCGGCGGCGAGAACCATCCGGCAGCAGCGCTGCTCAGCGGTCCGTGCCCGGTGACCATGCTCATGCCGCCTGAGCGTACGCGGACGATGTGTCGCCACTCCGGGGTCGCGGCGGACCAACCGTGGCATGGTGTGTGGCATGGCCGGACCGATGGAAGGCATCAACGTCGTCGAACTCGGCGTGTGGGTGGCTGGACCCGCGACGGGCGGCATCCTCGCCGATTGGGGCGCCGACGTCATCAAGATCGAGCCGCCGACCGGCGATCCGGCCCGGATGTTCGGCCGCATGCTCGGCCTCGACGTCGACGTCAGCCCACCCTTCGAGATGGACAACCGGTCCAAGCGCAGCGTCGTCCTCGACCTGACCACCGCGGACGGCCGGCGGAACGCCCTCGAATTAATCTCCCGCGCAGACGTTTTCATCACCAACGTCCGGCCCGCGGCGCTGCGGCGGCTCGGGCTCGACTACGAGTCGCTCGCCGAGGAGCACCCGCGGCTGGTGTACGGGCTGATCACCGGCTACGGCGAGACCGGGCCGGACGCCGATCGCGCCGCCTACGACGTCGCCGCATTCTGGGCCCGCGGCGGGCTGGCGCACCTGCTGACCCGCCCCGGTGAGACGCCGCCGTTCCAGCGCGGCGGGATGGGCGACCACTCCGCGGGTATGACGCTGGCCGCGGCCGTCTGCGCGGCGCTGGTGGCCCGGGGCCGCACCGGATCCGGTCAGCTGGTCAGCACCTCGCTCTACCGTCAGGGCGCCTACACCGTCAGCTTCGACCTGAACACCTACCTGATGTCGGGCCAGCCGATCGCGATCGGTCAGCGTGAAACAATGGGCAACCCGTGCATGAACAACTACGCCGCGGCCGACGGCCGGAGATTCTGGATAGTCGGGCTGGAAGTCGACCGGCACTGGCCCCCCTTGTGCCGCGCTGTCGGCAAGGCCGAGTGGCTGGATGACCCGCGATTCGCCGATGCGCGGTCACGCTTCATCAACGCCGTCGAGCTGATCGGCGAGCTGGATCAGATCTTCGCCACCAAGTCTCTGGACGCGTGGGCCGAGATCTTCGCCGGGGAACCGGACTTCTTCTGGTCGCCGGTCAACACCATCGAGGATGTCATCGGTGACGAGCAGTTTCACGCCGCGGGCGGCATGGTCGACGTGCCGGATGGACACGGGGTCATTCCGATGGTCGCGACACCGGCCGATTTCCACGGCACACCGTGGGCACCGCGCTCGCCCGCGCCGCAACTCGGCCAGCACACCGACGAGGTCCTGGCGGAGCTCGAGGCGCGGCGAGGATCTTGATCGAATCGAAACTTTACAGATTGCCGCAAAAGTGTCACGCTGGGTCCCGGGGTCTTCGAACGCGCCGTGGCGTTCGATCTGCTGAAGGGATGCGATGGTGGCCTTCGAGGTGGACTTCGAGAATCGGCAGCCACCCGCGCCGCATCGCGACAGCGGATCGGTCACATACCGTCTCGACGTCGTAGCTTCCAGCGTCGCGGACGTGGTCGGTTCGATCGGCGGCTGGCTCTATGACCGGGTGCGGGCCGGTTGGGACGTCAACGTGCTGCTAGCGCAGGGGTGTGACGACCGTCCGCTGCAGATCCTCGGGGTGCATTCCATGAATCTCGATCCGCACCTCCTCGCCGCGAGCAGCACATGCGCGGCCCGCGGTCTGGCCGTCAGCGCGGACATGTTTGCCGCCGACGGGCGCATCCGGCACGAGGTGCTGGCGGCGCTTGACCACTGGATGACGGAAGTGACTCTCTGGCATGAGGATTGGCCGCTGAACGTCGGGCATCGAACCACCACCGTCCAGCATGTGCTCTCCGGTGCCGCCCGCGCCTTCAAACGTCACGCGCTCGCCGCGGCCGGACTGGCGGCGGAGGTTGGCCCCACCGAGACGCTGCGCAGCGACATGAAAGCGTCGCTGCCGGTTGATTCCGAACTGATTCCGGTTGGCTGATGCGCACGTACCACAGCCATACCCTGCTGTATCTGCACGAGACGATTTTGCTGGGCTCGGGATCGAGTGACCAGTTCACCCAGGCATTCACCGACATCTATCTGCCGATGATGCAGGAGCTGGGCGCGCGATTGTTCGCCGTTTGGGAAGCGACGCCGTACAACGGGCACTGGCCGCAGGTGACCATCATCTGGGAGATCGACGCGTTCGCCGACTATGCGCGGATCGGCTCGGCCCGGTCACGCGGCGGCAGTCATCACGCGGCTGCCGGGGAATGGGCGGCCTTTCTGGCCGGCATCGGGGCGTCCGGGGAGGGCCGGATCATGTACCCGGGGCCGAGCAACAAAACGCTCACCCAACTGCGCGACGCCAATTTTAGTGCGTCCGTCGTGATTCAAGAGATCATGCAGACCAAACCCGGCCGCCAGGACGACTACATCCGCGAACTGGAGCGACTGTACGTGCCGTGGTCGGAACGGACCGGTAAGCACTGGTTGGGTTCGTTCACCACCACGTTCCGCTTCAACGAGGTGATTCACTACTGGGCGCTCGAGGGCGGCTGGGAGTGCTTCGCCGAGCACTATCCGTCGTGGAAGGAAAGTCCGCCGGCCGAGATCGTCACCTGGATGAGCGTTGCACCGGCCTTGCGTGACGGCTGGGAAGACTCGATCCTGCAAGCGCTTTCACCTTCGCCGCTGCAATGAGCGACTTCAGCTACGACCCGTTCGACCCGGCGGTGATGGCCGACCCGTTGCCGTACTACCGGGTTCTGCGTGAGCGTCATCCGGTGTACTACCTACCGAAGTGGGACACGTTCGCGCTGTCCCGTTTCGACGACATCTGGGATGTGCTGGCGCTCAACGACGGAACCTTCGTCGCTTCAGAGGGGACGCTGCCGCCGGCGACCGTGCTGGCCCACCACAATCAGGGGCCGGTCGCTGACCCGCCGCTGCACCCGTTGCCGTTTCACGCCGTCTTCGACGCGCCGATCTACGACGGCGTACGCCGGGCGCACAGTCAGTCGTTCCGGCCGAAACGGGCGGCAGGATGGGAGACGCGGCTCCGCGAGCTGGCCAACGAGCGGCTGGACGAACTGCTGCCGCGCGGCACCTTCGACCTGACTCAGGATTACGGCGGCATCGTCGTCGCCTCGGTGGTGTGCGAATTGCTGGGTATACCGGTCGAATTCGCGCCCGACGTACTGACCGCCGTGAACGCCGGCAGCCTGGCCGAACCCGGAAGCGGTGTCGACACCGCCGCGGCCCGGCCGAACTATCTGGAACACCTGATTCCCGCGGTCCGCCGTCGCCGAGCTGCCGCCGACGGTGAGCTACCGGTGGTCGACGGCTTGCTCGACTACCGGCTGCCCGACGACAGCGCGCTCGACGACGTCGAGGTGGCCACCCAGATGCTCTGCGTGTTCATCGGCGGAACCGAAACCGTGCCCAAGGTGGTGGCGCACGGACTGTGGGAACTGCTGCGGCATCCCGACCAACTGGCCGCGGTGCGCGCCGATCCCGCCGCCAATGTGGCCGTCGCGCGCGAGGAGATGATCCGCTACTGCGCCCCTGCCCAGTGGTTCGCCCGCACCGCGCGCAAACCCTTCACGATTCACGACACCACGATCGAACCGGGCCAGCGCATCATCACCCTGCTCGCCTCCGCCAACCGGGACGAGCGCGAGTACCCAGAACCCGACGCGTTCATCTGGAATCGCCCCGCCGGCCGCTCACTGGCATTCGGCCGCGGGCAGCATTTCTGCCTGGGCTATCACCTGGCCCGACTGGAAGTGTCCATCCTGGTGTCGGAATGGCTGCGGCGCGTGCCGGACTACCGCATCATCGACGAGGCGGCGTACCGCCCGCCGTCCAGCTTCCAGTGGGGCTGGAGCAGGTTGCCCGTGGAGGTGTGACATGTGGTCCTACCGGATCGTCGCGCCGTATCAATTCGAACGGACCTCGATCGAGGAGAAGACACCCGACTGCCTCGCCGACGGCCAGGTGTTGCTGCAGTTCCTGGCCGCCGGGGTGTGCGGCAGTGACATGCCGGCTTTCCGCGGCGTCCGCGGCGTATTGGCCGGCGACGACGGGCGCAGCGGCGCCGAGAAAGACGGCTTCCCGATCCACGAAGTCGTCGGCGAAGTCATCGCCAGCCGGCACAACCGGCATCAGCCCGGAGACCGGGTGGTGGGCTGGGCGTCCGGCTTCGACGGCCTGATGGAACGGGTGGTCACCGACGGCAACCAGGTGACGTCCTACGACCCGACACTGAGCCCGGCGCAGGCCGTCGGGCTGCAACCGCTGGCCTGCGTGCTCTACGCGATCGAGCAACTGCCCGACCTCACCGGCCGCCACGTCGGCGTGATCGGGCAGGGCTCGATAGGGCTGCTGTTCTCGGCTGCGGCCAAGGCGGCGGGGGCACGGCAGGTCACCGGAGTCGACCCGATCGACCGCGCCGGGATCGCCACGAGGTTCGGTACCGATACCTATGTGCGGGCCACCAGCGACCGCTGGGTCAGCCACCTCCACCCCGAGGACCGGCCGGACATCGTGATCGAAACCGTCGGCCACCAGGTGGCCACGCTCAACCATGCGATCGAGGCCACCGCTCCCGGCGGCACGGTGTTCTACTTCGGGGTACCCGACGACGACAGCTACCCGATCAGCATGCGCACCATGCTGCGCCGCAACCTCACGCTGAAATCCGGTGTGGCACTTGATCGTCCACGGATGCTGGAACTTGCCAACAAATTCGCGGCCGAACATCCCGCTCTGCTGGCCGACTATTCCACCCACACCTTCGGCATCGACGACGTCCAGGGTGCCTTCGAATTGGCTGCCCGTCCCGATCCCGCGCGCGGCAAGATCGCGATCGTCACGCCATGACCGCCAGCCACCTGCAGCGAGCGCTTGCCTCGGGTGAGGCGGTGTGGGGCGGCTGGATCACCGGACCGACCGCGATCGGGCCGGAGGAGTTCGCCCGGGCCGGATACGACTACGTCGGCTTCGACGCCCAACACGGCTACATCGACGACGCCGACATCGCAAACATGTTGCGCCGCATCGAACACATACCCATCGGCACCGCGGTGCGACTGCCCAACGCCGATGCGGCACCCATCGGGCGGGTGCTCGACGCCGGCGCCGACGCCATCATCGTCGCGATGATCGAGTCGGCCGACCAGGCGGCCGCCGCGGTGGCCGCTACCCGCTACCCGCCCGCCGGCGCGCGCAGCTTCGGGCCGCTGCGGGCCAGCCTCGGCATCGACACCGCCGCACTGGAAGCTCGGGTCAGCGTGTTCGCGATGATCGAAACCGCGGCGGCGCTGGCCGATGTCGACGCGATCTGTGCGGTGCCCGGGCTCGCCGGAATCTACGTCGGACCCGCGGATCTGGCGATCTCGATGGGCGTCGACGCCGTGTCGGCCACCACGGACCCGGACGTGCGGGCGGCCATCGGCGGCATTCGCGAAGCCGCATCGGCCGCCGGACTAGTGCCGGCCATCCATGCCGGCAACGGTAAGGTCGGACAGGCCATGGCGCAGATAGGTTTTCGCATGATCACCCTGGCCGCGGAATCGCAGGCCCTGCGCCGCGGCGCCGCTGCGGGCCTCGGGGAAGCACGGGGCGAGCGATGACCGGACGGATAGCGCTGGTCACCGGGGCCGCCCGCGGGCAGGGCTGGGCCATCACCCAACGGCTACGCGCCGACGGGTTTTCGGTGGCCGCGTGTGACGTCAACGCGGCCGAGCTGCGCGCCGCGGTCGAGGGCCTGGGCGATGAGGCGGTGATCGCGATACCGCTCGACGTGACACTGGAGTGGGAATGGCAGCAGGCCGTGGCGACGACCGTCGACCGGTTCGGCTCGCTGAGCACCCTGGTCAACAACGCAGGCCTGCTGCACCGTGCGTCGATTGCCGACGAGTCGATTGACGGCTTCGAAAAGTCCTGGCGGGTCAACTGTCTGGGCGCCTTCATTGGTATCCAAGCGGTGCTCGAGCAACTGCGCGCCGCCGAGGGCGCGGCCATCGTCAATACCTGCAGCACCGGCGCTATCCGGCCGTTCCCGAACCACACCGCCTACGGCTCGGCGAAGTGGGCGCTGCGCGGGCTGACCCAGGCCGTCGCCGCAGAACTCGCGCCGGCGGGTATTCGCGTCAACGCGGTGTTCCCGGGGCCCATCGCGACGCCGATGCTAGATGCGCAGACCCAGGCGCGGTTGGCGGCGACGTCGGCGTCCGGCCGGATCGGCCAACCGTCGGAGGTGGCGGACGCGGTGGCGTTTTTGGTGTCCGAGCAGGCGTCGTTCATCACCGGTTCGGAACTGGTCATCGACGGCGGCCAATGCCTCAAGATCCAGTAACGGACCACCGGCTCGACCCGGTGCTGCGCGCCGTCGCGACGACCCGCACCGACCTGTCACAGGTCGGCTCGATCCGCGCGGGGCTGGACGACCGTCGCCGCGCGGCGCTCGACGGCACCGATGCCATCGGGGTATCGATCAGCGATGCGACCGCATCCGGCGTCGCTGTGCGCATCTACCGTGGCGCGCGGCCGCCGGCGCCCACCGTCATCTATTGCCATGCAGGCGCATTCGTGCTCGGCAATCTGGACACCGATCACCGGCAGTGCGTCGAACTGGCCCGCCGCGCACAGTGCTCGGTGGTCTCGGTGGACTACCGGCTGGCGCCCGAACACCCGTACCCGGCCGCGATTGAGGACGCGGTCTCGGTGCTGAACTGGGTGCTCGCCAACGCCCACGAATGGGGCCTCGATGCCTCGCGCATCGCGGTGGCCGGAAGCAGCGCCGGCGGCGCGTTGGCGGCCTGCCTGGCGCAACGGTCCGCGGACGGGTCGCTACCTCCGGTGATGTTCCAACTGCTGCACCAGCCGGTGCTCGACGACCGGGTGACGGGATCCAAGACGGAGTTCGACGCGACACCGGCGTTCGACGGACCCGCCACGGAACTGATGTGGCGCTACTACCTGGGGGCCGCCGAGCCGTCGGCCGATTCTGCTCCGGCCCGACGGAATCCGTTGCGCGGCTTGCCCGCAGCATTCATCACCTGCTCCGACATCGATCCGCTTCGCGACGAAGCGCTCGACTACGCGCTGCGGTTGCTACGCGACGGGGTCGCCGCCGAATTGCACGTCTTCGCCGGCACCTGTCACGGGTTCGACTCGCTGCTACCCGATTGGGAAGTCGCCCAGCACCTGTTCGCGCTCCAGGGCCGTGCCTTGCGGCGAGCGTTCTACGGGGCTTAGGCCGCGTCGAACGAGATCAGCTGACGCACGGCACGACCGTCGGCGAGTTGATCCATCGCGGCGTTGATGTCGTCCAAAGCTATCGTCGAGGACACCAGCGACTCCACCGGTAACCGGCCCGAT
>CAWGPB010000019.1:0-114870 GCA_963824335.1 uncultured Actinomycetota bacterium
TCTCAGGAAGTCAGTACGGCGCTGAAGCAGGTCGCCGCCGAACGCGCCCAACACGCTCAGGCGCTGACGACCGAGATCAAGCGCGTGGCCCCAGCATCAACGTCTCCCCCGACAACCAGTCCGACCACCACCGCATCGGCCGCCACGACTCCCCCTCCGCCGGTGGCCGATGTCGTCACCTCGCTTCGGGCGTCGGCGGACAGCGCCGCCACACTGGCGAGCACCTCGTCGGGCTATCGCGCCGGGCTCCTCGGCTCGATCGCCGCGTCGTGTACGGCGTCCTACAGCGTCGCGCTGGCATCCGGAGCGGCCGCGTCGTGACATCCGCTGAGCCGTCGCCGGCGGACACCGCGCTGTGTGCTGCCCTGGCCAACGAGCACGCCGTCGTCTACGGGTACGGCATCGTGTCGGCGCGCTGCGCGCCGCAGGTGAACACGCTGGTCTCGTCCGCGCTCAGTCAGCACCGCGAGCGTCGCGATCAGGTCATCTCGATGCTGGCCGGCCGCAAGGTTGCGGCGCCGGTGGCCGCCGCCGGTTATCAGCTGCCGATGCCCGTCGACACACCCACCGACGCTGCACGACTAGCCGCGCGGATGGAAAACGACACCGAGGCCGCGTGGCGGGCGTTCATCGAGCAGGCGCAGAGCAGCCAGGACCGGACGTTCGGTGTGACGGCACTGACTCAGAGCGCAGTGCTGGCCGCCCGCTGGAAGCAGCAGCTCGGCGACTGGCCGATCACCACCGCCTTCCCCGGCGGCGCCACGTAGTCAGATTGCCCGGCCGCTAGCCAGAGACGGCTGCGGCGACGTCGGTGGCCAGACCCGCGCCGGCCGGTAGTTCACGGGTTTCACCGCTGAAACGGTTGCGCAGCTCGACCTTTCCGTCAGCCCACCCGCGCCCGACCACGACGATCCACGGCACACCGATCAACTCGGCATCCTTGAACTTCACCCCCGGTGATGCCGTCCGGTCGTCGAGCAGTACCTCAATGCCCAGCCGATCCAGATCGGCGGCCAACGCGGTGGCCCCGGTGCGCGCTTCGGCGTCCTTGTTGGCGATCACCAGGTGGACGTCGAACGGCGACACCTCCGACGGCCAGCGCAGCCCGAGCTCGTCATGCTGCTGCTCGGCGATGACCGCCACCAGCCGCGACACCCCGAGGCCGTAGGAGCCCATGGTCAGCCGCACCGGCTTGCCGTCCTCGCCGAGCACGTCGACGGCGAAGGCGTCGGTGTATTTGCGGCCGAGCTGGAAGATGTGACCGATCTCGATCCCGCGAGCGGAGACCAACGGCCCGGCGCCGTCGGGCGATGGGTCACCGTCGCGCACTTCGGCGGCCTCGATCGTGCCATCGGCGGTGAAATCACGGCCGGCGACCAAGCCGACGACATGCTTACCCTGCTCATCCGCGCCGGTGATCCAGCTGGTGCCATCCACCACCCGCGGATCGAGCAGGTAGCGAACACCGTTGTCCAGCAAAGCTTTCGGGCCGATATATCCCTTCACCAGGAAGGGGTGCTTGGCAAAGTCGGCGTCGTCGAGCAACGCGTACTCGGCCGGGTCGAGCGCGGCACCCAGCCGTTTGTCGTCGACCTCGCGATCGCCGGGCACCCCGATTCCCAACAGCTCCCAGTCGCCGCCCGGTTGACGCACCTTGAGCAGGACGTTCTTCAGGGTGTCGGCAGCGGAGACAGTGCGGCCAAGGCCCGCCGCGTTGGCCCACTCGACCAAGGTCGCGATGGTCGGGGTGTTGCCGGTGTCGTGGACCACCGCCTCGGGCAATCCATCGACGGGCCGGCTTTCCGGCCGCGCGGTGATCACCGCCTCGACGTTGGCGGCGTAACCGGATTCCAGGCACCGGACGAAGGTGTCCTCGCCGGTCGGGCTGTCGGCCAGAAACTCCTCGGATGCCGAGCCGCCCATCGCGCCCGATACGGCGGACACGATGACGTAATCGACATCGAGGCGGTCGAAGATGCGTTGGTAGGCCTCACGATGCGCGGCGTAGGCGTTCTTGAGGCCGGCGTCGTCGATGTCGTAGGAGTAGGAGTCCTTCATGACGAACTCGCGGCCGCGAAGGATGCCGGCGCGCGGACGCGCCTCGTCGCGGTATTTGGTCTGGATTTGGTAGAGCGCCAGCGGAAAGTCTTTGTAGGAGCTGTACTCCCCTTTGACCGTCAAGGTGAAGACTTCTTCGTGGGTCGGCGCCAGCAGGTAGTCATTGTCGCGGCGATCCTTGAGCCGAAAAATGCCGTCGCCGTATTCGGTCCACCGGTTCGTCGTCTCGTAGGGCCCCCGCGGCAGCAGGGCCGGGAACAGGATCTCCTGGCCGCCGATCGCGTTCATCTCCTCGCGCACGACCCGCTCGATCTTGCGCAGCACCCGCAGGCCGAGGGGCAACCAGCTGTAGAGGCCGGGCGCGATCGGTCGCACGTAGCCGGCGCGGATCAACAGCTTGTGGCTGGCTAATTCGGCATCGGCGGGGGCGTCGCGCAGTGTGCGCAAGAACAGCTCGGACATCCGGGTGATCACAGCGCGCAAGCCTAACTAGTAGTTTTTAACCGCCAAACAGCAACCACGGCTGCGATCCGCGAGGGATGACAGCCGTGGCTTCTGATTGGTGGTGCTGAGAGCTAGAGCTCCCCGGCGTCGATAGCGTCCTTGACTTCCTGCGCGTGCGCCACCTGCTCTGCGGTGTAGCCGATCAGCAGCGACACCCCACCAACGATGACGGCCACGCCGGCCACCCACAGCAAGCCATAGGTGTAGCCCTTGTCGAGGGCGTGCAGCTGAAGCTTGGTCATATTCTTGACTGGGCCGTTGGTACCGCCCAGATACAGCGTGCGTGACGTGATGACGGCCTGGATGATGGCGAGAACGACTGGGCCACCGAGGTTCTGCAGCATCAGCGCGATCGCCGATGTCGGCCCGATCTGGTCGAAACCGACGCCCGCAATCGCCGACAGCGCGACCGGGACGACGATCATGCCGATGCCGATCCCGGCGATCACGACGGGCACAATGAGGTTCGGGAAATACGGCATCGCGCCGTTGAACGTCGAGCCGTACACCATGGCGCCGACCACCAGCGCTCCGCC
Organism: uncultured Actinomycetota bacterium; assembly: GCA_963824335.1. Lineage (GTDB taxonomy): Bacteria > Actinomycetota > Actinomycetes > Mycobacteriales > Mycobacteriaceae > Mycobacterium. The sequence goes on from CAWGPB010000019.1 coordinate 3,099, forward strand.
GGCGATGACCACGACCCGCGGCTGGAAGCGAGACACCAGCTGCGACGAACCGCCCAGCCCGATACCCATCGCGATCGCGAACGGGATGAAGCCGACACCGGCGCGCAGGGCGCTGTAGCCCATGATGTCCTGCACGTAGAGGGCGACCAGGACGGTGACGGTGAACAAGACGCCACCGGCCATGAAGATCGCCACGAACGTGGCCAGCCGGTTGCGGTCGAAGAACAACTTGAAGGGAACGACGGGGTTCTCAGCGGTGCGCTCGACCAACCCGAACGCGACGAACGCGATGAGCGCCACAGCGGCCGAACCAAGTGTGGTGAATGAGATCCAGCCCGCCTCGGGTCCCGATGAGAAGGCGAACACCGCGGCGGTGCAGGCCAGCGTCGCCAGCACAGCGCCGGCCGCGTCGAGCTTCATCCGCTCACGGTTGGTCTCCCGCAGCGCGGTGCGGGCCAGGTAGATCATCACCAGCCCGATCGGCACGTTCACCAAGAACGCCAGCCGCCAGGACACCTCGGTCAGCGCCCCGCCGACAACCAGGCCCATCACGGACCCGACGCCGGTCATAGCACCGAACACCGCAGTGGCGGCGTTACGGGCCGGCCCCTTGGCGAATGTCGTGGCGACCAACGCGAAGCCGGTCGGCGAGGCGATCGCCGCGCCCACACCCTGCAGCAGCCGGGCGATCACCAACGTGACGTCGTCCCAGGCGACACCGCACAGCGCGGAGGCGATGGTGAACAGGGTGACGCCGACGATGAAGGTCCGCTTGCGGCCGATGGTGTCGCCGAGGCGCCCACCCAGCAGCATCAAACCGCCGAAGGTCAGCACGTAGGCGGTGATGACCCAGCTACGGCCGGCGTCAGACAGGCTCAGCTCGTTCTGGATCTTGGGAAGGGCGACGATGGCGATGGTGCCGTCCATGGTCGCCATCAGCTGCATGCCGGCGATCGCGATCACGGCGGTGAAGAATCGCCGCGTCGGCATCCACGGTGTCGACGTCTTGTTCGACGTGGCTGGGGCGGTCTTTTCTGGGTGCGTTTCGGGCATGTGAACTGCTCGCTTCGAGGGTTCAGTAGTCCATCTTTGGACAGCCCGCTCTGCATCGTTGAGAGCCGTCATAAGAACTTACCCTACAGTAATCTTAGGGATCTTTTAAATGCCGAAAGCCGCCACAGACCCGATAACGACGATCGCGGGAGGTCGGATGCCCTCCGCACGGATCTTCTCCGGCGCGTCCGCCAGCGTGGCCCGCAACGTGTGCTCCGCGGCCGTCGTGCCCTGCTGGACCACCACGACCGGCGTATCCGCAGGTCGGCCGCCCTTGAGCAATACCTCAGCGAAGAGTTCGATCCGTTCGACCGCCATCAGCAGAACGATGGTTCCCGTCATTGCTGCTAATGCATCCCAATTCACTAACGATTCGGGATGGTCCGGCGCCAGGTGTCCGCTGACCACGACGAACTCGTGGTTGATCGCGCGATGAGTGACGGGCACACCCGCGGATGCGGGCACCGCTATGGCACTTGTCACACCCGGCACAACAGTCACAGGGATGCCGGCATCGACACACGCCAGCACTTCCTCGTACCCGCGGGCGAACACGAACGGGTCGCCGCCCTTGAGGCGCACCACGAAGTGACCGGCCCGGGCCCGTTCGATCATCACCGCGTTGATGGCGTCCTGGGCCATCGCCCGCCCGTAGGGAATCTTGGCGGCGTCGATCACCTCGACGTTCGGTGCCAGTTCGGCGAGCAGTTCCGGTGGCGCCAGCCGGTCGGCCACGACGACGTCGGCCTGCGCGAGTAATCGCCGGCCCCGCACGGTGATCAGCTCGGGATCGCCAGGTCCGCCGCCGATCAACGCCACACCACCGCGGACCACGTCGCTGCTCTCAAAGCTCTCCGGGGAAATCACGCCCTGCTGCAGGGCCTCGCGGATCGCCGAACGAATGCCCGCCGAGCGGCGGTGTTCGCCACCGGCGAGGACGCCCACCGATAGCCCGGCGTACTCGAACGACGCGGGGGTCACCGCGCTGCCGTCGATCGCGATGTCGGCGCGGACGCAAAAGATCCGGTGACGGTCGGCCTCGGCGACGATGGCCTCGTTCACCTGCGCGTCGTCGGTGGCCGCGATCGCGTACCAGGCGCCGGCCAGGTCGCCGTCTCGGTAGTCGCGCAGCGACAACGTGATTCCGCTCATCGCCTCGACCGAGCGGGTGGCGCTGCGGCTGATCACGTGCACGTCTGCGCCGCTGGCCACCAGAAGCGGGAGCCGACGCTGGGCGACACTGCCACCGCCGACCATGACGACCTTTTTGCCGGCCAACCGCAGCCCGACCAGGTACGGACTCTCCGGTGCCGTCACGAGTGCGCGTTTCCCTGGGCATGAAACCCCGGGCCGTCCGGTGACGATGCAGGCGGCGCGGCCGCCTGAGGAGGAGGCGGACCGACGTTCCCGTCCGGTGACGATGCAGGCGGCGCAGGCGCCTGAGGAGGAGGCGGACCGACGTTCCCGTCCGGTGACGATGCAGGCGGCGCAGGCGCCTGAGGAGGAGGCGGACCGACGTTCCTGTCCGGTGACGATGCAGGCGGCGCGGCCGCCTGAGGAGGACGCGGACCGACGTTCCTCAGCATCGGAACGTGCGGGACGCCGTCGTCGAGGAAGTCATCGCCGTCCCGGACGAATCCATGCTGGGCATACATGTCCGCTAGATATACCTGAGCGTTGATCCGGCACGGGTAGTCGCCGACCTCAGCCAGCGCCGCACGCAAGAGTCGGGTGGTGTGGCCCTCGCCCCTGGCGCTGCGCTTGGTGCACAGTCGACCGAGCCGGAACACCTTGTGGCCGCCCGCGTGTTCCTCCATCAGCCGCAGCGTGCAGATCACCTCCCCGTCGGCAGCTTCGAGCCAGAAGTGCCGCGTCTCAGCGAGCAGATCGCGCCCGTCGAGTTCGGGATACGGGCAAGCCTGCTCGACGACAAAAACCTCGACCCGCAGCTTGAGTAGCGCGTAGAGAGTAGGCACATCAAGGTCTTTGGCCCACGACCGGCGCAGCGCGGCGGTCACGATTCCAGCTCCAACGCCTTGGCGGTCCACGATCGCAACTCGTCGTAGAGCGCCGGCTCGGTGGACAAGCTGATGCCCAACGAGGGAATCATCTCCTTCAGCGTCGGCAACCACGCTGGGTACCGGTCGGGGAAGCAGCGGTGCAGCACGTCGAGCATCGCCGTCACCGCGGTCGAGGCTCCCGGCGAGGCACCGAGCAGTCCGGCGATGCTGCCGTCCGCCGCGGTGAGCACCGTGGTGTCGAACTCCAGCCGGCCCCCTCGGCGTCTGTCGCGTCGCATCACCTGGACCCGTTGACCAGAGGTCGTCAGGCTCCAGTCGGAATCGACTGCGCTGGGCGCGAATTCGCGGAGGGCCTGGACACGAGCGGGCTTCGACAACCGCAGCTGGCCGATCAGATAGCCGACCAGCTCCCGCTGACCGAGCCCAGCCCCGATCGCCGTCGCAAGATTGCCGAGCTTGACAGATCGCGGCAGATCGCTGACATGCCCGTGCTTGAGGAACTTCGGCGACCAGCCGGCGAACGGACCGAACATCAGCCACGGCTTGCCATTGACGATCCGGGTGTCCAGGTGGGCCGCCGTGATCCCCGGTGCGCCTGGCGCCGGCAGTCCGTAGACCTTGGCCCGGTGCCCACTGGTGACCGCCGGGTTTCCGCTGCGCAGAAATCGTCCGCCGATCGGGAAACCACCAAAACCCTTGATTTCTTTGATGCCTGACTTCTGCAGCAACGGAAGTGCCTGTCCCCCAGCGCCGACGAACACGAACGCGGCGTTCAGTGTGTGGCTGTCACCGCGGCGACGGTTGCGGATAGTCAACGTCCAACTGCCGTCGCGCTGTCGGGTCAGGTTGCGGACCTCGTGGCCGAACAACGCAGCGGTTCCATTGCGCACCCCGTAGCCGATGAGTTGACGCGACAGTGCACCGAAGTCGACGTCGGTCCCGTCGGGTGCCCAACTGAGCGCGACCGGTGCGGAGAAGTCGCGCTTGGCAGCCATGTACGGCAGCCGCCGGGCGAGTTCGTCGGCACCCTCCACCCATTCGTTGCGGGCGAACAGCGGATTGTCGGCCAGCGCCTGGCGACGGCGGCGCAGATAGTCGACGCGCTCGGCCCCCTGCACGAAGCTGACGTGCGGAACCGGATTCAGAAACCCGCGCACATCGGACACCATGCCGTTCTCGGCGGCGTAGGCCCAGAACTGGCGGGTGACCTGAAACTGCTCGTTCACCCGAACCGCTTTGGTGATGTCGATCGAACCGTCCGGCAGCTGGGGGGTGTAGAACAGCTCGCACAACCCAGCGTGACCCGTGCCGGCGTTGTTCCACGGGTCGCTGCTTTCGGCTGCGGCGCCGTCGAGTCGCTCGACGACGGTGATCGACCAGTTCGGCTCCAGCCGGCGCAACAGTGCTGACAACGTGGCGCTCATGATTCCGGTTCCGACCAGCACGGCGTCGACCTTTGAGGTTGTCCCTGCCTGCGGGTCTGACACCGAGTTTTTCGTCCTTTGCAATCGCGCGCTGTATCGCTCGTCAGGTTATCCCGGCCGGATCGGAGTTGGCGATCTGCAAGGTTTGTAAGCTGACGGATGTGACTGGCTGGCAGCCCGACGTCCTGCCCGGCTATTGGCAACTCACCATCCCGCTGGGCGACGATCCCGACGGCGAGGGCCGTATCGACGCGACGCTGCTGCGCCGTGGCGATGCGGCTCCGGCCACCGACGCTGTCCTCGCTGTGCACGGGTACACCGACTACTTCTTCCACACCGCGCTGGCCGATCACTTCGCCGACCGCGGCTTCGCGTTCTACGCGCTCGACCTACGCAAGTGCGGGCGGTCGTCGCGCAGCGGCCTGACACCGCACTTCATCACCGACTTGGCGCGCTACGACCTCGAACTCGATCGTGCGCTCGAGATCATCGGCGAGGAGACGGGGTCGGCACGGGTGCTGGTGTACGGGCATTCGGCCGGCGGACTGATCGTCTCGCTGTGGTTGGACCGGCTGCGGAGACGCGGCGCGATCAGCCGGGCACGAGTGACGGGGCTGGTGCTCAACAGTCCTTTTCTGGACGTGCCCGGGCCGATGGTGCTGCGCTGGCCGCCGACCAGAGCGCTGATCGCCGCCATCGCCCGCCTCGGCACCAAACGGGTCGCACGCGCCCCGCGTGAGACCGGTGGCGGCTACGGAGCCAGCCTGCATCGCGACTATCACGGCGAGTTCGACTACGACCTGCAGTGGAAACCGTTGGGCGGCTTCCCTATTACCTTCGGCTGGCTGTCTGCCGTGCGAGCCGGCCAGGCAAAGCTGCACCGCGGACTCGATGTCGGAGTGCCCAACCTGATCCTGCGCTCCGATCGCAGCGTGGTCGAGGCATCTGACGCCGCCGCCCTGCAATGTGGCGATGCGGTTCTCGACGTCACACACATCGCACGCTGGGCCGGGTGCATTGGTAACCGCACCACCATCGTTCCGGTGATCGACGCCAAACACGATGTGTTCCTGTCCATGCCGCAACCGCGGCGGGTTGCCTATCAGCAGCTGGACACCTGGCTGGATGACTACCTGAGTGCGACCGCCGGTGTCGCGTCGCATAACGGCTGAAAGGGCACCGCATGGAGAGCTACGACCTGGCGATCATCGGAACCGGTTCCGGCAACAGCATTCTCAGCGATCGCTACGCCAAGAAGCGGGTTGCGATCTGCGAGCAGGGAACGTTCGGCGGGACGTGTCTCAACGTCGGATGCATTCCGACCAAGATGTTCGTCTACGCCGCCGAAGTTGCCGAAACGATCCGCGCCGCGTCGCGCTACGGCATCGACGCACACCTTGACCGGGTCCGTTGGGACGACATCGTCTCGCGGGTGTTCGGCCGCATCGACCCGATCGCGATCGGCGGCGAGGACTATCGACGAGCTCAACCCAACGTCGACGTCTACGACACCCACACCCGCTTCGCCGCGGTGCAGGACGATGGCCGTTATCTGCTGCACACCGAGGACGGCACAGAGTTCACCGCCGAAAAGGTGGTGATCGCCGCAGGTGCACGGGCCGAGGTTCCGCCCGCCATCCTGGACTGCGGGGTGCGGTACTACACCAGCGACGACATCATGCGGATTCCGGAACTGCCCAAGCACATGGTGATCGTCGGTGGCGGCTTCGTGGCGTGCGAGTTCGCGCACATCTTCTCTGCGCTCGGGGTCCGGATCACGATGGTGATCCGCGGCGGATCACTGCTCCGGCATCTCGACGACACACTGTCCGGACGCTTCACCCGCATCGCGTCGAGCAAGTGGGAAGTGCGCAGCCACCGCAACATTTTGGGCTCGCACGAGGACCGCTCCGGCACCGTGCTCGAACTCGACGACGGCTCGGAGTTGAAGGCCGATGTCGTGCTGGTGGCCACCGGGCGCCGTTCCAACGGCGACCGATTAGACGCCGAGAAAGCCGGCATCGAGCTCGACGATCGCCGCGTCGTCGTCGACAAATACCAACGGACCACTGCGCGTAACGTTTTCGCGCTCGGTGATGTGTCCTCGCCGTACGAGCTCAAGCATGTCGCCAATCACGAAGCACGCGTGGTGCAGCGCAACCTGCTCCGCGACTGGGACGACACCGCATCGATGGTCGCCACCGATCACCGCTATGTTCCCGCCGCGGTGTTCACCGATCCGCAGATCGCCTACGTCGGACTGACTGAGAACGAAGCGGTGGCGCAGGGTTTCGATGTTTCCTGCAAGGTTCAGGATTACGCGGACGTCGCCTACGGCTGGGCGACCGAGGACACCGTCGGAATCGTGAAGCTGATATCGGATGCGACGAGCGGCCGCCTACTCGGTGCACACATCATGGGGCAGCAGGCCTCCTCGCTCATCCAACCACTCATTCAGGCGATGACCTTCGGCTTGAGCGTGCAGGACATGGCGCGCGGCCAGTACTGGATTCACCCGGCGCTGCCCGAAGTCGTCGAGAACGCATTGTTGGGACTATTGGACTGACGTCGGTGCGGGCTTCGATTTGCGACGTCCTGCCGGGCGCGGCCGCCCTGCTCGGAGTTCCGCAGGCGACCGATGCGCTGAAGCTGGCCGAGCACGTCGGCGGTGCACGACGGGTCGTAGTGGTACTCGTCGACGGGATGGGCTGGCATCTGCTGCCCGAATTGGCAAGCAGCGCGCCGCTGATCGCATCGGTGCTCGCCGGCGAAGCGGGCCGATTGGACGAGTTGGTCTGCACCTTCCCCTCGACCACGCCGACCAGCCTGGCGTCGCTGGGGACCGGTGTCGCGCCGGGTGAGCACGGGGTCTTGGGTTTCACCGTCAACGTTCCCGGTACGGACCGGGTGCTCAGCCATATTTTTTGGCGTGACGATCCCGCGCCATCCCAATGGCAGCCAGTCCCAACCTGGTTCGAACGTCTGCGGCACGCTGGGGTGGACGCCCGTGCGGTACTGCCCACACCGTTCATCGGCAGCGGCCTGACCGAGGCGGCCTACCGTGGCGCGCAGTTCTGTCCGACCGACTACGACGACGACTATGGCGGCGCGGTGAGCGAGCAGGTAAGCGCTACAACTGGATTGGTCTACGCCTATACATCGGTCCTCGATACCGCCGCGCATCTGTTCGGGGTCGGATCGGCGGAGTGGCATGCCGCGGGCGCCTATGTGGACGCGTTACTGGCCAGGCTGCTCGACGCATTGCCGTCCGATGCCGTGTTGCTGATCACCGCCGACCACGGTGGCCTCAACGTAGCGGCCGATGCGCGGATCGATTTGGACGCCGATCCGCGGCTGTCGGCCGGGGTCCGGGTGGTCGCCGGCGAGCCGCGGGTGCGCTACCTGCACACCGAACCCGGCGCGGCTCCCGACGTCATCGCCGCCTGGACCGAAGTCTTGGGCGATCGAGCAGAGGTGTGTAGTCGCGAGGACGCCGTCGCCGCAGGGCTTTTCGGGCCGGTGCGGCCCGAGCACCTGGCCCGCATCGGTGATGTCGTCGTCACCTGCGGCGGCGACGCCGCGGTATTTGCGAGCCGGCGGGAACCACCGGAAGTCGCTCAGCTCGTCGGATTGCACGGCGGCGCAACCCCCGCCGAGATGGCGATCCCACTGATCACCTTGCGCCGCTGAGCTCTACAGCGGCGTGCAGGCGCCTACGCTTCGAAATAAGCGGCGAACGCATCGGCGACGCTCACAACGTCGTCCCTCGACACGTCCAGGTGTGTGACCAATCGCGTCGTCGGCCGCGTGTGCGTCACAATGCCCTGCTGTTTAAGCCATTCCTCGAGCGGCGCACAGTCGGCTTCGGGAATCCGTGCGAACACCATATTCGTCGCCTGCGAGAGGATCTCAATCTCCTCGACCTGCCTGAGTCTTTCGGCGAGATACCCGGCATTCGCGTGATCGTCGGCGAGCCGAGCAACGTTGCATTCGAGAGCGTACAAACAGGCCGCCGCAAGAATGCCGGACTGACGCATCCCGCCGCCGAGGACCTTTCGCCAACGTCGTGCACGCTCGATGAATGCGTGACTGCCGACAAGCACCGAACCGACCGGAGCACCAAGCCCTTTCGAGAAACAGATCGACACCGAATCGAATGGAGCACACAAATCAGCGACCGGGCGTCGCGACGCCACCGCAGCGTTGTAGACGCGTGCACCATCCAGATGGGTGGAGAGACTGCGGGTATGGGCCAGGTCGACCGCCTCGACCACGTAGCTGTGCGGCAGCGCCTGCCCGTTGATCGTGTTTTCCAGCACCAGCAGGCGCGTCCGCGCGAAATGATTGTCGATCGGCTTGATCGCAGCCGCGACCTTGTCCAACGGCAGCGTGCCGTCTAGCGCGTTCTCAATCGGCTGCGGTTGAATGCTGCCGAGCACGGCAGCGCCGCCACCTTCGTATTTGTAGGTATGCGCAAGCTGACCGACGAGGTATTCGTCGCCGCGGTCGCAATGGGCCATCAGCGCCGCGAGATTGCTTTGCGTGCCGCTTGGAAAGAACAGCCCCGCGTCCTTGCATGCGGCCTCAGCCACGCTCGCTTGCAAGCGCGCGACTGTCGGGTCGTCGCCCAGCACGTCATCGCCCACCGCGGCGACATTCATCGCCGCCCGCATGGCAGGACTGGGCCGGGTCACGGTGTCGCTGCGCAAATCGATCATCGTGGCACTCAATCAACTGGTAGCTGTTATAGCGGCGTGGTGTAGGCGGCGCTGATGCCGCCGTCGACGAGGTAGCTCGCCGCGGTGATGAACGATGCGTCGTCGCTGGCCAAAAAGGCGACGACAGCCGCGATTTCGTCGGCTTCACCGAACCGGCCCATCGGCACGTGCACCATCCGCCGAGCTGCGCGCTCGGGGTCGCTGGCGAAAAGCTCTTGCAGCAGTGGTGTGTTCACCGGCCCGGGGCACAGCGCGTTGACTCGGATCCCTTGACGGGCGAACTGCACGCCGAGCTCCCGCGACATCGCCAACACGCCGCCTTTGGAGGCGGTGTAAGAGATCTGGGAGGTCGCCGATCCCATCACCGCGACGAATGACGCGATGTTGACAATCGACCCGCGGCCCGCGGGTGCCATGTGCCGTAACGCCGCCCGGCAGCACAGGTACACCGATTTCAGGTTGACGTCTTGAACGCGCTGCCACGCCGGCAACTCGGTGTTTTCGATCAGATCGTCATCGGGTGGTGAAATGCCGGCGTTGTTGACCGCGATGTCCACTGAGCCGTAGCTGCTCGCCACGAGATCGAACAGTGAGTTGACTGAGGATTCGTCCGAAACATCCACTGGCACATATAGACCGCTCACTTCTTCTGCCGCCTTGGTGCCGGTCGACTCGTCGATATCGGCGATGATCACGGTGGCGCCCTCGGCATGCAGCCGCCGGGCCGAAGCCAGCCCGATACCGCCACCGCCACCGGTGATAATGGCGATCTTGCCGGCCAGCCGCTGCGTCAGATCCACACTCACTCCTTCTCGTTCGCGTAAGCCCGCGCTGCCTCGACGATCGCCGAGAACAGCCGCAGGTCGTTCAAACTCTCCTCCGGATGCCACTGCACGGCGAGCACGAAGCCCTTACCCGGCCGCTCCAATGCCTCGATCACGCCGTCGGCATCCCAGCCGCTGACGACCAAGCCATCGCCAAGCTCGGCGATCGCCTGATGGTGGTAACAGCGCGCGTCGACGGATTCGCCGACCAGGTCGGCCAACTGGGTGCCCGGCACTGTCCGCACCGGCACAGTGCTGAATACCGCATTGCCGGCCCGGTGTCCGCTGTGGCCGATGACATCGGGCAGATGTTGGTGCAGCGTTCCGCCCAGCGCCACGTTGAGCACCTGTGCGCCGCGGCAGATGCCCAACACCGGAATCTCTCGCTCGAGCGCGCCGCGCAACAGCGCAAACTCCCACGCGTCGCGATGTTGTGCGGGTTTGTCGGTGCTCGGATGCGGCTGTTGACCGTAGAAAGCGGGATCGACATCGGCGCCACCGGTGATCAACAGACCGTCCAGGCTGTCGAGAACCCGGTCGGCGACCTCGGCGTCCACCGGCTGCGGCGGCAGCAGCAGGGCCACCCCGCCGGCCGCGGTGACACCTTGAAAGTAAACCGCCGGCAGGAAGCTGGCGCGCACATCCCAGACTCCCAGTTGCGCCCGGTTCAGATAAGTGGTCAGACCGATCACCGGAGGTCTAGAACCGCTCAAAACCACGCACTCGCTCCCAATCGGTGACCGCCGCGTTGAATGCGGCCACCTCGACGCGGGCGTAGTTGACGTAATGGTCGACCACGTCGTCGCCGAATGCCTGCCGAGCGACCGCAGACGCCTCGAACAGCGTCGCAGCTTCGGCCAGCGTACTGGGCAACCGCTCGGCCTTGTTGTCCTTGCCGTCCTCGCTCATCTGATAAGCATTGCCCGCGCACGGATCCGGCAACGGCAAGTCATGTTCGATCCCGTGCAGCCCACCAGCGATCAGCGCCGCCACCGCAAGATACTGGTTGACGTCCCCGCCGGGCACCCGGCATTCCACCCGCAAATTGTCGCCGTGACCGACGACGCGCAGCGCGCAGGTCCGGTTGTCCATACCCCACGCAACTGCCGTGGGAGCGAAGCTGCGATCGGCGAATCGCTTGTAGGAGTTGATGTTCGGCGCGTATTGCAGTGTCAGCTCTCGCAGTGTGGCCAATTGCCCCGCGACGAAGCTGCGGAATAACGGCGACATACCGAACGGTTGATCGGCGTCAGCGAAAACCGCGGCGCCGTCGGCCGACCGAAGGGACATGTGAATGTGGCAGCTGTTGCCTTCGCGCTCATCGTATTTCGCCATGAACGTCAGCGATTTGCCGTGCTGGTCGGCGATCTCCTTCGCGCCGTTCTTGTAGACGCCGTGGTTGTCACAACTGACCAGCGCCTCGTCGTAGCGGAACCCGAGCTCCTGCTGCCCCAGGTTGCACTCCCCCTTGACGGCCTCCCACTGCAGCCCCGCACCCTGCATGTGCTGGCGGATGTCGCGCAACAGCGGCTCGAGACGGCCCGAGGGCATCACCGCGTAGTCCAGGTTGTAGTCGCTGGCCGGAGTCAGCTCACGGTAACCATTGGCCCAGGCCTGTCGATAGGTGTCGTCGAAGACCATGAATTCCAGCTCGGTGGCGACGTAGGCACGCAGACCGTGCTGGTTCAAACGGTCCAACTGGCGGCGCAAGACGTGGCGCGGAGAGGGTTCGATAGGACTGCCGTCGTGCCGCAATAAATCTGCGAGCACCAGCGCCGTGCCCGGCAGCCACGGCGCCCGCCGCAGCGTCGACAGGTCCGGCAGCATCACCATGTCGCCGTATCCGGAGTTCCAGCCCGACGTGGCGTATCCCTCGACGGTGTTCATCTCGACGTCGACGGCAAACAGGTAGTTGCAGGCTTCGGCGCCGGACTCGGCCACCTCGTCGATGAAGAACCGCGCCGACACCCGTTTGCCCATCAGCCGGCCCAACATGTCGCTGAACGCGACGATCACTGTGTCGACATCACCAGCGGCGACGAGTCGCTCGAGTTCGTCGCGCGACAAGCTCACGAGGTGATCGTATCTGTCACCAGGTACTGGTGCGCAGGACGATCTCGGCTGCCAGTTGCGCGGTCGACTCGTGCGCGTTGCGTCGTCCGAGCAACTCGACCACCCGATAGTCGCCGTAAACGAACCGCTGGCTGGCCTGGGCCACCGAGTGGGCCGCAGGGCTGCTGACGAGCGCGGTCGTGTTGATCTCGACCGGCGGACAGTCCGTGTCACGCACCACGCCGGCTTGGTCGGCGGCCCGCGGGTGGCCGCGGTCGATCACCACCAGGCCGGTGAAACGGTCGAGCCGGGTGGCTGCCAGTTCCCAGGCGAGTTCGGCGCCGTCGCGGTCGCCGACCAGCACCCCCCAACTGACGTCGAGCACGTCGAGAATCCCCATCACCGACTTGGGCGTCAGGCGGGGATCCGGCGCGACGACGATGGTGCGCAGTGAAGCGGTATGCAGACGCTCGCATACCGCCTCGTAAGCCGGGAGTGCCCGCTGGGCTGCGCACAGCAGCACCACGACGGAGCCCTTTTCCGGACCGGTGTCGCAGACCTGGATGGGAAACCCGTCGACGGTAGTCATCATCGTCGAAGGCACTACAGCAAATTACAGTGAATTGCCCCGCGCGCGGACCATTTTCGGGTGGATCGTTAGTCGTGTGGCAATTGGAAACGTTTGCGCAACATGCGCAGCTCTTGCGACGACCACCGCGACAAAACATCGCGGTGTTGACGAAAATCCTTGATTGGGGCAGCCATTGGCCGCCTTCAACGGAGCGCTGCGACGATCGTCGAACGCTGCGGCGGGCCGCCGTCCAGCAGTCCGGTGACCGCGTCGACGTCGAGGTGGGCGTCCAACAGATCGGACATCAGATCGAGTTGAGCGTCGCGTCGCGCGGCCACATTGGTGTCGTCGGCAACGACGAACCCGTCACGTCCGGCGGCCGCCGCAGCAGCGGTCAACCATCGCCGGCGGAAGTCGTCGTTGTCGAACAGACCGTGCCAGTGCGTCCCATATACGTGGCCGCGCCGGTATCCCTCCGGCACCCCGTCCACCTCGAACCAGGTGGCCTCCGCGCAGCGGGCCACCTGCCCGTGGTGGATTTCGTAGCCGTGTAGCGAGTCCTGCCGGCGACGCAGCACCTTGTCACGCTGGAACACGATCTCGGCGTCCAGCATCCCGATCGCCTCGACCCGGCCGGATCGACTTTCAACCGGGTCGTCGATCGACCTGCACAGCATCTGGAAACCCCCGCAGACGCCCAACACGGCGCGGCCCGAGGCGGCGTGTGAGCGGATGGCTTGCTCCAGCCCTCGTTCACGCAACCAGGCCAAGTCAGCGACCGTGGATTTGGTGCCCGGCAGCACGATCACGTCAGTGTCGGCGAGGTCGGCCGGCTCGCGGACCCAGCGAACCAGCACGCCGGGTTCGCAGGCCAGCGCTTCGACGTCGGTGGAGTTGGAGATTCGCGGTAACCGCAGCACCGCCACCCGAAGCCACTGTGTGCCTCTCGGCGCTCGCGGCGTGCCCAGGACGCGGTGCGCCAACACCGGAAGGGCGTCCTCGGTGTCCAGCCACAGGTCGTCGGTATAGGGCAGGACGCCGTAGGTGGGACGACCGCTGATGTCAGCGAGTTGGCGCAGCCCGGGCTCCAGTAGTGCGACGTCACCGCGGAATTTGTTCACGATGAATCCGGCGATCAATGCCTGGTCTTGTGCATCGAGCACCGCCACTGTTCCGAACAGATGCGCCAGCAGCCCGCCGCGGTCGATGTCGCCGACGATCACGACCGGAAGGTTCGCGGCGCGCGCCAGGCCCATGTTGACCAAGTCGTTGGCCCGCAAGTTGATTTCGGCCGGTGATCCGGCTCCCTCGCAGATGACTGCGTCGAATTCGTTTCGCAGCTTTGCCAATTCGTCTTGCACGAGCGCAGACAGCTTGTTGCGATCCGACCAGTACTCCGCGGCGGTGGCGGTGCCGGCCACGTGCCCTTTGATCACCACCTGCGAGGTCATGTCGCTGCCGGGCTTGAGCAGGATCGGGTTGAATCGCACGCTGGGCGCCAGGCCGGCCGCGCGGGCCTGCATCGCCTGCGCCCGGCCGATCTCGCCGCCCTCGACCGTCACCGCGGAGTTGTTCGACATGTTCTGCGCCTTGAACGGCGCGACCCGAATTCCCTTGCGAGCCAGCAACCGGCAGAGCCCGGCAACCACCATCGATTTGCCTGCGTCGGATGTGGTTCCGGCGACCAGCAGCGCGCCGCTCACGGCCGGGTGGTCACGGAAGGGTCAGGATTTCCGCGCCGGAGTCGGTCACCAGCAGGGTGTGTTCGAATTGTGCGGTCCACTTGCGGTCTTTGGTGACGACGGTCCAATCGTCATCCCAGATCTCGTAATCCAGCGACCCGAGGTTGATCATCGGCTCGATGGTGAAGGTCATCCCCGGCTCGAGGATGGTGGTGACGGCAGGCTGGTCGTAGTGCAGCACCACCAGTCCGTTGTGAAACGTGGTCCCGATGCCGTGGCCGGTGAAATCGCGAACGACGTTGTAGCCGAATCGGTTTGCATACGACTCGATCACCCTGCCGACCACCGACAGCGCACGGCCCGGCTTGACGGCCTTGATCGCCCGCATGGTGGCCTCGTAGGTGCGCTCGACCAGCAGGCGGTGCTCCTCGGACACATCGCCGGCCAGAAACGTGGCATTGGTGTCGCCGTGCACACCGTCGATGTACGCCGTGACGTCGATGTTGACGATGTCGCCGTCTTCGATCACGGTCGAATCTGGAATGCCGTGGCAGATGACCTCATTCAGCGACGTGCAGCAGGATTTGGGGTAGCCCTTGTAGCCCAGGGTCGACGGGTAGGAGCCGTGGTCGACCATGTAGTCGTGGGCGATCCGGTCGAGCGCGTCAGTCGTCACGCCGGGCGCGACAGCCTTGCCTGCCTCGGCGAGCGCGCCGGCGGCGATCCGCCCGGCGACCCGCATCTTCTCGATCACCTCGGGCGTCTGCACCCATGGCTCGGTGCCCTCCTTCGCCGTGGGCTTGCCGACGTATTCAGGGCGCGCGATCGACTTGGGCACCGGAAGCGTCGCGGAGACCACGCCGGCGGACAGGGCGGAACGAACAGGCATGGTGTCAGGATATCTGGATCAGGTGCCGCCGCGGCGGCGCGTCAGCGACCGGCGCGGACCTTTGACTTTCACTGAGCCGCACACCACCCGGCCGGTCAACACCACGTGCGGTGTGCCCTCAGCCGGCGCGACCTTGCGCCGATCGCTGGCGCTGCCGCCGTAGACCTCGACGTCGTCAAGGGAAGCGCTGGCGCCTTCGGGCAATCGGATCTCGACCGAACCGAATCGCATGTCGAGCTCGATAACGACCACCGGCCCCGCGAATCTGGCTTTGACCAGATCCAGCTCGACCGATCCCATTCGGCGCACCAGCGCAAGCCGGGTGGGGACGGTCCATTCACCATGGCGCTTGAGCGACCCGGCCCAACCTCGCAGCTCGACCCGGTCAGCGGCGGAGGTGACGATCGCCCCGGGACCCGGCAGATCGCCGACCAGGCTGTCGAGCTCGTTGCGGGTCCGGGCGTAGGACACATGCGTAGACCGCTCTTCGAACTCGCTGATGTCGATCAGCCCGAGCGCGACCGCATTGTGCAGGCGCCGCAGCGTGCCGTTGCGGTCAGCGTCGGAGATCCGCATATCGGACAGTTCATCGGGACGGCTCATGGCCATTCCAATCTACCGCCGCAGGTCGCAGCCACGAACGCTGTACGGCCACCCCGTTGAGCAGCCGAGTAGATACCGGAGGTACGAAAAGTGAGTTTGGCCTGAACCGGTACTGAGGGCCATTTGCACGTGGACATTCAAACTTCATGTCGAATTGAATTGATCTTGTTTTCAATATCGACATTATTGAGGAAACTGTCAAAACCATTGTTGGCGACTCTCAGACAGGACGTTCATAAAACCGGAAATAGCGTCCAGTTTTCTGGATAAAATCCCACATCGTGAGACGCTGATTTCGCAGACATACGTACCTTGACAAGGCCGGGGGCGATCTCGCCCAGGACTTCCAACTCAAAGAAGACACTTTGACGTGCACTTTCAGCCAGTCCTCACCGCTGTCGCCGATGCAAGTGGGCCCCCGGCTCGCCGGATTGCTTCAGTTACTTAACGGGTCGAACAACCTCGAACCGTGGTTAAGAGGAGACTTAACGCTGTGATTAATTCACCTGAGTTTTTTATTAGAGGATTGCTTAACATGGTGGCCAACCTGTTATATGCTTCGACCCGTCGGAGGTTCGTCCGCCATGGGGGAGAAAGACTCATGTGCGAGCCAACGGCGGTGGGGCGGCAACCCCACATCCCATAAGGAGAGACACCTAGATAGGAGGCTCGCACATGAGTCAGAAGTATTCTACAGCGATCGGCGCAGCTCTTGGCGGCGCAGCATTCGCCGCGTTCGTCGGCATGGGCACCGCCCACGCGACGCCGGATGTCACTGTTGACACGTACTACGACAGCCCCGGCGTCATCGCCGCCGGTGACGTGCAGCCGGGCCCGAATGACGCGTACGACATTCTGTTCGGCGCAGCGGGCACCCAGGGTGCAGCGAACAACACCCTGGACATCTCGGATGCTCAGGCGAACCTGACCGGATACGAATCGTTCGCTACCGACGCGGCCGCGTTCGAATCGAATGCCGGTGAGCACGGGCTGGAGAACCTGATCTACGCCCTGGACCCCAGCGCGTTCTACTTGCAGACGACCGATGGAATCACAGGCACCGTTGCCGAAACGGTCTCCGGCGTCGATGGTGCCTACCTGGTTCCGGACGACTTCCTGGGCTACCTGGCCACGGGCCTGGACTACGGTCTGCTCACCCCGACGGGTCTGGACTACGTCTTGACTCCGCTGATCGACCTGCTGGCGGGCTCGCCGATCTGATCCCGCTGAATCCACCTCGATAAGAGGTGGCTGTTCGGACCGGTGGGGACGGGGGGTCTTCCCTACCGGTTCGAACGCCAGACGTCGGGGCAGCAGGCGGGACGACACCGGAGCATCCGGAGTTCGCTAACTCGACGAAGTGGAACCCTGTCACCCGGTCGCCCCTCGCGGCCGGGTGACAGCTTTTTGGCGTCTACATCATTGACGCAGAACATTTTTCAGGCCAGATAGTCCGCGGGCATCGACTCGAACATGAACTTGGTCATCCGCACCGCGTACTCCGAGCTGCCTCCCCCGACGATCAACGACGCGAAGGCCAGATCGCCGCGGTACCCCGCGAACCACGAATGCGAACCGCCGGGGAACTCAGCCTCACCGGTCTTGGCATACACCTCGCCGCAGCCGGCAATCTCCTTGCCGGTGCCGTTGGTCACCACCAGTCGCATCATCGGGCGCAGACCTTCGATCATCTTCTCGCTGATCGGGGTGGTGTCACCGGTGATCGTCGTGGGCCGTCCCTCAATGAGCCTGGGCACCGGCGCCTTTCCGGCCGCCACCGTCGCCGCGACCATCGCCATGCCGAACGGAGAGGCCAGCACCTTGCCCTGGCCGAATCCGTCCTCGGTGCGCTCGGCTAGATCGACTGTCGGCGGTACCGATCCGGTGACCGTGCTGAGGCCGTCGATCTGGTAGTCGAGGCCCATGCCGTACTTGTTGGCGGCTTGCGTCAGACCCCGCGGCGGCATCTGACTGGCCAATTTGGCGAATGTGGTGTTGCACGAACTGGCGAACGCGCGCGACATCGGCACGGTGCCCAAATCGAATCCGCCGTAGTTGGGAACAACACGCTGTCCGATGTCGAGATGGCCTGGGCATCCCAAAAGCGTGTTGGGGCTTGCCATGTCGCGCTCGAGCGCCGCACCCGCGGTGACCATCTTGAACGTCGACCCCGGCGGGTAGAGACCGATGGTGGCCAGCGGCCCCAGCGCATCGGCCGCGGAGTTCTGTGCGACCGCGAGGATCTCCCCCGTGGACGGTCTGATCACGACGATCATCGCCTGGCGTCCTTGGTTGTCCACCGCGCGCTGAGCGGCGTTCTGCACGGCGCGGTCCAGGCTGATCGACACCGAGGCAGCCGGAGCCGGCGCAACCTCGTGAAGCACCGCCAGATCGACGTTGTTCTGGTTGATGCTGACCACTCGCCAGCCCGCCTCGCCGTCGAGCTTGTCGATCACTGCCTTCTTCACCTGGTTGATCAGCGCCGGCGCGAAGTGATAGTCCGTCGGCAGCAGTTCAGCCTGCGGAGTGATCACCACACCGGGCATGCTGCCGAGGACTGGGGCGATGTTGTTGTTGTCGTCGGTGCGCAGCGTGATCAGATCGACCGGCTTGCCGGTGCCGCTGGCTTGCTCGGCCAGTCGCTGTGGGTCGTTGATCGTGTCGTCGAAGGGATGCAGAACGTCGACCACCGACCGGGCGGTGCTGATCAGGAATGCGCCGGCCTTCGATGCGTCCAGCGTGTAGTGGTACAGGTAGCCCGGCGCCAGCACATCGCTGCCGCCGACTTCATTGACTGAGGCGCGCTTCGGAGGATCCGCGCGCAGCGCGAGCGTCTGATGCTCACCGAGATGGGGATGCAAGTCGGTGCTGCTCCAGCGGATCTGCCAATGCCCTTCGTAGCGAGCCATTTTCAGCTGACCGTCATAGGTCCAGTTCCGGTTCTTGGGCAGATGCCAGGTGTAGCGGTAGCTGATCGAGCCCGTGTCCTCCGCGTATTTCGATCCCAAAATCTGGGCGTCGAGGTGGCTGGCCTGCAGGCCCGCCCAGGCCGCATTGAGAGCTTCCCGCGCGTCACTGGGCTTGTCGGTGAGGTCGGCGGCCGCCGCGGTGTCGCCGGTGGCCAACGCAGCGAAAAACTTCTGGGCGGCCGGCGCGGGTCCCTCTTGTTTCGGCGTGCAGGCCGCAACCACACTCGTGACTAGTACCACGAAGCCAACTGTGGCTGCTGATGCCATTGTGAATTTTGTTGCCATTGTGGCTGATGTTAGAACCGCTCGGCGCGGACGGACGGCGACACACCGAGACTGAATTGTTACGCGACTGCCCACCGGGATATTTGCGCCCAGACCGACGCAAGCGCGCGAGAGTGCGAGCAGGGCGTCGCGCCGACGCCGATCTCGACGCAGCAGCCCGATCAGTCCAGCAGAACGGTGGCGAACGTGCCGATCTCGTCGAAGCCGATCCGGTCGTAGGTCGCCCGCGCCACGGTGTTGAAGTCATTGACGTACAGGCTGGCCGTGCGGCCGGTGCCCACGATGACCGCGGACAGCGTCGCAGTGCCCGCCGTGCCGAGGCCGCGGCCGCGCCATTCCGGATGGACCCAGACCCCCTGGATCTGGCTGACCGTCGGCGACTGCGACCCGACCTCGGCCTTGAACACCACCTCGCCGTTTTCGAAGCGGGCCCAGGCCCGGCCCGCCGCGATCAGGCTGGCGACCCGGCGTCGGTAGCCGCGTCCGCCGTCGCCGAGCCGCGGGTCGACGCCCACCTCACCGATGAACATGTCGATCGCCGCCACCAGATAGGTGTCGAGTTCGTCTGGCTTGACTTGCCGCACACCAGGATCGATCGCGCAGGTCGGCATCGTGTTCAGCGCCATCAACGGCTGACAGTCACGCACGTCGCGTGCCGGACCCCAGGCCGGCTCGAGCCGCTTCCACATCGGCATCACCAGCTCGGCCCGCCCGACCAGCGAGGAGCACCGTCGCGACCCGGTCAGCGCCGCATCAGCGAAGGCGTACAAGTCGTCGAGTCGGCCGCGCAACGGAATCAGGTTGGCTCCGGCGTAGCACAACGACTCGTCAGGCCCGCGGCGCGTCCACAGCTCCCCGCCGATCGAGTTGGAGTCCAGGCCGTGATCGGCGACCCTGGCTGCCACCATGCACGAGCCGACCGGGTCGTCGTCGAAAACCCGGCGCACCGAAGCGCCGTCGCGCACAACTGACACCCGTCGCTCGCTGACCATGCGGCGGATGGGCGGAGCCGACATACTGACTCTTTCTCGACCGGATATCGGGCCCGATTAGGCCAATGTCAGCTTACGGTCACAACTGGCGAACCGCTCGCCGTTGACCCTTCGGCACCCGTCTCGTTAGCCAATCGCATTGCCTCTTCAATCAAGGTCTCGACGATCTGCGCTTCGGGCACGGTCTTGATCACCTCGCCCCGGACGAAGATCTGGCCCTTGCCGTTGCCCGAGGCGACGCCGAGGTCGGCCTCGCGAGCCTCCCCCGGCCCGTTGACGACACAACCCATCACGGCCACCCGCAGCGGCACATCGAGTCCGTCAAGACCGGCCGAGACTTCGTTGGCAAGCTTGTACACGTCGACCTGCGCGCGCCCGCAGGACGGGCAGGACACGATTTCCAGCCCACGCGGCCGAAGGTTCAGTGACTCGAGAATCTGATTGCCGACCTTGATTTCCTCGACCGGCGGCGCCGACAACGACACCCGAATGGTGTCGCCGATGCCCTTCGACAGCAGCGCGCCGAACGCGACGGCCGACTTGATGGTGCCCTGGAAGGCCGGACCGGCCTCGGTGACGCCCAGGTGCAGCGGGTAGTCGCACTGGGCGGCGAGTTGCTCGTAAGCCGCGACCATCACCACCGGGTCGTTGTGCTTGACGCTGATCTTGATGTTGCCGAAGCCGTGCTCCTCGAACAGCGAGGCTTCCCAGAGCGCCGACTCGACCAGTGCTTCGGGCGTTGCCTTGCCGTACTTCTCCATGAACCGCTTGTCCAGCGATCCGGCGTTGACACCGATCCGGATCGGAATACCGGCTGCGGCAGCGGCTTTCGCAACCTCTCCGACCCGGCCGTCGAATTCCTTGATGTTGCCGGGGTTCACCCGCACCGCCGCGCAGCCGGCGTCAATCGCGGCGAAGATGTACTTCGGCTGGAAGTGGATGTCGGCGATGACCGGAATCTGGCTTTTCTTGGCGATCGCGGTGAGCGCGTCGGCGTCTTCCTGACGCGGGCACGCCACTCGGACGATGTTGCAGCCGGCAGCGGTCAACTCGGCGATCTGCTGCAAGGTCGCGTTGACGTCGTGCGTTTTCGTGGTGCACATCGACTGCACCGAAATCGGGTGATCGCTTCCCACACCGACGTCTCGGACCATCAGCTGTCGCGTCTTGCGCCGCGGTGCCAGCGTGGGCGCCGGCGCGGCCGGCATACCCAGACCTGTGGTCACTGTTTGCCTTCTCTCACTTTCATTCGGTGTAGCCCGGGACCTCGAGGCGAACCGGCCCGCTACTGGAACAGCCGAATCGGGTTGACCACATCCGCAGTCACGGTCAGCAGCATGTAACCGACGACCAGGACCAACACTACGTAAGTTGCGGGCATCAGCTTGAGGTAGTTGACCGGCCCCGCCGCGACTTTGCCGCGGGCCGTGCGAATCAGGTTGCGCAGCTTCTCGAACAGCGCGATGGCGATGTGGCCGCCGTCGAACGGCAGCAGCGGTACCAGATTGATGACGCCGAGGATGAAGTTCAGCTGGGCCAGGAACAACCAGAACGCCACCCAGACGCCGTGATCCACGGTGTCTCCGCCGATGATGCTCGCGCCGACGACGCTGATCGGCGTGTCGAGCGAACGCTCGCCGCCACCGATTGCGTGCACCAGCGCGCCGATCTTCGTCGGAATGGCAATAAGCGACTTGCCCAGCAGCACGGTCAGATTGCCGGTGAAGCGGAAGGTTCCCGGTATCGCGCTGATCGGGTTGTAGTGGGTGGGGCCGGGCTGGGAGCCGACGACCCCCATGACGCCGATCTTTGCCGGCTTGGCGCCGTCTTTGCCGTTGCTCACCCAGCGCTGGCGCTGGGCGATGTCGACGTATTTGGTCATCGTCTGACCGTCGCGCTTGATCACGACCGGGACGGTGCCGTGCAGCTTCTGCACCACTCCGGCCATGTCGGAGAAGTCGGTCACCGGGGTGTCGCCGACCTTGAGCACCACGTCGCCGGGCCGGATACCGGCGGTGGCCGCCGGGCCGTCACCTGTGCACTTCTCGAAGTCACCTTGGCTGATTTCGCCTGCCGCACATGCTGTTTGGCCAATGACCGCGGTGGGATGCAGGTTAGGCAGCCCCCAGATGATCGCGATGGCGTAGATCAGCACCAGGCCGATCACGAAATTCATGCCCGGACCGGCGAACAGCACTGCTACCCGCTTCCAGGTCTTCTGCTTGTACATCGCGCGGTCGTGCTCGTCGGGCTGCAGTTCTTCCACTGACGTCATGCCGGCGATGTCGCAGAAGCCGCCGGCCGGGATCGCCTTGAGGCCGTATTCGGTCTCGCCGCGGCGGGTCGACCACAAGGTCGGGCCGAAGCCGACGAAGTAGCGGCGTACCTTCATGCCGGTGCCCAGCGCGACCCACATGTGGCCGCATTCGTGCAGCGCCACTGAGATGAGGATGGCGAGCGCGAACAGCACGATGCCGATAACGAACATCATCGAGTCGGTGAAACCTCCCGTGTAGCGCGCTCAATCAGACCAAGTGCCTCAGCACGTGCCCAGCGCTGCGCGTCAAGTACGTCTTCCACGGTAGCGGGTTCTGCGGCCCACTGGTCGGCGGCGCTCAGGACGTCGGCGATTGTTTGCACGATTGCGGGGAAACCGATCCGCCCGGCCAGGAACGCCTCGGCCGCCTCTTCGTTCGCGGCGTTGTAAACGGCGGTCATGCAGCCACCCGTCTGACCTGCTTGGCGGGCCAGCGCGACCGCCGGGAAGGTCGTGTCGTCCAGCGGCTCGAACTCCCACGTAGATGCGGTGGAGAAGTCGCAGGCCGCGGCCGCCGCGGGCACCCGGTCCGGCCAGCCCAGTGCCAGCGCGATCGGCAGTTTCATGTCCGGCGGGCTGGCCTGCGCGATCGTCGAGCCGTCAGTGAACGTGACCATCGAGTGCACGATCGACTGGGGATGCACGACGACGTCGATGCGGCCGTACGGTACGCCGAACAGCAGGTGCGCCTCGATCAGTTCGAGCCCCTTGTTGACCAGGGAGGCCGAGTTCAAGGTGTTCATCGGCCCCATCGACCAAGTCGGGTGTGCGCCGGCCTGCTCGGGGGTGACGTGCTCGAGCTGGGCGGCCGACCAACCCCGGAACGGCCCGCCCGATGCGGTGAGCACCAGCTTGGCCACCTCGTCGGCGCTGCCCCCGCGCAGACACTGCGCCAGCGCGGAGTGTTCGGAGTCCACCGGCACGATCTGACCGGGCTGCGCGGCGGCCAGCACCAGCGGTCCGCCCGCGATCAGCGACTCCTTGTTGGCCAGGGCCAAGCGGGCCCCCGAGGCCAAAGCGGTCAGAGTCGGCTGGAGACCCAGCGCGCCGACCAACGCGTTCAATACGACGTCGGCCGCGGTGTTCTCGATCAGCCGGGTCGCGGCGTCGGGCCCGCTGTAGGCGACGTCGCCGACAGCCTGCGCGGCGCGGTCGTCTGCGACGGCGATATTGGTCACCCCGGTCCGGGCCCGCTGCTGGGCCAGCAGGTCCGGGTGGCCGCCACCGGCAGCCAGCCCTACCAGCTCGAAGCGGTCGGGGTTGGCGGCGATGACCTCGAGTGCCTGGGTGCCGATGGAACCGGTGCTACCCAGCACCACAACCCGCCGGCGACGTTCGGCGTCCAGCGCGGCGTTGCCGTCGACCCTGCCGTCACCGTGGGAAGTCACCCATTCATTGTGCCGCGCCACCGGCGCGCCCGACGAATCCCGATATGCCAGAATATGCAGGCATCCCGATTCCTACCCGAGGAGTTTGCCGTGGCCAGTACCGAGGTGGAGCGCTCCGATGGGATCCATGTCGCCGATGTGCCGTCGGCGGAGTGGGGCTGGAGCAAGATCAACTACCGCACCTGGCACATCACGGGGTTTCTGATCCTCGGCCTGCTCGTGGCCTTCGTGCGCGGCAATCACGTCGGCCATGTCGAGGACGTGTGGGTGATCGGCTTCGCGCTGTTGGGCCTTTTCTTCCTGGTGCGCGACATGTGGGGCCGTCGCCGCGGCTGGCTCAAGTAGGCAGCTCGGCGGCTAGCTGGCCGCACGCTGGGTTCATGCGCATGCGCTCCAGCTACCCGCCTTCGGCGGCTAGCTGGCCGCACGCGGCGGCAATCTCCCGACCTCGGGTGTCGCGCACCGTGCACGCGACGCCGGCCGCGCGAACCCGTCGCACGAACTCCCGCTCCGCGGCCTTCGGGCTGGCGTCCCATTCGCTGCCCGGCGTTGGGTTCAACGGAATCAGGTTCACGTGCACCAACGGGCCAAGCGCCTGGTGCAGCCGCTTACCCAAAAGGTCCGCACGCCACGGCTGATCGTTGACGTCGCGGATCAACGCGTACTCCACCGAGACCCGACGACCCGTCTGCTCGGCGTAGTAGCGGGCGGCATCCAGTGCTTCGCCGACCTTCCATCGATTGTTGACCGGCACCAGGGTGTCGCGCAGCTCGTCATCCGGGGCATGAAGCGACAGCGCCAGCGTCACCCCGAGTCGCTCGTCGGCAAGTTTGCGGATGGCCGGGGCCAGGCCGACCGTCGACACCGTCACCGACCGCGCCGAGATACCGAAGCCGGCCCCTTTCTCGGCCGCCCCGGTGATGCGACGTACCGCCGTCAGCACCCGGGCATAGTTGGCCAGCGGCTCCCCCATGCCCATGAACACCACGTTGGACAACCGGTCGCCCCACTCGTCCCGAAGCGTCGCGGCCGCGGCACGGATCTGTTCGACGATCTCGGCGGCCGACAGATTCCGGGTCAGACCGCCCTGGCCGGTCGCGCAGAACGGGCATGCCATGCCGCAGCCCGCCTGCGACGAGATACACACGGTGTTGCGCTTCGGGTACCGCATCAGTACGGACTCGAAGGTGGTGCCGTCGACGGCCCGCCACAACGTCTTTCGGGTTTCGCCGGCATCGCAGGTGACCTCGCGGGCCACGGTCAGCAATGTCGGGAACAGCGCCTCGGCCACCTGGCCGCGGACCGCGGCCGGCAGGTCGGTCATCTGCTGTGGGTCGGCAATCAACCGGCCGTAGTACTGATGCGCCAACTGCTTGGCCCGAAACGGCGGCAGACCCAGTGCGGCGACGGCCTCCGCGCTGGCAGCCTCATCGAGGTCGGCTAGGTGTCGCGGCGGCAACGCGCGCCGAGGCGCTTCGAATACCAACTCCTGCTTCATGATCGACACACCTAATGCAGCAGCGTCAGGACGGTCCACGTCGCGACCGCCGACGGCAGCGCTCCATCCAGCCGGTCCATCAGCCCGCCGTGGCCGGGCAGGATCCGACCCATGTCCTTGATCCCCAGGTCACGCTTGATTTGTGACTCGACCAGGTCACCAAGAGTCGCGGTGGCCACAATCGTCAGGCCGAGCAGCAGGCCGATCCATACCGGCTTGTCGGCTAGCCGGGTCGCGGTGAACGTCACGGCGGTGATCCCGAAGACCAACGAACCTGCCAGTCCCTCCCACGACTTGTTCGGGCTGATCGACGGAACCATCGGATGCTTGCCGAACAGCACACCGACCGCGTACCCGCCGATGTCGGAAGCGACCACGCCGAACATCAGGCAGAACACCTGGCCGGAACCATTCGGCGGATAGGCCAGCAGCACACTGAACGACCCGAACAGTGGCACCCAGGCCGCCACAAAGACCGTGGCCGCGGCGTCGCGCAGGTAGTTGCCGGACGGGGAGTCGGCCGATCCATCCCGCGCGGATGAGGCGCCGAGCGCCAGACGCCAGAACATGCAGACCACCGCGGTGATGCCGAAGCCGGCCAGCGCACCCACCGCGTGGCAGTACCAGGCCAGCCAGATCATCAGCTGGCCGCCGGCCAGCAGCGGGATGACCGGAATGACATAGTCGGCCTCGCGCAGCCGTCGGACCACCTCGTGCGTCGCCAGCGGCATCGCCGCGGCGAGGAGGAACACCCAGAGGTAGCGGTCCCATTTCAGGATCGCGATGATGGTGAAGCCGATGGCGGCACCCACGGCGATCGCTGCGGGTAGGTTGCGACCGGCCCGCGATTTCTTTCGCTTGCCAGAAGGGGGCTCCTGCACCGAATCTTCGGCGGGGGTGTCTGCGCCGGTATCGGTTTCTGCCACGGACGTCGTCTGCTGATCGGCCGCTAGACCTCCAGCAACTCGCCTTCCTTGTGCTTGACCTGGTCATCGATCTGCGTCACGTACTGCTGGGTGGCCTTGTCGAGGTCCTTCTCGGCGCGCGACACTTCGTCCTCGCCGGCTTCGCCATCTTTTCGAATCCGGTGCAATTCCTCCATCGCCTTTCGGCGGATGTTGCGCACCGATACTTTGGCGTCCTCGCCCTTGGATTTGGCTTGCTTGACCAGCTCGCGACGGCGTTCCTCGGTCAGCTGCGGTACCGCGATCCGGATCAGCGTGCCGTCGTTGGTGGGGTTGACCCCGAGGTCGGAGTTGCGGATCGCCGCCTCGATGTTTCCGAGCTGACCGGCCTCGTACGGCTTGATGACAACCAGCCGCGCCTCCGGAACGTTGATGCTCGCCAGTTGGGTGATCGGCGTGGCAGATCCGTAGTAGTCGATGACGATGCGGTTGAACATGCTGGGGTTCGCCCGGCCGGTCCGGATGGTCGACAGATCGTCGCGACTCACCGCCACGGCCTTTTCCATCTTTTCCTCGGCATCAAAGAGAGTCTCGTCAATCACTTCCGCCGCTCCTCCTCATCGCTGCCGCTCTGCATCGTCGCCGGCGGGCATGTCCGATCCTCTCTCACGTGGACACCAGCGTTCCGATTTTCTCACCCGCGACCGCTCGAGCGATATTGCCATCGGTCAGCAAGTTGAAAACCAGGATCGGCATGCGATTGTCCATGCACAAGCTGAAGGCGGTCGCGTCGGCCACCTTCAGACCGCGGTCGATGACTTCCCGGTGGGAAATCGCCGTGAACAGTTCGGCCCCGGGATTGATCTTCGGGTCCTCAGCGAATACTCCGTCGACCGCCTTGGCCATCAGCACCACGTCGGCGCGGATCTCCAAGGCCCGCTGTGCGGCGGTGGTGTCGGTCGAAAAGTACGGCAGTCCCATGCCGGCGCCGAAAATGACCACTCGGCCTTTTTCCAAGTGCCGCACGGCTCGCAGCGGAAGGTAGGGCTCAGCCACCTGGCCCATGGTGATCGCCGTCTGCACCCGGGTGGCGATCCCCTCTTTTTCCAGAAAGTCTTGCAGCGCAAGGCTGTTCATGACCGTGCCGAGCATCCCCATGTAGTCCGACCGGGTGCGCTCCATGCCGCGTTGCTGCAGCTGCGGGCCGCGGAAGAAGTTGCCTCCGCCGATCACCACGGCAATCTGGACGCCGGTTCGGACCACTTCGGCGATCTGACGGGCGACCAGCGCCACCACGTCGGGGTCCAAACCCACCTGCCCGCCGCCGAACATCTCGCCACCAAGTTTGAGCAACACGCGTGTGTACTTGGGCTGGCTCGACGACTCGGCGCCATTGGTGCCCGTCGGCTCCTGCTCCGTCATCTGACTCCTCGCACGGGAGGACGCCCTCCAGCTATCCCCGCGACGGCTGTCCCGAAATCAGCCGGGTCCATCCTGCCTCATCGCTGGGCCGCCCGTCCCGAGAGTCGACTGCTTTGGCAGCGTCGGCCGAATTCGCAGTGTTCGGAGTCACATGCGCTGACACCGACCGCCCTACCAGGTCTTCGTAGTTTGGCAGCCGCGGATCACGGTCGACCGCGCGCTCGAGGAGGTTTGGTGCCCAGCCACCGCGGGAACTGCCTTCGATAGAGGCGCGAGGGGGCTCTTAACGCGCCCCGGACAACGCCCAGACCGGTCCAGTCACGGGCCGGCGACGATCAAGGCATAACAGCCAATAGGAGGACTCATGTCGGACGACAACAAGAGCGGGCCTGCAGAAGGCATCAAGGGTGTAGTCGAGGGTGCCAAGGGTCTGGCCAAAGAGGCCGTTGGCAGCGTGATCGGCCACGAGGACCTCAAAGAAGAGGGCCAGGCCCAGCAGGACAAGGCATCGGCCCAGCGCGACGTGGCCAAGAAGGAAGCCGAAGCCGAGGCAGCTCGCGGTGCTGAAGAGGCCGCCGAGAAGCGCCAGCAGGCTCACCAAGACTAGTTAGTCAGACAACGAGGCCCGGTCCAGTGCGGACCGGGCCTCGTTGGTTGTCGGTGGGCATTCATCAGCCGAACAGTGGCAGAGCCCGTTTGCGGGCCAGCGCGTCCATTCCGCGCTGAATGCTGTCTTCAACCTCGTGATACTTGCGGTCGATGTAAGCGTCGTCTTCAGCTAGCGCCGGATCGCTGTCGATCTCGACCGGGGGCATGAATCGGGTTCTGATCTTCGCTGGCAGCGGCAACTGCGGGAGCGCAGCAGGCGCGATTCCCCAGGGCAGCGAGATGGCGAGCGGAAAAACCTTGAGCCGCAACAGCTTATCCAGTCGCAATGCGCGGGAGAGCTGATCACCGCGAAACAGTACCGGCATGGCGTCGGCACCGCCGACGGTCGCGATCGGCACAATCGGCACTCCCGCGCGGATCGCCATCTTCACAAAACCCTTGCGCCCGGCCAAATTTGCCTGGTCGCGCTCGACCCACGGCCGCAGCGAGTCCACCTCGCCACCCGGCCAGAGCGCCACATCGTGTCCCTCGGCCAGGGCTGTCGCAATCGCATCAGGAGCTGCAGGCAGTACCCCCATCGACCGGAAGTAGCGGCCGATGCCTGGAATGGCCATCAGCGCATCGTGGGCGGTGCCGTGCAGGGTGCGCTCGGATCCGAACCGTCGCCACCACTGCAGGCCGACCGTCCAGGCGTCCCACACGAACGGCGCCCCGGAATGGATGCCGATCAGCAACGCCGGCGGCTCTCCGACGTTTTCCCAGCCATCGATCTCCATCCGGAACCAGTAATCCACCAGTAGGTTCCAGAAGAACTTCTGGCGTTGCAGCGCCGTTTCGTCTGTACCGCGCAGATCCCACTCTCCGGCTCGTTCAGCGACCCAGCCACTCACCCCGCCAGCCTCGCCGCCGCGCTTGTCTTCCATTGCGATGCGCGCCTGTTCAGCCTGGTCCAGTGCCTGCTGGCGCACCTCAGCGGTCCTGTGATCTCTGACACTCATGGCGGTCCGCATACCCGTTCCGCCGCCAGGCAATCAGGATCTCGTAAAAGCGGCAGGCAACAATTTCTTTTCGGCAAGGCTCACGAAAATCGGCGGCGCGTCCTGTTCAGAAACGATTCTCGGGACCGACGACGGCCCAGATGGTGTTGCCGGACAAGGTGGTGTAGGTCCCCCACGTTCGCGAATTCGCAGCGACCAGATCGAGGCCGGAAACTTTGTCGTGAGCCGAATTCCGTCGGACCGGATTCGCGATACCCACGTGCTGGACCGCCACCGACACTGTTGACCCGTCAGTTTCCAGCCGCAGCACGAACTCGGTGTCGGTGGCGGATAGCGCGGCTTCGACCAGCTCGGTGGCGACCAGGGAGGTCACGTGTACGAAGTCCATTCTCGACCACTCCGACAACCAGTTTGCGGCGAGCTCCCGACACCAGCCGATGCTGCTCCGCCCAGCCGGTATTGAAGCGCGGGCGCGCCGCCGGTAGCGCTGCTGCACATCGACCGATAACTCGGAAAGTGCTGATGGCACCGTTGTATAGAGCGGCACATAACGAGTTATTCCATTGCGATGCAGATTATTTCGGTCTTGCTCGTGGCAACTGACCAGGCCGATCGGCACACCTGGCCACTCGGCGATCTGCCAACAGGCGCTGGTGAACACAGCCCATGCCGGGTCTTCACGTACGGTTAGCCAGCTGATGTCGATGACGACAATAAGAGGTTCGTCGAGCGCGGCTTTGACTATGGCTTCTCGCATCGGAAGGTACGTCGTGGCATCGAGCACGCCGTCGACGGTGAGCACCCGGGCATCACCAACGTCGGTGTTGCTGAATTGCAGCGCGCGCTCGCGGCCTGCCATGACCCACTTTTCATCCGGAGGATGACGCGCCGCGGGGCGGCTTGTCGGCTCACCAAACCTCAGAGCCTATGCGATCGGAATCCGAGCAGTGCGCCGTGCCGAATCAACCCTCGCGAGATTTCTCTGCGGCAGAGCATTTCGTCGTCGATTCACCGCCGGCCGTCATCTGCCCCGCGCCGTGCGATTGTATTTCTTGATCGCGTCGACCAGCTGCGACTTGTCCATCGCGGATCGGCCAGAAATGTCGAGCTTGCGGGCGATGTCGAGCAGATGCTTTTTGCTGGCGTTGGCGTCGACGCCCTCGTCGGACGGAATCGGGTTGTGCAGACCACCCCGCTCAGCGCGGGCGTCCGAAGGCCCACTCTTTTTCTTGGGTAGCCAACGATCGCCCACCTTTTCGAAGCTGCGTTTGAGCGCCGCGTACGCGACGCGGTGAGCGCGCTCCTCACTGCCGTACTCGTCAGCACCAGCGTCGTGCGCTTTGGCAAAGGTGCGCTGCGCCTTGGCGTTCGATCGTCGTACCGTGCCTGGCAGCTCGTCGGATTTGGGCTGGCCGCCCTTCGTGGTCTTCGGCATTGTCACTTCTCCACAGTCGGTGGGTGCGCTTGGGCGTCAATGCCGGACCCAAGCTGCGGGATTGAGTTAATACGTGGTGTGGGGGGTACCCATCGCCTGGCTCAAATCAACCGAAAGGTTCTGCTGCGATGGCACCGACCACCGTTCTATTCGACGTCGACGGCACGCTGGTCGACTCCAACTTCCACCATGTCGTGGCCTGGCACCACGCTTTTCTCGACGTGGACAGGGAAGTACCGTGCTGGCGAATTCTGGGCCTCATCGGCCGCTCCGGAGAGGAATTGATGAGCGCTCTACTGGGCGACGAACTGGCCGAGGAACACGGCTCACACGTGAAGAAGCTGCACACCAAATACTTCCTCGATGCCGCGTCACAGCTACGCCGGCTACCCGGCACGCGTGAGCTGCTCGAGGCGATCGCCGAAAGGGGTTGGCAGTCGGTGCTTGCCACATCCGCCGGCGACGACGAGTTGGCGGCGCTACGCAGCGCCCTCGACTGCGAAGACCTGATCACTGCCGTGACGTCGGCGGCTGATACCGAACGCGCCAAGCCGCATCCCGACATCGTGGCTACCGCGCTGCAGCGCGTTGACGCCACGCCCGCCGGGGCGATCTTTCTCGGCGACGCCGTGTGGGATGTCCATGCCGCGCAGCGCGCCGGGGTCCCGGTGGCAGCGGTACTCACCGGCGGTACGTCGCGGGAGGCCCTCATAGACGCGGGAGCCGATCAGGTCTACGACGGACCGCTCGATGTGCATGCGCACATCGAGCGGTTCGGTCAGCTCGTAGGAACCTGACAGCGTCCGGCGACGGCGCTTCAGCCTAAGTGGGCCGACAGCAACCAGGCTGCCAGAGACTTGCGGCCGTTACCTTCGTCGCGCACACCCTTGTAGGGGAAATCAGGGCCGAAGTTCCCGTGAATGCGGGCGGGCCGGATTTCGTCGATCACCCAGTACTTCGAGACGACTGCACGAAGCTCGTCCTCGGTGACCGGGTTGGCCGGAGCTTCTTCGCCGGTCTTGGCGAAGACCAGCACGTAGTACGACGCGCCCGGCTTGGCGGCCCGCACGATCGAGCGCTGGTAGCCGTCGCGCAGCTCAACGGGCATGGAGTGGAACAGCGTGCTGTCCACGATGGTGTCGAACCGGCCTTCGGTACCGGCCGGATAGCTACTGAAGTCAGTGATGTCGGCTACCGCGAAGGAGGCTTTCGTCAGCCCCTGCCTGGCGGCTTCGGCCGTGGCCAGCTTGATCGCCGTGGGCGAGGCATCGAGTCCAACGGTGTTGTGGCCCAACGCCGCAAGATGTAAGGACAGCGCTGCTTCGCCGCAGCCGGCGTCGAGCACGTCACCCTTCATTTTGCCTTGGTCGATGAGCGAGGCGATCTCTGGCTGCGGCTCACCCAGGCTCCAGGGCGGCCGGGCGCCCGCGAACTCGGCGGCCTCGCCACGGTAGGCCGGGTCGAAATCTAAATCGAATTTCCGCGTTTCAGTCATATCCCAGGTATATCAACCAGGCTGATATATGTCAACATTATTGATATGGGCGCAACCGAGGACGCACCGCTTGGGTATCTGCTGTTTCAGGTGATGGCAAATCTGCGGCCGGAAGTTGCGGCCGCGCTGAGCCCGCTGAGCCTGACGCTTCCCGAATTCGTTTGTATGCGAATGCTTTCCACGAGCCCGGGTGCGTCCAGCGCGGAGCTGGCCCGGCTCGGTAACGTCTCACCGCAGGCGATGAACACGGTGTTACACCGGCTGGAGAACGCCCAGATGGTGTCCCGCCCCGCATCGGTGGCGTCCGGCCGTGCGCTGCCTGCTTCGCTCACGGCGGACGGTCGGGCACTGTTGAAACGCGCCGAGGCCGCGGTGGGCGAGGCAGACGCCCGGGTGCTGGCCAAGCTGTCGGCACCGCAGCAACGAGAGTTCAAACGGATGCTGGCGACGCTGGGACCCGACTAGACGCGTTGGTCGATGCGTGCCCAGGGGCGGGCGTCTTCGAGTTCGTACGCCAGTTCCAGCAGCTGTGCCTCGTGTCCCGTTGACGCCGAGAACATCATTCCCACCGGCAAGCCGTTGGTGGACAACGCCAATGGCAACGAGATGGCCGGCTCCCCCGTGATGTTCTGCAGCGGTGTGAACGCGACCCAATCTTGCAGGCGGTCGATAATCTGCTCGAAGTCGGCCATCGGGTCGAGATACCCGATCTGCGGGGTCTCGTCGGCCAAGGTTGGCGTCATCACCACATCGTAGGTGCGGGCCAGACGGGCCGTGTGCCTCCGTGTGCGGGACAGCCGTAGCAGCGCAAGTGGGACGCGATGCAGATTGCGGCGCGCGTGCCGGTCCAGCCCCCGGGACAGGTTGTCCAGCCGGGTCACGTCGAATCCGTCGAAGGTGCGCTTGTTCAGCTGAATCTGACCCATCGCCAGCAGACCCCAGTACAGCACAAAGTCTGACACGAAACTGGTTGGCACTGGCGGCTTTTCGAGGTGGTCGACGCGATGGCCGAGTTCTTCGAGCAGTGCGGCGGATTTCAGTGTCAGCTCGCGAACCTCTGGGCTGGACTCCCGCAGCAGTGAGTGTGTGATGACCGCGATGCGCAGCCGCTTGGCGCCGGCGTGCTTCACGTGGCCGATCGGCCGAAGTTTGGTGGTGGGCCAGATCCGCTCGGCTTCGGCGTAAAACGCCGCGGTGTCGCGCACCGACCGGCTGAGCATCCCATTGGCGACGATGCGGATCGGCATCTGACTGACTTCTTTGTCCAGCGGTAGCCGACCGCGAGATGGCTTGAGCCCGACAAGTCCGTTGCACGACGCGGGAATTCGGATCGATCCACCACCGTCGTTGGCGTGCGCGATCGGGACCACGCCCGCGGCGACAAACGCGGCGGAACCCGACGACGACGCGCCCGCGGTGTGGTCGGTGTTCCACGGATTGCGCACCGGCCCGAGCCTGGGGTGTTCGGCCGAGGCGCTGAAGCCGTACTCCGACATCTGAGTCTTGCCCAGCGGTGTCACGCCGGTAGCCAGGTACATCCGAGCGAAGTCGCTGTCGATGACGGCCGGACGCGGCCGCCACGCGTCGGTACCGCGCATCGTCGGCAGTCCGGCGAGGTCGACGTTGTCCTTGATGAACGTCGGCACACCGCTGAACAGGCCGCCGCGAGCCGGTGCCGCCGCGTGAGCGCGGGCACGGTCGAACGCCTTGTGGGCCAAGCCATTCAGGGCAGCATCGACGGCCTCGGTGCGGGCGATGGCGGCCTCGACGACCTCAACCCTGCCGATGCGGCCGGCCTGGATCGCCTCGGAAACACCGACCGCGTCGAGATGGCCCAGTGCGTCGTCACCGAACGCATGCACATGTCGCATCCGGCTGATGCTACTGCTGGCCGACCTCGAATCGCACGAACCGAGTCACGGTGACCCCGGCTTCGTCCAGCAGCGCCTTGACCGTCTTCTTGCTGTCCGAGACCGACGGCTGTTCGAGCAGCACGACGTCCTTGAAGAAGCCACCGAGGCGGCCTTCGACGATCTTGGGCAGCGCCTGCTCGGGCTTGCCCTCCGCGCGCGAGGTTTCCTCGGCGATGCGCCGCTCGCTGGCCACGACCTCGTCAGGAACGTCGTCCCGAGTCAGGTAGCGGGCCTTGAGCGCGGCGATCTGCAGTGCAACCGCATGCGCAGCAGCGGTGTCGCCGCCGGTGTATTCGACCAGCACACCAACACCCGGCGGCAGGTCGGCCGCGCGCTTGTGCAGGTAGGTCTCGACGTTGCCGTCGAAGTAGGCGACCCGGCGCAGTTCGAGCTTCTCGCCGATCTTGGCGGACAGCTCGGCGATCACCTGCTCGACGGTCTTGTCGCCGACTTTGGCGGCTTTGAGGGTATCGACATCAGTCGCCTTCGCCGAGGCCGCAGCGCTGACAATCTCATCGGCGACCTTCTG
Source organism: uncultured Actinomycetota bacterium (assembly GCA_963824335.1). GTDB lineage: Bacteria > Actinomycetota > Actinomycetes > Mycobacteriales > Mycobacteriaceae > Mycobacterium. The sequence continues at coordinate 37,691 of CAWGPB010000019.1, forward strand.
GAACTCCGCGTTTTTGGCGACGAAGTCGGTCTCACTGTTCAGCTCGATCAGCGCGCCGCTCTTGGCCGCGACCAAGCCTTCGGCGGTGGCCCGCTCAGCACGCTTGCCCACGTCCTTGGCGCCCTTGATCCGCAACGCCTCGACGGCCTTGTCGAAATCGCCGTCGCTTTCAGACAGTGCGTTCTTGCAGTCGAGCATGCCGGAGCCGGTCAGCTCACGAAGCTTCTTGACGTCGGCGGCGGTGAAGTTCGCCATCTCAGCCTTTCCTAGGAAGGGTCAGTGGTTGGTTCTGCTGCGACCGCGGCGGCCTGCTCTGCCGGCGCGGCGGTAGCGGTTGCTGACGCGAGCAGCTCCTGCTCCCATTCGGCTAGCGGCTCGGCACCTTCGGCTTCGGGCTTGCCGTCGCCGCGGCCCACACCGGCACGCGCCTGCAGGCCTTCGGCAACCGCGGAGGCGATCACTTTGGTCAGCAGCGCCGCCGAGCGGATCGCGTCGTCGTTGCCCGGGATCGGGTAATCGACCAGGTCGGGGTCGCAGTTGGTGTCCAGGATCGCGATGATCGGGATGTTCAGCTTGCGCGCCTCCGCGACGGCGAGGTGCTCCTTGTTCGTGTCGACGATCCAGACGGCCGACGGAACCTTCGCCATGTCACGGATACCGCCGAGGCTGCGGTCCAGCTTGTTCTTCTCCCGGGTCAGCATCAAGATTTCCTTCTTGGTGCGGCCCTCGAAGCCACCGGTCTGCTCCATCGCCTCGAGCTCCTTGAGCCGCTGCAGGCGCTTGTGAACGGTCTGGAAGTTGGTCAGCATGCCGCCCAGCCAGCGCTGGTTGACGTACGGCATACCCACCCGGGTCGCCTCGTCGGCGATGGACTCCTGCGCCTGCTTCTTGGTGCCGACGAACAGCACCGAACCGCCGTGCGCGACGGTCTCTTTGACGAACTCGTACGCCTGGTCGATGAAGGTCAGCGTCTGCTGCAGGTCGATGATGTAGATGCCGTTGCGGTCGGTGAAGATAAACCGCTTCATCTTGGGGTTCCAGCGACGGGTCTGATGCCCGAAGTGGGTGCCGCTGTCCAGCAGCTGCTTCATGGTTACGACAGCCATAATGATGTAGCCGGCCTTCTTTGTTGTCGGTTCATGCCTGACGACGGGTGAAGCCAGGCCCTGGCGACTGCTGCGTGCCGGACCCGTCGTCAGACGGGACCGCCCGGCATGCAATGCGAACTCCTAGTGCAACGGGAGACGCGATGCAGTCGCGCGAAGTCAGCTCGTTATACGGGCTGCGCAGAGGAGTTTACACGGTTCTCCCAGGTGCTTTGTCCACAGCGCTGGCTGGCCGATTCTCCGGCTCCGCGGTGAACTGGGCAGGTGCGAAGGGCGGCGACGATCTCGGCCGTGATGCTGGCCTGCGCATCGCCCGCCCGCGGCGACGATGTCCGGCTGCAGTGGCCGCTGCGACCGACGCCGGCCGTGGTCCGATCCTTCGACGCTCCCTCGCCGAACTGGAACCGCGGCCACCGCGGGGTCGACCTGGCGGCTAGGCCTGGTCAACCGGTGTACGCCGCGGGTGACGCCACCGTGGTGTACGCCGGGACGCTGGCTGGCCGCCAGCTGGTGTCGCTGGCTCACCCGGGCGGCCTGCACACCAGCTACGAGCCGGTCCGGGCCGGTGTGCGGGTCGGGCAGCGGCTGAGCGCGGGGACGGCCATCGGTGAGCTCCTGGCCGGACATCCGGGCTGCCCGGTCGCGGCATGCCTGCACTGGGGCGCGATGTGGGGTCCGGCATCGGGTGCCGACTACGTCGATCCGTTGGGGCTCCTCGCGTCGACGCCGATCCGGCTCAAGCCGGTGCACGGGCAGGGCGCAGGTCAGGCGCGCGGATGGGCCTGATCGTGCACCGCACGCAGCCGGGCCACGCTGACGTGCGTGTAGAGCTGGGTGGTGGCCAGGCTGGAATGGCCCAGCAGTTCCTGCACGACGCGCAGATCGGCCCCGCCCTCGAGCAGATGCGTCGCCGCGCTGTGCCGCAGGCCGTGCGGGCCCATATCGGGAGCGCCGTCCACAGCGCCGACCGTCTGGTGCACGACGGTGCGCGCTTGCCGCACGTCGAGCCGTCCTCCCCGCGCGCCCAGCAGCAGCGCCGGAGGAGAATCCGCGGTGACCAGCTCCGGACGGCCCTGCGTCAGCCAACAACGCAAGGCGTCGGCCGCGGGCTCGCCGAACGGCACGCTGCGCTGCTTGTCGCCCTTGCCCAGCACTCGCAGTAGGCGGTGCCCGGTGTCGATGTCGTCGATGTCCAAACCGCACAACTCGCTGACCCGAATACCGGTGGCGTACAACAACTCGACGATCAAGCGATCCCGCAACGCCATCGGATCACCCTGCTGCGAACCGGATTTGGCCGCCGACATGGCGGCAAGCGCCTGGTCTTGGCGCAACACTGCCGGCAGCGCCCGGCGTGACTTGGGTACCTGCAACCGGGCCGCGGGGTCACTGGCCAGCAGACCTCGTCGCACCGCCCATGCGGTGAACGTCTTGACCGCCGAGGTGCGGCGCGCCAGCGTCGTGCGCGCGGCGCCGGCACCCGCTCCGGCGGCAAGCCACGACCTCAGGATCGGCAAGCTCAGTCCCTGCAGGCCGCTGTCCGGGGCGCGCTCGCCCAGAAATGCGAACAACGACCGCAGGTCGCTGAGGTAGGCGCGGCGGGTATGCACAGATCGAAGGCACTGCAGGTCCAGATAGCTGTCGAACTCGTCGAGGATCGCCTCCACTACCCCACGGTCGCAGAGACGCGTGCCAGGACTCAGGTGACGCGCCGCAGGGTGTCCGGAGTGAGATCTTTCAGCGTCGGATAGCCATCGACGGCCATCGTCAGGTCGGCCTCGGCCAGCAGTGACCGCAGGACGTGCACGATCCCGTCGACACCCCCGAGCGCCAGCCCGTAGGCGTAGGGCCGCCCGACCCCGACCGCGGTCGCACCGAGCGCCAAGGCCTTGACGACGTCGGCGCCGCTGCGGACTCCCGAGTCGAACAGCACCGGCACCCCGCCGGCGGCTTCCACCACGCCCGGCAGGCAGTCCAGCGCGGGCAGTCCCCCGTTGGCCTGCCGGCCGCCGTGGTTGGAGCAGTAGATGCCGTCGATGCCGCCGTCGATGGCGCGCCGCGCGTCATCGGGGTGACAGATGCCCTTCACTAGCAGCGGCAGCTTGGTCAGCGAACGCAGCCACGGCAGGTCGGCCCAGGTCAAGGGATTGCCGAACACTGAGATCCACTTCAGCACCGCGCCTTGCGGGTTGTCTTCGGGGCTCTGCGCCAGGCTCGCACGGAATACCGGGTCGCTGGTGTAGTTGCGCAGACACTTGCCGCGCAACTGCGGGAAGTTCGATGTGCTCAGGTCACGCGGGCGCCAGCCGGTGACCCAGGTGTCCAGGGTGACGACGATGCCCTTGAAGCCGGCAGCTTCGGCGCGGTGCACCAGGCTGGCGGCCAGGTCCCGGTCGGTCGGGGTGTAGAGCTGAAAGAATCCGGGCGTCTCGCCGAACTCGGCGGCCACGTCTTCGAGCGGATCCTCGGTCAGCGTCGACATCACCATCGGCACCCCGGTGCGGGCTGCGGCGCGCGCGGTCGCCAGGTCGCCGTGGCCGTCCTGGGCGCACAGCGCGATCACGCCGATCGGCGCCATGAACAGTGGGCTCGGCAGCTTCAGCCCGAACAGGTCGACCGACAGATCGCGCTGCGCGGCGCCGACGAACATCCTCGGGATCAGACCCCATTGCTGAAAGACCTCAGCGTTGGCCCGCTGGGTGCGCTCGTCGCCCGCCCCGCCCGCCACGTACGACCAGATCGACGGGGGCAACGCCTTTTGCGCCTTGGCTTCCAGTTCCGCGAAGACCATCGGCAGGGACGGCACGACTCCGCCCAAGCCTTGGAGGTAGATCTCGTTCTGATAGTCGCCGAATGCCATGCGATGAGCATGCCAGCCGGCGGTTGGGCTGACGAGGCCCTACTGGGCTCCGGCCTCGGCCGCGGCGAGTTCCTTTTTCCACTGCCGGAACGTCTCTTCGGTGCGGCCGCGACGCCAGTACCCCGATATGGACGCCCATTTGGCGTCCACACCACGCTCTTTGCGGATGTACGGCCGCAGGTTGTGCATTACGGCCTGCGCCTCGCCGTGGACGAAGGCATGCACCTGCCCGGGAAGCCAGAAGGCGGTTTTGACGGCTTCGACCAGGGGCGCGTTGTCGCCGGCCCGGTCCTCCCCGACCAGGTCGGCCCGACCGCCGCGGTACAGCCAGTTGATCTGGACGCCGTCGGGTGCGGTCAGCTGAATCTCGTCTTCGGGCTCGGCGATTTCGATGAAGACCCAACCAATTGCGTTGGCGGGCAGTGATTCCAAAGCGACACTGATGGCGGGTAGGGCGGTCTCGTCACCCGCCAGGAGATACCAGTCGGCTGCCGGATCGGGTGCGTAGGCACCGCTGGGGCCCATCAGATACATCGGCTGCCCGGGCTGCGCCGTCGCAGCCCACGGTCCGGCGGCACCGTGGTCACCATGAACCGCGATGTCCACGGCGATCTCGCGGGCTGCCGGGTCCGCGCGCCGAACGGTGATGGTCCGCACCACCGGCTTCTTCGCGACCGGCAGGTCGGCGAAGGAATCCAGCGTCAACGGCTGAGGCAACGCGGCCACGTCGACGTCGTCGGCCACGAAGAGCAGTTTGACGTAGGAATCGGTGAACTCGCTGGGCGTGAACGTATCGAAGCCATTGCCGCCCAATACAACCCGGATCATATGTGACGTGAGTTGTTCGGTGCGCACCACTTCAAACGTGTGCACTGGTCGACCTGGCACCTGGTTCCTTTCCTTGGATGCTGACCCTTTCGACTATAGAGGCGCACCGGTTATGGCGGTTGCCTACGATTCCGCACGATCCGCCAGCTGCCGTTGTGACGTTCAGCCAGGCCGGCGATCTCCAGCATTGCCAGCGGCGCAAGGATCCGCGCCGGCTCCACCGCGGCGGCGACGGCGAGCTCGTCGACCGTCGCGGTCCCGCGTCCAGGCAGCGCCTCATACACTCGCCGCTCGTCTTCGCTCAGCCCGTCAAGCGGGCTTGCCGGATGGGTTTGCTCGGAAGCCAACTCCCCGATCCGGCCCACCAGCTCGACGACGTCCTCGGCGCGGGTGATGACCTCGGCTCCGGCGCGCAGCAGCGCATGACATCCGCCGGACGACGAGGAGGTGACCGGGCCCGGCACCGCACCGACGACTCTGCCCAGAGCCCGAGCCCAGGCAGCGGTGTTGGCGGCACCGCTGCGTAGACCGGCCTCCACCACGACCGACGCCCCGGCGAACGCGGCCACCAACCGGTTACGGGTCAGAAACCGGTGCCGGGCCGGACGAACCCCCGGCGGATATTCGGTGACCAGCAACCCGTCGGTGGCGATGCGGTGCAGCAGTGCGGAATGCCCTGCGGGATAGGGAATATCGATACCACCGGCCAACACCGCCACGGTGAGGCCATCGACGGACAGCGCAGCGCGGTGCGCCGCCCCGTCGATTCCGTACGCCCCGCCGGAGACCACCGCAACATCACGCTCGGCCAGCCCGACCGCAAGGTCGGCGGCCACGTGTTCGCCGTAACTGGTTGCCGCGCGGGTTCCGACGACAGCGGCGGCGCGCTGCGCGGCGTCGTCGAGCCGCGCCGGGCCCAGCACCCACAGCGTCATCGGCGGCCTACCCTGCGGTCTCGCCGCGACGGCGGTACCGCCGAACGCGGTGAACGCCAGCGCGGGCCATTCGTCGTCGTCAGGTGTGATCAGCCGTCCACCGCGACGCGCAAGCAGTTCAAGATCCTCGGCAGCGCGGTCGATGTCACGCCTGGCCTGAGTGCGTCGCGCGAGGGGATCGTCGATCTGGCCTCGCCGGACCCGCTCGGCCGCCTCGACGGGACCCACCCGCGCCACCAGAGCGGCGAGCGCAGCGCACGGCGGCTCGACGACCCGTGAAAGGTACGCCCAGGCGCGCTGGGTCGTGGCAGTCATCGGCACGCCCCCGGTTGGCGGAAGCTCAGTGCAGTGGCCACCTCGTCGCGCCCCGGCGAGCTGCGGCCGGCCAGGTCGCTCAGTGTCCACGCGACCCGGAGCGTCTTATCGAGCCCGCGGATACTCAGCAGCCCGCGATCCAGCGCCGTCCGCAGCGGCTCCATCGCGGTGTTGCCTGGGCGATACCGGCGGCGAAGCAGTGTTCCGCTCACCTCGGCGTTGGTGCGGAAACCGTGCTCCCGCCAGCGCTGTGCGGCCGCATCACGGGCAACCGTGACCCGGCGGCGGACCTGCCCCGTCGACTCGGCTTCGGCCGTGGCGAACACGCTCATACGCACGGGATGCATCTCCACTCGCAAGTCGACGCGGTCCAGTAGCGGCCCGGACAGTCGGCCGAGATAGCGCCGTTTGACCGCCGCTGCGCAGATGCAGTCTTGCGGGTCGGCCGGCGCGCAGGGACAAGGATTGGCCGCCAGCACAAGCTGAAAACGGGCGGGATAACACGCCACTCCGTCGCGGCGGGCAAGACGAATCTCGCCCTCTTCCAACGGTGTTCGCAATGCCTCCAACGCACTGACGCCGATCTCGGCGCACTCGTCGATTTTTCCGTGTAGTTAACGGTGCGTAACGCTATCAAGCTGCATGAATGCGTCGCAGGCAACTGCGTGCGACGTTGGGTCGGCTGTCAGGTCATCTGACGTGACCTAGCTGTTGGGTTCCAGTTGTGGTGGCTAATTGACGGCGGTCAGGTGTCGTTGGCATCCACGCCTGTCGCTGGCGCACGGTTGAGCCGTGTCGTCGCAGCATGCGCCGGGCCGGCCGCCCTCACGACATCGCAGAGGCCGCCGCAGACATCAAGGCTCAGTTGTGCAAAGCTCAACTGCGCCAACCGGTTCAGGTCGAGGCTGCGATGGGCAGGCAGCCAAGGACACTCAGATCGTCGAACTCAAAGCCACACTGCGAGAACGTGATCGAACCATCGCCATCCTGCATAGACAACTCGACAAGCTTTACATCACGAACAACTAACCGTGACCGATACCGCCGACTGAACGCTATACGGCCGACGTTGGCCAGGATCGTTGACGACCGGCCCGTCGACGTCAGCGGGAGTCGATCCGACGTACCAAATTCCGCAGAACTTCACCGCCGTTTGCAGATCTGCGAATTTAGTTGCATCTTCCCAAGCACCGGGGTGTACCGCACCGCGCGCTGACTATGAAGCCGGGCCCGCCTGAACACACGGCATATCATCTGCATATTCCCAGGAAGTTTCCAGATGATTTCATTGACCGACCTTTGGGCCTAAGCCTATCGTTCGGATATGAGTTCGCCATTCCCTTAAATGACTTATGTATTCACCGAGATCACGAATCCAGCTGTCACCGCCGCCACGTTGGCGCTGAATACATCAGCAACGGGCGCGACACAATCGGACATAGACTTTGACACCCTGGTATTCGTCAGTCTGAATTTCGTAATAGCGGCCGGAAACGTGGCACTACGTTCGCCTACATATTTGCTCGGGCCTGTCGCCCGTCAGCACAGAAAGAAACCAACCGCAAACCTTTGACTTCACAACGAGTGTGACGGAGCCTTTTAGTCATGACATCTCCAACAACCATTGCCGAAATTCAATCCACCATTATCGACCCAGCAGTCACTGTGGCAGTTGATGCCGCGCGAGCCTTAGTCAATGTCTCCCCACCCGGGGCGGTGCAGTCAGGTATTGACTTCGATGCATTGAATTCTGCCGACCTGTTGTTCCTTCAAGTTGTTGGTGATGTCACCAACGTGTTCGCGCAGATGTGGTTCGATCTCATCAGCGAAGCACTGGCCGCGGCATCCCTCGTAGCGGCAATCGTTGGCGACGTCGAAGCGGGGATCTCGGCGGGCACTGGCATCGCGGCGGTGTCGAAGTGACATCTCCGACCGCTAGCGAGTTGGTGACGCAACTACAACAGCAGGGCACGACAACACTAGACGCCCTAAATACCGTCTTTTCGGCTGCATCCAATAGCCCAACAGCTAACCCTATATCTCTAATTGAAGCACAGCTGCTCGGGGGGCAGATCCTCTTTCAGCAGAGCGTGAACGCGTTTCTCAACTCTCTTCCCACGTCTCTGACACCCGTACAAGATTCAAACCCCGGCTTAGTTTACAACCTAGGGAATTTGCTTTTAATCCTGCAGAACTTAGTTCCAGTTTTCGATGAAATCGGAACCAACGACACCTATCAGCAACCTATTGCTCTGTCCGGCCTAAATCTCACGGTCGGATTCGCCGATGCCGGCATCATTTCAGACCTCGGCATGATCGCTAATACCTATGCGCTGTTCGTATGGGAGTTGCTAATCGGGAGCCCAGCCAACGTCACCACCGCTGGCAGCTACACCGTCCCGATCCCGACTGGCGCGACGTGGGTAGACATCATTCTTCTCGGTGGCGGTGGTGCCGGCGGCGGATATAACGCGGTGGGCAGCGGCACCGGTGGCACGGGTGGGAATACCACCGCGACACTTCAAGGGGGCGCGACGTACACCGCCGCCGGCGGCGCCGGCGGCGCGAGCAGCGAGACCACTGCCGCCACGGTAGGCGCGGCGCCGGGCGATATATCCTTCGACGGTCACAGTTACTTCGGGGGCTGGGCCGGCGGCGCCGGGTACAACAGCGCGGGCGAAAACGCGACAGCGCCCGGCGCGGCAGGCGGCGGGGGCGGCTCCTATGGCAGCGTCGGCGGTGCCGGCGGAGCTGCCGGCGCATATTTCACGATCACAGTTCCCATTCCCTCCGGGGCGACTGAGATCACCGGCAGCGTCGGCGCGGGCGGAACCGGTGGTGCCGCCATCAACGCCGCAGTCGGAGGCGAGGGAGCTCCTGGCGCTGCATGGTTCTGCTTCTACAGCTAGCAACCCGGCCGCGATCAGCAACGCAAATTGGAAGCCGCCCCGGTCTGCCACCGGGGCGGCTTCCAATTTCGATGTCGACCTGCGCTTCGACCGGTCGTCGCTCCTCCTCCGCAGGCCAAGTGAAACACGTTGTCGCACAATCTACGCCGATGATCTGCCGTAGACGGTTGGCAACCCGGAAAGACGGCCCTTAGGCCAACATCCGATTACCCTGCCCGTAATCCATTGCTTGGACTACCGTGCAGATCGGCCACCCTGCCAGTGACGAACTGACTCCTATGGGATTTCAAGGCCAAGGCGATTCATTCGCCCCCTGTTAGGAATCGCGCGGTGTAGTGACAGCCTGATCTCAGCTCGGTATTTTAAGTTTGTCGGGAGGCGCGTGGTTGTTTTGCTGGTTGCGGTCGGTGCGCGGGTTTCGGTGACGTATGGAGGTAGCTGATGGTGTCGCGTAACGCTGGTCTTGACGGTGCTGTGTTGAGGGTGGCAGCTGTGTTGCTGGCGGCGGTTGTGGCTAGTGCCGGCCCCGCTGTTGGTGTGCCCGGTGTCGCGAGTGGGCCGAGTGTTGTGGGTTCGGTTGGCTGGGCAACGGACGGGCATGACCCGGATCCCCCGTTGCCTCCGGATTGCACACCAGATTCTCCGGACCCAGCCTGCCATCCAACGCTCCCGCCCCGGCATTTGTGCGGATTAGCGCTCGGGACCGCCGTCTACTGTCGAAGGTAGTTGACACTGCAGAGGTTCGGGTGTTTTGCCGTGGCGGAAGTGCGAGTGTTTTAGGGGCTGACCTGATTCGGTGTCGCCACACCCTGATTCGGCCTGATTTCGATCGAGAGCCTCCCAGCGTTCCTTGGCGATTCAGATGACACGCCATGCCGACAGAGAAGATCTTATTGCTCCAGAGGGTAGTCCGGGTATTCCTGAATCCAGTGAAAGCCGTTGTAGCGCAGCGGGAACTGGTCGAGATCCAGTCGTCGCAGCGTAATGGCCACGGGCTTGCCGGCGAGCCATCCGGACAGTCGCAGCCGATCGGGGGCGGTGCGGTCTATGTCCAAAATCGCGGACAGCGGTGCATCGGACACGATGATCTTGTGCGCGTCAATGGCAGCGGCTGTTGTGACTATGACGCCGTCCATGCGTTGGTAGCTGAGCCGGGCGGGATCGTCGATGATGAGTCGTTGCCATCGGTCTCGTTGGGTGGTTAGAGGTGGAAGCGACGTGCCGTCGCGGTTGAATGCGGTCACCGACCAAATTCCGTAGAGCTCGGGCTTGTGTCGGCCGCCACCGTAGTGGATCCAATCAAGGCCACTGATTAGTAGCGCCCCTACTAGAGTCCAGGCCCCCAACCCGAGCTGGATCGCGGTCGCAATTTTGGCGGTGCGCGCCTTATTAAACAGCGCCGGTTGGGTGACCGGCCGCGACGACCGTTCGAGTACAAACACATTGGCGAGCCTTTTGACTTGCGGAGCGAGGAGCACCATTGCGAAAACGAGTAGATGAAACGACATGATTTTCACCGAAACGTTGTAGGTCATGTTGATCAGGAACACGTCTGCCATGCTGGCCAGCGCCAATAGGGCACCTAGGGTTGCGGTACGTGACCAAAACAGCAACAGGCCAACGGCGAGTTCGGAGGCGCCCAGCGCGATTTCGTAGGGGTAGGAGCTACCCACTTGCAACCACAACACCCACGTCGGGCTGAGTTGCCCGTAAGGGCGCAGCAGCGAGGTCAACGGCGGGGCCGGCATCTGGACGGGAATGACTTTGAATGCCCCGTATAGAAGCATTTGCCCGCCCAGACACATCCGGATGATCGTCAGAAGCCAAGCGTGCAGCCTGTGATAGGCGACGCGTCGCCGGTCCAACACGCTCCACAACGCCGTTGCGATCATCGCAACTATCAGCAGGTTGAATATCAGGACCCACATGGCGGCCTGGTCGCCGCTGGGGGACTCGGGATGCAGGGCCGCATCGATCCCGAACACGTGGCGGCCGACCCATTCAGTGACCGGCCCTAGTGCACTCATCTGCCACCGTGGCACTTCCGGGGGCAATACCGCGCCCAACACCCCAGTGAACACAAACATCATCTGCGCGTATAGCAGGCAAAACAGCCCGAAGTAGGCCACGCTGAAGCGAAACGCGACGCGAGTAAGAACATGCCAACCCGGCGATTGGTCGTTGCCGCTGGGCGCACCTGCGGGGTTGCGTTTGACGGTTTTCAAATGCACGGGCGACTCAGTCGTCGACGTTGCAGACCGGCATTGATCAGCCTGGGTTGATGATCGACAGGTTGCCGGGTGCGGTGTTGAGGGTTGTGACGTAGAAGTCGCCGTTGTCGGGGTCGTATGCGATCCCTTGAGGACCCGTGGCGACAGGAATGGTGTAGTCGACGGTGTCGGTGTCGGGGTTGACGACTGAGACATAGCCTGTTCCGCCGGCGTCGTCGATGTAGAGCTCGCCGTTGGTGGGATCGACTGCGATCATCCCGTCGCCTGCGCCGACATCGGGGATGGTGTCAGTAATAGTGTTGTTGGTCGGGTCGATGACCACCACGTCGCCGGTGTAGGCGCTGGTGACGTAAATGTCGCCACTGGTGGGGTCATATGCCGCCGACTCTGGATCCCGGCCGACAAAGAATGTATCGGTGACGGTGTTGGTGTGCGAATTGATCACCGACACGCTGCCGTCAATGTCGTTCACCGCGTAGAGATCGCCGTTGGTGGGATCGTAGGCGATCCCGTCGGGGCCATTCCCGACGGTGATGGTGTCGGTGACGGTGTTGGTGGTGGGGTCGATGACCGATACCGTGTCGGAGTCGGCGTTGGTGACATACAGGTCACCGTTGGCGGAGTCGACGGTCATCACGTCGACATCCGGCGCCCCGATGGTCGCCACGGGGATGGTGTCGGTGACGGTGTTGGTGTTCGGGTCGATCACTGACACCTGGCCGCTCGCGAGTCCCGCCGAGGCGCCGTTGTCGTCGGTGACGTAGATGTCGCCGTTGGCGGGATCGAAGACCACCGTGTGCGGGGAGCCGCCTACGGCGAAGGTATCAATGACGGTGTTGGTGTTCGGGTCGATCACCGACAGGGTGCCGTCATCGGAGTTCGCAACGTAGAGATCACCGTTGGTGGGATCGAACGCAATGCCTTTGGGCACGGTACCCACATCGATCGTGCCGGTGACTGTCGGCGCCGCGGGGAACGCGCCGTTGGCACCATTCGAGCCGGCGCCACCGTAGAAACCGAAGATTCCGCCGATTCCGATACGGCCATCGGCACCGCCATCGCCGGCGACCCCGTTGGGTCCATTGGTGGCCCCAGCGCCACCCGCACCGCCGACGCCGCCGTCTCCACCACCGCCGCCGTTTCCGCTGTTGCCGCCATCGCCGTACAGCGACGCACCGTTACCGCCGGTGCCGCCGGCACCACCCGCCCCGCCGTTTTGACCGGCCCCGCCCGCGACACCGGGCAGTGCACTGTTGTCGGTGCCGTCGACGCCAGCAGAACCCGTGCCGCCGTTACCGCCGTCACCGCCGATACCGAAGATCGCGCCGGTCACGCTCCCGCCGGCACCGCCTGCACCGCCGGCCTCGCCCGGTAGGGTGGCGTGTCCGCCGTTACCGCCGTCTCCGGCGATACCGTAGGCGGTGTCACCACCGGCCCCACCGGCACCGCCATCGATCCCGTTACCGCCGTCGCCGCCGTCACCGTCAAACGCTTCCCCGCCGGCACCACCCACGCCAGCGGCATCGGTGGCCCCGTTACCGCCGTCACCGAATAACAAGCCGCCATCACTGCCGGTGGCTTGTGCCAGCGTCCCACCCGAGATTCCGTCAGCACCGTTACCGATCAAGATGCCCCGACCACCCTCATCAGCCCATTGGGTGTTCAGTGTTGAGTCATACGCCTGGCCCTGCGCGCTGTCGATCCAGTTCTGCTCCCAGGTGTGCAATGGCGCATAAATCTCCGTCAGATACTGCTGCGCGGAATCACTCGCCCCCGCCGACACCGCACTCGGATCGACACTGGCCGGGTCCACACTCGCCGCGGTCAACACCGAATCCACACTCGAGGGGTCAACAGCCACCGCCGCCGCGGTCACCGAATCGGATCCTGCGAGGCCGGTGTTGAGGCTGGTCAGCAACGTGTCAGTCCAGGCGGTCATATCCGTGGCTAGCGCCGGATCAAAACCGGCGACCGATTCGCTCACCGACGCCACAATCGGCTGGATGATCGGGTCCAAGATCGTGTCGATATCAGCGTGGGCCGGCGCCGCGGAGCCGGTCGCCATCGCCGCGGCGGCCGCGGTCGTCACGCCCGCCGCCGCGCTCCACCGGCGGACGCGACATAAACGGCTGTGGTTGGTGGTCATCAGTCCCCCGGGCATCAGCGTGCCTCTGCTGAAAAAGAGTGGAGCGCAGCTGAAGATACCTCGGCGTCCACCGAAGTCAGTGCCGATCCAGGGACCTCTCAGCACCCCGCCACGACACTGGCAGGTACTTCGGCACTCACACATCGGAATGCCGCCGCCACGACCAAACTCAAAGACGTCCCGCTGCAGGCGCCGTCCGACAACTCCCAGCTCGCTGGGCGACTCGGCCGCGGCACCTGTCCCCTCAGCCGCCATTACTTCCTCGCTAACTACGAGCAGGAGCAGGCGGCGCTTCGGTAGACGGCGGCGCAAGCGCCCCTGGCTGCGACTTCTTCTACTTGTACAGCTGAACACCGCCCACACGGCACCGGCGGTGAGGTACCTGCATCAGCCGGAACGTCACCTCCGGTGCTGTATGGCTAAGCCAGCGAGTTCGCAGCAACTTAGGTCACCGTGGTTCAACAACACGCACTTCGACCGGGAGAGCAATCGATCCGCCCCCTTCGATGGTTTGGACCAGCACTCTGCGGCCACTGGTGGTGCCGGCCATGCCGAATGGTGTCACCCAAAACCGATTTTCACCCGAGTGGGCATCCACGGCGATGGTTGCGTCGGCGAGGACGCGGCTGCTCCCGTCGACCTCGACGGCCTCAGTCGTCATGCGGTAGGGCTTTTGATGATCATCGGGACCGGCCTGCATCAACGTGACCAGATAGTAGACGGCGACGAGTTGGTTGCCGTCAGCATCTTGTTGGCCGACCGGAGGGACGCCAATCCAGTCGAGCACTCCCCCGGTGACATTGAGTTTCTGATCGACTATTTCCGCATGTCCTGCCAGGAACCCTCCGGTGATCTGCATGCGGTCAATTGTCACTCAAAGCTTTCACTAGATTCAGGAATACCAGACAACCCGCTCGAAGAGTAGGACTTCGCGTTCGGTGGGCTCGTTCTCGCTCTGCGTCGCTGCGCACGAGATGTGCTCAGCGCGTGCGCATGTGGCTGAATCGCAACAGTTATCGAACCGGAACCTGCTTTGGTCGAGCAATGATCAGAACTCGCAACGGGGCGAAGACCCTGTGCACTTCTTGTGGTGGGATCCTCGGATACTGGCTGCCTGAGGCCAGAGCTACACCCTAGCTTGATGGTTCAATTCTCTCGGCGCTGAGAAGCCCTGCTTCAAGGTCAGCTATGCGTGAATCCAGGGAGTGGTTGTTCGTTCGCGCAGCCTGGAGGCGCTCTTGAAGGCGAGTTGTACTTTGTTCGAGCTCGCGGACGTGTCGCTTCAATGTGGTGTTGTCGGTGATGAGGCGCTGAACTCCGTCGGAGGGAAGATCCGCTTCGAGATCTCTGATCTTGCCCAGCAGGTCCGCGATCGTGTTGCGTTGACTGGCGATCTCGCGGTGAGAACAGCGCAAGCTGTCTTCGGCGTTGAGTGCACGTTCCCGCCACGATGCTTCAGCCAGTTTGGATCTCTCAGCGACAGCGCGGTGCCGGTTGTCATCGACGTCAGTCATGAAATCTGCAACCAGCTGACGCGCGGTCAGATTCTGATACAGGAACGTTCGGGAGACATGTGCCCGGCGGGCGATAGCGGCGACGCTGACGTCGGCGCCCTCAGTTGTGATCTGGCGCAACGCTTTCTCTAGTCGCGTAAGCATGGTTAATGCCGCTGAGCGACGCGCAGCGGTTGCTGCCGCTGTGCGACTCGCCGACGATTTCTTCACGCTGACCCCATTGCGGCTTGCTCATGATGTCCTGCAAGCGCCTCGAGGCTGGTGGTGAGGAAGTTTGTATTCCACACGCGGTGGAAGTAGTCCTGCGGGCGACGGAGGTCGAGTGTGAGAGCTTGGTCAAGTAGACCGAGTCCGGCGAGGGCCTTCTCCAGTCCGGCGATGGCCCTCGCGGTGGGTTCAAAGACTTGGTGCAGATAGTCAGCGGTAGCGTCATCGGGTGCGCGTTCTGCGATGGATCTCCACTGTTCCTGCTTGCGGCGCCAGTAAAGTAAGTCCGCGCCGGACATCACGAATTTGTCGCAGTTGTGGCAGTCCAGGTTCCAGGGGCATGCCGATCCGTTGACTACCGGCTGGAAAGTGCAGAAGCCGCCTTCGGCGGGTGTGCTGCGCCGTGACAGATCGACGGCGATTGCCGCAGCTTGCTCTTTCGTGAGTGGAGTTGCATTATCCGACAATAAGATTCCTGGGTCGACAGTCGCTGGACCCGATACCCACACGGTCTGAAGGATGTCTTCGAGGTCTGAATGAGACACTGTGACGTAGTGCTCGGCCATGCGGTCGCTGACCTGTCCGAGATATCGCCGGATGTGGGTCAGGCTAGCGCCAGCCCGCAGGAGGTTGGTGGCCAGGGTGTGCCGTGCCTGGTGGGGCACGGCTGAAGGTAGTTCCAGCTCGTCGACCCACTGTTTGAAGCTGTGGCTGAAGAATCCGTAGGAGATGGAGCGATTCTCGTTGCGGTTGCGGACATTCGAAGGGAACAGCGCCATTGCGGAACGCTCGCTGCGTGTGGGTTGGCGGCCTTGTCGGCGTTCGAACCGGGCGATGGTCGTGGTGCGGCGTCTCTCGATCCGGGTGAACAGCGTTTCGGGAATGCGGATGCCTTCGTTGTAGTTTCCGACCTTGGTTTGGTCGTGCCAGAGCATCGGAAACTGGCCGTAGCGGCCGATGCAATCTAGGCGTAGTTGTAGGACTTCGCTGCAACGCCGACCGGTGACGACGATGGCCTCCCACACGTCGCGTAGGCCTCGGTCATACGGGTCGTACGTGGCTGCGAAGGCTTGCAGGTTGGTGTCATCGGCAAGGGCCTTGGCGACGTCATCGCTAAATGGGCTGCGAGATCGTTTGGGATCTGGTCCTGCTTTGGGGAATTCGACGACAAATGTGCGGGGAAGTCCGAGCTCTGCGGCCCGGCCGGATTCCAATGCGCGGTAGAGGAGTTGTCGGATCGCGTTGAATACGATTCGGCGGGTGACTGTCGTGACGGTCGATGGCTTGCCGCCGGGCCCCGTCACGACAAGCGACGGCAGGCTGTGTCGTTCCCTATGCCGCTGGTCGGCGGCGAATCCTTGTGCGTGCTCGACAGTCAGCAACTGCGGAATAGCTCCATTTTGAGGCGCGTTGAAATCCAGATACGCGCCGAGTTCGATTGCGGCACGTCGCAGGTTGTCGAATGTACCGCGCCGCTTCGGACCACGTTCGGAGCGCAATAGTTCGGCGAGGTGCTCCCACAGCAGGTCCCGTAGCCATACCTGTGGTACTGCAGAGAGATCAAACTTGCTCCGCGCCACGGGAAATCGGCGTCCGAAGTGGTCGGTCTCGATGAATCCGGCGGCCTTGGTGTCTGCTGGACTGTAATACACGACGCGCAGACCTTCGATGATCTCACGTCCAATCATCGTGACCCGGGGATCGAGGATTGCCTGATGCTCGGCGTCTGTCCAGACACCATCATGGTCATACAACGACGAATATCTGTTGCGCCGGCACACATTGGCAAGACGCTGAATCTCAAAGAGTTCCCAGCTCGTTGGGTCGGCATTCTGGGTATGGGCGAACATCCCCCATTTGAACTCCGCCTTGATCAGAGGGCGCATACCCGTCAGATTCACGACACCGTTGCGCAGCACGGGGTTAGCTTCATCGCACCAACGGCGGAAGAGCTTCAGGTCGTCGTACGTCACAGGCACGGGATGACCATGCGGCTCGAGGTTTACAGCCCACTGCCATGGTAGAACGGCACCTCCAGGTTTTCCCGCCTGCCGATACCGGTCTTCGTGTTGGTGACAGAATCCTAGGGGCGATGCCGCCAAGTCGATGCAGGCTGTGCAGAGACACGTCCCGTAGCTAACGAAAGGTTCTTGCGTGCAGAGCCATTCGTCGAATTCCATTTCGTCAGCGCTCTTTTCGTACAAGTACCATCGCCGATGGTGGCGTTTGCACAGCCTGGTCTCGGCGTTGAACGCGGGGCGGTCGCCGCAGATGTGACACGTATGCACGTTGGCGCCCATCGTCGCCTTTAGTGGAAGCGCAGTCTTCAGGTAGGTCCCCATCGTGGCGCCCGAGCGCTCGGCTTCAAGCCAGGCCTCATCATGATTTGTACACAGTTTCGTCGTGCTCGTCCGTCTCGGTCGAGCACATCTGTTCACGCCACATGCCCACCCAAAGATTGCGTGATCACGGGGGATGTGGATGACATCAGGCCGAAACACCGCGTCGAAGCCGGGTGCGGAAATGATCGCCGATAGCAACTCTCCTCGGTCCCGCGAAACACGGGATTCGTGGTCAGCCGACAGTAATGTCAGCGGAATCATGCAGTTCCCCAGACAGTTTCGAGTACCGCGCTGAACAACGGATCGTCGACCTCGATATGGCCGTAGATCTCTTCCACTGTCGTCGCCGACGACCAACCACCCGCGTCACGGGCGATCAGGGTGTTGCCGCGAGACGCGTTCAGAATGTCAGTGGCGAATTGGTGGCGAAACGAGTGCGGGCGCACCTTGCCGATGCCGGCGCGGCCGCTCGCAGACGCCAACATTGCTCGCGCTGCTGCCGGCGACCAAGGTTGTCCGCATCCCGCACCTGTGAGTTGAACCAGAAGCATCCCATGTTCGACCCCGGCGGGATACTCGGTAGTCATGTACTCGAAGTAGGTATGGACCATCGAGGGACTGACTCGTCGGATGAGTCCACCCACGACAACCCCACTCTCGACTCTCCAGGAATGCTTGGCCTTTGCCCTGGCGCCGTTGGGATTGGTGTCCCGATGACAGATATGAACGTGCCGCGACCGGCACTGTCCGCAATTTGCGTTCTCCCGCAAATGCAGATCCATCAAATGTAGTCCGCAAAGTTCCCCCAGCCGGAATCCGCCATCGGCCAGCCAGCTGACAACCATTCTGTCCCGTGCCGTCGATGCCGCCGCGATCACGATGTCACGCGCGTTCTCCGGCGGAAGCTTGGGATGCCTCTGCCGTACAGCCGTTTTGGGAGTCAAAGGATTAGATGCCACTTCGATGAGAGTGTGCCCCAGAAATGCTCTTTGCCGATCAGCCAAGGTAGGCAAACGGACCTGCTTGAGTTCGTCGGCGACGTCTTTGCGGATTCCCTTCGAAGCCTGGTGAAGATAGAAGCCTTTCAAACACGCGGCCGTCGTCATCAGCGTGCTTTGCCCATACGGACGCTTCCCACCGCGCCACGGGCGTCCGAACGGCCCCGCGTAGGCAGCCCCAACGGCCCCCATGTAACGCTGCAGGTCCCGCACCGACACCGACTCCGTCGTCAAGTTCTCGAAGCGAAGCCAACGCAAGTGGTCCACAAGGAGATACGCGTAGGTACGGTCCGTGCCGCCTGAGCATGTCCGCAAATAGCTATCGGCAATGCCATAGATTCGCCCATCCTCGGTCAACACCGTGTACGCCCTACTCGCATTCCTCCGCGAGATCTGTTGCACCCTGATATCCGCGACGACCAACTTGCCCGGCATGACGGCACCCCTCAGCAGTATTCCTACGATCCACCCAAATTCGTAGGCAATGGTTAACGCACGTTGACGTCCTGCCCGCATTGAAACTGCGTACGTTACACACAGTCGAGCACGCATGAGTTAAGTCGAGAAACAGCACCCCGCGGTGCGCCCGGCTGACGGCGCCTGGCCGCGCCATTCCCGAACCGCCACCGACGAGTGCCGCGACGCTGGAACTGTGATGCGGCGCCACGAATGGCGGCCGGGTGATCAGCGGCGTGGCGTCCGAGAGCAGGCCGGCCACTGAATGAATCGCGGTGACTTCCAGCGACTCGCCGTCTGACAGCGGCGGAAGGAGCCCCGGAAGTCGTTGCGCCAGCATCGTTTTACCTACGCCGGGCGGCCCGGTCAGCATCAGGTGATGCGATCCGGCAGCGGCGACCTCGACCGCGTATCGCGCCTGGGCCTGGCCCACCACGTCGGCCAGATCCGCAAGCGGTTCCGCCTCGGGAAGCGACCCGCTGATCGGCTCATCCAGGTGCGCCGAACCATTGAGCCAGCCCAGCAACTGCGCCAGCGTGCGCACACCCCAGACCTCGATGCCGTCGACCAAGCTGGCCTCGGGAAGGTTCTCGACCGGAACCACCGCGACGCCCCAGCCGGCGCCCTTGGCCGCAAGCACCGCCGGCAGCACCCCGCGTACCGGCCGGACCCGCCCGTCCAACGCCAGCTCGCCGAGCACCACCGCGGTTTGCAGTGCACGCCATGGCCTTTTCCGCTGGGCCGACAACACCGCGGCAGCGAGCGCGAGGTCATATACCGATCCCATTTTCGGCAGCGTTGCCGGTGACAGTGCGAGCGTCAGGCGCGACATCGGCCACTTGTTGTTGCAGTTCGTGATCGCGGCGCGGACGCGGTCGCGGGACTCCTGCAGCGCGGCGTCGGGCAGGCCCACCAGATGCACGCCGGGTAGGCCGGATGTGATGTCGGCTTCGATCTCGACGATCTGACCATCCAGCCCTAAGACCGCGACCGAGAACGCGCGTCCGAGCGCCATCAGCCCACGCCCTGCAGGTGTGTGAGTTCCGGCGTGCGACGTCGGCCGATCCGCACGCCGATCACGTCGATACGGACTGCCGCCCATCGCTGGTCTTGAGCAGCCAGCCAGATCCCGGCCAGGCGACGCAGGCGGCGTGCCTTCTGCTCGGTCACCGCCTGCGCGAGGCCGCCGAAGCCGTCCCCGGTGCGGGTCTTGACCTCAACGAATACCACCGTGTCGATGACCGGGTCGACGGCGATCACATCCAGTTCGCCGTAGCGGCAGCGCCAGTTGCGGGCCACGATCCGCAGGCCGATACCGGTCAGGTGCTCGGCTGCCAACCGCTCGCCGAGGGCCCCGATTTCGGCTCGCGTCAACATCGTCATGCCGCCACCCTGTTGCAGGGCACCGACTCCGATATCCGCCGCGCACCGATCACCGCCGAACAACGGCCGGTTATCCCCAGTTACGTAGTAATCCCCAATGAACATGCGCGCCGCGTTGCTCTGGTATTCAACCGTCATTAACATCGCGTTCAGGCGATGAAGCTCGCCTGTGAACCGCCGTACGGCTGATGGCTTCTACCCGACCGCATTGGATAGAAGGCGGGTGGCAACCGTGAGTCCAGGTACCACCGTTTTGCGGCCCATTCAACGAATTCACCTGCTGGCGTGTGATATTCGCGTGTCTACATTCGCTTGTAATACCCATGGAGAGGAAGTCCGATGTCATATGTCACGACCCAACCCGAGGCGCTGAGCGCCACCGCCGCCAGCCTTGCGGGCATCGGCGCGAACATGAGCGCGCAGAACTGCGCTGCCGCGGCGCCCACGACGGGTGTAGTCCCGGCCGCCGCCGACCAGGTATCCGCACTGGCAGCCACCCAATTCGCCGTCCACGCGCAGATGTATCAGGCGATCAGCGCCCAGGCCGATGCGATCCATCAGCAACTTGTCAGCACCTTGCAAACCAACGCGCTGTCCTATGCGGCCACCGAAGCCGCAAACGCCGCGACAGCTAGTTAAGTCAGGACAGAACAATGGATTTCGCAGCCTTACCACCTGAAATCAACTCCGCTCGGATGTATGCCGGCCCCGGCTCGGGTCCGATGTTGGCAGCCGCCTCAGCCTGGGATGCGCTGGCCGCCGAGCTTGCGTCCACCGCGACGTCGTACCGGGCGGCGATCTCGGAGCTGACCGGTGGGCCCTGGCTGGGCGCGTCGTCGGCGGAGATGACCGCGGCGATCACCCCGTATCTGGAATGGATGACCGCAACAGGCGCCCAAGCCGAGCAGACCGCGGCCCAGGCCCGCGCGACCACCGCGGCGTATGAGACCGCGTTCGCGATGACGGTGCCGCCGGCGGTGATCGCGGCCAACCGCAGTCTGCTGATGACGCTGATCGCCACCAATCTGCTCGGACAGAACACCCCGGCTATCGCGGCAACCGAAGTCCACTACGCCGAGATGTGGGCCCAGGACGCTACCGCGATGTACGGCTACGCAGGCTCGGCCGCAGCGGCCTCGACGCTGACGCCGTTCGCCTCGCCACCACCCACGACCAACCCGGCGGGCGGAGCACAACAAGCGGCGGCGACGCAGTCGGTCGTGTCGAACGGCACGCGGCTGATCAATGCGGTACCCCAGGCGTTACAGGGACTCGCGACCTCGTCGGCGGCGGTTTCAGCGGACCCGGTGACTGATCTGCTCAGCGCGATCGCGCCCGCGCTGACGCTCCTTGAACTCCCCATCGGCGTGACTTCTATCGGCTCCTCGGCGACGAGCATCTCGACGGGGTTTACTGGGATCTACACCAACTTCCGCGGCTTCTCGATCAACGCCGACCGTGACTTCTATGCCGGGAAGGGACCGTTTACAGGCTATGGACCCGGCGCCGCCAACCTGCCGAATTGGTTCTTCAACGGCCAAGGCAGCGTGGCCGCACCGTCGGACGCATCGACGGCATCCGTTAGCGCCGGCTTGGGCCAGGCAAACACCGTCGGCCGGTTGTCGGTGCCGTCGGCGTGGACAGTCGCGGCACCCGAACTCCGCCCGGCCGCCTACACACTGCCGATCACCAGCGCGGCCGCAGCTCCGGAGGTCGGCGGGGCCGGAAATCTGTTCAGCAGCATGGGCCTGGCCGGTGCGGCGGGCGGTGCGGTCGGCAGCACCGCGTCGGCCGGACGTGGCAATGAGCGAGTGCGGATCACGCCGCGGCCAAATCTGACGACGTCACCGCAGCCGCAGCAGGATGCGGTCACCGCGATTGCGACCGAACTACAAGAGCTCGCCACGCGGGCGCAATCGCTGTTGAGCAAGTTGGCCGAGTCCGGGCTGCTGACTACCGAGGAGGTCACCGAGCAGAAGCGGCGCTTCCTGGGCTGACGCCTCTAGGGTAAAACCAGGGAGGTGCGGTTGTGAATCCGGCGGGTTACGGCGTCCTGCTGATCTGCGGACCGTTGGCGGCCATCGCCGCGGTGTGGCTGGCCGAGCGCATCGGTGTGCCGTACCCCGTCTTGCTGGTAGGGCTCGGTGCGATTCTCGCCTGGCTGCCGTGGGTCAACGTGCCGACCCTCGCGCCCGAGGTGGTGTTTTATCTGTTCCTCCCGCCGCTGCTGTATTACGCGGCGTATTTCATTGCGCCAGACGATCTTCGGGCCAGCGCGCGGCCGATCGGTCTGTTGTCGGTGGGCCTTGTGTTGGTCACGACCGCCGCGGTCGCAGGCGTTTTAGTGGGCATCGCAGGCGTGCCGCTCGCGGTGGCGGTGGTGGCCGGCGCGGTGGTGGCGCCGACAGATGCGGTCGCAGCGACCTCCGTCTTCGCGCGACTGGACGTCCCGGAACGGCTGGCCACGATCGTCGAGGGCGAGGGTCTCACGAACGACGGCACCGCTTTGGTGCTTTACACCGGCGCGGTGGGCGCCGCGATGGTCGGGGCGGTCCGGCCCGGTCCGCTGGTGGTGACGCTGCTGGCCGCCCCGGCCGGCGGCGCTGCGTTGGGCGTGGCCGTCGGTTGGCTTGCCGTACAGGTACGGCGGCGAATTGATAACTCACTGCTGGAAATCTCGCTGTCGTTGGTGACGCCTTACATCACCTACGTGCTCGCCGAAGGTGTCCATGTGTCCGGGGTGCTGGCGACGGTGGCCGCAGGCGTCTATGTGGGTTCACACCTCAGTGCCATCTACACGCCCGGTGCGCGATTGCAGGCCTTCGCCTTTCTCGACGTTCTGGTGTTTCTCCTGAATGCCGTGCTTTTCACCCTGGTCGGCATGGAACTGTGGCGGTCGTTGCACTGGGTGCCGGGGATCCCCGCCGCCCAGGTCGTGGCAGCGATATCGGCAGTGGTAGTCGTCGTGATCGCGTCGCGGCTGGTGTGGATGCTGTCCGGTCCGGTTACCGCACGATTGTTCGGGCGCCGCGCAACCGATGCACCGGTGTGGCGGGAACGCGTGGTCGTGGCGTGGGCAGGCATGCGCGGTGGCTTGTCGCTGGCAGCCGCGCTCGCGATCCCGCT
Organism: uncultured Actinomycetota bacterium; assembly: GCA_963824335.1. Lineage (GTDB taxonomy): Bacteria > Actinomycetota > Actinomycetes > Mycobacteriales > Mycobacteriaceae > Mycobacterium. Next base: position 61,047 of record CAWGPB010000019.1, read on the forward strand.
GCGGCTCGCCGACGGAAGACCATTTCCCGATCGCGACCTGGTGATCGTCGTCGCCGCGTCGGTGATCGTGGCGAGCCTGCTCATCCAGGGCACCAGCCTGCCCTGGCTGCTGCGGCGACTCGACCTGCGGGCAGAGAATCTGGATAGCGCGGAGAACAAAGCCCGGCTGAAAGCGGCCCGCGCCGCCTTGACATGGCTGGACGATCCGCAGCACGCCGACGCTGCCGACGAGGCCACCAAATCCGCCCGCTCGCTGTATCAGGCCAGGGTGCGGCGCCTGGAGTTCGGCCCGCCGAGCGACGACGAGTCCGACGACGCCCAGGAGACGGCGCGGTATCGGGCGTTGCGGTTGAACCTGATCGGCGTCGAGAGATCAGTATTGCTATCGCTGAGGCGAGACGGCCGCATCAATGCGACGCTGTTGCGCACCATCGAAAGGGACTTAGACCTCGAAGAAGCGAGACACAGCAGCGCCTGACGTCGCTCGAATAACGAACGAGCTCAGGGTGTTACGGCGGCATCTCCGCTATCCGAGCGGACCCCTGTCATCGCTTGGGCGATGCGAGATCCGACGTCGTAGACGACGATTTGCGCGGTTGCTCCCTCGACCCGGCTGATAGCTTGGGCCAGTTTGTCGGCGGTGCGGTCATGCAGCAGCCGCGCTACCAGCGGTGGATACGTCCGACGCGGCAATAGCACCGTCACCTTGGTGTCCGAATGATCGTGTATCTCCTGCCAGACCATCTCTCGCGCCGCCCGACTCAGGTGACGATCCGAGCAATCCATCATCCGCAGCGGGATCTCGTCCCCGAAATGCTGCCAGCGCTGCTGCAGTCGCGCGGCATGCATAGCATCGATCACGAAGTGGACCGCCTCCAGATGGTCGGCATGCAGCCCGCGTGCGTAATGCAAGGCCTCGATCGTCGCGAAGTCGAAGTGATCGACCAAGATGACGACACGATGACGCGGATGCTTCGCCACCTCCTGACGCTCGGTGACCAAGTTCTCCAGAACGGAGTTCTCGGCGCGATATTGGCGGTTGAGTCGCATCAGACCGAACACCAGAATCGGGAAGACCACCAACACGAGCCATGCGCCCTCCGTGAACTTCGCGACCGCGAAGATCAACACCACGATCGTCGACAAGATCGCCGCGGAGAGATTGACCACCACCCTGCCTCGCCAACCGGGTGCACGTTGAGCCATGTTGTACTTGGTCATCCCGTAACCGGCCATCGAGAATCCGGTGAACACGCCCATGGCAAACAGCGGCACCACCGCGTCGACCGAGCCGCCAGTGACTATCACCAATGTCACCGCCAGCGCGGTCAGAATGATGATGGCGTTGGAAAACACCAGGCGGTGACCACGTTTCATCATTGGCCGGGGCAAGAAACTGTCCTCGGCGACAAAACTGGTCAACGCAGGAAACCCGTTAAAGCTGGTGTTGGCCCCGAAGAACAGAATGGCCGCACTCGCCGTCTGAAGGAGGGCATACATTATCGTGCCGATCAAGCCGTGGCCGAAGACCGCGCGGCCGACCTCGGACAGCATCGAGGGATATTCGGCGATGTACGGAGTGGCATGGGTGGCGTGCACCAGGTAGATGACACCCACCAGCAGAAACCCCAGAATGCACGCCATCCTCGTCAACACCCGGCGGGCGTTAGGGCCCTGCGGCTGTCGAAAGACATTCACCGCGTCGGCAATCGCCTCGACCCCGGTCAGCGACGTGCCGCCGTTGGCGAATGCCCGCAACATGATCAGTACCGTCGCGCCCATGATCAGCCCGTTGCCCTGATGGACCGGCACCGAGCCGACAATGTGCTGTGAATCGTATTGCGGTAAACCCCAGAAGATTTGGCGAACGACGCCGGTCACGATCATCACCACGAGCATGATGATGAACGAGTACACCGGCACCGCGAAGATCTGGCCCGCCTCCTTCATCCCGCGCAGGTTGGCATATGAGATCAGCAGCAATGCCGCCACAGTGATTTCCAAGTGGTAGGGCCCGAGCGACGGTACCGCGGATACCACCGCGAACGTGCCCGACGCGCATTGCACTGCCACGGTGACCACATAGTCGATCAACAGCGCCGCCGACGAGATCTGCGCAATCCGCGGGCCGAAGTTAGCTCGCGCCACAACATACGAGCCGCCCCGCTGGGTGTAAGTCATCACCACTTGGCGATACGAACTTGTCACCAACGCCAAGATCAACAAGATCACACCGGCGATCGGCAGTACCAGCACATAGGCCGCCATTCCCGCCGCCGGCAGCAACTCGACCATGATCTGCTCGGGCCCGTAGACGGTGGACGAAATCGCATCCGGCGAAAGCGCGCCCAGTGCAACGGTATTCGACAAGCTCTCATGTTCGAGAGACTCGTTGATCAGCGGCTTTCCCAGGACAAGACGTTTCCAGCGATCGACGAACGTTGACGGAGCTTTGTCCGCTTCAGCTGGAACTGTCACAGTGATGGCTTCCCTGCCCTGCGGTTCACCTCTACCGACCAAACATCTACGTCGTGAACGTTAGCGGTTCTGGTGCTACCAGCAACGATTCTCAGTGAATTATCAACTCGCACGCGCACACATAGTCACGCGAGCGTGCTCAACGTGAAACGCGAGCTTCCTCTTTCCCGGTGCGGGCCGTCGCAGCTGCCTGCGCGATCTTGGAACTCACATCGTAGGCCACAATTTGGGCGCTCGCGCCTTCGACTCGGCTGATGGCACCGGCCATCTTGTCGGCGGTCCGATCATGCAGCAGCCTGCCCACCAGTGGTGCGTAAGTGCGGCGCGGCAACAGAACCGTTACCTTGATGTCTGAATTGTTGTTGAGCTCTTGACAGACGAGCTCCTGTGCGACGCGGCCGAGGTTGCGATCCGGGCACTCGACCATCCGCAGCGGGATGTCGTCCTCGAAGTGCCCCCAGCGCTGCTGCAGGCGCGACGCGTGCAGAGTGTCGATCACGAAGTGCACCGCGGCCAGCTGCTCGGCATGCAGGCCGGCGGCGTAGTGCAAAGCCTCGACCGTCGCGAAGTCGAAGTGATCCACGAAGACGAATACCCGATGCCGATCGTGCTTGTCGAACGTGGCCGGCTGCGTGCGCGACATCTCCAAAACCGAGCTCTCGGAACGATATTGGCGGTTGAGCCGCATAAGGGCGAACACCAGAATTGGGAAGACCACGACCACCAGCCAGGCACCCTCGGTGAACTTCGCAACTGCGAAGATCAGCACCACCGTCGTCGACAAAATAGCCGCGGAAAGATTGATCGCCAGTTTACGGCGCCAGCCCGAATCACGATGTCCCAGGTGATATTTGGTCATACCATAACCGCAGATCGAGAAACCCATGAAGACACCCATGGCGTAGAGCGGCACGACGGCGTCGACCGAGCCGTTGGTGACGATCACCAGCACGGTCGACGCCACGGTCAGCACGATGATGGCATTGGAGAACACCAGGCGGTGGCCGCGTTTCATCATTGGCCGCGGCAGGAAGCTGTCCTCGGCGACGAAGCTGGTCAACGCTGGAAAACCGTTGAAGCTGGTGTTGGCGCCGAAGAACAGGATCGCCGCGCTCGCCGCCTGTAACAGGGCGAACAGAACGTTCCCGATGGTCCCGCTACCAAAGACCGCTCGGGCGATCTCGGACAGCATCGACGGATATCCGGCGGAGTATGGAGTCGCGTGGGTGATGTGGGCCAGCCAGATGACGCCGAGCAGCAGGAAACCGAGCATGCACGCCATCGCGGTCAGCGCCTTGCGGGCATTGGGCCCCTGCGGCTGGCGGAAGACGTTGACCGCGTCCGCGATCGCCTCGACACCGGTCAACGAGGTGCCACCGTTGGCGAACGCCCGCAGCAACACCAGGATCGTCGCGCCCATGATGAAGCCGTTGCCTTGATGGATCGGTACCGCCCCGACGATGTGTTCCGGGTCGTATCTGGGCAGGACCCCGAAGATTTCGCGGACCACGCCGGTCACGATCAGCGCCGTCATCATCGTCGCGAACGCATACACCGGAACGGCGAACAGCCGGCCGGCCTCCTTCATGCCGCGCAGGTTGCCGAAAGAGATCAGCAGTAACGCGCCCACTGTGATCTCCAGGTGGTACGGGCCCAGACGCGGTACCGCGGAGACCACCGCTACCGTGCCTGCCGAGCACTGGATGGCGACTGTGACCACATAGTCGATCAGCAGTGCCGCCGACGAGAGTTGCGCGATCTTGGGCCCGAAGTTCGCGCGCGCCACCACATACGAGCCGCCGCGCTGGGTGTAAACCATCACCACCTGCCGGTATGACGCGGTGACCAGCGCCAGGATCAACAGGATGACGCCGGCGAGCGGCAGGATCAGCGTGAACGCCGCGATGCCGGCGGCAGGTAACAGCTCGATCAGGATCTGCTCGGGACCATAGGCGGTCGATGAGACCGCGTCGGGTGAAAGAGCGCCTAGCGCAACGGGATTCGACAGACTCTCGTGCTCGAGGTCCTCATTGATCAACGGCTTTCCCAAGAAAAACCGCTTCCACGCGTCGGTGAAAGTCGACGGGGCCTTGTGCTCGTCAGGCAGCGCTACCACAGTGATGCTCTTCCCCGCCCTCACAGTAAAGAATCTTTACGCGATACTTACGCCCGTGAGGGTAGCGGCTCCAGTTCCAAGGAGCGGAGCCAAGTAGGTGGTAGCGACGCTTATTCTCAGCTGATTATCAAGGTCGCCCCGCGCCGGTCGGTCTGGGCAGGCAAGGGTCAGAGCACCGGCGTCGTCGTCTGCGATTTTCCGGCGGATTCGGGCGATCGGTCAGCACCATCGCCTTTGGGGTTTCGAAGCGCCGCGGCGACCCGCGATCCCACGTCGTAGGCCACAATTTGGGCGCTCGCACCCGGGATCCTGCTGATCACCCGGGCCAGGTTGTCGGCGGTGCGGTCGTGCAGCAACCGTCCTCCCAGCTGCGAGTACATCCGACGCGGCAACAACACCGTGACGGTGGCATCCGGGAATTCGTCGTGGATCTGCGCGACGAGACGCTCGGCTGCATGGCTGAGGTTGCGGTCGGGACAGTCGAGTACGCGCAATTCGCTGTCGAAGCCGAAATGCTGCCACCGGACCTGCAACCGCGCCGCTCGAGCCTCGTCCAAGACAAAGTGAACCGCGGTCAGTTCATCTGCGTCCAATCCTTTGGCGTACCGCATTGCCTCGATCACGGCCAAGTCGACGGAGTCGATGAGAACCAAGACCCGGTGCCGTGTGTGCCTCAGCAGGTCGTGCCGATCGCTGAGCGAAATCTCGAGCGCCGAGGCCTCGGCGCGGTACTGCCGGTTGAGCCGCATCAACATCAACACCAGAAGTGGGAAGACCACCACGACCAGCCAGGCGCCCTCGTCGAATTTCGCGATCGCGAAGATCGCCACCACGCTCGTCGACAAGATGCCCGCCGACAGGTTGATCACCAGCTTGCGGCGCCACCCCGGCCCACGATGGGTCAGCCAGTGTTTGGTCATGCCATACCCGGCCATCGAAAACGCGGTGAACACGCCCATCGCGAACATCGGCACCAGCGCGTTGACCGAGCCTCCGGTGGCGACCAAAAGCGCCACCGCCAGCACGGTCAGCAGGATGATGGCATTGGAGAACACCAGCCGGTGACCGCGCTTCATCAGTTGCCGCGGCAAAAATTGGTCCTCGGCGACAAAGTGAGTCAGCGCCGGAAAGCCGTTGAAGCTGGTATTGGCGCCGTTGTACAAGATGGCTGCGCTCGCCGCCTGCAACGAGAAATACAAGACGTTGCCGATCACGCCGTTACCGAAGACCGCCCGGCCGATCTCCGAAAGCACCGACGGATATCCCGCGGTGTACGGAGTCGCATGGGTCACGAATGCCAACCACGCCACACCGGCCAACAACAACCCCAGGATCGAGGCCATGACGGTCAACACCAGGCGCGCGTTGTGACCTTCGGGCTTCCGGAACAGGTTGACGGTGTTGGAAATCGCCTCGACCCCGGTGAGCGACGAGCCGCCGTTGGCGAACGCCCGCAGTATCACCAGGACTGTCGCCCCCATCACCAGGCCATTTCCGTTACCGAGCGGGACCGCCCCATCGAGGTGGGCCGGATCGTAGGTCGGCAAGCCTCCGAATATCTCACGCACGATGCCGACCAGCACCATCAGCGTGAGCATGGCGATGAACCAGTACGTCGGCACCGCGAACGTCCGGCCCGCCTCCCGCAGCCCGCGAAGGTTGGCGAAGGAGAACACCAGCACCGCAGCCACACTGATTTGCAGGCTGTAGGGGCCCAGCGACGGGATGGCCGAGGCGACCGCCACCGTGCCGGCCGCGCACTGGATGGCCACGGTGACCACGTAATCGATCAACAACGCCGCCGCCGCGACCTGTGCGATCCGGGGCCCGAAGTTGTCCCTGGCCACGATGTAGGAGCCGCCGGCCCGGGTGTAGGCCATCACGACCTGGCGATATGACGCGGTCACCAAGAACAGGATCAACAAGATGACACCGGTGATCGGAAGCAACAAGACAAACGCCGCCATCCCCGCAGCCGGCATCAATTCGACCATTATCTGTTCTGGACCATACGCCGTAGAGGAAATCGCGTCCGGCGAAAGTGCGCCCAACGCAACAGGATTCGATAGTTTTTCGTGCGCAAGGTCATCCGTGATCATCGGCTTGCCGAGGACAGCTCGCTTCCACCCGTCGATGAATGACGGCGCGATCTTCTGTTCGGCAGCCAAATCTGTCACGGGCTATTCGTAACCGATGGCGTAGCTGCCCCGTCGTCCTCCTAACGGGATCTTTGCGCTCGCTTACGGAATCTTGACGGGCGCTACATCGCGTCCGATTGCCGTAGTTCATCGCTGTAGTCACACCGAATGTCGATACAGTGATCAGCGAACGAAACCGCTTGAAAGATGAACGACGTGGCAGAAGAGGCAGACATCACTCCTGAAAAGCAACCGACGGCAGCAGACCCCGCCACGGTGTTCTCCGCGCTGGCTGAGATCATCTATCAGGGCTCGGAAGCCGGCCAGGTCTACGCGGCCATCTGCGTCGCCGCGACGCTGGTAGTCAATGGGTGCGATCGCGCAAGTTTGCTGGTGCGCCGAGACGGTCGCTACGTGACCGTCGGCGCCAGCGACAGCATTGCGTACCGGATTGACGACATGGAACGCCAGGCCGGCGACGGACCGTGCGTCGACGCGATCGAAGAAGAGACGCCGCAGGTCGAAACCGACCTGACCACTCCGAATCAGTGGCCCCAATTGGCGAAACGGATTGTCGCCGAGACCCCCGTGCGCGGCGCGATGGGTTTTCGCATCCTGGTGGACAAACGCAAAACCGGTGCCCTCAACCTGTTCAGCGACACCGCGGGCGTCTTCAATACCGAATCCGCCGGGCAGGCCATCGTGCTGGCGTCATTCGCCAGCGTCGCGATCAACGCCATCGCGCAAGGCGAGGACGTCTCCACCTTGCGGCGCGGGCTGCTGTCCAACCGTGAGATCGGCAAGGCCGTGGGGATGATGATGGTGCTCCACGGCGTCGACGAGCAAAGCGCGTTCGACATGCTGCGCCGGTATTCGCAGGATCTGAACATCAAGCTGGCCGATGTGGCGCGCTCGGTCATCGACAACCGCGGCAAGCCGAAATTCGACGATGACGACCGGTTGTAGCGCGCCGGCACCCTACTCGGGCAGACGCAGCTCGGGCTTTTCAACTTCTTCGATGTTGACGTCTTTGAATGTCACGACACGCACCTGCTTGACGAACCGAGCCGGCCGGTACATGTCCCACACCCAGGCATCGGACAGCCGCAGCTCGAAGTAGACCTCGCCGTCGGCGTTGCGTGGAACCATTTCCACGCTGTTTGCCAGATAGAACCGGCGCTCGGTTTCCACCACGTAGCTGAACTGTCCCACGATGTCCTTGTATTCGCGGTACAGCGAGAGCTCCATCTCGGTTTCATACTTTTCGAGATCCTCGGCACTCATCTGCTCAGCCGTCCTTCTCCGTTCCGTGGTCGATTGACCAAGTCCATCTTTCCCCACTCATCTTGGATCTGCTCACCCGACTGGATTGAATTGCCGATCTCCTCACCGGGCCAGCCTTGGCCCGCATCGTCGACCGGCTGGGTTGAATCGTCGACCGGCCGGGATGAACCGTCAGGTTGGCATTCCGCCACGGTCCGGACACCACCCGATCCGGAAACCACCCGCCGCACGTTGATGAACGAATACCGATGCTCCGGGCAGGGGCCCAGCTCGTGCAGCGCAGACGAATGCGCCGCGGTGCTGTAGCCCTTGTGCACGGCGAATCCATAGCCCGGATGGTCATCCTCCATCGCCACCATCAGTCGATCCCGGCTGACCTTGGCCAGCACGCTGGCCGCAGCGATACACGCCGCCGCGGCGTCGCCACCGATCACCGGCAGCGACGGCACCGCAAGCCCCGGTACCCGGAACCCGTCGCTGAGTACATAGCCGGGGCGAACCGACAATCCCGCCACCGCCCGTCGCATCCCCTCGATGTTGGCCACGTGCACACCGCGCCGGTCGACTTCGGTCGACGGGATGAACACCACGTGATAAGCCAGCGCGTATCGGCGGATCAACGGGAACAGCTTCTCCCGCGACTTCTCGGTGAGCTTCTTCGAATCATCAAGAGCAGCAAGGCTTTCCAGCCGACTGGGCCCCAGCACACACGCCGCGACCACCAACGGCCCGGCGCAGGCGCCTCGACCGACCTCGTCCACCCCGGCTACCGGGCCGAGCCCGCTGCGATAGAGCGCGGACTCCAGCGTGCGCAGGCCCGACGATTTGCGGATCACCGTCCGCGGCGGCCAGGTAGTGGCCATGCCTACTGATTCTGCTGCGGATTCACCGCACGGACGGCACCCCACCGCGAGGGCGGCCACACAATGAACCTCGCCTTGCCGATCACGTTGTCGACCGGCACCGTGCCGGCCATCGGATCGCCGGTGCACAGCAGTCCGTTGATCGCGTCACCGGGAGTGCTGGTGCAGTGGGCGCGGGAGTCCGCCGAGTGAGTGCGGTTGTCTCCCATCACCCACAGTCGTCCTTGCGGGACGTGAACGGGCCCGAATTCGGGCCCCAGGCATGGGTAGACGGCGGGGTCGGCGTTCAGCGTGGCTGGATCCAGATACGGCTCGTTCAATCGCTTGCCGTCGACCGTGAGCCCGGTGTTGTTGCGGCACTGCACGGTCTGGCCGCCCGTCGCGATGACGCGCTTGACCAAGTCGTTCTCGTCGGGCGGCACGAACCCGATGAACGACAACGAGTTCTGCAACCAGCGGATCGCTGCGTTGTGCGAGCGAATCGACTTGTAGCCCACGTTCCACGGTGGCGGGCCTTTGAAGACGATGACGTCGCCGGGGTGCGGCGAGCTGAACTGAAAGGTGACTTTGTCGACCATGATCCGGTCTCCGACGCAACCCGAGCAGCCGTGCAGCGTGGGTTCCATCGATTCCGACGGGATCAGGTATGGGCGGGCGACGAACGTCAACATGACGTAGTAGAGCACCAGGGCGATTACCGCGAGGAGCACGGTTTCGCGCAGTGCCGCCCGCTTTTTGCCAATGTGCTCATCCGCGTGAGCCGAGTCCGGCTCCGGGATGGGCGGCGGGTTTGTCGCGACTTTCGGATCGGCCGTACCGGAATCGGGTTGACCCTCAGACGAGTCGGTCGTTTCAGTCACGGCATCAGCGTAGCCAGCGCCGCCGCGCTGTTGGGCACGGCCGCCGGAGAATCGCCGACGGGGCGCTGAAAATCAGCGCTTCTCCTTGATTTTGGCTTTCTTGCCGCGCAGTTCACGCAAGTAGTAGAGCTTGGCGCGACGGACGGCACCGCGGGTCACGATGTCGATGTGGTCGATGTTCGGCGAGTGGACCGGGAAGGTCCGCTCGACGCCGACGCCGTAGCTCTCCTTGCGGACGGTGAAGGTCTCCCGGACCCCGCCACCCTGGCGGCGCAGCACCACACCCTTGAACACCTGGATACGCTCCTTGGCGCCCTCGATGACCTTGACGTGCACGTTGATCGTGTCGCCGGGGCTGAAAGCCGGGAGGTCGTCGCGCAGCGACGTCTTGTCGACGAAGTCCAGCGTGTTCATTTCGGAGACACTTCCTTGCGGTCGCGGCCACGTGCCGCTGCCCCCCGCCACAGGCGGTGAGCAGGCAACTCGGCCGATGTTTTCGGACATCTAGGAGTCTCGCGGTGGGCGGTGGCGAGCCGGCCGGCCGGCAACCGCTGGAGACAACTGGTCAATTGTGCCAGATCGGGCCCACGCAGCGAAATCACGGCGAATCGCGGTTCTCTTCTACCCCACCTTGACGTGGGTGAATGGTACGTACGTCCATAAAATGACGTGCGGCCTAGCCCCGATCTTTCCGCCACAGGTCGGGACGGCGTTCGCGGGTGCGCTGCTCGGATGCTGCACGCCGCCACGCTTCGACGCGAGCGTGATCACCGGATAACAACACCTCGGGGACATCGAGTCCACGCCAGCTCGGCGGCCTGGTGTACGACGGCCCCTCAAGTGTCCCGTCGGAGTGCGAATCGTCCTGGTGCGATACGGGATTGCCCAGGACGCTGGGCAACAACCGCAGTACCGCCTCGATCATCACCAGCGCCGCGGATTCCCCGCCCGGCAACACATAGTCTCCGATGGACACCTCTTCGACGCGCATCCGCGTGCCGGCGTCGTCGGCGACCCGCTGGTCGATTCCCTCATACCGGCCGCAGGCGAACACGAGATGCGATTCGCCGCCCCACCGCTGAGCGGTCGACTGGGTGAACAATCTGCCGGCAGGTGTCGGGACTACGAGAAGTGTTTCCTTGGAACAGATCTCGTCGAGCGCTTCACCCCAGACCGGCGCCTTCATCACCATTCCCGGCCCACCGCCGTACGGCGAATCGTCCACCGAGCGATGCACGTCGTGCGTCCAGCGACGAAGATCATGCACTTCGAGCTGGACCAGCCCGGACTCGATTGCCTTACCCGGCAACGATTGCCGCAACGGATCCAGATAAGACGGGAAGATCGTCACGACGTCGATTCGCATACCGGCGCGCTCAGCTCTCCAAATCCAGGAGACCATCGGGCGGATCGATGTCGACGACGCCGTCCTCCAGCGACACTGACATGACGATGGCGCTGACGAACGGCACCAGCAACTCGGGCGCCTGGTCGCGCTTGACGGCCAGCAACTCGCCGGCCGCGGTGTGCAAAACCTCGGTCACAGTGCCGAGTTCGACGCCCGCCGTCGTCCGCACCAGAAGACCTTCGAGTTGGTGGTCGTAGTAGGTGTCCGCCTCGTCGATCGGCGGCAGGTCCGCTGTGTCGATCAGGAACACACTGCCTCGCAGCGCGTCGGCACTGTCGCGGTCGGCTACGCCTGCCAGCCGCAGCAACAGGCGGCTGCCGTGCGGGCGAACGGTCTCGACGGTGTAGGTGCCCTCGCGGCGATCCCGTCCCTTTGCACGCAACACCGAACCCGGGGCGAATCGACGTTCCGGGTCGTCGGTGCGAATGTCGACGACAAGTTCGCCGGTGACGCCGTGCGCTTTGACCACACGCCCGGTTGTCAGCTCCACGGCGACGTCTCCGCTACTGGTCGGTGTCCACCACGTCGACACGAATGCCGCGGCCACCGATGCCGGCCACCAGCGTGCGCAGCGCGGTCGCGGTACGTCCGCCGCGACCGATCACCTTGCCGAGATCTTCGGGGTGTACATGCACTTCGACGGTCCGGCCGCGCCGGCTGGTCACCAGGTCGACGCGCACATCGTCGGGGTTGTCGACAATCCCGCGGACCAGGTGTTCGACGGCGTCGACGACGACGGTACTCATGGCGGCGGTCAGCTCTCGGTTGCCGGTTCGGCCTGCTCGGCGGCAGCACCTTCAGCAGCCGGCGCGGCCACTTCGGCTTCTGCGGCCTTATCGGCGGGTTCGGCGGCGGCCTTCTTCGCCGGAGCCTTCTTCTGCTTCGGCTTAGCGGCCTCGGTGTCGGGGGCGCCGTCGGCGGCGGCCAGGGCAGCGTTGAACAGATCCAACTTGCTCGGCTTGGGTGCCGCGACCTTCAACCGGCCCTCAGCGCCGGGCAGTCCTTTGAACTTCTGCCAGTCACCGGTGATCTTCAGCAGCTTGAGAACAGGCTCGGTGGGCTGAGCACCAACCGACAGCCAGTACTGGGCGCGCTCGGAGTCGATCTCGATCAGGCTGGGGTCCTCTTTGGGGTGATACCGGCCGATGACCTCGATGGCCCGGCCTTCGCGCCGCGTCCGCGCGTCGGCGACAGCGACGCGGTACTGCGGGTTGCGGATCTTGCCGAGCCGGGTGAGCTTGATTTTCACAGCCATGGTGCAGCCACATCTCCTACGAATGTCACGCTGCAATTCAGCGATTCAGGCGGGAATGCCCGGATCCGGTTTTGCCTCGCGTGTGTGACCGCCGAACAAGCACCGCAAGTATGTGGTGGGTCGCGCGACGGACAGCCGCCTATTGTGCCAGAGCCAGGGCTTAAGTCAGAAATTCACCCCAACCGCGGGCAGCCACTAGAGGATTTTCTGGAAGCATTTGGTTTCGACGCGGCGCGTCATCCGCCAGCCGTCGGCGGTACGGGAGAACTCGTCGTCGTACCAGAGGCCGCAGAACATCACCTGCTGTTTGGCGCCGCCGAGCACCATCGGGTTGAAGCAGATTGTCCGCGACGATGCGGTGTCCCCGTCGATGAGGACCGAGAAGTTGCCCAGCATGTGCGCGTACATCGGGAAGTTCGGCAGTACCTCCGCCAGCCAGGCTTTGACCTCGGGATAGTTGCCTTCGATCCCGCCGAGGGCGGTGTAGTCAATGTAGGCATCCTGGGTGAAGACAGCATCGAGATCGTCGAAGCGGCGGGTGTCGATCGCGGTGGAGTAATCGGTGATCAACTGCTGGATTTCCAACCGGTCGGAGATTTCGGCGAGGCTCAACATGGGTTGATTGAACACCTCCCGCCCGGCGACGATACGGCTTGGTCGGCAAGCCGAGGAGGAGCCGGGCTGATGTGCCGGGCGCGGCGACCGATCGCGCGGGCCGGTATGGTCCCTAGCCATGCGGATGCTGATCGCCGCAGTCGCGGCTGCGGTCTTCTTTCTCGGCACCGGCGCAACTGCGTGGGCCGACACCGGCGTGCAACCGGTCGGCTCGGTGCCCATCCCCGATGGCCCGGCGCAGACGTGGTTGGTGGCCGACCTCGATTCAGGCCAGGTGCTGGCCGCCCGTGACGAGAACGTCCGCCACCCGCCGGCGAGCACTATCAAGGTGCTGCTGGCGCTGGTCGCCCTCGACGAGCTGAGCCTGGACTCGACCGTTGTCGCCGACACCGCAGACACCCAGGTCGAGTGCAATTGCGTAGGCGTGAAGGCCGGTCGCTCCTACACCACGCGCCAACTGCTCGATGGTCTGCTGCTGGTGTCGGGCAACGACGCGGCCAACACTTTGGCGCACGCGCTGGGTGGACAGGGCGCGACCGTGGCCAAGATGGATGCCAAGGCTGCGTCGCTCGGCGCGGTGAACACCCACGCGTCGACGCCGTCCGGCCTAGACGGCCCCGGCGGATCGGGCTGGTCAACGGCCCACGATCTGGCGGTGATCTTCCGCGCGGCGATGGCCAACCCGGTGTTCGCGCAGATCACCGCCGAGCCGTCGGCGGTTTTTCCGAGCGATAGCGGCGACCACCCGATCGTCAACCACGACGAGTTGCTGTCGCGTTACCCGGGCGCAATCGGCGGCAAGACCGGCTTCACCGACGCGGCACGCAAGACATTCGTCGGCGCAGCGGCTCGCGGTGGGCGCCGCTTGGTGGTGGCCATGATGTACGGGCTGGTGCACGAGGGCGGGCCGACCTATTGGGATCAGGCCGGCAACTTGCTCGACTGGGGGTTTGCCCTCAGCCCACAATCGGGAATCGGCACGCTGTAGGCCTCCGACGACAGTCGCCGCACTTTCGGCTAGTCTTCTGATGCCGTGGCGTTCTGCTGCACAAGAGTCCAATATGACCGTCCGCGGCGTCCGTCGGCACAGGTCGACATGTCCGTGGGTTGAGTCGACAGCCATTACCAACGATGTCTGCGTCACGAGCACTCCACGCAGGCACACGTAAGGAATGAGAGATCGATGATGGCTGACAACCAACACGCCGAGTCAGGTTCGCCACCTCAAACAGACCACGACGACTTCAGCGCCCATGAGTCGGACGTCGACGGACTGGCGGTGGTGTCCGTCAGCGGAAGCGTGGACATGCTCACCGCGCCCGGCCTATCCGAAGCGATCGACGCCGCACTCACCAAAAAGCCGAAGGGCTTGATCGTCGACCTGTCCAAGGTCGAGTTCCTGGGCTCGGCTGGGATCAGCGTCTTGATGAAGACCCGCGACACGCTCGGCGACGCCACCCCGTTCTGCGTGGTTGCCGACGGGCCCGCTACCCACCGGCCGCTCACCCTGCTGGGCATCAACGAGCTGATGAGCCTGTGCCGCAGGCTGGACGACGCGGTCAGCAAGCTCACCGACGGCTGAGGATCAGGCCGGTAGGCCGATTCCGCTCAGCAAGGACGACAGCAAGGCGATACGCCGGTCTTCTATCTCGGGCTGAGGCAGCACCGCCCGCAGCATCGCCGCTCCGTCAAAGGTGTTGGTCAGCAACGCCACCAGGACCGGGAAGGTCTCCTGCGAGAGACCGTCGGCACCGGGCAGCGCCCGCGCGGCGTCGCAGATCTTGCTGGTGTACTGCTCGAGGACGTGTTGCAGCGTGGCGTTGAGTTTCTCGTCGGTACGTGCGGCGATCATCAACTCGTAGAGCACCGCGTTGGTGGAGCTGCTGGTGATGTCGCGAAGGATTGTCAGTCCCGCCTCCAGCGCCGGCCGGTCAGACGGGATCGCCGCGACCTGCTTGGTGAACGAATCGAGCTGGCGCCGAAGCACTTCGTAGGCCGTTGCGGCCATGAAATCACCCATGGTGTCGAAGTGCCGGAACAGGGCGCCGACCGAGACCCCGGCTCGCTTGGTGATCACCGCGGCCGACGCTCGCGCGTATCCGACTTCGATGATCGTCGCGATACTGGCCTCGAGCAGACGCGCGACCGTCTCCTCCCTGCGCTGCTGCTGGGTGCGTGCCATCTGCGGACCTAGGTGCTCGAGCCGGCGAGCTGTGGCTGATCCGCGCCGGCCCGCAAGTACCGGCCTGACTTCACGGTCTTTCCGTAACCCTCACGGAAATGGCCGTCGCGGAACACAATTGCCCCGCCCACGCCCGTCGCCACCACCGCGGCGTCATTGCGGTTCACCATGCGGCTCAGGTCGCCGTAGAACGGCACCTTCTCCTCGTGGTAGCCGTCCACCGAGTCGTCCAGACCCGCGGGGTCGATGACGACGAAGTCGGCACGGTCGCCTTCGCGCAACGTCCCGGCGTCCAGGCCGAACCAATCGGCCACCTCACCGGTCAGGCGATAGACCGCGCGCTCGATGGTCATGAACGGCTCGCCCTGCCGGTACGCCTCGAGCGTGCGCTTGAGGAACCGCAACGAGAAGTTGTAGAACGCCATGTTGCGCAGATGCGCGCCGGCGTCGGAAAAACCCAAGTGGATACTCGGCTCGTTAGCCAGCTTGTTGAGCTGTTTGGGCCGGTGGTTGGCGACGGTCGTCGTCCAGCGCACGTTGCGCTCACCGTTGTCGACCAGAACGTCGAGGAACGCATCGAGTGGATGCAGCCCGCGCTCGTCGGCGATCGCACCGAAGCTCTTGCCGATCAGCGTCTGGTCGGGGCATTCGACGATCACCGCCTCGTGAAAGTCCTTGTGCCACAGCGACGGGCCGAATTTGACGCGGTCGAATTGGCGGCGGAATCTGCGGCGGTACTCCTCGTCGGCCAGCAATTCGTTGCGCTCCAGCTGGTCTCGCAGGTGCAGCGCCGCGGTGCCGGCGCCGAACTCCTCGAAGACCGGCAGGTCGATGCCGTCGGAATACAGCTCGAACGGTACCGGCAGGTGCTGGAAGCGCACCTTGGAGCGGAGCAGGAAATTCATCAGTCGAGTGCCCGCGCCGAAGACGTGTACCGCGAACGGCATCGACTTGGCGTCGGCGGATACCAGCAGGCTCATGCGAACGGCCTTACGTAACCCCAACATTGGACTGCTCGCGAGGAAGAACAGCAGCGCCGACTCGGCCTTGGCGACATTGGGGGCGCTCTGCAGGATCCGGCCGCGCTTGCGCAGAACCTTGATGAGCCTGCGGCGTTCGCGCCAGGTAGCGAAGGTCGACGGCAGCGCGCGAGAGCGGAAGCGGTCGCCGTCGAGCTTGTCGATCGCTGCGTCCATGCCCGACAAGCCCAGCATTCCGGCTTCGAGTGCGTCGTCGAGCATCGCCGCCATCGTGTCGAGCTCGGCCGCGGTCGGCTCCACGTCGCGGGTCGTGGCGCGCTCCAGGCCCAGCACCGCGGTGCGTAGATCCGAATGACCCAGCAGCGAGCTGACATTCGGGCCGAGCGGCAGGTTGTCGATGGTCTGCACGTACTCCGCGGGCGTCGACCACGTCTTGTCCTGCAGCGCGCCCAGGACGAATTTGCGGGGCACCGCCTCGACTCGGCTGAACAAGTCGGCGGCGTCCTCGGCGTTGGCGTAGACAGTCGACAGTGAGCACATGCCCAGCAGCACCGTGGTCACACCGTGCCGTACCGACTCGCGCAGGCCGGGGTCTAGCAGAACCTCGGCGTCGTAGTGGGTGTGCACGTCGACGAAACCGGGCACAACCCACTTGCCTTTGGCGTCGATGACCTCAGGACATCCAGCGTCATCCAGCGGGCTCGACGAGACCGTGACCACCACTCCGTCGCGAATACCCAGCGTGCGGGTCTGTGGAGAGCTTCCGGTGCCGTCGAACCACAATCCGTCACGAATGATCACGTCGTAGCTCACTGCTGTCCTCCGCATCGTTGGGGTGATGCGAAGCTAACATAGAGAGTAAGTACTCGCAATCTTTTTACCCGTCTCACAGTCGGCCTCTGGTCCGGGCGCGTTGCGCGACCGGGCTGACGGCGGACAGCAGTTCCGCGAGCTCTGCCACTCGGATCTCGTCCAGCCGGGCCACCGCGTCGATGATCGCGCCGCGCAGCGCGGTATCGGCGAACGGTTCGGCGAGCCAGTGAAATTTCTCCACCACCCGATCCCACGACATCGGGCGGGTGGGCGATCCCTCGAAGTCGGATTGCTCGCGGTGAAACTCGCGTCCGTCGTTGAGGACGATGTGCACGCGGGCCTGGGTCCGCTCCGGGTAGGCCTGGGTCAGGTCGGCGGCGGCGTGGACTTCCACCCGCGTCAGGAGCTCTTGCACGTCGCCGTGGCGCACCCGTTCGGTCTCGAGCTGCTCGGGGCCGACCTGCCCGTCGAGCAGTGCGACGGCCACCAGATATTTGAGGTTGTAATCCGCCTGCTCTTTGGTAGACGGATTGTCCTTGTCGCCGAAGCTGCCACCACCGGCGATGTCGAATGCACCTTGGAACACCTCGAGGGCCACCGTCGCGACGTCGGTCGCGGCGATCGCGTGTTCGTCGCGCAGCGCCAGCGTCGCGTCGATGACCACCTGGCCGTGGATGAGCGAACAGTACTGCTTGAGGTAGGTGTGTTCGACGGCGGTCAGTGAACGATCGGATGGTCGCAGATCGATGGGCTGGTCGAATAGCTGTTCCAGACCATTGGGCCCCTCGAAAAATGCTCGCGGACCGGTGATTCCACGGCCCGCGAGCATCGTGGCGTATACGGCCCGCATCCCGGTGATGGCCGGCGAGATCCCCTTCCATGTTGATACCGGCTCGGTGTGCACCGCGGCAAGGGACACGTTGTCCGCCGCGGACGCGGCGATCGCGTCGGCCGTGCGGGCTGCGTCGAGACCGAGCAGCTTGGCCGAGCCGGCTGCTGCCGAGATCGCCAATTGCAGCGCATGATTGAGTCCGCGGCCCATTACCGGAACCTCTGCACTGAAACGACATTGGACCTCGTAGGCGACCGCGAGAGCGAGCAGGAAGTCCGCCCCGCTGGCATCGACGTGTTCGGCGACGGCGAAAACCGCTCCGAAGTTGTCGGCGGGATGACACAGACCGCCGGGTGTCAGGTAGGTGTCCAGCAGATCGGGGTAGCGCACCAGCACCGCATTGAAGAACGCCGCCTGATCCACCGATGCGCGGCCACCGCCGATAAAGGTCGCGGTCGGGTGACCGCTGAACTGTTCAGCGTGGGCACGGATCGCAGGGATCAACTCGCCGTCTAGTGCACCGATGGCGCAGGCGACACTGTCCAGGACATTGCGCTTCAGCGTCGCCCGTGCTGACCCACGAAGATCGGATTGGCCGGCCCCGACCACGAAGTCGGCCAGCCGGTCGGCGGCATAGGTCATGGCGTTCCTGTCTCGAAAACTGTTGGCGAACCGGGCTTGTCATTGCTGGCGTGCTCGATCCGCCGACGCATGTCGTCGGAGATGTCCGGCATCTTCGCGAGATCGAACCAGCCCGCTTCGAGGCTTTCGTCGTCGGCGGGGAACGGTTCGCCGGACACCCAGTCCATCCGGAACACGTGATCGAGGTACTGCGCGTGGTCTCCGTTGACATGAACCATTGGGGGGCTTACGTGCACCCAGGCCAGTCGTCGCGCGACAGCGTGGATACCGCTCTCTTCCAACACTTCTCGGACCGCACAATCGGCTGGGTTCTCCCCCGGCTCGACGATTCCGGTGACGGGCGTCCAGGCATGGTTGTCGGAACGTTTCACCAGCAGCACCTGCCCATCGCGAATGACCACGGCGGTGGTGGCGGGTAACCACAACGGCGCATGCCCGATGTGCTCGCGGAGCGCGACGATGAATTCCGGGATCGGCATAGTCTTGTTTCTAACAGAGACCGCGACGAGCACAGGGTGCGCCTCTAAGCTCGTCTTGTTATCTCATCAGTGTCGGAAAGGACCGCCGTCATGCCGCTCGCCCGGATCGACCTCATCGAGGGCAAGTCGGCGGAATACCGCCGCACCATCGCTGACGTCGTGTACGACAAGATGATCGAATGCCTGGGCGTGCCCGAGGATCGATTTCAGACCATCACCGAACACAAGGCGGAAAACTTCCTTTTCGACGCCGACTACCTCGGTATCTACCGGTCCGAGAACTGCATCTTCATCCAGCTGATCTTTCTCGACGTCGCGACCCCTGAGCAGAAGGCCGCGTTCTATCGGGCGGTCGTCGACCAGTTACAGGACAAGCTGCACGTACGCCCGGAGGACGTTTTCTTCAACCTCATGACTGTTCAACCCGCAGACTGGTCCATGGGCAACGGCCTCGCCACGTACATCAATGGGGTGCCGACCAACCGTCTCGATCCAAACTCCATCGAAGGGTGAGCGGTCGGGTCGTTCAGAACAGCTGCCCGCGCAGAATGACCATGTCCGGGCGTCGCAGCACCTCAGGGCCGTGACGCGGATCGTCCTTGTAGCACAACAGGTCTGCCGAAGCGCCGTCGTCCAGACCCGGCCTGCCCAGCCAGCGCCGAGCGTCCCAGCACGCCGCACCCAGCGCCTCGGTGGGACTCATCCCGATGCCCTTGAGCGCCTCGATCTCGTCGCCGATGCGCCCGTGGGCGATCATGCCGCCGGCGTCGGTGCCGGCGAAGATGCGTACGCCGGCGTCACGGGCTGCGGCCAGTCGTGAGTAGCAGTTGGCGTACAGGTCGCGCATGTGCGCGGCGTACATCGGATACTTCCCGGCGGCGTCGGCGATGCCGGGAAAATTCTCGACGTTGATCAGCGTGGGCACCAGGGCGGTTTTGTGTTCGACCATCAGCTCGATGGTGTCGTCGGTCAGCCCGGTGCCGTGTTCGATGCAGTCGATGCCCGCCGTGATCAGTCCGGGCAGCGCGTCCTCGCCGAAGACGTGCGCGGTGACCCGCGCACCGTTGGCGTGGGCGGCGTCGATCGCTGCGGTCAGCACATCGTCGGACCACAGCGGCGCCAAATCACCTATGCCGCGGTCGATCCAGTCGCCGACCAGCTTGACCCAACCATCACCGCGCTGGGCCTGCAGGGCTACCGCGTCGGGAAGCTGGGCCTCGTCTTCGATGTCGATCGGCAGGCCGGGGATGTAGCGCTTGGGGCGGGCCAGATGGCGGCCGGCGCGGATGATGCGCGGCAGGTCGTCGCGACCGTCGAGGCTGCGGGTGTCGATCGGCGATCCGCAGTCGCGCAACAGCAGCGCGCCGGCCTCACGCTCGGCCTCAGCTTGCGCGATCGCCTCCTCGAGTTCAACCCCGCCCCCCGGCCCCAGCCCGACATGGCAGTGGGCATCGACCAGCCCGGGCAGAATCCAGCCGCCGTCGAAAATCGTGTCGGCGCCGCCGATCCGTTCGCGGCTGATCCTGTCGTCGGCGATCCACAGCTCGATGGGTTCTTCGTCGGGTAGCCCGATCCCTCGAACGTGGTACGGCACTACTTGTTGCCCGGGAACTTCAGCTTGGATAGGTCGAAATCGGCCAGCCCGGGCGGTAGTTCGTCGAGACCCTGCGGCATGTTGGACAGGTCGGGGAAGCCGGCCGGCAGGCCTGCGCCGAGCGGGCCGCGGACCTTGGGCTGAGTCGGTCCGAACTTCTTGCCCTTCTTCCCCTTGCCGCCCTTGCCTTTTGCGTTTTTGCGGGTTGCCGACTTACGACCCAGCCCGGGGATGCCCATGCCGCTGACCATCGAGGACATCATCTTGCGCGCTTCGAAGAAACGGTCGACCAGCTGATTGACTTCCGATACGGCCACACCCGAACCGTTGGCGATGCGCAGGCGCCGTGAGGCATTGATGATCTTCGGGTCGGCCCGCTCCTGCGGCGTCATGCCGCGGATGATGGCCTGCAGCCGGTCTAGTTGCCGGTCGTCAACAGCGGCCAAGGCTTCCTTCATCTGCCCCGCGCCGGGCAGCATCCCGAGCAGATTGCCGATCGGGCCCATCTTGCGGATCGCCAGCATCTGCTCGAGGAAGTCCTCGAGCGTGAGCTCACCGGAACCGATCTTGGCCGCGGCGGCTTCGGCCTGGCCCGCATCGAAAACCTGCTCGGCCTGCTCGATCAGGCTCAGGACGTCACCCATGCCCAGAATGCGGCTGGCCATCCGGTCCGGGTGGAAGACATCGAAGTCTTCCAGCTTCTCGCCGGCCGATGCGAAAAGAATCGGCACCCCGGCGATTTCGCGCACCGACAGCGCGGCACCACCGCGAGCGTCGCCGTCCAGCTTGGTCAGCACGACACCGGTGAAGCCGACACCCTCGCCGAACGCCTGCGCGGTGGCCACCGCGTCCTGGCCGACCATCGCGTCCAGGACGAAGATGACCTCGTCAGGGTCGACGGCGGCGCGGATGGCGCCGGCCTGGGCCATCATCTCCTCATCGATACCCAACCGCCCGGCGGTGTCGACGATCACGACGTCGAAGTGCTTGGCGCGGGCCTCTGCGAGCCCGGCCGCGGCGACGGCGACGGGGTCACCGGGGGCTGCGGAGTGATCGGTGTCCGCCGAGCTGCCCGGATGCGGCGCGAAGACCGCGACGCCGGCCCGCTCCCCCACGATTTGCAGCTGGTTGACCGCACCCGGCCGTTGCAAGTCGCAGGCGACCAGCAGCGGGGTGTGACCCTGGTTGCGCAGCCACAGCGCCAGCTTGCCCGCCAGTGTGGTCTTGCCGGAACCCTGCAGGCCGGCCAGCATGACGACGGTCGGCGGCGTCTTGGCGAACGCCAGCGTGCGGGTCTGGCCGCCGAGGATCCCAACCAGTTCCTCATTGACGATCTTGACGACCTGCTGGGCAGGGTTGAGCGCGCCAGAGACCTCCGCACCCTTGGCGCGGTCTTTGATGCGGCTGACGAACGACCGGACGACGGGCAGCGATACGTCGGCCTCTAACAACGCCAACCGGATTTCGCGGGTGGTGGCGTCGATGTCGGCGTCGGTCAGCCGGCCCTTGCCGCGAAGTCCTTGCAGGGCACCAGTGAGCCGATCAGACAGCGATTCAAACACGCAGCCCAGCCTAATGGCGTTCGCCGCGCGTGGGGTTGTTGGGCCGGATCGCTGATCGCTGAGACACCACGGTGACGCTTAACCGATGATCGACGCATGCTCGAGGTGATCGACAAGGGATCCTGCGACGACGCGCATCCGGTGCCGCTGCTGTTCGTGCACGGCGGTTGGCATTCCGCCTCATGCTGGGACAACTTCGTGGACTACTTCGCCGGCGCCGGCTACCGCGCGGTGGCAGTGAGTCTGCGCGGCCACGGCGACAGCCCCACCGACAAGGCGTTCCATGCGTGCTCAATAGCCGACTACGTCGACGACGTGCGCACCACGGCCGACAGCCTCGGCGGCCGCCCGATCCTCATCGCGCATTCGCTGGGCGGCTTCGTCGTGCAGCGATACCTGGAGGACCACGATGCCCCGGCCGCGGTCCTGCTGGCATCGGTGCCGCCGCAGGGCGTGCTCGGGCTGGCAACGCGGATCTGGAGCCGCCATCCGTGGGTTTCCATGCGCTCACTGCCGGTCGGCAATCTGACCGGCTTCATCGGCACCACGCAGCTGGTTCGTGAACATCTTTTCAGTGCCCACACGCCCGAGGAGATCGTCGAATCATGCGCTGCACGTGTGCAATCCGAGGCGGTGCGCGCTTCTCTCATCGACCCGTTGATTCGACGGGTGAGAACTAAGCGGGTCAACACCCCGGTGTTGGTGTTGGGCGCCGCGGACGACGGCATGGTGACCAACGCCGAGGTGCGCGCCACGGCCCGGGCTTACCAGACCGAGGCGGAGTTCTTTACCGATATGGGCCACAACATGATGCAGGAGCCTGCCTGGACGAGCGTCGCCGAACGAATCGACGCCTGGCTGCGCACCCGCCGGCTCGGTTAGACCGCGGCCGCGCCTTGTGGGGTCTTGGGGCCTTCCAGGACCGCCAACAGGTGATGCTCGATCGCCGACCGGGTGCTCGAGCCCGGCTCACCGGTCGCCTTGGAAGCGGCGCTGTGCTCCGGCAGCGCGATGCAGAACACGTCGTCGACCATCGACCCTCGCGTAGTGACCTTCGCCCAGTCGATGTCCACCCCGGCGCGCTCCAGCGCACCGGTGAGCAGCGCAAGCAGACCGGGCCGGTCGTTGGCGCGGATCTCGATGATCAGCCGGCCCGGCGTGCCCTCGAACCACAAGATCCGTGGCGGCGCGGACGGGTGATGGACCGGAACCGCGGTCGGCGCCTCGCCGATCGGCTTGGGCTTCGTGTCGCCCGACCGTTGTTCCAGCGCACTCAGCACGTCTACCTGCCCACCCAGCGCGCGGATGAGTTGCTGGCGCAGCAGGCCCGATGCGGGCGGATTGCCGAAGTGTGGTGACACCACGAATTCGCTGATCGCAACGCCGTCTTCGACGTTGATCGACGCCGAGTGGACGCGCAGAGCGTTCAGCGTCAGCACACCGGCCGCTTTGGAGAGCAGCCCGCGCTGGTCCGGTGCGATCAGGACCGCGTGGTACAGCCGCCGGTCGGCGCTCGGCCGCAGTTCGACGTGCACCTTGCGGTCGGCGGCCAGCGCCATGTACTCGGGGTCCAGCGGATCCGCTTGCGGTAACGCCTCGCCATTCATCGCCATCCGCGAGCGTCGCACCAGATCACCGACCAGTGAGGCTTTCCAGTCGCTCCACACCCCCGGTCCGGTGGCCAACGAGTCGGCCTCGGTCAGTGCGTGCAGCACGTCGAGGAGCACGGGGTCGCTGTTCAGCGCATCGCAGACCCCGGCGATGGTCTGGGGATCGTTCAGGTCTTGCCGGGTCGCGACCTTGGCCAACAGCAGGTGGTGGAACACCAGTTTGGACAGCATCTCGATGTCCGACGGCCACATGCCCAGCCTGGTTCCGATCTGGGTGGCCAGCTGCGCTCCCAGGACGCAATGGTCGGCATCGCGCCCCTTACCGATGTCATGCAGCAGCGCAGCCAGGATCAACAGGTCGGACCGCGCGACCCGAGTGGTGAAAATTCTTGCACGCGAGACGGTTTCGGCAAGGTGGCGGTCGACGGTCCAGATGTGGACCACGTCGCGCGGCGGAAGGTCCCGCACCGCTCCCCACTCCGGGAAGAGCCGGCCCCACAGCCCGGTGCGATCCAGGGTCTCGATGACTGCGATGGTGTCCGGACCGGCGGCCAACATGACCAGGAGGTTGTCCAACGCGTCGCGGGGCCACGGAGTCGGCAGTTCGGGCGCGGTATCGGCCAGCCGGGTCAGCGTGGAGACCGAAATCGGTAATCCGGTGACCGCTGACGCGGCCGCCACGCGCAGCAGCAACGCGGGGTCGCTTTGTGGTCGGGCATCGCGGGCCAGCACGATCTCACCGGCGTACTCGACCACTCCCTCATCGAGGGGCCGACGCGGGCGCCGCCGGATCGCCGACATTCCGCGCCGCGGTAGCGCATTGGATGCGGTCCGCAGCCCAGCATCGACGCGATAGCTGATGGTGCGTCCCACGTCGGAGAGCACTCGGGACAGATCGAAGCGGTCGCCGATGTGCAGCGCAGCGCTGATTTCATCGGCGAATTGGGCCAGCACCTGGTCATGCCCGCGGCCCGAGACCCGGTGCAGTTCGGTGCGGACGTTGAGCAGCATCAGGTGCGCGCCTGTCAACGAGCCCAGCGGGTCGTCGGCTTCGCCCACGGCCAGCCGGTCGGTGAGATGAGCGATGGCCAGTGCGTCGAGCAGTTGAATATCGCGCAGGCCGCCGCGGCCCGATTTCAGGTCGGGCTCGGCCCGGTGGGCGATCTCGCCGAATCGGCGCCACCGGGCGTGGGTCTCATCGACGACTTCGCCGAAGATGGATTGAATTCCGGACCGCCACTGGCGGCGGACTCCGTCGATGAGGCGGCCGGACAGTTCCTCGTCGCCGGCGATGTGCCGAGTATCGAGCATCGCCAGGCAGGCAGAGACGTCTGAGCTGGCTACCTTCAGCGTCTGTGCCACGGTACGCACGCTGTGGTCGAGACGAATATTGGCATCCCACAAGGGATACCAGAGCGAATCGGCGACATCTCGGACCGAGTCGGTGTTCATGCCGTCGTGCAACAGCAGCAGGTCCAGATCAGAGTAAGGCACCAACTCGCGCCGGCCGAGTGAACCCGTGGCAACAATGGCGAAGCCGCTACCGGGCATGATGCCGATCTCGGAAGCCTTTGTCGTCAACCAGAATTCGTGCAGCTCGCCCCACGCTTCGCGAAGGGCGGCAGAGTCGATCTCACTCGCGCCGCGGGCAAGCAACTTCTCCCGGGCGGCAGCCAAATCGTTTGCCGCGCCAGATATCTTGCCCGCCGTGGGCTGGTGTCCTGGCGGATCAGGTGACTCGTGTTCGCGCTGCGTCATTCCAATCCTGGTCGGATCGGCCAGGCCGATGGGGTTTTCCAGCGGCCTGTGTCAGATTGCATCCGCTCCGCGCTCACCTGTGCGCACTCGCACCACGGTTTCCACGGAACTGACCCACACTTTACCGTCGCCGATTTTTCCAGTCCGCGCGGAACGCACGATGCTGTCGATCACCTTGTCGGCGTCGAAGTCCTCGACCAACACCTCGACACGGACCTTTGGCACGAAGTCGACGGAGTACTCGGCGCCGCGGTAGACCTCGGTGTGGCCCTTCTGCCGGCCGTACCCCTGGACCTCGCTGACCGTCATCCCCAGGATTCCAACCTGCTCAAGGCTGGCCTTGACGTCCTCGAGTGTGAACGGCTTGACGATCGCAGTGATCAGCTTCATCTCTATTCCGCCTCTACTTTGTCGCCCACTCGATCTTCTGAGCCGTCAGCGCTTTCCGGCACCGGAATACTCGCATGGGGAAGAATCGATGAGCCGCCCGCTGCCGCGAAATCGTAACCGCTCTCCGCGTGCTGAGACTCGTCGATGCCGGCGGCTTCTTCCTCAGGACTCAGACGCAGCCCGATCGTGTATTTCAGTATCAAGGCGATGATCAGCGTGACGATGGCCGAGTAGAACAGCACGCTGAACGCGCCGACCGCCTGCCGCTCCAGCTGACCCCACCCGCCGCCGTAGAACAGGCCCTTGGACACACCGGCGACGCCGTTGATGGCAGGGCTTTCCGGGGCGGCCACCAAACCGACCAGCAAAGTGCCCGCCAAACCACCGACCAGGTGCACACCGACCACGTCCAGCGAGTCGTCGAAGCCGAGCTTGAATTTCAACCCGACCGCCACGGCGCAGAGGGCGCCGCCGATCGTGCCGATCACCAACGCGCCGAGCACGTTCACCGACGAGCAGGACGGCGTGATGGCGACCAATCCGGCGACGATGCCCGACGCCCCTCCCAGAACCGTGGCATGGCCATCGCGGATGCGCTCGGTGAGCAACCAGGCGAGCATCGCCGCACCCGTCGCGACCGTGGTGGTGATGAAGGTCGTCGCGGCGACACCGTTGGAACTGGTGGCTGAACCGGCGTTGAACCCGTACCAGCCGAACCACAGCAGGCCCGCGCCGAGCATCACGAACGGCACGTTGTGCGGGCGGAAGAGAGTGCCGGGCCAGCCCTTGCGTTTGCCGAGGACGATCGCCAAGACCAGGCCGGCCGTACCGGAGTTGATATGGACCGCGGTCCCGCCGGCGAAGTCGATTGCGTGCAGCTTGTTGGCGATCCAGCCGCCGTGCTCAGCGGTGACACCGTCAAACGAGAAGACCCAGTGCGCGACCGGGAAGTAGACGATCGTCGCCCACAGAGCAGAGAACACCAGCCAGGCGCTGAACTTCAGCCGGTCGGACACCGCCCCCGAGATCAACGCGACGGTGATGATCGCGAACATCAGTTGGAACGCCACGAACACGTTCATCGGCAGCGTGCCGGCCAGCGGGATATCGACCGCCGCCTTACCGGCAGCCGCGGCCGACCCGTTGCCGCCGATCAGGCCCTTGAGTCCGAAGTATTCGGTCGGGTCACCGAAGAAGTCGTCCTTGTCGTTGCCGAATGCGATCGAGTAGCCGTAGAGCACCCACAGCACCGTCACTACGCCCATTGCGCTGACGCTCATCATCAGCATGTTGAGCACGCTTCGGGCGCGCACCATGCCGCCGTAGAAAAACGCCAAACCTGGCGTCATCAACAGCACCAGCGCGGAACTTGCCAGCATCCACGCGGTATCGCCGGTGTCGGGCTGGCCCATTGTGGGGAAACTCAGGCTTAGTGTCGAGACACTCACTCGCTATCACCTCCGGTCGGCCATAAACAGCCGTCAGACAAATGCCTGTGGCCTGCAGGAGAACCTTGCAAACTGGTTGTTACAAAAAGCGGCGCTCACAGGTTTCGCCGGTGTTACATCTGCTCAACGACATTCATCAGGTCCGCCGCGGCGATCGCCAGCTATCCGCGGCGATCGCCAGCGCGGCGCAGCCGGGCGCAGCGGGTCGACCGCCAGCTATCCAAGCAGCGCGTCGACGAAAGCGGCCGGCTCGAACGGCGCCAGATCGTCCGGCCCCTCGCCCAGCCCGACCAGCTTGACCGGCACTCCAAGTTCCTGCTGAACGCGAAAAACGATGCCGCCCTTTGCCGTACCGTCAAGCTTCGTCAGCACCGCTCCGGTGATCTCGACAACATCGGCAAACACCCGCGCCTGCGCCAGGCCGTTCTGGCCGATCGTCGCGTCGAGCACCAGCAGCACCTCGTCGACAGCCGCGCGCCGACTCACCACCCTTTTGACCTTGCCGAGTTCGTCCATCAGCCCGGTCTTGGTGTGCAGCCGGCCCGCAGTGTCGATTACGACCACGTCGGCACCCAGTTCGATGCCTTTGTCGACGGCGTCGAAGGCTACCGCGGCCGGGTCTGCACCCTCGGCTCCACGGACCACATCGGCACCCACCCGAGAACCCCAGGCCTGCAACTGATCAGCGGCGGCGGCCCGGAAGGTGTCGGCGGCCCCCAGCACGACGCGGCGACCGTCGGCAACCAGAACGCGGGCGAGTTTGCCTACGGTGGTGGTCTTTCCGGTGCCGTTGACCCCGACGACCAGCAGCACCGACGGGTGGTCATCATGTGGCAGCGCGCGCACCGAGCGGTCCAAACCGGGTTGCAGTTCGTTGATCAGCACGTCCCGCAGCACGGCGCGCGCGTCGGCCTCGGTGTGGACGTCCCTGCTGGCGAGCTGGGTGCGGAGTTGAGCCACCACCGAGCTGGTCACCGTCGGACCCAGGTCGGCGATGAGCAGGGTGTCTTCGATCTGCTCCCAGGACTCCTCGTCGAGATCGCCGCCGCCGATGAGGCCTAAGAGACTGCGGCCTAAGGCATTCTGTGATCTGGCCAGTCGCCCGCGCAGTCGCTCCAGTCGCCCGTCGGCCGGGGCGATCTCCTCTACGGCGGGCTCCGCTGCGACCGGCTCCGGTGCGGCGGGCCTCGATTCGACCGCGGGTGCAGGCTCAACCGGTGCCGCAGCCGTATCCGGCTGGGGCAGCTGAACATCGGAAACCGGACGTTTTGGCGCGTCGCGCGGAAGGGCCGCGTCATCGCCGACGCCGGGCAACCCGGTGGTGTCAATCCGGTCGTCGGTATCGGTGCGGCTGAACGTGATTCCCGATGACGCAGCGTAGCCCCCGGAGCGATCAAGGGTGGCGGTCTGCTCGCCTGAGGACAGACTGATCTGGCGTCGCCGGTAACGCACCAGTCCCAGCACCAGGACGGCGATGACGATCAGTGCTGCGACAACCGCTATCGCGATCCACAGGGCGTGGGGCAAGGTGTTCCTAACTTAGGTAGTCGTGACCAGCTGGTTGACCTGCTGACCGCGCATCCGTTGCGAGATCACCGTGGTGATGCCGTCGTCGCGCATCGTCACGCCATACAGCGAGTCAGCGACCTCCATGGTCGGCTTCTGGTGAGTGATGACGATCAGCTGCGATTTGGCTCGCAACAATTCGAACAGGCCGATCAACCGCCGCAGGTTGGTGTCGTCGAGCGCCGCCTCGACCTCGTCCATGATGTAGAACGGCGACGGGCGGGCGCGGAAAATGGCCACCAGCATCGCCACCGCGGTCAGCGACTTCTCGCCGCCGGACAGCAGGGAGAGCCGCTTGACCTTCTTGCCGGGTGGACGGGCCTCCACCTCGATACCGGTGGTGAGCATGTCGTCGGGGTTGGTGAGCAGCAACCGGCCCTCGCCGCCCGGGAACAGCGAGGCGAAAACCCCTTGGAACTCCCGCTCTACGTCGACGTAGGCCTCGGTGAACACCTGCAGAATACGGGCGTCGACATCGGCGACGACGTCCAGCAGGTCCTTGCGCGCCCCCTTGACGTCCTCGAGCTGAGTGGAGAGGAAGTTGAAACGCTCTTCCAGCGCGGCGAACTCTTCCAGGGCCAAGGGATTGACCCGGCCAAGCTCGGCCAGCTCACGTTCGGCGCGTTTGGCACGGCGCTCCTGGGTGAGCCGGTCGAACCGCAGCGGCGCCGGCGCTGTCACTTGCTCGCCACGCTCGCGGGCCTGCTCGTATTCGGCCATCTCCAGCTCGGTCGGTGGCAGCGAGACCTCAGGTCCGTATTCGGCGACCAGCACGTCTGGCGACATGCCGAATTGCTCCAGAACCATCTGCTCGAGCTGCTCGATACGAAGCGCCGCTTGCGCTTTGGCGACCTCGTCACGGTGCAGCGACTCGGTGAGCACCCCGATTCGAGCGCCCAGCGTGTTCACCTCGTCGCGAACCGCGACCATTGCGGCCGAACGCTGCTGGCGCTCGGCGGCCAGCACGTCGCGGTTCCGCGAGGCCGCGCTGACCACCTGACTCAGCCGGTCGGCCAGCCGCCGCCCGGCGTCGGCGACCGCAGCGGCCACCGTGGCGGCGTGCTGACGCGCGGCCCGAGCCTGCTGGGCGCGGACCCGCGCCTCGCGCTCCGCGGCGGCGGCGCGGCGAAGCGAATCCGCCCGCCCGCGAACGGCATTCGCACGTTCCTCGGCGGTGCGCACGGCCAGTCGGGCTTCCACCTCGACGCTACGTGCAGATTCGGCGGCCGCGGCGATCTGCTGCCGGACTTCGCTATGGCCGGGCTCGGCCAAAACGCCCTGAGTTTGTTCGACGTTGCTGAGCCGGGTCTCGAGCTCGCCGAGCTCGGCGAGGGTGTCGGCGCGCCCGGTTTCCAGCTCCTCCCGTTGGCGCATCAGCCGGTGCCACTCCTCGTCGGCAGCGCGGGCGTCCTGGCCCAGCCGGCCGAGTTGCTCGTAGATCGCCGAGATGGCGGCATCGGATTCGTTGAGCGCCGCCAACGCCTGCTCGGCGGAGTCCTGACGGGCGGCCTGCTCGCTCATGGCCCCGGACAATGCCGCGCCCAACTCGTTTGTCTGCGCCTCGGCTGCGGCGAGTTCAGCTCGCGCCTTGGCGATTTCGGAGGTTATCTCCAACGTGGACGGTTTGCGGTCGGACCCCCCGATAACCCGGCCGGCGCCGACCAGATCGCCGTCGCGGGTGACCGCGCGTAGTTGTGGACGATCGGCGACCAAGCTCATTGCTTCGCTCAGGCCGCCGACGACGGCGACACCGGACAGCATGGCGATCAGCGCGCCGCGCAACCGGGTCGGCACCTCCACCAAGTCGAGCGCCCAGCATGCGCCGTCGGGCAGGGCGCCCGCCTGCGCCTGCTCGTGGGCGGGCCAGTCACTCAGCACGATGGCCGCGCGGCCGCCGTCGGCGTGCTTCAACGCGGTCACCGCGTCCGCGGCGGCGCCGAAGCTGTCGGCGGTCAATGCATCGGCGGCAGCACCGAGGACCGCGGCCAGCGCTGCCTCGTAACCGGACTGCACTTTGACCAGTTTTGCTACAGAGCCGAAAATGCCTGCACTGCTGCGGTTTTCAGTAAGCCATGCGGCACCGTCTTTGCGCTCGAGCCCGACCGACAGCGCGTCGAT
Organism: uncultured Actinomycetota bacterium; assembly: GCA_963824335.1. Taxonomy (GTDB): domain Bacteria; phylum Actinomycetota; class Actinomycetes; order Mycobacteriales; family Mycobacteriaceae; genus Mycobacterium. The sequence goes on from CAWGPB010000019.1 coordinate 92,038, forward strand.
GCGGGCCCGGAGCGAAGCGACCTGACGTTCGGCGCCGCGCTCGGCGGCCTGTAGCTCGGCGACCCGCTCGTCGGCCAATCGCAACGCAGCCACCGTCCGGTCGTGGTGCTCGTCGAGACCGACTTCACCCTGGTCGAGTTCGCCGACCCGGCCCTGAACGGTTTCGAACTCGACCTTGGCCTGCTGCGCGCGGGCAGCAGCCTCCTCGATTCGCTCCGACAGCTTGGCGACACCATCGTCGATCGACTCGACGCGCGCCCGCATCGTCTCCACCTGGCCGGCCAGCCTGGCCAGGCCTTCGCGGCGGTCGGCCTCGGCCTGCACTGCCGCTACGTGGGCCTGCTCAGCCTCGGTCGCGTCGCGCTCCCGGTCGGCCAGCTCCGCGCGTGCGGCGTCGAGCCGGCTGCGGGTGGCGGCAAGCTCGCCGAGCAGCTGCCGCTCGGCGGCGGCCACCTGCTCGGCCTGCGCCTCTAGTTCGTCGGGGTCGGGACCGCCCGTCGACGCGGTCTCGACGTCCAGATGTTGAGCCCGCTCACTGGCGATGCGTACGGTCGCGCTGACCCGTTCGGCCAAGGCGGACAACCGAAACCATGTCTGCTGTGCCGATTCCGCCCGCTCGGACAGCCCCGTCACGGCCGCCTCGTGAGCGGCAAGTTCTTCGGAGGCGACCGCCATCCGGGCCGATGCCTCGTCGTGCTCGCGGCGCAGCGTCGCCTCGGCATGGTTGGTGTTGTTGAGCTCCGACTGGCGTGTCACCACGTCGTCGGCGGCCAGCCGCAGCCGCGCGTCGCGCAGATCGGCCTGGATGGTTTGGGCGCGACGAGCCACTTCGGCTTGGCGGCCAAGCGGTTTGAGCTGGCGGCGCAGCTCGGTGGTCAGGTCGGTCAGCCGGGCCAGGTTCGCCGACATCGATTCGAGCTTTCGGACCGCCTTTTCTTTCCGCTTGCGGTGTTTGAGCACGCCGGCGGCTTCCTCGATGAATGCCCGCCGGTCTTCCGGCCGGGATTCCAGGATCTCGTTGAGCTTGCCCTGGCCGACGATGACGTGCATCTCACGGCCGATACCGGAGTCGCTCAGCAATTCCTGGACATCCATCAAACGACAACTGCTGCCGTTGATTTCGTATTCGCTGGCTCCGTCGCGGAACATCCGGCGGGTGATCGACACCTCGGAGTACTCGATCGGCAGCGCGTTGTCGGAGTTGTCGATGGTGACGGTGACCTCGGCGCGGCCGAGCGGCGCGCGGGATGAGGTGCCCGCGAAGATGACGTCTTCCATCTTGCCGCCGCGCAGCGTCTTGGCGCCTTGCTCCCCCATCACCCACGCCAGCGCGTCGACGACGTTGGACTTGCCTGACCCGTTGGGTCCGACAACTGCGGTGATGCCGGGCTCGAAGCGCAGAGTCGTCGGCGAGGCGAAGGACTTGAAGCCCTTCAGCGTCAGACTCTTGAGGTACACGGCGTGCCAGACTACCGCTCGGCGAAGCCGCTGATGGCTTCGCCGCGCGGCGACCAATCGACCACTACGCTGTCGACGTCGCCCGGTGTCTCCCCACTGCGTAACAGGCGTAACAGCTGTTCACAGGCGTCACGGGTTCCTTGCGCGACCACCTGCACCCGGCCGTCGGGGCGGTTGGAGGCGTAGCCGGTCAACCCCAGCTCCAAGGCCCGGGATCGGGTCCACCAGCGAAAGCCGACACCCTGCACCCGGCCGTGCACCCATGCGGTGAGCCGAACGTCAGGATCGGCCACGATCGGCGATCTCGAAGCTGACCTTCGTCCCGGATTTCAACGTGCGACCGACCGTGCAGACCAGGTCGATGGCGCGGTTCACGACGATCTCGAGCCGCTGCGCCTCTTCTTCGCTGAGTCCCGACAAATCGACCTCGAGCACCTCTTCCAGCAGCGGATAGCGCTCCTCGTCGCGGTCGGCCGCACCGGACACCCGAACGGTTGCCGGGTAATCGTCGCCGAGTCGGCGGGCCAGCGGCTGGTCGCTGGACATTCCGCTGCACGCCGCCAGGGCGATCTTCATCAGCTCACCAGGGGTGAACACGCCGTCGACGTCCTCGGAGCCGACCAGCACCTCCGCGCCGCGCGAGCTATGGCCGGTGTAGCGACGCACCCCGGTGCGCTCGACCCACAGATCCGTCATGGTTCATTTCTACCGGGTCGGCTTACCCGGTGAGATCGACGGCAGCGCGGAAAACTCGAGTAAGCCTCGCGCTCGCGTCGATCTCGACGCGCAGAGAACCTCAGCGCCGCGGCCGCGGCTGACAGCGGGGGCAGTAGAACGACGACCGGTTCATGAATTTGTCGCGGCGAATCACCGCGCCACAGCGCTTGCAGGCCTTGCCTTCGCGACCGTAGACGTTCAGCGAGCGGTCGAAGTAGCCCGACTGGCCATTGACGTTGACATAGAGCGAGTCGAACGAGGTGCCGCCCTGCGCCAGCGCGTCGCGCATCACCTCGGCGGCGGATTCCAGCAGCGTCGTCAGTTGTTTGCGGGTCAGCGCCTCGGCCAGCCGAGCGCCGTTCACCTTGGCCCGCCATAGCGACTCGTCGGCGTAAATGTTGCCGATCCCCGACACCACGGTCTGGTCGAGCAGTTGGCGCTTGATCTCGGAGTGCTTGCGCCGCAACACTTTTATTACCGCGTCGCGGTCGAAGCGCGGGTCAAGCGGGTCACGCGCCACATGCGCGACGGGCGCCGGGACCACGCTGCCGTCAACAGTGACCAGATCGGCGAGCAACCAGCCGCCGAACGTCCGCTGGTCCACGAAGCTCAGCGTGGTGCCGTCATCGAGCAACGCGGCTATGCGCAGATGTCCGACGTTGGGGACTTCTCCGAGAAGCATCTGCCCGCTCATACCGAGATGCACGACCAGCGCCTGCTCGTCGCCGCTCGGCCCGTCCAGAGTGAGCCACAGATACTTGCCGCGCCGATCGCTGCCGGTGATCCGTGCGTCGAGCAGCCTGGCCGTCAGGTCGGCGGGGCCGGCCTCGTGGCGGCGGACGGCGCGCGGGTGATGCACGCGGACAGCGGAGATGGTCTTGCCCACCACGTGAGCCTGCAGTCCGCGCCGCACCACCTCGACCTCGGGTAGTTCGGGCATCTAGCCGGCAGTCTCCCCGGGTGCAGCACCGTCTAATTGGGTCAGCGCCTGGCACGCCTTCTCGGCGGCCTTCTGCTCGGCTTCTTTTTTGGTCCGGCCGATTCCAGACCCGTACTGGTTGTCCATCACAACGACGACCGCGGTGAACTCACGCTTGTGGTCCGGCCCGGTGGCGGTCACCTGATAGAACACCGTGCCGAGGCCGCGGGCCGCTGCCAACTCCTGCAAGGTGGTCTTCCAGTCCAAAAGCCCGCCGGCATCTAGTAATTCACTGAACAAGCGCAGGATGACCCGCCGCGCGGCCTCGATGCCGCTGTGCAGATAAATGGCGCCGAGCAGGGATTCGAGGCTGTCGGCGAGAATGCTGGATTTTTCCGTGCCACCGGATTTCAATTCGCCGCGACCCAGTAGCAGGTGTGCACCGAGTCCTTGGTCAGTCAGCGACCGCGCGACTTCAGCCAGGGCCTGGGTGTTGACCACGCCGGCGCGCATTTTGGCCAGATCACTCTCCGGACAGTGTGGGTGACGGTGGTACAGCTCGTCGGTCACGGTCAGCCCCAGCACGGCGTCGCCAAGGAACTCCAGGCGCTCGTTGGTGGGGAGTCCGCCGTGCTCGTACGCATAGCTGCGATGCGTCAGCGCGAGGGTCAGTAGATCGTCAGGCAGATCGACTTCGAGCGCGTCGAGCAGATCACTCATCGCCGGCACCGTCGTTGTCAGACCCCAGCATCGTCGTCAGTTTCGCCCAGCGCGGGTCGATCTGGTCGTGGTGATGACCCGGCTCGGCGCTGGCCAGCGCAATACCGCAGGTGGGACACAGCCCCGGACAGTCTTCCCGACACGCCGGCGAAAACGACAGTTCCAGGCCGACGGCATCGATGATCGACTGCTCCAGGTCGACGGTATCGGCGACAACGCGGCCGACTTCGTCGTCCTCGGTGGTGGCTTCGGTGAGGCTGTCCGGATAGGCGAACAGCTCGGTGACGTCCAGCTCGATGTGATCCTGGAACGGCGTCAGACACCGCGCACATTCGCCCGTGATCGGCGCCGACACGGTCCCGCTCACCAACACGCCTTCGGACACCGACTCCACCCGGAAGTCGAGGTCCATCGGCGCGCCGGCCGCGATGCCGACCAGGTCCAGGCCGATGCGCGCGGGGTTGGCCACCGTCTCGTGCAGAGCGAACATCGCTCCGGGACGTCGCCCTAGCCGTGCGATGTCGACGACGAGCGGCGAGCCCGAATGTGGTTGAGCCGAGTGGCTACGCTGCCGCGCCATGTCCGCGATTCTACGGGCGCTGACAGCGACCTCGGCCGTCGGTGGGAGAGCTACCGCTGTGCGTAGTCGTGTACGCCCGCCGCCGTGCGTAACTGATGGCGGCCGCGGTTGACCGAACGCAGAGTGGTGTTGAGGTGCTCCTCGAACTCCGCGAGCTTGCTGTCGACGTAAATGTCGCACTCGCCGCGCAGCCGGTCCGCTTCCACGTGGGCGTTGTCGATCAACCGGGCCGACTCGGCGTTGGCCGACTGCACGACCTCGGTTTGGGACACCAGGCGCTGCTGCTCCTTGATGCCTTCCTGAACGGCTTTCTCGTAGGAGATGTTGCCGTTTTCGATGAGACGGTCGGCCTCCGACTTCGCCCGACTGGTGGCGGCCTCGTACTCGCGCTTGGCGGCCGCGGCGATGCGCGAGGCCTCTTCACGAGCCTCCCCGACCATCCGTTCGCTGTGCTGACGGGCTTCGCCGACCATCCGGTCGGCCTGCGCCTTCGCGTCAGCCAAGATGCGGTCCGCTTCCGCGCGGGAGTGATTGAGCAACGAATCCGACTCGGTCGTCGCCGATGAGACCATGGCATCCGCGTGCGTTTTCGCCTCGTGCAACAGCGAGTCGCGGGCATCAAGCACGTCCTGAGCGTCGTCCAGCTCGCCCGGGATTGCGTCTTTGATGTCGTCGATCAATTCGAGCACATCGCCTCGGGGGACGACGCAGCCCGCGGTCATGGGGACGCCACGAGCTTCCTCGACAATGGCGCCCAGTTCATCAAGCGCCTCAAAAACTCGGTACACGGCAACACCCTCCCGGCTTCGTTGTTGTTACCAGTGTGCCTGGTGTTGCTTCTGTGACTGCGTTGCCAGGCTCGGTGTGTCGGGCTTTTTAAGTCTCAGAACAATTCCAATACCTGCACACTTGACGTAATTATGTCGACTCCCGCGCTTCGGCGGCAATCCAGGACCGTGCCGAGATGCGGTCGTTTCCGACCGCGGGGATGATGGGAATACCCTATGGGGGTATTCCGGTTGGAGGTGCCATGGCACATGCGGTGGAACACGCGTTGGCGCTGTCCGGGTCCATGACGTGGGAAATCCTGTGGGCGTTGATCCTGGGTTTCACACTGTCGGCCGTCGTACAGGCTCTCGTGCGCCGCTCGACCGTCGTGGCGCTGCTCGGCGATGATCGGCCCCGCACACTGGCGGTCGCGGCTGGGCTGGGCGCCGCGTCGTCGTCGTGCTCCTATGCGGCAGTGGCGCTGGCTCGGTCGCTGTTCCGTAAAGGCGCCAATTTCACCGCCGCCATGGCTTTCGAAATCGGTTCGACGAACCTGGTCGTGGAATTGGGCATCATCCTGGCTCTGCTGATGGGCTGGCAGTTCACCGCCGCGGAGTTTGTCGGTGGGCCAGTGATGATCGTGGTTCTGGCGGTGCTGTTCCGGCTCTTCGTACGCTCGCGACTCGTCGACGCGGCCCGCACGCACGCCGACCAAGGACTGGCCGGCTCGATGGAAGGCCACGCGGCCATGGACATGTCAGTCCAGCGTGACGGCTCGTTCCTGCGACGGCTGGTCTCACGGGAGGGGTTGACCTCGGTCTCGCACGTCTTCGTCATGGAGTGGGCCGCGATCCTCCGCGATCTGGTGATCGGGCTGTTGATCGCCGGCGCCATCGGCGCGTGGGTGCCCGAATCATTTTGGCAGCACTTCTTTTTCACTGACCACCCAACGTTATCGGCGGTATGGGGTCCGATCGTGGGACCCGTCGTGGCGATCGCCTCGTTCGTCTGCTCGATCGGCAATGTGCCGCTGGCCGCCGTGTTGTGGAACGGCGGCATCAGCTTCGGCGGTGTCGTCGCTTTCATCTTCGCCGATCTGCTCATCCTGCCGATCCTGAATATCTACCGGAAGTACTACGGCACCGCGATGATGCTGACATTGCTGGGCACCTTTTATGCGGCCATGGTCACTGCCGGATATATCGTCGAAATCATCTTCGGCACAACGGGTCTCATTCCTTCGCAGCGCAACGCCAAGGTCATGGAAGCCGGCATATCGTGGAACTACACCACCTGGCTGAACATCGTCTTTCTCGCGCTTGCCGCTCTCCTGGTGGTCCGCTTCGTCATCACCGGCGGCATCCCGATGCTCCGCGCGATGGGCGGGTCCCCAGACGCCGAGCACGGGCACTGCCACCACTGACGGCGGATCGGCGCGACCACACAGCACTTCTCAAGCGAACTCATGCCGGATTGACAGCTTTCAATTACCATGGGTAACGAAGCGATGGCGTTGCCGCCCGAGTTCGGGGCCTGTAGGGCGGCGACGCGACCGGTGCCGGCCGGTCAGCGCAGAGGTGACGGGCAGGGGTATGGCGATGCGGGCTGGGGGTCGCCAAGCCGACGAGCAGAGAGTTGACGACTTTCTGGACAGTGTGCCCAGTGCGCCCGCCGCGCTGGTGATCGAGGGCGATCCCGGTATCGGCAAGACGACCTTATGGCTCAAAGCGCTAGACCGAGCACGCGAACGCGGGTTCACGGTGCTGGCGAGCCGTGCGGCCAGGGCCGAGTCCGTGTTGGCTTATGCCACTTTGGCTGACCTCCTCGCCGACGTCGATGAATCGGTCTGGGCTGATTTACCCGCCCCCCAGCAGCAAAGTTTGGACGCGGCCCTGTTGCGCCGCCGCGAGCACGCCGGCCCGAGCGACCCCCGGGCGGTGGCCGCGGCGTTTGTGGCGGTGCTCGATCGACTGGCCTCGAGGTCGGAGAGTTTTGTGCTGCTGGCGATCGATGACCTGCAGTGGATCGATGTCTCCAGCGCCAACGTGGTTGCGTTCGCTGCGCGGCGGCTGCCGCCGGGCGTGGGATTGATAGTGACAACGCGCAGCGCGACGGTGGCAGGGCGGGTCGAGCTCGCCCAGCCGGACGCTGTTCATCGAATTCATTTGAAGCCGTTGTCAGTTGGAGAGCTGCATCGCGTGCTGATGACGCGGTTGAACACCTCGATGCCGCGGCCTACGCTTGTGCGCATTCATCAGATAGCCGGCGGCAATCCGTTTTTTGGTTTGGAGCTGGCCCGGGCGATCGACACCAAAACTGGTTCTGGCGACTTGCCCCTGCCCGGTAGCCTCAACCAACTTGTGAGTTCCAGACTCAAACGAGTAGGTCGCGACGCCCAAGAGTTGCTGCTGGCCATGGCGAGCGTGCCTCGTCCCACGCTACGCATACTGGCCCAGTCAACCGGCACAACTCCCGAACGCGTGCTCGAACTGCTCGGCGAGGCAGAAACGCAAGCGGTCATAGTCGTCGACGGCAACCGGGTTTCTTTCACCCACCCACTGTTGGCCCACGGCGTCTACACCGATGCGTCGCCGCGCAGGCGCCGGGCCATGCACCGGCGGTTGGCCGAGCTCGTCAAAGAACCTGAACTGCGAGCGCGGCACTTGGCACTGTCAGATGCCACCGGCCAACCCGCAACCATCGACGCCCTGGACACCGCGGCCGAGATCGCTCAAGCCCGAGGCGCGCCCGCGGCCGCGGCCGAACTGCTGGAGTTGGCAATCAATTTGGGTGCCGACGACCCAGCGCGTCGCATCCGCTGCGCGATGCATTACTTCGCCTCAGGCGATCCCGGGCGCGCACGCCAGCTGCTCGAAGCCGCACTCAATGACCACCTCACGGGCTCGCTGCGCGCCGAGGCCTTACACCAGCTCGGAATGGTTCGGCTCTATGACGACAGCTTCTCTGAAGCGGCGCAACTCCTGGAACAAGGACTCCTCGACTGCGGTTCCGACGAGGCTCTACATGTCCAAATTCTGATTGGCCTGACGTACGCGTTGCTCAACGCCGGGCAAATCGAACAGGCCTACAGCCGCATAGAACTCGCAGTGGCCCAAGCAGAAAACTTGGGGGCGGCCAGCCTGATCAGTTCGGCGCTGGGCATGCGCGCCGTGCTGGATTTCATGAGCGGGCGCGGATTCGACAAACCCGCACTCGGACGCGCGGTCGACCTCGAAGATCCCGACCAGCCAATTCCACTGGCGTTTCGACCGAGCGTGCATATGACGTTGCTTCGGGCATGGACCGGAGAACTCGACATCGCACGCGACGCATTGCTGACGCTTTCTCAACGATGCGTCGACGTCGGCGAAGAGAACGAGCTGACCTTTATCGCTTTCCATCTCACCCTCATCGATATCTGGCGTGGCGACCTCCGCGGGGCTGCACTGACCGCCGACGAAACCATCGAGCGAGCATCGCAGCTCGGCGGTGATTTTCCGATGTTCATCGCGCTGACGCTCAGGGCCGCCGCATCGGCCTATAGGGGACGCGTCGACGAAACTCGACGGGACCTCGAGGATGCGATCGCCGCCGCGCAGCGCTGCAGCTCAGCGCGATTGGGCGAATGGCCAATCACCCTGAGGGCGTTCCTTGAAGTGTCCTGCGGCAATTTCCAGGACGCGTTGGACGCTGTCGCGCCGCTGCTACCCATGACGCAGGCTTTTCCCGACGCTACCGAAATCATCGCCGCTTCTTACCTTCCCGAGGCCATCGAAGCGATGATCGGCGTGGGCCGCCTCGACGACGCGGAGCCACTCATCGACACCCTCGAGCGCAACGGCCGTCGCCTGGACCGCGCCTGGATGCTCGCCATGGCGTTGCGCTGCCGCGCGATGCTGCTGGCTGCGCGCGGCGACCTCACCGCCGCCGCCGAGACAGCCGAACAAGCGATGACCGAACATCAGCGCCTTCCGATGCCCTTCGAGAGGGCCCGCACCCAGCTGCTGCTCGGGCAACTCCAGCGCAGGCAACGGCGGCGGGAAGCCAGCACGGCCACGCTTCGGGCGGCACTGCAGACCTTCGACGATCTCGGCACCATGCTGTGGGCCGAGCGCGCGAAAACTGAACTGGCGCGCGGCATATCGGGCAGACAGAGCGGCGCAACCTTGACGGCTGCGGAACAGCGGGTGGCCGAACTCGCCGTATCCGGCATGACGAACCGCGACATCGCCGCGGCACTGTTCATCAGCCCGAAGACGGTCGAAGTCAATCTCAGCCGCATCTATCGCAAGCTGAAAGTCCGGTCCCGCATCGAGCTCTATCGGGCGTGGGATTCAGGCGACAGCGGCAGCCCGTAAACCGTTGTCCGCGAGGCTAATCGAGCCGAGCATGATCAACCTTGGCGCACGCTGAACTGTCTTCGCCCGGCGGATTGCCGGCGAGATAGAGCAGGCGCTTGAGCTGCCGGCGGTCGGCGAGACTCAGGTGAGCCAGTAGCTGTTCATCCGATGTCGCGACGGCGCCCTCAGCACGCTTGAGCAACGCCTTGCCTTTGCGAGTCAGCTGAGCCGGCAGCGCCCGGCCCGAGGTCGCCGTGGCGGGCCGGGTCACCAGACCCATCTCCTGGAGCCCCTGCAGCACCTGGTTCATCGCCTGCGCGGTGACGCGGGTGTGGCGGGCGAGTTCGGCGCTGGTACGTCCCGGGTCGTCGTCCAAGATGCGCATGCAGACGAATTCGGGTAGCCCGAGCCCGAGCGGGCGCAGAGCTTGTACCGCGTGGGGGCGCAGCCGGGCCATCAACCCGCGCACCAGAAAACCCAGCGGTTGATCGTCGAAATCTCTCATCTCCCCCATGCTGACATGGAAATACGGGCCCTGCGTTGTAATAGCGTGCGCGCCGTCCCATCAGGTGGACGACACGCCTCAGCTTTTCGCTCAGCGATATCAAGTTTCTTGACACCTCTGCGGCCCTTGGGTATCAAGGAACTAGATATGCAATGTGGCGTTCGGGCCGACCGACTCGTCGCCGTTACGCAAAAGGAGAACAACAATGTCAGGTGGAGGATTTTTCGGCGGGCCCGCATTCGGTGGGCCTGGCTTTGGTGGACCCGGTCAAGGCGGACCGGGTTGGGGTGGGTTTGGCCAAGGTGGACCCGGTTGGGGTGGGCCCGGTTGGGGTGGACCCGGCCAGGGCGGACCAGGTTTCGGAGGGCAATGGGGCCGGCCCGGCCCCGGCGGACGCCGCAAGCGGTTGGTCGTCGGCACCGCGGCGCTGCTGCTCGACGGGCCGGCGAACGCGGAACAGATCGTTCAGCGTGTTTCTGAGGCGACCGACGGTGCGTTCGCGCCTCCGCAGGAGATCGTCGAGCTTGCGATCGGCAAGCTCGCCGGCCGCGGTTTTGTGACGGTCAGCGACGGGGTCGCCACCCTGTCCGAGCTGGGCCGAAACGTGTTGCAGTGGAAGGGCATCAGCAGCGAGAGCATCCATGCCCGACTCGCTCACGCCGGCAAGCACAAGGACGCCGCCAAGATTCGGTGGGGCCTGTTCGAGCTGGCCGGGCTGGCCCGGACCATCCACTGGTCGGGCACCGACGCTCAGAAGGAAAAGCTCGCCGAAGCGCGGGCGAAGGTTCTGACGGCGATCACCGAGGCGAAGCAGTCCCTGCACGGAGCGCTCGCCGAGAGCTGAGGTAATTACATCGTCAGCGCGGCCGCGGCTTTCGCCCGGTCGCGCTGACGTTTTACTGCCCGCTTGCCGAGTGCAGCTTTTCGGCGAGCCGACGGTTCACCGGATCGGGCAGCAGCTCGCTCACATCGCCACCCAGCATCGCGACTTCTTTGGCCAGCGATGACGACACGAACGAGTACCGCGCGGTGGTCGCTACGAAAAACGTGTCCACGCCGGCCACGTGCTTGTTCATCTGCGCCATCTGCAGTTCGTATTCGAAGTCGGTACCGGTTCGAAGGCCCTTGACGATGGCGGTCATGCCGCGGGATCTGACGAAGTCAACCACCAAACCTTGACCCGACTCCACGCGCAAGTTGGGCAGGTGAATCGTCGACTCTTCGATCATCGCGATGCGCTCGTCGATATCGAACATGCCCTTCTTGGCGGGGTTGATCAGGATGGCCACCACCACTTCGTCGAACTGAGCCGCCGCCCGCTCGAATACGTCGATGTGGCCCAACGTCACCGGATCGAAAGAACCTGGGCACACAGCGCCGCTCATGACCGAAAACGGTACACGCAGACTCAGAGGCGTTCGGCCAGCTCCAAGCGGGTGTCGCCGTAAATCCGCGGCGGCCAGCAGTCCCAGCCTTCGGGCCAATTCAGTGCGGGGCCGGCGGCAGCCCGCTCCACGACGACGACGCTGCCGTCACGCACCCAGCCGTTGACCGCCAGCGCGGTGAGCAGCGCCTCGACGTCGCCCGCGGAGACTTCGTAGGGCGGGTCGGCCAGGACAAGATCGACCGGTGCTGCGCTGCCGGCCGCAAGCACCGCGGCCACCTGCCCGCGTCGCAGGGTCGCGCCGGGCAGGCCGATCGCGGCGATGTTGCGTTCCAGCACCGCGGCCGCCCGGCGATCCGACTCGACGAACAACGCCGAGCCCGCTCCGCGTGACAACGCCTCGAGACCCAATCCGCCGGAGCCCGCGTACAGGTCGAGCACCGACAGGCCAGTCAGATCCAGGCGTGCGGTCACGATGTTGAACAACGATTCGCGGACCCGATCGGTGGTCGGGCGGGTTCCGTGGGGTGGGACCGCGATGCGTCGTCCTCCGGCGACGCCGCCGATGATGCGTGTCAGCCGAGCACCACCAGCAGATCGCCACCTTCGACCTGCGCCGTGTCCGATACCGCGACGCGCTCCACCGTGCCGTCGGCGGGAGCGGTGATCGGCGCCTCCATCTTCATCGCCTCGATCGTGGCGATGGTCTGACCGGCGCTCACCTTGTCACCGGCAGCAACCCCCACGGTCACGACGCCGGCGAACGGCGCGGCCACATGATTCGCATTGCCCCGATCGGCTTTCTCCGCAGCAGGAACCTCGCTGGCGATGCTGCGGTCTCGCACCTCCACGGGCCGCAGCTGGCCGTTGATGATGAACATCACCGTGCGCATCCCGCGCTCATCGGGCTCTGAGATCGCCTCAAGACCGATCAGCAGCTCGACACCGGGCTCCAGCTGCACCCGGTGCTCCTCGCCCTGCCGGAGGCCGTAAAAGAACTGATTGGCCGACAACCGCGACGTATCGCCGTAGGTCTCCGAGTGAGCCTCGTATTCCTTTGTCGGGCCGGGAAACAACAGACGATTGAGAGTGGCCTGGCGCTTGTGCCCCTGCAAACCCAGCGCGGTCTCGTCCTCAGGCGTCAGCTGCTCGACAGGCTTGGGCTCACCGCGTCCGGCCAAGGCTTTCGAACGCAGCGGTTCCGGCCAGCCGCCCACCGGGTCCCCGAGATCACCGCGCAGAAAGCCGAGGACCGACTCCGGGATGTCGAATTGCTCTGGATGCGAAGCGAACTCGTCGGCGCTCAGGCCCGCGCCAACCAGAGCCAGTGCGAGGTCGCCGACCACCTTCGACGACGGCGTGACCTTGATCAGCCTGCCCAGCACCCGATCGGCGCCGGCATAGGCCTCTTCAACTTCCTCGAACCGGTCCCCCAGCCCCAGCGCGATGGCTTGTTGGCGAAGATTCGACAATTGACCACCGGGAATCTCGTGGTGATACACCCGCCCGGTCGGCCCGGGAAGCCCGGATTCGAAGGGCGCGTAAACCTTTCGTAGCGCCTCCCAATAGGGCTCCAGCGCACAGACCGCTTCGAGTGACATGCCAGTGTCGTAGTCGGTGTGAGCGGCAGCGGCCACGATCGAACTCAACGCCGGCTGGCTGGTGGTTCCCGCCATCGGGGCCGATGCACCGTCGACCGCGTCGGCGCCCGCCTGCCAGGCAGCGATGTAGCTGGCCAGCTGACCGCCCGGTGTGTCGTGGGTATGCACGTGCACCGGCAGGTCGAAGCGACTGCGCAGCGCACCGACCAATTGTCCTGCGGCCTGCGGCCGCAGGAGGCCTGCCATGTCCTTGATCGCCAGTACATGCGCTCCAGCGTCGACGATCTGGTCGGCCAATTGCAGGTAGTAGTCCAAGGTGTAGAGATTCTCGGCCGGATCGGACAGGTCGCCGGTGTAGCACATCGCGACTTCGGCGATCGCGGAACCTGTTTCGCGTACCGCGTCGATCGCGGGGCGCATCGATTCGAGATTGTTCAGCGCGTCGAAGATTCGGAAGATATCAATCCCCGTGGCGGTGGCTTCTTCCACGAACGCCGAGGTGACCAACTCCGGGTAGGGCGTGTAGCCAACGGTATTGCGGCCTCGCAGCAGCATCTGCAGGCAGATGTTGGGCATCAATTCGCGCAGCTCCGCCAGGCGCTCCCAGGGGTCTTCCTTGAGGAACCGCAGCGCCACGTCGTAGGTGGCGCCGCCCCAACACTCGACGGATAGCAGCTGCGGCATGGTCCGCGCGATGTACGGCGCAACCAGTCCCAGGCCGCTGGTGCGCACCCGCGTCGCCAACAGTGACTGGTGGGCGTCCCGGAAGGTGGTGTCGGTGACGCGAACCCCCGATGAGTCACGCAGCCAGCGCGCGAAACCTTCCGGCCCCAGCTCGACCAGGAGTTGTTTGGAGCCGGCGGGCGGCGCCTTCGTCAGATCGATATCGGGCAACTTGTCCTGCGGGTAGAGCGCCGACGGTCGGGATCCGTGTGGCTTGTTGACGGTCACGTCGGCTAGATAGTTGAGGATCTTGGTGCCGCGGTCGGCTGACGATCGCGCGGTCAGCAGCGCCGGGCGCTCCTCGATGAACGAGGTGGTGACATGGCCGGCCTGGAAATCCGGATCGTCGAGGACCGCTTGCAGGAACGGGATATTCGTCGACACGCCTCGGATCCGGAACTCGGCGATCGCCCGCCGCGCCCGGTTGACCGCGGTGGTGAAGTCGCGGCCCCGGCAGGTCAGCTTGACGAGCATGGAGTCGAAGTGCGCACTGACCTCTGCGCCGAGGTTGGTGCCGCCGTCAAGACGGATGCCCGCACCACCCGGGCTGCGGTATGTGGTGATACGTCCGGTGTCCGGCCGGAATCCGTTGGCCGGGTCTTCGGTGGTGATCCGGCATTGCAGCGCGGCACCGCGCGGGCGAATGTCCTGCTGCCGCAAGCCTAGATCGTCGAGGGTTTGGCCGCCCGCGATGCGAAGCTGGCTGGAAACCAAGTCGACGTCGGTGATCTCCTCGGTGACGGTGTGCTCTACCTGGATACGGGGATTCATCTCAATGAAGACGTGCCGGCCCCGCTCATCGAGCAGGAACTCCACCGTGCCTGCGTTGCTATATCCAATGTGGCGGGCGAAGGCCACCGCATCGGCGCACATTTTGTCCCGCAGTTCGGTGGGCAGGTTCGGGGCGGGCGCCAGCTCGATGACCTTCTGGTGGCGGCGCTGCACACTGCAGTCCCGCTCGTAGAGATGAATCACGTTGCCGTGCGTATCCGCCAGGATCTGCACTTCGATGTGGCGCGGGTTGAGCACAGCCTGTTCGAGGTAGACGGTCGGATCTCCGAACGCCGACTCGGCTTCGCGGCTGGCCGCTTCGATGGCTTCGGGCAACGCCTCGGCGTCGGTGACCCGCCGCATGCCCCGGCCTCCGCCGCCGGCGACCGCCTTGACGAACAACGGGAATTCCATCTCGGCCGACGCCGACACCAGCTCGTCAACCGAGGATGACGGCGCCGACGACGTCAGGACCGGCAGACCTGCTTCACGAGCCGCAGCGACGGCACGGGACTTGTTACCGGTCAGCGAAAGCACGTCGGCCGTGGGCCCGACGAACGTGATGCCCTTCTTCGCGCACTCGGCGGCCAGTTGCGGGTTCTCGGAAAGAAATCCGTACCCGGGGTACACCGCGTCGGCACCCGCAGCGCGGGCGGTGTCGACGATTTCGCTGACAGACAGGTACGCCCTGACCGGGTGGCCGATCTCGCCGATCTGATAGGACTCGTCGGCCTTCAAGCGGTGCAACGAATTTCGGTCTTCGTACGGGTAGACAGCAACGGTGCCGACGCCGAGCTCGTACGCGGCGCGGAACGCCCGAACGGCGATCTCACCGCGATTGGCAACCAGCACTTTGGAGATCACGTACGTCCCTCTTCAATAATTGGGTGGGCAGGCTGTTCAGATCAGGGTGGACCAGTAATCCCAGAACCGGACCACAATCAGCAGAAAGACCACGGTGAACCAGATCGTGGCGATCGACCACCGCCAATGGTGGAGCTCCCGCACAACGACTCCACTGTGGCCGTCACCATTCGGCCCGAACGCGATCGAGGCGACCACCACGAGCAGCGAGACGGTCGCGACCCACACCACCATGCAGTACGGGCACAACGCCCCAATGCGATAGAGACTCTGCAGGATCAGCCAGTGCACAAACCCGGTCGCAGCCAGCGTCCCGAGGGTTATCCCGATCCAATACCACCGCGGCAGCTGCACTTTGGCCACCGCGAGCACGCCGGTGACAGCGACGACCGCGAACGCGGCGATACCGATCAGCGAGTTCGGGAAGCCGAACGCCGATGCTTGTGGCGTCGTCATCACCGAACCGCACGACACGATCGGGTTGAGGTTGCACGACGGCACGTAGGACGGGTTGAGCAGTAATTCGATTTTCTCGATGGTCAGCGTGGCCGAGGCGATCAGGCCGGCCACGCCCGCGATCAGGACCCACCATGCGCTGGCCGACGAGACCGACGGGAGTGGCGTCGAATGTTCCACCGGCCCATCCGGTTTGGCTGACGCAGTGGCTGTCACGACGCAGCTGGGGTCGCGGCCGAATCGATTCCGGGCACGTCCCCGACGATCTCTTTGATCTTGTCGACGAACGCTTCCGGCGTCGTCCACTGGTATTCCTGGCCGTTGATGCGGACCGTCGGGGTGGCGTGGATGCCCGCCGACGCGACCAACCCATCGACCATCGGAATGTACTTGCCGGACTTGATGCACTCGGGAACCTTGCCCACCACGCCGGCTTCGCGCGCCAACTCGGTCAGCCTCGCGTTGTCAGGAAATGACGTTCCGCTCTCGTCGGGCTGAATTTCTTTGGTGTACAACGCGGTGTGGAATCGCCGGAAGGCGTCGAGCGACTCGTCTGCGACGCAGTAGGCGGCATTAGCGGCTCGCGACGAGTATTGCTGGTTCTGCGGCCTGCTCAGAAAGCCGGTCATGTAGTAGTCGGCGGCTATCTCGCCGCCGTCGATCAGCTTCGAGACCGTGGGCCCGAATCCTCGCTCGAAATTCCCACAGGCCGGGCAGAGGAAGTCTTCATAGAAGGAGACCACGGCCTTCGGGTCGTGTGTGCCGTCTTTGGTGACCAGCTTGCTCGACGTCACCCGGATCGCCCGCGCGCCTTCGGCAGCAGTCTTCTTGTCGTGCGAAATCACGATGTAGCCGACCAGCGCGACGGCGAACAGCACCACGATCGAGGTGAGCCCGATCCGGACAAACAGGTCGCGTCGCCGCCCGGCGGCGTTCAGGTCGTATTTCGCTGGACGGTTTGATTTGGCGGCTTTATCGCCCATGGGTTAGGTCACCATTCCAACTAGTCTTCAATGCCCGATCGCGGTGCGGTCGGCGATAGCGTCTAAGCGTACCGGCGTCCCTAGTGCCAGCTCAGACACGGCTGAGGTGGGCCCGTAAGGCCGAAACCAACTCGGTGGTGGCCAGCGCGCTGCCGCCGCCGAGCGGGAACAGGCTGGCGAATCCGTGCGTCATCGATCGCAAAGTGCGCAGATCGACGTGCGTACCGGCCGCGCTGAGCGCCGCCGCGTAGCTCTCGCCTTCATCGCGCAAGGGATCGAAGCCGGCGGTCGCGATCAGTGCGGGTGGCAGATCCGACAGCGTGTCGGCCAGCAACGGTGAGACGCGCGGATCGGCGGGTTCGACGTCCGCGCCGCCGAGGTATTGCGCGGTGAACCAGTCGATATCGGCTCTGGTGAGCAGAAACCCGTTGGCGAAAAGGCTCAGCGACCTGGTCTGAGCGGTGAAGTCGGTGCGCGGGTAGATCAGCCACTGCAGCACCGGCCGTGGGCCGCCCTCGTCGCGCGCCAGTTGCGACACGACGGCCGCCAGGTTGCCACCGGCGCTGTCACCACCGACGGTCACTTTGCCGGGGATCGCGCCGAGCGCCGCCGCGTGTTCGTACGCCCACTTGAACGCCGCATAGGCATCGTCGATTGCGGCAGGCGCCGGGTGTTCTGGGGCCAGCCGGTAGTCGATCGACAGCACGTGGACACCGGCGTCCCGGCAGGTCAACCGGCACAGCGGATCGTGGGTGTCGAGGTCGCCGAGCACCCAGCCTCCACCGTGGTAGAAGACAACCAAGGGCGCCGGGTCGGATGTCGCGGGGCGGTAGTGACGGGCGGGGATCGGTCCGGCGGGTCCGGGAATGGACACCTCGCTGACACCGACGTGGATCTGCGGGCCGGCGAAGCCCAGCGTCATCTCGCGCATCTGTGCCCGTGAGGCGGCGGCATCCTCGCCCAGGACCAAGCCGTTCAACCCGAAAGTGCGCAGCCCGGCCAGGGCCAGCTGCAATGTCGGGTCGAGGGTGTTGCCGTCGATGGTGATCGCCCGGCCTCCCGAGAGCAGCCGTTTGGCACGGGTCGGCACCCACGGAATCACCTTGAGGCCGACCGTGGTGGCTGCACTTTGCAGCCGGCTGGCCCAGCCACCGGTCGCGAGCTGCGGAGCCGGTGCGCCTGGCAGACTTCGTGTCATGGCTAGCTCCTCGAGTCCCTCGGTCCCACTGAACGACGGTAATTCCATTCCTGCGCTCGGATTCGGCGTTTTCAAAGTCTCGCCGTCCGACACCGAGCAAGCGGTGAGCACCGCGCTGCAAGCCGGATACCGCCATATCGACACCGCGGCGGTGTACGGCAACGAACGCGAGACCGGTCGCGCGGTCGCGGAGTCCGGCGTGCCCAGGGACGAACTTTACTTGGTCACCAAACTCTGGAATTCCGAGCAGGGCTACGACAGCACACTGGCCGCTTTCGACGTCAGCATGGAACGGCTCGGGATCGATTACCTGGACCTCTACCTGGTCCACTGGCCGATGCCGAAGCTGAACAGGTTCATCGACACCTTCAAGGCATTCGCCCACCTGCGCGAGCAGGGCCGGATCCGGTCGATCGGGGTCAGCAACTTCGAGCCCGAACACATCAACGCACTCGTCGACGCCACCGGCATCGTGCCCGCTGTCAATCAGGTCGAGCTGCATCCGCGACTACCGCAGACCGAGCTGCGCGAGCTGCACGCCCGCCTCGGTATCGCGACCGAAGCGTGGGGTCCCCTGGGGCAGGGATCGCTGTTGACCGACCCCGCCGTCACGGCCGTCGCCGAGGCCCGGCACCGCACCCCGGCGCAGGTTCTGATTCGATGGCATCTGCAGCTCGGTAATATCGTCATCCCCAAGTCGGTAAACCCCGAGCGGATTGCGAGCAACTTCGACGTGTTCGATTTCGAATTGACCGAAAACGACATGGCGTCGATCTCCTCGCTCGATGATGGAAAACGGCTCGGTCCTGATCCACGAACCTTCGACTTCACAGGCAGGTGAAAGATGTCGGGCGGCCCTGACCTTTCAGTCCCCTCCATTGCGCTCAACGACGAAAACACGATGCCGGTCCTCGGCCTCGGTGTCGCCGAGTTGACCGAGGACGAAACCGAGCGTGCCGTATCGACGGCGCTCGAAATCGGCTACCGACTGATCGACACCGCCTCGGTGTACGGCAACGAAGCCGCCGTCGGCCGGGCCATCGCGGCGTCGGGGATCCCGCGCGCCGAGCTGTTCATCACCAGCAAAGTCGCCAACGCCGACCACGGATTCAACGTCGCCCAGGACGCCGTCAAGGTCAGCCTGGACAAGCTCGGGCTGGACTACGTCGACCTCTTTCTCATTCACTGGCCGCAGGCGCAGCTGGGTAAATACGTGGACACTTTCGGGGGTTTGATCCAGGCCCGCGGAAACGGCCACACCCGCTCGATCGGGGTATGCAATTTCAACGAGGAATACCTCGAGACGGTGATCGACCTGACCTACGTCACCCCCGCCGTCAACCAGATCGAACTGCACCCGTTGCTCAATCAGGCCGAGTTGCGCGAGGTGAACGCGCGGCACAACGTCGTCACCGAGGCCTACAGCCCCTTGGCGGTCGGCAGGCTGGTGGACAACGCTGTGGTGACGTCGATCGCCGGCGAATACGGCCGCACCCCCGCCCAGGTGCTGATCCGGTGGAGCATCCAGCTGGGCAATGTGGTGATCCCGCGCTCCGGCAATCCCGAGCGGATCGCCAGCAATATCGATGTCTTCGACTTCGAGTTGACCGCCGCCCACATGGACGCGCTGAACGGGCTCAACGACGGCACCCGGGTCCGCCAGGATCCACTGACTTACACCGGCGTCTAGCTACCGATCGGGCAGGTCGCTGCGGCCTGCCGCAACACGTTGCTCGACACCAGGTCGATTGGGAGCCCGGTGCCCGCGCGTAGGTTGCCCGCAACCGAGAGGCGGTTGGAGTGGCAGCAACGCAGCGGGTCGTGCTCGCCGGGGCGACGACGTGGACGGTTGTGTCGGAGTCGTTCTCAGTGGTGGAACCAGTTGAGCACTATCTGGAG
Organism: uncultured Actinomycetota bacterium; assembly: GCA_963824335.1. Lineage (GTDB taxonomy): Bacteria > Actinomycetota > Actinomycetes > Mycobacteriales > Mycobacteriaceae > Mycobacterium. The sequence continues at coordinate 111,924 of CAWGPB010000019.1, forward strand.
TTCGCCCGGCAAAGCGGGTTCAAGCCCAACACCATTAAGGCATACGCGCGCGGGCTTGCGCAGTGGTGGACCTATCTCGAGCACACGTCAAAGACGTGGGATGCGGTGCAGATCCGAGATTTCGGCAACTTCCTTGCAGCAGTGCGTCACAACGAGTTTGATCCGACGATCCGCCAATTACGTCCGGAGCCGAGCGTCGTTGAAGCCACGGTTCGACTTCGCCTGCGCGCGGTTTTGGGCTTTCACCGCTACCAAGCCGGCTACGGTAACGATGTCGCGCCATTTCTCTACGACCAGGTCCGCGGTCGATGCGGCAAATATTTGTCGTTTCTCGAACATGCCGCGCGACGTAGTCCTCATCGCAGCCTTGCGGTCCGAGTCCGAGAGCGATCGATCATGCCGCAACACCTTCGCGACGCCGCTCGACGACGGCACGGAGAAACCACCGAGCGGGCGACCGCTGCCTCGAGTCGACTTTCCGCGGCCGGGAAAGCCATCAGTTTCGCCAGTGTCGCCCGCGAAGCCGACGTCTCGACTGACTTCTTGTACCGCCAGCCACAATTGCGCTAACGCATCAACCAGATGCGTACATCAAACGGACAGCGCGGCCAGACCGCCGCCGCGGACGATGGCACGGTGCTCAACGCATCCGCACCTGTCCGTGCCCTCTCCGCCCACCTCAAAGAACTGCGGCGACGGCACCACGAAGAGATCAGCGATCTCAAGGAGGCGCTAGCAGTTGCTCACGGCGAAACCCTGGCGCTGCGAAGGAAACTCGCCAACTATGAATAAAACCCGTCCGAGGAGAAGCGCGTGACCACCAAGAACACGTCGTCGCCCGGGGGGTGGCGTATCGGCAGCCTGATTGGCGACCTGACCGGTCGCACCAGCGCCGAACCGGCAACAGGCGGCGCAGGAACGGTGATGTCCGTCGATGGCGTCGACCTGCACGTCCGAGCGGACGGCCCAGTCGACGGACCCGCACTCCTGATGCTCCACGGCTTCGGCGCCTCCACGGCATGGTTCGACCACGTCGTTGCCCGCCTGCCGGAATACCGGATCATCCGAGTCGACCTCCTCGGACACGGGGGTTCTGCACGACCTACATCCGGCTACGACCCCGACAGCCAAGGTCGGCTCTATGCACGTCTGCTCTCCGAGTTGGACCTCAACGGCGTCACGGTTGTCGGCCACTCGATGGGCAGCCTCTTCGGCGTGGCCACCGCCGAGCACAGCACCCGCATCACCCGGCTCGTGCTGATCGGCGAAGGGCCCGACACGAGCACCGGAACGCTGCCACCAGGCGAGTGGATCATTCACACCCCGTGGATCGGCCCGATCCTGCAGCAACATGGTCCCGCGTTCGTCACCAACCGCGTGGTGCGGCGAGCATTCGCGCCCGGCTTCGACATGGCCACGGCATTTGCCAACCCCAGTCAAGGCCTCGACGACGCCCGCCGCCTGAACCACCCTGCCTTCACCCAATCGATGAAGCTGCGGCAGGCGTGGACCACACGGCTCGGTCTGGACGCACGGCTGGACAAACTCGCATTGCCGGCGCTCGTCATCTTCGGCCGAGAGGACCGCTTCTACAAAGTGGATGCCGCACTGGCGCGCTACCGAGCAGTGCCAACGATCACGGCCACCGCCCTCGAGCACGTGGGGCACACCCCGATCATCGAGGCGCCCGACCACGTCGCTCAACTGATCCGCGAGTTCCTCTCCACCGACGAGAAGCCGCCGGGAACTCCACCTGGAACCACCGACCCGAGAAAAAACCAGCCATGACGTCGATCGCCAAGGCGCGCCCCTGCGTCCTTCTGCAGTGGCTGGCCAGATGTTGGAGCGGTCCTTGTATCCGGGTCTCGACGTGTGTCGTCGGGTGAGACGCACGACAAGCGGGCCGCGGCGCCATGGCCCGAGCGCAGATTTACTTGCCGACCTCATGAGACAAGATCTGACCGACCTCGTATCTTTTACGAACGAGACAGGCAACACTCTGGGGTAACCTTGCCCAGAAGTCACGCATGCTCAACCTTTCGGGCAGGTCTCGGTAGCGCTACGCAAGACCGCAGCCGAAGGCGCATCCACAGGCAGCCCGTAACCACGCAGCACTGCGATGAATTGCATCGCGTACTGACAGTGGAACGCAGCGTTCGGCGGCATCCACAACACGGGTTCCTTATCGCCTTTGTCCTGGTTCGCCTGACCCTCTACCGCGAGCAGATTGGCCGGATCATTGGCAAATCGCACGCGCATTTCGTCGGTCCACCCGTAAGCCCCCATATCCCATCCGTAAGCCAAGGGCGCAATGTGGTCGATCTGCACCGCCTCACCCACTTTCGCGCCACGATGAAAGTCGATGGTGGCGTTGGTATATGGGTCATGCAGGACTCCGGTAGCGACGGCATCGGGACATCGTTTGGTCGACACGTAGGTCTTGTCGACCAGGTCACGGTTGAGAATGTCATCACGGGTGTCGCAGCCGTTGCGCCCGCCAGGGGCGTCGTTATCGTCGGTCCACGCCTCACCGAATGCTGCACGCCGGTAGTCATAACGGCGAATCCGCAGTGGCACCACCACAACTCCGGCCAACACATCGACACCGGGCGCTACCGTCGGGACATCAGCCTGCGCAAGGAATTGCTCATATCGCTCGGTAGACGATTCCACCGTCTGGTAGGCCACCAGGATCGAAAGGATCGCCGCGACCGCCAGCCATGTCAGGTACTTCTTCGTCATCGGGACTACACACCTCTTCATGATCGATGTCCGAACACTGTGAGCGGCATGTCATCAACGCTTTCACCACAGCAAATGCATCTGCTGCGAGTCAGAGCTGCGGATACGATGTGGTCGATCTGCACGGCCTCGCCAACCTTGGCACCGCGGTGAAAGTTGATGGTGGCGTTGGTATATGGGTCGTGCAAGGTGGCTCCGCTCTGCA
>CAWGPB010000020.1:0-76700 GCA_963824335.1 uncultured Actinomycetota bacterium
AAACCCGTTACCCGGCAACGGCTCCCGCTTCGGCAAACTGCGAACCGAAGTCGGCCACCCGCTCGAAACCGTCTTTGCGCGCGGCGGCGGCACCCAGTCTGCACAGCGCGCTGGTCGCGACGAGCCCGGCATGGTCGACGACCACGAACGGCGACAGCAACCGGTTGTGAACAAACCCGATCGCCAGGCCGCTGTCCGGGTCGGCCCACCCGACTGATCCGCCGAGACCGACATGCCCGAAACCTGGCACCACATCGAGCGGCAAGCGGTGGTATCCGAGGTGAAACGCCAGTGGGATCACCAAGTTGCCGTCGGGCCGAAGGCTGCGCCGGCCACTCAGTCCCGCCGTCACTTCCGGCGAAAGGAACTGGGTGCCGTCGATCCGGCCGCCGTTGGCGAGCGCGCCGTACATGCGTGCCAGACCGCGTGCCGTCGCCACTCCGTTAGCCGCCGGGATCTCCGCGTCCAAAAACGGGATATCGCCCTGGGCAACAGCTTTCACACCCGGGAAATACATCGAGCTGAAGCCCGCGGCCCGTGGGATCGCGGCAACCATGGGCGCGACCGCGTTGAACACCGGATTCTGGAATGCGCTCTGCGGCATGATGATCTGCGCAGCCTGGGTCGGGGCACTGACCGGGGGACGTCCCAGATGCAATCCGTCGGTGCCCAGCGGCCCGGCCAACTCGGTGCGGATCAACTCACGCATGCCCCTACCCGTGACCGCCCGAGCCAGACCGGACAGCAACCAGCCGTAGGTCAGCGCGTGGTAGGCGGATTTTCCGAACGAGTAGCCCGGGCGGGCAGCCGCAAGGCGGCGCTCCATCAGTTCGTGGTTCAGTAGGTCTTCTCTGCTGGCGCCACGCAACGCCGACAGCCCGGCCTGGTGCCGCATCAACTGCCGAACCGTGATGTCGGCTTTCCCGTTGGCGCCGAACTCCGGCCAGTACTGGGCAACCGGGACGTCGTAGTCGATCAGGCCGCGGTCGACGAGACGGTGGATGACAGTGGAAGCCATGCCCTTCGTCGCGGAGAACACCATCGCGGCCGAATCCGCCGACCAAGGCACCTGACCGCGCCGATCCGCGTACCCGGTCCACACGTCGACGACAGGTTCCCCATCGAGGTAGACCGCCAATGCCCCGCCGCCGAATCGGCGGCCGTGGAATGTGCTGGCGAAGCTGCGCACCGCGCGGGCAAAATGTGGATCGGCTGCGCCGTGAACACCGCGCGGCAGCACCGATCGGCGATTACCCGCCACTTTGAGGGTCATACCGTTGAATGTACCGTTACATCTTGCCGAGAACTTGGAATTCACCCTTCCGTTATTGACGCGAGCTCCAAAATTTGCTGAGCTGCCAACGCGGGCGTCAATTCGCCCGTGAGGACCTGACGTTCAATGTCGGCTCGGCCCTTGCGAACTGCGCGGTTGGACAGCACTCTGTCCAGCACCGTGTCGCGGACCATCTGCCATGTCCAATCGACCTGCTGGGCCCGCCGCCGCGTTTCGAAGTCACCGGCCTCCGTGAGCACGTCCCGATGCCGCTCGACGGTGTCCCACAACTCCTCCAGCCCTGTACCTTCCAGCGCGCTCATGGTGAGAACCGGTGGACGCCAGAGAGTTTCGCGAGGATAAATCAGCCGGATCGCTCCGGACAACTCGCGGGCGGCTTTGCGGGCCTCCGTCTGATGGTCGCCGTCGGCCTTGTTCACCACCACGATGTCGGCGAGTTCGAGCACACCTTTCTTGATGCCCTGTAGCTGGTCGCCGGTGCGCGCGAGGGTCAGGAAGACGAAGGTGTCGACCATGTTGGACACCGCGACCTCGGACTGGCCGACTCCGACGGTCTCCACCAGGATCACGTCGAAGCCGGCCGCCTCCAGCAGCACGATGGTTTCCCGGGTGGCTCTGGCAACACCGCCGAGCGTGCCGGATGTCGGTGACGGCCGAATGTAAGCGTCGGGATGTGCTGCCAGCTCAGGCATTCGGGTTTTGTCACCGAGGATCGATCCGCCGGTGCGGGTCGACGACGGGTCGACGGCGAGCACGGCGACCCGATGGCCGCGACCGATCAGGTACATGCCGAGCGCCTCGATGGTGGTCGACTTGCCGACCCCCGGCACCCCGGTGATGCCGACGTGAAGCGCGGTGCCGGCCGCCGGCATCAGTTGCAGCAGCAATTGCTGAGCCCGGTCGCGATGGTCGGCGCGGGTCGACTCGACGAGCGTGATCGCCCGCGCCAGGGCGGCCCGGTCGCCGCTGCGCACCGCCGCGGCAAGAGTGTCGATGCTGCCGCCGTTGTCAGTCGCCATGTAGCTAGAGGGTGTATCCGAGTCGCTCGGCTAGCTTGTGCAGCAGATCGATTGCGGCATCGGCGATCACGGTGCCGGGCGGGAAGATCGCGGTGGCACCCGCCTGGTAGAGCTCCTCGAAGTCACCGGGCGGGATCACCCCGCCGACGACCACCATGATGTCGGAGCGGCCCACTTCGGCCAGCGCGTCGCGCAGCGCGGGTACCAACGTGAGGTGGCCTGCTGCCAGTGAGGAGACTCCGACCACGTGTACGTCGTTATCGGCGGCCTGGCGAGCCACCTCATCCGGCGTGGAGAACAGCGAACCGACGTCAACGTCGAATCCGATGTCGGCGAACGCCGTGGCAATCACCTTCTGCCCTCGGTCATGGCCGTCTTGGCCCATCTTGGCCACCAGGATCCGTGGCCGCCGACCGTCGGCCTCGGCGAACTTCTCGACGAGTTCCGTTGCGTCAGCCATATTCTCGGCCTTCCCAGCTTCATCGCGGTAGACGCCGGCGATGGTGCGGATTTCCGCTTTGTGACGGCCGTAGACCTTCTCCAGAGCATCGGAGATCTCACCGACGGTGGCTTTCGTCCGGGCGGCGGCGATCGCCAGCGCCATCAGATTGTTGCCGAGTCCGTCTTCGCCGGAACGGCCGTTCGCCGCCGCCGCGCGGGACAGCTCGTTCAGGGCGGCCTCGACGGCGGCCTTGTCCCGATTCGCCCGCAGGTCTTCGAGTTTGGCCAGCTGCTCGGACCGCACCCGGCTGTTCTCGACCTTGAGAACCTCGACCTCTTGATCCTCTTCGACCTGATACTTGTTGATCCCGATCACCGGCTGGATGCCGGAGTCGATGCGAGCCTGGGTACGTGCGGCCGCTTCCTCGATCCGCAGCTTGGGGATGCCCTCGCTGATCGCCTGCGCCATACCACCGTGCTCGGCGACTTCGGCGATGTGGGCACGCGCCCGCTGCGCGAGCTGATGGGTCAGCCATTCCACGTAATACGACCCGGCCCACGGGTCGATCGGCCTGGTGGTGCCAGACTCCTGCTGCAGCACCAACTGGGTGTTGCGGGCGATGCGGGCCGAGAAGTCGGTCGGCAACGCCAGCGCCTCGTCGAGGGCGTTGGTGTGCAGCGACTGGGTGTGGCCCTGGGTTGCGGCCATCGCCTCGATGCAGGTTCTCGCGACGTTGTTGAACGCATCCTGCGCGGTCAGCGACCAACCGGAGGTCTGCGAATGTGTGCGTAGCGACAGCGATTTGGCGCTCTTGGGGTTGAACTGGGCGACCAGCTCGCTCCACAGCAGCCGGCCGGCACGCAGCTTGGCCACCTCCATGAAGAAGTTCATTCCGATGCCCCAGAAAAAGGACAGCCGGGGGGCGAACTTGTCGATGTCGAGGTCGGCGTCCAATCCGGCCCTGATGTAGTCGACACCGTCGGCGAGCGTGTAGGCGAGCTCCAAATCGGCTGTGGCACCAGCTTCTTGGATGTGGTAGCCGGAGATCGAGATGGAGTTGAATTTCGGCATCTTGGCGCTGGTGTAGGCGAAGATGTCGGAGATGATCCGCATCGACGGCTTCGGCGGATAGATGTAGGTGTTGCGCACCATGAATTCTTTGAGGATGTCGTTCTGAATGGTGCCGGCCAGCTTCTCCGGCGGCACTCCCTGCTCCTCAGCGGCCACCACGTAGAGCGCCAGGATGGGCAGCACGGCGCCGTTCATGGTCATCGACACCGACACTGTCGACAGGTCGATGCCGTCGAACAACTGGCGCATGTCGAGGATGGAATCGATGGCAACACCGGCCATTCCGACGTCGCCCTGAACGCGCGGGTGGTCGGAGTCATAACCGCGGTGGGTGGCGAGGTCGAATGCCACCGACAGACCTTTTTGACCTGCGGCCAGGTTGCGCCGGTAGAACGCGTTCGACTCGGCCGCCGTGGAGAATCCGGCGTACTGACGGATCGTCCAGGGCTGGTTGACGTACATCGTCGGGTAGGGCCCGCGGACGAAAGGCGGCTCGCCCGGGAAGGTGTTCAGCGGGTAACCGTCAGACTCGACGGCGGCGCGGTCGGCGGCGATGTAGACGGGTTTGACGTCGATGTCTTCCGGGGTGTGCCATACCAGTTGGTCGGGGGCGTACCAGTGGGCGGCCGCGGCCGCCGCAACGTGCTTTTCGACCGCGTCTTCGGTCGGCTGTGCGACGCTGCGATCGCTGTGCAGCGGGACGTCGGCGAAGCTGCCTACGGCGGGCGTGGTGGTCGTCATGGTCGCTAGGCCCCCAACCGGTCGAGTAGATGCGAAAGAGCTTCCACCGCATTGATCTTCGCGGTCAGGAACTCGTCGGGCTGGTGGTCCGCCTCGGTCACGGCTTTCTGCGGGCCGGCCAGACAGACATGCGACACCCCAGCGTTGTGAGCCGCCTCGACGACCGCGGACGCCTCGGCGCCATACCGGCTGTCGGTGCCGCAGATCACCGCCACCGCCGGTGACCCCGCGTCGGACGACCGCCTTGGCGACACCGTCGGCATCGACGGTCCCCGGGTTGACCGCTTCGATGCCGCCCGATGCCAGCAGGTTTGACGCAAACGTCGTACGAATGTTGTGTTCGGCCAGCGGTCCCAGCGGCAGCAGCAGCGCCCGAGGACGGGAGCCGGTGCGGGCCAGGTAGACATCGGAACGGTCGCGCAGCGCCTCGAACTGCGGCCGCGTAGCGGACCAGCTTGCCCGCCGCCAGCGGTGAATACGACGAATCAGTCTGCGGCAGAGCCGGTTCGGTGAGATTCGGGTATTCGTTGACACCGGTGATCGCGGTCTTGCGATGCGCGACGTCATCGGTGCGCCGGGCGGCGATCTCGGCGATCTGTTCCGCGATGTAGTCACGCGCGTCGATGAATCCGCCGCGCTGCTCGACCGTCTGGAAGCTCTGCCAGGCCTGGTTGCGCCAACTGGTCGGTGAGGTCCTCGACGAACCACGACCCGCCGGCGGGGTCCAGGATCCGGCCGACGTGCGACTCCTCGAGCAGCAGCAGCTGAATATTGCGGGCCATCCGGCGCGCGAAACTGGTGGCCATACCGGGAAAGCCGCCCTCGATCGCGACGTCGAACGGGAACACCAGCACCGTGTCGGCGCCGCCGACGCCGGCGCCGAACGCGGCCAAGCGTGGTGCGCAGCATGTTCACCCAGGGATCGCGCTGGGTCATCATCGGCAGTGATGTCTCGGCATGCACGACGGCCGCGCCGCCGTCAGGCTCACCGACCACCTCAGCCACCCGCGCCCACAGCCGACGCAACGCCCGGACCTTCGCGATCGTCAAGAACTGGTCGTCGTCGGCGGCCAGCCCGGAAACTGATCTGCGACAGCGCCTTTGCCACCGGCAGACCGGCCTCGGTGAGCACGCGCAGGTAGGACACCGCGGCGGCGATGCTGCCGGCGAGTTCCCACGTCGCGTTGGCGCCGAGATTGTGGAACGCCGGCCCGTCGACGGTGATCGCCCGCACACCGTGGTCGTCGGCTACCTGGGTGGCCATGCTCGACGACCTCCTCGATCGGCGGGGCGGGCCGGCCGCTGAGCGTCGCGGTGAGCGGATCGGCCCCCAAATCGATCGACAGGATCGCGCGCTGATCGGCGTTCGACCCGGGCCACCAACTCGAGCAACGCGTCGCCGGCGGCCCGGTAGTCGGCGCCCGCATCGAGAATCACCGGCGCCATGCTCAGATAGACGCCCTCGAACACTTTCTCCAGCTGCGCCGGCAGCGACACCGGACTCCCCTACCCGCACCAGCAGCGCGCTGACGCCTTCGGCCAGCGCGGCCAGCACCGCGGCATTGACGTCGTCGGCCGCGACCCCGGCAACCCGGTTGGCCGGAATGGCCTCGGCGACCTTCCAGCCGGACTTGACGTCGCGCAATGCGTCGGCACCACGAAGGAAGGGCCATTCACCGGGCAGCGGCGGCTCGGGCAGCTCGTCGAGGCCGGTATACAGCGCCCGGATCGCAACGTCTTCGTAGGTCGGGGTTTCCAGCATCTGCTCGGGCTCCGGGCCGAGCGCCTCTATTTCGCTGACGTCGCGCCTCGTGCTCTTGGCCAGGACCCCGGCCACCGCCGTGCGCCAGCGTGCGCGGGCCTGCGCGAGGTCGGCAGGTTCAGCGGACACATCGACTGACACCGGCGGCTCCCCATCCTAATTGTGGCAGGTCCAGCACGTGACATCCCGACACTGGCCTGCCACCCGACAACCAGGCTAAATGATGCTCGATGAGTGTCGCCGCACACCCTGCGGCGACCGGGTCTGACGAGCCAGGACGGCCCGTGTAGGTAAGGAGTACCTTACTAAGGTAGGCCGGCTAACGTTAGGGTGATCATGCGTACTCGACCGCAGGGCGCACGCGATCAAACCGACTCGGTGATCGTGCTTGCCCAGCTGTCGCCCGGAAGGCGGGCAACCATGGTGGGTACCGTCGCACAGGCCAATCCGCACAGTGGCAAATCGGTTGGGACAGCTGGGCTTTCGAGCGCAAGCTCACGTTGACGTCATCCGTCGGGCGCCGCTTGGCGATCCGACTATCTATCGGGTTCACGACACCGAACTGTGCCTGCGCCGCCGCGAGGCGCAGCTCATCGAAGTGGTTCCCGAAGCGGACCGATGACGGCATGCCATGACGTTGAAGGCTCCGCGGTTGCCGTCGCCGGCATCCGTCGGGTGGCGTTGGTCGGCAGTCCCAATGCCGGCAAGACCAGCGTCTTCAACCATCTGACCGGGTTACGCGCCAAGACCGGTAACTACCCGGGCGTCACCGTCGGACGCAGTGTCGGCACCACCACCGTCGACGGCGTCGCGATTGCCGTCGAGGACCTGCCGGGTACCTACAGCCTCGACCCGATCAGCCCGGACGAGCAGGTCGTCACCGATCTGCTGGCCGGCAACTATCCCGGCGTCGATCCGCCCGACGCGCTGGTACTGGTCGCCGACGCCACCACACTGCGCCGGTCGATCCTGTTGATCGGCCAGGTGCTCCGGCTGGACCTGCCGTGCCTGCTGGCGCTGACCATGGGCGACGAACTGGCCTCCCGCGGCGGCCGCATCGACGTTGCGGCGCTGTCGACGGCGCTGGGCATCCCGGTGGCCGCGGTCGTCGCGCATCGCGGGTCGGGCATCGACGGCCTGCGGGCGCAGCTGGCGTCGTTCGAGCGGTGGCAACGCCCGCCGGTGCTTCCACCGCCCGGCCAGGACGCCATCGACGCGTGGGGTCAGTCGGTGCTCGATGCCGCTGATTACGTTGCGCCGCAACCGGATCAGCGCACCCGTCGAATCGACCGGGTGCTGCTGCACCCGCTGTGGGGCACCGTCACCTTCTTCGCGGTGATGTTCTACTTCTTTCAGGTCTTGTTCACCGCCGCCGCGCCCGTTCGGGACGGCATCGGCAACGCGCTGACCTGGCTGGGCGGCCAGGTCGCCGAGCACGTCGGCAATCCCGTCGTCCGCGGGCTGCTCAGCCAGGGAATCATCGGCGGCGTCGGCACCGTGCTGCAGTTCATCCCGCAGATCGTGTTGCTGTTCTGCCTGCTCGCGTTCCTGGAGAACGTCGGCTACATGTCGCGGGCGGCGTTCCTGATGGACCGGGTGATGGCCAAGACCGGCCTGGAGGGCCGCGCATTCGTCGCAATGCTGTCGTCGTATGCGTGTGCGATCCCGGGCATCATGGCCACCCGGACCCTGCCGTCGTCGCGAGACCGGATCGCCACCATCGTCACCGCGCCGTTGATGACCTGCTCGGCGCGGCTTCCGGTCTACACGTTGCTGATCGGGCTGCTGGTGGCTCCGCAGACGCGATGGTGGGGGTTCAGCGCACAGGGCGTCACGATGTTCCTGCTCTACCTGGGCGGCGGACTGTCAGCGCTGGTCGCGGCACTGCTGGTCAAGTCGACGATTCTGCGCGGCGATCTGCTGCCGTTCACCATGGAGCTTCCGCCCTATCGGCTCCCGTCGCCGCAGGCGATGCTGGCCGCGATGTGGAGCGCCACCAGCATGTTTCTGCGCAAAGCCGGAACCATCATCCTGGCCACCTCGCTGGTGTTGTGGGCGCTGCTCAATCTGCCCGTCCGGGAGGCGCAGACCCGGGGCATGTCCACGACCGATGCCACCGCGTACGTGATGAATCACAGCTATGCCGCCGACGTGGGTCGTGCTGTCGAACCGGTGTTTTCGCCGCTGGGCTTCGACTGGCGCACCGACATCGCGCTGGTCGGCTCGCTGTCGGCCCGCGAAGTGTTCGTCTCGACGCTGGGTCAGGTGGCGGCGGCGACAGATCCGGAAGCTCCGCAGCATGCGCTGGCCACTATGACCGACGACCACGGCAGTCGAATCTTCACCGCGCCCACGGTGATTGCGCTGATGGTCTATTTCATGTTCGCGCTGCAGTGCATGTCGACGATCGCGGTGATGCGCAGGGAAACCAACACGCTGGCGATGGCCCGCCTTCGCCTTCAGCTACATGTTCGTCCTCGCCTGGGTGATGGCGTTCGCCGCGCGCTCGATCGCGATAGGGCTGGGCGCATGATTCCCGTTCACGCCACTGCCACCGCGAACCCGCAACAGCTGCGCTGGGTGGTCGCGGCTGACCGATTGCCTGCTCGCGGCGCGGTCCGGCAGGCACCGGGGCGCCTCGGAACCCTGCTCGGCGACGGTGTGATCGACCACATCGAGGTTCGCCCAGCAGATGTGATGATCACGCTGCACGCCGGCAACAGCTGGCGTGAATGGGGCGACGACGTTCGCCTGGCACTGTGCGACGCTCTGCTGGATCCGGCGGGCTGGAACGTCGATGCGGCTGACGACGCTGCGGAGCTGTCCGGCATCGCGGTCGAGTTGCTCTCCGGGCCGATCGGCGCGCTCGCCGCGTCCCATGGTGGGTCGATCGAATTGGTGTCGGTCGATGGCGACAGCGTGAACGTCCGGTTGTCGGGCGCCTGCCACGGATGTCCGGCCGCCGCCAGCACGCTGCACGACAAACTGCAGCGCGAGCTACGGCTACGATCCGGCCGAAATGTCCAGGTCAACAGCGAAACCAGTTCAGCGGCAATACCATTGGGACGAAAGCTGCTGTCATTATTTGTCCGGTGACGGTCCCGCTCGGTAGCGCCGTAGGCTCAGTCGCGTGACGCGGCCCGCCATCAGAAAAATCGCTGACACGCTGCGCCCGCTGGGCTCTACGGTCGCCGCCACGGTGCGTCAGTTATCCACGCGTCGATTGATCCTGACGGCCGCGGCAGCGGTCGCGCTGGTCGCTGTTGCTCTGTTGGTCCGGTTGCCGACAGCGGTGGAGTTGAGGGACTGGTCGACGTCGATGGGCCCGTGGTTTCCGCTGGCCTTTCTGGCCGCCCACATCGTCGTGACCGTGTTGCCGTTTCCCCGCACCGCGTTCACGCTGGCGGCCGGGTTGCTGTTCGGGCCCGTGTTCGGGGTGACGCTGGCGGTGGTCGCCAGCACGGCCAGCGCGGTGATCGCGCTGGAGTTGGTCCGGGCGGCAGGCTGGCAACTCGGCTGGTTGGTCCGCCATCAGGCTGTCGAGATCGTCGACGCCCGGCTTCGCGACCGTGGATGGGTTGCGGTCCTATCGCTGCGGCTGATTCCCGTGGTGCCGTTCGCGCCGCTGAACTACGCCGTCGGCGCGTCCGCAGTGCGGGTGCTGCCCTACACGCTGGCAACCGTGGCCGGCGTGCTACCCGGGACGGCGGCCGTGGTGATCTTGGGCGACGCGCTCACCGGCCACGTCAGCCCGCTGCTGTTCATGGTGTCGCTGTGCATAGGCCTGGCCGGAATCACGTTGTTGGCCTGCGAGATTCGTCTGCACCACCGGCATGCCGGAGTGCTGGTACCGAAAAGCGACGATGCAGCGGGGCAGTCACTTCGCGGCTGAGCGGCCTTTGCGCCGGTTTGGTGCGCTGATGTGCGAGTTTCGCTCCGCGCATTCCTCGTAATTGTTGCTAGCCAGCTATAGAATTTGGTTGGTTCAGAGTTTTGGGCTAGTTCAGCGATTCGTAAAGGCAAGGCGGCGGCATGGTGTTCGCCGTTGGTGATGTTCCGCGTAGCCGGCTAGGCAGCTAGTAACCAGCGTGGTGAGTCTGGGGAGGCACACGCACATGAATGTGAAGCTATTGGCCGCTGCGGCGGTGATCGCCGCCGGCGTTGGCACGTCAGCAATGACAAGCGGGGCAGGGCTTCTCAACGCCGCCCCGCTGGGTCCGCTCCCGATCGCCCCGGCCTTCCAGCCGGATCCGGGTGGGCCGCCGCAGCCGTTCATTCCAGCCGAGAAGTGCTGGAGGTACGGGCGCAGCGGAGGCGGAAGCCCCCGAGGCGGTGGCGGGGTGCCCGGATACCTGCCGCAGTGTCCTGTAGGCCCACCGGCCGCACCGCCGCCGGGCTGAGCGGTCGAATTTTCCGTCGCCGCTTGCAACTGGGCCGAATCTCACGAGCAGGAATTAATCCGACGGCAACATCGTGGCGCGGCCTAGCGGGATTGGTTACTGCGTTAGCTGGGTAGCTCTCCACCAGCACGTTGCAGACGAACAGCCGCGGAAGGAATGAAAACTATGGACCTCAAGCGCTTAGCTGGCGCGGCGGCGATCGCTGCCGCCGTCGGCCTGTCAACACTCACGTTCGGCGCGGGGCCGGTCAACGCCGCCCCAATGCCGAACCCCCCATCCCCGACTCCATTGGCTCCGGGCGGTCCGGGCGTCCATGCACCGGCGACGACGCCTACGGCGGAGCAAGGCCCGCACAGCGGTGGCGGCGGACCTAAGAGCGGTGGCGGGGCCATGACTGGGGAGCCAGCCCCGTAATTGCCGTGATCTGCTGACACACGTCTGGGTTGCACCGCTACTCGACGTCGTCAACCAGTTCGCGCGCCTCCTGCTCAGTCTCGACCGTCGGTGGCGATCCCGGCAGTCGCTTGCCGGCGACTTCGGGAGTGAACACCAGCGTGACGGCACCCACCAATCCCGCGACGATCAACATGTAGGCCGGCACCATCAGGTTGCCGGTGGCGGAGACCAACGCCTGCGCAATCAGCGGCGTCGTGCCGCCGAAAGCCGATATCGAGACGTTGTAGGAGATGGCCAGTGCTCCGTTTCGAACGTTGGTCGGAAACAGCGCCGGCATCGTGGCAGGCGAGGTGCTGTCGAAGCACAGTTCCGTCAGACCGATCAGCAGCACGCCGACGAAGATCAGCGGGTAGCCGCCGCCGTCGCGGATGAGAAGGAAAGCCGGGATCGACGCCACGATCAACAGCGCGCAACCCGTCCGCATGATGGGTTTCACCCCGATGCGGTCGGACAGCGCAGCGACGAACACCAGCAGGATCGCCAGGATGGTCAACGTCCCGGTGATCATCGCCAGCCCGGCCGTATGTCCGAGGTGGACGAAGACCTTCAAATAAGTCGGCAGATACCCGGTCAGCATGTAGTCGGCGGCGTTGGACGTGTACACCAGCGCCGCGCAGATCAGCATTGGCTTCCACTGCTCGGCGATGGTCTGGCGGTATCCCCGAGGCTCCACGCCGGCGGCCTCAGATTTCTGCTGGGCTTTCTGGAAGGCGGGCGACTCCTCGAGGCGCGTCCGCATGAATATCGCGACGATGCCCAATGGCGCGCTCAGCAGTAGCGGCACCCGCCATCCCCAGGTCAGCCAGTCGTGATTGGGCAACCAGGCCTGCAGCGCAGTCACCATCAAGCCGGCGGCGATGAACCCGCCGAGGTTGCCCAGCGGCAGGAACCCGACGATCATTCCGCGTTTACGGTCTGGCGCCTGTTCAACGACGTACGTCATCGCGCCGACGTATTCGCCGCCCGTGGACAGCCCCTGGAAAATCCGTCCGACGACGAGCAGGATCGGCGCCCAGATACCGACGGCGCTGTATGTCGGCAGCAGCCCCGTCCCCGTCGTGCCTATCGTCATCAGCACGATGGTGATCATCAGCACCCGTTTGCGGCCGATCCGATCACCGAGCGGGCCGAAGATGAACCCGCCGAGTGGACGCACGACGAACGCCGCTGCCAGCGTGCTGAAGGTGGCGATCAGGTGGACCGAGCTGACGCTGTCGCCGGGATAGAAGACCTGCGCAATCGTGGTAGCGATATAGCCGTAGACGCCGAAGTCGTACCACTCCATGAAGTTGCCGATTGACGCGCCCTTGATGGACTGACGCGTCATCGCGGGGTCGGCGACTTGGATTTGGTCGAGGGTCCACGTGCGCCGGCGTCTTCGACCGAGGCCGGAAAGCCGACGTGCCGTGTTCATCAGGTGCTCAGGTACCCACTACCTGCCGTTCTGAACGCGAGAGTGATGTACCCCGCAGCTAGCCCCGATCCGGTCCTGTCGCCGTCAGAACGGCGTACGTCGCCAGAAACGACGCGGCCGGAATGACGTTGACGATGCGATCACGGACCCGGAGATGGGCGCCGACGGCGAGCACGAAGTACAACGTCAGCACGGCAGTAGTCAGCCGTGCCAACCCCGGAAACCGGCTGGCGGAAACCAGTCCGATCGCCGAGGCTGCCTTCGACACCGGGAATATCCACCGGATGTCTTGCGGAACTCCAAGGGTATCAAGCGTTTTCGCGATCGGCGCGATCGGGATTGCACACGCCACTGCGTCGACGGCCTGGAATGCAGCCAGTCCCGCGTAGGTCTTCGGCGAGGTCAGAGCGCCCATGTCACTGTTTCAGCTCGTGCTGCGCCGGCAACGTGCCGTCGACCGGCTGGCGGGCGTCTGCTTCAGCCTTGGCCACCGCCTGCAGCAGAGCCGGGTCGGTCTCGGTAGAGAACCAGTCGGCTACGTCCGAGTCGTCCTCGGGCTTCGGCGGGGTGCTGTCGGCCGGTGACGGCACGAAGCGGAACACCCCGTCATCGCCTGGAGCCCCGAGTAACTTGGTGAAGCCCTGCAACGCGGTGTTGAAGTCGCTGGGAATCACCCACACCTTGTTGGCGTCGCCCTCGGCGATTTTCGGCAGGGTCTGCAAGTACTGGTAAGCCAGCATCTCGGGAGTCGGTCGGCCGGCCTTGATGGCCGCGAAAGTCTTCTCGATCGCCTTGGCTTGTCCCTGCGCCTGCAAGTAGGCCGCGGCCCGCTCACCCTGCGCCCGCAGCATCCGGGATTGCCGATCGGCTTCGGCGGCAAGGATCGCGGCTTGCTTGGCGCCTTCGGCGGCAAGAATCTGCGACTGCTTCTCGCCCTCGGCCTGCGTGATCGACGCCTGCCGCATTCCCTCGGCGGTCAAGATCACTGCGCGCTTCTCCCGGTCGGCCTTCATCTGCTTTTCCATCGAGGCCTGGATCGACGGCGGCGGGTCGATGCTGCGCAGCTCCACCCGCGCAACCCGCAGCCCCCAGCGTCCGGTGGCCTCATCGAGCACACCGCGCAGCTTGGTGTTGATCTGGTCACGGGAGGTCAGCGTCTGTTCCAGCGTCATGCCGCCAACGACGTTGCGCAGCGTGGTGGTGGTCAGCTGCTCGACGCCGACGATGTAGTTGCTGATCTCGTAGACGGCCGCCTGCGGAACGGTGACCTGGAAATACACCACGGTGTCGATGTTCAGGGTCAGGTTGTCCTCGGTGATCACCGGCTGCGGCGGGAACGACACCACCCGTTCGCGCAGGTCCACCCGGGCGCGGACCCGGTCGATGAACGGGATCAGCAGGGTCAGCTGCCCGCTGATCGTGCGGCTGTAGCGACCCAGCCGTTCGATCACCGCCGCTTCGGCCTGCGGGATCAGCGTCACCGACTTGGCCACCACGATGATGGCGAACACCACCAATACAGCGAACAAAAACAGCCCGGCGGTTGCACCTTGCATGGAATTTCTCCTAAAGCTCTCAGAGGATTACGGGATCCAGACCACCGCTGTGGCCCCATCGATATGCATGATCGTGACCTGTTCGCCGGGTTCGAACACGTCACCCTCATTCAATGGTCTCGCGGTCCACACTTGACCGTCTATTTTCACCTGACCCTCATCGCGGGCCACGCGGTCGAGCACCAGCGCGCGCTTGCCTTCCAGCGCCTCGATGCCCGTCAACAGCCTTTTCGGCGGGGTCAGACGCCGTCGCAGTTCGGGCCGCACCAGCGCCAGCAGCAGCACCGACACCACCAGGAACACCGCGCCGTCGACCCAGATCGGCAGGTCCAGCAGCCAGCTGGATCCGGCCGCGGCCAACGCGCCACCGCCCAGCATGAGCAGGAACATGTCGCCGGTGAGCGCCTCGGTGCCGGCCAGCCCCACCGCGATGATGAGCCAGATCACAGGCGCAGACATGCCGTCAGGATATCGCGTGCCAGGCTGTGCCCACGGCGAACAACTAGACTGCCAATCCATGTGGTGCCCAAGCGCAACGCTCTCGATCTGGGCCAATGCCTGGCTAGCTGGCCAGGCAGCGCCCGACGACGTCCTCGACGCTTTATCATGTTGGGCGCCAACACAATCCGTTACCGCCTATGACGCGGTCGCGGCGGGGCACACCGGGCTGCCATGGCCGGATATCAATGACGCGGGCGCAGTTTCGCTGCTCCAGACGCTGCGGATAGCCGCCGGACGGTCGTCAATGGGCGCACCGTCGATCACCGTGGTGCTGCCGATTCCCGGCGACGTCCGGGGGCTGCCCCCCCAGCACCCAGTTCGGGCGCGACGCGATTGCCGCCGGTGAGGCGGTGATCGTTACCCACCCAGACGATCCCGGCAAAGCCGTCGGACTGGTGCCCGAATTCGAGTACGACGACCCCGACGACGAACTGGAGATACCTGAACTGGCCGCCCTGTCGTGGACGGTGTACTCGCTGCCCAACCCTCCGGTGATCGACCACATCGAGTTGGGCGAGGCCGAATACGACTTGCGGCTGGCAGTGCGATCCGCCGCCGACACCCTGACCACGATCGGGCTCGGCTCTGCCGGCGTCGATGTCGACGATCCGCGCGGAATGGTCGAGCAGTTGCTGGAATCCACTCGGCACCACCAGGTTCCCGAGCCGGCACCGTCGCGGGCATTACGGGTGCTGGAGAACGCCGCTCACGTCGACGCGATCATCGCCGTCAGCGCCGGGCTGAGCAGAATCGGCACCCACTCACTGTCGGAGGCACAGATCGCCACCGACGCGCTGCGGCCGTTGGCCGCCGTCGTGCGATCGGCGAGAACGGCTGCGCTCAGCGCGATTCTGCACGCTGCGTGGCAGCGCTAGTCGCGGCCCGCATTGTCGCCGGGCCGGCTAGCTTGGCCAGACCTCAGCGGCGCAATGCGGCGGACGGCACGGCTCGCCATTGATACCGGCGGTGCAGCCGGGTACCGGGTCCGGTCCGCTCGCTCGTGCGGGCGCACGGCCGTGTCGTAGTTCGTCGATCAGGTCCACCGCGAGCCGGGCAAACCGAGGGTCGGCGTTGGGTGTGCTCACCCGGGCGAACGCCACTCCGGCCGCATCAGTCAGCTCACGCAGCTCAGAGTCCAGGTCCCACACCACCTCGATGTGGTCGGCGACGAACCCGATCGGGCAGACGATCACGGACTTGGTGCCGGCCTCGGAGAGAGCGGCGACGTGGTCGACCACGTCCGGTTCCAGCCACGGCACCTGCGGGGGGCCCGACCGCGACTGCCACACCACGTCGTAGTCGTCGTACCCGGCGGCCGCCGCGACAAGCTGAGCGGCATAACGCACTTGGCGGCTGTACAGCTTGGGCCCGAGGCGGTCGTCGGCGCCGACCGGCACTGAGTGCGCAGTGAAGATCAACCGGGCATCCTCGGGCACGGTGTCCGCCGCGGCGACGATGTTGCCGGCGAACATCTCGATGAAGAGCGGATGGTCGAAGTAGCGCCGCAGTTTGACCAGTTCGGGCGCGTCGGGACCGGCCGCGCGTCGGGCCCGGTCGAGATCCTCGGAATATTGAGTGCAGCCCGAGTATCCACTCCACGCCGACGTGGTGAATACCGCTGCGCGCCGAATACCGTTGTCGCGCATGGCCGCGACCGCATCTTCGACGTACGGCTCCCAGTTGCGGTTGCCGAAGTAGACCGGGATGTCCAACTCAGCTTCCAGTGTGGCGATCAAGTCCCGGTTGATCCGGTTGATCGGCGACACCCCGCCGAAGTGCAGGTAGTGCTGCGCCACGTCGTCGAGCCGTTCCGGTGGCACATTGCGGCCCCGGGTGACGTTCTCCAGGAACGGCCGCACCTGCTCCGGCCCTTCCGGCCCTCCGAAGGACAGCAGTAGGACGGCATCAAAATCCATGAGCGCCCATAGCAATCCGCTTCTAAAGTAACTGAGTGCTGGCGCCGCCGTCGGCGTAGATGATCGACCCGGTGGTGGCCGGCAGCCACTCGGATAGCAGGGCGCACACGGTCTTGGCCACCGGCGTCGGGTCTTTCATGTTCCACCCGATCGGAGCGCGCTGGTCCCAGCCCTCTTCGAGCAACTGCATCTGAGCGCCCGCTTCGTCGCCGAGCGCGCCACCGACGATGGCGCTCATCGCCAACGTCCGAACCGGTCCTGCGGCAACAAGGTTCGACCGCACGCCGTATTTGCCCGCTTCGCGAGCAACGAAGCGGTTGACCGACTCCAGCGCGCTCTTGGCCACCGTCATCCAGTTGTACGCCGGCATGGCACGCGTCGGGTCGAAGTCCATCCCGACAATGGAGCCACCCGGATTGATGATCGGCAGCAGGGCCTTGGCCAGCGAGGCGTACGAGTACGCCGAAATGTGAATGCCTTTGGAGACGTCCTCATAGGGCGCGTCGAAGAACGGGTTGATGCCCATCCCGGTCTGCGGCATGAAGCCGATCGAATGCACGACGCCGTCGAGTTTGTTGCCCTCACCGATCTCGGCCGTCACGCGCTCGGCCAGCGTGTCGAGGTGCTTTTCGTCTTGCACGTTGAGTTCGATCAGCGGAGCTTTCTCCGGCAGCCGGTCGGCGATGCGCTGAATCAGCCGCAACCGGTCGAATCCGGTCAAGACCAGCTGCGCGCCCTGTTCCTGGGCCACCTTGGCGATGTGAAACGCGATCGACGCGTCGGTGATGATCCCGCTGACCAGGATCCGTTTACCTTCGAGCAGTCCTGCCATATCCGTCCTTCAGTTGCTTGGATCATTCAGTGGCCCATGCCCATGCCGCCGTCGACCGGGATCACGGCACCGGAGATGTAACTCGCATCCTCGGATGCCAGGAAGCTGACCACGCCGGCGACCTCGGCGGCGGTACCGACCCGCTTCGCCGGGATGAATCCAGCGCCCCCTCCTGAATCCGCTCGTCCAGCGCGCGGGTCATGTCGGTGTCGATGTAGCCCGGGGCGACCACGTTGGCCGTCACGTTCGCCTTGGACAGCTCTCGGGCGATCGAGCGGGCCATGCCGATCACTCCGGCCTTGGAGGCCGCGTAGTTGGCCTGGTTGCCGATGCCCCAGCTGCCGGACACCGAACCGATGAAGATCAACCGGCCGAACCGCTTTCGCTGCATGCTGCGCGATGCCCGTTGGACGACCCGGAACGCGCCGGTGAGGTTGGCGTCGATGACCTTTTCGAATCGCTCCTCAGTCATCCGGATGAGAAACGCGTCCGCGGAGACGCCCGCGTTGGACACCACCACCTCGACCGGACCCTGGTGCTCCTCGACCGCCTTGAAGGCACGATCCACGGCGTCGTTGTCGGTGACATCGCACTCGACGCCGAACAGCCCATCGGGCGCCCCGGATCCGCGGTGCGTGACGGCCACCTTGTGTCCGTCGGCGGCCAGCCGCTGCGCAATCGCCAGCCCGATCCCCCGGTTTCCGCCGGTAACCAGGACCGACCGGGAGACGAATGCGGGCTGCCCCGCGGTGCGGGGTCGGCAGTGGTATCGGTGGCTACGTCAGTCACCCCGACAACCTATCGCCTGGGTCGTGGTGCTGATCGGGCCGATGCCGGTCTTCGCGGTCCACATTGTGGGCCGTTGGCGGTTATGGTCGGCGGCGCTCTGCAGGACGACGTCGACCGCGGCCTCGATGACCTCAGGTCCGGGCGCGGTACCGAACATCAGCGCCGGGCAGACGATGACGCCGGACAGCATGGAAATCGACGCGTCCAGCTCAGGACCCGCGAAGACCTGTTCGAGAATGCGCCGGATCGGCCTTTGCCCTCTGCGTTGATCTCGTCTCTCAGTTGCCGCATCGCGTCAACGGTTGCCCACTGGGTCATCGCCGAAAGTACGAGGTCGAGGCGCAGTTCGCGCACCAACTGCCCAAAGGCGGTGAGTTGCGTTAGGGCAAGCAATCGTGATCTCCGCGACGGTCTGCGGCATCGCCGCTTACCACTACTTTCGCATTTTCGACTCCTTCAGGGCGGCGTTCGTCACCACTTCTCAGGGCGGCCGCGGAAACTACGTTCAGGCCGTCGGAGAGTACATTCTGAACGAGGCCTACCGCTATGTTGACTGGTTCCTGACGGTGCCGCTGCTGCTCACCGAGCTCATCGTGGTATTGGCGCTGGCCCGCAAGCTGCAGAATTCGCTGCTCTATCGGCTTATCCCGGCGTCAGCGTTGATGATCGCGCTCGGCTATCCCGGCGAGATCAGCGGCGATCACGGTATCCGCAACGTCTTCGGGTTGCTGTCCACGATCCCCTTCCTCTACATCCTGTATGTCCTGTTCGTCGAGCTGACCCGCTCGCTGGACCGTCAGCCCGAGGCAGTGCGCAACACGGTCAGCAAGCTTCGATACCTGCTGGTCGCCACCTGGGGTGTTACCCCTCCGCCTACATCATTCCGCTCTACGCCTCGCATGCGGGCGCGGGCGCGTGGGTCGCCAAGCAGGCCGGCTATTCGATAGCCGACATCTTGGCCAAGTGCCTCTACGGCCTGCTGATCTACAAGATCGCCCGGCTGAAGTCGCAGGCCGACGACCCCGGCTTCGCCGCGGAAGAAGGGGTGCACGGCGAGGGGTCCGACCACTCGCACGGGAATGGCGCCACGAAGCCTCGCGTCATCGCCGGTGCCGGTGACCTACCTGCAGCGACCGCGTAGCACCGCCCGGCAGTCGCAGTAGTGCTGCGAAGTCTCGGTGCCGTGCCACAGCAACCGGACAGCAACTCTTCCCGGGATTCGCGTCCCGGGGAGAGTTACTGCGCCGACCCGGTGGCAACGGCTGCGACGTGGTCGAGGTGCGTGCTGTTGGGCACGGCCCTGGTGGCCGGTGTGTCGGGCGTCGGGCTGGCCACGATCAGCGCACCGGTCGCCCTGAGCGTCGCCGGGTTGGGCTTTGTGGCCGGCGTCCCGCACGGCGCGGCCGACCACGTGATCGCAACCCGGCTGGCCGGTGGCCGATCCATGGTGCTGGTCGCCGCGGCGTATGCCGGCGCAGCAGTGTGTGCGTGGGCGCTGCTGCGATGGGCCGATCCGACCGCGCTGATCGTCGCGGTGGCGCTCAGCGCCCTGCACTTCGGTCTGGGGGAACTCGAAGTGGTACATCGGCTGTGCCACTGGCGGCCCCGGCTCGGGACGGCCGCGGCGATCGTCGTCGCCGGCTGTGGCGCGTTGCTGCTGCCGCTGGCTCGCTGCGGCGATCAGCTCAGCGCAGTGGCGAAGACCGTCTCGCCGGCCCTGGCAACCGTGATCGGCCGGACGCCGGTGCAGCAGGGCCTGGTCGTGGTGTGGTTGCTGGCAGCGCTCGTCGCGACCGTCGGCTCGTTGCGTTCAGGTCATCCCGCGGTTGCTCTCGATGTCGTGATCGTCGGCGCGGTCGGCATGCTCGCGCCGCCGCTCGTCGCGTTCGCGGTGTGGTTCGGCGGCTGGCACGCGCTGCGGCACTGCGGCCGGCTGTTGACCCTCGAGCCCGGCTGCGTCGACCTGCTGACCATTGGCCGGCCCGGGGCGGCGGTGCTGCGGTTGATCCGACTAGCCGCTCTGCCCTCGCTTGCGGCCTGGACGGTGCTGGCTGCCCTCGGCTGGTTTACGGTGGCCGCGACCGACCCGACGGCGGTGGTGGCCGACGTGCTGCGCCTGCTGCTCGCGCTCACAGTGCCGCACGCCGTGGTAGTGCTGTGGCTCGATCGGGGCGGCGCTCGCCGCAATCGCGGAGCCGAGCCTGGCGGCGTCGATATGCCGGCAGCACGACTCAGGTCGGTAGCCGGCGGTTGATCAGCAGTGCCGCCAGCCCCGCCAACGCCAGCACCAGCGAACCCAGTCGGAGCCAGCCGACGCTGGCGTCGCCTCTGATCGTCTCGTAACCGATCTGCTGCTGCAGCGAGGCGTAGACCTGCTTGAGCTCCTGCAAATTCGACGCGTCGTAGTGACTGCCGCTGGAGAGTTCGGCAACCTTCTTCATGGTGCTGTCATCGACCGGAACCGGTTGGCGCTGACCGTTGATCTCGACGAAGCCGTATGGGGTGCCGAACGAGATCGTCGAGATCGGCACGCCTTGGTCCTTGGCGGTACGTGCCGCGGTGAACGCCCCTTTCGGGTTGTCCGGGTTCGTCGGCATCGTCTCCTTGCCGTCGGAGAACAGCACGATGCCGAGCCGGCGGCGGGGTGTCGCCTCCGCCGATCACGGCGCCGACGGTGGCAATGGCCTGCAGCGCGGTGAAGATGCCTTCGCCGGTCGCGGTGCGGTCGGCGAACTGCAGCTTGTCCAGGGCGGCTTTGGTCGAGTCGCGGTTGGTGGTCGGCTGAACGAGCACGGTCGACGTCCCCGCGTAGGCGATCAGGCCGAGGTTGATACCAGGGGTCAGCTCGCCGGCGAATTCCTTGGCCGCCACTTCGGCCGCGGCCATCCGGTTGGGTTCGACGTCGGTGGCCCGCATGGACTGCGAGACGTCGATGACAAGCATGACGACCGCGCGGTTACGCGGAATCCGGACATCGTGCGTCGGGCCGGCCATCGCGACCGTGAACAGCACCAGCGACGCCACCAGCAGGATCGCCGAGAGGTGACGCCAGCGGGTGGGTTGTTTGGGCGCAACGCTTTCCAGCAGCTCCATGTTGGCGAACCGCAGCATCCGTCGCTGGCGGGCCACCTGAGCAATGACGTACAGCGCAACTATCGCCAGGATCACCAGCAGGAAAAGGAAGAACCATGCGTGGGCGAACCCGGAGAGCGTCATCGGCCCGAGTAACGGCAATGTCATAGCAGACCCGTCTTGCTGTTACGGCCCGCGGAGAAAGCGCGAGTCACTGGCGCCCCGCCAGTGCCCCGCGTCGGCGGGATTCGACGAATCGGACGATGTCGGCGATCCAGTCTCGATCAGTGCGCAGCGACAGCAGCGGTGCCCCGCAGCTGCGCAGGGTGCGGGCCACGTCGGCGCGATGCGCCGCGGCAGCCTTGGCGAAGTCGTCGCGCAATTGCTCGTCGATGGTGAATTCGCGGGTCCGCCCGGATCTCGGCGTCCTGCAGGATGACGTCACCGATATCGGGCAACTCGACGTCACGCGGGTCGAGCACCTCGATGCCGAGCACTTCGTGGCGGGCCCGATGGCCCGCAATGGACGCATCCAGTTGATCGGGCCGAGGAAGTCGCTGATGATCACCGCCATTCCCCGACGGCGTTCCGGACGCCGCAACGCGTCGATGGCCACCGACAGATCGCCACGCACCCCGACCGGCGCCTTGGGCATGGTCGCGATGGTGCGCAGCATCGTCTGCTCGTGCTGCCGCCCGGAGCGGGCCGGCACACGAGTTATCTTCTCGCCGTTGGCGATCAACGCACCGAGCCGGTTGCCCCCGCCACTGTTGAGGAACGTGATGGCGGCCGCTGCGGCCACCGCCAGATCGCGCTTCTCGCAGACCGCGGTGCCGAAGTCCAGGCTCGCCGACAAGTCGACGACCAACCAGGTCTCCAGTTCGCGGTCGGCGATCATCTGCCGCACGTGCGGGTGGCTGGTACGCGCGGTAACCGCCCAGTCCATCCGGCGCACGTCGTCGCCGGGCTGATACTCCCGCGACTCCCCTGGCTCCGAACCCGGGCCCGGGATCAGGCCGAGGTGGTCGCCGTGCAGCATGCCGTCGAGCTTGCGTTTGACCGTAAGCTCGAGAGTGCGCAGCGCCGCCGTCAGCTTGGGGTCGTCGATGTTGCCGCGCTGCATCGACGGCGGTCGGGTCTCCGCGGCGGAGTTGCTATCGGTCACCGACCGCTAGCCGCACCCGCGGCCTGCATCGCCGGAGGCACCGAATGACCTTGCTGGGGAACGGCATTCACCTGCGGCATCCCGACGGTCTGCAGGACCCGGTTGATGACGATCTCCGACGAGATCTCGTCGGCCAGTGCGTCGTAGGTGAGCACCAACCGGTGCCGCAGCACGTCCGGGATCACCTCGACGATGTCTTGCGGAATCACGTAGTCGCGGCCACGGACCAGCGCCAGCGAACGCGAGGCGGCGATGATGCCCAGCGAGGCACGCGGCGAGGCGCCGAACGAGATCCAGCTCTTGACGTCGTTCATCCCGAGTTGCTCGGGGTGGCGGGTGGCGGTGACGACCCGCACCACGTAGTCGACCAGCGCGTGGTGCACGAAGTTGTTCGCGGCGAGGTCCTGCAGCCGCAGCAGGTCACCGGTGTCCAGGATCTGCTTGGGCTCCGGGGGCTTCACGCCCATCCGGTAGATGATCTCGCGCTCTTCCTCCGGCGAGGGGTAGCTCGACGTTGATCTTGAACAGGAAGCGGTCGCGCTGCGCTTCGGGCAGCGGGTAGACGCCCTCATGCTCGATCGGGTTCTGCGTCGCCATCACCAGGAACGGGTTGGGCAACGGGTATCGTCTTGCCGCCGATCGACACCTGGCGTTCCTGCATGACCTCCAGCAGGGCGGACTGCACCTTGGCCGGTGCACGGTTGATCTCGTCGGCGAGCAGGAAGTTGGCGACCACCGGGCCGAGCTCGGTGTCGAACTCTTCCTTGCCCTGCCGGTAGATGCGGGTACCGATGATGTCGGTGGGCACCAGGTCGGGGGTGAACTGGATGCGGGCGAACGTTCCGCCGACCACCTTCGCGAAGGTTTCGACGGCCAGGGTCTTGGCGACACCGGGCACACCTTCGAGCAGCACGTGGCCCTTGGACAGCAGGCCGACGAGCATCCGCTCGACGAGCTGGTCCTGGCCGACGATGATCCGTTTGACCTCGAAGATGGCCCGTTCCAGGGTGTGCACCTCGGCGGCCAGCCCGTTGCCGCCACCGCCGGGGGCCGCGTGCGCAGGTGCCGTCGAGGCGCTGCCCGGACCCGAGTAACCGCTGGTGCCCGGCGGCGGCCCGCCTGCTGATGTCATCGATTACCCTCCACAGCTCAACCTTCCAAAGCTCATCAGACACGACTGCTCGCACGCGAACGTCGCGGGGCAGCGGCGTGCCCTTCGTTCAACTATTCCAGGCCACCTGGGATCCGTCGACGTGCGCCCGCCGAGCAGATCGACTGCTCAGTACTCGATGATTCGCGTCAGAACGGCGTCATGCCACCCCTACGAACGGGGCTGACGGTGACTTTGCCGGCGCTGCCAGACGCCTCCAGCATCTGGCCGTTGCCCAGATAGATGGTGACGTGCTGGCCTCCGCCCGGGCCGTAGAAGATCAGGTCGCCCCGTTTGGCCTGCGACGGCGGGATGTGCCGCCCAGCTTTGTACTGATCACCCGAGAACCTGGGCAGCAGCACACCTACCCCGGCAAAGCTGTAGCGAACCAGGCCCGAGCAGTCGAAGCCGACGATATTCGCGCCGGAGTCGATGCCCTTGCTCGGCGCGTTGGGAGTTCCACCACCCCACGAATACGGGACACCCATCTGCGAGGAGCCGCGGCGGATCACGTATTCGACGGCCTGCCGGCCGTAAACCCGGGGTATCCCATTGGCGCCGGTGCTGGGCGGGCTACCACCCAGGTTGATTCCAAGGCCGCTGAGGAATTGCTGTCCCAGGCCGAGCGTCGTCTGGGTGGCCTGGGCGGTGGCCTGCAGCGACTGGTTGGCCATGGCCACCGGATCCCCCGGTGCGCCGGCGCTGATTGTCGGCGGCAGCGTCGGATCCCACGCGCCGTCCTCGGCGTTCGCGGGCGCCGCCAGTCCGATCACCAGGCTGAAGGCAGCCAGCACCGGCCAAACCAGCATGGTCCGGCGCACACCGAGAGAGTCCGTAAGCCCTTGGCGCATAGGTCCTTTCAACGCGTCAGTATTCGATGTAGCGGACCACGTACGGCGTCATGCCGCTGGTGCGAACCGGCGCGATACGGACCTTCAGCCCGACATCGGGGGCCTCGAGCATCTGCCCCTGGCCCAGATAGAGCGTCACGTGCTGGCTGCCGCCGGGGCCGTAGAAGATCACGTCGCCGCGGCGCATCTGCGAGGCCGGGATCTTGCGGCCCAAGTCGTACTGCGCGCCCGAGTAGTGCGGCAGCTTGATGCCCACACCGGCGAACGCGTAGAGAATCAGGCCGGAGCAGTCGAAGCCGGTGGTGCCCGAGCCGGAACCGATGCCCCTGCCCGGGCCGGCCGCGGTGCCACCACCCCACGAATACGGCACACCGATCTGCGAGCCGGCACGGCGGATCACATACTCGGATGCCTGCCGACCGTAGACCCGCGGGATCTTGCCGTTGGTGAAGCCTGATGACGTCGGCGCCGAACCCAGCTGCTGCAAGAAGCTGCGGCCCATGCTGGAGGTGACCTCCGACGAGGTCGACATCGTCCCGAGGACCTTGTTGAGAACCGCGACCGGGTCACCGGGGACGTTGGCGCTGGGCACCTGCGGCAGCGTGGGGTCCCACGCGCCGTCCCAGTTGGCACCATGGCCCTGTGGCCGATTGGGCGAGCCCGGCGCGGCCGGGTCCCATCGATCTCCGGGGGACCCCGATATTGAGGTCGCCTGTCCCCTGCCATCCGGTCCGCCCGCGGATGCCGACCAATTGCGGGCGGCGTCGAGTCTGGTTTGGGCCGCATTGCGTTCATCGGCCAATCGAGTAACTGCTTGCTGTTGCTCGCCGAACTTGTGCTGCGCGTCGGTCAGCGCCGCCACCGCCGTGTTCTGGCTGGATTGCGCGTCGCTAACGGCCTTGTCGGCCTTCTGCTTGGCCAGCCGCGCGGTCGATTCCCGGTTCAGTTGCTCGGTGCGGGCGCGCTGCAGGTTGTCCATCACCTGCTGCGAGCTGGTGGCCAGCGCTTGGCCGGCGGCGGCGGTCGCGATCATGTCGTCGGGATTCTTAGCGGTGAGGTAGCTATCGGACGGGCCGTTGACGTAGCTGGCCACCGCGAAACGGTCGAATCGCTTCTGCGCGGCGGCAATTGCGACGTCCGCGTCCTTGACCGAATGCTGGCTGGTTTCGACGTCGTGCTGCGGCGCCGCGGCGTTGTCGCGCGCGGTCTGGACATCGACGATCGCCTTGTTGACACTTTCTTCCTCGGTCTGGATTTGCGCGTCGAGATCCTGCAGGCGCTGATTGGCCTGGGCCACGTCGGCGATCAGCTTGGCCATCGTGTCCGGGTCGGCGTTGGCCAGACCGGGAGTAGACCCAGGAGAAGGGCCACGCTGAGCAACGCCGGAGCGAGCCGGAGGGCGAACGGTGTCGCCCATCGGATAGACGAGCCGCGGCAGTTGCGTCTCATTCGACTCGGGTCTCCTTGGCTCAACGCGGGCGGGCGGCGCTGGAAATTCGGACCCCAGTTATCACCGGAAGCACGCATAAACCAAATGCATCCTCTGCACCGTAAGTCACATCTGACCCAGTGGAAACTTATGTCACAAATTACAAGTCTGTTCTTCTGAGAACTGTGACCCTACGGTGACATCACTAATTAGCCCGCGTTTGCGGTGAGGGGATCGGCGCTATCCGACACAAGCGGAATAACGCCCGTTAGGCTTGGTGATCGGCGCCTTCTGGAACGGCCTCGGCGCTCTCGGTTGACGTTGCTGACCGCTTGCCGCGTCGTTGCATGACCCGTGCTCCGACGACGGCCGCCAGTACCCCGATCAGTACGACGATGGTGAATGAGGTCCAGGGAAACTGGGGCGTCTCGAGTTGATGCAGGAAATTCTGGGCCGAATCCACCGTATTGCCGGTCTTGGCGTGGTCTTCGCCGATCTCCAGAGTCGCGCGCGGAAAGTGGGTGCTGTACGAGCCGACGAAATTCGGGCTCAGAACCAGCACTGTCGCATCGGGATGTTGGGAGCCGACCACCGTCGCGATATCCCGCAGCGGGGTGTCGTTGGGCGGGTTGTGGTCGAGCACCACGATCCTGAGATCGATACTGTGTTCGTGAGCCTGGTTGATGAGGTCGAGCAGTGCCGGCGCGACGGCTGGCGGCGCGCTCACATTCCCCGCACTGACCTGTAACTGGACGACGGCCAGACAGTCGTCGGGCTTGGTCGCCGGATCGACACCGATGGTGCCGCAGAGTTCGCCCGGTATGTAGAGCGGCGCATGCGGGGTGGTCACGGATGGAACGGTACCGCCTGACGACGCCGGCGTTACCGCCAGCGGCCGGCTAAAAGAAAAGGAAGTTTTCGGGTCCGGCGGAATGCAGGACAAGCGTACTGTTAGACTCGAAAGCGCGCGTCGACACGGCCCGTCGGCGAACAGAATGAGCGGCGCTGTCGCGGATGCGGCAGCTGTGTCCGAGCCGGGCGCAGCGGGTCGCCGCCGACAACAAGATCTCGGGAGTTGATGTGAGCAGCAAAGATTCGGTGAATTCATTCGGAGCCCACGACACCTTGAAGGTCGGCGAGGACAGCTACGAGATCTATCGGTTGGACGCGGTTCCGGGTACCGAGAAACTTCCCTACAGCCTGAAGGTGCTCGCCGAAAACCTGCTCCGCAACGAAGACGGCAGCAACATCACCAAGAACCACATCGAGGCGATCGCCAAGTGGGATCCCAAGGCCGAGCCGAGCATCGAAATTCAATACACGCCCGCACGCGTTGTCATGCAGGACTTCACCGGTGTGCCGTGCATCGTCGACCTCGCCACGATGCGTGAGGCCGTCGCCGCGTTGGGCGGCGATCCCGACAAAGTCAACCCGTTGGCACCCGCCGACCTCGTGATCGACCACTCGGTGATCATCGACTTGTTCGGCACCCCAGACGCTTTTGAGCGCAACGTCGAGATCGAATATGAGCGCAACGGCGAGCGCTACCAGTTCTTGCGTTGGGGCCAGGGCGCATTCGACGACTTCAAGGTCGTACCGCCGGGCACCGGCATCGTGCACCAGGTCAACATCGAATATCTGGCCAGTGTCGTGATGGCCCGCAACGGACTGGCCTACCCCGACACCTGCGTCGGCACCGACTCGCACACCACGATGGTCAATGGCCTCGGCGTGCTCGGGTGGGGAGTCGGCGGCATCGAGGCCGAGGCCGCCATGCTCGGTCAGCCGGTGTCGATGCTGATCCCCCGGGTCGTCGGCTTCAAGCTGACCGGTGAGATCAAGCCGGGCGTCACCGCGACCGACGTCGTGCTCACCGTCACCGAAAAGCTGCGCAAGCATGGGGTGGTCGGTAAGTTCGTCGAGTTCTACGGCAAGGGTGTGGCCGAGGTGCCGCTGGCCAACCGCGCCACTCTGGGCAATATGAGCCCCGAATTCGGCTCTACCGCAGCAATATTCCCGATCGACGACGAGACCATCGACTACCTCAAGTTCACCGGCCGCACGCCGGAGCAGGTTGCCCTGGTCGAGGCCTACGCCAAAGAACAGGGTCTGTGGCACGACCCCGAGCACGAGCCGGTGTTCTCCGAATACCTCGAGCTCGACCTGTCCGAGGTGGTGCCGTCGATCGCCGGCCCCAAGCGGCCGCAGGACCGGATCGTGTTGTCGGAAGCCAAGTCCACCTTCCGTAAGCAGATTCCTGACTACGTCGGTGACGGCTCCGGCGCGAAAGACTACTCCAAGCTCGACGAGACGATCGACGAGACGTTCCCGGCCAGCGATCCGGGTCAGCCGACGAACGGCCATGCCGATGACCACCCCAACACCCCAGTGCATTCGGCTGCCAAGAATGCCAACGGCCGGGTGACCAACCCGGTGCGTATCAAGTCCGACGAGCTCGGTGAATTCGTGCTCGACCATGGCGCGGTGGTGATCGCCGCAATCACGTCCTGCACCAACACCTCCAACCCGGAGGTGATGCTCGGTGCGGCGCTGCTGGCCCGCAACGCCGTGGAAAAGGGCCTGACGTCGAAGCCCTGGGTGAAAACCTCGATGGCGCCGGGCTCGCAGGTCGTCACCGCCTACTACAACAAGGCCGGATTGTGGCCGTACTTGGAGAAGCTGGGCTTCTACCTGGTCGGTTACGGCTGCACCACCTGCATCGGTAACTCCGGCCCGCTGCCCGAGGAAATCTCGAAGGCGATCAACGACAGCGACCTCACCGTGA
This sequence comes from uncultured Actinomycetota bacterium, assembly GCA_963824335.1. Lineage (GTDB taxonomy): Bacteria > Actinomycetota > Actinomycetes > Mycobacteriales > Mycobacteriaceae > Mycobacterium. The sequence continues at coordinate 28,646 of CAWGPB010000020.1, forward strand.
CGGCGGTGCTGTCGGGTAACCGGAACTTCGAGGGCCGCATCAGCCCGGACGTGAAGATGAACTACCTGGCCTCACCGCCACTGGTGGTCGCCTACGCGTTGGCCGGCACGCTCGACTTCGACTTCGACTCGGACCCGCTCGGCACCGACAAAGACGGCAATGACGTCTTCCTCAAAGACATCTGGCCGTCCCAGAAGGACGTCTCGGACATCATCGCCTCGTCGATCAACAAGGAGATGTTCGTCGACAACTATGCCGACGTGTTCAAGGGCGACGAGCGGTGGCGCGATCTGCCGACCCCAAGCGGCAACACCTTCGAGTGGGGTTCGGATTCGACGTACGTGCGCAAACCGCCGTACTTCGAGGGCATGCCCGCCGAGCCTGCGGCGGTCGGCGACATCACCGGTGCGCGGGTGCTCGCACTGCTCGGCGATTCGGTGACCACCGACCACATCTCCCCCGCCAGCAGCATCAAGCCGGGAACGCCTGCCGCGCAATACCTTGACGAGCACGGCGTGCAGCGCAAGGACTACAACTCCTTCGGTTCGCGGCGGGGTAACCACGAGGTGATGATTCGCGGCACGTTCGCCAACATCCGGTTGCGCAACCAACTGCTCGATGACGTCTCGGGTGGATACACCCGCGACTTCACCAAAGCCGACGCACCGCAGGCGTTCATCTATGACGCGGCGCAGAACTATGCGGCACAAGGCATTCCGCTGGTGGTGCTCGGAGGTAAAGAGTACGGCTCAGGATCGTCGCGAGACTGGGCGGCCAAGGGGACGTCACTGCTCGGAGTCCGCGCCGTGATCACCGAATCGTTCGAGCGCATTCACCGGTCCAACCTGATCGGCATGGGCGTGATCCCGTTGCAGTTCCCGGAGGGCGAGTCGGCGGAGTCGTTGGGCCTGGACGGCACCGAGGTCTTCGACATCACCGGCATCGAGGCGCTCAACGACGGCAAGACGCCGAAGACCGTTCACGTCAAGGCCGCCAAAGATGGTGGGAAAGCGGTGGAATTCGACGCCGTGGTGCGCATCGACACTCCGGGCGAAGCCGATTACTACCGCAACGGCGGCATCCTGCAGTACGTGTTGCGCAACATGCTCAAGTCCAGCTAGTCCGCCGGGAGCCAGCAGCCGTGCCCAAGGTCAGCCAGGATCACCTGGTGGCCCGGCGCCGTCAGATTCTTGACGGCGCCCGCCGCTGCTTTGCCGAATTCGGCTACGACGGGGCGACGGTGCGCCGCCTCGAGCAGGCGATCGGCCTGTCGCGGGGTGCCATCTTCCATCACTTCCGCGACAAGGACACATTGTTCTTCGAGTTGGCGCACGAGGACGCCGAGCGAATGGCCGATGTCGCGTCTCGCGAAGGTTTGGTTCAGGTGATGCGCGACATGCTTGCCGCACCCGAGCAGTTTGATTGGCTCGCCACACGATTGGAGATCGCGCGAAAGCTGCGCCACGAGCCCGAGTTCAACAAGGAGTGGACCGACCGGTCAGCGGAGTTGGCCGCGGCGACCATCGAGCGACTGCGTCGGCAGAAGCTGGCCGGCCGGGTTCGCGACGACATCCCCAGCGATGTCTTGCAGTGCTACCTAGACCTGGTTCTCGACGGGCTGGTAGCCAAGGTGGCCTCCGGTGAAGACACTCAGTTGCTCACCGCCGTCCTCGATCTGGTCGAGGGCTCGGTCCGGCAGAGCTAGCTCGTCGCGGAACTATGCGTTCTGGTGCGGTGGTTGGGCCCGCCGCGACTGCGCATCGTGGTGCCGGACTCCTGCAGCATGCTGTGGATCGATCCGTACGACCTGCCTGTCGACCCCACCAGCGTACGAATGCTTGCTCCACCCTCATAGGCACTGCGCAACTCGCGCAGCACCTGTTCGCGCGGTTTTTTCGATTTCCCCACTTGCTACTCCCCGATTGAACTTCGATCCCCAAAGCACAAAGAGTAGGAAGGGCGGTCGGCTGGCGGGCCGAATTGGCGAAATCCCCTGCTGCACGGCAAAGATTGCCGCGCCGGGTCAGGCGAGCTCGATCAGATCCCGATATTCGTCGGACCAATGGTCTTCGGTTCCGTCCGGCAGCAGCACGACGCGTTGCGGGTCGAGCGCTTCGGCGGCACCCGGGTCGTGGGTGACCAGCACGACCGCGCCGGCATAGCTGCGCAGCGCGTCCAGCACCTGTTCGCGCGACGCCGGATCGAGGTTGTTGGTCGGCTCGTCGAGCAGCAAAACGTTGGCTGTCGAGGCCACCAGGCCGGCGAGCGCCAGCCGGGTCTTCTCGCCGCCGGACAGCGTGCCGGCCGATTGGTCGAGCTGGCTGCCACTGAACATGAACGCACCCAGCAGACCGCGCAGCTCCTGGTCGCCAGAGTCGGGCGCGGCGTGGCGAATGTTCTCCCACACGGTCGCGGCGTCATCGAGGGTGTCGTGCTCCTGCGCGAAATAGCCGACTTTCAAACCATGTCCGGGCTCCATCGCCCCGGCATCGGGTTGCTCGACGCCGGCGAGCAGCCGTAGCAGCGTTGTCTTGCCTGCGCCGTTGAGGCCGAGCACCACCACCCGCGAACCGCGATCGATGGCCAGGTCCACGCCGGTGAAAATTTCCAGCGAGCCGTAGTTCTTCGTCAGCCCGGTAGCGGTCAGTGGTGTGCGTCCGCACGACGAGGGCGTGGGGAATTTGATCCGGGCCACCTTGTCGGCCACCCGCTCTTCGTCGAGCGCGGCCATCATCCGGTCGGCGCGGCGCAACATGTTCTGTGCGGCAACGGCTTTGGTGGCTTTGGCGCCCATCTTGGCGGCCTGGGTGCGCAGCGCGGTGGCCTTGCGTTCGGCGTTGGCGCGTTCGCGACGCCGGCGCTGCTCGTCGGTGGCGCGGGCATCGAGGTACTTCTGCCAGCCCATGTTGTAGACGTCGGCTTCGCCGCGCACGGCGTCGAGGAACCAGACCCGGTTGACGACGTCGGCCAGCAGGTCGACGTTGTGGCTGATGACCACCAGGCCGCCGGTGTGGTTGCGCAGGAAGTCCCGCAGCCAGCCGACCGAGTCGGCGTCGAGGTGGTTGGTCGGCTCGTCGAGCAGCAGCGTGGTGGCCGAACCTGAACCGCTATCCGATGCGGCGAACAGGATCCGGGCCAATTCCACCCGGCGGCGCTGGCCGCCGGACAGGGTGCGCAACTGCTGGGTCAGAACGCGGTCGGGCAGACCGAGGCTCGCGCAGATCCGGCCCGCCTCGCTTTCGGCGCCGTAACCGCCGAGCGCCGCGAAGCGCTCCTCGAGTTGGCCGTAGCGGCGGATCGCACGATCGCGGGCGGCGTCGTCGGCGACTTCGGCCATCAGCGCCTGCTGCTTTTCCAGGTCGGTGAGCAGGGTGTCCAGACCCCGCGCGGAGAGCACCCGGTCGCGGGCGAGCACGTCGAGGTCGCCCTCTCTGGGATCCTGCGGCAGATAACCGACCTCGCCGGTGCGGATGACGGCTCCCGCGTATGGCTCCCCCTCGCCCGCGAGGATGCGCAGCGTCGTGGTCTTGCCGGCGCCGTTGCGCCCGACCAGTCCGATCCGGTCCCCGGGCTGGATCCGCAGCGCCGGGCCGTCGGCATAGAGCAGTGTGCGCGCGCCTGCGCGGACCTCGAGGTCCGTAGCCGTGATCACGGTCACTCTCCTTGGCACGGTTGTTATCTATTTGTCGTCGGTGAACACCGGCGGGCGCTTCTCGGCGCGCGCGGCAACCGCTTCTTCGAAGTTGCCGGTGAGCAGGCGGACGAAGAGCTGTCCCAGGCCTTCGGCCTGCATGTGCCCTTCCAGGCTAGCGGCGTCCAGTCCACTCCATAGTGTGCGCTTGGTCAACTCGACACCCGGCCGGGAGAAGGCGGCGATCCGCTCGGCCATGTCGTAAGCAGGTCTCCAGCAGTTGGTCGTCGGGGACGTTCGCGCGACACCAGCCCGATCCGCTCGGCCTCCTCGGCGTCGATGTCGCGGCCGGTCAGCATGATCTCGAAGGCTCGCGACGACGCCGATGGCCCGCGGCAGCAGATAGCTCAGTCCCAGCTCGCTGGCGGTCAGGCCGTTGTTGATGCCCGCGGCCCGGAAGTACGCTCCGTGCGCCGCGACCCGGATGTCGGCGGCCAGTGCCAGGCACAGCCCGCCGCCGATCGCTGCGCCGTTGACCGCGGCGATCACCGGCTGGTGCAGCCTGCGCAGCGCCAGGATGACGTCGTCGAGAACCTCCATCGAGCGCAGCGCGTAGGTCGGCCGGGTCAGGCCCTTGACGTGCGGAATCGAGCCGGCCGATTTGTGGTCGGCGCCCGACGAGAAGCCTTTGCCGGCGCCGGTCAGCACCACGACCCGTACCGAGTTGTCGTAGGTGATGTTCTCCAGCACTTCTTTCAGCGGGACCATGACGTCGAACGCCATCGAGTTCATCCGCTCCGGCCGGTTCAGGGTGACCAACGCGACGTGCGGCCGCGGGTGTTCGACGAGGACCATGCTCACCGTTGAACGGTAACGCCGGCGACGACGCCGGCCGCAAGCGTCAGCTCAGGACTGGTCGTCCTGGTGCGTCGCGGCGGCCGCGTCGACGTCGAAATCCTTGATCTGCTGAACCAGATCCTCCAGCGCGGCCGGCGGCAGCGCGCCCGCCTGGTTGAAGACCAGCTTGCCCTTTTTGAAGGCCATCAGCGTCGGGATGGACCGGATCTGCGCGGCCGCGGCGAGTTCCTGCTCGGCTTCGGTGTCCACCTTGGCGTGCACCACGTCGGGATGCTTGTCCGCCGAGGCGGCGAAGGTGGGCGCGAACTGGCGGCACGGTCCACACCATGACGCCCAGAAGTCGACGAGCACGATGTCGTTGCCGTTGATCGTTTCGTTGAACTGCGCGGCAGTGAGGTCTTGAGTCACGCCTGGCTCAACGCAGCGAACTGCGGCAGTGTTCCCAGGTGGTTTACACAGCGCGCTCTTATCGGGCCACCAGCCTGCGCTCAGTGCAGCCGCCGATCGTGAAAATCGTTGCCAGAGCCGGTCCGCTGCGTGCGGCCGACGATCGAAAGGAACCCGATGTCTGCCACTTTCTCCACCACGCGACTGTCCCGCGTGGCGTTTCTCGCGGTCACCGGAGCCACCGCGCTATCCGTCGCCGCGTGCGGCGCATCCAACTGTGCGAAGCCCACGTCGGCGAACCCGACAGCAGCTCTGCTCCTACTTCCTCAACGCCGTCGGCGTCGGCAAAGGCAAGGACTGGGTGAACGGGCTCATTGACTCGGTGTCGGGTAACACGATTCAGGTCAGCCAGCGCTCCGGGACGGCCACAGTCGACTTCACACCATCGACCGCGGTCTCCGAGATCACCCCGGCCCAATTGACCGACATCACCGCCGGCAGTTGCGTCAGCGTGCGTCCAGATCGCCACGGCGCCTCGACAGAGGGTGGCGCGATCACCGCTCGGTCGGTGCGGGTCAGCACCGCGGTCGACGGTAAGTGCCCCGCGCCCGCGCATCGGCACACGAAGCACTCACACCAGCCGCCGCACGGTCAGGTCGCGTCAGTCACCGGCAACACGATCACCTTGAATAGCGCTGACTCGCAAAGCAATTCGTCGCAAACCAGCGTGACCGTCACCGACACCACCAAATACACCAAGCAGACAGCCACGGACGCGAGGCGATCGTTCAAGGCAAATGCATCGCGGCATACGGGACCCCGGACGGCGGTGGCGCGTTGCAGGCGAGGAACATCACCGTGCAGCAGGCCGACAACGGCGACTGCCCTCAACCGGGCGGCAAGCACCACCGCCACTATGCGGCCGGGGCTACACCGAACGACGCGGCGCGAACGCCGTTACTTCTTGCCGCGCCACGCACTTTCGAACGGCAGCCGCCACGAACGCGGCGCGATCAGCGGATGAACCGCGTTGGGTCCCCACGAATCGAGGTCGTAACTACGTACAGGTGGCGGATCTTCAAGCGACGGGGCAGAGACTTCCCATAGCCGCTCAATGCCTTCCGCGGTGTTGTACAGCGTCCGGTCACCACGCATCGCATCGAGAATGAGGCGTTCGTAGGCCTCTAGGACGTCGCCGGCGTGGGCGTTCTCCTCCATGGTGAATTGCAGGCTGAGCTTGTCCAGCTTCATCCCGGGTCCGGGCCGCTTGCCGTAGAACGACAGCGACATCTTTGACACATCAGCAAGATCGAAGGTCAGGTGGTCCGGACCTTTTTGTCCCACACCGGATCCGGGCGGAAACATGCTCCGCGGCGGCTCGTGGAACGCGATCGAGATGATGCGTTGGCCTTCGGCCAGGCCCTTGCCGGTGCGCAGAAAGAACGGCACTCCCGCCCAGCGCCAGTTGTCGATCTCGCATTTGAGCGCGATGAACGTCTCGGTGTCCGATTCCGGAGCAACCCCCGGGTTGTTCGCCGCGGTAGCCGCGGTACTGCCCACGCACCACATTGCGCGGGGTCAAGCGGACGCATCGAGCGGAAGACCTTGTTCTTTTCGTCGCTGATCGCCGCCGACGCGAGCTCCGTGGGAGGCTCCATCGCGACGAAGGCCAGAATTTGGAACAGGTGGGTCACCACCATGTCCTTGAAAGCCCCGACGGATTCGTAGAACTGGGCGCGGCCCTCGCACGGTGAGCCGCTCGGGAACGTCGATCTGGATGTGGTCGATGAACTGGCGGTTCCAGATCGGCTCGAACATGCCGTTTGGCGAATCGGAAGGCGAGGATGTTTTGTGCCGCTTCCTTGCCCAGGAAGTGGTCGATCCGGAAGATCTGTTCTTCGTCGAATCGCTCGTGTATTGCCTTGTTGAGACGCGCGCGCGCTGTCCAGATCGACGCCGAACGGCTTCTCCATGATGACCCGGGAGTTCGCCACCAAGTCCGCCTTGTGCAGCGTGTCCATCACGGCCATCACCGCCTTCGGCGGCACGCTCAGGTAATGCAGCAAGCGAGCATGGCCGCCGAGTGCCTCAACCTGCTCGGCCACCGCGCTCGCCAGAGCCTCCGGGCCTTGCTGCTGGGGAACAAAGGTCAAATTGGCGATGAATTGCTCGAAGAGTTCATCGGCATCGGCGTGGTGGGCGAACTCCTTGCAAGCCTTGTGCGCCACTTCTTCGCGGAACGTCTTGCTGTCCAGCTCGTCGAGTGACGTTCCGATTACCCGCATCTCGGGAGCAAGCTTCGAACACGACAGGTGAAGCAGCCCGGGTAAGAGCTTTCGGCGAGCCAAATCACCTGTAGCGCCGAACATTACGACGACATCGAGGGCTCCGCGCCGTTTTATCTTGTGGCGCCCCTCCCGAAGCATCCGTCACGTTCACGATCGTAACCAAGGCAGGTCGGATTCACACCTTGCCGAGGTGAACGCTTAAGAAACGCACGGCCGAGCAGTCGTTCGGCACTACGGAACGACGACCCGTCACATGCCCTGGAAACCCCACGGAACCTGATACCACCCCGAATGGTCCGAGTATGCCCAACCGCAGGGCGTGAGTTGCTGATGCCCCTCATCATTCCCTACCCAACACTTCGGCCCGTTTGGCTCCAGGTCCGGCGCGGGGGCGGGGGCGGGTGCGGGGTCAGCTTGAGCGATACCGCTACCCAACAGCACGGCGGCCGCGCAAGTAGCGACCATCATCAGCTTCTTCGTCACAGGGCGAATCCTTTCAGTGCCGGTCTTATGATTTTGCGGGCAATAAGTCGGCGCTAAAAAAGCGCGCGACTTTTATAGCCGATAAAAAGACCGGGGGTCTTTAACAGGACGTTTACAGCAGCCGTCAGACGGTGAAGCCCAGCGCCCGCAGCTGCTCGCGGCCGTCGTCGGTGATCTTGTCCGGGCCCCACGGCGGGTTCCACACCCAGTTCAGCTTGAGGTCGTTGACCAGTCCGGCGCCGATCAGCGCGGTGCGCGACTGGTCCTCGATGACGTCGGTCAGCGGGCAGGCCGCCGAGGTCAGCGTCATGTCGATCAGGGCGACCGTGCCCTCCTCGCCTTCCTCGAGGTCAGGCCGTAGACCAGGCCCAGGTCGACGACGTTGATGCCCAGCTCGGGGTCGACCACGTCGCGCATGGCCTCCTCGAGGGCGCCGAGCAGCTCGTTGTCCGCCGCCGCGGTTTCGCTCATCCTTTCCTCCTCGACTTCATGGCCTCGCTGGGCCAGAGCGGCCTTGAAAGCCATCCAGCCCAGCAGCGCGCACTTCACCCGCGCCGGGTACTTCGCGACACCGGCGAAGCGATGCCGTCGCCCAGCACATCCTCGTCGCCCTCGATATTGCCGCGCGACGAAATCATCTCGGTGAACGCCGCCACCGTCTTGAGCGCATCCCCGACGGTCTGACCGATCACCTGATCGGTCAGCACCGAGGTCGACGCCTGACTGATCGAGCAGCCCTGGCCGTCGTAGGAGATGTCGGTGACGGCTCGCCGTCGTCGACAACGCCACCCGCAGCGTGACCTCGTCGCCACACGTCGGGTTCACGTGGTGCACCTGCGCGCCGAACGGCTCGCGCAGCCCACGGTGGTGGGGATGCTTGTAGTGATCCAGGATCACTTCCTGGTACATCTGCTCCATTCTCACGCCGACTCACGCCCTACCGAAAAAATCGATGGCACGGTTGACGCCGGCAATCAGCCGGTCGACCTCGTCAAGGGTGTTGTACACCGCGAACGATGCCCGCGCGGTGGCGGCGATACCGAACCGACGGTGCAGCGGCGACGCGCAGTGGTGGCCGACCCGCACCGCGACGCCCTCATCGTCGAGCACCTGGCCGACGTCGTGGGCGTGGACGCCGTCGACCACGAAGCTCACCGGCGAGCCCCGGTGCTCCATGGTGGTCGGCCCGATGATCCGGACCTCGGGATCCGGACGGCCCGCCAGGGCGGCGGCGACCAGCTCGTCCTCGTGCGCCTCGACGGCGGCCATCCCGATGGCAGTCAAATAGCGTGCGGCGGCGGCCAATCCGACCACCTGCGAGGTCATCGGCGTGCCGGCCTCGAACCGTTGCGGCGCCGGGGCGTAGGTGGTGGCCTCCATCGTGACGGTCTCGATCATCGAGCCGCCGGTGAGGAACGGCGGCATCGCGTCGAGCAACTCGCCGGCCGTACAGCACACCGATTCCGGTGGGGCCCAGCATCTTGTGCCCGGAGAACGCCGCAAAGTCGACATCCAGTGCATGGAAGTCGACCGGCTGATGCGGCACGGACTGGCAGGCGTCCAGCACGGTCAGCGCGCCGACGGCCTTGGCCCGCGACACCAGCTCGGCGACCGGTGCGATGGCGCCGGTGACATTCGAATGATGGGTGAAGGCAACGACTTTGACCCGCTCGTCGAGCTGCAGCGAGTCCAGGTCGATGCGGCCGTCGTCGGTCGACGCCGAGTACCAGCGCAGCGTCGCACCGGTGCGCCGGGCCAGTTCCTGCCACGGGATCAGGTTGGCGTGGTGTTCCAGCTCGGTGGTGACGATGACGTCGCCGGGCCCGACGCGCGTGGTCGAACCGGTTGTCCCCCAGCGCATACGACACCAGGTTGAGCGACTCGGTGGCGTTCTTGGTGAACACCAGCTCGTCATCGTCGGCGCCGACGAACGCCGCGATGTCGGCGCGGCCCTGCTCGTAGGCGTCGGTGGACTCCTCCATCAGCTGGTGCGCACCGCGGTGCACCGCACCGTTGGAGGTGGTCAGGAAGTCGCGCTCGGCGTCGAGCACCTGCAGCGGCTTCTGCGACGTGGCACCGGAATCCAGGTACGCCAACTGATTTCCGCCGCGCATCACCCGGCTCAGGATCGGGAAGTCGGCCCTGATCGCGGCACGTCCAGGTCGGAGCGAATGGCCGAAGCCGTCATGTCAAGCCCCGGGCAGCCGCTGGGTGAAGCGCTCGTAGCCGTTCTCTTCGAGCTCGTCGGCCAACTCCGGGCCGCCGGACGCGACGATCCGGCCGTCGAAGAAAACGTGCACGAACTGCGGATGGATGTAGCGCAGGATCCGGGTGTAGTGCGTGATCAGCAGGACGCCGCCGTGCTCGGCCTCGGCGTAGCGGTTGACGCCCTCGCTGACGACGCGCAGCGCGTCGACGTCCAGGCCGGAGTCGGTCTCGTCGAGGATGGCGATCTTGGGCTTGAGCAGGCCCAGCTGCAGGATCTCGTGGCGCTTCTTCTCACCACCGGAGAAGCCTTCGTTGACGCTGCGCTCGCCGAACGCCGGGTCGATGTCGAGGTCGGCCATCGCGGCCTTGACCTCTTTGACCCAGTGCCGCAGCTTGGGCGCCTCGCCGCGGACGGCAGTCGCCGCGGTGCGCAGGAAGTTCGACATCGACACGCCGGGCACCTCGACCGGGTACTGCATGGCCAGGAACAGGCCGGCGCGGGCGCGCTCGTCGACGCTCATCGTCCAGCACGTCCTCGCCGTCGAGGGTGATGGACCCCGAGGTGACGGTGTACTTCGGGTGCCCGGCGATGGCGTAGGACAGCGTGGACTTGCCGGAACCGTTGGGGCCCATCACCGCGTGCGTCTCCCCGGAGCGCACGGTCAGGTCGACACCCTTGAGGATCGGGACTGTCGCTCGCCGTCCTCGGCGCGTACACCGAGACGTGCAGGTCCTTGATTTCCAGTGTGGTCATGAGTCGGTTACTTCTCTCGCAGTTCAGTGACCCAGCAGTTCCAAGTTCGTGTTCGATGGCTGTCGGTCAGGCGGTCGCGGACCTCGGGCACCGCGATCTTGGCGATGATCTCGCCGAAGAAGCCGCGCACCACCAGCCGGCGGGCCTGGTCCTCGGGGATACCGCGGGCCTGCAGGTAGAACAGCTGCTCGTCGTCGAAACGTCCGGTGGCACTGGCGTGTCCGGCGCCGACGATCTCGCCGGTCTCGATCTCGAGGTTGGGCACCGAGTCGGCGCGCGCGCCGTCGGTGAGCACCAGGTTGCGGTTGACCTCGAAGGTGTCGGTGCCGGTGGCCTCGGCGCGGATCAGCACATCGCCGATCCAGACGGTGTGGGCGTCGGGCTTGTTGGAATCCGGATCCCCTTGCAGCGCACCCTTGTACAGCACGTTGGAGTGGCAGTTCGGCTGCGAGTGGTCGACCAGCAGGCGCGACTCGAGGTGCTGGCCGTCGTCGGCGAAGTACAGGCCGAGCAGCTCGGCGTCGCCGCCGGGGCCGCGAAGTGCACGGTCGCGGTCAGCCGCACCACGTCACCGCCGAGGGTGACCGCGACGTGTCCGCAGCACCGCGTCCTTGCCCAGGCGCGCGTGGTGGGTGCTGACGTGCACGGCGTCGTCGGCCCAGTCCGCGATGGACGACCGTCAGTCGCGCGGCGTCGCCGACGACGAATTCGACGTTGTCGGCGTAGGTTCCGCTGCCGCGCTGGTCGATGACCACGACCGCCTCGCCGAGTTCCTCGACCCGGATCTGCAGGTGGCCGTACGCGACGGTGCCCTCGCCGGGACCGGTCAATGGTGATCTCGATCGGCTCGGCGACCTCGTGTCGCGCGCGACGGACACGACGGTCGCCGCGTTGAACGACGAAAACGCCTGTGCGGCAACACGGTCCGCGGGAACGCCGCCCTGGCCCAGACGCGCGTCGCCGCGGCCCACGGTCTCGACGCGTGACGCCGTGCGTCGCTCGGAGACCTCGATCGCGCAGTGCCGGTGGCGTCCGCGGACCCGTCGTGCAGGCCGCGTAGCCGCTTGAGCGGGGTGAACCGCCAGAGCTCGTCACGGCCGCCGGGCACCTCGAAAGCGTCGACGTCGAACGAGGTGAACAGCTCACCCTTGTTGCGCGGCGAGCGATGATCCCTCGACCGCCTCAGTCAAACTGCGCCACTAGCCGACCGCGCCTTCCATCTGCAGCTCGATCAGCCGGTTGAGCTCGAGGGCGTATTCCATCGGTAGTTCCTTGGCGATGGGCTCGACGAAGCCGCGCACCACCATCGCCATCGCCTCGTCCTCGGTCAATCCGCGGCTCATCAGGTAGAACAGCTGAGTCGTCGCTGACCTTCGACACCGTGGCCTCGTGGCCCATCGTGACGTCGTCCTCGCGGATGTCGACGTACGGGTAGGTGTCGGTGCGGCTGATCGAATCGACCAGCAGCGCATCGCATTTCACGCTGGAACGCGAACCGTGCGCACCCTTGTTGACCTGAACCAGGCCGCGGTAGGACGTCCGGCCACCGCCGCGGGCCACCGACTTCGACACGATGTTGCTCGACGTGTTGGGCGCCAGGTGCAGCATCTTGGCGCCGGTGTCCTGGTGCTGGCCCTCGCCGGCGAACGCCACCGAGAGCACCTCACCCTTGGCGTGCTCACCGGTCATCCACACCGCCGGGTACTTCATGGTGACCTTGGAGCCGATGTTGCCGTCGATCCACTCCATGGTGGCGCCGGCCTCGGCACGGGCCCGCTTGGTGACCAGGTTGTAGACGTTGTTCGACCAGTTCTGGATGGTGGTGTACCGGCAACGGCCACCGGGCTTGACGATGATCTCGACGACCGCCGAGTGCAGCGAGTCCGACTTGTAGATCGGTGCGGTACAGCCCTCGACGTAGTGCACGTAGGCGCCCTCGTCGACGATGATCAGCGTGCGCTCGAACTGGCCCATGTTCTCGGTGTTGATCCGGAAGTAGGCCTGCAGCGGGATGTCGACGTGCACACCCGGCGGCACGTAGATGAACGACCCGCCGGACCACACCGCGGTGTTCAGTGCCGAGAACTTGTTGTCGCCGGCCGGGATCACGGTGCCGAAGTACTTCTTGAAGATCTCGGGATGCTCCTTGAGCGCGGAGTCGGTGTCGAGGAAGATGACGCCGAGTGCCTCGAGGTCCTCACGGATCGAGTGGTAGACCACCTCGGACTCGTACTGCGCGGCGACACCGGAGACCAGACGCTGCTTCTCCGCCTCGGGGATGCCCAGCCGGTCGTAGGTGTTCTTGATGTCGGCGGGCAGGTCGTCCCAGGTTGCGGCCTGCTTCTCACTGGACCGCACGAAGTACTTGATGTTGTCGAAGTGGATGCCCTCGAGGTCGGAGCCCCAGTTCGGCATCGGCTTCTTCGAACGTGCGCAGCGCCTTCAGGCGATGTCGAGCATCCACTCGGGCTCGCTCTTCTTCGCCGAGATGTCGCGCACCACGGCCTCGGACAGACCACGCTGCGCGCTGGCGCCCGCGACGTCGGAGTCCGACCAGCCGTAGCCGTAGTTCCCCAGCGAGGCAATGGTCTCCTCCTGGGTCAGCTGAGTCGTTCCGGTGTGGTCGTCATCGCGACACTCCTTGTGTCGTGGTGGCTTCGGCGCGGGCTGTGGCCGAAGTGGTGCGGCTTCGGGCTGACCGGCACGTGCGTGGTGCACGCGCAGTCGCCGTTGACGATGGTGGCCAGCCGCTGGACATGGGTGCCCAGAACCTCGGCGAAGGCCTGCTGCTCGGCTTCGCACAGCTCCGGGAATTCCTCGGCGACGTGGGATACCGGGCAGTGGTGCTGGCAGATCTGTACGCCGTCGATCGGGCCGGTCACCGGCGTGGTGGTGGCGTATCCGGCGTCGGTCAGTGCGGCGGCCACCCGCTCAGCGGCGCGTCGATGCGTCGTCGCGTCCGAGCCGGCCGCCTCGACGCCGGACAGGATCGAGTCGATGCGGCGCCGCGCGAAGGTGCGGATGGCGTCGTCTCCACCGATCTCGCGCAGCTGACGCATCGCGGCCGCCGCCAGGTCGTCATAGGTGTGGCCGAGCTTGCCCGGCCGGCGGCGGTCAACCGGTAGCGCTTGGCCGGCCGGCCCCGCCGCTGTGCTGCCACGCGGCCGCGGTAGCCTCGGCGTCGCCTGCCTCGATCAGCGCGTCCAGGTGCCGCCGGACCCCGGCCGCGGAGAGAGCCGAGCCGCTCGCCGATCTGGCCGGCGGTCATTGAGCCCTCGAGGAGTAGCTGCACGATCGGCGTGCGGGTGTGCCCGTCGCGCGCAGCGGCTGCCGCCGAAACGGCGCCGGGGACGTCGGCGGGGATTTTCACAACACCATTGTGACGGAATTCCGAAAGGCGGTCTAGCAAGGTCACCCTTAGTGGCGTGAGAGGTTCAGCACATGGCCGGTTAGGCGTGGCCTGCGGCGGCTACTCTGCTCTGATGGCAGCCCGCCTCCACACCCTCAGCTCGGCGGTCGCCCGATGGCACGCCGACGAACTCGCTGTCGGTTCGCCGCTGAACCCCTCCGAAATCGCCGCCCTGCGGCGAACCCGGGTCTTCGGTGCGACCGGTACGGTGCTCATGGCCATCGGCGCGCTCGGCGCCGGGGCCCGGCCGGTGGTGCAGGACCCGACGTTCGGTGTTCGCCTGCTCAATCTTCCGTCGCGCATCCAGACGGTATCGCTGACGATGACCACCACCGGCGCGGTGATGATGGCGCTGGCGTGGTTGATGCTGGGCCGGTTCGCACTGGGCAATCGCCGGATGACCCGAAGCCAGCTGGACCGCACCCTGCTGCTGTGGGCGCTGCCGCTGCTCATCGCGCCGCCGATGTACAGCAAGGACGTCTACTCCTATCTGGCGCAGAGCCAGATCGCCGGATCGGCCTGGACCCCTACCGGGTCGGTCCGGCCCCCGGCCTTGGGCTGGACCATGTGTTCACCCTGTCGGTGCCGAGCCTGTGGCGTGAGACGCCGGCGCCGTACGGACCGCTGTTCCTGTGGATCGGCCGCGGCATCTCCGAGCTGACCGGCGACAACATCGTGGCTGCGGTACTGCGCCATCGGGTAGTCGTACTGCTCGGTGTCGGGCCTGATCGTCTGGGCCACGCCGCGGCTGGCTCGGCGCTGCGGGGTCGCCGAGGTCAGCGCGCTGTGGCTGGGCCCTGTAATCCGCTGCTGTTCATGCACCTGGTCGCCGGCATCCACAACGAGGCGCTGATGCTGGGCCTGATGCTGGCCGGCACCGAGTTCGCGCTGCGCGGTGTCGACTCCGCCGCCCGCTGATGCCGCGTCCGCTGGCCGCGGGCCGTCGCGACGGGCGGACTGGGCGCCGCTGGCCATGCTGCTGGCCGGGGCCGGTGCTGATCGCGCTGTCCTCGCAGATCAAGCTGCCGTCGCTGCTCGCGCTGGGTTTCGTGGCCATGGCGCTGGCCCGCCGGTGGGGCGGCACGTCAAGGCCTTCTTCCTGGCCGGCGCCTTGTGGCGGCGTGGCGCTGGCGGTGATGGCGGTCGTCGGCTGGGCCAGCGGCCTGGGCTTCGGCTGGCTGTTCACGCTCGGCACCGCCAACGTGGTGCGGTCCTGGATGTCGCCGCCGACGCTGATCGCGCTGGGCACCGGACAGGTCGGCATCCTGCTGGGGCTCGGCGACCACACCACCGCGGTGCTGCGACTGACCCGCGCATCGGTGTGATCATCATCGCGGTGCTGGTGACGTGGTTGCTGCTGTCGGTGCTGCGTGGCCGACTGCACCCGGTCGGCGGGCTCGGCGTGGCGCTGGGCGCGACCGTGCTGCTGTTCCCCGTGGTGCAGCCCTGGTACCTGCTGTGGGCGATCATTCCGCTGGCCGCGTGGGCCACCCGGCCCGGGTTCCGCGGCACCACGATCGTCGTGACGCTCGTCGTCGGCATCTTCGGCCCGACGGCCAACGGCGACCGGTTCGCGTTGTTCCAGATCGTGGACGCGACGCTGGCCAGCACCCTGATCGTGCTGATGCTGATCGCGATCACCTACCACCGGCTGCCCTGGCGCGCGCTGCCCGACGACTCGACCACCGACGCGCGAGCGGCGAACCGGCGCCCACCGTCCGAGACCCCGCAGCCCGATCCCCCGGGGCCTACGCTGAGTCCCCGTGAGCTCAGCGTCCGACATCCCCGTGCGGCTGCGCGGGGTGTCACCAAGACGCTATGGGTCGACGACCGCGGTCGACGACCTCGACCTCGAGGTCCACCGCGCCGAGGTGCTGGCCCTGCTCGGCCCCAACGGTGCCGGCAAGACCACGACGGTCGAGATGTGCGAGGGCTTCATCCGGCCCGACGCGGGCACCATCGAGGTCCTGGGCCTGGACCCGATCGCCGACAACGCCAAACTGCGCGCGCGGATCGGGGTGATGCTGCAGGGCGGCGGCGGCTATCCCGCGGCCCGGGCCGGCGAGATGCTGAACCTGGTGGCCGCCTACTCGGCCAACCCGCTGGATCCGGAGTGGCTGCTGGACACCCTCGGCCTGACCGACGCCGCCCGGACCACCTATCGCCGGCTGTCCGGCGGCCAGCAGCAGCGACTGGCGCTGGCCTGCGCCGTCGTCGGACGCCCCGAGCTGGTGTTCCTCGACGAGCCGACCGCGGGCATGGACGCGCATGCCCGCATCGTGGTGTGGGAATTGATCGATGCGCTGCGTCGCGACGGCGTGACCGTCGTGCTGACCACGCACCAGCTGACCGAGGCCGAGCAACTGGCCGACCGACTGGTGATCATCGACCACGGGTCGCGGTGGCAGCCGGAACCCCTGCCGAGCTCATGCGCAGCGGCGCCGAGAACCAGCTGCGCTTCGCCGCGCCACCGAAACTCGATCTGTCGCTGTTGGTGTCCGCGCTGCCCGAGGGCTACCGGCGACCGAAGCGACGCCCGGCGAATACCTGGTCGAAGGGCACGATCGACCCACAGGTGCTCGCCGCCGTCACCGCGTGGTGCGCCCGGCTCAACGTGCTGGCCACCGACATGCGGGTGGAGCAGCGCAGCCTGGAGGACGTCTTCCTCGACCTGACCGGACGGGAGCTGCGCTCGTGATGAGCGGTAGCGCAGACGACGCAATGACCGATCGTTTTGCTGCCGGCGACCTTCGCCCCGATCCGCGACCCGGCGACGGTGCCGCAAGATGCTGGCCGCGCAGTTCGGTCTGGAGCTGAAACTGCTGCTGCGCAACGGCGAGCAGCTGCTGCTGACGATGTTCATCCCGATCACGCTGCTGATCGGACTGACCCTGCTGCCGTCGGGCTCGTTCGGCGACCAACCGGGCGGCCACCTTCGTCCCGGCGATCATGGCGCTTGGCGGTGATCTCGACGGCGTTCACCGGTCAGGCCATCGCGGTGGCCTTCGACCGGCGCTACGGCGCGCTGAAGCGACTGGGCGCCACCGCGCTGCCGGTCTGGGGCATCATCGCCGGCAAGTCGGTGGCCGTCGTCACCGTCGTGTTCCTGCAGTCGATCATGTCTGGGCGCCATCGGTTTTGCGCTGGGCTGGCGACCGCATCGCCGGCCTGGCGCTGGGCGCGGTGGTCATCGCGCTCGGCACCGCCACGTTCGCCGCGCTCGGCCTGCTGCTCGGGGGCACGTTGCGCGCCGAGATCGTGCTGGCGGTGGCCAACCTGCTGTGGTTCGTGTTCGCCGGACTCGGCGCGTTGACCCTCGAAGCCGGCATGGTCGGTCGGCGGTGCGTGGGCGGCCCGGCTGACGCCGTCCGGCGCGTTGACCGAGGCGTTGTCCGGGCGATGACGCTGTCGGTGGACTGGTTCGGTATCGCGGTGCTGCCCGTGTGGGGCGCGCTGGCCGCGCTGGCCGCGCTGCGCTGGTTCCGGTTCACTTGAGCCCGGCCCTACTACGCGACGTAGTTAGACCTGCTCTACGATCGGGCGATGCCCGTCGGACGATCTTTCGCGGTCGTCGACCTCTGCCGATGCCGAGCCTTCGCGTGCAGCGGATCATCGCCGCGGCGGTGATCCTGACCCAGGGCGGCATCTCCGTCACCGGGGCCATCGTCCGCGTCACGGCGTCGGGGCTGGGCTGCCCGACCTGGCCGCAGTGCTTTCCGGGCAGCTTCACACCGGTCGCCGTCTCCGAGGTGCCCGTCGGTCCACCAGGCCGTCGAGTTCAGCAACCGCATGATCACCTTCGCCGTGGTGCTCACCGCGGTGCTGGCGGTGCTGGCGGTGACCCGGGCCCACCGGCGCGGCGAGGTGCTGGTCTACGCCTGGCTGATGCCGGCGTCGACGGTCCTGCAGGCCGTGATCGGCGGCATCACCGTGCGCACCGGGCTGCTGTGGTGGACGGTGGCGATCCACCTGCTGGCCTCGATGACGATGGTGTGGCTGTCGGTGCTGCTCTACGTCAAGGTCGGCGAGCCCGACAGCGGCGTGGTCCGCGATCGGTCGTCGACGCCGCTGCGACTGCTCACCGCGCTGAGCGCGGTGACGCTGGCCGCGGTGCTGGTGGCCGGGACCCTGGTCACCGCCGCGGGCCCGCACGCCGGTGACAACAGCCCGAACCGGACCGTGCCGCGGCTGCGCATCGAGATCACCACGCTGGTGCACGCGCACTCGTCACTGTTGGTCGCCTACCTGGCGTTGCTGGTCGGGCTCGGGTTCGGGCTGCTGGCCGTGCGCGCGCCACGTGCGGTGTTGCTCCGGCTGGTCGTTCTGCTGGTGGCGGTGTTCGGCCAAGCCGCGGTGGGCACCGTGCAGTTCTTCACCGGGGTTCCCGCGGCGCTGGTCGCGATTCACGTCGCCGGGGCGGCGACCTGCACGGCAGCCACCGCGGCGCTATGGGCCTCGATGCGAGAGCGGGCCGAGCCCCAACCGGTCGAGGGCTGACTCGACGCACAATGCGAACTGGCGTTGCGCGTCGTCGCGAGCATCGCCCTCGAGCAGCCGCCAACCCAGCGACGGGCCCACCAGATTGAGCTCCACCAGCTCTGCAGCACCGGTTTCCTCGATCACATCCGCGCGGGCATACAGCAGCTCCTCGACGCCGATGCCGATGTGGTCGGCGGCCGCCTGCAACGGCGGCCTGACCGACGTCCCACACTTCGAAATCGGCCTCGACCGGCGCATTCTCGACGAATGCGTGGGATTGGACCCCGCCGAGGAACACCAACGCGGTGCGAACCGCGGAGGCTGAGGGACGACGGCCGCGCAACACGGGCACGCCCGCACGGCCAAGGTCACGCAGATGACGCCGACCGGTGTTCCACGCGACGACCTCAGGGGCGTTGAGCAGGTTGGGCACTCGCTTGGTCCACGCCAAAAACTCGGCCTGATCGCTGCCGTCGCCGCAGGATCACCAGATCAGCGTCGAGCGTGCGCGGGTCGTCCCAGGGCAACCAATGCGCATGCAGGCCGCGCTTGCGCAATGCGCCCACCAGGCCCGCGTCGTCGCCGTCCGCCGAACCGGCCAGCACGATCCGGGGATGGCGAATGTCGGGGCGGGCCAACTTCATGCGGACTCCATGCTTGCGGATGATAGTCACCATGCACGCAATCGAAGTCGCCGAAATCGGCGGTCCTGAAGTCCTGAACTACGTCGAGAAGCCGCAGCCGTCCCCTGGGCCGGGCGAGGTCCTGATCGAAGCCGAGGCCATCGGCGTCAACTTCATCGACACCTATTTCCGTTCCGGCAGCTACCCACGCGAGTTGCCGTTCGTGCTGGGCACCGAAGTCGCCGGGACGGTGGCCGCCGTGGGCGACGGCGTGACGCAACTAAGCGTCGGTGACCGGGTAGCGACCACCGCAGCCGCTGGCGCCTACGCGGAATTCACCACGGCACCAGCGCAATTCGTTGCAGAGGTACCGACTGGTATCGGCCTGGACGTGGCCGCTTCAGCGCTGCTGAAGGGCTTGACGGCGCATTATCTGATCACATCGGTGTATGCCGTGCAGTCCGGCGACGCCGTGCTGGTGCACGCCGGCGCCGGCGGAGTCGGACTGATTCTGACGCAGTGGTTGACGCATCGCGGCGCGCGGGTGATCACGACGGTGTCGACACCGGAGAAGGCCGAGCGGTCGCGGCAGGCCGGCGCCACCGACGTCCTGGACTACCCGGGCGACGACGCCGCTGAATTCGGCGGGCGGATTCGCGAATTGACCGCGGGCGCCGGTGTGGCGGTGGTGTACGACGGTGTCGGGGCGAGCACCTTCGACGCCAGCCTGGCCAGCCTGGCCGTGCGGGGAACCCTGGCATTGTTCGGCGCATCCAGCGGACCGGTTCCGCCGTTCGACCCGCAACGTCTCAACGCGGCCGGATCGGTGTACCTGACGCGGCCCTCATTGGCTCATTTCACCCGCACCGGCGAGGAATTCGCTTGGCGCTCAGGAGAATTGTTCGACGCGATCGCCGAAGGCTCGCTCAACGTGAAGGTGAGCGGCAGCTATCCGTTGGCCGAC
Organism: uncultured Actinomycetota bacterium; assembly: GCA_963824335.1. Taxonomy (GTDB): domain Bacteria; phylum Actinomycetota; class Actinomycetes; order Mycobacteriales; family Mycobacteriaceae; genus Mycobacterium. The sequence goes on from CAWGPB010000020.1 coordinate 48,730, forward strand.
GCCGCGCAGGCGCACCGCGACCTGCAGGGCCGCCAGACCATCGGATCGATCGTGCTTACGCCGTAGCGTGGCTGGTTAGCCGCCCCACTTGGCGCCTTCGGCCGCGTCGCGGGCCAGCATCGAGGTGGTGTTGTTCTCGTGCGTGCCCGCCATCGCCCGATAGGACAGCACCAACTGCTCCAGCGCCTGATTCCACTGCGCCTGCCACGCCTGATAGCTCAGCCCGGTGTCACCCTGCCACGCCGACTGCAACGCAGCCTGCTCGGCAGAGATATCGGCACCCAAACTCTGCAATCGTGCCCGCATAACCGGCCATATCCGCCGAATGCGCCAGCATCGCCGGGTAGTTGTACATGATCTGCGACATCACAAACCCTCTCGGCTCTAGTAGTCCGGCCGGCTTCAGAAGCCCGGGTAGCTGCTCGCCGCAGCACTGTCCGCGGCCACATACGTGCCCGCCGCATCACCCAGATTGGCCTGAGCGATATCCAGCAGCGAATTCACCTTCGCCGCCGCCGCCACAAACCGGGCATGCGCAGCCTGAAACGCCGCCGCACCATCACCGGCGAAAAACGCCTGCGACGACATCGCTTCCTGCTCCGCCTGACCGATCGTCGACCGCATCAACCCCGCCTTGGCACCAAACGCCGACTGCGACGCCACCAACTGCGGAATATGAGCATCCAACAAACTCATCCCTGAAATCCTCTCCTCGTCCGATACCGTTGCCACCAGAGACATTCAGCTGTCACTCCCCTCGCCTGGCGGCCGGTCCGGCGACCAGGTATTGGGCAGCATCGGCATCGTCGGCCCGCTACCGAAACCATCGTCGGAGAGCGTCGCCAATCCGGTCGCTGGTTCAACGCTCTTCGACGCGGTGCCGGAGAACCCCAGCGGCCCGGAGCCGTGGCTCGACGCACCCCAGTCCGGATTGACATCGACGTTCATGTCGGCGAACTCGTCGGCGTGGTCGCGGTGCATCGCGCGCCGGCGCCGCCGCGTCGGCTTTTTGGCCGCGGCGGCGACCGCGGCAGCTGCGGCCTCGGGTGCCTTCGACGCGCCTCGTGACGTCGGCTCTTGGGTCTTGGCTTTGGTACTCATCCACGACTCCGACGTGGGGCCGCCGACGATGTACGGGGGGGAGAATCCCGGCCCGGCGCCCGGCGGCGGGGCTGGGGTGGGTGGTGGCGGCGCAGCCGGTGCGCTTGCTGGACTGGCCGGCGTTGGCGACGCGGGCGGGGTGGTGGGAGCCACAGACGACGACAAGACAGCAGGAGCCGGAGCGCTGACCGGGAACAGCGCGGGCGCTGTCACGGAGTCGACGGGTAGCACGATCGGCGGTTGCGCAAGCGCACCTAGGCCGGCCAGGCCAGCCGCCCCCGCGCCAAGGGGTGCGAGCGCCGCACCGCCTGCCGCGACAAAAAGCGCCGGACTCTGGCTCAAAAAAACCAGAACCTGTTCGATATGAAGTGGAAAGTCGAACAGCTCGAAACTAATCAGGTACTGAAATGCCGCTACGGGATTCTCGGCTAGATAGGTTTGGAACTGAGATAGATCCTCGCTTAGTTCGAGGAGTCGAACAACGTAGTAGATCGGCTGGCTTGGGTCCGTGTACGAGTCGAAGGTCATTCCGTTCACGGTGCCTTGGGCGGGGTTGAAGTTGATTCCGAACTGTTGCAGGTAATTCGACAGGAAGGTCTCGAACGCGTTGACAATATGCGGGTCGTGGGCGGTCAAGCTGTTTCCGATTCCGAATTCGTTCAGGATGTTCTGGAGCCACTGCGGAATCCCTAGCGGGTTGTCGCCACTGAGCCCGCTGTAGGGGTCGCCACTTTCGGCAGGTTGTGCCGTGGTTTTCAGGATCGGAGGCGCGGTATCGGCGGTGGGCGTCGATGCGACGGCGGTGTCGGCGACAGCCTGGTAGGTGCTCATCGTGGTGGCGGCCTGGACCCACATCCGGACATAGTCGGCCTCATTGACCGCAATCGGAATCGTGTTGATGCCAAAGAAATTCGTTGCCTGCAACACGCCGTGCACCACGTGATTGGTGGCCAGCTCCGGGATGGTGGGCATGGCCGCCAAAGCGCCGGTGTACGCGGCGGCAGCGGTCTCGTGTTGAGTGGCCGCCGCCGCACTGTCGGCGCTGGCTTTCGTCAGCCACGCCAGATACGGCACATACGCCGATACGAACGACTCCGCACTCGGCCCCTGCCATGCGCCAGTCTGCACCTCGGCCAGTACCGAGCTGAGTTCTTCGGCCACCGAAGAGTATTCAGCGCTCAGTGAGCTCCACGCCCCGGCCGCCTCGAGTAGCGAGCCGGGCCCAGGGCCACTGCTCAACAACGCTGAGTGCACCTCAGGCGGCGCGGCCATATAGATGGGCGCCGTCATCGTCAGACCCAGACGCCGTGATACGACACCGCTGCGGCGGCATCGCGCGCGCTATAACTTGTGCCCGACTCGGCGACACCGACACCGGAGCGCCCCAGTTCCTCGGCACCCTGGGCCGCGGCCACGGCATGCTGGCCGCCGCGAAGACTGAAGCCGGCCGCGGTCTGCAACGACACCGGGTCGGCAGCGGGTGGCATCACAGCGGTGATCATCGGCGCCGTACCCGCCTGCGCAGCCGCCAATCGCGCCGTTAGAGCTTCGATGCGCGCGCTCGCAGCGGCCAGGCCCTCTGGAATGACGCGCAGTGTCATGACAGCCCTCCGGTCACCGTGATGAACATGATTTTCATTAGCATTTTTAGCACACGGAACAGGTATTGGGAACTTGAACGGCCGACGGCGAGTCCGTCGCGTCGACTAACTACGCGACGCCAGCAATCGATAGCCAGGCTCGGCAAAGCGTCGGACAGCTTCGGCCATCTCGTCGGTCACCCCGCGGGTCTCTGACATCTCACTCGAAAAAGGCTGCAGTTCAATGCTTTTCGAATAGAATCGGGACTGTTCGATCATGCGGTCAATCGCCGCGGCGTCGACCTCGATCCCGAAATGCGGCGCGACCCGTTGCCATAACGCGGAGGGCAACTCGGCGTGGTCGACGCAGATCCGGCGCGCAGGCCCGGTGCTGGCCGAAAAGAGCATTGCACCGAGCGCACGGGCGGCAAACTCAGCCTTCGTCATGCCCGGCACGGCCGCCGGGTCGATGCCGAAGCGCAGCGCGGTCTGTACCGGTGGCACGTGTTCGCCGAGCCAGCCCGGCGGCGTCGCCAGCAGCGAGGCCACCACCTGGGCCGGGTCGCGTTGAACCCAGACCCATGGCGTATCGGGAAACGCGGCGGTGAGAATTTCCTGGCGGCGGATGTTCCAGCTGGTGCACTTGAGCACTAGGTGCTGCTCGTCGCCGTGTCGACGTCGGCCCAGCGCCCGCACCAGCAGACGCACCACCTGGACCAGCACTGCCCCGTCCACACGTGCAGGGTCGAGACCCAGCAGCGCGTTCAGCGGCGACGGCTCGGCGACGACGACGACCCCCGGAACTGTGGCAAGGAGCCGTGACACGACCGTCGAGCCGCATCGCGAGAAGTGAAAAATCATGCCTGCCGGATCAAGTGACGGCTCACCATCGAGCGCCACCAGCGCGTCGAGTCCGGTCCGGACCAGCGGCTGAGCCCGCGGGCCGGTGGACCAGCGACCCACGGTCTGATCGAAGAACGGCTCGACGAAACGCTCGGCCGACAGATCGGCCCAGTCGAGCGCCGGGGCGGGCCCAGAGAAGTCGAATCGGATCGGTGTCCACCGGGCGAGGTCGGCGACTTCCATCAGTCGTCCGGTAGCCGGATCAGGAAACCCTGCATGATCAGGGTTCGGGCAAGCTCGAGACGCTGCACCTCGGGCAGCCCCGGCAGATCGCAAATCCGAAACGGCGCAGTACTTTTCGCGAGGAAGTGCAGGGCTTCCGTGTGGTCATGGTCGGCGTTCACCACCGATTGGGCAAAGTGCAATGCCACCCCGGCGGAATCTTCGATCACCCGCGCAAAAAGTGGTTGGTACTTCACCAGCTGGGTTTGGTCGTCGATGCGAACCGCATCGGAGATCCCCGCTCCGAGCGGTTGGCATTGGCCGCGTCTCACTAGGTCGGCTTCCAGCGAGTCGAGGCCCGCAGCGATGGCTTCCGGCTGTTCAAGGCATTCGGTGATTTCGTGGACGAGTGATCCGACGCCGGCCCGCGTGTCCGGGTCGGAAAGGAAGCGAGGCGGCAGTTGGGTGTGCATCCGGTCGTCGGAGTTGGTCAGCGCGTTCAGCATTCGGGTGGCCAGCAGAAAGAGCGTAGGCGCGTGCAGGCCGATCGTCAGGTGCACCGACAGCTCCGACGTAGATTCCGCGGCATGTACCCGCCCGCGCGGCACATAGAGCAGGTCGCCGGCCTCTAGTCGGACGTCGACGGGGACGGGGAGACCGGCGTTGGAACCCACCTGTTGGCGCCACATCTCGTGCGGCGCCGCGTCAGCGCCCTCGTAGATATGCCAGATCTTGGATCCTTGCAGCTGCACGATCAGTGCATCGTGGTCGTCGAAATGTGCGACGAAACCCTGCGATTGCGGCGGAGTGAAGTAGGCATTGACCTGCGTCGCGAAATTAAGCTCGACGTCGATTGCGTGCGCCAGTGAGGCGATTGCGCGCACGTATCGCTGGACGCTCTCCAGCACGATCGTGTAGCCGTCGGCGAAGTCCTGGCCGATGGCCGCGACGTCGAAGCTGCCGTCGGCCAGCCGGTAGACGTACTGATCTTTGCGCTCTTTCTCACGGACCAGGCTGACCAGCGACAGGTGCGGCCGAAACACCGCCAACAGAGCGTCTACCGAGTCCGCGCTATCCAGCAGACCGTCGAAATAACGAGGATTGTCTCGGCTCACGTGATGGTGAGACTTCCCCCAGATCTCGTCGAGAAAAGCGTCGACCGTCAATGGTCGAAGCAGCCAGTCCAGTGAAAGCTGCTCCGACATCAGTGCTCGGCTTCGGGCAGCCGAGTCAAAAATCCGCTGACGATCAGCGTGCGCACGAGATCCCTCTGCTGCTCAGGGCGCAGGCCGGGAAGATCGCCGACGCGGAACGGCGCGGTACTTCGCGACACGAACCCCATTGCAGCATCATGGTCGGCACTGGCGTTGATCGACAAGCTGGCGAACTGCAACGTCACGCCGTCGTCGGTGGTCGTCACCCGCGCATACAGCGGTTGATGCTTCACCACCCAAGTGTGCTCGTCGAGGGCGTTGGCATCGGATATCTTGCCGACCGGAGGGCATCTGCCGCGGCGCACCAACACGTCCGCCAAGAGGCTGACCCCATCGGCCAGTGCCCCCGAATCATCAACTCCGGCAATGGCTTCCCGCACCAAGTCCCGGATGCCCGCGTCGAGGTTCCGGTCGTCGAGATGTCGTACCGGAAGTCGGGCGTTGAGGCGGTCATCCCGAAAGCTCTGCGAGTACAGCGCCCCGATCGCAAGCATGAGCAGGGTGGGCGCATGAATTCCGACGGTCAGGTGGATGGATGCTTCGGATCCGGTCTCGGCCTCGTGCACCCGGCCGCGGGGCACATACAGCACATCGCCGGCCGCCAACAGCAAGTCCGTTGGCGCCGGCAAACTTTCGAGCACGACGGCCTTGTCGGCGTCCCGCTGGATCTCACGGGCAGGGCGATCGGCGCCGACGTAGAGATGCCAGGTCTTCGATCCCTGGATCTGCAGGATCAAGACGTCGTGGTCGTCGTAATGCGGGACGAGCCCGCTGGAGTGCGGTGGCGTGATGTAGGCGTTCACCTGCGTCGGAAAGTTCAGCTCGACCTCGAGGGACCGGGCCAGGGTGCCGATCGGCCGCACGTACTGTTCGATGCCGTCCATGACGATGGTGTAGCCGTCGGCGAAGTCGTGGCGGACACCGGCGACGTCGAGGCTGCCATCGGCGAGTCGGTAGTTGTCGGGGCCCTTTTTGTCTTGCCCTCGAACCAACCGCATTCCCGACGGCTCGTGTCGGAACAGTTCCAGTAAGCCGTCGGGTGTCGACGGTTGCGGGAAGAGATCATCGAAGTAATCGGCGCGGCCCCGCGCAAAGTGGTGGTGGTTCTTGGCCCAGATCTCGTCGAGAAAGTAAACGACGGAGAGTGGTTCAAGCAGCCATGCCAGCGACAGCCCGGCGTTGGCACCCGGTGAGCATTGACGCATTAGTCGTGCTTGCCGCCTTCCGGATGGCTGATCTGGATTCCAGAATTTCAGCCCGTCCCATCCAAGACTGGATGAACATCATTTTCATTATTAACTACCACAGGATCCCGACGCAGGAAACGTGTCGCCGATTGAATGCCGGCCCAGCGCAAGACGCCGGACTAAGCACGCGACGCAACCGTACGATACCCAGGCTGGGCGAAACACTCAGCAGCCGAACGCATTTCGTCGGAGACCGGGCGGCGCTCACCAGCATCGCCGGCGAAGACCCGCGGTGCTGAATCCTTGGAGTAGAACCGCGCCTCCTCGGTCATGCGTTCAATAACCACAGCATCGGCCTCGAGCCCGAAGTGCGGGGCGACGCGCTGCCATACCGCGGCGGGCAGGTCGGCGTAGTCGATCAAGAGGCGTGGATGCGGATCAGTTGCGGCAGCATCCAGCATCGCGCCCAGGACGCGGGCCGCGAACTCGACGCGTGACATGGCCGGCACCGCAGAGGCGTCGAGGCCGAAAAGCCGCTCAGCTCGCTCTGGTCTGCCCTGGAGGCCAAGCCAGCCCGGCGGCTCGGCGAGAAGCGAGGCCAAGACACGTGACGGGTCGCGCTGGAGCCAGATCCACGGTGTTTCGGGAAAGGCAGCGGTCAGAACCGCCCGGCGGCGGATGTTCCAGCTGGTGCATTTGAGCACCAGCTGCCGTTCGTCAGCGTGTCGGCGTCGGCCGAGCGCCCGCACTAGCAGCCGTACGAGACGGACCAGCGTGGCATCGTCGACCAGACCGGGATCGAGCCTCAGCAGTGCGTTGAGCGGCGCCGGCTCGGCGAGAACGACGACCCCGGGAACCGCGCGCAGCAGGCGGGAAATCAACGTAGAGCCACACCGCGAGAGGTGAAAGATCATGCCCGACGGCTCGATCGACGGCTCGCTGTCGAGGGCGACGAGCGCGTCGAGGCCCGTCCTGACCAGTGGTCTAGCATGCGGGCCGGACAACCAGCGGGCAACGGTCTCATCGAAAAACGGATCGATGAAGCGCTCCGCCGTGAGATCCGCCCAGTCGACTGCCGGGGCGGGCCCGGAGAAGTCGAACCTGATCGGTGTCCAGTGGGCGAGGTCGGCGAGTTTCATCAGCGCGGCCGGTCGTCCACGCCGGTCGCCGAGCAGCGGACAAGGAAGCCGCTCAGGATCAGGGTTCGCGCCAGCTCCGTCTGCTGTGCAGCGCCTAGCCCTGGCAGGTCGCACACTCGAAACGGCTCAGTGCTTTTGGAGACGAACAACAGCGCGGTTCGGTGGTCGGAGGTCGCGTTGATCGATAATTGAGCGAAGTGCAACGCCACCCCGTTGTCTACGGCCGTCACCCGTGAATACAGGGGCTGGTACTTCCGCACGACGGTCTGTCCGTCGATGGCGATGGCGTTTGCGGCCGGTCCGACTGGTGGGCACTGGCCCCGGCGGACCAAGATATCCGCCAGTCCATCCAGTCCCCCTGCGACGGCGCCGGGGTTCTCGAAGGTTTTGACAGCGTCGCGCAGCAGGGCGCCAAGGGTGGCCCACGCATCCGCGCCCTCTAGATGCCGCGGCGGCAGACGGGCACTGAGGCGATCGTCGGAGAAGCTCAACGAGTTGAGCGCCGCGATGGCAAATGTGAGGGCGGTGGGCGCGTGGATGCCGACGGTGAGGTGGACCGATGGCGCCGAAGTCGCCTCTGCGGCATGAACTCGCCCGCGCGGTAGATACAGCACGTCACCGACCTCCAGGCACAGGTCGGTCGGTGACGTAAGGCCGGTGGCAACCCACTTCTCCTCGCGCCGAAGCCGGTGGGGCGGCACGTCGGCGCCCTCGTACAAGTGCCAGATCTTGGATCCCTGTACTTGCAGGATCAACACGTCGTGCGCGTCGTAGTGGGCGACGAAGCCTTGCGACTCGGGTGGCGTGATGTAGGCGTTGACTTTTGTCGCAAAGTGCAGCTCGGCCTCGATCGCGCGCGCGAGCAAACCGATCGGTCGCACATACTGCTCCACGTCGTCCAGAACGATCGTGTAGCCGTCGGCGAAATCAGAACGGACGTTGGCCAGATCGAGACTTCCATCGGAAAGCCGATAACTGTCCCGGCTCTTCTTGTCATGCTCTCTGATCAGCCGCACCCGTGACGGATCCTGTCGAAAGACCTCCAGGAGGTCCTCAATCGCCGACGACTCCGCTAGGAGCTCATCGAAGTAGCCGGGGCAATGCCGCTGGACGTGGTGATTTGTGCCCGCCCATATCTCTTTGACAAAGGTCTCGACCGGGAGAGGTTGCAGCAGCCACGCTAGGGAAGACTCGATCACGCGATCGTCAACGGTCAGGTGGTTAGCCGCCCCACTTGGCGCCTTCGGCCGCGTCGCGGGCCAGCATCGAGGTGGTGTTGTTCTCGTGCGTGCCCGCCATCGCCCGATACGACAGCACCAACTGCTCCAGCGCCTGATTCCACTGCGCCTGCCACGCCTGATAACTCACCCCGGTGTCACCCTGCCACGCCGACTGCAACGCAGCCTGCTCGGCAGAGATATCGGCACCCAGACTCTGCATCGTGCCCGCATAGCCGGCCATATCCGCCGCATGCGCCAACATCGCCGGATAGTTGTACATGATCTGCGACATCACAAAACCTTTCGCTCGTTAGCTCAAAAGCCCGGGTAGCTGCTCGCCGCAGCACTATCCGCAGCCACATACGTGCCCGCCGCATCACCCAGGTTGGCCTGCGCGATATCAAGCAGCGAATTCACCTTCGCCGCCGCCGCCACAAACCGCGCATGCGCAGCCTGAAACGCCGCCGCACCCTCACCGACGAAAAACGCCTGCGACGACATCGCCTCCTGCTCGGCCTGACCAATCGTCGACCGCATCAACCCCGCCTTGGCACCAAACGCCGACTGCGACGCCACCAACTGCGGAATATGAGCATCCAACAAACTCATCCCTGAAATCCTCTCCCCATCCGATTACCGTTGCCACACAGAGACATTCAGCTGCCACTCCCCTCATCCGGCGACCAGGTGCCCGGCAGCATCGGCATCGTCGGCCCGCTTCCGAAACCATCGTCGGCAAGCGTAGCCAATCCGCTCGCCTGTTCACCGCTCTTCGACACGGTGCCGGAGAACCCCAACGGCCCCGAGCCGCTGTCCGACGCCGCCGTCGACGCACCCCAGTCCGGGGCGACCTCGACATTCATATCCATGTATTCGTCCCCGTGGCCGTGCATCACCGCTCGTCTCCGACGCCGGCGCCGCGCACCCGCAACCGCTGCAGCAGCGGCGATCTCGGGCGCTTTCGCGGCTCCGCGCGAGGTCGGCTCATGCGTCTTGGCCTGAGCGCTCAGCCCCGATCCGACGCCGATACCGGGCGGCCCCACTGCATAGGGCGGCACAAAACCCGGCCCGGGCCCGGCGGCTGGCGGTGCCGGCACGGAACTGGCGACGGTGCTCACCGTCGGCGCCGGCGTAGGCGCCGGTGCCGAGGTGGGCGCCACAGCAGACGCGGTTACCACAGCGGGGCTACTCGCCGCCGCCGGCAAGGTAGGTGTCTGGGGTGCCGGTGCGTCCGCCACGATGGGCGCGGCGTCCAGCTGGATCGCGGCGAGCCCAGCCAGTCCCCCGAGGCCTCCCGCAGCTGCCAAGGGCACGACGAGAGGCAGCGCCAAAACTTCGGGGAAGGCGTTGACGAATTCAAGCGCGTGACCGAATTCGTCCGATGCGACTCCGACAACGTCGTACTCCAGCTGTAGGAGCCCTTGCGTCGGGTTCTGCCCGATGAGTTGGACGTCCCTGGCCAACGTCTGAGTGATCTCAGTGAATCGATTGATGTACCAACTCAACTGGTACGGATTGCCGGAGTCATTGTCGATGATGGGCGCGATTCCCAAGTCGGGCACGCCATCCCCACCGTAGACGCCATCGGCGGGGCGGGCATTCACTATTTGCGGCGCTGCAGTCGTCTGCGGCGCCGCAGCCACCGCTGCGGCGGAGACCGTTTCATAGGTCGCCATCGTGGTAGCCGCCTGAGTCCACATGCGCACATAGTCGGCCTCGTTGAGGGCGATTGGAATGGTGTTGATACCAAGGAAATTCGTCGCCAACAACACCCCATGGATCGCGTGGTTGGCGGCCAGCTCCGGCAAGGTCGGCATCGCGGCCAAGGCCGCCGTGTAAGCGCTGGCGGCGGTCTCCTGCTGAACAGCCTCCGACGCGCTTTTGGCGCTGGCCTGCACCAGCCACGCCAGATAGGGCAGATGCGCAGCCACGTACCGCTCGGCGCTGGGACCTTGCCACGCTCCGGCCTGCACCGCGGCCAACACTGCGCTGAGCTCCTCCGCAACCGACGCGTATTCGGTGCTCAACGAACTCCACGCGCTTGCCGCGGCCAGCAGCGATCCAGGCCCTGGGCCGCTGCTCAGCAACGCCGACGACACCTCCGGCGGAAACGCCATCCAGACCGGGGCCGTCATGGCCTCGTACCCAAGGCAAACCCGGCACCTATGAAAGTCACGTCAAAAGTCAATACGACGCGCTGTCGTAGAACAAGACGGGATACAGGTACGGGGTATCCGCTGTGCGGCATTACTTTTCGCTCGGCGCCCACGTGCTCGGCAGCATCGGCATGCTCAGACCGTCACCGAACCCGTCATCGGAGAGCGTCGTGAGGCCCGTCGCCTGCTGCCCGCCCTTGGCGATCGTTCCGGAAAATCCGAGCGCGCCCGCGCCGCGATCCGACGCCGACGAGTCCAAGCCCCAATCCGGATCAACGTCGACGTTCATGTCCATGAATTCGTGGGCATGTGCTTGCTGGCGTCCACGCTGGCGTCGTGGCGTCCGAGTCCGATCCCTCGTGCCGGATGCAGCAGCCGCCGCCGCGGGTGCTTTCGCGGCGCCCCGCGACGTCGGCTCCTGGGCCTTGGCCTGCGCACCCAGCGCCGACGCCAACGATGCCCCGCCGACCGCGTACGGGGGCGAGAAGCCCGGCCCGCTTCCCGGTGGTGCGCCGCCGCCAGCGCTGACGGCACTGGCCGCGGGAGCACTCGATACCGCCGGGGCATGTCCGCCGCTGGTTCCGATGCTGCCGATCGTCGACGCCGACGGCGTTGCGTTCAGCGGCGCGGGCGTGATCGGCGTGGCCGGCATCGCCGCGACCGGCGGGATGGGTACACCGGGGGCGCCTGCGATCCCCGCGAGGCCTGCCAGCCCGGCGAGTCCCACCCCGAACGCCGCCGGGATGGCGAAGGGCAACAGGAACGGTGCCGCCTGCACCAAAGGCCAGAACAGCACCAGCGTGTGAAAGACGGTCCAGCCGAGCGCGGAGGCCAGCGCAGGTGACAGGCCGGGGATCGCCGACTGCAGCGCGCTGGCCACACCGCTGGCGAACGGGAAAGCGGGAAACGGCCATCCATTCGGATAGAGCAACTCGCCCAGCGGTTGAGCGAAACCCTGGGTGTAGTAGCTGAGCAACGTGGCGAGCTGGTCCTGCCACGACGTGTCCGCAGCGGTGGCTGCCGCTCGGCGCGGTGTCGCTGCGGCTTGCGTTGTCGCAGAGGGTGTTTGGCCGTCGGCCGTCAGGATCTGCGGCGCGGGTTCGGCGGCCGGCACCGCAGCGAGCGCCGATCCTGCGACGGCCTGATAGGTGCTCATCGTGGTGGCAGCCTGAACCCACATGCGCACGTAGTCAGCCTCGTTCAGCGCGATCGGGATGGTGTTGATGCCGAAGAAATTCGTCGCCGCCAGCACGCCGTGCACCACGTGGTTGGTGGCCAACTCCGGCGCGGTCGGCATCGCGGCCAGCGCCCCGGTGTAGGCCGCGGCCGCGGTCTCGTGCTGCGCGGCGGCGGCCGCACTGTCGGCGCTCGCCCGCGTCAACCAAGCCAGATACGGCGCGTGGGCAGCGATGTACTGCTCGGCGCTGGAGCCCTGCCAGGCGCCGGACTGCACGCCTGCCAGAGCGGCGGTCAACTCGTCGGCGGCGTCGGCGTATTCGGTACTCAGCGCCGACCACGCACCGGCCGCGCTCAGCAGTGATCCCGGACCGGGACCGCTGCTGAGCAATGTCGAATGCACTTCGGGTGGCAACGCCATCCAGATCGGCGCAGTCATGAAGCGCCACCGGCACCGTGCGGGCGATCAGCTGTCCAAGAGTTCACGCCGGAATTGAAAACTACGACGCGTCGTAGACGCAAGACCCCGTCGGGGTAAGGGGTATTCGCAGCTCGGAGACCTCGTGGTGAGCGTCAGACCTTCTCTAGCGAGGTTGTCAAGAGGATCGACTCCCACATCTTGATGGCCGTCAGTAATCCTGAGTGCTACAACCCGCAAGATCAGGTGCGCTTGTTCCCCGACGTGGATGACAACGGCAATTACGTCAGCGGCCCAGGCATTGCCTTCTTAGTGTCCGGTCTGTCAAGCGACAACAGGACAAGTCCGTGGCCCGCCTTCATACGTATGTTCGGTGGCAGTGTCCGGCTGGTGCGCGTGACCTAAAGCGCATTGTTGCACCGCGGAAATTGGCCCCCGGGCACATGGGAAAACCTTGTGTAAAACCTTGTGTAAACCTGAACGTAGCCACTCCGGCGGCCGGTACGCTCGCCCCTTTAACACGATGCGGGCCCGGAACCTGAGGAGGTCGAAATGAGGAAGCCCCACGTCAGAGCACTACTGCTCGGTGCAAGTGCGCTAATGCTGTTTGCCGCTACACCAGTGAATGCGATAGCCGTGGCCCATGCCGACGTAGACACCTATTTGTCAGATATGGAAGCGGCGGGCTTCGTAAACGGCGACGGCAACGCGGCAGAAATCCTGGTAGGAAAAAGCATCTGCAAGGACCTCGCCGCCGGGGTGTCGCAATACCGGGCGGCAACGGACCTGTGGGAATCCAGCAAGTTCGACAGCAAGTCTGAAGCCATCCAGTTCGTAGATATAACGGTTCGCGACTTGTGCCCGGAATTCGCAACGTGACTGGCGTTCACTCGCAGTGGGTGACCTGACCACGAGGCGAGCGAGCTATACATTGCTCGCATGTGGTCGCAGATCATCACCGGCGTGCTTGGCCTAGCCGGCGGCTCAAGTGTCACGGCATGGGCGAAGTGGCCGATAGAGAAGCGCCGCCTGACGCGGCAGCGCCGCTATGACTTACTGGACTCCTGGCGTAGTGGGATCGCGTCGCTGGACAGCCGCAACCATTCCGATGCCCTAAGCACGCCGTGGTACGAGACGCTGCGGCCATACCTGACACGCGACGCACGCGACCGACTGGAAGCGCCGAGAACCTTTATCGTCCCGCCTGATTCGGGTAGGGGCGTCAGGGGCATGTTCAGCGACGAAGTTGATCGCATCGAACGCGGCTGGAGGCTGCACTGACCGCCGGTGACCAGTCCCGCGCCGCCCGTGGGTCCTGGGGCTGAACAAGGTGGGTCGGCTGAAACGCGCCGGTAAGCAGGCCGGTTGGCGCTGAGCTACCAGTCCCCGTGGGTCCTGGTGACCGACCACCCCCGGCCCGGTAGGACCCGCACGTCAACCCCTTGACGAAAAGGGAAGGCGCGGAGGCGCCGGCACAACTCCAGTCCGGGCCAACGCGAAAAGGGAAGCGCCCCGGGAAGTTACGAGAGCGGTTCCCGCTATGCGACTAGCAGTGATCTAGGCCCGGTATGCACGCAGGTACGGAGTTGCCAGGGTCGGTCGGCCATACGTCACCGTTGTACCAGCCCCACACCAGCAACCCGAGAGTGAATAGCAGCGCCAACGTCCCCGTCACATAGGCCACCGTGTTGAGGACCCCCTCAGTGTTGGGGGTCTGGTCGCCTGTCGTCTGGTCGTCCATCAGTTGCCGTCCTCCCAGCTGTCCTTGCGTTGGCTTGCCGGCCTTGGCGGCAGGTCCGACCACGCGCGGCCATTCCAGTACCGCTCCGCAGCGGCATCCGTCGGGTCCAAGTACCAGCCAGCGGCTAGCTGTCCGGCCGGCAGCGGCAGCGCGGGCGCCACACTCGGCTTGACCAACGTGGCGATGATGAGGCCGACAATCCCCAAGAGTCCGCCCAGCGCCAGTCCTTCTCCCCACCCGCGACCCTTCTGGTGAGTGATGAGGGCCGACAGGACGCCGAAAAAAACCCCGCAGGCAACGGCCGTTACTAGAAAGGTCACTGCGCTCTCCTTCCACTCGGCTCACCGAAATATGACGGCAGCGCGATCAATTCGCCCGTCGTTGGTGTTTTTGCTCGTCCAGCACCACGGAGACGTTAAGCCTCGCAGGCCTCAGATCAGTTATTCGGAACCTTTGCGTAGCGACGCACAGTCCTGCCGGACTCGATCTCCAAGCTGCCCTCAGCAGCGGTCCCGCGCTCCCGAACGTCGAAGGTGTAGCGGTCTCGCATAGGGGTACTCAAAAAACTTGAGCGTGATTCCACGAACCAAATCACTCCCGGCTCCTCGTCCGGAACCTCGATAAAGTCCCCACTCTGAATCTCATGCGGACCGATGATTTCGTAATCATCCATGCTTTGAGGACGGTAGGGCGTTAGTCGCCGTTCTCTGAGTAGATGATCGACTTCATGGACTCACACAGTTGCTGATCGTATTGCTGGTCGCAGACCTGTTCGCAAGTGATCCGCTGCGAGGTTTTCGGTGCCATGTTGCATACCGGATCTGCACTCGCCAGCGGGCTACCGGTTACCCACCCTGCCCCTGCGATCGCGGCAGCCGCCAACACAGAACGAATTTTCACTGCATTTCCTCTCCCCTGAGACGGGGCCGATTGCCGCCGTACCGGCAATATTTTGCGCCGGTCACTGTTAACTCAATGCCATTTCCAGTCATTTCAGGGAGCATTAACCGAGGGGATTCAGCCGTTCGGACTACCAGTCCCCAGCCCCAGTGACCTGGCCCCTGCTGCGCGCGTCCGGCTGCGGCTGCGCCTGTTTAGCGGTCAATCATGCTGCGGCTGGACCACCCCGCAATTGACATCAGGCCGTCGTCGCTACCCTGCGCCTGCTTCCACCGGGGTGGCGAAGGTGTGGCGCAGCGGGTGAGTGTGGAAGCCTGGGATACCGGCAGCGGCAGCGCGGGAGCGCAGAGCGCCGCGCAACCCGTACCAGCCCCAGTTGTCCTGCTGGCTGACCCAGAGCGGCGCAGCGTCCCCGACCGGCGCTGCGGCGCGCACGTAATTAGCGGTCCAGCGCCACACGTCTGCGCGCTGATGGGGACCACGCGACCTTTACCGCCCTTGCCCTTGGGATGACGACCTGTCCCCGCGCGAGCTCCAAATCCGCCGTCTGTAGTCCCACCACCTCCGCAGCGCGAGCACCGGTTTTCAGCATGAACCGTATGACTGCCTCGTCGCGCCGGTCGTTGAGCTGCGTCCAGCTACAGGCTTTGAGCAGCCGCTTGCACTGCTCGTCCGAGAGCGCCGATACGACCTTGGTATCCAGGGTCGGTGACCGCATACCGGTCAGCGGGTCGTCAGCCAGCTCCCCCTCTGCCACCAGCCACACGCAGAACCGGCGCAGACCTTTAAGCCTGCTGCGCGCCGTCGCGGGCTCCAGTCCGCTGTCCAGCATGTCGGCCACCCACGCCTGCGCCTGGGCACGGGTCAGCGAAGTGACGCCGTTGGCCTGACACCAGCGTAGGAATGCCCGCACGCCGTCGCCGTAATTCTTAATCCTGTTGCGCGCCTTACGTTCTGCGCGCATTGATAATTCCCATGACGGCAGTAGCTCCGTCAGGTCCAGCAAACTATTTGTCGTACCGGTATTTAGCCACGCAACAACTATGCGTCCCGTTTTGAGGCCAAAAATGGGGTATAACCGCTGGTAGCGGCATTGATGCGAACTAGGCGAGGTGGCCAAATACCGTCGGGGTATGGGGTATTCGCAGGTCGGAGACCTCGTGCTGGGCGTCAGACCTTCAGAAGCGTCGGCAGCGCCAGCGCCGAATCGAGCGCCAGAGCGCAGAACACGACGGCCAGATAATTGTTCGATTGCAGGAACAACCGCAGCGGTTTGACCGGTTCTCCGCGGCGCACGCCCGCGTAGAGCTGATGGGCCATCGCGAGGAACCAGACGCCGGCCACGGCGGCCACCGCGGTGTAGAGCCAGCCGGCAGCCAGCGCCAGCGCCAATGTCGCGGCCACGGTCAGCCAGGTGTAGATAACGATCTGCTTGGTGACCTGGCGTTCGGTCGCGACCGCCGGCAGCATCGGGATCCCGGCCGCCTGGTAGTCCTCCTTGTAGCGCATAGCCAGCGCCCAGGTGTGCGGCGGTGTCCAGAAGAAGATGATCGCGAACATGACCAGGGCCGGCCAGGCAATCGTTCCAGTGACCGCGGACCAGGCGATCATCACGGGCATACAGCCGGCCGCACCGCCCCACACCACGTTCTGCGATGTCCGGCGCTTGAGCAGCAACGTGTACACGAAGACGTAGAACGCAATCGTGCCCACCGCGAGCAGACCGGACAGCAAATTGGTCGTCCACCACAACCAGCCGAATGACGCGACGCTCAGCGCCAGCCCGAATACCAGCGCGTGGGCGGTCGGCACGGTTGCCCGGGCCAGGGGACGTAGCGCGGTCCGCTTCATCAACTTGTCGATGTCGGCGTCAGCCACGCAGTTCAGGGTGTTGGCCCCACCGGCGGCCAGCATCCCGCCGATCAACGTGTTGAGGATCAGCAACGGTTGGACGCTGCCACGATGGGCGAGCAGCATCGCCGGGATAGCGGTGACCAGCAACAGCTCGATGACCCGCGGCTTGGTGAGCGCTAAATAAGCCAGCACAACGGTGCTGATTCGGCTCGGCGCAACGCGCTCGCGAATGCTCACGCAATGACTCCTCGGATCACAGCAGGCGCGCAGCTTCTACTACGCACGATGGTAGACCGGACAACTTGCCCAGCATGCACCGCACGGCCCATCGACAGCCAATCGGCAGGAGCCAAGTCACAACGCACAGTTGACGGCGCTTGAACAGTCGGGAAGTGAAACAGCCTTTGACACGCACGCAACGTTCCGGCATTAGGGTGGAACAGGATCAATCTGCCGACCCCGAGGACTTCAGTTCGTGACCACACTCGAAGACATCTCGACACTGACACAACCGCATCACCCGGAGGACTGGACCGAGCTGGATTCGGCTGCGGTCGACACCGTCCGGGTGCTGGCCGCCGACGCGGTCCAGAAAGTGGGCAACGGCCATCCCGGGACCGCGATGAGCCTTGCGCCCCTTGCGTACACGCTGTTCCAGCGGGCGATGCAGCACGACCCGAGCGACCCGCACTGGCTGGGCCGGGACCGGTTCGTTCTGTCGTGCGGACACAGCAGCCTGACCCTGTATCTGCAGCTCTACCTCGGCGGTTTCGGGCTCGAGCTGTCCGACATCGAGGCCCTGCGCACCTGGGGATCCAAAACGCCCGGCCACCCGGAGTTCCGGCACACCAAGGGCGTCGAGATAACCACCGGTCCGCTCGGACAGGGCCTGGCGTCCGCGGTGGGCTTCGCGATGGCGGCGCGCTACGAGCGCGGCCTGTTCGACCCGGACGCCCCCGAGGGGACCAGCCCGTTCGACCACTACATCTACGTGATCGCCTCGGACGGCGACATCGAAGAGGGTGTGACCTCGGAGGCGTCATCACTGGCGGCCGTGCAGCAGCTGGGAAATCTGATCGTGTTCTACGACCACAACGAGATTTCGATCGAGGACGACACCAACATCGCGTTGTGCGAGGACACCGCGGCCCGCTACGAGGCCTACGGCTGGCACGTGCAGCGGATCGAGGGCGGTGAGAACGTCGTCGCCATCGAGGAGGCCATCGCCAACGCGAAAGCCGTCACCGACAAGCCGTCGTTCATCTCGCTGCGGACGATCATCGGCTATCCGGCACCGAAGTTGATGAACACTGGCAAGGCGCACGGTGCGGCCCTCGGCGACGAAGAGATCGCGGCGGTCAAAAAGATCCTCGGGTTCGACCCGGACAAGAAGTTCGAGGTCCGCGACGAGGTGATCGAGCACACCCGCGAGCTGGTGCAGCGCGGCAAGGAAGCTCACGACAGCTGGAACGCCGATTTGGAGGCGTGGGCGAAGCGTGAACCCGAGCGCAAGAAGCTTTTGGACCGTTTGACCGCCGAGGAGTTGCCCGACGGCTGGGATTCTGACATCCCGACATGGAAGGTCGGCGACAAAGACCTTGCCACCCGCGCGGCGTCCGGCAAGGTACTCAACGCCGTCGGCCCGAAACTCCCGGAGCTTTGGGGCGGTTCGGCCGACTTGGCCGGCAGCAACAACACCACCATGGACAACGTCAAATCATTTGGCCCGCCATCGATTTCGACGAAGGACTACACCGCGGACTGGTACGGCCGGACCCTGCACTTCGGGATTCGCGAACACGCGATGGGTGCGATCCTGTCCGGCATCGTGCTGCACGGTCCGACCCGCGCCTACGGCGGAACGTTCCTGCAGTTCTCCGATTACATGCGCGGGGCGGTCCGATTGGCCGCGCTGATGGACATCGACACCATCTACGTCTGGACGCACGACTCGATCGGGCTCGGCGAAGACGGGCCGACCCACCAGCCGATCGAGCACCTCGCGGCGTTACGGGCCATCCCCCATCTGTCGGTGGTGCGCCCCGCCGACGCCAACGAGACCGCCTACGCGTGGCGGTCGGTGCTGGCCCGCGGCAACGGCAGCGGTCCGGTAGGGCTGATCCTGACCCGTCAGGGCGTGCCGATCCTCGAAGGCACCAACTACGAAGGTGTGACCAAGGGTGGGTACATCCTGGGTGACCCGGGCGGAGATGAGCCTGATGTGGTGCTGATCGCCACCGGATCCGAGGTCCAGCTCGCCGTCGAGGCACAGAAGTTGTTGGCAGCCAAGGACATTGCCGCTCGGGTTATCTCCATGCCGTGTGTCGAATGGTTCGAGTCCCAGTCCGAGGAATACCGCAACAGCGTGCTGCCGCCGTCGGTGTCGGCCCGGGTCGCGGTCGAGGCCGGCATCGCGCAGAGCTGGCACAAGCTGGTCGGCGACACCGGAGAGATTGTTTCGCTCGAGCACTATGGGGAATCCGCAGATGCGAAGACCTTGTTCCGCGAGTTCGGATTCACCCCGGAAGCCGTCGTCGACGCCGCCGAACGCACGATTGACAACTAGCCGAAGGATTTTCCGATGACTCAGAATCCCAATCTCGCCGCTCTGTCCGCCGCAGGCGTCTCCGTCTGGCTCGACGACCTGTCCCGGGAGCGCCTGCAGTCCGGCAACTTGCAGGAGCTGATCGACACCAAGAGCATCGTCGGGGTCACCACCAACCCGTCGATCTTTCAGGCCGCGCTGTCGCACGGCGATGCCTATGACGGCCAGGTGGCCGAGCTGGCCGAGCGTGGCGCCGACGTCGACGCGACGATTCGTACGGTTACCACCGACGACGTCCGCAACGCCGCCGACGTGCTGCGGCCGCAGTGGGAGTCCTCCGACGGGGTGGACGGCCGGGTCTCGATCGAGGTCGACCCGCGCCTGGCCCACGACACCGACAAGACCGTCGCGCAGGCCATCGAGCTGTGGAAGATCGTCGACCGCCCCAACGTCTTGATCAAGATCCCGGCGACCAAGGCCGGTCTGCCCGCGATCAGTGCGGTTCTGGCAGAGGGAATTTCGGTCAACGTTACGCTGATCTTCTCGGTCGAGCGGCATCGTGAAGTGATCGACGCGTACCTCGAGGGGCTCGAGAAAGCCAAGCAAGCCGGACACGATCTGTCCAAGATCCATTCGGTCGCTTCGTTCTTCGTGTCCCGAGTCGACACCGAGATCGACAAGCGGTTGGAAAAGATCGGCTCGGACGAGGCGAAGGCTCTGGCAGGTAAGGCCGGCGTGGCCAACGCCCGGCTGGCATACGCGGCTTACCAGGAGTACTTCGTCGGCGGCGAGCGCTTCGCGGCGCTTGAGGCGGACGGCGCACGCGTTCAGCGTCCGCTGTGGGCCTCGACTGGCGTGAAGAACCCCGACTACTCCGACACGCTCTATGTCACCGAGCTGGTCGCGCCGAACACGGTGAACACCATGCCGGAGAAGACGCTTGACGCCGTCGCCGACCACGGCGAGGTGACTGGTGACACGGTCACCGGCACAGCCGCCCTCGCCCAGGACGTCTTCGACAAGCTTGAGGCGATCGGCATCGATCTGACCGACGTGTTCTTGGTGCTGGAGGACGAAGGCGTCGAGAAGTTCGAAGCGTCCTGGAAGGAACTCCTCGACGCCACGCAGGAGCAGCTCAACAGCGCATCCAAATGAGTGTTGCCAAAACTCGGACAGGAGCCGAGACTTGGCAAAACCCGTTGCGGGACAAGCGCGATAAGCGTTTACCGCGGATCGCCGGCCCGTGCGCCATCGTGATTTTCGGCGTGACCGGCGATCTGGCCCGCAAGAAGGTCGTGCCGGCCATTTACGACCTGGCCAACCGCGGCCTGCTGCCCCCGACCTTCTCCCTGGTTGGATTCGGCCGACGGGAATGGGACGACGAGGCCTTCGCCAACGAGGTCCTCCAGCTGGTCAAAGACCATTCCCGCACGCCCTTTCGGCAGGTGATCTGGGAGCGATTGGCAGAGGGCTGCCGTTTCGTCTCCGGGGCTTTCGACGACGACGAGGCCTTCGCCCGGCTCGCCGAGACGCTGGAGAAGCTGGACTCTGAGCGCGGCACCGGTGGCAATCACGGGTTCTACCTGGCGATCCCACCGAAGAGTTTTCCCGCCGTATGCGAGCAGTTGGACCACGCCGGGCTGGCGAAGCCGCAGGACGGCAGCTGGCGACGGGTGGTCATCGAGAAGCCGTTCGGCCACGACCTGGACAGCGCACGCGAGTTGAACAAGGTCGTCAACAGCGTTTTTCCTGAGGAGTCGGTCTTCCGCATCGACCACTACCTGGGCAAGGAGACCGTCCAGAACATCCTGGCGTTGCGATTCGCCAATCAGCTGTTCGATCCGATCTGGAACGCGCACTACGTCGACCACGTACAGATCACTATGGCCGAGGACATCGGCCTGGGCGGCCGGGGCGGCTATTACGACGGCATCGGCGCGGCACGTGACGTGATCCAGAACCATTTGATGCAACTGCTCGCCCTCACCGCGATGGAGGAGCCGGTCAGCTTCCATCCCGCGGAGTTGCAGACCGAGAAAATCAAGGTGCTCTCGGCGCTCAAACTCGCTGAGCCGCTGGACGAGACGACGTCGCGCGGCCAGTACACGGCGGGCTGGCAGGGCGGCGAACACGTGGTCGGACTGCTCGACGAGGACGGCTTCTCCGCAGACTCCATCACCGAAACATTCGCCGCGATCACCCTCGAGGTCGACTCCCGTCGCTGGGCAGGAGTGCCGTTTTACCTGCGCACTGGAAAACGACTGGGCCGCCGGGTGACTGAGATCGCACTGGTCTTCAAGCGGGCTCCGCATCTCCCGTTCGACGCCACCATGACCGATGAGTTGGGTGCCAACGCGTTGGTGATCCGGGTGCAGCCGGACGAGGGCGTGACACTGCGGTTCGGGTCCAAGGTGCCCGGCAGCGCCATGGAAGTCCGCGACGTCAACATGGATTTCTCTTACGGCGCTGCGTTCACCGAGGAGTCGCCCGAGGCCTACGAACGGTTGATCCTCGACGTGTTGCTGGGTGAGCCGTCGCTGTTCCCGGTCAACCAGGAAGTCGAATTAGCTTGGGAAGTGCTAGATCCCGCAATCGAGCATTGGTCGGAGAGCGGGAAGCCCGATCCGTACGAGGCGGGTACCTGGGGTCCGGCATCGGCCTTCGACATGCTGCGCCGAACCGGGCGTGAATGGCGGAGACCATGACGTACCCGCCCGGCAATGACGAGGAGCGGCGCCGATGATCGTTGATTTGCCGGAGACCAGCACTACCGAAATCACCAAGAAACTCACCTCGCTGCTCGAGGAATCCGGTGCGGTCAACCGCGGCCGTGTCTTGACGCTGGTGGTCGCACCGGGCAGTGACGCACTGCTCGAGGAATCGATCGAGGCCGCCAACGCCGCCAGCCATGAGCATCCCAGCCGGGTGATCGTCGTTACGACCGGTGATACCGGTGCCGCCGAGGCACGCCTGGATGCGCAACTTCGGGTAGGCGGCGACAGCGGCGCCGGTGAAGTCGTGGTGCTGCGACTCTCCGGCCCGCTGGCCGGGCACGACGGCAGCGTCGTCGTACCGTTCCTGCTGCCCGATATCCCGGTAGTGGTGTGGTGGCCCGATGTCGCTCCCGCCGTACCGGCACAGGATCCGTTGGGCCAGTTGGCAATTCGGCGAATCACCGACGCAACCAACGGCGCCGATCCGCTATCGGCGATCAGAAGCAGACTGCCGGGCTACACCCCGGGTGACACCGACCTGGCCTGGAGCCGCATCACCTACTGGCGCGCACTGCTCACCTCGGCGATCGACCAGCCGCCACACGAGCCGATCAACTCGGCGGTGGTGTCCGGTCTCAAAGAGGAACCCGCGCTCGACATCCTGGCCGGCTGGCTGGCCAGTCGAATCGACGGACCCGTGCGTCGTGTCGTCGGTGAGCTCAAAGTCGAACTCGAACGGCCCACCGAGACGGTGACGCTGCGGAGACCGCAGAAGGGTCTGACCGCGACGTTGAGCCGCACCGGCAAGCCGGACGCCCTGGTTCCGCTGCAACGCCGAGACGTGCCCGAATGCCTTGCCGAAGACCTCCGTCGGTTGGACGCCGACGTCATCTATTTTTCAGCGCTGCAGGGTATCGACCGGGTGGAGTACGCATGAGCACTTCCGTAGAGAAATTCGAGGACAGCGACGGACTGGTGGCCGCGGCAGGCGAACGGCTGATCAGCGTCGTCGAGGCAGCGATCGCTGCGCGGGGCAAGGCGCAGATCGTGTTGACCGGAGGTGGCAACGGCAACAAGCTGATGCGCTTCCTGGCTGCGCAGACCGGACGGGTCGACTGGGCCAAGGTACATCTGTTCTGGGGCGATGAGCGCTACGTCACTGAGGATGACGACGAGCGCAACGACAAGCAGGCCCGTGAGGCGCTGTTGGATCACGTCGACATTCCTGCCCGCAATGTGCACCCCATGCCGGCGGCCGACGGAGAGTTCGGCAACGACCTGTCCGCCGCCGCCCTCGCGTATGAGCAAGTCCTGGCTGCGAATGCCGAGCCGGGAGACCGGGCGCCGAATTTCGACATTCATCTGCTGGGCGTCGGGCCGGAGGGCCATATCAATTCGCTGTTTCCCGATACTCCGGCCGTGCGCGAGACGACGCGATTGGTGGTCGATGTCGAGGATTCGCCCAAACCGCCGCCGCAACGAATCACCCTGACGCTGCCGGCGATTCAGCGTTCGAGCGAGGTGTGGTTGCTGGTGTCGGGCGCCGAGAAGGCCGAGGCGGTCGCCGCCGCGGTGGACGGCGCCGACCCGGTATCGATTCCGGCTGCCGGCGCGATCGGCCGCGAGCACACCGTCTGGTTCCTCGATTCCGAAGCCGCCAGCGCGCTGCCCGCTTAGCCTGAGCGCCGCTCGGCCTGCGCATCGGCGTAGCCCCGCATATAGTCCTGCTGCTGTTGAGGGGTGCTGGGCAGCGCCGCGCGCCTGATCGCCGCAGCGCAGTAGTGGTCCCGATCTCGCCAATGCATATCCGATCAGATGGATATCCGGTTCCCGAGGTTCCCTCGGCCCCCATAATGGGCGGCATGGCAGACAACAGTTCCGGTGATCGCCCAGCGCGGCAGCGGATCAAGACGCTCACCCAGGCGGCGATGAACGCCGACGTCACCGTCAACCAGCTGGAAGACGTGTTGGGCGGCCTGGGCGACACGTTGGGCGACCTGAACACGTCCCTGTCCAACTTGAACAGTGCGGTCGACCGCCTCGACAACGGGCTCGACCACTTCGAAGCCACCCTCGGCAGGATCGACGACCTGATGAAGCGACTGGTCACCCTCGTCGCGCCGGTCGAGGCCATCGTCGAGCGCATCGACTACATGGTCGGTGTCGGCGAGACCGTGATGTCGCCGCTGTCGGTCACCGAACACGCAGTCCGTAACGCATTCAACGCCTTACGCAATCGCGGTAGCCGCTAGACCGTGCCGCATCCCCGACCGGTTCCCGATCCGCCGTGCGCCGAGGGCACCGGCCTGCCGTGGGATGTCTCGGTCACCGACGCCGTCGCCGCCGTCGCTGAGGCCCGCGCCCGCCACGGCGACACATTCGCCCTGCGCAGCGGCGACGATCACTACCTGTTCACGTTCTCCCCGGCCGGTGTCGAATCGTTCTACGGGTTACCCGAAGACAAGGCCAGCAAGGGCGTCGCGGATTACCTGATGCTGCGGCGCAAGCTTCCCGACGAGATCTTCCAGGGGCGTCGCATCTTGCCCAGCACCTTGTTTCGGCGTGACGACGTCGCCGGTTATCTGACCAATCTGGACCGGGCGCTCGACCAGACGATCGACGAGCTGGGCTGGTCGGGGTCCGTGGACGTCTTCGCACTGACCCGCAGACTCGGCCACCGGATGGGGCTGGCCTCCTGGGCGGGACCGGGGTCTGCCCAGGGCGAGGCGTTCGAGCGCCTGGTGCGCGCATTCGACACCTTGGACGGCTCGGATGCGTTCGTGCATCCTGACGCGATGGCGGCGGTCGCCGCGTCGGGGAAGCGGGCTGAGCGTGCGGCTCTCGACGAGGTGGCCGAGATCATCGCCGAGGCCGTGCGCCGCCCACAGGATGATGACGGCTTGTTCAGCCGGATCGTCGACGAATGGCGAAATGACCACGACGACAACCGGATTCGTGGCATCGCTCTGGATGTAGCGCTGATTCACATCGCGTCGATGTCGAACCTGGCCGCCGCGCTCGGGTGGGCGCTGGTGGACCTGCTCGAGCATCCGGAGCATCTGACGCGGGTCGTCGGCGATGCGGATTTGGCGCAGCGATGCGCGCTGGAGTCGACCCGGCTAGCCCAGCGGTCGATCATGGCGCGCACCGTGTTGTCGCCGGTCAACCTCGATACCGGCGACGTCAGCTACCAGGTGCCACCGGGGTGGACCATTGCCACGCTGCTACCGCTGCTCAACACCTCCGTGGCGCCCGGGCTCGAGGAGTGGGACCCGGATCGCTGGACCCGGCATCGGCTGACCGACGAAAAGTCGCTTCCGTCACCGATGTTGGTGACGGCGTTCGGACACGGCCGGCATTCCTGCCCGGCGCAGCCTTTTTCGCTGTCAGCCATGACCGCCACCATGACGCGGTTGCTCGGCCGCTACCGGATGACCCCGCAATGGACCACGCACCCGCACCCGGTCCCCGCTCAGATCGGCGGTGTGGCGCGAGCGGATGGACCGTGTCTGCTCAGCTACACGGCGGTCTGAACCGGCAGCTGCAGATAGGACGCGCTGCTCCCGCCGGTGTGGATGACATGGGTGCCGTTGTTCTGCGGCACGTATTCGCGGAGTGCGGGCATCCACTGGCCGGTCAGATTCTGCGCGCTGATCACCAGCCGAAGCTGCTCACCCGGATGGAAGACCAAACCGACTGGCAGCAGATCGATGTCGACGTCGACGACCGCCCCGGGCGTGAGTTTCTCGACCCGGTCGAAGCTGTGCACAGGCACTTCGTCGGTGGACAGCGTCTCATCCAGGTGTCGCATCGACACGCGCAGACGGCCGGTGGTGCCCTTGTACCGCAGGATCGACGCCCCGCGCTCGGTGACGTCGTGGATCATCGCGCCGTGGTTGGGCACGGTGAACTCCTGCAAAGGCGTGCCGCGCGCAGTCAACTTCTGGACGAAGACGAAAAGGTCCATGTCGTCGGCACCTTGGGCTTCGACCCATAGCCGCACCTTGGGGTAGCCCACGATCGTGGTCTCCTCGTCGAAGCGGGTGATGAACGAGGCCAGGCCCGGGTTGGCTTCCGCGTCGTAGGCCGTCGTCACCTCGTCCGCGGGCGCCTCGGTGCGCAGCGTGCGCGAGCGCCCGTCGAGGTAGTACTGCGTGTAGGCGACACCTCGCGGGGGAAACTGGTCCGCGGGCAGGTTGATCTGGTCCCCGCCTTCGAGGTCAAGCAGGGAGTACCGGACGCGCGGGGTCTGCTCCCAGTCGTTGTCCTCGCCCTTCAGGAAGTGATCGAAGAACCGGCGCAGATCTTCCCGGTTCGCCTCGTCGTAGTAGTCGGGCCACTCCTGGCTGTTGTGAATGCGCAGCCACTTCTTTTCCGAACCGATCCGTCGCCACGCCCGGAACGTGCCCGCCGTGTGCAGCGAATTGGAATAGCTGGCCACCACGTATGCCGGCACGTTGATCCGGTCGACGCGCGGAAGCTTGTTGCGCCACAGGTCGTTCATCAGCGGGTAGCGCTCCGCCTCGGCGAGAATGTCCTCCTTGCGGCCCTTGCCCCAGTAGCTGTTCTCTTGAAGCTGTCGGGCGAAGCCGGTGTCGGGCATGCCGCCGCGCATCACCAGATCACGGTAGACGTCGCTGACGCCCTCCCATGGATTGATCGCCGCGAGGTGTGGCGGCTGTTCGGCCGCGGCGAACCACTGCGCGACTGCGAGATAGGAGGTCCCGCTCATCGCGACCTTGCCCGTACACCAGTCCTGAGCGGCCAGCCACTCGATCAGATCATGGCAGTCCTCGCCCTCCTGGCGATCCCATAACACGCTGTCGCCCTGCGAATCTGAGACGCCTCTGACGTCCGGGTTGCAGATCGCGTAACCGTGGGCGCACCAATACGCCGGATCGGGTCCCTCGAACTTATGCAGACCCGACACGATCCCGTTGTCCAGACCGACCAGCCCGAACACCCCGATCGAGGCCGGGGCACTTCCCTCCCCCTTGCCATACGGACTCCACGCCACGATGACCGGCACCTTCTCGGCGCCCACCGGCCGCAAGATGTCGACATAGGTCGTCACTCCGTCACGCATGGTGACGGCCACGTCCTTGTCGAGCACGACGTCGACCGGTAAAGCCATAAATGGCGGCGCAAGACGGAAGCCCGCCTTCAGCGTGCGGGTGCCCGGATCGAACGCGCTCAGCACCCCGTATCGATCACCCGGCTCCAAGGGGTGGGACGGCGTGAAGATTTTCTCGGTTCGCGTCATTGCCGCCTCATCTTTAGTGAACTCCTACGTCTCTTGGACCATAACCGTTCCGACACATTAAATCAACAAGTGTTCATATTCTTGTTCACGCGCTACATTCTTCGCGTGGCCGCGAAAACCAAGCCCCCGGCTCAGGTGCGCCGCGGACGCCGGCCCGGCGCAAATACGACGCGCCAGGCCATCCTCGACGCCGCTCGAGTCCGATTCGCCTCGGACGGCTTCGCTGCGACGACGATCAGGCGGGTCGCGTCGGACGCGGGGGTCAACCCGTCGCTGGTGATGCAGTTCTTCAGGTCGAAGGAGGAGTTGTTCGGCGCGGTGATGTCAATCTCGTCAAAGTCGTTGGAGCGCTTCAGCACTGTCTTCGATGGACCCGACGAACATCTGGGCGAACGGGTCGTGCGGGCTCATCTCGAAGTGTGGGAGGGGCCTCCGGAAGATTCGGAACCCATGATGGCGATGCTGCGGGCCACCATCACCAACGAGCAGGCGGGCTCACAACTGCGCGAGTTCATCCAGGCCCGACTGCTCGACGCGATGGGTGCCGGCCGAGACAAGACCCCGGACGCCGCTCTGCGCGCGGGACTGGCGGCGTCGATGTTGGTCGGCGTCGTCGTAGGCCGGCGGGTCGTCGGAGTTCCCATCCTGGCGGAGGCAGACACCGAAACCCTCGTGGCGATGATCGCGCCGGCAATCCA
>CAWGPB010000021.1:0-197240 GCA_963824335.1 uncultured Actinomycetota bacterium
CAATCAACCCAACGGATGTAGAAGAATCGGCGGTCTTCTCTGACACGTATCACCCTCGTTTCGCGCTGCGGCAGATGGCGGCCAGCCTAGCGCGGTGCGCAGGCCTCGATCGCCGCGGTGACCTCGTCGACCACCATCAGACGGTCCATCGCGGTGCGCGAGACATATCCGCTGTCGACGAGTCCGGACAGCCACGCCCGCAAGCCGTCGAAGTGTCCGCGAGGATCCAGCATCACCACCGGTTTGTCGTGCATGCCGAGGTACCCGCCGCTCCAGACCTCGAACATCTCCTCCAGCGTGCCGATACCGCCGGGCAGCGTGAGGAACGCGTCGGCGCGGTCTTCCATGATCTGTTTACGCTCGCGCATCGTGTCGGTGACGATCAGCTCGTCGGCGTCGTGGTCGGCGACTTCGCGGCGGACCAGCATCGCGGGAATGACGCCGACGGTCCAGCCGCCGCGCGCCCGCGCTGCGGTAGCGACCGCACCCATCGCCGAGACGTTGCCGCCGCCCCAGACCAGCGTCCAGCCGCGCTTGGCGATTGCCTCACCCACGTCGGCGGCCAGCGCCAGCAGCTCGGGGTCGATCGGTCCGGACGCGCAGTAGACACAAACCGCGTGTGGATGCGGTGCATCGCGTTCGGGAGGCACAGTCGAACCGTAGTAGATCGGGCCTCACCCTTGCCGCCGAGCGCATTTGGGCCTAATCGCATCCGGTCCGGTGCGCGCGCCATAAACTCCGGCGGTGCCGAGTGCTTGGGTTGCCGCACCGCAGGATGCCGTGCTGCGTGACGTCGTGGCCGCCTTGGCGGATCCGCAGCATTCCGGCGTGGCGATACTCGGAGCCGACGGTGTGGGCAAAACCCTGCTGGCTCGCAGCGCGGCCGAGACGTCCGCTACGCCCGTTCGCTGGGTGGTGGGCACCGCGACCGAGCAGGTCATCCCGTTCGGCGCGGTCCGTCCGCTGCTGGCCGGCACCGACGTCAGCGACACCGCACGACCGGCTCAGTTGCTGCGCGCCGCGCAGAATCAGCTCACTGCGCAGCAGCAGCTCTTCGTCGTCGACGACGCCCACCACCTCGACCGGATGTCGGCCACCCTGATCTATCAGCTGGCCCTGAGCGGCTCGGCCCGGCTGATCGTCACGGTCCGGTCCGACGCCGAGTTGCCCGACGCTATCCAGGCGTTGTGGGACGACGGGCTGTTGAACCGGGTCGACGTCGGCCCGCTGGACGCGGCGGCGACGGCGGCGCTGCTCACGGCGGCCACCGGTTCGCCGCCCGACGACGAGCTGGTCGCTCTCAGCAAGGGCAATGCGCTGGCGCTGCGACACCTGGCCCTGGCCGGCCATCCGCCGAAAGATGCGACGCTGCCGGCCCTGATCGACGCCTACCTGTCCGATCTGCCGTCCCCGGCGCGCACGACACTGGACTACCTTGCGCTGGCCGAGCCGCTGCGGCGTGCCGACCTTGTGGCGTTGACCAGCGAGGAGGCCGTCGAGCAGGCCGAAGCCGCCGGCGCCGTGACGGTCGACGACCACGCGATGGTCTACTCGGCGCATCCGCTCTACGCGGCCCGTGCCGGCGCGGCGCAGCCGCCGGACACCGCGCGGGCGCTGCGCATGTCGCTGGTCGAACAACTCGCGGCGGCCCCGAGCGGACACATCGGTGACCAGTTGCGGCTCGCGGCGCTGAGCGTCGAGAACGACGACTTGAACAACGCTGCCGACGCCGATCTGGTGACCGCAGCACAGCAGGCGCTGCGGTTCGGCGAGCTCACGCTGGCCGAACAGCTGGCCCGCGCGGCGCTGGACCGCTCCGACGGGCTGGCCGCACGGCTGGCGCTCGGCTACGCGCTGGCCTGGCAGGGCCGCGGACGACCGGCCGACGCGGTACTGGCCGCGGTGGATCCCGAGCAACTGTCGCCGCCGGAGCTGCTGGCGTGGGCGCTGCCGCGGGCGGCCAACCAGTTCTGGATGCTCAGCGAGCCGGCGCAGGCCACCGCGTTCCTGCAGACCACCCGCAGCCGGGTCGCGTCACCGGGCGCGCAGGCCACCCTCGACGCGCTGTCGGCCACGTTCGCGATGAACGCCGGCACGCCGCTGCGCACGCTGCGGATCGCCGGCGAGGTGCTGGAGTCGCCGCACGCCGACGCGGTCGCGGTGGGATGGGCAGCGTCAGCGGCGGCGCTGAGCTCGGCCCGCACCGGAGCGTTGGACGACGTCGAGGCGCTGGCCCGGCGGGCGACCGCCGCCGACCATCCCGGGCTGTTGCGGTTCACCAGCGGCTTCGGCCGGATCACCGCGCTGGTGATGGCCGGCCGGGTGACCGAGGCCCGCAAGCTGGCCCAGCGATACACCGATTTCGCCGAGTTGCAGCAGCCGGGCCGGGCGATCGGCGAGACGCTGGTGGGTTACGTGGCGATCGCCCAGGGCGACTTCGACGCCGCCGTGACGTTGCTCAGCCGGGCCGCGGACCCGTTGGCCCGCACCGGCTACTCCTGGGGTCCGCTGTCGCTGATGCTGCTGGCCCAGGCGCTCGGCCAGCAGGGCGAACAGCTCAGCGCCGCAAAGGCTTGCAGCCGGGCCGAGTCACTACACGGGCTGAAGTCGTCGCTGTTCGGTCCGGAGTTGGCGTTGGCGAAGGCGTGGTCGAAGTCGGCCCGCGGCGACACCACCGGCGCTATCGAAGCTGCTCGGGAAGCGGTGCAGACCGCGGAGCGCGGCGGGCAGTCAGCGATCGCGCTGCGCGCGTTGCAGGACTGTGTACGGCTCGGCGATGCGCGCGCCGTGCAGCGGGCCGGCCGCCTGGCCGGCGAAGTGACGTGTGTGCTGGGGCGGCTGACGCTGGCGCATGCCCGGGCATTGGCCGACGGCGACGCCGCGGCGCTGGCCGAGGTCGCTGCGGACCTGGCCGATCGCGGGCTGCATCCCGCGGCCGCCGACGCCGCGGACCAAGCTCAGGCGCGGCGGGCCTAGCTGCTCAGGTAGGCCCGCAACATGGTCGCGGCATCGGTGATCTGATGCACCGGCACCAGCTCGTCGCGAGTGTGCGCGAGGTTGGGGTCACCCGGTCCGTAGTTGACCGCCGCGATGCCGCGGGCGGCAAAGCGCGATACGTCGGTCCAGCCGTACTTCGCTCGCACCTGCCCGTTGGCGGCGTTGATCAGGGCCTTGGCCGCGGGAGTGGACAGACCGGGCAGCGCTCCGGCGGCGGAGTCGGTCTGCTCGATGTGCACGTCGAGGCCATCGAAGACGTCGTGGACGTGACGCAGCGCCGCGTCCGCCGAACGGTCCGGCGCGAAGCGGAAGTTCACCGTCACCGACGCGGCGTCGGGGATCACGTTGCCGGCCACCCCGCCGTCGATGCGCACCGCCGACAAGCCTTCGCGATAGACGCATCCGTCGATGTCGACGCTGCGCGGCTGGTAGGTCTCGAGCCGATCCAGCACGGCACCCAGCTTGTGAATAGCGTTGTCGCCCAGCCATGATCGCGCCGAGTGAGCACGCGTTCCGGCTGCCCGGATGACAACGCGCAGGGTGCCCTGACAACCCGCTTCGATGTAACCGCCGGTGGGTTCACCCAGGATGGCCACGTCGGCGGCCAGCCAGTCCGGCAGCTCACGTTCGATGCGGCCCAAACCGTTTGCGCTGGACTCGATTTCCTCGCAGTCGTAGAACACCAGCGTCAGATCGTGGGCGGGCGCGGTGACGGTCGCGGCCAGATGCAGGAACACCGCGTCGCCGGACTTCATGTCGGTGGTGCCACAACCATGAAGCGACTCGGCGTCGCGCCGGCTCGGCAGATTGTCCGCGGCCGGCACGGTGTCGAGGTGACCCGCCAGCAGCACCCGGGTGGGGCGGCCCAGCGCGGTGCGCGCGAGCACCGCGTTGCCGTTGCGGACGATCTCGTAGCCCAAGGACTGGGGAGTCTGCGTGCGTAGCGCGGCCTCGACCTCGTCGGCGATGCGGTCTTCGTGCCGCGACTCGCTGGGGATGTCGACCAGAGCCGCCGTCAGCTCGATCGGGTCACCGCGTAGGTCCAGCACGGTCCCAGCGTAGTGGGTGGGTAGCGTGGCACCCGTGACTGCAGCTTCGGGTATTGGGCTGGCGACGCTGGCCGCCAACGGATCGGTCCTCGACACCTGGTTCCCCGCACCGGAACTGATCGAGTCAGGCGAAATCAGCGGCACGACGCGGTTGTCGGTGGCCGAGGTTCCCGACGACTTCGCAGCGCTGGCCGGCCGAGACGACGATCGCGACACCGAGACCGTCGTGGTGCGCACGGTGATCGGCTCGCTGGACGACAAGGCCGCCGACGCCTACGACGCCTACCTGCGACTGCACCTGCTCTCGCATCGTCTGGTCGCCCCGCACGGGCTCAACGCCGACGGGTTGTTCGGGGTGCTGACCAACGTGGTGTGGACCAACTACGGGCCGTGCGCAATCGACGGTTTCGAGGTGGTGCGGGCGCGACTGCGCCGCCGCGGGCCGGTCACGGTCTACGGCGTGGACAAGTTCCCCCGGATGGTCGACTACGTCGTGCCCAGCGGTGTGCGCATCGCCGACGCCGACCGGGTGCGGCTGGGTGCGCACCTGGCGTCCGGCACGACGGTGATGCACGAAGGCTTCGTGAACTTCAACGCGGGCACGCTGGGCGCCTCGATGGTGGAGGGCCGCATCTCGGCGGGCGTCGTCGTCGGCGACGGCTCCGACATCGGCGGCGGCGCGTCGATCATGGGCACACTGTCCGGCGGTGGCACCGAGGTGATTTCGCTCGGCAAGCACTGCCTGCTCGGCGCGAACTCCGGCCTGGGCATCCCGCTGGGCGACGACTGCGTCGTCGAAGCCGGCCTGTACGTCACCGCCGGAACGAAAGTGGCTCTGCCGGATGGCAATTCGGTCAAGGCGCGCGAGCTCGCCGGCAGCAGCAACTTGCTGTTCCGGCGCAACTCGGTGACCGGCGCGGTCGAGGTGGTGTCTCGCGACGGCCGCGGGATCGCGCTCAACGAAGACCTGCACGCCAACTGAGCACCAGGCGGCTATTCGCCCCAATCCCTAGTCACCGGAGTGCAGCGCCGTGCCCTTCGTCTCGGGCAGCAGGTAGGTGCACACGAAGCTGGCCGCGGCGAGGAACCCGAGCATCGGCCCGATGGCCCAGCCGCCGTAGGTCGCCTGCAGCGTTCCCGCGATCAACGGCGGCAGCGCGCCGCCGAAGACGCCGGCGAAGTTGATCGCGAAGGCCGAGCCGCTGTAGCGGTAGCGGGTGGCGAACAGCTCAGGAATGAATGCCCCGGTGGGCCCGGAACCGACCCCGCCCACTGCGCACATGCCGACGATCGCCACCGCGTAGAGCACCGGTTTGCCGGTGTCGATCAGCGGCATCACCACCAGTGCCCATGGCACACATGCCGCCCAGCCCAGCAACATCATCCGGCGCCGACCGACTCGATCGCACAGCGTCGCCGAGAGCGCGACGAACGTCACGCTGACCAGCCCGCCGAGCGCACCCACTTCCCAGATGAAACTGCGGCTGTAACCAAGCTCGGCGTGCGCGTATCTGGTCAGGTAGGTGTTCGCCATGTAGGCGAAGCCCATGCCACCCAGAATGCTGCCGCCCGCCAGAAGAATCGCTCGGCGCTGCAGGCGTAGCAACTCCGCGATCGGGGCCCTCGGGACGGTGTCGCGGGCCTGCTCGGCGACGAACACCGGCGTCTCGTCGATCCGCAGCCGCACGTACAGCGCGATGCCGATCAACACTGCACTGATCAGGAACGGAATCCGCCAACCCCACTCCAAGAAGGCGGGGCTGTCCTCGCCGATGGTGACGCTGACGACCAGGAACGTCGAACAGGTGAGCACCGCGGCGACACCACCGCCGAGGAGGGTGAACATGCCATAGCGTCCGCGTTTGTCAGCGGGGGCGTATTCAGCGCTGAGCAGCACCGAGCCGGCCCACTCACCGCCGGCGGCGAAGCCCTGCACCAACCGCAGCGCGACCAAGGTGAACGGCGCAGCGAGACCGATGGTCGCCGTCGTCGGCACCAGGCCGACGCTCACGGTCGCGACCGCCATCATCAACAGCGTGGCGATCAGCGCCTTCTTGCGTCCCACCCGGTCGCCGAAGTAGCCGAAGGCGGCACCGCCGATCGGCCGCGACACGAATGCGCTGGCGAATGTGCCCATCGAGGCGATCGTCCCCAGCGTCGGGCTGAGATGTGGGAAGAACACGGTGGGAAACACCAGCGCCGCAGCGGTGCCGTAGATCAAGAAGTCGTAGAACTCGATCGCCGAGCCCACCAGGCACGCGGCAGCGACGCGTCTCATCGGCGTGGCGGGCGGCGCGGCCGGCATCGACGTGATCGTCGGGCTGCCATGGTCCACGGCTACGACGGTAGGGAAAAAGGGCGCTGGTGTCACACCCGCCGCGCGTTAGCTTTGCGTCAACAGTTGCTTCTTGAGCACCTTGCCCATCGCGTTGCGCGGCAGCGCATCCATCACGCGCACCTCGCGGGGCCGCTTGTGCACCGAAAGCTGATCCGCCACGTAGTCGATCAACTCCTGCGGCTCGGCGTCGCCGACGATGAATGCGACGATGCGCTGGCCCAGGTCATCGTCGGGCAGCCCGACTACCGCGGCCTCGGCCACCCCCGGATGCCCGAGTAGAACCGTCTCGATCTCGCCGGCGCCGACCCGGTAGCCGCCGGACTTGATCAGGTCGACCGACTCGCGGCCGACGATGCGGTGCATGCCGTCGCTGTCGATGACCGCGGCGTCGCCGGTGCGATACCAGCCGTCAGCGTCGAACGCCTCGGCGGTGGCATCCGGGCGGTTGAGGTAGCCGTTGAACAGTGTCGGTCCCCGAACCTGTAGTCGGCCAATGGTTTCCGCGTCGTGCGGCACCGCGTTGTCGTCGTCGTCGACCAGGCGGGTCTCGATACCGGTCAGCGGTAGGCCGACCCAACCGGGGCGCCGCTCTCCGTCGGCGCGGGTCGACAAGGTGATCAGCGACTCGGTGGCGCCGTATCGCTCGAGGGGTGCATGGCCGGTCAGCTCGACCAGCTTGTCGAAGACCGGCACCGGCAAC
Source organism: uncultured Actinomycetota bacterium (assembly GCA_963824335.1). Lineage (GTDB taxonomy): Bacteria > Actinomycetota > Actinomycetes > Mycobacteriales > Mycobacteriaceae > Mycobacterium. The sequence continues at coordinate 7,085 of CAWGPB010000021.1, forward strand.
CCGGCGCTGCCGGACACCAGCAACCGCGCCGACCGCAGCGCTTCGGCGGCCGCGGGATCGGCCACCACCCGCGACCACACTGTCGGCACACCGAAATACAGCGTGCCGCGGGCGGCCGCGTAGGCCTGCGGTGTCGGTTTTCCGGTGTGCACGAAGCGATTTCCGACGCGCAGCGATCCGAGTAGGCCCAGCACCAGACCGTGCACATGAAACAGCGGCAAGCCGTGCACCAGCGTGTCGTCGGGCGTCCACTGCCACGCTTCGGCGAGCGCGTCGAGGTCGGCGGCGAGCGCCTGACCGCTCAGCTGCACTCCTTTGGGCGGCCCGGTGGTGCCGGAGGTGTAGATGATCAGCGCGGTATCGCGCGGCGAGGGCTCCGGTTGGTGATGCCACGACCGGGCGCCCATCCGCACCGGGATGTGCGGCAACCCCTCCGGTTCGTCCGGGACAGGGCCCAGCCACGCCTGTGCGCCGGAGTCGGTGAGGATGTGGCGACGTTCGGCCTGCCCGACGTCGGCCGGCACCGGCACTACCGGCACCCCGGCGATCAGGGATCCGGCGATGGCCAGCGCGGTCGGCGCGGTCGGCGTGGCCAGCACCGCGATCCGGTCCGCGCCGCGGATCCGTTCGGCGACCGAGTTGGCGGCCCCGACCAGGTCACTGCGGCTCAGCGTGACGTCGCCGAATGTGACGGCGTCCTCGAGATCGTGGCCACCTGCGACAACGGACGGGTTCAGCGAGGTCAGCAGCACGTCAGCAGGCTAGCCCATTGCCCGTTCGCCGATCACGTGGTCGCGACGCAGGGCATCGAGATCATCGCTGGACAGCCCGAGGCCGCCGAGGATCTCGTTGTTGTGCTGGCCCAGGGTGGGCGCGCTAAAGCGGTGATGAGCAGCCGGGCCCGGGGTGATGCGCAGCGGCCAGCCGGGATAGCGGTGCCGGCCGGTCACTGCGTGGTCGAATTCTTCGTAGAAGCCGCGGACGTCGAGACCGGGCAGGTCGTACATCTGCTCGGGCGTCGTCACCTCCTCGGCGGGAATGTCGCGTTCACGAAGGGCCGCAACGACATCGGCGGGTTTTCGGTTTCGCGTCCATGCCGCAACCGCCTCGTCGAACGCGTCGTGGTCACCGGGCAGATCGGGTCGGCCCATCGCGTGGGCCAGCCGCGAGGAGTCGGTGGCGTCGCGCACGGTCAGTGCCACCCACGCATCGTCGCCGGCGGCCGGATAGACGCCCTGGCAAACACCCCGCCGCCGGTTGCCCTGGCGCGGGCGGACGACGCCGTTCATCGAGTAGTCGATCACCGGTTCAGCGGTGACGGCGGCGCCGACTTCGATCTGCGCGACCTCGATCAGCTGGCCTTCACCGGTGCGACGACGATGCTCGAGCGCCGCGAGCAACGCCACCCCGGCGTGCACGCCGACGATGGGATCGGCCGGTCCCTGCACGTTGCAGGGCGGACCTTGCGGGTAGCCGGTTGCGGCCGTCATGCCGGAGACCTGTTCGATGTTCAGCGCCCAGCCGACGTAGTCGCGCCACGGCCCGTCGAGGCCGAAACCCGGCATCCGGACCGCGATGATGTCTGGGCGCAGCGCGACCAGCGAGTCGTAGTCCAGCCCGAACTGCTCCACCACCCGCGGCGAGTAGTTCTCCACGACGACGTCGGCGTGGGCGGCCAGCCGGCGGGCGAGCTCGAGGCCGCGCGACGAGCTGAGGTCCAGCGTGATGTCGCGCTTGTTGAGGTTGGTGGCCTGCCACAGCGGGCTGCGTTCGTACCAGTCCTCGCCCTCGAACGGCTGCGCGCCCGAGTAGCGGAAGCCGTCCGGACGCTGGATCGACTCGAGCTTGACGACGTCGGCACCGAACGCACCCAGGTAGCAGGTGAGATATCCGCCTGCCCAAAATGTAGTCAGGTCAAGCACTTTCAGTCCGGCAAACGGCATAGACGGATCCGCAATCGGCGCGCCGGCGCGGCGTGGCGTGCGTGACGCGGAACGCGCCTGTACCGCAGGCGTTTTGGACAAACGGAACGGCGGGCCCGGCTGCCTAAACGACCAATCCTTGCCGCCGCCCTCGACGAAGAACCCGCGCTTGGCGTACTGCGGATTGTCCAGTGCGTCGGCACCGTCGGCGACCGGGGCCGCCGGAATCCGCAGTGCCTGGCTGAGTTCGACGATGTCGGCGACGGTCCGCTCGTCCAGCCAGGGCTGGGCCGCTGCGTAGAACTCGGCGCGCTCCGGACCGCCCATCATGATCGCGTACTGCTGCTCGCCGTACTCGGGCAGACCGAGCATGTCGCACACGTCGAGCCAGTGCTGCCCGGTCAGGCAGTTGATCCCGACCCAGCCGTCGGCGGCACGGACCACACCCAGCATTGGGGCCTGGCGCACGTTGGTAGGCAAACCGAGCGCACGCATGCGCTCGAACATCATCATCGGATAGGGCAACGTCGCCAGCAGCGCCTCCAGCACCGAGATGTCGACCTCGGTCACCTGACCGGCCGGAGCGATCCGCAGTGCGGTCAGTGCGCCGAGCGCGGCGTAAGCGCCGGCGACGTATTCGGCGATCCGGGCGCCGGCCTGCACCGGCGGCCGGTCGGGGTCGCGTGCGCTGATCCACCCCGAGATCGCCTGCATGGTCAGCGGCGTCGCGACCCGGTCGCGCAGCGGGCCATACTGCCCGAAGTTGGAGATTCGCACGACGACCAGAGGTGAATCTGGGTGCGGGACTTTCCCCCCGCGGCAGTCGATGAGGCCGTGGTCGTCGATCAGAACGTCGGCGTCGGCGATGAGATCGCTGGCGTCGTCCAGTGTGGCGCCGCGCTTTCCGGCGTTGAGGTATTCGAACAGCCCGGACCGATCGGGATCGGGCCGATCGCCGGGAAAAGGTCCCCACCGCCGCAGTGGATCACCCTCTGGCGCTTCGACTTTCGTGACGTCAGCGCCGAGTTCGGCGAGCAGTTTGCCGCAATACGGACCCGAGATCTCGTCGGCGATTTCGACGACCCGGATTCCGTCGAGCGCGCCGGCGGGCTCGGTCACGCTGGCAGTCCCATGGCCTTCGGCTCCATGTACTGACGAATTCCGATGATGCCGCCGCTTTCTCGCCCGATCCCGCTCTGGCTGAACCCACCGAACGGCGCGCCACCCGGACCGAATCCGTTGACCGCGATCTGACCGGTGCGGACCCGGCGGGCGACGGCCAGCGCACGGTCGACGTCGTTGCCCCACACCGCACCCGACAACCCGTACTGCGAGTTGTTCGCGATCCGCACCGCCTCGTCGTCGCCGCTGTAGCGCAGCACCGACAGAACCGGCCCGAACACCTCCTCCTGGGCTATCGTCGAATCCGGCGTGACGTCGGTGAGGATGGTCGGCTCGAAGTAGAAGCCGCGGGCCAACCCGGCCGGCCGCCCGCCGCCCGCGACCAGCTTGGCGCCGTCGTCGATCGCCTGATCCACGTGAGCCTGAACGCGTTTGCACTGTGCGTCGCTGATCAGCGGCCCCATGGTGACGTCCGGGTCGGCGGGGTCGCCGACCTTGATCTCGCGGGCCAACCCGACCAGGCGATCGACCACCTCGTCGTGGATCGCATCGGGAAGCAGCAACCTGCTGTGCAGGATGCATGCCTGGCCGGCGTGGAATGAGCACGACTCGAACAACATTCGCTGCAACACGTCATCGTCCAGCGACGCATCGTCGAGCACGATGCTGGCGGACTTGCCGCCGAGTTCGAGCAGTAGCCGCTTCATGGTCGCCCCGGCTGCGGACATCACCTCGCGGCCGACCACCGAGCTTCCGGTGAAACTGACCATGTCGATTCGGGGGTCGACGGTCAACAGCTTGCTGGATTCGAGGTCGGTCGGGGTCACGACGTTGACCACGCCCGGTGGAATGTCGGTGTGCTCGTCGATGATTCGGGCCAGCGCCAATCCGGCCAGCGGCGCCAGCGGCGACGGCTTGAGCACGACGGTGTTGCCCGCGGCCAGCGCGGCACAGACTTTCATCACGTTGAGCGTGTGCGGGAAATTCCACGGCGTGAGGATCGAGACCACGCCGAGCGGTTCGTAGCGCAGCAATGCCTTTCCCGCGGCACCGAATGCGTCGATCGGCTCTTCGACGGGATGGGTGGCCAGTTCGGCGGCGTTGAGTGCGGCGAACGCCGGGCCCTCGACGTGGATCACCCGCTCGTTGGAGGTGCAGCCCCATTCCTGTTGTGCCAGCTCATAGAACTCGTCGGCGTGCGCCAGCAGCGCCTCACCCAACTGGTTGAGAAACCCCGCCCGCTGCTCGGGTCCGGCCTCAGGCCATGAGCCGGAGTCGAATGCCGCTCGGGCGGCCGCGATCGCGCTGCCGACCTGAGCCAGGCTGGGATCAGGCACCGAGGCGATCACCGTCTCGGTGGCCGGATTGATGTCGTCGTAGCGACCGCCTTCTGGATCGACCCACCGGCCGTCGATGTAAACCGCATAGGTGTCGATCAACGAGCGTGGCTCAGCCATGTCCACTCCTTCGGGGGTCCGGCGGCTCAAGGTTTGGTCTACACCTATAGCCCTGTTGTCGTCAATGCTCGGCGAGACAGTCAGCTATTTCGGTTCAACGACAGGGATATTGACAGTATTGGTGCCGCCAGAGTAGACAGAGTCAACCGGACAGATTTGACTTATCTGTCCGACCACCGTCGAGGAGGCCGGGTGCACGTCAAATCCAGCTCCGCCATCCCACTGCACTCCCCGGACTTCTACGCCGGCGATCCCTATCCGGCTTACCGCGAGCTACGCGCAACCGAACCGGTGTGCTGGAACGACGTGACCAACTTCTGGGCGCTGCTCAAGTACGAGGACGTCCGGTTCGTCTCGAGCAACCCGGCCACCTTCACCTCGACCCGGGGCATCACCATCCCGGACCCGGCGATGCCGAGCCCGGTGCAACCGGGGAGCCTGATCTTCACCGATCCGCCCCGGCACCGCCAGATGCGCAAGTTGATCAACTCCGGGTTCACCCGCCGCCGCGTTTCGGTGCTCGAGCCCAAGATCCGCGAGCTGGTGCGCGGCATCCTCGACGGTCTGGAACCCGATTCGGTGCACGAATTCGCCGAAACGATCGCCGCGCCGCTGCCCACCCGGCTGATCGCCGAGTTGATCGGCGCCCCACCCGACGACTGGGAACAGTTCCGGGCCTGGTCGGATGCGGCCACCGGCACCGCCGACCCGGAGATCGAACTCGACCCACTGGTGGCGGCCGGTCAGCTGTACGAGTACTTCCAGAAGCTGATCGGCGCACGGCGGGTCGAGCCGCGCGACGACCTGCTGTCGGTACTGGCCGGCGCCGACATCGACGGCGACCGGCTCACTGACGAGGACCTGCTGAATTTCGCGTTCCTGTTGCTGGTTGCCGGAAACGAGACGACGCGCAACCTGATCGCGCTCGGCACGCTGGCGCTGATGACGCATCCCGATCAGCAGCGGTTGCTGGTCGAGGATTGGTCGCTGATCCCGGCAGCCATCGAGGAGATGCTGCGGTGGAACAGTCCGGTGGTGCACATGGCCCGCACCGCGACCGTCGACGTCGAGATCCGCGGGCAGCGGATCGCCGAGGGCGACGTGGTGGTGATGCTCTACCAATCGGCCAACCGCGACGAGGACATTTTCGGGCCCGACTCCGAAGAGTTCAGGGTGACCCGCCATCCCAATCCGCACATCGCGTTCGGGTGCGGTGAACACTCCTGCATCGGAGCGCAATTGGCCCGCCTGGAGGCAACCGTGATGTTCGAGGAACTCCTGCGCCGCTTCCCGCGGCTCGAATTGGTCGGCCAGGTGGACCGGATGCGGGCCACCATGGTTCCCGGCGTCAAGCGGATGCCGGTGAGGCTCGGAGTCTGAGATGCGCCTCGAATACACCGACGAGCAAGAGCGGTTGCGCGACGAGATCCGCGCGACGATGCAACAGGTGATGACGCCGGAGCGCCAGGCCGCCGTCAGCGAACGCATGGAGGGCGGCCCCGCCGTTCGCGACTGCGTCAAAGCCTTGGCAGCGGCCGATCTGCTTGGCGTAGGTTGGCCTAAAGAGTTTGGTGGACGGGGCTTCTCGGCGATCGAGCAGTTCATCTTCGCCGAGGAGGCCCGGCGGGTGAACGCGCCGATCCCATTGGTGACGCTGAACACCGTCGGGCCGACCCTGATGCACTACGGCACCGAAGACCAAAAGCAGCAGTTTCTGCCGGCCATTCTGGATGGCAGCGTCGAGTTCGCCATCGGCTACTCCGAACCGGGCGCGGGCAGCGACCTGGCGTCGCTGCGCACCACGGCTGTCCGGGACGGCTCAGGACCGGACGCAGACTATCTGATCAACGGCCAGAAGATGTTCACCAGCGGCGCCGGGTACGCCGACTACATCTGGCTGGCCGCCCGCACCGATCCGAATACCAAGAAACACAAGGGCATTTCGATCTTCATCGTGCCGACCTCGTCGCCCGGGTTCTCCTGCCAGCCATTGCACACCATGCCCGGCGTCTCCACCTTCTACACCTTCTACGACAACGTTCGGGTGCCGGCCAGCGCGATCGTGGCAGGTGAGAATCAGGGCTGGCAGCTGATCACCACCCAGCTGAACTTCGAGCGCGCCGCGCTGGGCAACCTGGGCGCGCTCGAGCCGCTCTTCGAGCAGACGCTGCAGTGGGCGCGCGACACCGAACTCGACGGCGGCCGGGTGATCGACAAGCCCTGGGTTCAGCAGACACTGGCCCGGGTCGAGGCGCAGGTCGCGGCCTACAAGCTGATCAACCTTCGGGTGAACGCCGCCATCTCCGTAGGAGTGCTGGGCATGGGCGAAGCGTCGGCCGCGAAGGTGTTCGGCACCGAGTTGGCTCCCGTGGTGGCTCGCCAGCTACTGGAAGTGCTCGACTACAACGGATTACGCCGCGGCGCCGACGCCCCGCTGCGCGGGGCACTGGAGTCGGCCTACCGGGTCGCGGTCATCAGCACCTTCGGCGGCGGGGCCAACGAGATTCAACGGGACATCATCGCGATGGCCGGACTGGGCATGCCGCGCGCTCCACGCGACCTTCGTGCAACCGACAAATCAGGAGGATCCACTGCGTGACCGACACTGACTTGCACACCCAACTGAAGGCCCTCGTCGGCCAACACACCGGCGGCTCCGCAAAGCCCTCGCTGGCGCCGGATCCGGTGAATCAGCCGATGATCCGGCACTGGGCGTATGCGCTCGACGACATGAATCCGGCGTACCTCGATCCGGAGTTCGCGGCGAAGTCCCGGTTCGGTGGCATCGTGTCGCCACCGGTGATGCTGCAAACCTGGACCATGCCGGCGCCGAAGCTCGAAGGCATCGGTGAGCGCGGCGGCTCGCCGGTCGAAATCACCAACAACCCCGCCGCGTTTCTCGACGAAGCCGGATACACCAGCATCGTGGCGACCAACTCGGAGTTCGAGATCAACCGCTACCCCAAGCTGGGCGACGAGATCAGCGCGACGTCGGTGTACGAAGAGGTGTCCGACGAAAAAACCACGGCGCTGGGCACCGGGTTCTTCGTGACCTGGGTGCTTACCTACAGCGACCAGCACGGTGAAGTGCTTGGCAAGCAACGATTCCGGGTCCTGCGATTCAAGCCGGCGAACTGATGGCGACCCGACTGGCGCCGGCCATCAGCCCGGACACCGAATTCTTCTGGAACGGGCTGCGCGATCACATGCTGCTGATCCAGCGCTGCAAGGGATGCGCAGCGGTGCGCCATCCACCCCAACCGATGTGCCCGAAATGCCGTTCGCTGGAGTGGGAAGCCATCGAGTCGTCAGGGCGCGGCACCGTTTACAGCTATGTGATGCCGCACCAGCCGCAGTTCCCGTTCTTCGACTATCCCTACATCGTCGCCTTGATACAGCTGGACGAAGAGGTCCGGATCGTGTCGAACCTGACCGATATCGACCCGGCCGACGTCCAGGTCGGGATGCCGGTCGAGGTCTACTACCGCGAGTTCGACGGAAATCTTGTGCTGCACCAGTTTCGGCCGGCCGGCTGACATGGACTTCACGTTCACCGACGAGCAGGAGACCATCAGCAAGCTGGCTCGCGATGTGCTGCAACGTCGCGCCACCCCCGAGCGCCTGACCGAACTCGAAGCCGGCGAGCCACGATACGACGCCGCGCTGTGGAAAGAGTTGGCGGGCGTCGACCTACTGGGCACCGCGCTGCCGGAGTCCTTAGGCGGCAACGGTGGAGGCTTCATCGAGCTCGGTGTGCTGCTGGCCGAAGTCGGCTCGACAGTCGCGCCGGTGCCCGCCTATGCGACGCTGCTGCTGGGTGCCGACCCGATCGCCCGGCACGGCAGTCCCGAACAACAGCAACGCTTCCTGCCCGGCGTCGTCGACGGAACCCGGATCCTGTCCGCGGGTCTGCACGAGCCCGGCCGCTCCGACCCGACGAAACCGGCCACCACCGCCCGCCGCGACGGCGCGACGTGGCGCCTAGACGGCGTCAAGGAGCTGGTCTCGTTCGGTCAGCTCTCCGATACCTTGGTGATCCCCGCCCAGATCGGCGACGGTACCGACGGCGAGGTGGGCCTGTTCCTGCTGCCGACCGACGCCGCCGGTGTCGAGATCCGGCCGGTGACAACCACCAACCGCGAACCGCACGCCGATGTATTCCTCGACGGCGCAACCGTTGCGGTGACCGACAAGCTCGACGGTCCTGACGACAAGGTCGAATCTTTGCACACCCGCGCCCTGGTCGGGTTATGCGCAGTCCAGGTCGGCGTAGCAGAACGCGCACTGCGGATGGCCGCCGAATACACCACGGGCCGTGAGCAATTCGGTCGGCCAATCGGCAGCTTCCAGGCGGTTCAGCAGCGGATGGCCGACGCGTTCATCGACCTGGAGGCGATCCGCTGGACCACGTGGCACGCGGCCTGGCTGATCGCGGAAGGCCGTCCGGCGGACCGGGCGGCCCGGATCGCGAAGTTCTGGGCCGCCGAGGCCGGCGCCCGGATCGCGGCCACCGCTCAGCACGTGCATGGCGGGATCGGCATCGACACCACCTATCCCCTGCATCGATATTTCCTGTGGGCCAAGCACAACGAGCTCACCCTGGGGTCGGCCACCCAGCAGCTGGTTCACCTCGGCAGCACATACCCGGAAGGATCGCTATGACGACCGCCACATCGCGCACCTCAACCCTGCGGTGGGCCGACATCGATGTCGGTGACGAGGTCACGCCGTTGGAGATCCCGTTGACCACCACCATGATTGTCGCCGGCGCGATCGCGTCCCGCGATTTCATGCCGGTGCACCACGACGCGGCCTACGCCAAACAGCAGGGCTCACCCAACCTGTTCATGAACATCCTGACGTCGAACGGGTACTGCGTGCGGTTCCTCACCGACTGGGCGGGCCCCGAGGCGATGATCACCAAGCTGGCGATTCGCCTTGGTGTGCCGGCATTTCCGGACGACCCGCTGCGATTCACCGGCAGCGTCACCGGTAAGAGCGAAGGCTCGGGAGGCGAGAATTTCATCGAGGTCACCTTCCAAGCGGCCAACAGTCTCGGCAACCACGTTTCCGGGACCGCGGTCGTGAGCCTGCTGGACGGGGTGGGCGCATGACAGTCTCGACGCTGGCCGGAACGACGGCCATCGCCGGCATCGGCCAAACCGAGTTCTCCAAGGAATCCGGCCGCAGCGAACTGCAATTGGCGTGCGAGGCGGTCAGCGCCGCGCTCGACGACGCCGGCCTGTCGCCCAGCGAGGTCGACGGCATGGTCACGTTCACCATGGACTCCAGCGACGAGATCGAGGTGGCCCGCAATGTCGGGATCGGCGATCTCACGTTCTTCTCCCGAGTCCCGCACGGCGGTGGCGCAGCGGCCGGAACCATCGCACACGCGGCGATGGCCGTCGCGGCGGGCGTCGCCGACGTCGTGGTCTGCTACCGCGCCTTCAACGAACGTTCCGGGATGCGCTTCGGTGGCAGTGGCCGCACCAGCTCCGAGACCCCGCTGTTCATGGCGCACTACGCCCCGTTCGGATTGCTCACTCCCGCAGCGTGGGTCGCCCTGCACGCGCAGCGCTACATGTCCACATACGGCGTCACCAACGCCGACTTCGGCCGGATCGCGGTCGTCGACCGGGCACATGCCGCCACCAACCCCGACGCCTGGTTCTATGAGCGCCCGATCACGCTGGAAGACCATCAGAATTCGCGGTGGATCATCGAACCTGTGCTGCGACTGCTTGATTGCTGCCAGGAGAGCGACGGCGGGGTCGCGCTGGTCGTCACCAGCGCCGAGCGTGCCCGCGATCTGCGTCAGCCCCCGGCCGTCATCGCCGCGGCAGCTCAGGGCGCGGCCTCCAACGGCGAGATGATGACCAGCTACTACCGCGACGACATCACCGGGCTGCCCGAGATGGGTGTGGTCGCCAGCAAGCTCTGGGGCGATTCGGGCCTCAAGCCGAACGACATCCAAACCGCTTTCATCTACGACCATTTCACGCCTTTCGTGTTCACCCAATTCGAGGAACTCGGATTCTGCGGACGCGGCGAGGCCAAAGACTTCGCCACCGTGGAGCGACTGTCACTGGGTGGCGAGTTGCCGATCAACACCAACGGCGGGCTGCTCGGCGAGGCCTACATCCACGGCATGAACGGGATCACCGAGGGCGTCCGCCAGATCCGCGGGACGTCGCACAACCAGGTCGACAACGTCGAAAACGTCCTCGTCACCTCCGGTACCGGAGTCCCGACCAGCGGGCTGATTCTCTCCTCGAGTGGATGAATCGGTAACGGACGCCACTCCATGACCCAATCAACCTCAGTCGACACCCGTGAGCTCATCGTCGAGTCCGCCTTCACCTGCTTCCGCAAGCAGGGGCTCCAGAGGGCGACGATCGTCGACATCGCCAGGGCGGCGCGCGTCTCCCGAAGCACCATCTACGAGTACTTCAGCGACAAGGCCGCCATTGTCGAGGCGTGCGCCGAGCACACCTCCGAGCAGTTCTATCGGCAGATGTCCACCGCGATGGACCGCGGCGGCTCGCTGGAGGACAAGCTGGCCCGCGCCGCCGTATTCGTCACGCAGGCGCGGCGAGCCATCTCCTCGGAGAAGTACTTTGACGAAGAAGCGGTCAGCCTGTTGCTGACCAAGGACGCCGCGGTGTTACTCCGCGAATGCGTCGACTTCCTGGCGCCGCACCTGGCTGCCGCCAAACTCACCGGCGAGGTGCGCAAAGACCTCGACATCCAGGCCAGCGGCGAATGGTTCGCGCGAATCCTGTTCTCGCTGTTCAGCACACCGTCGTCCACGCTGAACATGGCCGACCCAGACGTGGTGGCGGACTTCGTGCGCGCGCACGTGGTGCGCGGCTTCGCCAACGACCGTGCGAGGCCGCGGCGCGGCTCCTAGGGCCGCAGCATGACCTTGACCGCGCCGTCCTGCTTCTTCTGAAAGATCTCGTAGGCGTGCGGCGCCTCGTCGAGAGGCAGAACATGCGTGGCGAAACCGTCGACGCCCAACGGATCCTCGTCGGTCAGCAGCGGCATGATGTCGTCCACCCACCGCTTGACGTTGGCCTGCCCCATCCGCAGTGTCACCTGCTTGTCGAAGAGGGTGAGCATCGGCAGCGGGTCGGCCATCCCGCCGTATACGCCGATCAGCGAGATCGTGCCGCCGCGCTTCACGATGTCGATCGCGGAGTAGAGCGCACTGAGTCGGTCCACGCCGGCGGTCTGCATCAGCCGCTTTCCGATCGCATCCGGCAACAATCCCGTTGCAGTCTGGGCCAGTTTGGCGACCGGCGAGCCGTGCGCTTCCATACCCACCGCGTCGATCACTGACTCCGCACCACGGCCGTCGGTCAGGTCGTGAATTGCTTCGACGAGACCCGAGCCGACTTCGCGCAAGTCGACGGTCTGGATGCCGCGCTCCTCGGCGCGGGCGAGTCGTTCGGGCACCAGATCGATGGCGATCACCCGGTGACCGCGATGGTGGGCGATCCGCGCGGCCATGTCCCCGATCGGGCCCAGGCCGAGCACGGCCACCGTCCCGCCATCCGGAATGTTTGCGTACTCAACTGACTGCCAAGCCGTCGGAAGCACGTCGGAAAGATAGACAAACCGCGAATCCGGTGGACCCTCAGGCACTTTGATGTGGGTGAACTGAGCTTGCGGGACCCGCAACAGCTCGGCCTGGCCACCGGGGACCTCGCCGTACAGTTCCGAATAGCCGAACAAGGCGGCCCCCATGCCCTGGTCGCGCACCTGTGTTGTCTCACATTGGGTGTAGAGCTGCTTGTCGCACATATGACAGCTACCGCAGGAGATCTGGAACGGAATCACCACGCGGTCGCCGACCCGCAAGTCGCCTGTCTCGTCGCCGACCTCCCGGACAATGCCCATTGGCTCGTGGCCAAGGATGTCACCGGGTTTCATGAACGCGCCGAGGACTTCATAGAGGTGGAGATCCGAACCGCAAATGTTGGTTGATGTCACCTCGATGATGGCGTCGGTCGGCTCTTCGATCTTGGGGTCAGGCACCGACTCGACGCGCACGTCGCGTTTGCCATGCCAGGTGACAGCTTGCATGTTCAGGCGATACCCGTCTGAACGCTGCCGAAACTCCGTGGCGCGGCCGTCGCGAAGACGACGTCGTTCAGGGGTTCGCCAACGACCGTTCACGGTCACGACGCACAACCGACGCCCGCTGACGCCGGGCGAACGTCGACGCTGCATTAGCGTTCTCCTCGACGGAAGGAGACCACTATGGTCTCGACGACGAAGCATTACGGAATCATCGTCGGCATAGACGGATCGCCGGAATCAGACGCCGCCGTCAGTTGGGCCGCGCACGATGCGGCGATCCGGGGCTTACCACTGACCATTGTCCACGTGGAAAATCCCATCCCGCCCACATGGTCGCAGGCACCAACCCTCGAACAAACTCCAGAACAGCAAGTAGCCGAGGGACGCAGCCTCCTCGCACACGCAGCGACGATCGCCCGAGACGCCGTCGCCGATACCGCGCAGATACAGATCAACGGCGAATTGTTGTCTTCCGCCACCGTCCCAACACTCGTCGACCAAACCAAAGACGCCGAGCTCATTGTCGTCGGATCTCGCGGGCGCGGGGCATTGTCGCGCAGTCTGCTCGGCTCAGTCAGTGCTGGACTGATTCGGCACGCACATTGTCCCGTCGCGCTGATCGGCGATGTGGATCCGCAGAGCCCGCACCCCGCACCGCTTCCCGTACTCGTGGGAGTTGACGGCTCAACCTCAGACCTCGCTACCGCGATCGCCTTCGAGGAGGCGTCGCTTCGAAACGTCGAGCTGATAGCGCTGCACTCGTGGAATGACATCGATATGAACTCGATTCCCGGTTACGACTGGTCACCGACAACGGCCAAAGAAGGTCACTTGCTGGACAAGGCTCTGGTGAGTTGGCAAGAACGCTATCCCGCCGTGTCTGTGAACAAGCAACTCGTGAGTGATCGAGCAGCGCGTGCGCTCGTGGAAGCATCGGAATCCGCCCAGCTCGTCGTCGTCGGGAGTCACGGAAGTGGTGCTTTTTCGGGCATGCTTTTGGGCTCGGTCAGCAACGCAGTCGTTCAGGCCGTCCACCGACCGGTGATCGTGGCGCGTCGGTCGTGAGCGCCAGCGGCCATGGCGGACAACATCGTTCCGTCAGGTGAGATGGCGCGCTCAGTGCGCGCGCTGCGCCAACGCCCGCATGAAGAACGTCAGGTTGGCCGGCCGCTCGGCCAGTCGCCGCATGAAGTAGCCGTACCACTGGGTGCCGAACGGCACGTAGACCCGAACCCGGTTTCCCGCCGACGCGAGGCGTCGCTGCTCGGGATCCCGAACGCCGTACAGCATCTGGTATTCGAAACCATCAGTGGTTCGGCCTGTTTCGCGGGCCATGGCGGCCACTGCGTCGATGACAACCGGATCATGCGACGCCACCATCGGATACCCGGGCCCCGCCATCAACACCCGAAGGCAGCGCAGGTAGGCGGCGGTGACGGCCGCAGCATCCCGATGGGCCACCGACGCGGGTTCGTCATAGGCGCCTTTGCACAGCCGAACCCTGGCCCCCGACGCGGCGAACTGTTCGCAGTCGCCCACCGTACGCAAAAGATAGGCTTGCAACACCACACCCAGCCAAGGAAAGTCAGTGCGCAGATCGGCGGCGATCGAGAGCGTGGAATCGGTGGTGGTGTGATCCTCGGCATCCAGCGTCACCCAGGCGCCGATCTGTTCGGCCCGCTCGCAGATGCGGTGGGCGTGGTCGAGTGCGATCTTGTCGCCGTCGCGATTCAGCGCCTGTCCCAGCGCGGACAGTTTCAGCGACACCTCCAGCGGGCGCACGGAGGAGTGGGTGGCATCAGGCCGCCGGCCCAGCGCGTCGAGCAGATCGAGGTAGGCAGTCACGGTGGCAGCCGCGCCACCGGCATCGGTGACCTGCTCACCCAGATAGTCGATGCTGATCAATCGGCCCGAATCACGCAGTGCCGCAGTGCTGTCCAGCACCATGTCCAGCGTGTCACCCGGCACGAATCGATTGACCACCTTGCGGGTGACGGTCAACCGTTCGGCGGTGTGTTGCAAGCCGTGGGAGCGGCTGGCGGCCAATATCGCCGGACGCAGAGTCTTACTGAATACGCCGGACATCAGTCCGCCGCCTGATGGGGGTATCGGTGATCGGTGGCCGGGACGAAGGTCTCCTTGATCGAGCGGGCGGACGTCCAGCGCAACAGGTTCAGCGCCGAGCCGGCCTTGTCGTTGGTACCCGAGCCGCGGGAGCCACCGAACGGTTGGCGACCCACCACCGCCCCGGTCGGCTTGTCGTTGACGTAGAAGTTACCCGCTGCGAACCGCAGCCGGTTCTGTGCGGCAAGGATGGCGTCGCGGTCGTCGGCGATCACCGCACCGGTCAGCGCGTAACGCGATCCGGTGTCGATGATGTCGAGAACCCGGTCGAAGTCGTCGTCGGGGTAGACGTAGACCGACAGCAGCGGACCGAAGTACTCGGTGGAGAATGCCTCGTCCGTCGGATCGTCGGACAGCAGCACTGTCGGACGCACGAAATACCCTTCGCTGTCGTCGTATTCGCCGCCGACGGCGATCGTGACCCCGGATGCACTTTTCGCACGTTCGATGGCAGCGACGTTCTTCGCGTACGCCCGCTGGTCGATCAGCGCCCCACCGAAGTTGGTCAGGTCGGCGATGTCGCCGTACGGCAGTTCGGCGGTGGCGGCCAGGAAGTCGTCGCCCATCTTTTGCCATACCGAGCGCGCGATGAATGCCCGTGACGCCGCGGAGCACTTCTGGCCCTGGTAGTCGAACGCGCCGCGAATCAGCGCGGTCCGCAGTACATCTGGCCGCGCCGAACTGTGCGCCAGGACAAAGTCTTTGCCCCCGGTCTCGCCCACCAGACGCGGATAGCTCTGATAGTGGCCGATATTCGCGCCGACCTGCTGCCAGAGGTGCTGGAAGGTCGCCGTCGAGCCGGTGAAGTGAATACCCGCCAGCCGTGGATCGGCCAGCGCCACTTCCGACACCGCATAGCCGTCGCCGGTCACCATGTTCACCACACCGGGCGGCAGTCCGGCTGCCTCCAGCAGCTGCATGGTCAGGTAGGCCGACAACGTCTGCGTCACCGACGGCTTCCACACCACCGTGTTTCCCATCAAGGCCGGCGCGGTGGGCAGGTTCGCCGCGATTGCGGTGAAGTTGAATGGCGTTATCGCGTAGACGAATCCGTCCAGTGGGCGGTAGTCGGTGCGGTTCCATTCCCCCCGCACGCTCGTCGGCTGCTGAGCCAGAATCTGGCGGGCGAAGTCGACGTTGAACCGCCAGAAATCCGCCAGCTCGCAGGACGAGTCGATCTCGGACTGGTAGGCGGTTTTGGATTGCCCGAGCATCGTCGCCGCGGCGATCTTTTCCCGCCACGGGCCGGTCAGCAGATCGGCGGCGCGCAGGAATATCGCCGCGCGCTCATCGAACGGCTTTGCCGCCCAATCTGTTCGGGCCAGTGAAGCGGCTTGGACGGCCGCTGCGGCATCACGGTGCACAGCGTTGGTCAGCGTGCCCAGTTTCAGAGAGTGCCGGTGCGGCGCCGCGATGTCGATCCTGTCACCGTCACCCATTCGGTGGATGCCACCGATGACATGCGGCAGATCGATCGGATGGTCGGCGAGTTCGGTGAGCGCGGTCTGCAACCGGGCCCGCTCGGGGGAGCCTGGTGCGTAGTCATGGATGGGTTCGTTGACGGGCGGCGGAACATCGGTAATCGCGTCCATGCCTCAGCATCTCAGCGCGGCGGGCGCGTTCTGTTGGCCGATAGGACAAGGTTCAGCCGGTCGGCTAGTAGTATCGGACAATATGCGGATCGACGGCGTTGGGCTCGGCCAACTGCTGTTGGCCTTGGACACGACGATGGCAAGGTTGGTCGAGGCGCCTCGTGGCCTCGATTTGACCGTCGCCTCGGCAGCACTGATCGATTCCGACGATGTCCGGCTCGGGATGGGCCGGGGCGCGGACTCCGCCGATGTGTTCTTCCTGGTCGGTGTCTCCGACACCGAAGCACAGCACTGGCTGGAACGAGGTGCGACCGGTCCGGCAGAGCAGCCACCGGTAGCCGTCTTCGCCAAAGAGCCCTCCGATGCGCTGGTCGCCAGGGCGGCCGCGACGGGGACCGCGATGGTGGCCGTGGATCCGCGGGCCCGTTGGGAGCGGCTGTACCGGCTGGTCGATCACGTCCTGGAGCACCACGGCACCGCCCCGCACGACTCAGGCACCGATTTGTTCGGCCTTGCGCAGTCGCTGGCCGACCGCATTCACGGCATGGTCAGTATCGAAGACGAGCAGTCGCATGTGCTGGCCTACTCGGCGTCCAACGACGAAGCCGACGAGTTGCGGCGGCTGTCGATCCTGGGCCGCGCCGGGCCGCCCGAGCATCTGACGTGGATCGGGCAGTGGGGCATCTTCGACGCGCTACGCGCCGGCCGCGATGTGGTCCGCGTCGCCGAGCGGCCGGAGCTGGGGCTGCGACCCCGACTGGCCGTCGGCATTCACTCCTCCGCCCGTCGGACGCCCGGTTTCGCCGGCACCATCTGGGTGCAGCAGGGCTCCCGGCCGTTGGCAGATGACGCCGAGGAGGTGCTGCGCGGAGCCGCTGTGCTGGCCGCCCGCATCATGTCCCGCCTGACGGCCAGGCCGTCGACGCATGCGCTGCACGCACAGCAGCTGCTCGGTCTCGCCGACAGCGGACCCACCGACATCGACGCGATCGCACGGGAGTTGGGCGTGGTCGCCGACGGTCACGCCGCGCTGGTCGCCTTCGACAACTCGATCGGCCGGGGCCGGCACGACCGGCTGGCCGACGTTTTGGCGCTGAGCGCCAACGCCTTTCGTGCCGATGCACAGGTGGGATCGCGCGGCTCGCGGGTGTACGTGTTGTTCCCTCAGACGACCAAACGGGCGCCGCTGCAGTCTTGGATTCGCGGCACGATCGGCGGGCTGCACACCGAACTGGGCCTGCAGTTGCGGGCGGTGGTCGCCGCCCCGTTGCCCGGCCTGGCCGGCCTGCCCGCGGTGCGGGCAGAGGTCGATCGCGTGCTGGATAGTGTTGAGCGCCATCCGGATTCGTTCGCGGCGGTGACATCGCTGGCCGAGGCACGGACCACCGTGCTGCTCGATGAGATCGTCACGTTGATCGGCGCCGACCAACGGCTGGTGGACCCGCGGGTGCGCGAGCTACAGGCCCGCGACCCGGCACTGGCCCTGACGCTACGGGTGTATCTGGACGAATTCGGCGACGTCGCGGCCGCAGCGGAGCAACTGCATGTGCACCCCAACACCGTGCGCTACCGTGTCCGCAGAATAGAGACGATGCTCACAACATCGTTGGCTGATCCTGATGTCCGGCTGCTACTTTCGCTCGGACTGCGGGCCACCGAACGGACCTCGTGAACAGGCTCGAATCCGTGCAACAGTTTTGTTCACCGTGACGGTAATTGAAAGAGTGGCAACAATTTTCCGTCGGCTAAGCTGCCCAGGTGGCAGATCACCCGTCGGCATATCTCGTGTTGGCCTCTCAGCGAAGCGGCAGCACCCTTCTGGTCGAGTCGCTGCGGGCGACCGGTGTGGCCGGTGAGCCACAGGAGTTTTTCCAGTACCTCCCGTCCACCAGTCAGTCGCCTCAGCCGCGCGAGTGGTTCGCCGGCGTCGATGACGAGTCGATTCTGAGCCTGCTCGATCCGCTGGATGCCGGGAAACCCGACCTCGCGCCGCCCGAGATCTGGCGTGACTACATCCGCACCGTAGGACGGACGCCGAACGGCGTGTGGGGCGGCAAGCTGATGTGGAACCAGACGCCGTTGCTGCTGGACCGCGCCAACGGACTGCCCGATCGATCCGGTGACGGGCTGCTGTCCGCGATCCGCGACGTAGTGGGGCAGGACCCCCTGCTCGTCTACGTCTACCGCCCGGACGTGGTGTCGCAGGCGGTGTCGTTCTGGCGGGCGGTGCAGACCCGGGTCTGGCGCGGCCGGCCCGATCCGATCCGGGACGAGCGCGCGACGTATCACGCCGGCGCGATCGCGCACGTCATCACCATGCTGCGCAACCAGGAAGCGGGCTGGCGGAACTGGTTTACCGAGGAGGGCGTCACACCCTTGGAGATTCCCTATCCGGTGTTGTGGCGCAACCTGACTCAGGTCGTCGGCGACATCCTCGAGTCGCTGGGACTCAATCGAGGTCTCGCACCGGAGCCGGTGCTGGAGCGCCAAGCGGATAAACGCTCCGACGAATGGGTAGACCGCTACCGCGAAGATGCCGAAAGAGAGGGCTTACCGCTATGACTGCCCCCGTGACCAAGCGCGTCGACGAGCTGAGGCTGCTGGAAGCCGAGGCGGTGCACATCATTCGCGAAGTGGTCGCAGAGCTGGAGCGCCCGGTCCTGCTGTTCTCGGCCGGCAAGGACTCGATCGTGCTACTTCGGCTGGCGGAGAAGGCGTTTCGGCCAATTCCGCTGCCTTTCCCGGTGATGCACGTCGACACCGGTCACAACTTTCCCGAGGTGATCGAATTCCGCGACCGCCGCGTCACCGGTGAGGGACACAAGCTGATCGTCGCGTCGGTGCAGGAGTCCATCGACAATGACCGGGTCGCCGACCCGGGCCTTCACGCGTCGCGCAACCGCGCGCAGACCCGCACGTTGCTGGACGCGCTGGAGGCCGGCGAGTTCGACGCGGCGTTCGGCGGTGCCCGCCGGGACGAGGAGCGGGCCCGCGCCAAAGAACGGATCCTGAGCTTCCGCGACGAGTTCGGCCAATGGGATCCGCGCGCACAGCGCCCGGAGCCCTGGTCGCTCTACAACGGCCGGATCAAGAAGGGCGAGCAGGTGCGGGTGTTCCCGCTGAGCAACTGGACCGAGATCGACATCTGGCGGTATATCGAGCTGGAAAACCTTGAAATACCGTCGATTTACTACGCCCATGAACGCGAGGTCTTCGAGCGCGACGGCATTCTGCTGGCGGTCTCGGAATACACCGAACCGCGCAACGACGAGTCCTCTGATGTCGAGTGGGTGCGCTACCGCACCGTGGGCGATCTGACCATCACCGGCGCTGTCCGGTCCAAGGCCACCGACATCGCGGGTGTCATCAGTGAGATCTCGGCGGCCACGGTATCCGAGCGGGGAGAAACCCGGGCCGACGATCGCACCTCGGTCGCCGCGATGGAGGACCGCAAGCGAGAGGGTTATTTCTGATGAGCGTCAGCGAAGAAGAACGAGAAGGCGCTAAGTTCCAGCTGGACGATGGCGTCACTCGGCAGCTGCTCCGAATCACCACCGCGGGTTCGGTCGACGACGGCAAGAGCACCCTGATCGGGCGGCTTCTGCACGATACCGACAGCCTGCCGCTGGACCACCTGGAAGCCGTCACCGACGAAGAAGGTGTCGCCGACCTGGCCGCGCTGTCCGACGGCCTGCGCGCCGAACGTGAACAGGGCATCACGATCGACGTCGCCTACCGGTTCTTCTCCACCGCCACCCGCAGCTACATTCTGGCTGACACACCGGGCCATGAGCGCTACACCCGCAACATGTTCACCGGCGCGTCCAACGCCCACGTAGCCATCTTGTTGGTCGATGCCCGCGCGGGTGTGCTGCGCCAGACCCGCAGACACGCGCGGATCGCAAAGCTGTTGGGCATCAAGCACTTTGTCGCGGCGGTGAACAAGATCGACCTGGTCGACTTCGACCAGAACCGGTTCACCGAAGTCGAATCCGAGTTGCAGAAGCTCAGCACGCGCCTCGGCGGCCTGGACATCACCGTGATCCCGATCGCCGCCAAGCTCGGCGACAATGTCGTGCACAGCTCCGAGAACACACCGTGGTATGCCGGCCCGACGCTGCTCCAGTACTTGGAAGACGTCGAACTGGCAGCGCCGCATGCCGAACCGAACCGGTTGCGGTTGCCGATCCAATGGGTTTCCCGGCCGACCGACAGTCAGCGCCGCCGCTACACCGGACGGCTCGCCGCCGGCACGCTCAGCGTCGGCGACCCGATCGTCTCGCTGCCCGCCGGAACCGAGTCGACGGTGACGGCGCTGGACACCCTTGACGACGATCGCACGACAGGTGTTGCCCCGCTATCGGTTTCGATCGAGCTGGCCGACGACATCGACGTAGGCCGGGGCGACGTGCTGGTCAGCGGTGCCGACGATGCGGTGCTTCCGGTGCTGGCCCGCGAACTCGATGCGAACGTGTGCTGGTTCGTCGACTCTCCACTGCGGGCCGGTGACCGACTGGCCCTCAAACAAACCACGACCACCGTCCGGGCGACGGTGCAGCAATTACACTCGCGCCTCGATCCCGAGACGCTCGACGAGGTCGACAATCCAGTCGAGCTGGAGCTCAACGACATCGGCACCGTGACGCTGCGAACCAGTTCGCTCGTCATCGCCGACAGCTACGCCGAAAATCGCGACAGCGGCGCGTTCATCCTGATCGACGAAGTCACCAACGACACCATCGGCGCCGGCACCATCATCGAGGCACGCGAGGTCAAGCCGGGCACCCACCCGCGCAGCGACATCCGTTGGCATCCTTCGGCGCTGGAACGCAATCATCGCCAGCAGTCCACCGGCCAAGCCGGTGCGACGATCTGGTTCACCGGCCTGCCCGCCTCAGGGAAGTCGACCGTTGCCGTGGCCGTAGAGCGGGCGCTGGTCGAGTCCGGTCGGGTCGCCTATCTGCTGGACGGCGACAACCTGCGGCACGGCTTGTCCGACGATCTGGGCTTCTCCCCCGGCGACCGTACCGAAAACATCAGGCGGGTCGGCCATTTGACGCGCTTGTTGGCCGACGCGGGTGTGGTGGCGTTGGCTGCGCTGGTGTCGCCGTTGAAGTCGGACCGCGAGACCGCGCGCGCCCTCAACGATGCGGCCAAGCTGCCCTTCATCGAAGTGCACATCGCCACGTCGCTGGAAGAGTGCGAAAAGCGGGATCCCAAAGGGCTTTACAAGCGTGCCCGCGGTGGTGAGCTCAAGGGTCTGACTGGTGTCGACGCGCCCTACGAGCCGCCCGAGAAACCCGACCTGGTGCTGGACACTGCCGGTGCTGATATCGACGATCTGGCCGCGAAGGTCATCGCCCTGCTCGACGAGCGCAGCCCCCGACCGACGGACTAGACCGAAACCTGGCTCTTGGCGTAGATCTCGGCAAGGAATTGCTCGACGGCCACTGCGGCATGAGCGGCCCGCGCCGAGCCGAAGATGTCGAAGGCGTGCTGCGCGAACGGCAGTTCGGCATAGGCGACCGGCTGGCGACTGACTTCGCGAAGCCGCTTGCTGAAAGCGCGGCCCTGCTCGACGGGGATCAGCGAGTCGTTGCGTCCATGCAACACGAAAAATGGTGGCGCGTCGGGTGATACGTAGGTGATCGGCGACGCGGCCCGAAACGCCTCCTTCAGCGCGGCCTTCCTCAGTTTGAACACGTACTTGGCCATCGTGGGCACCATCAGCCGATGGATCGCATCGTTGCGGGTGAAATCGTAGAGACCATAGAACGGAACCGCGGCCCGCACACTGGTGTCGGCGTCTTCGAAGCCGGGCTGGAATTGAGGATCGTTCGGGGTAAGCGCGGCCAGCGACGATAGGTGCCCGCCGGCGGAGCCGCCGGTGATCGCTACCCAGTCCGGGTCGCCACCGTAGTCGGCGATGTGTTCTTTGGTCCAGGCCAGCGCGCGCTTGACGTCGACGATATGGTCCGGCCAGGTAGACCGCGGACTGAGCCGATAGTTGATCGCGACACAGACCCAGCCCAACTCGGCCAGATGGCTCATCAACGGATACGCCTGTTGCCGTTTGCTTCCCACCATCCAGGCGCCACCAGGGACCTGCAGCAGCACCGGCGCTTTCCCACCGCGGTCCAGATCGGGCCGTCGCCAGATGTCGAGATGATTCCGCGAGCCGTGTTCGCCGTAGCTGATGTCGGTGTCGTGCGCGTAGTCGCCGTAGATCCGCGCCATGCGCACCAGGCCCGGCGATTTGGCCGTGCCCCCACCCGCCGGCCGCTTCCACAGATCTCCCGACTCGGTCCGTCGATCGGTACCCAAACCGGCATCGAGCGCCGCGGTCAGTGGCAGGTTGGCCTGGTGCCCGATCCGATTCAGACCGATCAGCCCCAACCAGGACAGCGCCGAGATCAACCAGCTGAATCGACGCACCCGCGGCGAGAGCTTGCGAGTCACCGCGGCCAGCAACGCGAACTGCCCGGCGATCAGCTGCAGGGGCAGTTCGGAGGCGAACACGCCAAAGCTGAAGGCATACATCGAGAGATAGCCACGCTTGCTCAGCGGCTGATAGCCATTGGCGGTGACCGCGAGGCCGGCTAGCGAAGCCAACACAGCTGACAGTTTCTTCACGGCCCCCACTTAACCACAGGGGTTCTCCGGCAAACGCGCTGTCACTGAAACCACTTGCGTCACTTCGGTTTCGCCTGTGGATAACTTCCGGCCGTCGTCGGACATAGTCGTTATTATTCGAACATGCGTTCTAGTAGTCGTGAGGAGATCGTCGAGGTCCTCGACGGGCTCGAGGCCGGCTACAAGCGGGCCCTGGATTTGACGTTCGACGCGCTGACCACTCCGGAGCGGCTGGCCGTGTTGGAGCGGTTCGAGGGCTTTCGCCGCCAACAACCCGCCATCGAACACGGGTTGATCAACCAGCTCGCCGCCCAGGCCGATGCCACCGAGCTGGGTGGCAAGCTCGCTCCGGCGTTGGCCAACCGGTTGCGGATCAGCCGCGCCGAAGCCTCCCGCCGTATTCACGAGGCCGCCGATCTGGGGCAGCGGCGGGCGCTCAACGGTGAGGCGTTGCCGCCGCTGTTGGAGGCGACCGCTGCCGCGCAACGTAACGGGGACCTCGGGGCCGGGCATGTCGCGGTGATCCGCAGCTTCGTCCACCGGCTGCCCGACTTCGTCGACCTCGAGACCCGGTGCAAGGCCGAAGCGCAGTTGGCCCGGCTGAGCCGCGAGCACCGCCCCGATGAGTTGGCCAAACTCGCCGACAAGCTCACCGACTGCCTCAACCCCGACGGCGACTTCACCGACATCGACCGCGCCAAACGCCGCGGCCTGACCATCGGCAAACAAGACATCGACGGAATGTCCCCGATCAACGGATGGCTCAACCCCGAAGCCCGCGCCACCATCGACGCGGTGTTCGCCAAACTCGCCGCACCGGGGATGTGTAACGCCGAAGATGAGACGCCGTGCATCAGCGGCACCCCGTCACACGCCGCGATCCAGGGCGACACCCGCAGCGCGCCGCAGCGCAACCACGACGCCCTGCTCGCCGCCGCCCGGGCGCTACTGGCGTCGGGTGAGTTGGGTCAACACAACGGGTTGCCGACGTCGATCATCGTGACCACCACGTTGCAGGAGCTCGAAGCCGGTGCCGGCCGCGGACTCACCGGCGGCGGAACCCTGTTGCCGATGTCGGATGTGATCCGGCTGGGCTCCCACGCCCACCATTACCTGGCGATCTTTGACAACGGCAAAGCCCTGGCGCTGTATCACACCAAACGCCTGGCCTCCCCCGCGCAGCGGATTGTGCTGCACGCCAGGGATCGTGGCTGCACGTTCCCCGGCTGCACCATCCCGGGCTACCTCTGTCAGGTCCACCACGACGACCCCTACGCCACCCACCCCGTCACCGACATCAACGGCCTCACCCTGGTCTGCCACCCCAACCACCCACTCGCCGAACAAGGCTGGATCACCCGCAAAAACAGCCGCGGCGACACCGAATGGATCCCCCCGGCCCACCTCGACCGAGGCCAACCACGCATCAACACGTTCCACCACCCCGAAAAACTCCTACGCGCAGAAGACGACGACGAGGCGCCGTAGCTCTTGCCGCCGCGCTTTCGGCGGGCATACCGTTCCCCCATGACCGGCACGACCCAGCGGCGGGATCCACGGATCGTTATCGTCGGCGCCGGCATGTCCGGGATCGCGACTGCTCACGTTCTGAAGCAGGCCGGGTTCACCGACTTCTCCATGTTGGAAAAGGGTTCTGACGTCGGCGGCGTCTGGCACTGGAACCGCTACCCCGGCCTCCGGTGCGACGTGCCGTCCTACGGCTACCAATTCGCGTTCGCGCCCAAGCCTGACTGGAGCCACGTGTGGGCAACCGGTGACGAGATCCAGCGTTACCACCGCGACCTGATCGACGAGCTGCAGCTGAGCTCGCATCTGCGACTCGACTGCGAAGTCACCGAGGCAGTGTTCGCCGATAACCAATGGCAGGTGCGCACGGCCGACGGCGACCAGATCGAGGCGGACTTCGTCATCGCCGCGACCGGAGTCCTGCATCACCCGTTCATTCCAGACATTCCCGGGCTCGACTCGTTCGCCGGTCCGGTGGTGCACACCGCGCGGTGGACCGACATCGATACGCGCGGCAAGCGGGTCGCAGTCATTGGAGCGGGTTCGACTGGGGTGCAAGTATTTTCAGCACTGCAGCCCGACGCGGCGCACATCACCCATTTCGCCCGCACGCCGCAGTGGGTGATGTGGATGCCGATGCGAATGCCGCAGCCACGCTTCGTCAGCCGGTTACTGCGCAAGCTGCCGAAGCAGGATAAGACGGTCCGGCTGTCACAGTTCATCGGCTCCGACTACCTCGTCGACCTGGTGATCCGGCCCACCTGGCGACGCCGGGCGGCTCAGCGCTACGGATCGATGTGCTTGCGAGCCCTGGTGCGGGACAAGAAACTTCGCGCCAAGCTGACCCCCGACTACCAGCCGTTCTGCAAGCGTCAGGTGCTATCCGGGGACTACTACCGGCGAATTGCCAAGCCCAATGCCAGCTTCGTCAGCGAGCCGATCGCCGAGATCACTGAGACGGGCGTGCGCACCGCCGACGGCGTGCATCACGACCTCGATGCGATCGTGCTCGCCACCGGATTCGCCGCCCACAACTACATGCGCCCGATGACACTGCGTGGCCGCGACGGACTGTCCATCGACGACGCCTGGGCCAAAGGGCCGCGGGCCTGGGGTATGACGGCGATCCCGGGATTCCCCAACCTGTTCATGGTGCTGGGCCCCAACTCGCCCACCGGATCCATCTCGCTCCAGCACGTGGCCGAGCTGACCGCGCGCTATATAACCACCTGGCTGAATCGCTTTCGCGACGGCGAGATCTCCGCCGTCGAGGTCACCGACGAGGCCACCGACCGCTTCGCCGACGACATCGCCGAGGGGATGGTCCCGACGGTCTGGAACACCGGCTGCAACTCCTGGTATTTCGCCGATGACAACCATATCGATCTGTGGCCGTTCGACCGAAAGCGGTTGACCCGCATGCTCACTGAGCCGAAAGACGACGACTACATCCTCACCCCGTAAACGCGACCGAAATCTCTGCCGCCAACCGGGCGTTGGCCAACACCAGCGCGATGTTGGCCGACAACGACGCACCGTGCGTCTCGCGGTGGAAGAAGTCGAGGAGAAACGGTGTGACGTCCTTGCCTCGCACGACTTCGGCGTCAGCAGCCGCCAACGCGTCGGCCAGCACCCGGTCATGCAACCCGCGGTCCATCTCGTCGGCCGGCGCGATCGGGTTGGCCAGCACCAGACCGTAACTGTCGGTGCCCAACCGCCGACGAGTCCGCAGCACCTCAGCGACCTGCTGCGGCGTCTCCACTCGCCAGCCCACCGGGTGACCGGAGTCGGCAAGGTAGAAGCCGGGAAAGCGATCGGTCCGGTATCCGATCACCCCGACGTTGAGCGACTCCAGCCGTTCGAGGGTGGCACCGACATCCAGAATCGACTTGACCCCCGCGCAGACCACCAGCACGCCGGTCCGCGACAGCGTCATCAGATCCGCAGACTCGTCCCAGCTGTCACGTGCATCGCGATGAACACCGCCCAGCCCGCCGGTGGCGAACACCGAAATGCCCACTCCCGCAGCCAAATGCGCGGTCGAGGCCACCGTCGTCGCACCATCGCCGCCGCAGGCCGCGACCACCGCGATATCACGCACACTCGCCTTAACCACGGTGTCGCTCCCGGCGATATGCCGCAGCGCCTCGTCGTCCAGCCCGATGTGCGGCTCGCCCGCGATGATCGCGATCGTCGCCGGCACCGCCCCACCGGCGCGCACTGCCGCCTCGATATCGCGCGCGACGCGCAGGTTGTCTGGCCGCGGCAGACCATGGCTGATGATGGTGCTTTCCAGGGCAACGACCGGCCGGCCGGCAGCCAGCGCGTCGGACACCTCGGGGTGGACGGGCACGGATTGCACCCTACGTCGCCGGGCTAGGAGTCTCCTTCATCCGGCACTGCGATCACCTCATAAGCCGGGTCGAGCATCGACGCCTCGCGGGTACCGGTCTGCTGCACCTTTCCGGTAATCCGCAGCACCTGCCCGGGCGCGACGTCGTCGCCACATTTCCCTGGCCGGAAGGTGACGCGGATTTCCCCGCTGTCGTCACCGAGCACGATCGAACGGAATGTTTGACCGCGTTTGGTGATCTCCTCGACCTGATTGACCCGACCTTCGACGGTGGCACGGCGTCCCGGGATCACGCTGTCCACGGATATCACCGTCGCCGGCCGTTCCGGATGCTCGTAGCTGTCTGCGGGGGTGTCCTCGCCGTGCATGATCCGGACCTCGAGCTTCTCGACCTCTCGCGCGATCCGTTGTTCGACGGTGTCCGGGAAGGCTTCGCGGATCCGGGACTGCACGTCGTAGGGGACGATGGTGGCGGCCGCGTCCGGGACCCGGCTGACCGCTCGGGCGATCTTGTCCGCGGTCCGGTCGTGCAGCAGCCGCCCCAGCAGCGGCGAATACGTCCGGCGCGGTAGCAAGACCGTCACGTTGGTGTTCCGACGTTCGTCGCGCGCCTTCGCGACCAGCACTTGCGCAGCCCGGTTGATCCGCCGGTCCGGACAGTCCACCACCCGCAGCCTGGTGTCGAGATCGAAATCGTCCCAACGGTCTCGGAGCTGGCGGGCATGTGCGGCGTCGACCATGAAGTGCACCGCGATCAGCTCGTCGGCGCGTAATCCCTTCCCGTAACGCAGCGCTTCGAGCACCGCGAGGTCGAGCGAGTTGACCATGATGAAGACCTGGTGCCGTGCATATCTCACCAACTCGGGGCGATCCTTGCGGAATGCCTGCAGGATCGCCGATTCGGCCCGGTACTCGCGGTTGAGCCGGATCAGCCCGAAGACCAGTATCGGGAAGACCACGACGACCAGCCACGCGCCTTCGGTGAATTTGGCGATTGCGAAGATCCCCACCACGATCGTCGACGCCACCGCCGCGGAGAAGTTGATCGCCAACTTGTACCGCCAGCCCGGTTCGCGTTCGGTCAGGTGGTGCTTGCTCATCCCGTAGCCGGCCATCGAGAAACCGGTGAACACCCCGATGGCGTAGAACGGCACCAGCGCGTTGACCGACCCGCCGGTGAAGATCAGCAGCGCAAGCGACAGTGCCGCGAGCGTGAGGATGCCGTTGGAAAACACCAGCCGATAGCCGCGTTGCATGAGCTGGCGCGGCAGAAAGCGATCCTCCGCAACGAAACTCGCCAGCGCCGGGAACCCGTTGAAGCTGGTGTTGGCTCCGGTGTACAGAATCGCCGCGGTCGATATCTGAACCAACACGTACATGGTGTTGCCGATCGGCCCGTTGCCGAACACCGTGCGGGCGACCTGCGAGAGCACCGACGGGTACTCGGAAAGAAACGGCGCCGCGTGAGTTGCATAGGTGAGATAGCCGACGCCTGCCAACAGGAATCCCAGAATGCACGCCATCGTCGTCAGCACCCGGCGCGCGTTGACGCTCTGCGGTTTACGGAAGACCTGCACGGTGTTGGAGATGGCCTCGACCCCGGTCAGCGACGAACCACCATTGGCGAACGCGCGCAGCAGCACCAGGATGGTCGCGCCCATCACCAGACCGCTGCCTTGATGAACCGGAACCGCTCCGGCGGCGTGGCCGGGATCGTATTGCGGTAAGCCCCAAACGATGTGACGGATGACGCCGGTGACGATCATCGCCGCGACCATCACCACGAAGGCGTAGGTCGCGACCGCGAACGGCCGGCCGGCTTCTCGCAAGCCGCGCAGGTTCAAGTAGCACATCAGGATCACCACACTGACGGTGATCGCCAGGCTGTAGGGCCCCAGCGCGGGTACCGCGGAGGCCACCGCCACCGTGCCCGCTGCCGACTGCACCGCGACCGTCACGACGTAGTCGATCAGCAAAGCCGCCGCGGCCACCTGCGCGACCCGGGGCCCGAAGTTCTCCCGCGCGACGATGTAGGAACCACCGGCTCGGGTGTAGGTCATCACGACCTGCCGATACGACGCGGCTACCAGCACCAGGATCAGCAGGATGACGCCCATGATGGGCAGCAGCAAGACGAACGCCGCCAGCCCGGCATGCGGAAGCAATTCCGTCAGGATCTGCTCGGGCCCGTAGGCAGTCGAGGAGATCGCATCGGGCGAGAGCGCCCCCAGTGCAACGGGGTTCGATAGATTCTCGCCGGCCAAGTCCTCGTTGATCAGCGGCTTCCCGAGAAAGACGCGCTTGCACACATCCGACAATGACACCGGTATGTCTTGCTCGCCGGCTTCTGCTGTCACAACCACCCCATCCGAGAGTCAGCGTCCACGGAAGTCTAAAGGGCGGTGTGCAGCCAGCGGTCGACGATGGGCAAACCGCACTCCCACAGCCGCATTGTCGCGGACTGAGGTCAGTGAGGCCGACGCGCCGAGATTTAGGCTTGGCCGGCGGGCGTCAGGGCGTCCGGATTTACTCGGGCAATCCGGGATTCGACGTCATACGGCACGATGATCGCGGTAGCACCCTGAATGCGGCTGACGGCCCGCGCCATCTTGTCGGCGGTGCGGTCGTGCAACAGCCGGCCGAGCATCGCGGAATATGTGCGACGCGGCAGCAACACGGTGACTTTGGTGTCCGGGTGGTCCCGCTTCACCTGCAGCACCAGCTCCTGAGCCGACCGACTCAAATGGCGATCCGGACAGTCGATCACCCGCAGCTGGGTGTCGTGCTCGAAATGCTGCCAGCGCTCCTGCAGCTTGGCGGAATGATCGGCGTCCACGACGAAGTGGACCGCGGTCAGCTCGTCGGCGTGCAGGCCCTTGCCGTAACGCAGCGCCTCGACCTCGGCCAGGTCGATGGTATCCACGAAGACGAACACCCGAAGCCGCGGATACTTGGCGAATTCCGGACGCTCGGTGCGAGACATCTCCAGAACCGACGCCTCAGCGCTGTACTGCCTGTTGAGCCTGATCAGCCCGTACACCAGGATCGGGAAAACGACGACGACCAGCCAGGCACCTTCGGTGAACTTGGCCACCACGAAGATGCCGACCACGATCGTCGACATCACCCCCGCCGAGGCGTTGACCACCACTTTGCGGCGCCAGCCATGCTCGTGCCGGGTGTAGTAGTGCTTGGTCATACCGAAACCGGCCATCGCGAACGCAGTGAACACACCGATCGCGAAGAACGGCACCAGCTTGCTGACTTTCGCCTCGGTCACCAGCAGCAGTCCCACCGCAAGTGCCGTCAACGTGATGATCCCGTTGGAGAACACCAGCCGGTGGCCACGTTTGGTCAGCGGCCGGGGCAGAAAGCGGTCCTCGGCAACGAAACTCGCAAGAGCCGGGAACCCGTTGAACCCGGTGTTGGCGCCGGTGAAAAGGATTGCCGCACTGGAGGCCTGAACCAAGAAGTAGAGGATGTTCCCGATCAAGTCCTTGCCGAAAACCGCACGGGTGATCTCCGAGAGCATCGACGGATATTCATCTATATACGGGGTGGCGTGCGTGACATGGGCAAGCCAGGCAACACCGGCCAACAAGAAGCCCAGGATGCACGCCATGATGGTCAGCACCCGACGCGCGTTGATGCCTTGGGGCTCCCGAAAAACGTTGACGGTGTTGGAAATCGCCTCGACGCCGGTCAGGGACGTACCACCGTTGGCGAACGCGCGCAGCAGCACCAAAATCATGGCCGCACTCGTCAGCGCGCCGCCGGACTGGCCAACGTGAACCGCCCCGTGTTGTTCGAGCAGCTGCGGGTTGTATTTCGGCAGACCCCAGAAGATTTCACGAATCACACCGGTCACGATCGTCAGCGTGATCATGGCGACGAACGAGTACGCCGCTACCGCGAAAATTCGGCCCGACTGCCGGGTTCCGCGCAGGTTGGCAATACAGATCAACAGCAGCACACCGATGGTGATCTCCAGGTGGTACGGCCGCAGCTGGTGTATCGCCGACACCACCGCGACAGTCCCCGCGGCGGGCTGCACTGCGCAGGTGACCACATAGTCGATCAACAGCGCCGCGGCCGCGATCTGGGCTATCCGAGGGCCAAAGTTGTCCCGCGCCACCATGTATGCCCCACCCGTCCGGGTGTAGGCCGTGACAACGCCGCGGTACGAGGCGGAGACCAACAACAAGATGAACAGGATGACGCCGATGATCGGCAGCAGCAGCAGGAACGCGGCCATGCCCACGTTCGGCAGCAGTTCGACCATGATCTGCTCGGGCCCGTACGCGGTCGAGGAGATCGCATCCGGTGAAAGTGCCCCCAGCGCAACCGGATTGGATAACCGCTCCGATTCGAGCTGCTCGCTGGTCAGCGGCTTACCGAGAAAGATCCGCTTCATTCCGTCGACGAAGGTCGGCGGAATTTCGTTACGCTCCTGTGTGGTCACCACGTCATCACTTTCCCCCGAAATCGACGGCTTGCGGAGTCAAGTCCTCCGCGTGGGCCTGCCCAAGCCCGGGCAACTCTATCCGATCGTCCGCGCCTGGTGCCGGACTCGGTGAACCGCCTCCGACCGCGGTTGCCTGCGCGATCCGGGTGGCGATGTCGTAGGCCACGATCTGGGCGCTCGCCCCTGGGATCCGGCTGATCACCCGCGCGATCTTGTCCGCCGTGCGGTCGTGCAGCAGCCTGCCGAGAAGCTGTGAATACTCCCGGCGTGGCAGCAACACCGTCACCTTGGTGTCGGCGTGTTCGTCAAGCGTCTGCTGGACGAGCTCTTGAGCGGCCCGGCCCAGGTTGCGGTCCAGGCAATCGATGACCCTCAACTCGCTGTCGGGAGAGAAATGCTCCCATTGCTGCTGCAGTTGAGCGGCGTGAGCCGAGTCGAGCACGAAGTGCACCGCGGTCATCTCGTCGGCTTCCAACCCCTTGGCGTACCGGATCGCCTCGACCTCGGCCAGATCGACCGAATCGATGAACACCAGCACGCGGTGGCGGGCGTGCTTGACCAGCTCCGGTGGTTCGGCGAGCGACATCTGCAGCACCGAAGCCTCCGCGCGGTACTGCTTGTTCAACCGCATCAACGCGAACACCAGAATCGGGAAGACCACGACGACCAGCCACGCGCCCTCGGTGAACTTGGCAATCGCGAAGATCCCCACCACGACCGTGGACAACACCCCCGCAGAGAAGTTGATCGCCAGCTTGTTTCGCCAACCTGGCCCGCGGTGGGTCAGCCAGTGCTTGGTCATGCCGAAACCGGCCATCGCGAAGCCGGTGAACACCCCGATCGCATAGAACGGCACCAGCGCATTCAGCGAACCACCAGTCCCGATCAGCAGCGCCACCGCGAGCACGGTCAGCACGATGATCCCGTTGGAGAACACCAGCCGGTGGCCCCGCTTCATCAACTGGCGCGGAAGGAAGCTGTCCTCGGCGACAAAACTCACCAATGCGGGAAAGCCGTTGAAGCTGGTGTTACCGCCGGTGTAGAGGATCAGTGCAGTCGCCGCTTGAACGCAGAAGTACAACACTTTCCCGATCGTGCCGTCACCGAATACCGCCCGAGCGATCTCGGACAGCATCGACGGATACCCACTCTCGTACGGAAAAGCGTGGGTGACATGGGCAAGCCAGGCCACACCGGACAGCAGAAAAGCGAGGATGCACGCCATGATCGTCAGCACCCGACGCGCATTGTTGCTTTCCGGCGGGCGGAAGCTGTTGACCGTGTTGGAGATCGCCTCGACGCCGGTCAGCGACGAGCCGCCGTTGGCGAACGCCCGCAACACGATGAGCAGGCTGGCGCCCATGATCAGCCCGTTGCCGTGTCCCACCGCAACGGCGCCATCGGCAACGTGTTGCGCGGGGTCGTACAGCGGTAAGTGGCCAAAGAATTCCCGGATGACTCCGACGACGATCGTCAACGTCACCATGCCGACGAAGAAGTACGTCGGCAGCGCAAAAGGAGCCCCGGCCTCGCGTAATCCCCGTAAGTTCGCGTAGCACATGACGAGGACGATGCCCACGGTCATTTCCAGGCTGTAGGGGCCGAGAACAGGTATCGCCGACACCACCGCCACGGTCCCGGCCGCGCACTGCACCGCGACGGTCACGACGTAGTCGATCAGCAGCGAGGCCGCGGCAATCTGGGCGATCTTGGGTCCGAAATTCTCCCGCGCGACGACGTATGACCCACCGGCCCGGGTGTAGGCCATCACCACCTGGCGATAGGACGCAGCCACCAACACCAGAATCACCAGGATGACGCCGGTGATCGGAAGGAGTAGCGCGAACGCGGCCAGCCCAGCGGCCGGCAGCAGCTCGATCATGATCTGTTCGGATCCGTACGCCGTCGAGGAGATCGCGTCGGGAGAGAGCACGCCGAGCGCAACCGGGTTGGACAGGCGCTCGTGCTGAAGCTGGTCATTGATCATCGGCCGCCCGAGAAAGACGCGCTTACATCGGTCGGACAACGACGGCGACAGCGGCGACGTCAGTTGCTCGCCGGTCAGCTGTGACATACCAAATTCCTTACGCAATATTGCCGCTTTTTGGCAAATTCTTGACAGGACCCGGACAGAGCCTACGGTCGCACAACCCAACACGCGCGCCAGAACGCTCTTCCACAGCTGGCTCGAAAGCTTCTTTACGCAATCTTGATGCAATCCAGCGCCGGTGGCACCTCGTGCGGGTCGTTAGCTGTCAACCTTCGGTCAAAGCACCGTTCACGAGTTCGTCGAACCGCTCGATTCCTTCGTCGGATTCCTCGTCGATGCCACGCAGCGGCCCTGGGTCGGCGAGATAGCGCCGCGCGTACAACCGGGCCACCAGCGTCTTGCGATCCGTTCGCCCGGCGGCCTGCTCCCACGCGGCCTGCTCGGTGAGCAGCGCGCCGGCGTAGACGTCACCCATGAACTGAGCCAGCGGGAATAGCCGGGCCTCGGCCACCTCGGCGGGCAGCTTGGTCCAGGCGGTGATCGCCGCCTCGAGATCCTCGATGCGGCGGCCGACCAACCGGGTCGTCTCATCGTCGTCGGACACCGACACCGCGTCGTGCAGCCGCTCCAGCAGCGGTTGGTGAGCCTGAATCCGTTCGATACCCCGCCGCACGTCGAGACAGAGGATGTTGTCGGCACCCTCCCAGATCGTGTTGACCTGGGCGTCCCGCAACAGCCGCGCCACCGGCCAGGTCTCGATGTAGCCGTTGCCGCCGTGGATCTCGATCGCGTCGGACGCCATGGTGATGCCCAACCGGCAGACCTTCAGCTTCGTGATCGGCACCGCGATCCGCTGCCGCACCCGCCTGGGCTGTCGGTGGTTGGCCACGCCGACGCCGTCGAAGACCAGCGCCTGAGCGGCTTCGACGTCGACGATCATCTCGGCGAGCTTGCGGCGCATCAACGGCTTGTTGAGCAGCCGGTCCCCGAACGCCCGTCGCTGGCGCGCGTAACAGAGCGATTCGACCAGCGCTCGACGCGCGTTGCCCACCGCAAACAGGGCGATGCCGAGGCGCGCGGCGTTGGTCAGCTCCATCATCCGGCCCAGCCCCTTGCCGTCCGGCACCTGCGCTTGGGCGGAGTGGGTGCTGGCCTCGCCGGACAACAGGAACGCTTCGGCGTCGACGAGCTCGACCTCGCCGGAGGCCACCGAGCGGGTGCCGAGCTTGTCTTTGAGTCGCCGGATGCGAATGCCGTTGCGGGTGCCGTCGCGACGGGTCCGCAACACCAGGAAGGTCGCGACGCCACGGCTGGAGTCTTCGGCGCCTTCGGGTTTGGCCAACACGACGAACACCTGGCCGTCGCAGTTGGAGGCAAACCACTTGAACCCGTTGATCAGCCAGCTGTCGCCGTGCCGGGTCGCCGTCGTCTCCAGCATGCCGAGGTCGGAGCCGCCGGCCCGCTCGGTCAGCAGTTGCGCGGTTTCGCCCTCCCATTCCCCGGTGGCAAACTTGTCCAAGACGTGATCGCGGACGTCGGCCGGAGCGAAGGCCGCGACCAGCGACTTGACCATGCCGCCGCCGGTGCCGAGTGCGCAGCCCATGCCGATATCAGCCTGGTTGAGCAGATAGTTGGCTGCGAACAGCGGCATCGACGACTTGAACCCGGCCTGGCGGGCGTCGTCTTTGAGCGCCTTCTGGGCGTCCAGCACCGCCCGCTTGGAGTCGATGAACGACGACGGCTGGACCACCTGGCTGATGTCGTGTCCCCAGCGGTCGTAGCGCTCGAGCCGCGCTGGGGCGCGGTCGGTCTGCTCGGCCCACCGAGCGACCGGGCCGCCCATCAGTTCGCCGATGCTGTCCAGATGGGGCTCGACGACGGCCAACTCGTCGGGTTGTAAGTAGTAGGCCATCGTGGCCTGCAGGGTGGGATCGGTGCGATACCAGTTCAGGCCGACGGCGCCCCGATAGTCCCCGGTGCGGTATCGCTGCGCCTTCTCTTCGGTGCTGAACGGCAGCCGGTCGACGGCTTCGTCGCTGTACTCGCTGTGTTGGGTCATTCAGACGCCCTTCTAGCCGAGCCGGTCGACGGCGGCGGCGATCCGCTCGTCGGTGGCGGTCAATGCCACCCGGACATGGTTCGCACCTCGCGCGCCGTAGAACTCGCCCGGCGCCGCCAGAATGCCGCGTCGCGCCAGCCATCCGACGGTGTCACGCCCAGGCTCGCCACGGGTGGCCCAGAGGTACAGGCCCGCCTCGGAGTGGTCGACGGTGAAGCCCGCCGCACGGAATGCCGGCAACAGCACGTCGCGGCGCCGCCGGTAGCGCTCGCGCTGCTCGCGCTCGTGCTCGTCGTCGTCGAGGGCGGCGACCATGGCCGCCTGCACGGGCCGCGACACCATCATTCCGGCGTGTTTGCGCACCGCCAGCAGCTCGCCGACCAGCGCCGGGTCGCCGGCGACAAAACCGGCGCGGTAGCCGGCCAGCGAAGAGCTCTTGGACAGCGAATGCACGGCCAGCAGACCGGTGTGGTCGCCGTCGCTGACCGAGGGATGCAGCACCGACACGGGTTGCGCGTCCCAGCCCAGGCCCAGGTAGCACTCGTCGGAAGCCACCACGACGCCGCGCTCCCGGGCCCAGCCGACGAGCTTGCGCAGATGATCGACACCGAGCACCTGGCCGGTGGGATTGCTCGGCGAATTCACGAACAGCAGCGTCGGGGCTTGCGGGCCGATCTGCGTGAGCGAGTCGGCGACGAGCACCTGCGCCCCGGCCAGCCGGGCACCGACGTCGTAGGTCGGGTAGGCCAGCTCGGGTACCACCACGAGGTCGTCGGCGCCCAGTCCCAGCAGTGTCGGCAGCCAGGCGATCAGCTCTTTGGTGCCGATCACCGGCAGTACTGCCGACTCCGCAAGCCCGGTGATGCCGTACCGGCGACTCAGCGCAGCGACCGCCGATTCGCGAAGTTCCGCAGTTCCCGCCGTCGTGGGGTATCCCGGTTCGGCGCTGGCCGAGGCGAGCGCGTCACGGATCAGCGGGGCCACCGGATCGACGGGAGTGCCGACCGACAGGTCGACGATGCCTCCCACGTGCGACTTGGCCAGCGCGGTGGCATCGGCCAGGGTGTCCCACGGAAACTCCGGCAACAGCGCCGACAGTGGCCGGCGGTTCACCCGGGCCTCAGTCGTCGTGAGCCTGCGGCGGAAGATCTTTGACGACCTGCGGGTCGTTCTCGGTCAAGCCGACTTTCGCTGCGCCACCCGGGGATCCGAGCTCGACGAAGAAGTCAGCGTTGATCTGCGTGTACTGGCTCCACTGCTCAGGAACGTCGTCCTCGTAGTAGATCGCCTCGACCGGGCACACCGGTTCGCAGGCGCCACAGTCGACGCATTCGTCGGGGTGGATGAACAACATCCGAGCACCCTCGTAGATGCAGTCGACCGGGCACTCTTCGATACATGCCTTGTCTTTGAGATCGACGCAGGGTTCGGCGATCGTGTACGTCACAGACGTCTCCTCCACGGTCTCCAGGTAGAAGTTGGGCTTCGAGCCGGTAGGTATTTGGCAACTTCCCAGCGGTGTTACTGATACTAGACGTTGCATATACAACGCAAGTACCTGGTTGCAACGCGCGTCGACGCTGTGCAACAAGTTGCATAGGTCGGCCCGCTGTTCCTATGCTGCGCCGGTGGCCCTCCCCCACGCGATCCTGGTGTCGCTGTGCGAACAGTCCGGATCCGGCTATGAGCTGACCCGCCGGTTCGACCGCTCGATCGGGTATTTCTGGAGCGCCACCCACCAGCAGATCTACCGCACGCTGCGCACGATGGAGGCCGACGGCTGGGTGTCGGCGACGGTGGTGCCGCAGCAGGGCCGGCCCGACAAGAAGGTCTACACCGTCTCCGATGCCGGCCGCTCCGAGTTGACCCGATGGATCGCCGCGCCGCTCGCCGGGGGCCCGGCCGGACGGGGTGGTTCCGGACGGGCCGGCGCACTCGGTGACAACCGCACCCGCGAAGTCGCCGTCAAGCTACGCGGCGCCGCTTTCGGCGACCAGGGTGCGCTGCATGAGCAGATCGTCGCCCTGCGTGCCGAACGCGCCCAATTGCTGGACACCTACCGCGGATTCGAGAAGAAGCAATTTCCCGACCCGGCAGCGTTGCGCGACAGCGCATTACACCAGTACCTCGTGCTGCGAGGCGGCATCCGCGCCGAGGAAGGCACTATCGACTGGCTCGACGAAGTGACCGCGGCCCTAGGTGCAATGCTGAAGCGGGAGAACCGATGAACTATCCAAACCTGTTGTCCCCGTTGGATCTCGGGTTCACCACATTGCGCAACCGGGTGATCATGGGCTCGATGCACACCGGCCTGGAGGACCGGGCCCGCAACACCGACCGGCTCGCCGAATACTTCGCCGAACGTGCCCACGGTGGTGTCGGCCTGATCATCACCGGCGGATACGCGCCCAACCGGACCGGCTGGCTGCTGCCGTTCGCCTCGGACCTCACCTCGACCGCTCAGGCACGCCGGCACCGCCGCATCACCACGGCGGTGCACGATGCCGGCGGCAAGATCCTGCTGCAGATCCTGCATGCCGGACGCTATGCCTACCACCCGCTTTCGGTCAGCGCATCCTCGATCCAGGCCCCGATCAACCCTTTCCGCCCACGCCGACTCACGTCGAGCGGCGTGCAGAGCACCATCGACGACTTTGCCCGTTGCGCACAGCTGGCCCGCGAGGCCGGCTACGACGGTGTCGAAATCATGGGCAGCGAGGGGTATTTGCTGAACCAGTTCCTGGCACCCCGCACGAACAAGCGCCATGACGCCTGGGGCGGCACCGCCGAGAAGCGTCGCCGCTTTCCCGTCGAGATCGTCCGGCGGGCACGCGCCGCGACCGGTGATGACTTCATCATCTGCTACCGGATGTCGATGGCCGACTACGTCGAGGGCGGCCAAAGCTGGGACGAGATCCTCGCGCTGGCAACCGAAGTCGAAGCCGCCGGCGCGACCATGATCAACTCCGGCTTCGGCTGGCACGAGGCGCGGGTACCCACCATCGTCACCTCAGTGCCGGGCAACGCGTTCGTCGACGTCAGCCATGCCCTCGCCGGACACGTCAGGATTCCGGTGGTGGCGTCCAACCGGATCAACATGCCACAGGCCGCCGAACAGATCCTGGCCGACACGGACGTGCAGCTGATCTCGATGGCCCGGCCGCTGCTGGCAGACCCGGAGTGGGTGCTCAAGGCGCAGGCCGCGCGTGACGACGAGATCAACACCTGCATCGCCTGCAATCAGGCCTGCCTGGACCACGCATTCGTCCACAAGACGGTGTCGTGTCTGCTCAATCCGCGGGCCGGCCGTGAGACCGAGCTGGTACTTTCGCCGACCCGGCGCACCCGCTCGATCGCGGTCGTCGGCGCCGGCCCGGCCGGGCTGGCCGCTGCGGTCAACGCCGCGGCCCGCGGCCATCAGGTGACGCTGTTCGACGCCAACGACTACATCGGCGGCCAGTTCGACATGGCCCGTCGGATCCCGGGCAAAGAGGAATTCAACGAAACCATCCGATATTTCACGACGATGCTGCGGATCAACGGCGTGGACGTGCGGCTCGGCAACCGGGTGTCGGCCGCCGACCTCGCCGGCTACGACCATGTCGTGCTGGCCACCGGGGTTGCGCCGCGGATCCCCGACATTCCCGGCATCGACCATCCGATGGTGTTGACCTACGGCGAAGCGATCACCGGTGTGCAACCGCTCGGCAAGCGCGTCGCGGTAATCGGCGCCGGCGGAATCGGTTTCGATGTCAGCGAGTTCCTGGTCACCGGCTCCTCCCCGACGCTGAATCTCAAGGACTGGAAGTCTGAGTGGGGGGTGGCCGACCCGTGGGAGGCAACCGGCGCGCTGATCGCCCCGATTCCCGCGGCCCCGGTGCGCGAGGTGTATCTGCTGCAGCGCTCCAGCGGCGCACAGGGCAAAAAGCTCGGTAAGACCAGCGGCTGGGTGCACCGGGCTTCGCTGAAAGCAAAAGGCGTTCAACAGCTTTCCGGTGTCAACTACGAGCGGGTGAGCGACGAGGGCCTGCACATCAGCTTCGGGCCGAAGCGGGAGCGGCCGCAGCTGCTCGAGGTGGACAACATCGTGGTCTGCGCCGGCCAGGAGCCGGTGCGTGACCTCGAAGACGAGTTACGCCGCCGCGGGGTCGAACCGCACATCATCGGCGGCGCAGCGGTGGCCGCCGAGCTGGACGCCAAGCGGGCGATCAAGCAGGGCACCGAGCTCGCCGCGCGGCTGTGATATCGCGCCGGCCGTGAAGTTGCTGTCACGTTCGGTGCCCAGCGTGAGGTTGCCTTCACGCTCGGCAAGCGCCGAAGGTCCGTGAAGGTCAGGCGGCCAGCGGGTTGTAGTCCGTGGTGCGCTGGCGCGCCGGGCGACCGATTCCCTCCGCGATCGCGGTGAGCTCCGAAACGGTTTTGGCAGAGCCGAATTCGGAGCCGGCCATCCGCGAGATGGTCTCCTCCATCAACGTGCCGCCCAGGTCGTTGGCGCCGCCGTTGAGCATCACCTGCGTGCGCTCGGTACCGAGCTTGACCCAGCTGGTCTGGATGTGAGAAATACGGCCGTGCAACATGATCCGCGCCAATGCGTGCACGGCACGGTTGTCGCGGTGGGTCGGGCCGGGACGCGCCGCGCCGGCGAGGTAGAGCGGCGAGTTCTGATGCACGAACGGCAACGGCACGAACTCGGTGAAGCCACCGGTGCGGTCCTGGATGTCACGCAACACGTTGAGATGTCCGACCCAGTGCCGAGGGTCGTCGACGTGGCCGTACATCATCGTCGACGAGGACCGCAGACCCACCTGGTGGGCGGTCGTGACGATCTCGATCCACATCGAGGTGGGCAGCTTGCCCTTGGTCAGCACCCAGCGGATCTCGTCGTCGAGAATCTCCGCCGCGGTGCCGGGG
The DNA here is from genome assembly GCA_963824335.1 of uncultured Actinomycetota bacterium. Lineage (GTDB taxonomy): Bacteria > Actinomycetota > Actinomycetes > Mycobacteriales > Mycobacteriaceae > Mycobacterium. The sequence goes on from CAWGPB010000021.1 coordinate 47,325, forward strand.
ATGCTGTCCAACCCGGCCTCGCGCAAGCTCGTCAGCCACTCACGAACACTCAGATTGCTCTTGGTGGCACCGTTGGCGATCTCCATCGGCGAGAACGCGTGCACATGCATCGACGGCACCCGCGCCTTGACCGCGCGGACCAGATCGGCGTAGCCGGTGACCGGCAACTCCGGGTCGATGCCGCCCTGCATGCAGACCTCGGTGGCGCCGGCCACGTGCGCTTCCCACGCACGCTGAGCGACCTCGTCCGCCGACAGCGAGAAGGCGTCGGCATCGTCCTTGCGCTGCGCGAAGGCACAGAACCGGCAACCGGTGTAGCAAATGTTGGTGAAGTTGATGTTGCGGTTGACCACGAAGGTCACGTCGTCACCGACCGCGTCGCGTCGCAGCGAATCTGCCAGTGCAGCAACAGCTTCCAGGGCAGGTCCATCGGCGTTGGCCAGTGCGAGATACTCCGCGTCGGAGCACGAGGCGGGATGGCGCTCAGCGGAACGCAGCGCGGCAAGCACATCGGTGGCTAGGCGTTCGGGCGCGCTAGCGCCCTGGGCGGCCAGGTCGTGCACCTTGGCGCGGATCGACTCCCAGTCACCGAACGCGCTGTCGAGGTCGCTGCGGGCCTCGGTCTTGCGGCCTTCGGTGTCGATCGCCGCGTTGAGGTCTACCCGGCCGGCGGATGCGACGTCGTCAGGCTCCTGCCACGGCCTACCCACCGGGATGACGTCACGGGCCAGCCCGGTGCCCGGATCGGCCAGCGCCGCAACGTGACCGCTCACCCTCGGGTCGATCCACGCCGCTCCGGCCTGCACGTACTTGGGCTGCGCGGTCAGCCGCTCGACAAGGTCGTAGCCCGCCGCCGCGGTAACCGCGGCGAGGTCGTCGAGGGCGGGCCACGGCCGCTCAGGGTTGACATGGTCCGGCGTCAGCGGCGATACGCCGCCCCAGTCGTCGACTCCGGCGGCGATCAGCGCCAGGCATTCCTGCTCCGAGACCAGGTTCGGCGGTGCCTGGATCCGCATCGCCGGGCCGAGGACCAGTCGGGACACCGCGATGGTGGCCAGGAAGTCGTCCATTCCGGCGTCGGGTGTCGAGGCCATCGCGGTGTGCTGCTTGGCTCGGAAGTTCTGCACGATGACTTCTTGGACGTGGCCGAATTCCTTGTGCACCTTGCGAATTGCGTGCAGCGTTTCGGCCCGCTCGATGAGGGTCTCGCCGATACCGACCAGTAAGCCGGTGGTGAAGGGAATGGAGAGCCGGCCCGCGTCGGTCAGCGTCCGCAGCCGGATTTCGGGGTCCTTATCCGGACTGCCATAGTGCGCAAGACCTTTCGTCTCGAACAACCGCCGCGACGTGGTCTCCAGCATCATGCCCATCGACGGGGCCACCGGCTTCAGCCGCGACAGCTCCGACCAGCTCATCACGCCGGGATTCAGATGCGGTAGCAGCCCGGTTTCCTCCAGCACCCGGATCGCCATCGCGCGCAGATAGGACAGCGTGGAGTCATACCCGCGCTCGTCCAGCCATTCGCGCGCCTCCGGCCACCGTTCTTCGGGCCGGTCACCGAGGGTGAATAGCGCTTCTTTGCAACCGAGTTCGGCGCCCCGGCGGGCGATGTCGAGAATCTCGTCGGGCTCCAGGTACATGCCCGCACCCTGGGCGCGCAGTTTTCCGGGCACCGTGACAAATGTGCAGTAGTGGCAGGAGTCCCGGCACAGATGCGTCACCGGGATGAACACCTTGCGGGAATACGTGACCGGCAGTCGTCCGCTGGGCCCCCGCCGCCCGGCGGATTCCAGACCGGCGTCGCGCACCCGCGCCGCACTGTGACACAGGTCGGCCAGGTCGTCGCCGCGGGCGGTCAGCGCGACCGCCGCCTCGTCGACGTTCAGCGCCACCCCGTCGCGGGCCCGGCGAAGGACCCGGCGCATCGCGGCACCGCCAGGTACCGGGGGAACCGACGGGCTGTCCAGCAGGGTCGGCTTTTCGCCTGGAGTCAACGGCACGTCTGTGTAACTTCCGGCCATCCACATTTCATCCGCACGTCCCAACTATCCGCGACCCGACGCGTGCCATGAGCGACAACAGTAGCCTCCGGCCAACCGCCACGGAGTTCCCGCCCTCAGAGGGCGGTCCGGTCTCGCAGCAGCACCCAGAAGGGCGGCAGCAAACCGATCCCGAGCAGCAGCAATGGACTGTAAGCGAATACTCCCCGTCCGGCGAAGATGATGTCGCCGCCCGGACCGGGCAGGCACATCGCCAGGAACGTCAGCAGCCAAGTCCACAACGGCAGAGCGGCAACTCGCATCGAGGTGGTCAAAAGTCTCGCCGCCCACACCAGCGCCGCGTTGACCAAGCCACTGATCAACGCGCTGATCGGAAAGGGGACCGAGCCGATGTAGGACGGTAGAAGAAAGGCGCCGCCGACAGCGGACAACACGCCGTCAACGGCCAACAGCGCCAGAACGGCGACTCTCAAGGCGGTCAGGTCGGGATGCTGTCCAACTGCGAAACGATGGACATGACCTCCCACTGGAAGCTGTCCAGTCGGTCCTGCCAGTGCTGCTGGTTCTGGTCCAGATCCGGGTCCATGCCGGCAGCCTACCGCGCGCCGGGCCCGGAGAGGTCGACTCCGGCGAGCAAATCGGTCTCCCAGCCGCGGGCGTCACGGTCGCCCGCGGCGCCGGCGGCCAGAATGTAATGCTCCTGCGCGACGATGGGCAGCGCGAGGTTGTTCGACAACGCGAGAGTCCGGCCCGTGGGTCCGACGGTGAGCTGGGTGGCGTGCGCGCGCAGCGCCGCCGTCTTCGCCGGTAGCGCGTCCGGATCGTCGATCACGGCGTCGATCTCGTCGTCGGAGTAGCCGAATCCGCCAAAGTCGCCGTCGGCAGGTGGGACTATCCACCCGTCGTAGAGGTCGCCGGGGCCGAGCGCCTCCCACGCCGCGGTGAATGTGCTGCGGGCGATGACGGTCCAGTACAACTTCGGCACCAACCACGGTGTCCCCGGGTAGTCGCCGGTGCCGGCGGCGGCGACCGCGGCGGTCGTGACGACGTGGGTCTGGATGTGGTCGGGATGGCCGTAGCCGCCGTTCGGGTCGTAGGTCACCACGACGTGCGGTCGCAGTTCGCGGATGATCTCGACCAGCGCGCCGACGGCTTCGTGCTGGTCGGCGTCGCTGAACCGTTGCCGGTCGCGCGCCTTGGCGCCGACCATGCCGGAATCGCGCCACCGGCCGGGGCCGCCGAGGTAGACGGGCCCGTCGAGGCCCAGCGCCTGCAGCGCAGCGGTCAGCTCGCCGATCCGATAGCCGCCGAGCTGATCGGCATGGTCGACGGCCAGCTGCGCCCACTGATCACCGATGACCTCGCCCTCCTCACCGAGCGTGCAGGTGACGACCCGCACCTGCGCTCCGCGCGACACGTAGTGGGCGATCGTGGCCCCGTTGGTGATGCTTTCGTCGTCGGGATGGGCATGCACGAACAACAGCCGCGGGGTCTCCTGCATGGCACGCACCCTACTCGCGCGCTGCGCGGCAAAGGGTTTCGCGGGCTGAACGCCTGAGCTGCAGAAATATTCGGCCATATTGGCAAAGCCCACCCAGCCAAAAGATACGTCGGTGGCTACTATCGTCGGATGGGACAGCAGACGGCACCGGTCCGTACCCGGCGCCGGGGCAAGCAACTCGAGGATGCCCTCTACGACGCGACGCTGGCCGAACTGGAGGCCGTCGGGTACGGCGGACTGACCATGGAGGGCATCGCCGCACGGGCGCGGACCGGCAAAGCGGCGCTGTACCGACGCTGGTCCAGCAAGCACGACCTGGTTCAGGCGGCGTTGCTCTACGCGCTGCCCCCATTTCCCCAGCCGCGCCCGGACCGGTCGGCGCGGGAGAATTTGCTGGCTGTGCTCACTGCCCACTGCGACCTGGTGGCGGGCAAGACCGCATTCCCGAGCCTGGCGTGTCTGCAGCAGTTGCTGCACGAGCCGGAGCTGCGGGCCATCTTCACCGACGCCGTGGTCGGGCCGCGGTTGCGGATGACCGAGTCGATCCTGCACGCCGGCGCGGCCAACGGTGAGATCGACGCGGCCACCCTGACGCCCTACACCGCCCGGGTCGGCACCGCGCTGGTCAACCAGCAGCTGTTGCTCGCCGGCGCTCCGCCGAACAAGCGCCAGCTTGCCCAGATCGTCGACACGGTGTTGCCGCGGCCGATCTGATTATTGCTGCAGCACAACGGTTTTCGGATTGTCACAGGCACAGAGCCAGAGGCGGGCCGCCCCCTGGTCGGTCCGCCTCTGGCGTGTGGGTGTTCGAAGTGGGACTTCGATCAGAAGCTGGTGCATTCCCCGGCTACCGACTTAACCGGTGATCGAACAGTACCTGAGAGCAACCTTAAGAAACGGGATTCACTAACTTTTGTCTAACAGATACCGAATCGTTACCCGACGCTGAGCGGGCGCTTTATTGCGCGGTCTTCACCCATTGTCCGGCGTCGCCGACGATGCCGACCGGCACCGCGCCGGAGAGGCTGACATTCTGCACACTCGGGCCCGCCCCGACGATCGTGGTGTCCTGGAGAATCGGCAACACCGTGGACATCTCCCAGAGCCGCGGCTCCACCGTGTTGATCACGTCGTTGATGTCCTTCGTGCCGCCCAGCGCGGCGTCGATATCTCCCTGAATGCTGTGATCGCAGATGCCGGTCAGGTTCGACGGCGCCTGCACCAGCGCGCCGGGTTCCTGCGCGCGCGACGGGGGTGTGGAGGTCGCAGCCGTCGGGGTGGTCGCGGGCACCGGCTTGGCGGCCGGGCCGGAGGCCGATGTCGGGCCCGCGGCCGTGGACACCGCCGTCGCCTCCAATGCCGGGCAGCTGTAGCGGGACGCCAACAGCGTCGCCAGGTTTCCACCGGCCTCACTCCAGCCCACCAGCGCGTCGACCCGGTTGTTGACCAGCGCATCGCGGTACATCGCGACCGGGTCCAGGGCGAGCACGGTCGCGGCGATGCCGACATTGCGCAACTGGTCCGCGGCGGTGTTCGCCACGGCCTGTGAGGTCGGGTCATTGGCCGCGACGCCGATGACCAGCGTCAGCTGCTTGCCGTCCTTGGTGACGTGGCCTCGGGTGTTCTCCGGAGTCGAGGTGTCGTTGTCGATCTGGTAACCCGATGCTTCGAGCAGCCCCAGCGCTGCGGTCCGATTCATCGCCGGCGGCGAGGTCGGCACGTAGCCGGGATCGCTGGGCGACCGGATCTGCGCCTGATCCAGGCTGACGGTGTTGTCGCTGCCCGCGCCCACGGCGGCGAGCAGGTCCACGTCGAGCAGCCCCAGGATCGCCTTGCGCACTTGGCCGTCAGCCAGCTTCGAGACGTTGGCCCGCAAGGTCAGCTGCATCACCCGGGGCGTCATGATCCGGGCGGTCCGCACATCGGGGATCGCTGACAGCTGCGCGAAAGCCGCTGAGCCACCATGGACTTGGGCCACTTGAGTGTCGCCGTTGCGGACCGAGTCAGCCAGCGCGGCGGGCGCCCCGGCCCGGCGGAACAGCACCAGATCCGGCTTGGACGGCGGGCCCCAGTAACGGTCGTTGCGGGCCAGCAGGATCTCGTCGCGCTGCGGGTCGATGGACTCCACCCGGAACTGTCCGCCGGTCACCGGCAGGGCACGGGCCAACCCGGCCGGGAAGCCGCCGGGCACGTCTTTGACGATGTGTGCCGGAAGGATGTCGTTGAACAACTCGCGCCACGCCGGGTAGGGCCGGGCGAAGGTGACGACGGCCTGCTTGCCGCCGTCGATCGACTGCACCCCGGTGATCAGGTCATAGCCGGCCGGGTCGACCACGCCGGGTTGGCCGACCATCTGCCGCCACAGGTACCAGAAGTCGTCCGCCGCGATCGGGGCGTTGTCGGTCCACTGCGCCTCCGGCCGGATCTTGTAGGTGACCGTGAACGGCCTTTCGTTCGTCACCTCGGCGGACGTCAGCAGCGTGGGGTCCAGCTCCCAGCGCGATCCCGTCGGCGTGTTCGGATCGGCCACCGGGCGGAAGGCGCTGGGCAGCACCAACGCGCTGACCGCTGCGTTCACCGCAGACAAGTCGGACAGCAGATGCGGGTTGAACCCCGCACCGATCGAGTCGATGCCGACGATGATCTGCGTCCGGCGCTGCGGCGGCGGGGCGGTGCTACGCGAGGTCGCGGTGCTCTGTGGCGCCGGTGGTGGGCTGACCGCGCAGCCGCCGAACACCAGCAGCGAAACCAGCATGCCCGCGGTCATCCAGACGCGTCGGGCTCGTTTCGGCACGCCCCACAGGGTATCGGTGCCCGTCTGATCGGCGACGTGCATCCGCTCGTCTAGCCGCGCGCCTTGGCCCGCGCCTTCGCTCGCGCGCGCAGGCTCGCGGTGAGCTCGACCTTGCGCACCCGAACCATCTCGGGAGTCACCTCCACGCATTCGTCCTCGGCGCAGAACTCCATGGCCTGTTCCAGGCCGAGTTCCAGCGGCCGGGCCAGCGTCTCCATCACGTCGGCCGTCGACGACCGCATGTTGGTCAGCTTCTTCTCCCGTGTGACGTTGACGTCGAGATCCTCGGCGCGCGGGTTGATACCCACCACCTGGCCCTCATAGGTGTCCTCGCCGGGCTCGACGAAGAACTGGCCGCGGTCGGACAGCTGGATCATGGCGAACGGGGTGATCGAGCCGGTGCGGTCCGACACCAGCGAACCGGTGTGACGCGCCTTGATCTCGCCGGCCCACGGCCGGTACCCGTCGAACACCGCGTTGGCGATCCCGGTGCCGCGGGTCAGCGTCAGGAAGTCGGTGCGGAAACCGATCAGGCCGCGGCTCGGCACGATGAAGTCCATCCGGACCCAGCCGGCGGCGTGGTTGGCCATCTCCTCCATCCGGCCCTTGCGGGCGGCCATCAGCTGGGTGATCGCGCCGACGAACTCCTCGGGGCAGTCGATGGTCATCGCCTCGAATGGCTCGTGCAGCTTGCCGTCGACGGTCTGGGTGACCACCTGCGGCTTGCCGACGGTCAGCTCGAAGCCCTCGCGGCGCATCTGCTCGACGAGCACGGCCAGCGCCAGCTCACCACGGCCCTGGACCTCCCAGGCGTCGGGCCGGCCGATGTCGACGACCTTGATCGATACGTTGCCGACAAGTTCAGAGTCCAAGCGCGACTTGACCATTCGCGCCGTCAGCTTGTGTCCTGAGACCTTGCCGGCCAGCGGCGACGTGTTGGTGCCGATGGTCACCGAGATGGCGGGCTCGTCGACGGTGATGCGCGGCAGCGCGTGCGCGTGCTCGACGTCGGCGAGCGTGTCGCCGATCATGATCTCGGGTATGCCCGCGACCGCGACGATGTCGCCGGCGATGGCCTCTTCGGTCGGAGTGCGCTCGACGCCCTCGGTGACCAGTAGCTCGGTGATCTTGGCGTTGGTGATGACGGGATGGCCGTCGACCTCACGCATCCAGGCCACCTGCTGGCCCTTTTTGATGCGGCCCTTGTAGATCCGGATCAAGGCCAGTCGGCCGAGGAATGCCGACGCGTCGAGGTTGGTCACCAGTGCCTGCAGCGGGGCCTCAGGATCGCCCTGCGGCGGCGGGATGTGCTCGAGCAGCACGTCGAACAGCGGGTCCAGGTTCTCGCCGTCTGGGTTCTCGCCGTTGGCCGGTTGCGTCGTGCTGGCGATGCCCGCGCGGCCCGAGGCGTACAGCGTCGGCAGGCCCAGCGCTTTCTCGGCGGCCGTCTGCGCCTCGGCGTCGAGGTCGGAGGCGACGTCGAGCAGCAGGTCGTGACTCTCGGACACCACCTCGGCGATGCGGGCGTCCGGCCGGTCGGTCTTGTTGACGACAACGATCACCGGCAGGTGTGCGGTCAGCGCCTTACGCAGCACGAACCGGGTCTGCGGCAGCGGCCCTTCCGAGGCGTCGACCAGCAGCAGCACGCCGTCGACCATCGACAGGCCGCGCTCGACTTCGCCGCCGAAGTCGGCGTGCCCGGGTGTGTCGATCACATTGATGACGGTCATCGAGCCATCCGGGTGCTGGCGATGCACCGCGGTGTTCTTGGCCAGGATCGTGATGCCCTTTTCCTTCTCCAGGTCACCGGAGTCCATCAGGCGTTCGATGACGTCGTCGCCGCGATGAGTCAGCGCGCCGGACTGCCGCAACATCGCATCAACCAGGGTCGTCTTGCCGTGATCGACGTGAGCGACGATGGCGACGTTTCGGAAATCCACGCTGGTGATTGTTTCAGTGCAGGTCGTGTATCGCGAAACTGAGCGGCTGTGACGTTGGCCGTGGGTCGGTCGGCGACGCTGAAAATGTGTCTACGTCGCCGACAGCAACCGGTCCAGCGCCGGCAGGAATGCGCGGTCGGCCGGCACCCAGTCGATGGCCTGCAACTCCGCCGCGGACACCCAGCGCAGCGCGGCGTGATCGTGCGGCTGCGGCTCGCCGCGGATCAGGCTGGCCGCGTAGGCCCGCAGCGTCATGGTCGGGTTGAGCTCGACGTCGTCGCCCAGTCGCACACCGACCTCGACCTCGACCCCGAGTTCCTCGGCGAGTTCGCGAGCCAGGGCATCGGGCTCGCTCTCCCCCGCGGCGACCTTGCCGCCCGGCAGCTCCCAGCGGCCGGCCAGTTCCGGGGGCCGAACACGCTGCGCGACGAGCACCTTGCGCTCGGCGATGATCGCTCCGGCGACCACGATCTGGTTGACCATCGCGGCTGACGGTATACGGTCGAAATATGGCTGTGTTAACCGATGAACAAGTGGACGCCGCACTTCCTGATCTCAACGGGTGGGAACGCAAAGACGGCGCCCTACGTCGATCGGTCACGTTCCCGGAGTTCCTTGCCGGCATCGAGGCGGTCCGCCGGGTAGCTGAGCGCGCCGAAGAGAAAGACCACCACCCCGACATCGATATCCGTTGGCGGACTGTGACTTTCGCACTAGTAACGCATTCCGACGGTGGTATCACCGACAAGGACGTCGCTATGGCGCACGACATCGATCGCCTCGTTGAGGATTAACCGGATCGCCGAGTAGCCCCGCGCCTCCCGCTGGCCGCGATCCAGCCCAGCGTGGCGAGCGTTGCCACGATGTAGACCAGGCCGCCCCAGGCCTGATACCACGGTCGCCCGTTCTGCCAGATGCTGGGCTGCGCAAAACTCAGCAGCCAGGGCACCCCGATAATCAGAAGCGTCAGCCACGTCCAGCCGAGGATGCGGGCGCCGCGCCGATCGGACAGCGGCCCGTGCAGTAGCCACATCATCAACGGCACCAACCACACCCAGTGATGGGTCCAGGAAATCGGGGACAGCAGCAACCCGAAGAGCTCGACCACCAGCAGACGGCCGAGCCGGTCCGGCTGATCAGCGTGCCCGCTCATCGCGCGCCAGGCGAGCACGGAAAGTATTGCGGTGAGCGTGATTCCGATCAATACCGCCGGACTGTAGCCGGAGTCGTGACCGTATATCCGGCAGATCGCGCCGCGCCATGACTGGTTGAAGATCGTGCAGATCGGCCCGATCCGGTCGGTCTTGAAGATCAAATCGGTGAAGTAGTAACGGGTTTGGTCTCCGACGACCAATGCCGAGACCGCAATCGTGGCGAAGAAGACGACCGCGGAGAACACCGCCGTGCCCCATCGACGGGCGCCGACGAAATACAGCCCCCCGATTGCGGGCGTCAACTTCATCCCCGCCGCCGTCCCCAACAACAGGCCCGACAGCCACCACCGGGCGCTGAAAACCGCGCCCAATGTGGCCAGCGCCAGCACCACGTTGATCTGCCCGTAGTCGAACGTGCTGCGCAGCGGCTCGAGCCAGATCGCGATCCCGGTCCAGAGCATCGCCAGCCGGTGACCTTCGCCCGCAGCCACACCCAGCAGTCGCTGACTGATCCGCACGACCCCGTACAGCGCCGCCATCGTCCCGACCGTCCAGCAGAACGCGACCAGGCCGAACGGCAGCAGATGCAGCGGATAGAAGACGACGGCCGCGAACGGCGGGTAGGTGAACGGCAGCGGGAAGTCCGGCGTCTGATCTGCGTATACGTAGCGATACAAGCTGCCCGGGTGATCGATCATGGCGGCCCCGCCGACGTAGACATGTAAGTCGACGAAGTTGGCCCCGTTGGACGCCAGGTATGTCCAGGCCAGCCGCGCGAGGACGCTCACGGCCAGGACCGCGGGCCCGATCGTGTCGACGGAGATCGCGCGCCGGCGGTTGGTGATTGCCGCGGGAGCGGTCGAGGTGGTGTTGATCTGCACGACTCTATCGCCGGGCCCGACCGGCACCGCAGTTCCCGCCGCGAGGTCGCTCGGTCACCGCAACCGCTCGGTTCAGTAACGGTCCCATAAATGCCACACGTGTCACTTGAGTCACTTCGTCATCAGGCGGATCGTCTGCGCCGAGGACTTGTTCATCGAGATTCAGGAGAATCATGTCAACCATTAAGACCTTCGTACGCGCCACGGCCGTCGTGGCGGGATCGTCGGCTGCGTTGCTCATGGGCGGCTTGATGGGCACAGCCCATGCCGACCCGGCACCGGTGCCCGCGCCCGACATCAGCCAGCAACTCGTCGGCACTGCGGCCCAGGCGCCCCAGCTGCTGCAAAGCGTCGCCGGCGCACTGGGCGGTCAGCAGGCCACGCCGCCGCCGCTGGCCAGCGCGGCGATCAAGATGCCGCAGCAAGCTGCAACCACGCCGGGAGCTACGTCGCTGCTTCCGGGCTTGGCGTCGCCCACGACGCCCGCGACGAGCGCGACACCCGGACTTGGCATTCCGGGTCTGACCTCCCCCGCTCCGGCCGCGACGTCGGCACCGAGTCTCGGCATTCCCGGGCTGACCAGTCCGGCTCCGGCCGCAACGTCGACACCGGGTCTCAGCCTTCCGGGTCTGACGCCGGCCGTTCCAGCTGCGGCTTCGCCGGCGACCAACCCCGCAGGGATGCTGCCCCAAGCTCAGTTGAACCTGCCGCAGATCCCGGGGCTGCCGTTCCCGTTGCCACAGCAGGTGTCGCTGCCCGGCGACCTGACCTCGCTGTTCACCGGATCACCGCTCAGCAGCGGACTCGCCTCGGCGGCGGGCATCCCTGCCGCTGCTGCTGCACCCGCGGCGTCCCTGCCGTTGACGGCAGCACCGGCGACCTTGCCGCTGGCGGCCGCACCGATCCTGCCCGCCGCAGCGGGCGCGTCGCTGTTCCCGGTTTCCGCCCTGCCCTGACCGAGCTACCGGCCGGCTAGCGCCACCGGGCGCTAGCCGGCCACCACCAACTTCGACGACTGGGGAGACACCATGAACATCGCACGCAACCTGATCAGCACCTTCGCCGCCGCGGCCGTCGCAGCCAGCGCAGCAGTGGCCCTGTCCCCCACCGCGGCCGCCGACCCGGCGGCACCCCCGGCACCGCTGCCGGCAAAGCAGTTGCCCGGACTCCCTGGACTGCCGGGACTGCCCGCTATGTCCGAGCTGAGCCCGATCATCCAGGAAGCCGCCGGCAACCCCGAGCAGGCAACGCAGCTGCTGATGGCCGCGGCACAGGCATTCAGCAAAAACCCGTCGGCGCCCGAAGAGTCGAAAAACGTTGCGGCATCGGTGAACCAGTTCGCTGGATCGCCGGAAGCCGCCTCGACGGCGCACGTCGTCCCGCCCGGTGTGGAGCCAGGCGCTCAGGCGCACCTGCCGACGGGTATCGACCCGGTCCACGCAGCGGGTCCCGCGCCCGCCGCCGCACCGGCCCCCGCGAACGCCGTCCCGGTGGCTGCCGCTGGGTCTGCACCGGCTCCTGTGCCGGCCGCCGCACCGGCACCTGCGCCCGCCGCCGCGCCGGCGCCCGCGCCGGAGGCGGCCACGCCGACCTTCAGCCCGGACTCGCCGCCCACCCAGGATTTCATGTACCCGTCGATCAGCAACAACTGCGGAGGGGACGGCGGCACCGTCATGGCGCCGGTGCTGTCAGTGGCCGGGCCGGCCAAGATTCCGGCGCCGGGTCCGGCCGCGGGACAGACTGCCTACGTATTCACTGCGATCGGCACGTCGGGACCCGCCGACGTGCAGAAGCTGCCGCTGAACGTCACCTGGGTCAACCTCACCAGCGGCAAGTCCGGCAGCGCGACGCTCAAGCCGCAGGCCGACATCAACCCGCAGGGACCGACCACGTTGACCGCCACCGTCGACACCGGATCGGGCAGCATCATGTCGACGGTCTTCGGGCAGGTCAGCACCAAGGACAAGCAGTGCCAGTTCATGCCGACCATCGGCTCGACGGTGGTGCCGTAACCCCAGGCCAGGCCATCCGCCGTCGCGCCCATCGTCGTGCGCGCCGGCGGATTTGCCGTCTAGTAGGTGCCTAATAGGCCATGCCGTGCCAGTCGTTCATGGCCTAATAGGCCATGCCGTGCCAGTCGTTCATGGCCTAATAGGCCATGCCGTGCCAGTCGTTCATGGCCTAATAGGCCATGAAGAGGATCGAGTCCCGGTCGTACTCCAGACCAGGATGCGCGCTGGCCAGGTGGGCCTGCGTCAGGTCGACCAATTCGTCTTCGTCTTTGCCGGTGATCGCCTCGCCACACGGGCAATTCAGATGTGTCTTCACGGTGTCGCCTTCCCTGCCGCCTTCTTGGCCGCCTTCATCTGCTTCTTGTACGAACGCACCTTCTCCAGCGAACCCGCGTCGGCGATGTCAGCAACCGAAACGTGCGTGCCGGCCTTACCGAATTCGCCTGCCGCGGCGCGCCAGCCCTTAGGAGTCACCGCGTACTGCTTGCCGAGCAAGCCCAGAAAGATCTGAGCCTTCTGCTCGCCGAACCCGGGCAGACCCTTGAGTCGTCGCAACACCTCCGGCCCGTCGGGATCACCGGCGGTCCACAGCCCGGCGGCGTCGCCGTCGTAGTCGTCGACGATGATCCTCGCCAGCGCTTGGACCCGCTTGGCCATCGAGCCCGGAAAGCGATGTATCGCAGGCTTTTCCGAGCACAATGCGGCGAACTTGTCCGGGTCGTAGTCAGCGATTTCGGCGGCGTCGAAACCGCTCATCCGGTCGGCGATCTTCTTGGGACCGGCGAACGCGGTCTCCATCGGCACCTGCTGGTCGAGCAGCATGCCGACCACCAGCGCCAATGGATTCTCGGACAGCAGTTGATCGGCGTCGGTGTCCTGCGCCAGGCAGATCTGCACGCTCAACGACGCATCCCTTCCGTCAAACGACTTACACCGTTCTCACCCAACCACACGTAGCGGGACGAAGTGAATGGCAACCCCGGTATCCGCGCGTCGTACATAGGTCATTCACCCGATGCGCGCAGCGCGGTGCGAGAGAACGATCGCGGTTATGAGCGCTCCGTCCCCGGCATACCACCGTTCACCGTCGGAGGCTCATACCTCGCCATCTCCGGGCGACGATTTTCCTGGTCCGGCACGGTAGGCATCGTGAACGATCCGCCCACCTTCGTACTCTCGGCCGACTGGCTGACGCTGGTCGAGAAATTCGGCTTAACCGCGAATGTCAACGACGCCGCGAGAAAGGGCTGACGCCGCTCGCTGACGCATTACCGTGAAGGCATGGCCAGCACACCTGCCCGCAGCGGCCGCTCGTTGAGAAACCTGGCCGGGCTCACCGGACTGTCCTGCGTCGCCATCGGGATCTACCACCTCGCGCTCGGCACCGCCTCGGTTCCCGGCGCCACGGACGCTAACGCGACGGTCGATTCCCGGGAGCGGTTCTATAACGCATACTTCGCCGGCTACGGCGTGGCCTGGCTCCGCGCGGCGCGCCGGTCGCCCATCCGCGCCGGCGAGGTGCGCGCGTTGGCGGGGCTGATGCTGATCAGCGCGGTCGGACGGGTCCTCTCGCTGGTCCACAACGGCCGGCCGCACTGGTTCCAGGAAGTGCTGACAGCGGTCGAATTCGCGGTTCCGGCAGCGTTTTTCGGATTGACTAAGGCCGGGTTGGTGACGGTAGACGAGAAGGAGCTGGCGAGCTAACCGCTCTTGCGGCGGAACTCCCGGCGGTTACTGGCCGCGCCGTGTGCACCGGTCTGCTTGGCGCCGCGATCCTTGTGGTCCGCCCCGCCCGACGACTTCGAGTTCTTGCGCTCGAGGGCCTCACGGAATTTACGTTTGGTGTCGTCTTCCGACGCCGATTCAGCCATGCCGAAAGCCTAGCGTGCCTTCGACGTCGCGGCGGGATTCACCGCAGGCCCGGCGGCATGCCGTAGATGTGTGCCACCGGCAGGGTCAGCACCACCCGACGGTCGGTCACCATCGCCTGCCGGTAGTCGTCCCAGTCCGAGTGCTCACCGGCAATGTTGCGGTACAACGTGATCAGCGCCTCGACCGTGTCGTCGCCCGGCGCGGCGGCCGGCGGAGTCAGCGTCGCGGTGCCCTCGGCGACCGCGTACGACCAGCCGTCGTCCGAGCTGACATGCAGCGACGCCCGCGGATCGCGGCGCAGGTTGCGGGTCTTGGCCCGCGGTTCGGTGACCGATACCTGAATCACCGCGTTCCGGGCGTCGAAGTAGTACGAGACATTGGACAGCTGCGGCCGTCCGTCCCGCTTGAGCGTGGCCAGCACGCCGAGAGAGTTGTCCGCGATCACGGCCAGCAGCTTGTCGTCGAACACATGGCGCCCCATATCGAGAGCGTACGGCCCGACTCTCGCACGTCGCTACCATCGCGCTCATGACCCAGTACGCGGCATTCCTGCGCGGCGTCAATGTCGGCGGCGTCAACCTGAAAATGGCCGAGGTGGCAACGGCCTTGACCGACGCCGGGCTCGCCGACGTACGCACCATCCTGGCCACCGGCAACGTCAGGCTGACATCGACCCAGGGCGCCGACGCGGTTCGCGCGACCGCGGAAAAGGCGCTGCGACAGCAGTTCGGCTATGACGCATGGGTGCTGGTCTATCCGATTACAAAGCTGACGTCGATCGTCGACGGCTACCCGTTCGAGCCCGAGGTCGACGGGTACCAGTCGTACGTCACGTTCGTCAGCGACACCGACGTGCTCGACGAGCTCGCCTCGCTCGAGGCGGGTGCCGACGAGAAGATCCAGCGCGGCCCCAAACCGGCCGGCGTGATCTATTGGCAGGTGGCCAAGAACCACACGCTGGACAGCACCATCGGCAAAACGATGGGCAAGAAGAAGTACAAGTCGTCAACCACGACCCGCAATCTGCGCACCCTGGTGAAGGTGCTGGCGGCTCAGCCTTCGGCGTAGGTCTCCAGGTAGCGGAGCGCCTCGGCCTTGCCGAGCCCCAGTCCGCGCGCCACGTCGAGGTAGGCACCCGCGGCGGCCGCCATCGCCGTGTCCGCCGGGTCCGCCCGGGCGACGAAAGTGCCGAAGCGACCGCGGGTTTCGACGATGCCGACCGTCTCGAGTTCGCGGTACGCACGAGCCACGGTGTTGACGGCCAGGCCCAATTCGCCGGCCAATTCACGCACCGTCGGCAACCGTGCGCCGGGCTGCAACGTTCCGGCCCGGATCGCCTCGATGATCTGGTTGCGGAGCTGGTCGAACAGCGGCCGATCCGCCTGCCCGTCAACCCGCAGCCACTCGCCCAGCTCCACCCGATCAGTATCCCGCAGTCCAGCTATCTTGGTGGAGTGCGAATCACGGTGCTGTCCGGTGCGGGAATCTCCGCGGAGAGCGGCGTGCCGACGTTTCGTGACGACAAGAACGGGCTGTGGGCCAAGTTCGACCCCTACGAGTTGTCCAGTGTTCAAGGCTGGGAGCGCAACCCCGAGCGGGTGTGGGGCTGGTATCTGTGGCGGCATCACCTGGCCAGCAGCGTCGAACCCAATCCCGGTCATCGCGCCGTCGCCGCCTGGCAGGACCACGCGGAAGTCAGCGTCGTCACCCAGAACGTCGACGATCTGCACGAGCGTGCAGGCAGCTCGCCAGTGCATCACCTGCATGGCAGCCTGTTCGACTTCCGTTGCGCAACATGCGGTTTGCCGTACACCGGAGCGCTTCCCGAGATGACCGAACCGGCACTGGAAATCGAGCCGCCGTCGTGCGATTGCGGGGGTTTGATCCGGCCCGACATCGTGTGGTTCGGCGAAGCACTGCCCCAGGGACCCTGGCAGCACGCCGTGGAGGCGACGACGACGGCCGATCTGGTGGTGGTGGTGGGCACCTCGAGCATCGTCTACCCGGCGGCGAGCCTGCCCGAAGCGGCGTTGGCCCGAGGGATCGTGGTCGTCGAGGTCAATCCGGAGCCCACGCCGCTGTCGGACACCGCCACGATCATCGTGCGCGAATCAGCCAGCACCGCGCTTCCGACCCTGCTGCAGCGACTGCCCGCCCTGCTGAATTAGCCGGGCCGAACTAGGCGGGGCGGTGCGCCCGGCCCAGTACGAACTCCGAGACCGGCAACGGCACCCACGCCGGAAATGCCTGCTCGGTGCGGGTGCGGTCGATCTCGAATCCCGCGGCCCGAATCGACTGTTCGGTGTAACGATGAGCGTGGCAGTTTCCCGCCAGCCTCGGCCACAACGTGGTCACGTCGACAAACCTCTGCAACCGGCCGCGAAGCCCCGTGCTGGCCATATGTTCCAGGTAGCGCAACTCGCCGCCCGGTCTCAGCAGCGAAAGCACTTGCCGCAGAACCGAATCGGGCTCGCCGACCGAGCACAACACCAGCGAGCAGACCACCGCGTCGAACGGCTCGTCGGCCGAGAAACTCTCCACAGTGCGGTTGGTGACCTCGATCGGAACGGGTGCGCCGGCGGCCGCTTCGCGCGCCAGCCCGACCAGTCGCTGCTCGGGCTCGATCGCGACGACATGCTTCACCGTCTCCGGGTAGAACGCGAAGTTAGTCCCGGTTCCTGCGCCCACCTCGAGAATCCGGCCGGACAGTTCGGCCAGGTTCGCCCGGCGAAATTCGCGCATCTGCTCGGTCTCGTGCGCGGCGATCGCGGGCCAGATCCGGGCGAAGAACGGATGGTCGACGGTCTCGGCAATCGAAGACGTCACGCCGAGAAGCCTTGCGACCCCAGCGCCGTCAACCATTCCACCACCTGCTGCGGTGTCGCGTCGGCGCCGACCAAGCCGGTCACCATATGGCCGGAGAAGACCGCACGTAGCACCCGGTCGGTGAACGCATCGGCGTCGCCGAACGGCAGGTGCGGCTTGGCGATCAGCAACGAGGCCGCCCCGTGCGCGGCACTCCACAGTTCCAGCGCGATGCCGGTCGCGTCGCCCGGCGCGAGCACGCCTTCAGCCATCAGCATCCTGACGCTCGCGCAGATGTGCTCGAACGCCGAACTGGCAAGGGCCGCATCAACACTGCTGTTGGACTTCCACTCACCCATTGTCGCGATCCGGTACAGCTCAGGGTTTTCGACGGCGAACCGGACATAGGCCAGCCCCTGCGCTCGCAGAATCTCGACGGTGTTCGGCGCCAGGGCGGACACCCGCTGCATCTCGTCGTCGAGCTTCTCGAAATATCGCGCACAGACCGCGTCCAGGAGTGCGTCCTTGTCTTGGAAGTGCAGGTAGATCGACGGCGGGGTCACGCCGACGCGTTCGGCCACCGAGCGGATCGACACCGCCTTGGCCTGCCCGATGTCGAGCAGGAGTTGGGTTGCCGCATCAAGGATTTCGTCTCGAAGTAGATCGCCGGATCCGCGCGGGGCGCGCCGCCTGCGAAGAGTCTCCGTAGCGGGATCAGCGACCATCGACCACCGTCGCGGCAGTACGTGCGGCCCCGCTGGACGCGACGACGGGAATGGCCGGATCCTCGTCGGACCGACGGTGCCGTCCGGGGGCCGGATCGGCCGCCGTCGGCAATGGCACGGAGTCGGACTCGCTGATCCCGATCCGGTCGTGCAGCCACACCAGCGGTTTAGGCGCCCACCAACTCCAGTGCCCCAGAACGTGCATGAACGCCGGCACGAGCACCATCCGCACCAGGGTTGCGTCGGCCAGCACAGCCAAGGTCAGGCCGGTACCGAACATCCGCATGAAGGACACCTGCGCGGCGATCAACGCCGCAAACGAAATCGACATCACCAGCGCGGCGGCGGTCACCACCCGGCCGGTGCGCGCCAGCCCGAGAGCCACGCTCTCGTCGTTGTCGGCACGCTTGGTTCGGTTGTCTGGCGGCACGGCATGCGATGCGACCGCAGCCAGCCAGTACTCACGAATCCTGGAGACCAGGAACACTTCGTAATCCATCGACAAGCCGAAGGCGACACAGAACAACAGCACCGGGATGTTGGCCACCACCGTGCCACTCTGCGTGGTTCCCATCGCGCCGAGGTGGCCGTCCTGAAAGATCCACACCAATGCGCCGAACGCTGCCGTCAGCGATAAAATGTTGCACACCAACGCCTTGAGCGGGAGCACCACACTTCCGGTGAGCAGGAACAGCAGGACGAATGCGATGATCCCGATCAGACCCAGCACCAGCGGCAGCCGAGTGGTGATCGCATCCACGCTGTCGCGGTTGATCTGAGCCATTCCGGCCAGCTCTACCGACTGCCCGGCCGGGCCGGGCACCGCATGCAAGCGATCGAGCTGGGTGTCGGAGGCTTCTGAGAACAGCGGGGCGGTGCTGGCAATCGTCAGGAACGCGCTGCCCTGCGCCATTCCGGTCGCCGCCGACGGCGGCCCGACCTGATTGCCGCCGACGAACGTCCCGGTCGGCGCCGAGACGGCCGCGACGCCGGCCACCCGTGACAGGCCGGCGGCATAGCGGCTGAGGTCGCCCGGACGCACCCCTCGAACATCCGGGACGACAACAGACACCGCGGTCGCCGAGTCATCGGCGAAATCGTGACGCAACTGATCACCCACTGCATGTGCCGACGCGGACGTCGGCAGCACCCGGTCATCGGGCATACCCCACTTCACCCCGAGGAACGGAAGGCCTAGCATCAGCAACAATGCGACGACCGCCAGACCTATGGGAACGGCTCGCTGCGTCACGAATGTGGTCGACCGGTACCAAAACAACTGCTCCACCGGTTTGTGCACCGGGTCCGGACGACCGAGTATGCGACGCCCGAGCTTGCGGACGTCGAACGCATTCAACCGCGGCCCGAGCAGCACGATCGCCGCCGGTGTCACCACGATCGCGGCCGCCGCGACAAAAGCCACCGTGGCCACGCCGGCGTAGGCGAACGACTTCAGGAAGTACATCGGGAACAGCACCATCACCGCCATCGACAACGCGACAGTGGTGGCCGAGAACAACACCGTGCGGCCGGCGGTGGCCATGGTCCGGATCAGTGCGGCGTCCGGGGCGCTGCCGTCGGCCAGCTCGTCGCGATACCGGCTGATGATCAGCAGCGTGTAATCGATCGCCAGGGCCAGGCCGAGCGCGGTGCTGAGATTCAGCGCGTAGGTGGACACGTCGGTGCTGAAGCTGATCAGCCGCAGCACCGACATCGATCCGACAATGGCCAGCCCGCCCAGGACGACGGGCAGCGCCGCGGTCAGCAGCCCGCCGAACACCCACACCAGCACCAGGAAGCTGAGCGGGATCGCCAGCGACTCCATCAGCAGCAGGTCGCGCTCGTTTTGGCGGTTGATCTGGTCGTACACCATCGCCGCTCCGCCGGCGCGCACCGTGACACCGTCACGGTCATGCACGACGCGGGATGCGATCTTCTTGGCGTAGTTCTGCGCGTTGTTCTCGCCGCCCTTGAGGTTCGCCACGATCAACCCGGACTTGCCATCCTTGCTGACGAGGTTGGCGAGCAGGCGTGAAGGATTGGGCCCGGTCCATGCCGAGACGACGTTGTACACCCCATCCGACCCTTGGACCTCACCGGCGATGTCGGTGCCGATGCGGCGGGCCTGACCGCTTTGCGCGCCGCCCGGCGCGGTCACCAGGATGACCAGCTGCTGATCGCTCTGCCCGAACTTGTTGGTCAGCAGCTTGATCGCGTGCGCCGACTCCGAGGCCGGGTCCTGGAAACCGCCGGCGGACAAACTCTTGGCGACCGGAAGCCCGAATACTGCGGCTGCCACCAGAACCAACACCGCAGCTGCGAGTATGCGCCGCGGCCCTGCGATGGCAAGGCGGGCGATCTGCTGCAGCATGAACTGTCCTTCCGCTTCGATATCGACGGTAACTTATCGGTGATAAGTTACCGGGGCAACATCTGAGCGCGTCGTCGACGCCTCAATGAAGGGAACGAGGCGGACAGCGGCCGTGGTTCAACGCGCCGCCCGATAACCAGGACATTTGCGGAGCATATGTGGTTGAACGCCTGCCAAATAGCCCACTTCCAACCATCCGGACGCGATGTCCGGCCCGCAGGGCCCTACCGGGCGGTAACAATTGCCATGATTTTCCGAATCGTGACTCAAAGATTCCTTAAACGTTGCCCATAGGCTCGTCTCATGTGGATCGATGACGCCAGTGCCGACGTGATCAAAGTTGATTTCGACGCTCTCTACCACGGTGACGTGTTAGTCGAGGGTGAGTGCTCGGAGCAGCTCGAAGATTGGCATCCGCTGCCGAACGCAAGCTAGTAGGCGGGACGCACGCTCGCTACTGCGAGCGCGGCCGTGTTGAGGCGATGGCCAGCCTCGGTGTCGCCTTTGGCGATTCCGTTAAACGAGACCAGCCCTGGCCACCAGCCCGGTTGAGTAGCCCTGTTGAGCACAAAGGTCCCTGCCGAGGCGGGGGCTTTTTTGTGTGCGGTTACCGCGGCGCCATCCGGATGGCGCCATCCAGCCGGATGACTTCGCCGTTGAGCATCGGGTTCTCGACGATGTGCACCGCCAGCGCGCCGTACTCGTCGGGGTTGCCCAAACGGCTGGGGTGCGGCACCTGCTTGCCGAGCGACTCGCGGGCCGGCTCGGGCAGACCGGCCAGCAGCGGGGTGTCGAACAGGCCGGGAGCGATCGTCACCACCCGGATGCCCTTGCTGGCCAAGTCGCGCGCGATCGGCAGCGTCATGCCGACGACGCCGCCCTTTGACGCCGAGTACGCCGCCTGACCGATCTGGCCGTCGTAGGCCGCGACCGACGCGGTGTTGATGATGACGCCGCGCTCTTCGCCGACGAGATCTTGCTGGGCGATCCGCTCGGCACCCAGTCGCAGCACGTTGAAAGTGCCGATCAGGTTGATCTCGACGACCTTCCGGAAGGCCGCGAGCGGGAAGGGGCCGTCCTTACCCAAGGTCTTGACGGCGTTGCCGGTGCCCGCGCAGTTGACCACGATGCGCAGCGGGCCGAGGGAAGCAGCGATGTCCAGTGCAGCGGTCACCGCATTCTCGTCCGTCACGTCGGCGGGTGCGAAGCGCGCCCGGTCGCCCAGTTCGCGGACCACCTCTTCGCCCTTGAGATCGAGCACAACCACCTGCGCGCCGGCGTCGAGCAGCCGTCGAGTGGTGGCGAGGCCCAATCCGGAGGCACCGCCGGTGACGAGCGCTACGGCATCGCTGATCTGCACGCGCATTCCTTTCAGCAGGAGAGGGTGTCGAGAAGCGGCCGGCTCGGGCGAGCCGACCCACTGGTTGGCCGGGACTATACCCAGTCGTTGAGAACGGATTCGGTGTCGGATCCCGGCTTGCGCGGTGGACGGGGCTCGTGGGGGATGCTGCGCGAGAACCGCGGCGCCGGCAGCGGCTGCAGGCCGTTGCCGACCCGGTAGAAGGTGTTGCGCTCGGTGATGTGCGGCTCGATCTCGACCTCACCGAATGCCAGCACCGGCGTCACGCACGCATCGGAATCAGCGAACACCTTGGCCCAGTGGTCGCGGTCCTTGCTGGCGAACACCTCGGTGAACCGGGCCCGCAACTCGGGCCAGCGGGAGCGGTCGTTCTGCGCCGGCAGGTCGGCGGGGTTGAGGCCGAGCCCGTCCAACATCGCCGCGTAGAACTGCGGCTCGATGGCCCCCACCGAGACGTAACGGCCGTCGGCGCACTCGTAGGTGTCGTAGTAGGGCGCGCCGCCGTCGAGCATGTTGGTACCGCGCTCGTCGGTCCACACGCCCATGTCGCGCATCCCCCACATCATCTGCGCCAGCACCGATGACCCGTCGACCATCGCCGCGTCGATGACCTGGCCCTTGCCGGAGGTCTGCCGCTCCCACAGCGCCGACAGGATCCCGAGCAACAGGAACATCGACCCGCCGCCGAAGTCGCCGACCAGGTTGAGCGGCGGCACCGGCCGCTCGCCCACCCGGCCGATGGAGTGCAGCAGACCGTTGAGGGAGATGTAGTTGATGTCGTGGCCGGCCTGCTGGCTGCGCGGCCCGGTCTGGCCCCAGCCGGTCATCCGGGCGTAGACGAGCCGGTCGTTGACCTTCGCGCAGTCATCCGGGCCGAGCCCCAGACGTTCGGTGACGCCCGGCCGAAAACCCTCGATCAGCACGTCGGCCTTCGCGACGAGCTTGAGCACCAGCTCGCGGCCTTCAGCGGATTTCAGGTCGGCGACCACGAACCGGCGGTTGCGCAGCGTGGGGTCGGCGCCGCTGGCGCCGGGCCGGTCGACGCGTACGACGTCGGCACCGAGGTCGCCGAGGATCATTGCGGCGTGCGGGCCCGGCCCGATTCCCGCGAGTTCGACGACTCGCATCCCTGTCAGCGGACCCGCCATCTCAACCGACCTCCTTGTCGACACATAACTCACGTGGCGATCGCCAGCGCGGCGAAGCCGGGCGCAGCGGGTCGACACTTCACTCACGTGGCATCTTCGCAGTCGACGTGGTGGCCGCTGAACCCCGGGGCTTAAAGTCGAGCAATGACTGCCATCGATTCCGGAATCGACGCCCTGGCCCCCGTCGACGGACTTGCGGTAAATCTGGCCGACGGCGTGCTGTCGGTGACAATCGACCGTCCGGACAGCTTGAACTCGCTGACGCTTCCGGTGTTCGAAGGACTCGCCGATGCGATGGAGCAGGCGGCCGACGATCCCCGGGTGAAGGTCGTCCGACTCGGCGGTGCGGGCCGCGGCTTCTGCTCCGGGGCCGGGATGAGCGCCGACGACCTCGCCGGCGGCGGACCCGGAGACGCGCTGATCTTGGCGGCCAACCGGCTGGTGCGAGCGATCACGACGCTGCCGCGCCCGGTCGTCGCGGTGATTCAGGGCCCAGCGGCAGGTATCGGCGTCTCCATCGCTTTGGCCTGCGACCTTGTATTGGCATCGGAGAAGGCGTTTTTCATGCTTGCGTTCACCAAGATCGGCCTGATGCCGGACGGCGGCGCCTCGGCGCTCATCGCCGCCGCGATCGGTCGCATCGGGGCAATGCGGATGGCCTTGCTGGCCGAGCGACTGCCCGCCGCCGAGGCACTGGCCGCCGGGTTGGTCACCGCCGTCTACCCGGCCGACGACTTCGACGCCGAGGTGAACAAGGTGATCGCAAGCCTGCTGGCTGGTCCCGCGGTGGCCTTCGCCAAAACCAAGCACGCGATCAATGCGGCCACGCTCACCGAGTTGGAGCCGACTCTGCAGCGTGAGCTCGAGGGTCAGTCACTGCTGCTGCATTCGCACGATTTCCGTGAGGGCGCAAGGGCTTTCCAGCAGCACCGCACGCCGGCCTTCAAAGATAGTTGAGCACCGAAGGCTGAAGGCTTACAAACCGAACAGCGGCGGCAGACCCAGCAGCACGACCAGCGTCCACATGAAGTGGGTCAGGATCGGCGCCAGCACCCCACCGGTGGCACGACGCTCCAGTGCGCACACCGTGCCGAGGATGAGCGCGGCGAAGGCAAGCATCGGGTTACGGCTACTGGCCAGCGTCGCGATCGCGTAGATGACGGTGGAGATCACCAACGGGTGGTGACGGGCCAGCGCGGTGTAGAGCGCGCCCCGGTAGAACAGCTCTTCGGCCACGGCGGCCAGCAGCGCGACGGCCATGGTCAGCCGCCACGATCCCTGGTCGGTGTAGCGCAGCAGCCGGGTGATGAACTCGGCGACGACCGGGATCTCCCGGACGACCAGCCCGCCCGCGATAAAGATCCCGCCGAGCAGCAGACCGATGACGGTGCCGCTGACCACCGGACGCTGGTTGCGGCCGCGCCAGCGGGCGCCGCCGAGATGCAGCGGCCCGGAGGCGAACGCGCCGAGCGCCCACACCCCGGCCAGCGCCATCGACCACCAGAAGAACGCCGCGTCGCCGGGATGCTTTTGCAGCGCGAGACTCAGTGCCGCGGCGCCCAGCACCAGCACGATCGCGACGATGACGCGCCTGCGGCGCACGGTCGACGGCGGTTCGTTATGCGGCACAGCGACATTGACAACGCCGCGGCGGATCTCTTCCAGAGCGCTGGGCGAGCGAGACACATCAGCCATTACGCCGCCCGGCTTGAGCGCTTCGTTGTGCATTCGTCACAGGTGCACCTTCGGTGTCAGCGTGATCAGGATGTCGAGCCCGGTCCGCAATACGCCGGCGATCGGGCCGGGGACAACATTAACCAAGCCGAGGCCGGGTCGCGCGATCGACGGCAACACCATGCACGCAAGTCGGCGCAGCCGCAGTGCGTCGCCACCGGCCCAGGCCGGATCGCTGTCGGCAAGGTGATGTGGATCGGTGAGAGCGTTGACCGGACGCGGCCGGTGACGACACAGCGAGAGGCTGATGGCGTTCTCGATCGACAGCAGCCCACCCGGCGGATCGGGAACCAGATCGCGCAGGCCGCGGCCGCTCGCCCGCATCGGATAGTCGAGCGACTCGACCAGGTCAGCGGCCAGTCCGTCGGGCACCGGCAGCGCCAACGCGGTCACCCGCGATGCCAGTGTGGTGTCGATACCCCACACCGGCAGACCGGCCTGCCAGGTGCCGGCGATACGCGCATAGGTCGACAGCAGGTCGCGGTACGACGTGGTGTCCGGCCCGGCGATGTCGTACGCGCCCGCCGGAACCTGGTCGGCGTCGGCGGCCGCGACGAGGTAGTACAGCACGTCGCGGATGGAAATCGGGTCGATCGGGTGCTTCATCCACTTCGGTACCGGGATCACCGGGAACCGGTCCGCGACGTAACGCAGCATCTCGAACGACGTCGAGCCGGCGCCGAATATCACGGCGGCGCCGAGCCACACCACTTCCGGTCCGCCGTCGATCGTCAGCGCCTCGGCCACCTCCGCTCGACTGGCCAGGTGCTCGGACAGCTCCTCGTCCGACGGAACGAAACCGCCCAGGTAAACGATGCGGCCAACGCCGGCGTCCTTGGCCGCCGCGGCGACGTTGCCGGCCGCCGCACGGTCGGCGTCGCGGAATCCCGGCTGACCGATGGCGTGCACCAGGTAGTAGATGACGTCGACCGGACCGGCGGCAGCCAGCGCAGCACGTGCCGATTCCGGGTCGGCAGCGTCGAGTTGCACGACCGTGACGTCACCGATCCACCCGAAGCTCCCCAACCGCTCGGGGTCGCGGGTAGCGGCTAACACCTCATGACCGGCCGCGAGGAGCGCTGTGACCAGACGCGATCCGATATATCCGGTCGCCCCGGTCACAAGGATTCGCACAGTTTCAACCTACCGATCGTATGGAAGTGGACATTGTGTTCAGTTGTTGCCCTGTACACCGGTCGGCAAACCGGAGTGTCCGCCGTCACATCGATTGGCCGACCCGCATTCAGTGAAATTCGGCACCTGCACGGTAAGTATCAACTACTCGGAGTGAACCCATACCGCTGCTGAACCGTGATGAATAACATGAGCAGACGCACCCACGTTTCCCCCCAACCGCAAGGGGCAAAGGCCAACATGGAAACCACCCCATCGATCGCCGCGGTGGCGCTCGAGTTCCCGCCCTACCAGGTCAGTCAGGCCGAAGCAATGTCCGGCCTGACTGGAATAGCCGGCCGGCAGTTCGACCGTTTCGGCGAAAGCGCGGGTGTCGAGAAGCGCCGGCTCGCGTTGCCGCTGGAAGAATACGGCTCGCTGCAGGGGTTCACCGAAGCCAACAACATCTATATCGACGTCGCTATGACGCTGGCCGAACGTGCGATTCTTGCGGCGCTGGACGCCGCTCACGTCGCGCCTGCCGATGTCGATGTGGTGTTCTCGACGACGGTGACCGGCTTGGCGGTGCCTACCGTCGAGGCCCGGTTGGCGACGCGCCTCGGGCTGCGTCCCGACGTCAAACGGATACCGCTGTTCGGGCTCGGTTGCGTTGCAGGCGCTGCGGGAGTGGCCCGCATGCACGACTACCTGCTCGCATTCCCCGACCACGTCGGGCTACTGCTGGCCGTCGAGTTGTGTTCCCTGACGCTGCAGCGCGACGACCATTCGGTTGCGAATCTGGTAGCCAGCAGCCTGTTCGGTGACGGCTCCGCTGCCGTCGTCGGCAAAGGGGCCGACCACACCCCTGCCGGGCCCAGGGTGCTGGCCACCCGCAGCCGGATCTACCCCGACACCGAAGATGTGATGGGCTGGGATATCGGCAGCACGGGTTTCAAGATCAAGCTGTCGACCGAGGTGGCGACCGTTGCCGAAAAATACGTCGGTGATGACGTCCGGAATTTTCTGGGCGACCACGGCCTGACCACGTCGGACATCTCGACGTGGGTGTGCCACCCCGGCGGACCCAAAGTGATCGAGGCTATCGAGAACACTCTGGACCTTCCGCCAAACGCTATGGATCACACCCGAAAATCGTTGCGCGACAACGGCAACTTGTCTTCAGTCTCGGTACTGGACGTCCTCCGGGCGAACATGGCCGACCCGCCCGCGCCGGGATCGTTCGGGCTGATGATCGCCATGGGACCGGCGTTCTGCTCCGAACTCGTGCTGCTCGGCTGGTAAGGGCATGTACTACTGGCTGATTCTGGCCATCGGCGTCGAGCGAGTGGTCGAGCTGATCGTCTCCAAGCGCAACGCCCGATGGGCTTTCGCCCACGGCGGCAAGGAGTTCGGCCACAACCACTATCCAGTGATGGTCAGCATCCACGCGGCGCTGCTGCTCGGATGCGTTCTCGAGGTGTGGGCATTGCACCGGCCGTTCATCCCGTGGCTGGGTTGGCCAATGCTCGTGCTGGCGGCGCTGACTCAGTTGTTGCGCTGGTGGTGTGTGACGACACTGGGCCATCGGTGGAACACACTGGTGATCGTGGTTCCGGGCGCGGCGTTGGTTCGACGGGGTCCCTATCGCTGGCTGCACCACCCAAACTACGTGGCCGTCGTCACCGAAGGCGTCGCGCTTCCGCTGATCCACACCGCATGGCTGACCGCGCTGTGCTTCACGGTGGCCAACGCCCTGTTGCTCACGGTCCGGATCCGCGTAGAAAACGCGGCGCTGGGCTACGCATGAGCCCCTATGACGCGGACCTTCTGGTCGCCGGCGGCGGTCCCGGCGGGCTGGCCACGGCGTTACACGCTCGCAGCCATGGCCTTTCGGTGATTGTCGCCGAACCACGGGACATGCCGATCGACAAAGCGTGTGGCGAGGGTCTGATGCCCGGCGGGCTGGCCGAGCTGACGTCGCTCGGCGTGGACCCGGCCGGACTCCCGATTCGGGGCATCGCCTACCTGAACGAGCATCGGCGCGCCGAGGCGCGCTTTCGGGACAAGGCGGGTCGGGACAGCCCAGGCCGCGGTGTGCGGCGCACCACGCTGCACGCAGCGCTCGCCGCACGAGCCAAAGAGCAAGACACCGAATGGGTTTCGACGCGCATCAGCACCATCGAACAGGATTCGACGGGCGTCACCGCGGCTGGTGTGCGGGCGAAATGGCTGGTGGCGGCCGACGGCCTGCACTCGACAGTGCGCTCCGCCGTCGGCATCAGTGCGGTAGCCGGAACGCCGCGACGCTACGGCGTCCGGTGGCACTTCGCAGTGCCCGCGTGGTCGGAGTTCGTCGAGGTGTACTGGTCGCCGTGGGGCGAGGCCTACGTGACACCGGTCGAACCCGACCTGGTCGGCGTTGCGATCCTGTCTAGTGGTCGGCCAGAGCTCGCGTGGTTCCCGCGGCTGGCGCAGCGCCTCGCCGACGGCCGACGTGGGCGGGCCCGCGGCTGCGGCCCACTGCGGCAAGTGGTTTCGCGCCGAGTCGCCGGGCGCGTTCTACTGGTCGGCGACGCAGCGGGATACGAGGACGCGCTGACCGGCGAAGGCGTCAGCCTGGCCGTCAAGCAGGCCCGCGCCGCCGTGGCCGCGATCGTCGACGGTAACCCGTCGTCGTACGAGAAGGAGTGGCGCCGAATCACCCGCGACTATCGGCTGCTCACCCGTGCGCTGGTGTTGAGCACCGCGACACGGGCCGGCCGGCGCGCGATCGTCCCGGCGTCCAGCGCGCTCCCCCGCGTGTTCGGCCTCGCGGTGAACACGTTGGCGCGCTAGCGCTTCGCCGCGCTTGCGATCGCCTTAATATGCGGCGACCCGCTGCGCCCGGCTTCGCCGCGCTTGCGATCGCCTTGGGTCAGCGTGCCTTCCACACCGGCTTACGCTTCTCGGCGAACGCCAACGGTCCTTCCTTGGCGTCCTCGGTGCGCAGCAGTGTCGAGAACTCGCGAGCGGTGCGAGCCCATCCGGGCTCCTCGTCGGGAATGACTCCGTCATCAGCACCACAAGCGATCCGCTTGCTGGCCTGCACTGATAACGGCGCATTGACGGTGATCCGCTTGGCCAGTGCCAGTGCGGCTTTCAGCACAGTGCCATCTGCGACGACCTCATTGATCAGTCCCCAGTCCGCGGCCTCGCGGGCGCTGATCGGCTCACCGGTCAGCAGCATCTGCATTCCCACCTTGCGGGGCAGTTGCTGCGCGATGCGGAACACGCCACCCGCGCCGGCGAGCAGGCCGACCTTGACCTCCGGCAGCCCGAACTGCGCGCGCTCCTCGGCCACCACCAGGTCACTGGCCAGGGCCAGCTCGGTGCCCCCACCCAACGCGGTCCCGTTGACCGCCGCGATCGTCGGCTTGTCGATGAAGTGGTGGACGTAGCCCGCGAAACCCCACTCGCCGTGGTCGGGGTGGTACAGATTCTCGCGGCGCGAGATGGCCTTGAGATCCGCTCCGGCACAGAAGGATTTGTCTCCCGCGCCGGTGATCACCACCGCGCGCACGTCGGCGTCGAGTTGTGCCTGCTCGAGCGCGTCACCCACGCCGATGCTGACGGCCCCGTTGACGCAGTTGCGCGCCTCCGGTCGGTTGATGGTGATGACGAGGACGTCGTCGTGGCGCTCAGTGAGCACCGCGGCCTCGGTCACAGCAGCTCCACGATGGTGGCGTTGGCCTGGCCGCCGCCCTCACACATGGTCTGCAGGCCGTAACGAATTCCCTTGTCCCGCATGTGATACAGCATCGTGGTCATGATCCGCGCGCCGGATCCGCCGAGCGGGTGGCCGAGCGCGATCGCGCCGCCGTTGGGGTTGAGCTTCTTCTCGTCGGCACCGATGTCCTTCAGCCAGGCCAGCGGCACCGGCGCGAAGGCCTCGTTGACCTCGAAGACGCCGATGTCGTCCAGCGACAGACCGGAACGCTTCAGCGCCTTCTGGGTGGCCGGGATCGGCGCGGTCAGCATGATCACCGGGTCGGCGCCGGCCAGCACGGCGGTGTGCACCTTGGCAATCGGGTTGAGCTTCAACTCTTTTGCCTTCTCCGCGGACATGAACAGCAACGCGGCCGATCCGTCGGAGATCTGGCTGGAGTTGCCGGCGTGGATCACGCCGTCTTCCTTGAACGCGGGCTTGAGCTGGGCCATCTTCTCGATCGGCGTGCCGCGACGGATGCCCTCGTCCTTGAGCACGGGGTTACCGTCCTGGTCCTTGATCGGCGCGATCTGGTCATCGAAGGCGCCGGAATCCTGTGCGGCCGCCGCTTTTTCGTGCGAGCCCAGCGAGAACTGGTCGACCGCGGTCCGATCGAAACCCCACTGCTCGGCGATCATCTCCGCGCCGATGCCCTGGTTGGGGATCTGGCCGTGGTAACGGTCCAGGAACGTCTGTGAGTACGGCCGACCGCCGTTGGCCAGTGAGGCGCCCATCGGGGTCCGCGACATCGACTCGACACCGCCCGCGACGACCACGTCGTAGTGTCCGGCGACCACACCCGCGGCGGCGAAGTGGATTGATTGCTGGCTGGACCCGCACTGCCGGTCGACCGTGACACCGGGAACGGACTCCGGCCAGCCGGCCGTCAGCACCGCTGTGCGCGCGATGTCGAGGGCCTGCTCCCCGGCCTGCATCACGCAGCCCCAGATCACGTCGTCGACCAGCGCCGGGTCGATGCCGGCCTTCTGTACGAGGGCGTTGAGTACCTGCGCGGAAAGGTCGGCGGCGTGGACGCCGGACAACCCGCCGTTTCGCTTACCGACCGGTGAACGAACTGCCTCGACGATGACGGCTTCAGCCATGACGTATCTCCTTATGCCTTGATTACTTCTTCCGATTGTTGACCAACCGCTTAGTTGGGCCGCTGCCGGGGTGCCCTACCGGTCGGTAGCGTCGACAGCATGTCCCGCATCGTCATCATCGGCGGCCACGGCAAGGTCGCCCTGCATCTGGCCCGCATCCTCACCGACCACAGGGATCAGGTGACTTCGGTCATCCGTAATCCCGATCACGCCGACGACGTCGCCGCCACCGGCGCCCACCCCGTCGTCGCAGATATCGAGCATCTGGATACGCCAGCGCTGGCCGATCTGCTGGCCGGCCATGAGGCCGTGGTGTTCTCCGCTGGCGCCGGCGGTGGCGATGCGGCCCGCACCTACGCCGTCGACCGCGACGCCGCAATCCGGGTGATCGATGCCGCCGGGCAATCCGGCGTGCGGCGGTTCGTGATGGTGTCATATTTCGGCGCGGGACCGGATCACGGCGTGCCGGAAGATAATTCGTTTTACCCCTACGCCGAGGCGAAAGCGGCCGCGGACGCCCATCTTCGCGCCACCGACCTGGACTGGACCGTGCTGGGACCCAGCCGCCTCACACTGGACCCGGCTACCGGCCGGATCGAAGTGGGCGCCGGTCCTGACCACGACGGTGCCGAAAAGGGAGCGGTCTCACGCGAAGATGTCGCATTGGTCGCCGCCGCAGCACTGCGCGACGACTCGACGATCCACCGGACCGTCGACTTCAACAACGGCGACCTGCCGATCGCCGAGGCGCTGGCTACCAGCGGTTCGCGGCCGTCAACCAGGTAATGTCCACCGTGCAGTCGGTCTGCCGATTTCGTCGCTCACGACGGAGTCGGCATCGAGCGAAGCAGGTTAGATGCGCTTCGTAAGAGGGAACCCGGTGTGAGTCCGGGACTGTCCCGCAGCGGTATGCAGGAACGACCGCCGTCAATAGCACTGATCGCAAGATCGGGAAGCGACGGCCAGTAGGAGCACCATCCGGTGCACGCCTGTGAGTCCGAAGACCTGCCGACTGTGCCGGGCGCGCCGCGCCTGGCGGCTCACCGCCTCGTGGAATGGGCGTCTGGCCGTAACGGTTGCAGTGCTGTGTGCGCTGCGCCGGACCGGTTGTGCGTCCGTTGGCGGTGACCACCCCGTCGATTGAAGGACGAAACTCACAGTGAATGCAACGCCGTTTACCGCCACCATCACCGGCTCACCGCGCATCGGCCCGAAGCGCGAACTCAAGCGCGCCACCGAGGGCTACTGGAAGGGCAAGACCAGCCGATCGGACCTGGAAAAGGTCGCCGCTACCATCCGCCACGACACCTGGGCCCAACTGGCCGCCGCCGGTCTTGACTCGGTGCCGGTGAACACCTTCTCCTACTACGACCAGGTGCTCGACACCGCCGTGCTGCTGGGCGCGCTGCCCGAACGCGTGCAGTCCGTCTCCGACGACCTCGACCGCTACTTCGCCGCCGCTCGCGGCAACGGGGACGTCGCGCCGCTGGAGATGACCAAGTGGTTCGACACCAACTACCACTACATCGTCCCGGAAATCGGCCCGAACACCCGGTTCTCCCTGCACCCCGAGAAGGTGCTGTCAGAGCTCAAAGAGGCTCGTGACCAAGGCATTACGGCCCGTCCGGTCATCATCGGCCCGATCACGTTCCTGCTGCTGAGCAAGGCGGTCGACGGTGCCGGCGCTCCGATCGAGCGACTCGACGAGCTGGTTCCGCTCTACGGCGATCTGCTCGGCCAACTCGCCGACGAAGGCGTGGCGTGGGTGCAGATCGACGAGCCGGCACTGGTGACCGACATCTCTGCCGATGCGCCCGCGCTCGCCGAGCGGGTCTACAACACCCTGGGAGCACTGGACACGCGGCCTGCGATTCACGTGGCCACCTACTTCGGTGACCTCGGCGAAAGCCTGACCGCGCTGGCGCGTACGCCGGTCGAGGCAATCGGTGTCGATCTGGTTTACGGCTCACACACTGCGATCGGCGCGGTGCCCGAGTTGAGCGGCAAGACGTTGGTGGCCGGCATCGTCGACGGCCGCAACATCTGGCGCACCGACCTACAGGCGGCGCTGAGCACGCTGGCCGGCCTGCAGGATTCGGTTGGCGCAGTTGCCGTATCTACGTCGTGCTCGACGCTGCACGTGCCGTATTCGCTGGAACCCGAGACCGACCTGGACGACGCGCTACGCAGCTGGTTGGCGTTCGGCGCCGAAAAAGTGCACGAGGTCGCCACATTGGCCAAGGCACTGAAGGACGGCCGCGATGCGGTGGCCGACGAGATCGCGGAATCCAACGCTGCGGTCGCGTCGCGCCAGAAGGACCCGCGGCTGAACAACGAAAAGGTGCGCGAGCGCATCGAGTCGATCGCGAAGTCCGGGGGTACCGAGCGCGGGCCGGCGGCCAAACGCCGTGAGGCGCAGAGCGATCGCCTGCACCTGCCGCCGCTGCCGACGACCACGATCGGGTCGTTCCCGCAGACTGTCGAGATCCGGAAGTCGCGGGCCGCGCTGGTCGCCGGTGAGATCGACGAGGCGGAGTACACCCGCCGGATGCGGTCCGAAATCGCCGACGTGATCGCGCTACAGGAGCAGCTGGGCCTCGATGTGCTGGTGCACGGCGAGCCGGAGCGCAACGACATGGTGCAGTACTTCGCCGAGCAGTTGGACGGCTTCTTCGCCACCAAGAACGGCTGGGTGCAGTCCTACGGCAGCCGCTGCGTTCGTCCGCCGGTTCTTTTCGGCGACGTGACCCGCCAGCACCCGATGACGGTGGAGTGGGCCACCTACGCGCAGTCGCTGACCGACAAGCCGGTCAAGGGAATGCTCACCGGTCCGGTGACGATCCTGGCGTGGTCGTTCGTTCGCGATGACCAGCCCCTGGCCGACACCGCCTACCAGGTGGCGCTGGCGATCCGCGACGAGACGGTGGACCTGCAGTCAGCTGGTATCGCAGTGATCCAGGTCGACGAGCCCGCGCTGCGCGAGCTGTTGCCGCTGCGCGACGCTGACAAGAAGGCCTACCTGGACTGGGCGGTCGGCTCGTTCCGGCTGGCGACGTCGGGGGTGGAGGACTCGACGCAGATCCACACGCACCTGTGCTACTCGGAGTTCGGTGAGGTGATCGGCGCGATCGCTGACCTGGACGCCGACGTCACATCGATCGAGGCGGCCCGCTCGCACATGGAAGTGCTCGACGATCTGAACTCGATCGGCTTCTCCAACAGCGTCGGACCGGGTGTCTACGACATCCACTCGCCACGGGTGCCGAGCACCGACGAGATCACCAAGTCGTTGCACGAAGCTCTGAAAGCCGTTCCAGCGGATCGGCTTTGGGTCAACCCGGACTGCGGACTGAAGACCCGAAACTCCGACGAGGTGAACGCGTCGCTGGCCAACCTGGTCGAGGCGACCAAGAAGGTCCGCGCCAACGCCTAGCGGTGTTGACGACGGCCGGGCGTGGCATAGTCGTCACGCCCGGCCGTCGTTGCTATGACTGCACATGCACCGGTACGTCGTCAGCCCACGGTTGGCGGGTCACCATGTCGGCCACCTGCACGTAGCCGCGTTCGAATTCGCCGGTCGCTGCATCCACCAGTCGGTACTGCTGGGTCTGCCGGTGGATGGGCTGTGCGTCGAGCATCACGACACGGACCTCGCCTGGCTCGAAGTGGCAGCGCTTCTGCAACGCGGCGACCAACTGCTCGTTGCTGAAATGGCCGTCGCCGAAATTCCATCCGATGGCGGTGCTGGTGATTCGTTCTCCGTCGGTCAGCACGTAGTCGTCCTCGTTATGGCCGGCCATCGCTCGGTGCGCCAGCGTGAACAGTGCCCGGCCATGAGTGTTGAACGCGCGGAACGCATATCCCATATACATCGGGATCTGCGCGGCTTCCTTGCTGCCGTAGAACTTCTCCAATTGCGCGGCGGGCATGGCGGCGATCGCGACAACTCCCTTGGCGATCTTCGCTTCGGCCGACGGCTTGACGCACCACAGCGTGGTGTCCCAGTTGCCGGCGTAATAGCGCATCCCGGGCAGGAACGAAACCTTGCGCGGAAACAGGTTTCCGGTCACGACGGTGCCGGCCACGACCGCGAACAATAGGATCGGCAGCGGGGTGGTCAGGTCAGCCAGCCCAACCGATGCGTGCCCCACGAAGAGCGCCAGCACGCTGAACATCATGAAAACGTTCCACTCCAAAGGCACCCCCATCGGGATGGACGACAATATGCCGAAGTGGAAGCACAGCATGACGAATGCGGCGATCGCGGTAGGCCAACCGCCGTGGCTGAAGAACAGCACCAACGGCACCAGCCCTTCGATCGCGGTGCTGAAATGCGCGAGCCAACGGGAACGCCGGCCCGGGCGCAGGTCGTCCGGAAAGTGTTCGAAGAAGCCACGTTTGATGGATTTCGGCCGAAACACCGGGTTGTTGCTCATCATGGTCGAGATCACGAACGGAAAGTGTTTGTTCAGCTTGGATGTCGCTGCACCGAGCCAGATCACCAGGCAGACGAGTTTTGCGCCCACGATCATGTCCACGCCGTAAGCGGCGAAAAGAAACGCCGCGGTGAACGAGGCGTACACCTCACCACGGGCCGCCAGGAAGATCACCTTGTCGCGCAGTCCCAGCACCGCCAGCACGCCCAACACCGCCCAGATCTGCCACACCGGCAGCACGCCGATCGTCGTGCCGAGGGCAGGCACCGGTCCGGCGCCGTCGGAGAAGACCGCGATGACGAGCAGTACCAGCAGTGCCGCGTAGAGCAGTGCATCGAACGGAGTGCGGCTATCACCCTTCGTCAATGGAATCCGGCCCGGCCACGGTGGCAGCCGAATGGTGCCGGGCCGCAGCCAGTAGAGGATCGAACCCATCGGCGGGAAAAACCGGTTGTTCAACGGGCCGAAGCCGCAGCCGAGGCCGACCACTTCGAACAGCATCGTGTAGAGCACGACCTTCTCGAACACGATCGGCTCGGCGTACCAGTGCGCCACATTGGTGAAGCCGCTGATACCGGTCGTGGTCAGCGCCAACAACCAAGCCGCCAGAATGTAGAGCACGATCTTGACGACGTAGAACAAGTGCAGCAGCACGGGCGTGCCGAATCCCACCTCCGCCCAATGACGGGCCATCGGGATGATCTTCTCGGCGCGGGTGCCCTTGCTCCACTCTTCGAAATCGACCTGCGGAGTGTCCTGTTTGAGGAAGCCCATGGCGGCAAGACTAGAACGTGTTCTATTCCGATGGTTCCCGTTCGCCGGAAACCCTTGATTACTACGTCGCGTAGTAGTAGAACAGGATGTCAGGCAACCAGGACGGTGATCCGCGATGACAAGTCAGCTTTCACAGCCATCCACCTCCGGTGCGCGTCCGCTGCGTTGGGCGGCAGTCCTTTTCGCTGTCGGTTGGGGCGTCCACGTCAGCGATCATCTTCGTCGTGGCATGGCGGCGTCGCCACACGCGATCATGGTCGGCGGCATGATTCAGGGCTTGTTCGTCGTGGTCGCGATCGTGATGGCGATCACCGGTCGCCGCTGGGCACCGGAAGCGGCGATCGCAGTTGGCTTCGGCAGCGCCATCCTGTTCACGTACGCGCACCTGTTGCCGAGCTACTTTCCCGCCTACCAGGACAGCTTCGTCTCCGGTCCGCGCATCAACGTGACGTGGTTCTCCTGGGTCAGTGCCGCCGCCGAGATCGGCACCGGCATCGTTTTCGCGATCGCCGGTAGACTGGTGCTGTCGCGGGTAGGCGACGGCAAGGTGGTATCCCGATGAGCGCTGCGGCAGGCACGCTGTTTTTCGACGGAGCATGCGGAATGTGCACGCGCTCCAAGGATTTACTACTCCGATTCGATCGCACCGGCAACATTCAGACCGAGCCGTTGCAGAGCCCGGGCACCGCGCAACGGCTGGGCATTGCGCCGGCCAGCCTGCTGGATTCGGTCCGGTGGCTGGATTCCTCGGGCAGGGTTTACGCCGGCGCCGAGGCCGCCAATGCCGCCTTCTCGGCAGCGGTCGGCACGGGAATCCCGTTGGTGGTCTACCGAATTCCCGGCATCCGCTTCATCCAAGACGCCGTGTACCGCTGGGTCGCGGGACACCGGTACAAGTTCCCCGGGACAACGCCGTATTGCGAGTCGCATCCGACCGCCTGCTAAGCACGACGCGGCGGGCGCGGCACGAACCGGGGAACCCGGTCGATCACGTCCTGATAGCTGGGCCGTCGCTCGAGGCTGCGCGTCTCCATCATCGGAATGCTGCCGCCGAGGAACATGCCCAGCATCCCCAGTGCGCCCAGGCACAACCACCATGCATCCGATGGCGAGACGGCGACCCCGAACAACGCCAGCGAAACCCAGAAACTGAACTCTCCGAAGTAGTTCGGATGCCGCGACCACGACCACAGTCCGCGGTCCATCGCCTCACCGTCAGCTTTGTTGCGGACGAATCGGTGCATTTGCACGTCGGCGGCCAACTCGAGAGCGACGGCGGCCAGTCCCACCACCGTAGCCAGGTAGGTCAGCCACCCGATGTCGGCGCCGGGCCAGGTCACCGCGGCGTACACCGGCAGCATGCCGGCGAATACCAACAGTGTCGGGATGAGGTGGATGGTCACCAGATCGACCAGAAACTCCCACCGCCCGGCCTTCTCGCGGAACATCGGATAACGCCAATCCTCGTGATGCAGGCCGGGAAACGAGTACAGCCAATTCGCGGTCAGGCGGATTGCCCACAGCAGCACCACCGCAGCGATCAGCCAGCACCGCAGCTGCTGCACCCCGGATTGACTCCACCAATAGAACAGCAGCACAGGCGGAATCACGCTCCAGTACGCGTCGTAGAAACTGGAGTTACCGAATGCCCTACTGAATGCGAAGATCACCAGCGTAGCCAGCAGATCCGCGATCAACGTGTCCAGCAACAGCCGGCCGGTGTGCACACCCCATTCCAACCACGCCGCACCGACTGCAATGGCCACGACGTACGCCACCGCGACCAGCGCCAGCGACTGCGCCTTGCTTCTCGTCTTCACCTACGTTTCCTCTTCTCTTTAACGACGCCGCCAATGTGGACTCTTTACCGCTTCGAGCGCTTCGGTGACGTAGCGGTCGAGTGCCCGAGGTGTCTTGGCCGACTGGCGCACCCATTGCTGGAACGCGAAATCAGCTGCAGCAAAGGCGAGTTGGACCAACAGCGCCGGCCGGATATCGGTGCCGGAGTTGCTGCCCATCCGTGCGGCGACCAGTTTGGTCGCCCGCTCTTTATCGGCGGGCAGATGCACTGTCAGCTTGCCCAGCAGATCAGGAGCGACCAGCAACGCCGCACGCCACTCCTCGGTGTCGGCCACGCCGAACGACCGGGTGCGGGTCACGATCGCGTTGATCAACGCGACGTCGGGCGCCTCGGTGCCCGGCCGCTCTTCGAGCAGGGCGACGATCGCGGTGCCGCCGTGCCGGACGGGCGCCAGCAGTAGCTCCTCTTTAGTCGGCACGTAACGGAAAAAGGTGCGCGGCGAAACCCCTGCGGCCGCGGCTATCTCCTCGGTCGTCACGGCGTCGTAGCCGCGCTCGATGAACAGCCGGAACGCGGCCCGACGAATGTCGGCCCGGATCTGCGCGCGCTGCCGGTCGCGCAGCGACTCGGTCATCGGAAGCAGCCGATCCCGCCGTCGACGTGGATGGTCTGTCCGGTGATAAACGTCGCGTCGCTGCTGAGCAGGAACGCCACCAGTGCGCCCGCGTCGTCGCGAACGTCGCCGATGCGCTTCATCGGGACACGTTTGACGGCCTTGGTGTAATCGTCGGGGGCGAACTCTCTCCAAAACCTGATCCCGTCGGATTCGACGAACGGGCAGACCACGTTGACCCGGATGTTGTCCCGACCCCATTCCAGCGCAGCGACTTTCGACAGACCGCGGATGGCTTCTTTGGCGGCGGCGTAGCCGCCCCACTTGGGTTCGCCGCCGGTGCCGGTGCCCGAGCCGAGGTTGACGATCGAGCCGCCACCGGCCGCGACCATCAGCGGGTGCACGGCCTGCATCAGCAGGAAACTGGCCCGCGGCCCAACCTCGTGACCCAGCGCGAAGTCTTCGCCGGTGATGTCGACGAACGCCTTCGGCTCGTTGGTGGCGATGGCGTTGTTGACCAGTCCGTGCACCGTGCCGAAGGCATCGACGGCCGCGGCGACGATCCGTTGGGCGCTGTCCGGATCGCGCAAGTCGGCGACCAGTTGCTTGACCCGGCCGGCTGCCCGAAGCTCGTCGGTGGTGGCGGCCAGCTTCTCGCCGTTGATGTCGACCAGCAGCACCGATGCTCCCCGTTCGAGAAGCGCGGTGGCGACGCCCTTTCCGACGCCCTGGGCGCCGCCGGTGACGATCGCGACGTGGCCGAGCATCGAGTCGGGGTGGGTGTAACTCATGTCGCCGATGCGAGATGCGGCGCCGGTCGCCCGGCGAACAACGGAAGGTCCAGATAGGTCTTGATGCCGGATCCGGCGGCACAGACATCGGGGATGGCGTTGACGCAGTGGTTGGCGGTGACCACGACGCCCGGATTCTTCACCAGCCCTTCGGCGATCGTCTCCGGCTGCAAACCCTTGAAGATGAGATTCACGGTGGGGTCGCCGGTGATCTCGACCTCGAAGCGTTCACCGCGTCCACCGAAATTCCAGGCGGGCTCCAGGTCTTCTTCGCCCATCAGCCAGTTGACCGCCGCGGTGATCACCGGTTCGCCGTCGACCAGCGCCTGCCAGCGGAACCGGCGCGCGGCCACGCTGCCGGTGGTGATCGGAAACGGCGCATAGTCGATGTCGGCGGTTGCCACCGCGACGTCCTGGATCGTCCTGATGTTGGCATCGATGCGAAAACCCATGTGGTCGGCGATCATTCGCACCGACTGCTTGAAGCCGGCCTCCAGCAAGCCGGCCATCGGGCCTTGCATCGCTTCTTCGGGTGTGCCGCCGAAGCCCATGATGTGGCGCACCACGTCCGGCGCGTTGTAGGTACGGATGTCGGAGAACTCTTCGGCGCGGACATGGGTGACCGCCGAGGAGAGCGACGAGATCATCAGCGGGAACCGTTCGGTGATACCGCCGGGGTGAATGCCGGAGCCGTGCAGGGTAACGCCGGCTTCGACCGCGGCGTCGGCGACCGCTTGGTGGCGCGCGTTACCCGGATCGGGGTACACCCACCCCACCGGCGTCACGATGTTCTTGCCGGACCGCAGAATCGCCATGACTTCGTCGTCGTTGGGAATCAGCGGGCTGTACACCACGCAATCGGCGTCGATGGCCAGCGCTTCATCCTTGCTCGATGTCGCGGTGACGCCCAGCGTCCCCATCCCGAGGATCTCACCGACGTCGCGCCCGTTCTTGCCCTCGCTGTGCACCCAGCAACCGGCCAGCTCGAGTTGTGGATGGTTCAGCACGCATTCGATGGCGGCTTTGCCGACGCCTCCGGTGGCCCATTGGATGACGCGCAGCTTCGACGGATTGCTCACGTGTGGCACAGTATGACCGGTTGGCAGTCACTGTCAACGATGGTTCAGCTGAAGATGCCCGGCGGGATGGCCGGCTCACGGTCCAGGATCTGGACCCGCACATTCAGCTGGTTAACGTCGTCGACGTGCTCCGCGGCGGCCAGGAATCGTTGCTGTTCAAGGGGATCCACCACTCCGTCGGTCAGCCTGGTGAACTTGTCGATGTAATCCGGCCGCTTGAAGGGTCTCGCCCCCAGCGGATGCGCATCGGCAACGGCCAGCTCGTCGGTGATTACCTCGCCACTCGTCAGCGTCACTTCGGCCCGGGCGCCGAAGGCCTTCTCCCGCGCATCGTCCGAGTGGTAGCGGCGGGTCCATTCCGCGTCTTCGACCGTGGAGATCTTGCGCCACAACGCAATCGTGTCCGGCCGGTGCGCCCGCTCGGGCAGATACGACAGTTCGTGGTCCCAGCTGCCGTCTTGTAGCGCTACGGCGAAGATGTACGGCAGCGAGTGATCGAGAGTCTCCCTGGATGCGTCGGGGTCGAATTTCTGCGGGTCGCCGGAGCCGGTGCCGATCACATAATGGGTGTGATGGCTGGTGTGCAGCACGATCGTCACGATCTGCTCGAGGTCCCCGATGCGCATCCGGAGCCGCCGAGCGAGGTCGATGGGCGCCTGGCTCTGGTATTCGGCGGAATGCTCTTTGGTGTAGCTGTCCAAAATCGCGCGCTTGGGCTCGCCAGGCGCGGGCAGCGGCACCCGGTAGATGTGCTCGGGACCGGACAGCAGCCAGGAGATCACGCCGTCCTCGCCCTCCCAGATCGGAGCGGGTGACCCCTCACCGCGCATCGCCCGGTCGACAGCCTCGATCGCTACCTTGGCGGCATGAGCGGGCGCGAACGCCTTCCAACTGGATATGCAACCCTTGCGGGATTGCCGCGTGGCAGTGGTCAGGTGCAGCGCCTGCCCGATCGCCTGATAGATGGTGTCGACGTCGAGCCGCAGCATGGTGCCCAGACCGGCAGCCACCGACGGCCCGAGGTGGGCGACGTGATCGATCTTGTGCTCGTGCAGGCAGATTCCCCTGACCAGACCGATCTGAACCTCATACGCCGTGGCCAGACCCCGGATCAGGTCGCTGCCCGGCACCTCGAGTTGCTGGGCGACCGCGACAAGCGGCGGAATGTTGTCGCCGGGATGGGAGTAGTCGGCGGCCAGAAAGGTGTCGTGGTAGTCGAGTTCGCGAACAGCGACGCCGTTGGCCCAGGCGGCCCACTCGGCGGAGTAAATGCCGTCGATGCCGAACACCCGGGCGCCCGGCCTGCCCGGTGCAGCGGGATGAGCTAGCGCCTGATGACGGGCGGCGGTTACCGGTCGCCTCAGCACGGCCGCGGCGCTGACTGCCGCGTTGTCGATGATCCGGTTGACCACCATCGACTCGGTCTCCGGCGGCACCGCCACCGGATCTGCTGCGACCTGCGCGATCTTGTAGGCGAGGTGCTCGGTGACCGGAAAGTCGTCGGCGCTGCGGTGCGTCCGGACCGGATGAAACAGGCTAGTCAGCGTGCTTGACGTGCGGCCGGTAGAACAGCGCCAGCTGGCCGAACGCCCCGCCGATGCCGAGCAGCAGCGAACCGAACAGTCCGTGCCAGCCGGGGTGGAACAGTTGGGGCCCGAAGATCTGATAGTCCAGGCTGAGTCTGCCGGGACCCGTCGTGGCGATGGCCAGCGCCGTGACGGCCAGGATCAGGTTGTACTCCCAGCCCTCCTTGACGATGAAGAATCCGTTGTGGCGATGCACGGTCCATGCCGCGACCAGCATCAATGCCACGAATCCTGCGGCGGGGATCGGCGTGAGCAGGCCCGCGGCCAGCCCCAGCCCGGCGCTGATCTCGGTGGTCGCGGCGACGACGGCCTGGAACGTGCCGTACTTCATCCCGATGCTTTCGAACCAGCCCGCGGTTCCGGGTATCCGTCCGCCACCGAAGAATTTGTTGTAACCATGAGCGGCCAGCGTCAAGCCCAGCACCAGCCGCAGAATCAGCAACCCGACGTCAGAGGCATCATTCATAGACGTCAACCTAGATCATCAGGTAGGCACGGGATAGGCAGAGGTATCCTGCCAGCCGCACCCGACGCAAAAGGAGCGACCCATCAAGATTGCGATCATTGGAGCGGGCAACGTAGGCCGCGCGCTCGATACGGCGTGGCGCAGCGGCGGCCACGACGTCGCTTTCGGCGTCGTGCCGTGTGGTCGATCCTGAACATTCGGATGTCCACACGGCCGGTGATACTGCTGGACGGTGCCGCCTCGGCTCCGTCGGAAGTTCTGGGCCACAAGGCGCACGGCATCGACATGATGCGCCGCAACGGCCTGCCGGTGCCACCGGCGTTCTGCATCACCGCCGAGGTGGGTGCGCGTTATCGCGTCGAGCCCGCAGCGACCATCGACGCGATCTGGGATGACGTGCGCGACCGAATGCGCACCCTGGAAGCCGCAACCTCGCGGTCATTCGGACACGGACCACGTCCACTACTGGTCAGCGTGCGCTCTGGCGCTGCAGTCTCGATGCCCGGGATGATGGACACCCTGCTCGATCTCGGATTCAGCGACGCCGTCGAAAGCGCTTTGGCCGCCGAAGGTTCGGCGGAGTTCGCCCGCGATTCGCGGCGGCGCTTCACCGAGTCGTACTCGCGGATCGTGACCGGCCCAGCGCCTGACGATCCGTACCAGCAGTTACGCGCCGCCATCGAGGCGGTTTTTGCCTCATGGGACTCGCCGCGCGCCGTCGCCTACCGCTCTCACCACGGGCTCGACGATCACGGTGGCACCGCAGTGGTGGTGCAGGCGATGGTCTTCGGCAACCTGAACTCCAATTCCGGAGCAGGGGTGATATTTTCGCGCAACCCGATGACGGGCGCCGACGCCGAATTCGGCGAGTGGCTGCCCGGAAGTCAGGGCGACGACGTGGTGTCGGGCACGTTCGACGTCGAGCCCATCGCCGCACTGCGTGAGCGCCTGC
Organism: uncultured Actinomycetota bacterium; assembly: GCA_963824335.1. Taxonomy (GTDB): domain Bacteria; phylum Actinomycetota; class Actinomycetes; order Mycobacteriales; family Mycobacteriaceae; genus Mycobacterium. Next base: position 90,081 of record CAWGPB010000021.1, read on the forward strand.
CTGCCGCCTATGACGAATTAGTCAGCGCTGCAAAGTCATTGGAGCGACTGACGGCGGATGTGCAGGAGATCGAGTTCACTATTCAGGACGGCACGCTGTGGCTGCTGCAGACCCGGGCCGCGAAGCGCTCGGCGCAAGCCGCAGTTCGCCTGGCGCTTCAGCTGCTCAGCGACGGGCTGATCGACGAAGCCGAGACGCTTCGACGGGTGACGCCTGCACATGTCGAGGCGTTGCTACAGCCGTCTCTGCAACCGGAAAACCGTTTGACCGCAGACCTTTTGGCCACCGGGCAACCAGCCGGCCCGGGCATCGCCTCGGGGCGGGCCTATACCGAGGTCGACGCGGCAATCGACGCCGCCGACCGCGGCGAAGACGTCATCCTGGTGCGCAACCACACCAGCCCGGACGACATTCACGGCATGCTGGTAGCCCGCGGAATCGTCACCGAGACCGGGGGTGCCACCAGCCACGCTGCGGTGGTCAGCCGTGAGCTTGGCCGGGTGGCCGTGGTCGGCTGCGGCAGCGGGGTCGCCGAGTCACTGGCCGGCAAGCTGGTCACCGTCGACGGCAACGCGGGCGAAGTCCGCTCCGGGAGCCTGCCGCTGTCCGCCTGGTCCGAGGCCAACACGCCCGAATTGCGCCAATTGGCCGACATCGCAAGGCGGATCAGCCCGCTGCGGGCGCATTCCGGCGGCGACTACCCGCGGCTCGATCGCCACTCCGACGCCGCGGTGCGTACCGCGCTGGCCAGCGGACAGAGCGACGTGGTGTCCAACAGTCCGCTTTTGGCGATGCTGGCGGCGATCCGCGTCTCATCGTGACCGAACTTGCTGTGCTGCAGGCGGTCCGGCTGAAAGGGCGGGTCAGCCGCGAGGATCTGGGCGCGACACTGGGCGGAGATGGTGGACCTACGGTCGACCGGTTGGTCGAAGCGGGTCTATTACTCGACGGACCGACCCTGCGCATCAGCCCCGAGGGTCGCGTGCGTCTCGAGGAATTGCTGACATCTGAGCGGCAACAGGTCGACGTGGCTGCGATCCTGAGCGCGCACAGCGAATTCCGCTCTCTGAATTCCGAATTCAAGGCGCTGGTCACCGACTGGCAGCTCAGGTGCGGCCAGCCCAACACTCACGACGACGCCGACTACGACGCCGCAGTGCTTGACCGCCTCGTCGAGGTCCACCACCGGGTGATGCTGATCGTCGACGCGGCGGCCGCCGAACTTCCGCGACTGGGCCGCTACGCCGCGAAACTGCAGACCGCGCTGGACCGCGTGCGCGCCGGGGACACGATGTGGCTGTCCCGCCCGCTGATCGATTCCTATCACACCGTGTGGTTCGAACTGCATGAAGAGCTGATTCTCGCCGCGGGCCTGACCCGCGATGCCGAAGACGCATAATCGATTTCGGCTACAGCTCCGCGTCCAGTCGGGCGACATATTCGTCGATATCGCCGATCGCCGACTCGGCCGCGTGCACGCTGACCGTCACGGTGTCCCCGACCCCCCAGACGCCGTGGGTAAGGCCTATCACCGATGAGAGACCCGGGAAAACAGCGGTCAACAGCACAGGAACGGCACCGAACTTCAAGTCGACGGGCACGCGATAAATGCTTGATACAACCGTGTTTCCGGCGACCTGCGCGGGCTGGACCTCAGGATCGAACAGGCTGGCACCCCAGCGCAGCAGCGGAGCAGGCGTCGCAGCGAAGGCCCGATCCGCCGCCCGGAATGCGGGATGCTGGGAGCGGAGGCGGGCATTGGTCAGGTCGGTGGCTATTTTTTCGACGCGCGCCTGCCGATCCAGGTGCGGATACAGCCCGACCGTGGCATTGGCAAAGTGGTTATGGGCATGAGGCACACCGGGTTTGGCCATCGTCACCTCGGCCACCAGTGACGAGGCCACATCGGCCAGCTGGCCGGCGAGCGCCCCGGACACGGCGGCCAGCACGGCGACGGTGGCCGTGGGTCCGCCCAGCTGCGAGCGGTGCCGCACCAGCGTGCGCATGGGGCGTGCGCCCGTGGGGTGCCTGTTGGTGGACAGCGCCGGCTGCGGTCCGATCGCAGGCGGCAGCAGCCCCGCGCGGGTATCGCTGACCAGCTTGCGATGGGCGCGCGCCGCGTCGCATGCAAGCCAGGGCAGGAAACCGCGGGACTCAGGCGCCACGTCGGGCACCGGAGTCTCGCGGCCGAACAGCCAGGCGGCCATGGCCAACGCCCGCGGACCGTCCGACAACGCGTGCGCGAACTGCATGACCGCGACCGTGGCCGGGCCGGCGCTGCCCGCAATACCGTGCACCGGACCGAACACGTGCATGCGCCATGGCGCCCGGCGGATGTCGAGTTGGTCGTCGAAAAGCCGGCCGACCGCGTCCAGGCAGCCTTGCCAACTGTCGTCGGCGAGCTGGTGGCGCACGATCCGGTCGGCCTCGACGCTGGTCGGTACCCAGTTCGGGTAGGTCAACGGCGATCCGTCTTCGACGCGGACCGTCAAGGCACGGCAGTTCTGCGCCCTGCTGCGGACCTCGTCGATGGCGTGCTCGAAATCTGTTGGCAGACCGTCGAATGCATAGAGCAGAAACTCATCGCTGGGGATCTTGGCCGACATCCAGTAGAACTGCGCGTCGATCGCAGTCATCCGGGTCGGCATGTCAGCATCCTATGGATCCACAGTCGGGACTTTATCCACAGGCGGGCCTTTGGCGGTGGGCTTACGTCGGCTCGGGTCGTTATCATTCGAACATGCGTTCTAGTAGTCGTGTGGAGATCGTCGAGGTCCTCGACGGGCTCGAAGCCGGCTACAAGCGCGCCCTGGATTTGACGTTCGACGCGCTGACCACACCCGAGCGGCTGGCCGTGTTGGAGCGGTTCGAGGGCTTTCGCCGCCAACAACCCGCCATCGAACACGGGTTGATCAACCAGCTCGCCGCCCAGGCCGATGCCACCGAGCTGGGTGGCAAGCTCGCCCCCGCTCTGGCCAACCGGTTGCGGATCAGCCGCGCCGAAGCCGCACGCCGTGTTCACGAGGCCGCCGATTTGGGTGAGCGGCGGGCGTTGAATGGTGAGGCGTTGCCGCCGCTGTTGGAGGCGACCGCTGCCGCTCAACGTAACGGGGACCTCGGGGCCGGTCATGTCGCGGTGATCCGCAGCTTCGTCCACCGGCTGCCCGACTTCGTCGACCTCGAGACCCGGTGCAAGGCCGAAGCGCAGTTGGCCCGGCTGAGCCGCGAGCACCGCCCGGATGAGTTGGCCAAGCTGGCCGACAAGCTGACCGACTGCCTCAACCCCGACGGGGACTTCACCGACATCGACCGCGCCAAACGCCGCGGCCTGACCATCGGCAAACAAGACATCGACGGGATGTCCCCGATCAACGGCTGGCTCAACCCCGAAGCCCGCGCCACCATCGACGCGGTGTTCGCCAAGTTGGCCGCGCCGGGGATGTGTAACGCCGAAGATGAGACGCCCTGTGTCAGCGGCACCCCGTCACAGGCCGCGATCCAGGGCGACACCCGCAGCGCGCCGCAGCGCAACCACGACGCCCTGCTCGCCGCCGCACGGGCGCTACTGGCCTCCGGTGAGTTAGGTCAACACAACGGGTTGCCGACATCCATCATCGTCACCACCACACTGCAAGAACTCGAAAAAAGCGCCGGCCGCGGGCTCACCGGCGGCGGAACCCTGCTACCGATGTCGGATGTGATCCGGCTGGGCTCCCACGCCCACCATTACCTGGCGATCTTCGACAACGGCAAAGCCCTGGCGCTCTATCACACCAAACGCCTAGCCTCCCCCGCGCAGCGGATCGTGTTGTACGCCAGGGACCGTGGCTGCACCTTCCCCGGCTGCACCATCCCGGGCTACCTCTGTCAGGTCCACCACGACGACCCCTACGCCACCCACCCCGTCACCGACATCAACGGCCTCACCCTGGTCTGCCACCCCAACCACCCACTCGCCGAACAAGGCTGGACCACCCGCAAAAACAGCCGCGGCGACACCGAATGGATCCCCCCAGCCCACCTCGACCGAGGCCAACCACGCATCAACACCTACCACCACCCCGAAAAACTCCTACACGCAGACGACGACGAAGCGCCTTAGCTGTGTGCGTCGGGACAGTAGACGCTGATGGCGTCGAGCAGGAACGGCCGTACCTGCGGACCCGCTAGGCCTTGGCCTTCCAATTTGGCGGCGAGCTGCAACTGGGAGGTGCTGAAAGGGCTCGGCATCGCGCCGAAGTGAAAGGTAAAACCGCCCGAGCGAGGAAGGCTGTCGTTGTCACACCGTTCATGCGCGAGAGCGATCAACTGATCTGGTGGGCCGGCGGTAATGCCGTCCCGCTTTAGCAAGCCCAAAAACTGGTCATCCTGCGGGTCGGCGTGGGCTACGGCTCCCGTCATCAGAACGACTGTGACGGCAGCGAGAACCGGACGGAACGGATCGACAGTCATGATTGAGTGTGACACCGATCACTGGCAACCGCGAGTCTAGTGAACCCCTGGGACAAGGCCCCGAATTCCTACTGGCTCACCTGTTCTGCGTGTCGGGGCAGTACACGGTCATGGCGGCACGCACGAATGGCCCCACCTGCCCACCCGTCAAGCCCTGTGATTCCAGCTCGGCGTCGATCTTCCACATAGCTTGGGCGTACGGACTCGGATGCGCGCCGTAGATCCAATTCCGTTGGGTGTCACGGGGAAGACCATCGTCGTCGCAGCGCTCGTGCGCGATGGCGATCAACCGATCCGATGGGCCGACGTTCATTCCGCTGTTCGACAGCAACCCCAGAAAATGGGCGTCCGGCGTGTCGGCGTGAGCGACGGCTGCCGATACCAGCACAGCTGCAGCAGCGACAAGGAGGGGACGAAACAGATCGACGGTCATGGCTGAGTGTGGCACCGATCACAGCCGAAAGCGAACTCGGCGACCGCTACTCTGCCGATCCGATGAAACTCAGCACCAAGTCCGCCACCCGGTCAGGCTGATCGAGTTGCAGGAAGTGTCCGGCGCTGTCGACTACGGTCACGTCGCTGTCGTCAGGAAGCGCGTTGGGGACCCAACGCGCGAAAGCCGATGTCATGCAACCGTCGTCGCGTCCGTGCAGGTAAAGGCTTGGCAGCTCGGGTCTCGACATCCAATGCCGATGCAGATCGCGATACTGCGCCGGCGGACGGGTGTTGCGGATCACCGCCCGGTATGGCCCGAGCGCGGCGCGCCAGCTCTCCGGTGTGCCTATGGCGGCGTCGACGTGGCGCAGATCGGCTCTGGCGTCGTATCCCGGCGACCACCTTTTCCACAGTCGCGGCAGCACCCAGGAGGCGGATCGTTCTGGTAGCCAAGGTAATTGGAAGTACATGATGTACCAGCTACGCAGCAGCTGCGGCGGGATCTGGGCCAGCAACCGGCCGGCGTCCGGCACCCGACCCCGAAAGGCCGCCGCCGGCGGAACCGACATGATCACCGCCTTGTCGAAAGGGCTGTCCGGAATCGCAGCCAACCCATTGGCGGCCATCGCGCCCCAGTCGTGGCCGATCACCACGTCGCGGTCGGTGCCGCCGACGGCGGCGCGCACCTGAAGCGCATCGTCCATTAGCGCACCGATGTGATAGCTGCCGTCGGATGGAATGGACGACGGCGCGTAGCCCCGCATGAACGGCGCCACCACGCGCCAGCCGGACTCTGCAAGACGGGGCGCGACGTTGCGCCAGCCATACGCGGTGTCAGGAAAACCATGTAGGCACAGGGCAATTGGGCCATCACTAGGCCCCCACATCAGGGCCTTCAACTCAACGGTGGGAGCTTGGACATCGATCCAACGGTGTGTGGCCATCACCTGATTCCTTCGCGCGGGCGGTTACCTGGTCGATTCAGTAGTGGTCGAAATCGGAGATCAGCCAGCGCTCGCCGAGTTTGTCGAGCGTCACCCGGGCGCTGGAACCGGTGTCCTTCGGAGGAGCATCACCGATCTTGACGGTCTGCGAGATGAACACCAGGACCACAGCATGATTCGGCGTGGTGATCTCCGGCGCCGCGTCGGGCACCGTGGCGCTTGCGACGATGCGCTCTTGTTTGGCGTGCGGAATGAGTTCCTGCCGCGCCCGCGTCGTGTACGTGTCGAGGAACGCGCCGGTCAACCGTTCCCGGGTGGCCGCCACGTCGTGGTCGATGGTGTCGAAGCGGAAAGTCAGAATCGCATCGGTGGATTCCTTTGCGGCCGCGACTGATTGAGCGCGGGCCCGCTCGATGTGCCTGATCGAGGAGTCGTGCCACTTCAGCAGGCCCGCGGCCATGGCCAGTAACAACGCGAATGTCGGCACCAGCCCGTAGACCAATACCCGCGACCAGTTGACTCGCGGCGTCATGACACGAATGCCACGTCGGAGATCTTGGCGCCGTCGCCGACCTTGCGCAGGGTGACCCGCATCCGGAACAACTGAGGCGCCTGATCGGGTTCGACGGACTTCACTGTCACCGCGACCAGCACCCGGCCCTGTTCACCGCTCTGCGATTCCAGGCCGACGTCGGTGACGGTGCCCAGCGACGTGGACCGCGATTGCTTGGCCTCATCGATGTAGGCCTGTTTGTGGTGCGCGAAGCTGTCGGCGAACGCGCCGGTTGCCGAGTCCTGGATTCGCTGCGCGTCAGCGTCAGCGTGCTGGGCGTCAACCGTGCTGAGGTTCACCGCGAGGTCCTCCGCAGCCTGCACGAAAAGACTGCGTTGAGCTTCCCGATCCCTCGCCTCGTAGGTGCGGAAACCGAGCCAACCGACCAGCGCTGCCAGTACCACCGCGGCGACCAACCCGCCGATCAGTGCGAACCGTTCCACCTGAGCAGCAGGTTGAGTCGGCCGCAGGTACACGACGTCGACCGGCGCATCGTCGGGCATGATTTCTAACGTACGTGGTCGTGCAAGGACCTAAACAGAAGCCACCGCATTCTCGAGATCTGCAAGCACGATCTTTCGCATGCCGTGCATCGCCTGGGTGGCGGCGGTGGCTCGCGCCGGGTCGGGGTGGCCGAGCAGGTCGTAGAGCTGCTGGGGAACGACCTGCCAACTCAGGCCGAAGCGGTCCTTGCACCAGCCGCATTGTGACTCCTCGCCGCCGTCGGTCAGCCGATCCCAGTAGTAGTCGACCTCGTCCTGGTCCTTGCAGTTGATCGTGAACGACACCGCCTCGGTGAACCTGAAGTGTGGACCGCCGTTGATTCCGATGAATCGGTTGCCGTCGAGGACGAAGGTGCCGGACAGCACCGACCCGGGCTCCCCCGGTGTGGCGTCGGTGCTCCGGTTGAGATCCTCGACGCGCGAGTTCGGGAAGATCGACGCGTAGAACGTCGCCGCCTCCTCCAGGTTGTGGTCGAACCACAGCGTGGGCGTAATCGAGGGCATGGCCGTCTCTCCTGAGTGTTGTCGGTCGTTGCAGGTGTCTGAAGAGGCAGACCCTGGCGAACACAAAAACTCATCTGAGTAACGTCAAAGCTCGATCGACCGAGAGGACCGCCCGTGACTGCCGTGCGCAACACGCCCAAGACTGCCGAATTTCCCGGTATTCAGGGGCTCACCCTGTTCGCCGACGAATGGAACGGCCCATCGTCGGATGGCGCCGACGCAGCCGCCGATCACCCCAGCATCCTCATGCTGCACGGCGGGGGCCAGAACCGGCACTCGTGGAAAAACACCGGCCAGGTGCTGGCCGATCACGGCTTCCACGTCGTCGCGCTGGACAGCCGCGGCCACGGCGACAGCGACCGCTCACCCGACGCCGACTACGACGTCGAAACCCTGACCTCCGACGTGATGTCTGTACTCGAGGCCATCGGCCGGCCGGTGATCCTGATCGGAGCCAGCATGGGCGGGCTGACCGGAATCCTGGTCGCCGACCGGGCCGGACCAGAGCAAGTCACCCGACTGGTGCTTGTCGACGTCGTGCCGCGGTTCGAGAAGAACGGCAGCGCCCGGATCCGCGACTTCATGTTCAGCGGACTGCACGGGTTCGCCAGTCTCGACGAGGCCGCCGACGCCGTCGCCGCCTACCTACCGCACCGGACCAGGCCGCGCAGCCCGGAAGGCCTGAAGAAGAACCTCCGGCTGCGCGACGGCCGCTGGTACTGGCACTGGGATCCGGCCTTCATGACCAAGCCGGGCGACGACCCGGAGCTGCGCACCGAGAGCTTCGAGCGCGCCGCCGCCGACCTGACCATCCCCGTGCTGCTGATCCGCGGCAAGCTCTCCGACGTGGTCAGCCCCGAGGGTGTCGAACACTTCCTGGAGACCGTGCCCAACGCGGAGTTCGTCGAACTGTCCGGAGCCGGCCACACCGCGGCCGGCGACGACAACGACGCGTTCAGCGACGTCGTGGTGGGTTTCGCGACGCGCTAGGCCTATGGCGGCGACCCGCATCACCCGGCTCCGCCGCGCTCGCGATCGCCGCTAGCCGCCTACGCCGGGCTTCTCGGCGTGACCACCGAACTGCTTGCGCATCGCCGAGAGCGCCTTGTTGGCGAAGTCGTCGAGGCTTCGCGAGGCGAAGCGGGACTGCAAGGCGGTCGTGAGCACCGGCGCGGGAACGCCCTCGTCGATTGCGGCGATCGCGGTCCAGCGGCCCTCACCTGAGTCGGAGACCCGTCCCGAGAACTCCTTGAGCTCGGGCGACTCGTGCAGCGCGATCGCGGTCAGGTCCAGCAGCCAGGAGCCGACCACGCTGCCGCGCCGCCACACCTCGGCGACGTCGGCGATGTCGAAGTTGTACTGGTAGCACTCGGGATTCGACAGCGGAGCGGTTTCGGCGTCGCCGGCGTCGATGATGCGTTTCCCGATGTCAGCGTTGCGCAGAATGTTCAGGCCTTCGGCCAGCGAGGCCATCATCCCGTACTCGATACCGTTGTGCACCATCTTGACGAAGTGCCCGGCGCCGGTCGGACCGCAATGCAGGTAACCCTTTTCCGGTTGGGCGACCTCGCCCTCGCGACCCGGGGTACGCGGCGCCGAGTCGACCCCCGGCGCGATCACCGAGAATAACGGCTCTGCGTGTTTGAAGGCGTAGTCGTCGCCGCCGATCATCAAACAGTAGCCGCGCTCGCGACCCCACACGCCGCCGCTGGTGCCGCAGTCGATGAGATGAATCCCCTTCTCGGACAGCGTCTTTGCATGCTTCAGATCGTCGCGGTAGTAGGAGTTACCGCCGTCGATGACGATGTCGCCCTCACCCAGCGTCGTCGCCAGTTCATCGATCACCCCGGTGGTGATAGTGCCGGCGGGCACCATTACCCACACGACCCTTGGCGCAGTGAGCTTTTCGGCCAATTCCGACAACGAGGACACCCCGGTGATGTTGTCGATGTCGTCGAATGTCTTCACGACGTCGGGACTATGGTCGTAGACCACGCCCTCGTGCCCGGCATCCACCACGCGGCGGATGATGTTGCCACCCATTCGGCCCAGGCCGATCATCCCTAGTTGCATGTTGACTCGTTCTCCTTAGTTGTGGTTACTGGCTAGCCACGGCTGTTGCCAGCCGCGATGTCCTCGTAGCAGATCCCGTGCCGCGTCCGGCCCCCACGAGCCTGGTTCGTAGGGGTGGATCTCGCCGGGATCGTCCAGTAGCGGCTGCACGATCCGCCAGGTGTGTTCGATCGCGTCCTCGCGAGCGAACAACCGGTGATCCCCGATCATCGCCCCGTGCAGCAGCCGCTCGTAGGGCAGCAACGGCTCGCCCAGGTCAGCCATGAACGACGAGTCCAGATGCAGGTCGCGCCAGGTGTCGCCTTCCAACGCGGTCAGTTGCAACCTCAGTCCGGGATCGGGGTCGATCCGCAGCACGATCTGGTTGGGTCCGGAGCGCCGCCGGTGTTCGGGCAAGAAACTCATCGAGGGAACCCGGTGGGTGAACAACCGCACCTCGGTGACGCGTTCGGGCAGTGCCTTGCCGGCCCGCAGGAAGATCGGGACCCCGGCCCAGCGCCAGTTGTTGATCTCCAGCCGCAGTGCGACGAAAGTCTCGGTCGTCGAACCCTTCGCCACCCCGGCAACGTCGGCGTAGCCGCGATACTGACCGCGGACACAGCGGTCCGGGTCCACCGCTGGCATCGCTCGGAAAATATCGGACTTCCGGTCGTTGACATCGTCCGCGCCTGGCCCGACCGGGGGCTCCATGGTCAGTCCGGCCAGCACCTGGAGCAGATGGTTCTGCACGACGTCGCGCAGAGTGCCGACCCCGTCGTAGAACTTGCCCCGGTCCTCGACGCCGAAGTTCTCCGCCATCGTGATCTGGACTTCGGAGATGACGTGGCGATTCCACAACTCCACCAGCGCGAGGTTGCCGAAGCGCAGGTATTCCAATTCGACGACCGGCTCCTTGCCCAGGAAGTGGTCCACCCGGAAGATCTGGTCCTCGTCCAGCAGCGCACGTAGCCGTGCGTTGAGTTCGCGTGCGGACGTCAGGTCATGACCGAAGGGTTTTTCCACCGCAACGCGTGAGCCCTCCAGGAGGCCGGCCTTGCCCAGGTTCTCCACGATCGGCGCGAACAGCGATGGCGGCATCTCCAGGTAGTAGAGGCTTCGGTGCTTGCGACCGACCTGCTTGGCCAACGCTTCGTACAGCGCGCTGTCGGTCACGTCGCCGTGCATGTAGGACAGCCGGCCTGCCAGCTGGTCGAACACGTCGTCGTCGATCTTCTCGCCGGCATCCGTAATCGACGTACGGGCCCGCTCGACCAATTGGTCTTTGCTGATCTCGTCGCTGGCCACTCCCACGATCGGACACTGCAGCAGTCCTCTGCGCTCGAGGCGGTACAGGGACGGGAACGTCATCTTGTGGGCCAGGTCGCCGGTGATTCCGAAAATCACCAGCAAGTCCGAGGCGGTAGTGCCGGGTTCGGCCAATCGGAACCTCCACGAGAAATCGACTAGTCAACGCGGGCTCAAAACCTGCCTAGCTCGATCCGCCGCGGCCAGCTCCAACCCTAAACACTGTGGTTGCACCCGACAACCGAAAGAGCCGAGCCGGATAGCCGCGCTGCCGCGTGGGCGCATGGGGAGGGGTTAAGAATTATCGAAATATTCACTCGCAGTTGATATTTCAGTTCCTACAGCCTGCTAGCGGTTACCTTCCGCGACACCGGTCATGGTGGCCAGCATTGTGGCCACCTGCTTGGAACCGTCCTCAGAGAAGGCGTAGGCGTCACCGCGGCAGACGGTGAGGTTTCGGCCGGGCCGGACGACTTCTCCGTGCGCGATCAGGAAGTCGCCCACCGCTGGAGCCAGCAGGTTGACCTTCAACTCCACCGTCAGCACCCGGGTCGCGGGAGCCATGAGACTCAGCGCCGCATAGCCGCACGCGCTATCGAGGACGGCGATACCGACACCGGCATGGAAAAAATCGTCCTGCTGGGTGAGCCCCGTCGAGAACGGCACGCGGATCTCGACCGCCCCCGGCTCGATGGTTTCCAGCCGAGCGGCAAACGTGGCCATCAGGCCTTGCCGACTGAAACTCTCCCGCACTCGCTGCTCAAAGTCGGGATCACGAGGTTCGAAACCGGTACTCATCAGCGCAACGGTAACCGCGCCGACATCTGACGTGTTGAATGGTGCATCGTGCACGATCTGCTCCACCTCGCGGTCTACGTGTTGACCGCGTTGGCCGTCACCGAGGCAGTGGTCATCGGTGTTCTGTGGCGGCTCTGGTCCCGCAGCAGAGCACTTGTCGAGGAACTGCAGCGACCACCGGACCTGCTGAGCTTCGGGTCGAAAGCCGTCAAGACGGTGTGGGAGACCGCGAACCTGGTTCGCAAGCAGGGTCTCGGCGCCGCGGTGCGCAGCTCGATCGAAGACCTTGCCGACTGGGCCGAGGTGGAGCGCCCAGACCTGGCCCGGGTGACGCAGGACGGCAAGGTCGCCATTTTGTTCTCCGACATCGAGGAGTCGACCGCGCTCAACGAGCGAGTCGGCGACCGGGCCTGGGTCCGGCTGATCGGTGAACACGACAAGCAGGTTCGCAAGCTGGTCAAGGCCCGCTCCGGACATGTGGTGAAAAGTCAGGGCGACGGGTTCATGATCGCCTTCGCCCACGCCGAGGAAGCGGTGCGCTGTGGCATCGACATGCAAGACGCGCTGTACCGGGACGCGCAACGGAAGCGGCGCAACGGATTTCGAGTACGGATCGGCGTCCACGTCGGCCGGTCGGTCCGCCGCGGCGACGACCTGTTCGGCCGCAACGTCGCCATGGCTGCGCGGGTTGCCGCCGAGGCCTGTGGCGGAGAGGTTTTGGTCAGCGAGACCGTGCGCGAAGCCCTCAGCGATTGCGAAGACCTCGAGTTCGACGGCGGCCGTGAGGCGGAGTTGAAAGGCTTTGCCGGCACCCACCGGCTGTACGCCGTCGCCGCCGCGTGAGCCCGTTTCTGGGTCAGTCTTCGCCGGCCTCGGCGAGTCGCTGCTGCAGACGATCGCGAATCTCGTTGGGCGTGTAGGCCCGTCGCCGGCGCTGGTCGCGGACAACCAGTACGCCACCGGCTGCCACCCCGACGACCCCGGCCAGTCCCAGCAACTTCCAGATGGTGCGCATCGACTCAGGTTATTCGCGAGTGGATCCCGACGCGGACGGTATTGCATATGGTGCGGTGGTGGACACGCACACAGTGACCTTGAGCCAGGCCCTGGACCAGACCAGGACCGGTGACGTCTGGCTGTTTCGCGGGCAGTCCGGACCCGACCGCGCGATCCAGACGATGTCGAACAGCCCGGTCAACCACGTCGGCATGACGGTCGCGATTGAGGACCTGCCGCCGTTGATGTGGCACGCCGAGCTCGGCGACAAGCTGACCGACCTCTGGACCGGGACCAACCACCGGGGCGTGCAGCTCAACGACGCCCGCGAGGCCGTCGAGCGATGGCTGACCCGCTACGGCCAGCGATGCTGGTTGCGTCAGATGACCCCCGACGTCGACCATCAGCAGGAGAATCGGCTGCTGCGGGTCATCGCCCGAATGGACGGCACGCCATTTCCGTCCACGACTCGGCTCACCCTCCGGTGGCTGCGCGGTCAACTTCCGACCAGGTACGACTGGGTGCGCGGCATTCCGATACTGGACTCCCGCGTTCGCGAATCGACCCGGCGCCGCAGGGAGCAACAGCGCAAGGGACGCTTCGAGTCCGCATACTGCGCGGAGACGGTGGCCGTCACCTACGAGGAGATGGGGCTGATCCAAACCGAGAAGCGGACGAATTGGTTTGACCCTGGCCGGTTTTGGAGCGGTGACGATCTACCGCTGATCGCGCCCTACCGGCTCGGCAGCGAGATCGCCGTCATCGCGGACTGATCGGCGCTCTTTCACCCCGAACTTGGCGCGCGCGTCGTCGGTGACCGGGGTGAACAGGTTGACTAGATTGCCGTCCGGATCGCGGAACAACAGCGCCCGGTTACCCCACGGCATCGTCGTCGGCGCCGTCACGACCTCCCCGACGTGCCCCCGCAGTCGCTCGTACTCGGCGTCCACGTCGTCGACCAAGAACTCGATGATCGCGCTTCGATTCGCCCCCGGCTCGGCGGATCCCGCTCCGAACAGCGGCACGGTCTTGTCGCTGCCAATAGCCAAAGCGCCTACGGGAGTTGGGATTTCGGCGAAAAGCTCATTGCCCCATACCGCGACCGTATCGGTCACCTTCTCATAGAACGCGACGAGCCGTCTGACGTCGGCGGTGATTACCCGGGTCGATACGAATTTCATGGTGGCGATGCTAGGCAGCACCTCCGACAAGAAGGGTTACCGATCGCGCCGTCTGGTCAGAGCGGGGTCCAGATGTTGTTGTTCCAGAATCCCCAGGCGCGCGCGGTCATGTTCCACATCACCTGCGCGCCGGGGGCCCATGGCGGTGGTGGCGGCTGCGGCGGCGCCCAGGTCGGCGGCACTCCCCAGGGCCCGTTGCCCATCGCACCGCCCTGGCCCGCTGCGCGATCCCAGTCGTGGCAGTGGTTCCAGTCCCAGTCATAGATGCTGCCCCAGCCCGGGTCCCACTGCTGGCCCGGACACCAGTGAAAGGTCGGCGCCGGCGTTGCCTGCGCGCTGTTCGGATCCGCTACGGCGCCGGACAATCCCAGAGCGCACAGCGCCAGCGCGGCCCACATGTATACCGGGGCAATATGCTTGATCGTGGACATCTCCCAGAGTGTGCCCTAGCCGGACTCCGGATAGGCGTTAAACCGCGCGCCGGGCCGGCGGCGGTACCCACGCCTCCAGCGCTCGACGGCCAATCAGCTGACAGTTATGGGTGAAGGCCAGCCGCTTGGCTGCATCGGTGAACTCCTGGTTGCTGACGACAATGCTCTTCGCGCAGTCGTATTGCCGCGCACCGGAAACCACCTGCTGGACGGCGCCGATGCCGACCGGTTTGCCGAGACGCTTGCATTGGACCGCCACCGACTTGTCGTCTCGCCGGGCGATCAGGTCGACACCGTAGTCGCCAGTGGCCGGGGTGAACGCGATCTGCCAGCCGGCCCTTTGCATGCGCGCAGCGACGTAATCCTCGAACTCCGTTCCGGTCATCGCGTCGATCGCCGCCATACCTGTGTCGGGACGCCGTTCACGCGCCAGCCACACCGCCAGGAACAGACCCACGGCAGCGCCGGCCAGACCCACCCGGACGCTGTGACCCACGAAGCCGGCGAAGAGGCCGAAGTAGACCGGCAAAAACAGGTAAGCGATCTTCATGTTGGGCCGATGATAACGACGATCACCGACACCGGCCCTCAAGCGGCGACCAAACCCGTTGTCCCGCTTGCCTGCCTGGCATGTGTCCGCCGGCTAGCCGGATGCGTTGAGATCCCGACGGGTTTCGGCCACTGCGCGCCGCACTTCGGCGTCCTCGCGTCGAGCGTCCGCCTCTTGGCGTTGCGCTTGTTGAAGTACGCGGTGCTGTCGATCGCGCTCACGCTGTTCGGTCAAACCCTCGCGATTGTCTGCGCTCCGCTCGCGCTCGTCGGCCGCTTGGTCACGATCGTTGGCGATCAGGTCCCGGGCGTCGGCGACGCGGTCCCGCTC
Source organism: uncultured Actinomycetota bacterium (assembly GCA_963824335.1). GTDB lineage: Bacteria > Actinomycetota > Actinomycetes > Mycobacteriales > Mycobacteriaceae > Mycobacterium. The sequence goes on from CAWGPB010000021.1 coordinate 105,115, forward strand.
GTCGGCGGTCCGCTCGCGCCGTTCGAGCTCGCTCTCACGCCGCGCGAGTGAGTGCTCACGCTCGTCAGGAGGGCCCGACGCCATGGAGGAGTTATCGCGAACCACCTGTTCATTAAACGCCTCTAGGGCGGGGGCGCGGCGATTGCGCGAGCTCGAAAACTCCCGATATCCGGGCCGGAGTGCAGATTGCGGGCAAATATTGGGAAATCTCCCCATGGTTTAGCGACCCAGATCCGCGACGATCGGACGATGACGCACATTTCGCAATCAATGCTCATGCGGCCAATCGCCGTGAGCTCCGCAACCGCCGAGGTGCTGTACGGCCCAGCGACTGACGATTGTTGGGTACCGTCCGCACTATGCCGCTGCGGTACGTAGATCCCCACAAAAAGCGAGGCCGCCTGCACGGGGCCGCCGTTCAATTCGGGCGCTCGGCGGCAGGCCAGTTCCTCGCACGCCATATCGCGCGCCGCACCGATCCATACTTGTTCCGGCTCACCGGCGGCCGAGTGAATATGGGATCAATCATCAATGCGCCGCTTGTCTCCACCGGGGCGAAGTCGGGTCGGGCGCGCCGGGTGCAGCTCACGTACTTCCACGACGGACCCGACGTCATCTTGATCGCCTCCAACTTCGGGGGAGTCAAACACCCGCAGTGGTACTACAACCTCAAAGCGCATCCGGATTGCGAGTTTGGCGGGGAACGCTTTTCAGCTTCGCAGGTCACTGATTCAGACGAGTATGCGAGGTTGTACAAACTGGCCGAGCACATCTATGCCGGGTATGGCGACTACCGCGCCAAAACAGCACCTGCCGGGCGAGAGATTCCGGTCTTCCGGCTCAGGCCGCGTTAGCGGGTGCCGACAGCACTCCGAGGTGTGGGCGCATGGTTACATGCAGTTCGATCAGATGATTGTCACTCCGTACACGTTGAGGAGTAAGCCATGGGCGACGCCGATGCCGCAGCGATCCGCGCAAAGCGAGGTGACTGGGTCGGCGAGCACCTCGAGAGCTATCTGACATCCGGCGGCGCGCGGGGCCACATCCTGGATCTGAGCGAGGTGGGCGGACGCTCGCTGACGACGCACTGCTTGATCAGGTGCGCAGGCCGCAAGTCGGCCAAGGTCTACATCAGGCCGTTGATTTACGGCAACGTCGGGGGCGAGATCGTGGTCGTCGCGTCCAAGGGCGGTGCCGACACTCATCCGGGGTGGTACTTGAATGTCTTGGCGAGCAACACGATCGGTGTACAGATCGCGACCCAAGCATACGAGGCCACCTGGCGGGAACCAGAGGGCGAGGAGCGCCATCAGGTGTGGGCCTACATGGCTCACCTGTATCCGCCGTACCTCACCTATCAGCAGTCGACCAGCCGTCAGATCCCACTGGTGATGCTGACGCCCGGGCGGTCGATCGACGTCTTCTCTGCGGAGGGCTCGCAGTAGCCGTCAGCCATCGGCGTCCACTGGGCGCCAGGCCGTGGGGCGGCACTCACCAAGCCGAAAACTCTTCGGACACTTAGTAACTTCCAGTGCCGGCGTACGGCCACCAGTCATTTGGATCATTAGGGTTGTAGTACTCACCACTCGACGGTTGGGCAGTCGGTGGTGGAGGCGGTGGCGGCTGAGGTGGATCAGCTGGTGGCGGGGCCGGAAGGCCAGCCAGCGTGTTCGGTGTGCCGGCGAAACCGGATGCCCCGCACGCCGGGACGCTCACCGCGACCGCCGGAACGGCGATAAGCACCCCCGCTACCGCGAGCTTCATGACGTGGTTGCGGACGCCGGATGACATTGTCCAAGTCATTGATCACTCCCTTCATCGGGTTGATCTCTCACCTGAACCCCGACGGTACGCGCCTTCATGGTTGTTGTGTGGCCGAAAGGCATCGCTACTCGTTGTTTACCCAGGAGCGGACCTCGATGATCCAGAGCGCGACCCCATCGTGCATTCCGTCTCACGGGTAAATTCGCGGGTGGTGTGATCTTGTCTCGGGCTGGTGGCTTCGGCAGCACGGTCGAGCTTTGATGATCATGGTGGCGGCGTCCGGATCAAAGGATTGGATGAGTCAGTGGCGGAGTATTCCTTGGGATCGCAGGCCTTCCTGGCGGCCGGAAAAGTTCTTAAGCAACCCGCGATGCGGCCTGTGACTCGCGCGTTCAGCACTATGCATGCTGTGGCCTACCGGCTAACCAAGGGCCGAGCTCAGAGCAGTAAGTATCCGACGATGCTACTGACTGTCACCGGACGAAAGACGGGCAAGCCGCGCACGGTGCCGGTGATCTACATCGAAGACGGCGATCGGTTCGTCATCGCCGCGGCCTCTTCGGGCAGTGACACCGACCCGACATGGTGGCTGAATCTTCAGGCCAACCCCGACGCGGTCGCGCAAGTCATGGGCAGGACAACGCGGGTACGGGCAACGTTGGCCACGACCGAGGAGCGGCCGCATCTGTGGGAGAGGCTGGTGGCGATGTATCCGTACTTCACCGACTATCAGCAACGGACGAGCCGCTTGATACCGGTGGTCGTCTTGACTCCCATCGCCTAAATCCGCTGTCTTACAGCGGAATCGCTGCCGTGCGGCCAGTTAGACGTTGAACCGGAATTCGACGACGTCGCCGTCTGTCATCACGTAGTCCTTGCCCTCCATGCGCACCTTGCCGGCAGCCTTGGCCGAGGCCATCGATCCGGCGGCGACCAAATCGTCGTAGGACACGATTTCGGCTTTGATGAAGCCTTTTTCGAAGTCGGTGTGGATCACGCCGGCCGCCTTGGGCGCGGTGTCGCCTTGGTGGATGGTCCACGCCCGCGACTCCTTGGGCCCGGCGGTCAGATAGGTCTGCAGCTTCAAGGTGTGAAAACCGGCCCGCGCCAACGCATCCAGACCGCGTTCGGTCTGGCCGATCGACTCGAGCAGCTCGGCGGCGGATTCCTCGTCGAGCTCGATGAGCTCAGACTCGATCTTGGCGTCCAGGAACACCGCGTCGGCCGGTGCGACCATCGCGCGTAGCTCGGCCTTGCGGGCGTCGTCGGTCAGCACCGACTCGTCGGCGTTGAACACATAGAGGAACGGCTTGGTGGTCATCAGGTTCAGCTCACGCAGCAGCGACGCGTCGACACCCGCCGCGAAAAGTGTTGTTCCGCCGTTGAGAGTCTGCTGCGCGGCGACGGCGGCATCGAGCAGCGGCTTGCGTTCCTTGTTGTTGCGGGCTTCCTTCTCCAGCCGCGGGACAGCCTTCTCCAAGGTCTGCATGTCGGCGAGAATCAGCTCGGTCTCGATGACCTCGATGTCGGACTTGGGGTCCACCTTCCCGTCGACGTGCACCACGTCGTCGTCGGCGAACACCCGCACCACCTGACAGATGGCGTCGCACTCGCGGATGTTGGCCAGGAATTTGTTGCCCAGACCGGCGCCCTCGGAGGCGCCCTTCACGATTCCGGCGATGTCGACGAACGTCACCGGCGCCGGCACGATCTTCTCCGAGGCGAACATCTCGGCGAGCTTGGTCAACCGCGGATCGGGTAGTGGGACCACGCCCTCGTTTGGCTCGATCGTCGCAAAGGGGTAGTTGGCGGCGACCACGTTGTTTCTGGTCAGCGCGTTAAACAGGGTCGATTTGCCGACATTCGGCAGACCCACGATCCCAAGGCTGAGGCTCACAGGGACTCAAGTGTAGGAGAACAACGGCGTCGCAATCGCCGCGCGACTGCACTGGGTAGGCACGCCCTACATTTCTAACGAGGTCGTTACGCGCCTTTCGGCGTCCAGCCGGTACGGTCGACATGTGTCAGAACAGCCGGCCCGGTCGGAGGTGGCCGCAGATCACCGCTCGATAATCCCCGGGATTCCCGGAGTCCCGTGGTGGGCCGCGGTGGTGGTCGCGGTGACCGGTTGCGCCGTCGGCTTTGCCTTCGACGCCGGCTCCGGCAAAGACCTGACCATTGTGTTCTCCGCGCTGTACGTGGCGGGTTGCGCCGCGGCGGTGCTGGCCGTCCGGCAGGCTGGGATCTTCACCGCAGTCATCCAGCCACCACTGATCCTGTTCTGCGCGGTGCCCGCCGCATACTTCCTGTTCCACGGCGCCAAATTCACCGGCGTCAAGGATCTGGTGATCAACTGCGGCTACCCGTTGATCGAGCGCTTCCCGCTGATGCTGTTCACCTCGGCCGGCGTACTGCTGGTGGGCGCGGTCCGGTGGTACCTGGGCAGGTTCGGATCGGGTGAGGCGGACGTCGCCGAGGTCACCGACACCGACGCTGCTGACGGTGGGCGGCTCGGGTTGGTCGCCAAGCTGACCGCGTTCTTCAACCGCGACACCGTGGACGCTGAGACACCCGACCGGGCCGCCAGAGCGCGGGCGCGCCGGGAGCACGCCGTCGAGCGGTCCGCGCGGTCGACCTCGGCCGAACGTCGGACCGGGCGGCGTCCGGCTACTGCGTCGGGCACCAAGTCGTCGCGCACGCGGCGACCGCGGCCCCCGATCGACGACGCCGCCGACCTGGCTCGCGAGCGGGCGCAGCGACGACGCTCTACGCGCGAGTTGGCCGATCCTGAGCCGCCTCGACGCAGCAGTCGACAGCCACGCGATCCGGACCTGCGCGGCCGCCCGCCGCGAGAAATCCGCCGCGACCCGCACGCCCGTCGCGGCCGCCCGACCAGCCGCAGCAGCCGGTTCGACCCGTATGAACCGAGCGAGCCCTTCGACGCTCCGGCTCCCCCGCCGCGGCGCCGGCCGGCGCCAAACGGCACCACCGCGACGCATCACCCGATCTCGGAGGTCAGGTATCGCAAAGCTGCCGGAGCCGACGAGCCGCCCAACGGGCGCCCGCGGCAACCGCGCAAGCCGTCAGCCGAATCCTGGGACTACGACGTTTGAGTGCCGCGGGGCTTCCTGATCTCCCGCGGTAGGGCGAACACCAGCGTCTCGTTGGCCGTGGTCACCGGCTGCACCACGTCATAGCCGTGCTCGGCCAACCGCTCCAGGACACCCCGCACCAGCACCTCAGGCACCGACGCTCCGGACGTCACTCCGACCGTGGTCACACCCTCCAACCACGCCGGGTCGATGTCGTCGGCGTAGTCGACCAGGTACGAGGCGGACGACCCGGCACCCAGCGCGACCTCGACCAACCGCACCGAGTTCGACGAGTTACGCGAGCCCACGACGATCACCAGCTCGCATTCCGGCGCCATCGCTTTGACCGCAACCTGGCGGTTTTGCGTCGCGTAGCAGATGTCATCGCTGGGCGGATCCTGCAATTTCGGGAAGCGCTCCCGCAGACGCTGCACGGTCTCCATCGTCTCGTCGACCGACAACGTGGTCTGCGACAACCAGATCACCTTGTTCTCGTCGCGAACCGTCACACCGTCGACGCCGGCCGGACCGTCGACCAGTTGCACGTGATCAGGTGCTTCACCGGCGGTGCCGACCACCTCCTCGTGACCCTCGTGGCCGATCAGCAGGATGTCGTAGTCGTCGCGGGCGAAGCGCTTGGCCTCGTTGTGCACCTTGGTGACCAGCGGGCAGGTCGCGTCGATGACCTGCAGCTGGCGCTCGGCGGCCGTGACGTGCACGGTCGGCGCGACGCCGTGGGCGGAGAACACCACGATGGAGCCTTCGGGGACCTGGTCGGTCTCGTCGACGAAGATCGCGCCGGCTTTGGCCAGCGTCTCGACGACGTGGACGTTGTGCACGATCTCGTGCCGAACGTAGACGGGCGCGCCGTGCTTTTCCAGCGCGCGTTCGACGGTTTCGACGGCCCGGTCCACGCCGGCGCAGTATCCGCGCGGCTCGGCCAGCAACACTCGCTTGCCGGTAGTCGGCTCGGCTACCGCCGCGGTCGCACCCGGGATTCCCATGTTCACGGTCGGCGGCATGTCCACCAGGGTACTTTCCGCCGACACTGGGCCGCCAACTCGCGCGCTCCGCTTGGCGTTGTCCGCCGGTTAAGGCAGGCTTGACCGCATGGCTACTGCACCGTATGGGGTCCGGCTGCTGATTGGCGCGGCCACGATGGCCGTCGAAGAGACCATCAGGCTGCCGAAAACCATCCTGATGTACCCGATGACGCTGGCCAGCACCGCCGCGCACGTCGTGATGCGGTTCCAGCAGAACGTCGCCGAGCTGGTGATCAAGGGCGACTCCACCCTGGAGCACATCTTCCCGCCCAAGGACGAGCAGCCGGAGTGGGCGACGTTCGACGAGGACCTGCCCGACGACGACAGTGACTCGGATGACGGCCCAGCCCTCGATCCCGAGCGCCGCACCGAGGGACGGTTCGCGCTCTACAGCTCCGCTGACGGCGCCACGGGCCAGTCCGACTCTTGGGCACGATCTGCCGCCACACCCTCCAAGCAGTCGGTCTCTGCGCCGGCGGTGGTCGAGGAACTGGACTACGAGCAGCTGACCCTGGCCCAGCTGCGGGCCCGGCTGCAAACCCTCGACGTCGACGAGCTCGAAGCCCTGCTGGCCTACGAAGAAGCCACAAAGGGCCGCGCCCCGTTCCAGACGCTGCTGGCCAACAGGATCACGCGCGCGACGGCGAAGTGACCGCCAACAGCACGGAGGCCGGAGCTGCCCGATCGGCCAATTCGGCCGACAACCCCTTTCCGGTTCGCGCGGTCGCGACACGGATCGCGGCCTGGATCGACAAACTGGGCGTGGTCTGGGTCGAAGGCCAGCTGACGCAGATCAACATCCGGCCGGGCGCCAGGACGGTGTTCATGGTGCTGCGCGATCCGGCCGCCGACATGTCACTGAGCGTGACCGCGCCGCGCACTCTGGTCGACAACGCGCCGGTCAAGCTCGTCGAAGGTGTGCAGGTGGTGGTCTGCGGCAAGCCGAACTTCTTCACCGGCCGCGGCACTCTTACCTTGCGGCTCAGCGAAATACGCGCGGTCGGCGTCGGCGAACTGCTGGCCCGCATCGAGCGGTTACGCCAACTGCTGGCCGCCGAAGGCCTGTTCGATACGCGGCTCAAGCGGCCAATCCCGTTCCTGCCCAGCATGATCGGGCTGATCACCGGCCGGGCCAGCGCGGCTGAGCGCGACGTGACGACAGTGGCCACCGCTCGATGGCCCGCGGTGCAGTTCGCGGTCCGCAACACCGCAGTCCAAGGGCCAACCGCGGTGTCCCAGATCGTCACGGCATTGCGGGAGTTGGACTCTGACGAGTGCGTCGACGTCATCGTGCTGGCCCGCGGTGGCGGCAGCGTCGAAGACCTGCTGCCGTTTTCCGACGAGACGCTGTGTCGCGCAATCGCGGCATGCCGCACGCCGGTCGTCAGCGCGGTCGGCCACGAGCCCGACAACCCGCTCTGCGATCTGGTCGCCGACCTACGCGCCGCCACCCCTACCGACGCCGCCAAGAAGATCGTTCCCGATACCGCGGCCGAGCAACACTTGCTCGACGACCTGCGCCGTCGCAGCTCGCAGGCGCTCCGCAACTGGGTGGGCCGGGAAGAACGCGCGCTCGCGCAACTACGCAGCCGGCCGGTGCTGGCCGAACCGCTGGCCGCGCTCGCGATGCGCGCCGACGAGATTCACCGGGCCCGGTCGGCGGTGCGCCGGGACATCATCCGGCTGATCGACGTGCAAGGCGAACGCGTCGGGCATCTGTCGGCCCGGCTGGCCACACTGGGTCCGGCGGCCACCCTGGCGCGGGGCTACGCCGTGGTGCAGACCGTCGGCGCAGACGGTGCGGCGGCGATATTGCGATCCGTCGACGACGCCCCGGCGGGGAGCAGGTTGCGGGTGCGGGTCGGCGATGGCGCGATCGCGGCGATGAGTGAGGGACCAGCCGATGGCGAATGACGAAGTTACGCCTATTAGTCAGCTCGGGTATGAAAAATGTCGCGACGAGCTGGTCGAGGTGGTGCGCCTGCTGGAACAGGGTGGCCTGGATCTCGACGCGTCGCTGGAACTGTGGGAAAGAGGCGAACAGCTGGCCAAACGCTGCGAGGAACACTTAGCTGGCGCACGCCAGCGGGTCGCCGACGTGCTGGCCGCCGGCGAGCCGCGAGATTCTTGACCGGGTAGGCGTTTCCCTGGCGTTTGTTCGAGACTGGAACACGTTTCAGTTATTCTCCTCGGCATGGTTGAGAACACTGGACGATCGCTGACCGCCCCGCTGGGCCGAGTACTGGTCACGGGCGGCTCGGGATTTGTCGGCGCCAACCTGGTGACCACCCTGCTTGACCGGGGGTATCCAGTGCGCTCCTTCGACCGGGCGCCGTCACCGCTGCCCGCCCAGCCCGGCCTGGAGGTGCTGCGGGGCGACATCTGCGACCGCGACATCGTCGCCGGCGCGGTCGACGGGATCGACACCGTTTTCCACACCGCCGCGCTGATCGAGCTGATGGGTGGCGCATCGGTCACCGACGAATACCGGCAGCGCAGCTTCGCCGTCAACGTCGAGGGCACCAAGAACTTGGTACACGCCGCCCAGGCTGCCGGCGTCAGACGATTCGTCTACACGTCGTCCAACAGCGTGGTGATGGGCGGCAAGCGCATTGCAGGCGGCGACGAAACACTGCCCTACACCAGACGGTTCAACGACCTCTACACCGAGACGAAAGTCGTCGCTGAACGATTTGTGCTGTCCCAGAACGGTATTGACGGACTACTGACCTGCGCGATCCGGCCGAGCGGAATCTGGGGCCGCGGCGATCAGACGATGTTCCGCAAGGTGTTCGAAAGCATACTGGCCGGGCACGTCAAGGTGCTGGTCGGCCGAAAGGCCGCACGTTTGGATAACTCCTACGTGCACAACCTGATTCACGGATTCATCCTGGCCGCCCAACACCTGGTGCCGGGCGGAACCGCGCCGGGCCAGGCGTACTTCATCAACGATGCCGAGCCGGTGAACATGTTCGAGTTCACCCGCCCGGTGATCACGGCCTGTGGCGAGCGTCTGCCGCGGCTGCGTATCTCCGGCGCCGCGGTGCGCGCGGCGATGCTGGGTTGGCAGCGGCTGCATTTCCGATTCGGAATCCCCCAGCCGCTGCTGGAGCCGCTGGCCGTCGAGCGGCTCTATCTCGACAATTACTTCTCGGTCGACAAGGCCACCCGCGACCTCGGCTACCGGCCGCTGTTCACCACCGAACAGGCAATGGTCGAGTGTCTGCCGTACTACACCGAGCTGTTCGACCAGATGAAAGCCGCCGGGGCGGCCGGTCCCGCTGCTGTTTCCCGCGAAAGTGCAACTGTCGACGCATTTCTCGAGTAAACCTGTCGCTGGATGCACTTTCGCGGACCCAGAGGAGGCCGATGACCGCCGACACAGTGCTGGTCACCGGGGCGTTCGGGCTCGTCGGCTCGGAGACCGTGCGACAGCTGATGGTCGAGGGACCCCACGTCGTCGCCACCGACCTCGACGTGCCGGCCAACCGCAAGGCGGCCGAGTCGATACCGTCGACCGAGGCGCGCTGGGCCGACCTGACCGACCCCGGTGCGGTTTCTGAGCTGCTACAGGCCGTTGCGCCGACGGCGATCATCCACCTCGCCGCGATCATCCCGCCGGTCTGCTACGCCCGGCCGGACCTGGCCCGTCGGGTCAACGTCGACGCGACGAGGCTGCTGCTCGACGCCGCCGCTGCCCTACCGAATCCGCCGCGGTTCGTCCAGGCATCCAGCGTCGCCGCCTACGGTGCCCGCAACCCGCACCGGACCAGCGACGTGCTCACCGCCGATACCCCACTGCGGCCATCGGACATCTACGGCAGCCACAAGGTCGAGGCGGAAAACCTGGTGCGCGCGTCCACGTTGGAATGGGTGGTGCTGCGGCTGGGCGGCGTGCTCACCGCTGCGCCGCAGCTCGGCGTCGCGTTGGACACCCTCTACTTCGAAGCGTCACTGCCTATCGACGGCCGCATCCAGACCGTCGATGTGCGCGACGTTGCGCGCGCCTTCATCGCCGCCACCACCGCGCCGGTCGTCGGCGAGACACTGCTGATCGGTGGTGACGACTCGCACCGGTTGGTCCAGGGCGACATCGGCCCGTCGATGGCTGCCGCGATGGGATTGGTCGGCGGCATACCCGCAGGGCGCAAAGGCAACCCGGACAACGATGCCGACTGGTTCGGCACCGACTGGATGGACACCAGGCGGTCAGTCGAAGCCCTTGACTTTCAACGTGTTTCGTGGCCGCAGTTGCTTGCCGAGACCGCCGCGCGGATGGGATGGCGTCGGCACCCGGCGCGGGTGATCGCACCGCTGACCCACGCCCTGCTCAGACGTCGGTCGCCGTATCGCCGCCACCCCGGCCGCTACGCCGACCCGTGGGGCGTCATCAATGCCAAATGGCCCAACTCCAATCCGGGGTCCCACACCTGACCAACCCCGGGCGCGGCACCGGAGTCAGCTCCAGATGCCGATGGTCTGGCGATGGTAATGGTGTGCCCCGAGCTCGTCGACGAGGAAGTCGGCGACATCGGCGGGCGTGATGGTCTTGAATCCGCCGGGGAACCTCCCGGGTTCGCGCTGGTAGCGGCCGGTGTGCGGGCCGTCCTTGATGTAGGGGCATGCGGCCAGCGTGTAGTCGAGGTCGGTGGCAGTGAGGATGTCGTAGGCGCCTTGGTGGTCGGTGGCGGCTTTGATCGCACGACGGACGGCGGCCTGAGTGATTCGGCCCAGAAATGTGGCGGGCATCTGGGCGGTGCCGGTGATGCCGAGGTAGCGCGAAGGACCGTTCGCGACCATGGCGGAGACCAGGTTGCGGACCGTGTCGGTGACCACGGTGGAGGGCCGAAGCGGGTCGGCGCCGACGGCCATCACGACCGCGGTGGCGTCCGGAATGGCGGCCAGGACGGAGCGGATGCCGGCCTGATCAAGCGTGTCGCCCTGGACGACGCTCAGCCGTTCGTGCGCGACGCTGATCTTGGCCGGGTTCCGCGCCACCGCGGTGACGTGGTGGCCTGCTTCGAGCGCGAACGTGACGACGGCTGCGCCCACCCGGCCGGTCGCTCCGAGGACGACAGCGTGTTCCATGACATGCTCCTCATGTGAGATGTCCATCTCAAGAATCAGCTAACACTCGCGGATAAGATGGACCACCCTAGTCCGCAACGATGAAGGCGGCCGCGCAATGAATTCCACCGGCCAGCAAGCGATCGTTGTCGGCGGCGCATCGGGCATTGGCAGGGCGGTCGCGCATGCGTTGGCAGCCGACGGCTGCCGGGTGATCGTCGCCGACCGCAACGCCGACGGAGCACGTTCGGTGGCAACCGGACTCGGCGATCCGCACAGCTCGGCGACGGTCGACGTCACCGATGAAGGCTCGGTCCGGGCACTGTTCGACGACGCAGGCGCGCTCGACATCGTGGTCAACACCGCCGGCTTCAGTTCGCTCGGGCTGATCACCGAGTTACCCGTCGAGGATTTCCGTGCCGTCGTCGACGTCTGCCTCACCGGCAGCTTCCTGGTGATCAAGCACAGCGCACCGCACGTGCACGATGGCGGGGCCCTGGTCTCGATCAGCTCGCTGAACGGACGCCAACCCGCCGCGGCGATGAGCGCCTACTGCGCCGCTAAAGCCGGGCTGTCGATGCTGACTCAGGTCGCCGCGCTCGAGCTTGCGCCGCAGGGCATTCGGGTCAACGCGGTCGCGCCCGGATTCGTGCACACCCCGCTGACCGAGCCGGCCACCCACATCCCCGGCGTCGTCGACGAGTACGTCGAGAACACCCCGCTGGGCCGGGCCGGCACCCCCGAGGACATTGCCGACGCCGTGCTGTTCCTGTGCAAGGCGCCGTGGCTGACCGGTGAAGTACTCGACCTCAACGGCGGCGCCCACATGAAGCGCTATCCCGACCTGATGAGCCACGTCATGAAGCTCGCTGCGCAGTAATCCCGCGGCGCTCGGAACCCTGCGGCTTTGGGGCGTCTCCGATCAGGGGTTGACCCTGCTGAGAATTACCTTTTCCTGAACTGAGAAATTCTCAAAAATAGGTAATTTGCCTCATGTGCGGAGCCGGTCTGCCAGGGCAATCTAGACGAGCTGGTGTCCCACCTTCAAGATTGGAACCTCCCTTGGACAGCAACAGATCACGCGCCGGAGCACTGATCGGCCTCGCCGCGGCTGCCGGCGCCTTCGGGATCGCGGCAATGACGTCGACGGCCACCGCGCCCACTGCCCACGCCGACGACTTCACCGACATCATCACCTACGTAAACTCCGACCTCGTCGTCGGCGAGGGCTATGTCACCACCGCCTTTTCGGACTTCAGCGGCGGCGACTTCGTCCCCGGTCTGACATCGCTTTTCCAAGGTGTCGACGACGAGGTTCTCGCCGCGCCGGACAACCTCCTGATCGGAACGGTCGAAGCTCTGGCGGGCGAGGGAATCGGCGGGCCCCTTCTTTACGACCTCGGGGCCCCGGTCAACTTCGCAGAACAGCTGACCTATGCGGAACAAACGTTCACCTACGCCGTAGGCAATCTCGAGGATGCTCCGGCGGCACTCGCCACCGGCGATTATGGCGCGGCTACCTACGACGTCCTCCTCGGCGCGGACTATGCCTCCATTGCCCCTCTCGAAGACATCATCCTCGGGGCGGCGACATCGCTGTAAGCCACCACTGATCGACTAAACCGGCCGTGGTCGACGAATGCGCGCAGAACGCCGGCGCTACCCCGATATCGTGAGTCACGTGATGAACGCGGCCGCGCAATGAGTTTCACGGGCAAGCAGGCGATTGTGACCGGCGCCGGGTCGGGCATCGGCGCGGCGCTGTGCCGCGCCTTGGTCGCCGCGGGCGCGGATGTCGTCTGCACCGACGTCGACGGCGCCGCCGCGGCCCGCACCGCCGAGAGCCTGCGCGGGCCGGGCACCGCGACATCGGCCGCCCTCGACGTCACCGACCCGGCCGCGGTGCAGGACGCCGTCGACGCCGTCGTCAGCCGCGCCGGACAGCTGGACCTGATGTTCAACAACGCCGGAATCGTGTGGGGCGGCGACACCGAACTTCTGACGCTCGAGCAATGGAACGCCATCATCGACGTCAACATCCGCGGCGTCGTGCACGGCGTTACCGCGGCCTACCCGGTAATGCTCCGCCAAGGCCACGGGCACATCATCAACACGGCGTCTATGGCGGGGCTCACGGCGGCCGGCCAAATTACCAGCTACGTGACGACCAAGCACGCGATCGTCGGGTTGTCGCTGGCGCTGCGCTCGGAGGCCATTTCCCGCGGGGTAGGCGTGCTGGCGGTGTGCCCGGGCGCTGTCGAGACACCGATCCTGGACAAGGGCTCCATCGGTGGCTTCGTCGGTCGCGACTACTTTCTGGACGGCTCGGGCGTGAAGACCGCATACAGTGCCGACCGGTTGGCCAGTGACACGTTGAAAGCTATCGGCCGCAACAAGGCACTGCTGGTGAAGCCACGAACGGCGTACGCATCCTGGGTGTTCGCCCGGCTGGCGCCAAATCTGTTGCAGCGCTTATCGGTTCGTTTCATCGCCGATCAGCGCAAGCGGCAGGCCGCTAACGCAGCCGATCGTTGAGGAACTCGACGACCCGCTTGCGCGCCTCGTAGGCCGGCTGGCCGTCCACCTCACGCACCTCGTCGGTCAGCACCGAGTGCGCCATCCGGGAGAAGCCATGCTCATTGCCCGGACTCGAATCGATTTCGATTACCTCGAACGCGTCACCGAGACGGTCTTTGAGCGTCTTGAACCGTTCGCCGGGAACCGCCTTGTCCTCGGTGAAGCGCAGACCGATGGCGCACAACCCCTCTTTGTCGGCGCGGTCTTTGAATGCGTTCAACTCGAGGTCGCTCACCCCGGGATCACGCCGCTGGCGCGGCGTCAGCGGGAAGGGCACCGACGGCTGGCTGAGCACGGGGGCGAGCACGCTGTCGTCGACCGCGGCGGCCAACGCGAAGCCACCGGTGAAGCAATGGCCGATCACGCCGACGCCCTTGCCCGGGGTCGACTTGTTCAGGTCACGCGCCAGCGCCCGCAGAAATACCGACACCGGGCGCTGCTTGTTGGTCGCGAATGCCGCGAATTCCCTTGCCACACAGGCCCGGGCGATGGTCGAGGCGATATAGCCGGCGTCTTTTGCGCGGCCGGGCTCACCGAACAGCGACGGGATCGCCACGGTGAAACCATTGTCCACCAAGTGGTTTCCCAGACCCAGCACGCCGGGATGGATGCCCGGGATCTCGGGGATCAGCACCACGCCGGGTCCCTCGCCGCGGCGATAGACGTCGTGGGTGTAACCCCCGCCGGTGAACGGTTCCACGGACCAGCCGGTGAGATCGGCTACCGGTGCGCTCATGGCTCAGTTTCCCTTCTTAGGCCATTTGGGTCGTTGTGAGGGCAGCGGCGGCTGCGTTTGGGTGGCCACCGCCAACGTACGAAACTCGTCGGTGTTGCCGGCGCCGGTGATACCGACCTGAGCCGGGCCGGCCGGGCTGTTCAGCCGCGTCGTCCACACCGGTTCGACACCACCGTCACCCTCGTAGGTGACCCAGCGGGTGCCGTTCACGTCGACGGCGCCGATCGGAACCATCGACGGATGGATCGCGCCGACCAACTTCTCCTCGTCGGCGTTGCTCTGAGTCAGGCTCAGATACTCACCACCGGGGCTGATGTAGCCGACGATGGACGTGACCGCGCGCAGGCGCTTACCCGTCGAGGGGTCGGTACGGCCGTCAGCGATACCGCCGCGGCCACCGGAGTTGGCCTGCCAGCCCGCGGGCAGGCGAGGCAGCCGGACCGGGAACCCCAAAGTTTGCGCGTCGGCGTTGAGGGCGCCGGTGGCGTCGTAGGGGGGCACCGGCCCGCGGTGGATGCCGCCCGGGGAAAACGAGCACATCCCGACCACGCCGGCCAGGACTATGCAGGCCACCACCAGCGGGGCAATCGACCAGAACATGTCCCGACCGTCTTGCAGCAGCCGTGGCTTGGCCGGTTTGGCCGAGGGCTCTGGCTCTGAGGTCACAACACGAGTATCCCAGCTCCCGTCCGGCAAGCCGCCTCTGGGACAATCGGCAACCATGACCGCAGGTTCTCGCCGTGAAGCACCGGACCGCAACTTAGCCCTCGAGTTAGTCCGGGTCACCGAGGCAGGCGCCATGGCGGCTGGCCGCTGGGTGGGCCGCGGCGACAAAGAGGGCGGTGACGGCGCTGCCGTCGACGCCATCCGCCAGCTGGTGAACTCGGTGTCGATGCGCGGCGTCGTGGTGATCGGCGAGGGCGAGAAAGACCACGCGCCGATGCTCTACAACGGCGAAGAGGTCGGCAACGGCGATGGCCCGGACTGCGACTTCGCCGTCGACCCGGTCGACGGCACCACGCTGATGAGCAAGGGCATGCCCAACGCCATCTCGGTGCTCGCGGTGGCCGATCGCGGCGCGATGTTCGACCCGTCGGCGGTGTTCTACATGAACAAGATCGCCGTGGGCCCCGACGCCGCCCACGTGCTCGACATCACCGCGCCGATCGCCGACAACATCCGGGCGGTCGCCAAAGCCAAGGGACTGTCCGTCGCGGACATGACGGTGTGCATCCTGGACCGGCCGCGGCATGCCCAGCTGATCGATGACGCGCGCGCCGCCGGAGCCCGGATCCGATTGATCAGCGACGGCGACGTGGCGGGCGCGATTGCGGCCTGCCGCCCCGGCTCCGGCACCGACATGCTGGCCGGCGTCGGCGGCACCCCGGAGGGCATCATCGCCGCCGCCGCGATCCGGTGTATGGGCGGTGAGCTGCAGGCGCAGCTGGCACCCAAGGACGACGCCGAGCGGCGCAAGGCGCTCGACGCCGGTTACGACCTCGACGCGGTACTGACGGTCCGGGATCTGGTGGCCGGGGAGAACGTCTTCTTCTGTGCCACCGGCGTCACCGACGGCGACCTGCTCAAGGGTGTGCGCTACGAGCCCGGCGGCTGCACCACCCAATCGATCGTGATGCGGTCAAAATCCGGCACGCTGCGGATGGTCGAGGCCTATCACCGGCTGGCCAAGCTCAACGAGTACTCCGCGATCGACTTCACCGGCGACAGCAACGCCGCATACCCCTTGCCGTAACCACTACTCAACGAGGAGTTTTCCTGTGGCAGACGACCCCGAATACCGCATCGAACACGACACCATGGGCGAGGTCCGGGTGCCCGCAAAGGCGTTGTGGCGAGCCCAGACTCAGCGAGCCGTGGAGAACTTTCCGATCTCGGGCCGGGGCCTGGAGCGCACCCAGATCCGGGCTCTGGGGCTGTTGAAGGGCGCCTGCGCCCAGGTCAACAAGGACCTCGGGCTGCTGGCCGCGGACAAGGCCGACGCGATCATCGCCGCCGCCGCCGAGATCGCCGACGGTAAGCACGACGACCAGTTCCCGATCGATGTGTTCCAGACCGGTTCGGGCACCAGCTCCAACATGAACACCAATGAGGTGATCGCCAGCATCGCCGGTGCCAACGGTGTGAACGTGCACCCCAACGACGACGTCAACATGTCGCAGTCGTCCAACGACACCTTCCCCACAGCCACCCACATCGCCGCCACCGAAGCCGCTGTGCGCCATCTTATTCCGGCGCTGCAGGTGCTGCACGGCGCGCTGGCCGACAAGGCCCGCGAATGGCACACCGTGGTCAAGTCCGGCCGCACCCATCTGATGGACGCCGTCCCGGTGACGCTGGGCCAGGAATTCTCCGGGTACGCGCGCCAGATCGAGGCGGGCATCGAACGCGTAAAGGCGACGCTGCCCCGGCTGGGAGAACTGGCGATCGGCGGCACCGCGGTCGGCACCGGCCTCAACGCCCCCGACGGCTTCGGCGCCAAGGTGGTTCACGTGCTGGTCACCGAGACCGGACTGGATGAACTGCGCACCGCGGCAAACTCTTTCGAAGCCCAAGCCGCGCGCGACGGGCTCGTCGAGGCATCTGGCGCGCTGCGCACCATCGCGGTGTCGCTGACCAAGATCGCCAATGACGTCCGCTGGATGGGATCGGGTCCGTTGACCGGTCTGGGCGAGCTCCACCTCCCGGATCTGCAGCCGGGCAGTTCGATCATGCCGGGCAAGGTCAATCCCGTTCTGTGCGAGGCGGTTACTCAGGTCGCCGCTCAGGTGATCGGCAACGACGCCGCGGTCGCCGTCGGCGGACTGTCAGGCGCGTTCGAACTCAACGTCTACATCCCGATGATGGCCCGCAACATTCTCGAGTCGTTCAAGCTGCTGACCAACGTCTCGACGCTGTTCGCCGAGCGATGCATCGTGGGGCTGCACGCCAACGTCGAGCACCTGCGCGAGCTGGCCGAGTCGTCGCCGTCGATCGTCACGCCGTTGAACTCGGCGATCGGCTACGAGGAGGCCGCTGCGGTGGCCAAGCAAGCACTCAAGGAGCGCAAGACAATTCGGCAGACGGTGATCGACCGCGGGCTGATCGGCGACAAGCTCTCCGAAGAGGAACTCGATCGCCGTCTCGACGTGCTCGCAATGGCCAAGGTCACCGAGAAGTAGCCATGCTCGACGACGGACTCCGCCAACGGCGCCTGGCGCTCATCGAAGAGCACATGAACACCGAGGTGACCAAGGAGTTCGATCGCACGCTGGCCACGTTCAACGGGCATCCGCGCTACGAGATCATGGCCACCGGGCAGGTTTTCGACGGCGACGACGACGTGATGAACTACTACTTGACGACCCGCACCGCGTTCCCCGACCAGCGTCACGACAATGTGCGGTTCCACGTCACAGACGACGCGGTGATCACCGAATTCGACTTACTCGGAACCAATCTCGGCGAGTTCTACGGCATGCCGCCCACTGGCAAAGCGTTCCGGGTGCCGATCATCGCGGTGTTTTTCTTCGACGGCGAACGAATCACCAACGAGCGCATCTACTTTGACAGTGCCAGCCTGGTCACTCAGATCGGTCGCGGTGAACTGCTGGCCCTCGCCGCATCGGGTGACTTACCGGGACAGTAGCACCGCGCCGGCAATGCCGACTGTGTGGCCTACTCCGTGAACCTAAGGGCTGAACAGCGCTGACAACATGCACAGTCGGCGGCACCGAACTAACTGCCGTTGTTCGCTCCGCCCGAGTTCTGGCCCGCCACATCGGAGATCGGGAAGTTGGGCATCGGTGGCGGCGACGGCGTATTGGGCAGCGACGGAATCTCCGAGGCCGGGATGTCGTGCAGGGCGTTGGCCGGAGGCCCGTTCTCCCGCGAGCCGTAGACGCTGCCCGGAGAACGCGGGCCGAGCAGCTGGGTCACCGTGACCAGGTGGTAGTCGTTGGCCTTCAGCACCGGGATGAACTGCTCGACGAGGTCGACGGTGCTGGAGTAGGTGTCGTGCATCAGCACCACCGAGCCGGGTTTGATCTGACTCATCAACAGCAACCTGCTGGCCGCAGTGTTCGAGTCGTTGATCCAGTCGAAAGGGATGACGTCCCAGAGGATTGCGGCCTGGCCGGCTTTCGCGGCCTGCTCGTTGACGCCCGGATTGGTCAACCCGCCCGGTGGTCGCCACAACTTCGGCGTCACACCGGTGGCGGCGACGATCGCGTCGGTGGCCCGGGAGAACTGGCTGGGCACGTCGGCCGGCGGCAGCGTCGTCATGTTGGGGTGTTCCCAGGTATGGCTGCCGAGTTCCATGCCAGCCTCGACCACCCGCTTGGCACCGGCCGGGTTGGCCGCGACCTTGTTGCCGATCTCGAAGAACGTCGCCTTGGCGTTGTTGGCTTTCAAAATGCCGAGCAGGCGGTCGGTGTACGGCGTGGGCCCGTCGTCGAAGGTGAGCGCCACGCACTTGACCTGTGCGCAGTCGACGGCGTCGTTGGCGTGGGCAAAGCGCACGTGCCCGGTGAACGCGCCGACCGCCACGATGACCGCCGCGGCCGCGACACCGGCGACGGTACGGAGGTACCGCCACTTCTGGTTGTCGGGTTGTTTCGGCACGGGCAAACCCTACCCGCGCCTTTTACAGCGGGGCGCCGCTGATCTCTTCGAGCATCTCGGTGACCAGTGCGGCGATCGGCGACCGCTCGCTGCGCAGCAGGGTGATGTGCGCGAACAGCGGGTGCCCCTTGAGCTTCTCGACCACGGCCGCGACACCGTCGTGGCGACCGACCCGAAGGTTGTCCCGCTGGGCAACGTCGTGGGTCAGCACTACCCGCGATCCCGTACCCAGCCGTGACAGCACGGTCAGCAGCACGTTGCGTTCCAGCGACTGCGCTTCGTCGACGATCACGAAGGAGTCATGCAGCGAGCGGCCGCGGATGTGGGTCAGCGGCAGCACCTCGAGCATGCCGCGGGAGAGCACTTCCTCGAGCACCGCGGGGCTGGCCAGCCCTTCGAGGGTGTCGAAGACGGCCTGAGCCCACGGACCCATTTTGTCGCTCTCGCTGCCGGGCAGGTAGCCAAGCTCCTGGCCGCCGACCGCATACAGCGGCCGGAACACGACCACCTTGCGCTGGGTGCGCCGCTCCAGCACGGCCTCCAGGCCGGCGCACAGCGCCAGCGCCGACTTGCCGGTGCCGGCCTTGCCGCCCAACGACACGATGCCGACCGACTCGTCGAGCAGCACATCCAGAGCCACCCGCTGTTCGGCGGAGCGGCCGCGCAGTCCGAAACTTTCGCGGTCGCCACGGACCAATTGGACCTTCTTGTGTGCGTTCACCCGGCCGAGCGCATGCGAGCTGCCGGCCAGCAGCCGAATACCGGTGTGGCACGGCAGGTCTCGCGCACCCTCCAGGTCAACCTCGCCGTCAGCGAACAATGCGTCGATATCGTCGGCGCTGGTTTCAAGCTCCGTCATCCCGGTCCAGCCGGACACCACGACGTCTTGCGCGTGGTACTCATCAGCGGGTAGGCCTACCGCGCCCGCCTTGACACGCAGCGGAATGTCCTTGCTGACCAGCGTGACTCGCTTGCCCTCGGCCGCGAGATTGGCGGCGCAGCACAGGATGCGGGAGTCATTGGTGTCGGTGCGGAAGCCCGCGGGTAGGACGGACGGGTCGCTGTGGTTGAGCTCGACGTGCACCGTACCGCCCTGTGTCCCAACCGGAATCGGCTGGTCGAGGCGGCCGTGCTCGATGCGCAGATCGTCGAACAGCCGCAGCGCCTGGCGGGCGAACCAGCCCAGCTCGTGATGGTGGCGCTTGGCCTCCAGCTCACTGATCACCACCAGCGGAACAACCACTTCATGTTCGGCGAAGCGGGAGCAGGCCCACGGATCGGACAGCAGCACCGACGTGTCGAGCACGTAGGTCCTGATGGAGTCCTGGGAAACCGCTGCAGAATCAGTCACGAGCGCTCCTCGAGCTCAGCGCCCGGCTCGCCGCTGCATGCGGGTGGTTTCCCCACCGCCACCCATGCGCACGAGACGTTCTCACCGGGCTGGATGCCCGTGCGGCCCGCACGGACGATTCGGCGGGGGCCGCGGCGTAAGGACCGGGGCCGGCGGTCCTTTCGAGGTTGAGTCGAGAGGCGCCGCCCGGATAGCAGAGCATGTCGCTAGCCATCGACTGCGACGCTACTCTCGTCGGCGCATGTCCGCCGGGCAGGCGCGCCGACGACGATGCAGAGCGTCAGCGATGAGGAGGAGCGGCGCCACAAAGCCGCGCCGGAGTGGCTGGCTAGCTGCTGACGAACTGCCGCAGCGCGGGCTCGTTGGCCACGCCCCAGGCGGTGAGCCGGTCGGAAATGACCTGACGCAGTTGGTCTGGCCCGAAGATGTCTGCGTCGGCGACGATTCGCAGCTTGTCGGCGTAGGCGTCGATGTCGGCGCCGATGACCTCGATCTCGGCCGCGCGCGCGGCGATGGCGGCGACCGTCTCGTCACGGCGGTAGGTCAGTAGGTGCGCGACCAGGTTCGCGAAGAACTCCTCGTGCCGCACTTCGTCGCGGGCGATGTGGGTGATCAGGCCGGCCAGCACCGGCTCCTCGATCTGCGCCGCCAGGTTGTTGCAGAAGGCCGCGCTGGCGCCCTCGAAGAGAGCCATGAACACCAACGTCTCGATCTTGGAGTAGTGGCTGGCGCGATACCCCTTCGACGACACGTGCTCGAACCGGACGTCCTCGTTGGCGGTCGGATCGATCTCGCGGGTCACTACGAAGTACTCGCGCAGCGCGATCGCGTGCAGGTGCTCCTCCGCGGTCCAGCGGCCGATCCACTGATGCCAGTTGAGGTCGAGGATGAAGTGCTCGACGAGTTCGCGGTGATAGCCGGCCAGGTTGTCCTTGGTGATCAGCAAGATTTCGCACGCGTCGGTGATGACTTTCGGCAAAGTCACCTGCGACGGGTCCCAGTCCCGCCCGCCGAGAAAAGCGAAGTTCTCGCCCTGCTCGAACGGCACGAAATCGTGCGCGTACCAGATCTGCTCGGTACCGATGTGACGATCGAGATTCTCGCCGACCACCGGATCGAGTTCGAGCATCAGTGCGTCAGGGACGGGTCTCACGGCCATGAAAGTGAATGTAACTTGTGGACACAGGTTTCGTAAAATCCCTGTGCTGACGTTTCTCCGACTGGCCGCTGCTAGGCCAGCGACCAGTCTTCCAGGCCTTCGTAGAGTGGAAACTCCCTGGCCAGACGGGTCACCCGGTCCCGCAAGGTCGGCACGTCAGCCGCGCTACCGGCCGCCAGTGCGGTGGCGATGATGTCGGCGACCTCGCTGAACTCGGCGTCGCCGAAGCCACGGCTGGCCAGCGCAGGGGTGCCGATCCGCAGGCCCGACGTCACCATCGGCGGCCGTGGGTCATTGGGTACGGCGTTGCGATTGACGGTGATGCCGACCTCGTGCAGCAGGTCCTCGGCGGCCTGACCGTCCAGCGGGGAGTCACGCAGGTCGACCAACACCAGATGGACGTCGGTGCCGCCGCTGACCACCGAGACGCCGGCCTTGGCGACGTCGCCGGCCAGCAGTCTCTCGGCCAGGATTCGGGCGCCGGTCAGCGTGCGCTGCTGACGCTCGACGAATTCCGGGGTGCCGGCGATCTTCAGCGCGACCGCCTTGGCAGCGATCACGTGCATCAGCGGACCGCCCTGCTGACCGGGGAACACCGCGGAGTTGATCGACTTGGCGTACTCCTTCTTGCCCATGATCATCCCGGATCGCGGGCCACCCAGCGTCTTGTGCACGGTGTTGGACACGATGTCGGCGTCCGGCACCGGCGAGGGGTGCAGTCCGGCGGCGACCAAGCCGGCGAAATGCGCCATGTCCACCCACAGCTTGGCGTCGACCTCGTCGGCGATCGACTTGAAGGCGGCGAAGTCGAGGATCCGCGGGTAAGCCGACCAGCCGGCCACGATCACCTTCGGCCGGAACTCCAGCGCCTGTGCGCGCAGCTTGTCCATGTCGATCAGGTGGGTGGTGGCGTCGACGCCGTAGAAGGCGTTTTCGTAGAGCCTGCCGGAGAAGTTCAGCTTCATGCCGTGCGTCAGGTGGCCACCATTGGCCAGGTCGAGCCCCAGCAGCCGCTCCCCCGGCGTCATCAGCGCATGCAGTACGGCGGCGTTGGCCTGCGCACCCGAATGCGGCTGAACGTTGGCGAAGTCGGCGCCGAACAGCGCCTTGGCCCGGTCGCGGGCGATGTTCTCCACCTCATCGACGTATTCGCAGCCGCCGTAATAGCGGCGGCCGGGTAGACCCTCGGCGTATTTGTTGGTCAGCACGCTGCCTTGGGCCTGCAGCACCGCGCGCGGCACGAAGTTCTCCGAGGCGATCATCTCCAGCGTGTCGCGCTGGCGGCCGAGCTCTTTGCCAAGCAGCTCGGCGATGTCGGGGTCGACGTCAGCCAGCGGCGCGGACATGACGGAGGACTTGGTACGGGCGTCAGGTGCGGCGGTCACGCCCGCCAGTCTAATCTGCGGATTCATCCGGCAGAGTCGACGGACCCGGCCGCAGTTCCCGCCTCCTCCTCATCGCACTACGCGCTCTGAATCGTCGACGGACCCGGCTTGATCTTCCCGCCTCCTCCTCAGCGCGCTACGCGCTCTGAATCGTCGACGGGCCCGGCCGCATTTCCCGCCTCCTCCTCAGCGCGCTACGCGCTCTGAATCGTCGACGGGATGAGCGGCTCGTCGAGCAGCCGGCCGAACCGCTCGACGACCCCCATCCCGACGGGGCGGTCGTCCAGCCAGCCGCGCAGCAGCCGGTATCCCTCCACATAGGTACTGGTGTAGGCGCGCCACAGCGGCGACGACAGAAACCGCAGCATCTGCCGGGCCCGGGTGTCGTTGACCAGCAGCCAGCGCCGCAGGAACGCAGCGACCTCGTCGGCGTCGCGGTGCTCGTCGTGCAGCATCAACGCCGCGTCCTGCCGCACACCTGCCAGCGCTGCCGACGCCTCCGATACCGCCTCCGCGCGCTCACCGTCGAAGCGCAGCCCGAGATCGGCGTAGATCTCGCCTGCCCAGCTCCCCCAGCCCGAGCCGATCGCCGCATACAGCGCCAGGTCGGCCAGGCCTTCGGCCATCAGGCATTGCGGGGTGTTGACCAGGAAGATGGTCTGCTCGGCTTGGCCCTTGCGGTTGACCAACCCGGCCTCTTTGCGGCAGTGCTCGGTGTGGTGTCCGGGGTAGGACTCGTGGGCCACCAGCCGGGGCAGGTTGGACATCAGTTGTTTGAGATCGGCGTTGACGGCCACCGTCGAGCGGTAGTCGCCCAGGTAGTAGTTGAAGCCCGACCACGGTTTGTCGGTCACCACCTGGTAGTCGACGGTCTCGGTGTCGGGCAGCGGATATTCGGCGCGGACCCGGTCGCGCAGCGCGCTGGAGAAGGCTTCGATGCAGGCCGCCAACCGGTCGGGCGGGATTTCCTCGCCGACCCGATGCGCTTCCATCCGGTCGGCCAGCGGACCGGTGCCGCCCAGCGCCTCGTCCAGCCGGGTGTGCGCCTGGCGATAAGTGTCCGTGTCGCCCTTGCTGATGTGCACGTCGAAGTAGGCGTGGACCTCGTCGACGAACCCGATGTCTTCTCCGGCGAACTTGCGGGCCGCGCACTCCAGCGCACGCAGGTGAGCGCCCACATACTCGGCGCGCTGCTGATCAAATCCGTTGCGCCGCG
Source organism: uncultured Actinomycetota bacterium (assembly GCA_963824335.1). Classification (GTDB taxonomy): domain Bacteria; phylum Actinomycetota; class Actinomycetes; order Mycobacteriales; family Mycobacteriaceae; genus Mycobacterium. The sequence goes on from CAWGPB010000021.1 coordinate 129,125, forward strand.
GCACATCCGGCAACGCGGTTATCAGCCGGCCGGCCTGCCGGACCAGATCCGCGGGGTCGGGGGCGGGCTCGGCCGCCACGCTCTGGCGCAACGCCGGGTCGCCGGTGAAGGCGTCGACGTAGCCCGACTCGATCCGGTCGAAGCGCAAACCCAGTAGCAGGTACTCACGGATCAGCGCGTCAGGGTCCACGCCTACCGAGTCTATTTACCCAGCTTCTCCTCCGCCGCTGCACGGCGGCATCGTCGCCGCGCGGTCTATTTGTCGTGTACCCAGCCGCCCATGACGCAGCAAAGGCTGCAAGACTGACTGTCATGCCGCGGCCCAGCGAGCCGAGCCCCTATGTGGAGTTCGATCGACGTCAATGGCGCGCGCTCCGCATGTCGACGCCGCAGCCGCTGACCGAAGAAGAAGTCGTCGGTCTGCGCGGCATCGGCGAGCAGGTCAACCTGCGCGAGGTCGAAGAGGTCTACCTGCCGCTCGCACGGCTTCTGCACCTCCAGGTCGCAGCCCGGCAGGGGCTCTTCTCCGCCACCGCCGAGTTCCTCGGTGAGCCCCTTCAGGCTCCCGACCGTCCGGTGCCGTTCATCATCGGCGTGGCCGGCAGCGTGGCGGTCGGAAAGTCGACGACCGCCCGTGTGCTGCAGGCGCTGCTGGCCCGCTGGGATCACCACCCGCGCGTCGATCTGGTGACCACCGACGGGTTCCTCTACCCCAACGCCGAGCTGGGTCGGCGAAACCTGATGCATCGCAAAGGCTTTCCGGAGAGCTACGACCGACGGGCGCTGATGCGATTCGTCACGTCGGTGAAGTCGGGATCGGACTACGTGTGCGCCCCGGTGTACTCACACCTGCACTACGACCGGGTGCCGGACGCCAAGCAGGTGGTCCGCCACCCCGACATCCTGATCCTCGAAGGTCTCAACGTCCTGCAGACCGGGCCGACGCTGATGGTGTCGGACCTGTTCGACTTCTCGCTGTACGTGGACGGGCGGATCGAGGACATCGAGCAGTGGTATGTCTCGCGGTTCCTCGCGATGCGTTCGACGGCGTTCGCCAACCCCGCGTCGCACTTCCACCACTACTCGGGGCTGACCGACCAGCAGGCCGAGATCGCCGCCAGCGAAATCTGGCGGTCGATCAACCGGCCCAACCTGATCGAGAACATCCTGCCCACCCGGCCGCGCGCCACGCTGGTGCTGCGCAAGGACTCCGACCACTCCATCAACCGGCTTCGGCTACGCAAGCTCTAGGTCGTCGACAGGCCGATGCGGGGACGCACACCGCAACCTCTGACGGCGGCGCCCCGCACCGGCGGGATGGGAGTCACGCCGGCAGGCGGCGCACTCCGAGGTATTGCAGGTAACCCATCAGGGCGAAATAGCCGGCGGTGACCAGCGTCGCAGCCACACCGGTCTCGGTCAGCGGCAACGCTCCGACGGCAACCACCACCAGCACCGCAACCGTCAGGACGATGTTGCCGCCGATGAGGCCCACCCCGACGCGGCGCAAGTCAGGTACCGCGGCGAGGGCGTACACCGCCAGACCGCTGAGCACCAGCAGCGCGCCACCGCTGAATTCGGCGACAGAGCTCAGGCCGGTCAGCGATGAGAGCGGATCCGCCATCAGGGCGATGAACAGGCCGATCGCGCCGCTCAGCGTTGCGTCGAGTCGCATCGCGAAACGCAACAGGGAGTCGGTCGAATCGTCGAAGGGCCGGCTGGTCAGTGGAGTAACAGCGGTCATCTCGGAACTCCTTGGGTTATCGGGTCGAACACCTCTGAGCCTGCCGTTCTGGGACTGCCAGATCGAGGCCAGGCACTGCCACGCACTGCCATGCGCACGTCAACGGAGTGATCTAGACCACCTATTCCATGCCTAGCTGGGCTAACCAGCGACGTGCTCACAGCGCGACGCGGTACGGCGCACCTCTGCCAACTGGGGTCGGTTCTACGTCTGCCACGTCAACGGGAGCTCCACCAGCGCCGACCGGCCCGGGATGTATTGCGGAACAAACCCATCCGGCACCGCGCACTGATGGATCCGTGCCAGCCATTCCTCCACCAGCACCCGCAGCACAGCGCGGACTAGGTGGTTGGCGCGGCAACGATGAGCGCCCGCGCCGAAGCCCCAGTGTTTGTACGCCCGCTCGTTCACCTGGTCGCCGCCGTCGCCCTCCCGGTTGGCCACACCGGCCGCGACGGCGAACATGTCGCCGGCCGACAAATCGAGGTCGCCGATCCGGGTGTCCCGCAGGGCGACCCGCATTGGATACTGGATCGTCGAATGCAGCCGCACGATCTCCTCGACGAAAATCGGTATATCGTCAGGGTTTTCACGCAGCTTCTCCGCCAACCCGATGTCGGAAGCAAGATGCCGCAACGCCCACACGAAAGTGTCGCCGATCTGGCCGACACCGCCGCGCTCACCGCTGCCGTGCACCGACGACGCCAACAAGAAAATCTCGTCGTCGGCGCACTGGGGCGCGGCTCGGGCCAGCCGGCCGACCACGTCATCACCGCCGTCGGGTTGGCGCTGCTGGACCGCCGCCCACAGCGCGTACTCGTCGTCCACGCCGAACAAGGTCAACCGGATCGCCTTGGTCACCGCTTCGCCGACGCGAGCGCCGTCCACCTGCCCACTGGCGGCAACCGCCTCGAATATCGCCGCGGCGGGCGCGCGGCACTGTTCCGCCGCCCACCGTGACCAGCGTGGCGTCAACACAGCAGCGATAACGTCACGGCCGGGCGCGGTTATCCACGTCCGCCCCACGCCATCCGGTTGGACCACCGCGACAGCGAGATCCTCGCTGCGGAACGCTGCCGCGACAGCGTCAGCGCCGCTGACGACCGGCTCGCACGCCGGCGTCACCGCCGGACAGCCGGTCACCGCTCGGGGTTCAGCTGGTAGCCCAAGATCGGCCGCCACCATAGCGTGGACGGTGCGCAACTGGACTTGGCCGCGTTCGGTCATTTCGATCAACCGCTGCAGGTCCTGCGTCGACCTGACGAGCCGGTCGGGATGCCAGCAGATCACCGCGCCGAACTGGCTATCAGCCACCGCCTTCAGCATGGCCTCGAAGCCGGGACGGGTGGGACCGGAAGAGGCGGACAGCTCGTCGTCGCCGTAGCGATGCGTGACCTCCCACCCGAGTCGACCGGCGAGTGCCTCGCAGTCCTCCAGCTGGCGAGCCACGCCGGCGCGTTGTCCCGTGGCGTCGTGGCTGTCGAGGGTGTAGACGGCTGCGCGCATGCCCCGCAACTATATTCGCACCAGCTTGTTCTTCGCCCGCCAAGGACATCTACGACGGTGTCGCAACGAGCAACCCCGGTGTCGCTATTCGCTGGGAACCATCACCCGGCCGCGCAAATCGGCGGCGATCAACTTCGCGGCGGCGTTCTGCCAGTTGTGCAGCGAGCGTTGCGGGACGTCGGTGACGAACCATTGCCAGGCTTGCCGGGCGGTCGGGTCCAGTCCCGCGGCGGTGGCGTTCTGGGCGTAGGCGCGCACGCCGACGACGTACGGAAAGTACAGCGAGTTGTAGTGCCGCCACTGCTCACTGGTGCCGAAGTCGCCGCCGTCGCGGGGTTTGAGCGCCGCGATCCGGTCGGCGAGCAGCGCCTTGAGTTCGATGGCCCGCTCCAACGGCTGATCCGGGGCACCACGGGCAGCCAGCCGCTCATCGATCGCGGGCAACGCCGTCAGCGGGTTGGCGACCAGCTTCGACAGGTCTCCATAGTGACCCAGCGCGCGGCGGGTCAGCCGGGCGAACGTGTCGTCATCGAAGCCGTCGAGCGGATCGGCCAGCCGCAGTGGCAGCGCGGACTGGGTGCGCCGCAACGTCTCTCGATCGGCGCGCAGCAACGGCGCCCGCGAGAAGACCAGCCGGTCGAGCAGGCCGGCCAGCGGATCGGCCAGCACCTGCACCGACGCTGCGATGGCCAGGCTGGTGAACAGCAAGACGGTCAGCGCGATCTGCGCGGTGCTTTGCCGGCGGGTCAACTCGATCGCGATCAGCATCTGGCCACCGATCAGCACGACCACCAGGCCGGTGCCGGTGAACGAGCGCAGCATGTCGGCGCGCAGCGCCTGACCCTCGTCGAACGCATCCCATAGCGCCACCGCCATGCCGAGGCAGCACACGTCGCAGCCCGTCGACGCCAAGGCCAGCCAGCTGGGCACCACGCCCAGCGGAATGATCAGGATCGCGTTGGCCAACGCGAAGAACATCGTGGCGGTGACGATCAACCCGACGAGCGGGATTTTCCGCGTCCGGTGCCGCAGGGCGGCGATCATCGCCCCCAGCGTCGACAACGAGATCACCGTGCACATCACCACGTGGCCGAGTCGCAGCGGCCCTTCGACGTGGCCGGCCAACGCCGCTCCGAGCACCGTCAGCGCGGCGGCGACGCCGACCAAAACGATCTCGCCGGCGCGTGACCGATCGTTGTCGTCAGCCCGGGCGATCTCGAGCAGCACCGCGAACCAGGCCACGCCGGGTACGGCGACCAGATAGATCTCGACGTGGCCGAGCAGCGCTGAGTGCGTCACCAACCGGACCGCGTCCAGCGCGACCGCCATCGCAAAACTGCACAGGCCGACCGCGGAGAACGCCAGCACCGGCTTACGCGGGTTGCGGGCCAACAAATACAGCCCCAGCCACCAACTCAGCGAGAACACCAACGCCGAGAGCGCAGCCATATCTCAGTGTGGCACGAGGCACAGCGCCTCAGGCTCCATATCGGCGACCCGCTGCACCCGGCTCGCGCCGCGCTTGCGATCGCCTCAGGCTCCATATCGGCGGTGCCGCAAACTGTAATCACGTAACGCGCGCAGGAAGTCGACTCGGCGGAACGCCGGCCAGTGCGCTTCGGTGAACCACATCTCCGAATAGGCGCTCTGCCAGAGCAGAAAACCGGACAGTCGCTGCTCCCCCGAGGTTCGGATCACCAGATCGGGATCGGGCTGCCCCGACGTGTAGAGGTTCTCCGAAATCGCGTCGACTGTGACGGCCTCGATGAGTTCTTCGCCGCTGGCTCCGTTGGCAAGTTGCTTGCCGAGCAGCCCGCGTACCGCGTCGGCGATCTCTTGGCGGCCGCCGTACCCGACCGCCACGTTGACGTGGAAGCTGCCGTTACCGGTGGCGGCGGTGCCCTCGACCGCGCCTCGTACCCGTTGCGCGGGCTCTTCGCCGATGAGTTCCAGGTCCCCGACGGTGCGTACGGTCCAGCCGTTGACGGGTGCGCAGATCTCCTCGACAACGTCGGTGATGATCTCGATCAGCGCGGCCAGCTCGGCTGGATCCCGACGCAGGTTCTCGGTGGAAAGCAAGTAGACAGTGGCCATTTCGATGCCGGCTTCCTGACACCAGCGCAGCATTTCGGCGATCTTGGCCGCGCCCATCCGGTAGCCGTAGCTGACGTCTTCGTAGCCGGCGTCACGCGCCCAGCGCCGGTTGCCGTCGCACAACACCGCGATGTGCCGCGGCAGCGCCGACTTCGATGCGGCCAGTCCTTGCCGCAGCCGCAGCTCATAGATCCGATACAGAGGTTCCTTTAAGCGCGGCGGGATGATCTCCACAGGGACCAAGATTACTGTGGGCGCCACAGCTGGACGGCGATCCGGCCGCAACTCAAGGAGGCCTGTTGACTCGCGAGACCGACGTGGCCACCAAGGCCGACGAGACGGACGCCCATCACGGCGTCGGCGACGTTGCCGAGCACTTCGTCGACGGCGTCAAGGACACCGCCCAGGCACTGGTCAAGCCGCGGGCGCGCGGCTGGATACATTTGGTGTCGGCTGTCGTCGCGGTCATCGCCGGTGCCACGCTGATCTCGGTGTCCTGGCCGCTGGAAGGCCCCAAAGCGGGCCTGGCGACGCTCATCTACACCGGTTCGGTGGTCGGGATGTTCACCACCAGCGCGGTCTATCACCGGGTCACCTGGACATCGGTGCAGGCCCGCACCTGGATGAAGCGGTTCGACCACTCGATGATCTTCGTGCTGATCGCCGGCACCTATACGCCGTTCGCGATGCTGGCCATGCCGCACGACGCGGGCGTGCTGGTGTTGTGGATCGTCTGGGGCGGTGCACTGGCCGGGGTATTGCTCAAGATGTGCTGGCCCACCGCGCCGCGATGGGTGGGGGTCCCGCTGTATCTGGGCCTCGGCTGGGTGTCGGCGTTCTACATTGCGGTGATCTTGCACAACGCCGGGGTGGCCGCGATGGTGCTGCTAGCCGTCGGGGGCGCGCTCTACAGCGTGGGCGGCATCATGTATGCGCTGCACTGGCCCAACCCGTGGCCGAGCACGTTCGGCTACCACGAGTTCTTCCACGCCTGCACCGCGGTGGCTGCGATCTGCCACTACATCGCGATCTGGTTTGCGGTGTTTTACGTCGCGTCGCCGCTATAGCTGCGTAACGCTGTCGGGCGACCAGTAGGCCTTCATCGCGGTGATCTTTCCGTCGCCGCCGAACACCATCACATCGATCGGCTCGATCAGCATCCGGCTCTCGCCCGCGGTGACGGTCAGCTTGAAGTGGAATGCCGCCTCATGCCCGGCCACCCGCAGCGTCACCAGTTCGCACTGGCGCTGCACGGCTTCCATCGCGGAGTAGAAGCCATGGATCGCCTGCCGGCCGATGTGCACCTCGCCGCCGACCGGGTCCTCGACGGTGGCGTCGTCGGCATACAACTCGGCGAGGTCATCCGCGGTGCCGCTGGCGACCAGGCTGATGTAGCGGTTGACGGTCTCGGTGATCTGTTCGGCACTCGGCATGGCAGGCACGCTACCGGGCGAGCGCGGCTGCCAGCTCCGCAGCGCTGGTGACCGGCAGATCGCAGACCTGACCGCGGCACACGTAGGCGGCGTCCGCGCCGGCGATCCGGTCGCGGCCGACCAGCAACTCCGAGGAGTCCATCGCACCGCCGACGACGATCGCGCCGCCGGGTGCCAGCAGCCGGGCGTCGGCCAGCAGCGCCGACGACGGGCTGGCGCAGGCCACCGCGATCTGCAGCGGTCCGCGAACGGCGGCTTCGGCGACGGCCAGCCAATGGCCGGCCGAACGCGGCGCGCGAGCCAGCAGCGGCGAATGCGCTTGCAGCGCATCGGCTGCCGCCCGCCGATAACGCTCGGCCCCGCTGAGGTGCGCGGCGGTCAGCAGCGCCTCGGTGATCGAGGATGCGCCCGACGGCGTGGCGCCGTCGTACGGGTCGGCGGGCCGCAGCAACAGTTGCTCGCCGTCATCGGCGCTGTCGAACCAGCGACCCGGGTGTGTCGGGGTCGGCGAAGTGCGCCAACGCAGTGTCGAGCAGATCGGTAGCGGTGGCCAGCCAGCCGGCCGCACCGCTGTGCTGATACAGCGCGAGCAGGCCGGTGGCCAGCATCGCGTGGTCTTCCAGAATCGCAGCGCTGGCGCCGACCCGGCCACCCAGGCTGGCCCGCCGCAGCCGGCCGTCCACCACATGCAGCGCAGTCAGGGCTGTCGCGCAATCGGCTGCGGCAGAGGCTAATTCGGGCGCGGCCAGCGCCACGCTGGCCTCGGCCAGCGCGGTGATCGCCAGGCCGTTCCAGGCGGTGACGATCTTGTCGTCGCGGCCCGGCTGGGGCCGGGTCAGCCGGGCGGCCAGCAGGTCGGCACGGACGCGCTCGAAGCGGTCCGGGTCTCCCGTGTCGACGAGCCGTTGCAGCACCGAGGCGCCGTCTTCGAACGTGCCGGCCGCTGTCACACCGAAAGCCGAAGCGGCCCAACGCCCATCGACGTCACCGAGCACCTCGGTGAGCTGGTCGGGCGTCCAGACGTAGGTCGAGCCTTCGCGGCCGTCGGCGTCGGCGTCCAGCGACGAGGTGAACATGGCGCCCGTCGCGCAGTTCGTCGAGCAGGAACCGCGCGGTCTCGGCGGTGACGCGGCGAGCCAGCGCGTCGCCCGTCCGCCGGGCCCAGTGCGCGTAGGCACGCAGCAGCAGCGCATTGTCGTACAGCATCTTCTCGAAATGCGGTACCACCCAGGCATTGTCGACGCTGTATCGGGCGAATCCGCCGGCCAGTTGGTCGTATATCCCGCCGCGGGCCATCGCGGTCGCGGTGCGTTGGACTGCGGCCAGCGCCTGCGGTGAGCCGGTGCGTTCCCCGTGCCGCAGCAGCGCCTCGAGTAACGCCGACGGCGGGAATTTCGGTGCGCCGCCGAACCCGCCGCGGGCGGTGTCCTCGTCCTGCAGGACCGCGGCGACGGCGTGGTCGCACAGCGCCGGGTCGACCTGCGGACCCTCGCCGGGCAACGCGGACGCCATCGCCCGCAGTTCCCCGGCGATCTGGTCGGACGACTGCTCGACCTCGCCGCGGCGGTCTCGCCAGGTTTCGGAAACTGCCGAAAGAAGTTGCAGGAAAGCAGCTTTGGGGTAGTAGGTGCCGCAGAAGAACGGCCGGCCGTCGGGCGTCAGGAAGCACGTCATGGGCCAGCCGCCCTGCCCGGTCAGCGCGACGGTGGCGTTCATGTAGACGGCGTCGATGTCGGGCCGCTCCTCGCGGTCCACTTTGATGCAGACGAAGCCGTCGTTCATCGCCGCGGCCACCTCGTCGTCGTCGAACGATTCATGTGCCATCACGTGACACCAGTGGCAGGCGGCGTAGCCGATCGAGAGCAGGATCGGCACATCGCGTCGCGCGGCCTCGGCCAGCGCCGCGGGCGACCACTGCTGCCAGTGCACCGGGTTGTCGGCGTGCTGGCGAAGGTAGGGGCTGGCGGCCCCGGCGAGCTGGTTAGCCCCCGGGCTCAAGGGCGCGGCTCATGCGGTGGCTGATCGATCGTGCCGTCGTCGACGGCCTGATCCGGCTCGGGGTGCTGCGGGTCGAAGGACTCCGGCAGCTTCTTGAGGTGCCGGTTCATCGAGCGCACCAGGAACACCACGCTGATCAGCAGCAGCACCACCAGGAGCAAGCCGAACGGGCTGGCCTTGCCGAAGTCCGGTCCGCTGTTGTGCGGCCCCTCCTCGGCCAGCAATGCCAACGCGGCCAGTTGAAGATGCATCACGGCTCGTCCTCGATTCCGGCGAACAGGTCGGTCTCGGGCAGCCGCACCGGAACACGCGAGCGGGCCAGCTCGAATTCCTCGGTCGGCCACAGCCGCTGCTGCCACGCGATCGGCGCGGCGAAGAAGTCGCCGTTGGGATCGATCTGGGTGGCGTGCGCACGCAGCGCGTCGTCGCGCTGGCTGAAGTACGCCGAGCATTCGACGCGGGTCGTCACCCGGTCGGCGTGCACGTCGTGCGCGGGATCCCAGTGTTTGAGCCACTTCTCGAACGGGCCGGTCTGCCCGCGCTTGGCGAACTCGTCCTGCAGCATCTGCATCCGCTGCCGCAGGAATCCGTGGTTGTAGTACAGCTTGGGCACCGTCCACACCGGGCCCGCGTCCGGGAACCGCCGATAGTCGCCGGCCGCCTCGTACGCGGCCACCGAAACCTGATGGCAGCGAATGTGGTCGGGGTGCGGATAGCCGCCGTTCTCGTCGTAGGTGGTCATCACGTGCGGCCGGAATTCGCGCACCACCCGGACCAGCGCCTCGGTGGACATCTCCAGCGGCGCCAGCGCGAAGCAGTCCTCCGGCAGCGGCGGCGGCGGGTCGCCCTGCGGCAGGCCGGAATCGACGAAGCCCAGCCAGGTGTGTTCGACGCCGAGGATCTCGGCCGCCTTGGCCATCTCGTCGCGGCGGACATCCGCGATGCGGCCGTGCACTTCCGGCAGGTCCATCGCCGGGTTGAGGATGTCGCCGCGCTCGCCGCCGGTCAGGGTCACCACCAGCACGCGGTGACCCTCATCGGCGTAGCGGGCCAGGGTGGCAGCGCCCTTGCTGGACTCGTCGTCCGGGTGGGCGTGCACCGCCATCAACCGCAGTTCGCTCACGTGCTCCCTGACTGTGTGCTGCTGTCTCCTGCGCCTATAGTTCCATCCTGGACGCCGCCCGATCACCCGGCACCGACCGCCACACATCATGACCGAAGCTTCCTCGCCGCCACCGCAGACCCGCTACGGGCGTGGCCGCTCGCTGCGCCCGTCGCGGCGCCGGGCCGCCATCCTGGCCGCCGTGGTCGCCGTCGCCGGCGTCGTCCTCGCCGCCATCGGCTATCAACGGCTGGGCCGCAGCGACGTCGAAGGGACGCTGGCCGGCTACCAGCTGATCGACAGCCAGACCGTGTCAGTAACGATCAGCGTGACGCGAAAAGACCCGTCCCGCCCGGTCGATTGCATCGTGCGGGTGCGCGCGAAAGACGGCAGCGAGACCGGCCGGCGCGAGGTGCTGGTTGCCCCGTCCACCCAGGCGACCGTGCAGGTGACGACCATCGTGAAGTCCAGCAAGCCGGCCGTGGTGGGCGACATTTACGGCTGCGGCACCGACGTGCCCGGCTACCTGCGCGCGCCCTGACCGCGCGGTCTGGCAAACACCCGGCGACAAACGCCGAACTGCGAAAATGTCCTCGTCCACCGCGGCGGCGGTGGTAAGCTACTCGGATGCACGGTTCCGGCTGGGACCGTGTATTGCTGCATTAGCGGCCCTATGGGCCGCGCAGGGGGTCTGCCCGACTACTGAGGTCGGCAGTACCCGTGGTGGGACCGCCCGGCAGCACGACCGACAGCCTGCCGAGGCGGTATGCCCGCCCAACCGACACCACAAGGAGCACGACGAGATGACGGACACCCAGGTGACCTGGTTGACCCAGGAGTCACACGATCGACTCAAGACCGAGCTCGATCAGTTGATCGCGAATCGTCCGGTCATCGCCGCCGAAATCAACGACCGGCGCGAAGAGGGCGATCTGCGCGAGAACGGCGGCTACCACGCGGCCCGCGAAGAGCAGGGCCAGCAGGAGGCCCGCATTCGCCAGCTGCAGGACCTGCTCAACAACGCCAAGGTCGGCGAGGCGCCCAAGCAGTCCGGCGTCGCGCTGCCCGGTTCGGTGGTCAAGGTCTACTACAACGGCGACAAGTCCGACACCGAGACCTTCCTGATCGCCACCCGCCAGGAGGGCGTCAACGACGGCAAGCTCGAGGTGTACTCGCCGAACTCACCGCTGGGCGGCGCCCTGATCGACGCCAAAGAGGGCGAGACCCGCAGCTACACCGTGCCCAACGGCAACACCGTCAAGGTCACGCTGGTCAGCGCGGAGCCCTACCACTCCTGATCATCGGAGCTGGGCGCGGCTAGCCCAGCGCCTGCTCGAGATCGGCGATCAGGTCGGCGATGTCCTCGATGCCGACCGACAGCCGCACCAGGTCGTCGGGAACCTCCAACTGGGAACCGGCCGTCGACGCATGGGTCATCGCGCCCGGGTGCTCGATCAGCGACTCCACCCCACCGAGCGACTCGGCGAGGATGAACACCTTGGTGTTGGCGCACAACGCCTGCGCCGCGCTGCGGCCGCCCCGCATCCGCACCGACACCATGCCGCCGAAACCGCGCATCTGCCGCGCGGCGACCTGGTGGCCGGGGTGGGTGGGCAGACCCGGATACAGCACCGCGTCCACCGACGGGTGCCCGGCGAGGAATTCCGCTACCGCAGCGGCGTTTTCGCTGTGCCGCTGCATCCGCAGCACCAGCGTCTTCAGGCCGCGCATGGTCAGGTAGGCGTCGAACGGGCCCGGCACCGCGCCGGCGCCGTTCTGCAGGAACGCGAATGCCGCGTCCAACTCTTCGTCGTTGGTGACCAGCGCGCCGCCCACCACATCGGAGTGCCCGCCGATGTATTTCGTCGTCGAGTGCAGCACGATGTCGGCGCCCAGCGTCAGCGGCTGTTGCAGCGCCGGCGAGGCAAAGGTGTTGTCCACCAACACTTTCGCGCCGTGTTCGGCACCGAGTTCGGCGATTGCGGCGATGTCGGCGATCGACAGCAGCGGGTTGGTGGGCGTTTCCACCCAGATCAGCCGGGTCTGCGGGGTGATCGCCGCGCGGACCGCGTCGAGATCGGACAGCGCGACCGGGGTGTGCTGCACACCCCACTGGGTGAAGACCTTGTCGATCAGCCGGAACGTTCCGCCGTAGGCGTCGTCGGGGATGACCACGTGATCGCCGGGGCGCAGCAGCGCGCGCAGCACGCAGTCGCTGGCCGCCATGCCGGAGCTGAATGCGCGCCCGAAACTGCCCTCTTCGACGGCGGCCAGCGCGGTTTCCAGCGCGGCCCTGGTCGGGTTGCCGGTGCGGGCGTACTCGAATCCGCCGCGCAGACCGCCGACGCCGTCCTGAGCGAAGGTGCTGCTGGCGTAGATCGGGGTGTTGACCGCGCCGGTCGCCGGGTCGGGCCGGTAGCCGGCGTGAATGGCCTTGGTGGCCAGGCCGGCTTTTGCGAAATCTCCATGGTCGCTCATCGACGACCAGCCTAGTCATCGCGGCGGGTGCGCGCCGACCGCGCGGACGTCGTAAATAGGGCATTGCCCCATGCGTCCAGGGCGTGCCGGCGACCACAATCACGGCCTATGAGGCGAATGATTGTGGGGCTGGCGTCGACGGTGCTGCTGTGGGGCGGTGTCGCGGGGGTGGTCGGCGTGGGTGCCGCCCAAGCCCGTCCCGGTCCGGCCCCGCAGTCGTGGCCGGGTTGCCCCCCGGACCACCCCGAGGGCCCCTGTCACTGGTGCCCCGGCGATCCCCCGGTGCAGACCGGCAACCTGCGGGTGGACCCGGTTCGCTGGGATGCGAACGTGTGTCACACCTACTGGTACGCCGGAGGCGATGGCAACGTCGCCCGGACCATCTGGGAGGGCGATGCGCCGCCACCGCCGCCCCCACCGTTAACGGGGCTTTATTGCGACCCCGGGACGCTCACAAATTGTCATATCGAGACCCGCCCATAAACCGAGGTTCGCGGTTTACCGGTCTACCTAGACCGATCCCTCGCTGACGTCAGCGGTCGGCTCCAGCGGCAGGCACACGGTGGCCATCATCTTGTCGGCCAGCGTCTGGCGCTTGGCGTCCCACAGCGGGAACAGGTAGCCGACGTAGAAGATGACCGCGTCGACCGCGTGCGCGATCTGGCGCAGCACCGACAAGCCGAAACCGATCGGCTTCCCGGTGTTCTCGCTGACGACTTTGAATCTCAGCAACGACTTGCCGATGCTGGATCCGGTGGTGCCCTGGCGGTAGCCGAAGTTCCAGACGAAGTAGCCCAGCCCGACCAGCACCGCAACCCACATCACCGTCATGCCAACCGTCGAATAGCCGATCGAGCAGATCTGCTCGACGGCGCTCGGAGTGACGTCACACGCCGGCGTGACGCTGTTCTGCAGCACCAGCCAGCCGACGCCGATGATCAGCAGCAGGGGCAGATGGTCGATGACGTAAGCCGCGACGCGGCTGAGCCACGGGGTGTAACTCTTCTGCGTCAGCCCGCGCAGTACCGGCCCCGGCGGCGGCGGCACGTATCCGCCCGACGGCGGCGGTGGCGGTGGGTAGTTACCGCCCCCCGGCGGCGGGGGCGGCGGGAACGAGGACGGGGGTTGTTCGGTCATCGGCGGCTTTCTCTTTGCGCGGTGAAGTAATTTGGGCGGTCCGGCTACTTACGTAACGCGCCGTCGGACAGGAAGCCCAGCAAGTCGTAGCGGGTGATGACCCCGACCGGTTTGCCTTCCTCGACGACCATCACGGCGTCCAGATCCCGCAGCGTCTTGGCCAGCGAGCTGACCTGTTCGCCGGCGCCGATGATCGGCAGCGGCGGGCTCATGTGCTGGCCGACGGCGTCGGCCAGGTTGGCGCGGCCCTCGAAGACGGCCGAAAGCAGTTCGCGCTCAGAGACACTGCCGGCCACCTCGCCGGCCATCACCGGCGGCTCGGCGCCGACGACGGGCATCTGCGAGACCCCGTACTCGCGCAGGATGCCGATCGCGTCGCGCACGGTCTCCGACGGGTGGGTGTGCACCAGGTCGGGCAGCTGACCGGACTTGCCGCGCAGCACGTCGCCGACCGTGGGCTGCTCGATCGAGCCGTCCAGCCTGGTGCGCAGGAAGCCGTAGGACGACATCCAGGCGTCGTTGAAGATCTTGGACAGGTAGCCGCGGCCGCCGTCGGGCAGCAGCACGACGACCAGCGCGTCGGGCCCGGCTTCCTCGGCCACCTTCAGCGCCGCCACCACCGCCATGCCGCACGAGCCGCCGACCAGCAGGGCCTCCTCGCGGGCCAGCCGCCTGGTCATGTTGAACGAGTCGGAGTCGGAGACCGCGATGATCTCGTCGGGCACCGTCGGGTCGTAGGCCGCCGGCCAGAAATCCTCGCCGACGCCTTCGACCAGATAGGGCCGGCCGGTGCCGCCGGAGTACACCGAGCCCTCCGGGTCGGCGCCGACGACCTGCACCCGCCCGCCGGAGACCTCCTTGAGATAGCGGCCGGCGCCGGTGATCGTGCCGCCGGTGCCGATGCCGGCGACGAAGTGGGTGACCTGGCCGTCGGTGTCGGCCCAGATCTCCGGGCCGGTGGTCTCGTAGTGGCTGGCCGGGCCCTGCGGGTTGGAGTACTGGTCGGGCTTCCAGGCGCCGTCGATCTCGCCGACCAGCCGGTCGGAGACGCTGTAGTAGCTGTCCGGGTGCTCGGGCGGCACCGCCGTCGGGCACACCACGACCTCGGCGCCGTAGGCGCGCAGCACGTTCTGCTTGTCCTCGCTGACCTTGTCCGGGCAGACGAACACGCACCGGTAGCCGCGGTGCTGGGCGACCAGCGCCAGGCCGACGCCGGTGTTGCCCGAGGTCGGTTCGACGATGGTGCCGCCCGGCTTGAGCTCTCCGCTGGCCTCGGCGGCGTCGATCATCTTCACCGCGATCCGGTCCTTGCTGCTCAAGCCCGGGTTGAGGTACTCGACCTTGGCGACGACCCGGCCCGACCCCGGCGGCACAACCGAGTTCAGCTGAACCAGTGGAGTATTTCCGATGACTTCACTGATGTGTTGCGCGATCCGCATGGGTAGATCGTCTCAGGTGCGGCGCGGCCGCGCGCAGCGGCTGTCCGAGCCTAGCCGGTGGCCTCGCGGATGTACTCGCCGATCTGCCGCAGCGACCGGATGGCCTCGGGCACCATCGGCGCGGCCAGCTGGAAGTCGTGAATCTGGCCCGGCCAGACCCGCACCTCGGTCGGTACTCCGGCCGCCGCGAGCGCGCGGGCGGCCAGCGCGGGCGTCATGCAGCAAGACCTCCGAGCCCGACACGTGGATCAGCGTCCGGGGCAGCCCCGGCTCGACGTGGTCGAGCGGCTCGTAGAGCTGCTCGGGCTTGCCGTCGACGACGTGTTTGCGGGCGGCCTTGGCGACCAGCGTCGAACAACGCGTCGAATGCCTTGGCGGGGAACATCGCATCGGTCTTGATGTTCGGGTGCGACTGCTTGGGTTCCTTGGCCAGCTGCAGCAGCGGCGAGATCGCGACCAGCGCCGCCGGCTCCTCGTGCACCTGTTGAAGCCGTTGCGCCAGAGCAAGAGCCAGATATCCGCCGGCCGAGTCGCCGGCCACCACGATCTGGTCCGGCTGGTATCCGCGCAGGCGCAGCCAGCGGTAGGCGTCGTGGCAGTCGTCCAGCGCCTGGCCGACCGAGTGCTTCGGGATGAGCCGGTAGTTGACCACCAGCACCGGGGAGTCGGCGAACTTCGACAGCGCGTTGACGATTCGGCTGTGCGAGTTGACCCCACACGTCAAGAACGCGCCGCCGTGCAGATAGAGCACCACCCGTCGGGTGCCGTCGGCCGGCAGCACGCCGGGCGCGCGGACCAGCTGCGCGGTGCAGTGCGGCAGACTCGACCGTCTTGCGGACGGTTCCGGGCCCGGGCAGCAACACCCGGGAGGCGAAGTCGAGGATGCCGAACGGGAAAGGGACGTGCGGGATATAGCTGACCACGCCGAAAGCCGGGCGGATCGTCAGGCGGCAAGCCAGCGCCGCCATCATTGCGGCAGGCTGGGCCCGCTCTCGACGACCTCGACGGGCATGCCGTCGTTGACGGGAAATCTGCGGGCCCGCAATACGTCACGGGCACGAACTGCGGTCCGGGGCGCGCCAGAAACCTTGCTCGGTGCGGTCATGCTCAACACTCC
The DNA here is from genome assembly GCA_963824335.1 of uncultured Actinomycetota bacterium. Lineage (GTDB taxonomy): Bacteria > Actinomycetota > Actinomycetes > Mycobacteriales > Mycobacteriaceae > Mycobacterium. The sequence continues at coordinate 145,173 of CAWGPB010000021.1, forward strand.
TACGCCGTTGTAGTGCATGTCGACGAGGCAGCGTGGCTGCTCAGCCAACCTCGAGAACTTAGCTTGTCACTTTAAAGAACTTCAACAATCAAAGAGTCTGATTCGATACCAAGATTGTTCCGACCCGTGATGGCGCTGAAGCCGGGCTCCCGGACGACCGGCGTCCGCGACACTAAACTGGTCGCGTGGTACGACGCGCACCGCGAGGCTCGATGGTCGCGCTGGCCGCGGCGGGCGCGCTGGCATCGACCGGCACCGCCTACGTGGGGGCACGCAACCTGTTGATCAGCCAGGCCGACGAAGGCCCGCAGCGTCATCCCGAAATCATGGGACGTCCCGCCGCGCGCCGACGGCGTGTACGTCCCGGGCGGCGGCCCGGTGCAGCGCTGGCAGCGCGGCATGGACTTCGACCTGCATCTGATGATCTTCGGCGACTCGACCGCAACCGGGTACGGCTGCCGCACCGCCGACGAAGTTCCCGGTGTGCTGATCGCCCGCGGGCTGGCCGAGCAGACCGGCAAACGGATCCGGTTGAGCACCAAGGCGATTGTCGGAGCCACCTCCAAGGGTTTGTCCGGCCAGGTCGACGCCATGTTCGTGGCCGGGCCGCCGCCTGATGCCGCCGTCATCCTGATCGGCGCCAACGACGTCACCAAGCTGAACGGCATCGGCGCCTCGTCGCGACGGCTGGGCGCCGCGGTGCGACGGTTGTGCGCCAGCGGCGCGGAGGTCGTCGTCGCCACCTGCCCCGATTTCGGTGTGGTCAAGGCGATCCCGCAGCCGCTGCGCTGGACGGTACGCACGCTGGGACTGCGGCTGGCCCGCGCACAGGCCGGTGCCGTCCGGTCCGCCGGCGGTGTGCCGGTGCCGCTGGCCGCGCTGGTCAATGACGAGTTTCGGCATTCGCCGCAGCTGATGTTGTCCGATGACCAGTTCCACCCGTCGGCGGCCGGATACGCGCTCGCCGGCGAGCCAGTTGCTGCCGGCACTGTGCAGCGTGCTCGGCAATTGGCCCGACGCACCGGCACCCGCACTGCCGTCGCGCGTCCGGCACCGAGGCCGGCCCCGGCTACACGGTGCTCAGGCTGCTCTCGCGACTGTGGCGGCGACCCACGACCGGTGTTCCCGCGCCGATCGTCGCACCGGCCGGGCTAGTCCCCGGGCCGCTCCGCGGCACGGAGTTGACCGATTTCCGGCTAGTCAGCAGCGTTTAACGGGCCGCATCGTCGCAGGGCTAAATTCGGGTCCAGACCACACCGAATCTGGATGGAGCCGTCATGCCGGAAGCCGTCATCGTTTCAACTGCCCGTTCGCCGATCGGGCGCGCCATGAAAGGGTCGCTGGTCAGCATGCGGCCCGACGACCTGGCTGCGCAGATGGTGCGCGCCGCCCTCGACAAGGTGGAGGCGCTCAACCCCCACCAGATCGACGACCTGATCCTGGGCTGCGGCCTGCCCGGCGGCGAGCAGGGCTTCAACATGGCCCGCGTCGTCGCCGTCGAGCTCGGCTACGACTTCCTGCCCGGCACCACGGTCAACCGCTACTGTTCGTCGTCGCTGCAGACCATCCGGATGGCGTTCCACGCGATCAAGGCCGGCGAGGGCGACGCCTTCATCTCGGCCGGCGTCGAGACGGTGTCCCGGTTCATCAAGGGCAGCTCCGACTCGTTGCCCGACACCAAGAACCCGCTGTTCGACGAGGCCGCGCAGCGCACGGCGACCGCCGCCGAGGGCGCCGAGGACTGGCACGACCCCCGCAAAGACCACAACATCCCCGACGTCTACATCGCGATGGGCCAGACCGCCGAGAACGTCGCCATCCTGACCGGCGTCAGCCGCGAAGATCAGGACCACTGGGGCGTGCGCAGCCAGAACCGCGCCGAGGACGCCATCAAGAGCGGCTTCTTCGAGCGCGAGATCGTGCCGGTCAAGCTGCCCGACGGCACGCACGGTCAGCACCGACGACGGCCCGCGACCGGGAACCACCTACGAGAAGATCAGCCAGCTCAAGCCGGTCTTTCGGCCCAATGGCACCGTGACCGCAGGCAACGCCTGCCCGCTGAACGACGGCGCCGCCGCAGTGGTGATCACCAGCGACACCAAGGCCAAGGAGCTCGGACTCAAGCCGCTGGCCCGGATCGTGTCCACCGGCGTCAGCGGCCTGTCCCCCGAGATCATGGGCCTGGGCCCGATCGAGGCGAGCAAGACGGCGCTGCAGCGGGCCGGCCTGTCGGTCAAGGACATCGACCTGTTCGAGATCAACGAGGCCTTCGCCGTGCAGGTGCTCGGCTCGGCCCGCGAACTGGGCATCGACGAGGACAAGCTGAACGTCTCCGGTGGCGCGATCGCCCTGGGCCACCCGTTCGGCATGACCGGTGCGCGCATCGCCACCACGCTGCTGAACAACCTGCAGACCCATGACAAGACGTTCGGCCTGGAAACCATGTGCGTCGGCGGCGGTCAGGGCATGGCGCTGATCATCGAGCGGCTGAGCTGATTCGCTGAGGTTCACTGCGGCACGCGGTACCCGTCTCCTGTTTTGCCGCCATCACCGGCGTAAACGGCCGGTTCGGGCCTGCCGTGACGCGGACTGGGTTACGGTTTGCCAGCTGCCGCCCGATGACTCGGTGGCGTATACATCCGAGGAAATGGAGCGGCGCGATGAGCGTTTCGCTAAAGACAATTGCACTGGTGGCGGCCGCGGTGGCAGTCACTTCAGCCTCGGCGTGCAGCAGCAATCCGAAATCAGGTACGGCCTCGTCGAGCTCAGCCGCGGCCATGACAGGCAACAGCCCGACGGCGAGTTCGGCGCAACCCGATTCCGCCGACTACAGCCGACTGTTGATCAAGGTCACAGACATCGACACGCCCATGGCCTTCACCGCCGGCCCGGTAACACCGAACCCGAATGGCCAAGCCGGGGTGGAGACGACGTTCAGTAACGATGACAAGTCTCGCCAGATCCACGACACCATCCTGGTGTTCGGCGATCCTTCCGCGGCGGCCGGCGCGTTGGACGCCGCCAAGGCAAAACTGGGTGATTCGGTGCAGGGAACACCCGCACCGGCTTTGGTGGGAGCCGGCGGCACTACCGTCTCGGGCAACTCACCCGACGGCTCCAAAGGCGTGATGACGCTGCTGTTCATCGAGGGCAAGGCGTTCACCACGCTGAACTTCGTCGGCCCTCCCGGCATGCTGCCGCCACCCGATTTCGTCACCGAACTCGGTCAAAAGCAAGACACCGCCATCAAGAACGGATTGGCTGGCTGACGCATCACACGCTGACGCAGCACACGCTGACGCAGCAAAAAGGCCGGCACGCGTGCATGCCGGCCTTTTTGATGTCAGGCGCTAATCGTTCTGCAAATAGCTGAGCAGACGCAGGATCTCGATGTAGAGCCAGACCAGCGTGACGGTCAGGCCCAGCGCGATGCCCCACGCGGCCTTCTCCGGCGCACCGGCGCGGATCATCTGGTCGGCCGCGTCGAAGTCGATCAGGAAGCTGAACGCCGCCAGACGCGATGCAGACCAGCGAGAAGATGATGGCCAGCGGGCCGCCGCTGCGCAGGCCCATGCCCTCGCCGTGGCCGACGCCGAACATGCCCAGCACCAGGTTGCCCAGCATCAGGGCCAGCACGCCGAACATGCCGGCGACCAACATCCGGGTGAACTTGGGCGTGACCCGGATGGCGCCCGTCTTGTAGACCACGAGCATCCCGACGAACACGCCGAGCGTGCCCAGGATGGCCTGCCCGATCATGGCGCCGGCACTGGTGCTCGACACCGAGAAGTTGGCCAGCAGGAAGGAGATCGCCCCGAGGAACAGTCCCTCCAGAACGGCGTAGGTCAGCACGATCGCCGGGTTGTCCTGCTTGCGGGCGAAGGTCGCGATCATCACCATCGCCAAGGCCGCCGAACGCGCCGACGAAGGTGAACGGGCTGGCCAGCGCCTGGTTGGCCTCGACCATGAAGTAGGAGACGACCGCGACGGCAGACAGCACCGCCAGGGTGATCCCGGTCTTGGTGACGACGTCGTCGATCGTCAGTGGGCGCGAAACGCCTGCCCGCTGGTCGACGTACGGGGCATAGGGGTCGGCCTGATGCCCTATCTGGGTCGCGGCGCTCGCGGCGCCGCTGCCGAACTGCGCGTAACCGCCACGCTGCTTGGGCAGCGAGCGAAATACCGGGTTACTGGTCTCCCGCACCGTCGGTTCCTCTCGTGAGCTGTGGGTTCGAAGCTGTGCGAACAACTGATCAACGAACGGTAGTCCAGCCGTGTTCCCGGTGGGGCCTTTAGATCAATGTGCTGACGAGATCAGTGCGCGGCTGGACGTACTCCAGATAAACCTTACCCGCGGGCGTCTCGAGCGGGGTAACGATCTAGATTGCCTGTCAGGCCCCGACCAGCATTCGACAGGATTCACCGACCATTCATCGAGGGGAGACCGCGCGCGTGACGGACGAATCCGACGACATTCTGAGCCACGTCGACAACGGCATCGGCTATCTGACACTCAACCGGCCCAAGGCGATCAACTCGCTCAACCAGAGCATGGTCGACGGGTTGCGCGCGGTGCTGACCGAGTGGGAGCAGGACTCGGCGATCAGCGCCGTGGTGCTCTCCGGAGCCGGCGAGCGCGGCCTGTGCGCCGGCGGCGACGTGGTGGCGATCTATCACAGCGCCCGCGCGGACGGCGCGCAGGCGCGGCGGTTCTGGTACGACGAGTACCTGATGAACGGTCAGATCGGCCGCTTCCCGAAGCCCTACGTCTCGTTGATGGACGGGATCGTGATGGGCGGCGGCGTCGGAGTCGGCGCGCACGCCAACACCCGGGTGGTGACCGACACGTCGAAGGTGGCGATGCCCGAGGTCGGCATCGGCTTCATCCCCGATGTCGGCGGGGCCTACCTGCTTTCGCGCGCACCCGGATCGCTGGGATTGCACGCCGCGCTGACCGGGCGCGCCGTTCTCCGGGGCCGACGCGATCGCTCTGGGCTTCGCCGACCACTTCGTGCCGCACGACAAGACTGGACGCGTTGCGCGACGCGATCGCCGAAGTCGGTGTCGAGCAGGCGATCGCCACTCATGCCATCGAGCCGCCGCCCAGTGAGCTTGCCGCGCATCGTGACTGGATCGACGAGTGCTACGCCGGCGACACCATCGCCGACATCATCGCCAGACTGCGCGGGCACGAAAAGACGGGGATCGGCCCGGCCAACGACGCCGCGGATCTGATCGCTACCCGCTCCCCCATCGCGCTGTCGGTGACGCTGGAGGCGGTGCGCCGCGCCGCCAAGCTCGACACGCTGGAAGATGTTCTGGCCCAGGACTATCGGGTGTCGTCCGCCTCGCTGCGCTCGCACGATCTCGTCGAGGGCATCCGCGCGCAGCTGGTCGACAAAGACCGCAACCCGAAGTGGTCGCCGCCGCTGGACCAGGTGACGGCGGCCGACGTCGAAGCATATTTCGCACCCGTCGACGACGAATTGAAGTTCTAGAAAGGTAGCGATGACCAACACCTACGAGACGATCCTGGTCGAGCGTGACGAGCGAGTCGGAATCATCACGCTCAATCGGCCGAAGGCGCTGAACGCACTCAACAGTCAGGTGATGGACGAGGTCACCACTGCTGCAGCCGAATTCGACCATGACCCGGGCATCGGGGCGATCATCATCACCGGCTCCGAGAAGGCCTTCGCCGCGGGCGCCGACATCAAAGAGATGTCGAGCCTGGGCTTCTCCGAGGTGTTCGACGCCGACTTCTTCGCCCCCTGGGCCAAGCTCGCCGCGGTCCGCACGCCGACGATTGCCGCGGTGGCCGGATACGCGCTCGGTGGCGGCTGCGAACTCGCGATGATGTGTGACGTGCTGATCGCCGCCGACACCGCGAAGTTCGGTCAGCCGGAGATCAAGCTGGGCGTGCTGCCCGGCATGGGCGGTTCGCAGCGGCTGACCAGGGCCGTCGGCAAGGCGAAGGCGATGGACCTGATCCTGACCGGGCGCAACATGAATGCCGACGAAGCCGAGCGCAGCGGCCTGGTGTCGCGGGTGGTGCCCGCCGCCGATCTGCTCACCGAGGCCAAGGCCGTCGCCACCACGATCTCGCAGATGTCCCGCTCGGCGTCGCGGATGGCCAAGGAAGCGGTCAACCGCGCCTTCGAGTCCACCCTGGCCGAAGGACTGCTCTACGAACGTCGGCTGTTCCATTCGGCTTTCGCGACCGACGACCAGTCCGAGGGCATGGCGGCGTTCATCGAAAAGCGGACGCCGAACTTCACCCACCGCTGAGGAGTTGTGGTGACCGAAACCGCCACCGCCGAACCCGCGCCGGCCGTCGAGCCGCAGCGCCGGGAGGCGTGGTGGGTCCGGCACTACACCTTCACCGGCACCGCGGTCGGGCTGGTGTTCATCTGGTTCTCGATGACGCCGTCGCTGCTACCGCGTGGGCCGTTGTTCCAGGGTCTGGTCAGCGGGCTGGCCGGCGCAACCGGTTACGCCATTGGCGTTTTCGCGGTATGGCTGGTGCGCTTCATGCTCTCCTGGGACTCCAGCCCACCGGCACCACGGCGGGCCTGGCTGGTGCTGATCGTCGCCGGCGCGATCGGCATGGTCGCGATGGTGATCTGGTTCCACGTCTGGCAGGACCGGGTCCGCGATCTGATGGGAGTCAAGCACCTGGTTTGGCTGGACTACCCGCTGACCAGCGCGCTGTCGTTAGTCGTGCTGTTCGGCGTCGTCGAAGCCGGCCAGCTGATTCGCCGACTGGTGCATTTTCTCGATCTTCGACTCGATCGGTTTGCGCCGCCGCGTGTTTCAGCCGTTATCGTGGTTTTTCTGCTGGTCGCATTGACGATCGCGTTGCTCAACGGCGTCGTGGTGAAATTCGCGATGCGAACCATGAACAACACCTTCGCCACGGTCAACAACAAAGTGGACCCCGATAGTGCCGCGCCGCAGACACCGCTGCGGTCCGGTGGGCCGCAGTCGCTGGTGACCTGGGAATCGCTAGGGCACCAGGGCCGCATCTTCGTCACGGGCGGGCCCACCGTCGACCAGCTCACCGCGTTCAACGGCGCGCCGGCGACCGAGCCGATCCGCGCCTACGCCGGACTCGACTCCGCCGACGGCATCACTGCCGCCGCGGAGTTGGCCGCGCGAGAGTTGGAGCGCGAAGGCGGATTACGCCGCGCAGTGGTGGCAGTCGGAACCACCACCGGCACCGGCTGGATCAACGAGGCCGAGGCCGACGCACTGGAGTACATGTACAACGGCAACACCGCAGTGGTGAGCATGCAGTACTCGTTCCTGCCCAGCTGGCTGTCCTTCCTGGTGGACAAGGAGAACGCGCGCCATGCGGGCCAGGCGCTGTTCGAAGCCGTTGATCGGCTGGTGCGCCGACTGCCGGAAGCGCAGCGCCCCAAGCTCGTTGTGTTCGGCGAAAGCCTGGGCTCATTCGGCGGCGAGGCGCCGTTCTTGAGCCTCAACAACGTGTTGGCCCGCACCGACGGCGCGTTGTTCTCCGGGCCGACATTCAAGAACACCATCTGGACCGATCTGACCGCGACTCGCGACCGCGGGTCGCCGGAGTGGCTGCCGCTCTACGATCACGGCCTTTATGTGCGATTCGTGGCACGTCCGGAAGATCTCACACGCCCTGAATCACAATGGAATACGCCGCGTGTGGTGTATCTGCAGCACGCCTCGGATCCGATCGCCTGGTGGGATCCCGATCTGCTCTTCCGCCAGCCGGACTGGCTACGCGAAAAGCGTGGGTACGACGTGCTTCCCGAGACTCAGTGGATTCCGGTGGTGACGTTCCTGCAGGTGTCGGCCGACATGGCGGTTGCCGTGGATGTGCCGCAGGGCCATGGTCACGTTTACGTCGCCGACGTCGCCAACGGCTGGGCGGCGGTGCTGCAGCCGCCGGGGTGGACGCCGGAGAAGACTGGCAAACTTCGGCCACTGCTGCGCGCCAGCGACGGCTAACGCCAGGTGAACGGACGCTGTGAGTGTGCCAAGGGTTTGGCCGTACTAGCTAGCTAGTCGAACAATCAAGTGGCAGGATCACGCTCATCGGATCCCCTGGAGGGAGAGGTCAATGGCCTGGACAATTGCCAAGATTGCGGCGGCGGGGGTGCTAACCGCGATGCCCATCGCTGCGGTCGCCATGCCCGCCTGTGCGGTAGCGAGTTCCAGCAGCGCGCCGATCGTATTGCCGGCGCCGCCGCCGGCGGACCCGCCACCAGCGCCACCCGCGCCACCGGCCCCGCCGCAACAGAACTACGAGTACTACAACCCCAACGACTACAACGACTGGTACAACATGGGTTCCGACGGTGGCGGCGGTGGCGGCGGCGGAGGCGGCTAAACCGCCGACCTACCGTAGGGCCAGCACGCCGGCCGCGGCCAGCGCGTGGTAGCCGCCGACGACATCCGTCGCGCGGTGCAAGCCGAGGTCCTGCAGCGCCACCGCGGCGAGGCTCGAGGTGTATCCCTCTGAGCACAACACCACCCACTCCACGTCGTCGCTGACGGCCTCGGGCAGCCGGGCGTCGCTGGTCGGATCGCAGCGCCACTCCAACACGTTGCGCTCGATCACGAGAGGTTTCAGGCTCGCGGGTACCTCGCCCTCGCGCGAACGCTGAGCCTGTGGCCGGATGTCGACAAGCAGTGCGCCGCGGCTCAGCGCCGCGGGCAGCTCGTCGGCTGCCAGGCGGCGTAGCCGCGCGCGTGCCGTCTCCAGGGCTTGGTCGATACGGCTCATCACTTCTCCGGCTGGTCGGTCAGTTCAGTTCGGTTGCGCCGCAACCGGTGTTCGTCGGTCACCTCGTAGTACGACATTACGGTCAGCGGCGGCGAGTAGGCGTGCACACTCAGCGACGGCTCCCGAGGGCCGGACAGCGACGTCACCGAAGTGCCTGGGCCGGGCGGAGCCCACACCACGTCGTGTACCCAACCCAGGGGGAACCCGGCCTGGTCACCGGCCTTGAGTCGCCGGCAGCGCAATCGCTCTCCATCCCAACGAAATTCGTCCAGCGAACCGCTCAACAGCGTTGCCGCACCGAGTGATCCGCCGTGGTCGTGCAATTCGGTGCGGTGGCCGGGTACCCAGCTGATCAGCCAGACGTCGACTTCGTCGTCGCCGTGCAGCCTGACGAACCAACGATCGTCGGTGGGCACACCGCCCTTCGGGACGACATGGTCGTAACGGCCGTGGAGCACGTCGTCTGCGGTGCTGTCGGTGATGTGCAGCAGATCAGCCAGCCGCAGCCGGGTCGGGCCGGGAACCGCGCGCAGCGGCGAGGGTCGGGACCGGGCAGGCCGGGACAAGGCTGGCTGGGCGACTCGGACAGAGTCGGCAACGAGGTGAGCAGAAACCATGTGGGAGGCTCCAGGGCGAACGGGCGTGGTGGGGGGCGGCGGTCAGGAAAACCGACAACACTCCCAAAACCCGGTTCGCAGAGTCACGGTCGCCAGCATTGCATAGATTGACCGAATGCGGCGGCGCCCATCTCGTCCCCTGATGTGGGGCACGGTTGCGGTACTGGCTGCCGCATCGGTGGTGACGGGTTGCTCGAACGGCGGGACCAAAGCCCCGCCCGCGTCGAGCACGACGAAGGCGGCGCCCACGACGACACCCGGCGTTGTCTCGACGTCTCCCGCGGGCGTCACAACCAAGATCGACGTGCCGGCGCACTCGACCGAGGAAGAGTATTTCCAGGCCTGTCATGCGGCGACGCTGTGGATGCAGGGCCATCCGGGCGACCCGCAGACGCTCACCGAGAGGTACCTGGCGGCGGTGCAAGCGCCGGGCGTTGTCGGTCCGGGCACCTGGAACATCGCCTGGGCCGCACTGCCGCTGGCGCGTCAGGCCGGGGTGATCGTCGCCGCGCACGCAGCCGCCGCCGACGAATGCGGCTGATACATAGATAGGCCGGCGCCGCAATTCGGATCACGATTGATAAAACCGGCGCCGCGCAGGCAAAGATGTAGCGCATGGGCCATTCAGGCATCACCCCCGATCTGGGACCCGGGCTGCTCGACGCTCCCCGGCCCCGGGTCGCGCTGGCCCTCGGCAGTGGCGGCGCCCGCGGGTACGCCCACATCGGGGTGATCGATGAACTGCACGATCGCGGTTACCAGATCGTCGGGATCGCCGGTTCGTCCATGGGCGCACTCGTCGGCGGACTGCAGGCCGCGGACAAACTGGACGAATTCGCGGACTGGGCAAAGTCATTGACCCAGCGCGCGATCCTGCGGCTGCTGGACCCGACGCTCACTGCCGCCGGCGTGCTGCGCGCCGAGAAGATCCTGGATGCGGTGCGCGACATCCTCGGTGAGTCGACCATCGAGGAACTACCGATCCCCTACACCGCGGTGGCCACCGATCTGCTGGCCGGCAAATCGGTGTGGCTGCAGCGCGGCCCGGTCGACGAGGCGATCCGGGCATCCATCGCCATCCCGGGAGTGATCGCCCCGTACGCCATCGGTGGGCGACTACTCGCTGACGGCGGCATCCTCGATCCGCTGCCGATGGCGCCGATCGCGGCCGTCAACGCCGACCTGACCATTGCGGTCAGCCTGTCGGGCAGCGAGACCGGCGACGAACCCGAGCCGGAACCGAAGTCCTCGGGCGAGTGGCTGAATCGGGTGCTGAGCAGCACCTCTGCCCTGTTCGACTCACCCACGGCGCGATCGGTGCTGAGCCGATTCGGGGCGTTGAGCCCGGAGGACGGCGATGCCGCCGACGAGCCGGCCTCGGACTACTCCGTCGATGAGCCCGAGGTGCCCAGGCTGGGCAGTTTCGAAGTGATGAACCGGACCATCGACATCGCCCAGGCGGCGCTGGCCCGGCACACGCTGGCGGCCTATCCCCCGGACCTACTGATCGAGGTGCCCCGCTCGGCCTGCCGCAGTCTGGAATTCCACCGGGCCGCTGAGGTGATCGAGGTGGGCCGCGCACTGGCCGCTCAAGCGCTGGACTCCGTCGAGGAGAGCCGCCGGGTTACCTGACGCCGAGAAAGGCGGCGACCGCTGCCGCAACACGGCGGCCCTGCGTGCGTCCAGCTCGCGCGCACGCCGGGCGGCACTTCGGATCCAGCGGGTTCTCCCCGAACGCGGCCAGCGATTGATCATCGGCGAAGACGCCCAGCACCGCGCCACCGAACTCGTCGAGTTCTTCTGCTGCCCCGGCGCCGAACGGTGACGGCGCCGATTCCCCAGCCGGCACCAGCACGACCGCCGTGGCGCAGTCGCCGGCGAGGTGGAGGTTGATGGTGCTGCCGATACCGCCGTCGATGTAGCGGCGATCCGCGATCGTCACCGGCGGCCACGCGCCGGGCACGGCGCAACTGGCGGCCACCGCATCGACCAGCGGCACCCCGGAATCCCGGTCGAACAGCACCAATTCGCCGGTGTCGACGTCGATCGCGGTCACCCGCAGCGCGCGCTCAGGCCAGACATGGGAGGGCAGCCGCGCCGCGATGACCTCGCGCCGGACCGGCTCGGCCACGGTTCCGGCGGCCAGGGCCACCGCGCCGATGCGCTGTCGGCGCTGGGTGAGCGTGGCGTCCGGATCCGACACCGCGGCCAGGAAAAGCTCTGCGATACCGTCGATTCCGACACCTGGGTCGATCTCGGCGGACGCTTCGTCGACCTGCCGTGCGAACAGCTCCGCCAGACTCAAGCCACTGCCGAGCTGTGCGACCACCGCCGATCCGGCCGACGTGCCGAGCAGCACATCGGATTCCAGCAATGCCTGCGCGGCGGCGGGCAACTCGTCAGCAATGCCGAGCAGGATGCCGGTCTCCCATGCGATTCCGGCTACACCGCCACCGCCGAGCACCAGCGCGCGGGTGGTCATCGACTCGTCGGGTGCAGCGAGCCCTGAGCCGCCGGGCTCAGCTGCTCGGCGCGCAGCAGATGTCGCGGCGGATCCGGCAACTTCAGATCGCGACTGATCCGCAAGCCGGCATCGACGTGGACCATCTCTCCTGGCTCGAGGAGTCGCCAACGGGCGGGGTCATCCATCGGCTCGGTGGCGAACACGACCGAAGGCTGCCCGTGCAGATTCTGCGAGTCCGCCCGAATCCGGTTGGTGCGCAGGTGGAATCGATGCTCCGCGGAAATCTTTCTACGATCCGATACATACAACTCGTGCGACTCCGGGTAGCGGAGCGCCCACATGTCAGTGGCCGTGCTCAACACAATGTTGACCGCGTAGATCGGCACGTTGTCCGCCAGCCAGTGCATCGCGTCGACCAGCCCTGCGGCCACGTCGCCGCCGCGTGCCCGGATCGCTGCGGTGATCAACGCGAACACCCGCTCGGAATCGGTCTGACCCCATACCAGTTCGCCCACCCCCAGTTCGCGCAGCCTCGCGTCCAGGACATCGAGACCTTCCAGAACGCCGTTGTGCGCGAAGATGCGGCCGTCCTGCAGGAACGGGTGGGTGTTGACGACGTCGTGCGATCCGGTGGTCGCGTAACGGACGTGCGCGACGAAGGTGGTCCCGGTCAGATCGTGTGCCTCGGTGGCGAATTCGGCATCCTGCCACGCGGCCATCGGCTCCTTGTGCACCTGCGGATGGCCCTGGCCGTCGAACACCCCGAGCCCACTGCCGTCGGGGTTACGTCTGCTTTGCTGGGCGAGATTGTCCGGCGCGTCGAGCAGCCAAAATGTCGCGGTGACAACGTTGGTCCCGGCATGCAGCCCGAAAAGTCGGCACATCAGCGGCTACCGCGCCAGCCCTGGCGCGGCCCGGCCGGTGATCAGCGGCAGGTCGAAGAAGCTCTGAATACCCGGTGCGGCCGCGCAGGTCGCCGGAACGGCGTTCACGCAATGGGCCGCGGTCGCCACCACCCCCGGATTGCTCTTCAAACCGGCAGCCACGCTTTCCGGCTGCCAGCCCTTGACTGTGACGAAGGTGTCCGGGTGGCCGCGGACCTCGATTTCGTAGCGCTCACCGTCCGGCCCGAAAGACCAAGGCGGGTCGAGGTTTTCCTCACCCATCAGCCAGTTGACCGTGATCCGGACCACGACGGTGTCGCCGACGAGCGCTTCCCAGTGGAAGCGGCGCCCAGCGACCTGACCCGTGTCGATCACGCCGATCGGCGAGTCGATCGGCCCGGTCGCCACCGCGACCTCCTGCGAGGTCCGGATCTGCGGATCGGCGGCAAAGCCGATCTTGTCGACGCACAACCGAACCGACTGAAAGAATCCGCCGTCGAGAATCTTCTGCATCGGTCCGGTCAGCGCCTTGTCCGGTGCACCGCCGAAGCCCATCACATAGCGCAGCACATCCGGCGCGCCGTAGGTTCTGAGATCGGAAAACTCCTCGGCACGAACGAAATTCACACCTGTCGACATCACCGAAAGCAGCAGCGGGAACAATTCGGTTGCCGCGCCCGGGCCGATCCCAGCGCCGTGCAGCGTGACGTTGCCGGCTTTGGCGGCCGCCTCGAGCGGAGCGGCCTCCTTCTCACCCGGGTAGAACCAGCCGACCGGCGTCACGACGTTCTTACCGGAGCGCAACAGCGCCACGACTTCGTCGGAGTTGGGCAGCAGCGGCGCATAGATCACCGCATCTGCGTCGAGAGCGAGAATGTCGTCGACGCTGTTGGTCGCGGTCACGCCGAGTGGTGACCAGTCGACGATCTCACCGACATCCTTGCCGTTCTTGTCTTCGGAGTGCACCCAGCACCCGGCCAGTTCAAGCTCGGGATGCTCGAGGATGCCTTTGATCGCGGCCACGCCGACCGACCCCGTCGCCCATTGCACGACCCGCAGGCTCATGACTCTCTCCCTTCAGTCTCGTGCTTCGCTGACCTCGTAGACGCCCTCGGCATAGCGGGACCGGATGGTCTTCTTGTCGTACTTGCCGACGCTGGTGCGCGGAATCTGGTCGACGAATGTCCAGCGTTCCGGCAGCCACCATCGAACAACCTTGTCGGCCAGGAATTTTCGTAGATCGCCGGCGTGCAAGCCAGAGCCTTCCCGGGCGACGATGACGGCCAGCGGCCGCTCCTGCCAGCGCTCGTCGGGGACCGCCACGACGGCAGCTTCGACCACATCCGGATGCGCGACCAAGGCGTTTTCCAGGTCGACCGACGAAATCCATTCGCCGCCAGACTTGATCACGTCTTTGGCGCGGTCGGTCAGGGTGATGAAGCTGTGCTGGTCGAGGCGGCCGACGTCGCCGGTGCGCAGCCATCCATTGTCGAACTTGGACTCGTCGTGGCCCCGGTAATACGAACTGGTGATCCACGGGCCGCGGACCTCCACTTCGCCGACGGCCTCGTTGTCATTGGGCAGCACCTGCCCGTCATCGTCGACGATGCGGGCCTCCACACCACACAGCGGCTGACCCTGCGTCGCACGGTACGTCCAGTGCTGGTCGTCCGGGGTGCCCGGCGGCGGCCAGGCCATGGTGGCCGTCGGCGACGTTTCCGTCATCCCCCACAGCTGCCGGATCTGGACGCCGTGCCGCTCTTCGAAGGTGCGCATCAGCGACACCGGCACCGCCGAGCCACCGCACGGCACCATCCGCAGCGAGGACACGTCGTGACCGGGGTTCTTTTCGAGGTAGTGCATGACGTCGTTCCAGATCGTCGGCACGGCGCCGGCGATGGTGGGTCGCAGCGTCTCGATCATGTCGACCAGCGATGCGGCATCCAGGTGCCTATCGGGCAACACCAGGTCAGCGCCGGCCATCAGCGCGCCGTACGGCAGGCCCCACGCGTTGGCGTGGAACATCGGCACGATGGGCAGCACCGAGTCGCCGGACCCGATGCCGATCCCGTTGCTGGTACATATAGCCATCGTGTGCAGGTACGTCGAACGATGACTGTAGACGACGCCTTTCGGATTTCCGGTCGTTCCGCTCGTGTAACACATTGCGGCAGCAGAGTTTTCGTCGACGTCAGGCCAGTCGAACTCGGTCGGCTCGGCGTCGACGACGTCGTCGTAGCGCAGCACGGTCTTGCCTGAATCTGCGAGTGCGGAGATATCGCCGTCGCCGACCGCGATCACGGTGTGAACCGTCTCGAGTTCGCCCAGGATCGGCGCCAGTAGCTTGGCCAGCGACACGTCGACCAGCACCACCTGGTCCTCGGCTTCGTTGGCGACGTAGACGATCTGCTCGGGGAACAGCCGGATGTTCAGGGTGTGCAGCACCGCACCCATCGCGGGTACCGCCGTATACGCCGTCAAGTGTTCGGCGTTGTTCCACATGAAGGTTGCGACCCGTTGGTCACCGTTGATACCGATGCGCCGCAACGCATTCGCCAACTGTGCCGCGCGCTGACAGAGTTCCGCGTACGTGCACTCGCGGTAACCGTCACCCGTCGCGGTGAAGACCTTGCGGGTGCCGTGGACGCGGCTGGCGTGTCGAAGGATGGCGGTGACGGTCAAGGGGAAGCTGTGCATGGTGCTGTACATCGCTGGACCGCCTTTGACTCCGCCTGGCTACCCGGGCCGGCCCGTCACCCGGCCGCCCTCGTGGCGATCATTGCACGTCCGGCGAATCACCTGGCGGCGATGCGCCCCTTAGGCCGGCGTCGGCTCGAGCATCTGCAGGTCGGAGAACGCCCACGCGTGCGGGGCGGTCTGCTCGTCGTCCGACGTCAGCGCCTCGGCCGGCACGGCTACTGCAGAGATCTCCAGTTCGGTGACGATGCCGGCGTAGTCGGCAATATAGAGCCGCGTGCCGTCCGGGCTCTCCACCGCACACGACGGCTGGTCGCCGACCGTGATGCTGCCGAGCACGTCTTGGGTAGCGGTCGACCACACCGTGACGTACTGATCGCCGACCAGGTACACCCGGTCGCCCGCACGGCTCACGGTCAGCTGGGCCAGAGATCCGGCGGCGTCACCGATCTTGTAGGTGGCGTTGATAGCCGAGTTCCGGGCGTCGACGATGTCCAGCACGGTGCCGAAGTCGGGACCGCAGCTGCCCACGTAGGCGGTGGCGCCGTCCGGGCTCAGCGCGATATCGCGGATAGGCGAACCGATTTCGACGGTGTCGACCACCCGGTGCTGCTGGGTGTCAATCGTTACCAGCTCTGCGGTGGATGCCCCGTTGGCCGCGACGTACAGCCGCTGGCCGTCGGGGCTCACCCGCACGCAGCCAACGGCGGTGGCTGCGATGCGTACGTAGGTCTGCTTACCGGTCGAGGTGTCCAGGATCGCGACGCCGGCACCGTCCGCACCCGTCCGGCCGGTGTAGACGAATCGTCCGTTCGGGCTGACCACCAAGTCGGTGATGCCGAACTCGACCGGATAGGCCGCGACGATGCGCTCAGAGTCGGTGTCGAAGGCCAGAATCTCGTCGTGCGCGGTGGACACGCTGCTCACGTAGGCGCGATTGCCGGCCATCGCAACGGCGGCAGGTTCGTCGACGCCGGTGACCGTCAGCCTGGCCGCACCGTCGTTAGTGCCGATCAGCGAGACGCTGTCGGCGCCGTAGTGGGTGACCGTCAGCAGTGCGCCGTCGGGTCGCACCGCGACACCACTGATCGCGCCGTGCCCGGCAACGATCGCGCGGATCGCGGTGAAACCCGCTGCCTCGTTCAGATCAAGAACTGCATCGCTCACAGTGGTACCAGCTTCCTTGTTGGTCCGTGGTGGGCGGACATTCGGCATCTGAGCCGTAAACGTTTCGCGCGGTCCGATGCTTCCCTGAACCGCTACTGAGATCCCAACGTGGCTCCACTCAGACATTCAGGGCGTCGAGCGCGCTACTTCCCGGGGCAAGTCTAGTGACTGAAATTACCAGAGAATGGCGCGTTTTCAACGACTGTCACCTATGTCACTTGGGTAACTCAGGGACTCCTTATGCAATAGTCATCCACTGCCGTAAACGATTCCAGCGAGCAAACCCGACAACCGGTTTCTCCAGCTAGTTCATGCTTTTCGCGCACCGAAAATGGATTGGGTCCGAATTATTCGCTGATGAGGATTTCTTAACATTTCTTGCAAAAGAGTCCTACATCACAAAAATGAATAAGCCACGTCTGCCGGTCTGCGATTGCCGCCGGCGAGGTTGACTCCGAGCGTTGCGCCGAACGACGTTCTATCGTTGCCGGATGAGTGAGTCGGCGCAGCTTGACCCTGATCGCTACGAGAAGATGTACCGCGATCAGCAGGTGGCGCAGGGTTTGCCAGCAGCGACGCCGTGGGACATCGGCGGTCCGCAGCAGGTGGTGAAGCAGCTCGTCGCGCTCGGGGCGATCAAAGGCGAGGTTCTCGACCCGGGTACCGGCCCGGGCCACCACGCGATCCACTTCGCGTCAAAGGGCTACTCGACGACCGGAATCGACTCGTCGCCCGCCGCAATCGAACGCGCGAAGGAGAACGCGCGGATTGCCGGGGTCTCGGTGGACTTCCAAGTAGCCGACGCATCGAGGCTCGAGGGTTTCGATAACCGCTTCGACACGGTCGTCGACTGCGCGTTCTACCACGTCTTTTCCGACGTACCCGACGCGAGCAGGTCGTATGCGCAGGCTTTACACCGGGCTACCAGGCCCGGGGCGCGGTTGTACATGTTCGAATTCGCACCGGGTGGGGTCAACGGCATCGGTGCACCGCGATCGCTGTCGGAGGACAATTTCCGGCAGGTGTTCCCCGACGCCGGTTGGGAGATCACGTATTTGGAGCCGAGCACGTACCAGGTCAACATGAGCATGACGGCCTTCGAAGCGATGCTGGAGCGCAATCCGGACAAGTTGGAGGAGATCAAGCACGCCGCACTGCGGTTCGCCTTGATCGAGCCGACGCTGGATAGAGGTCGGGCACACGCCCCGGTATGGGAGATGCATGCCACCCGGATCGACTGATCGGCGGAGCGGCTCACCGAGCTATCGCAGCAACCGATCTGTAGGTTTAAACGGCCATGAATGACAGCGACGCAGCCGGTGCTGGTCACCTGACCTCGCCCCCGCTGCACCACAAGGAGAGTCCGTTCTTCGCAGCGGATCGCGCCGCCTACTGGCGTCACCTTCGCGAGCTCGGCCCGGTTGTGAAAATCGACACCGGCGATCCGACGCTGCACGGCTACTATCTCACCCGTCGAGATGACGTGCGCGCGGCGCTGCTCGACCCGGAAACATTTGCTTCGCCGCCAAAAACCTTTGCGATCAACTTGTTCGGTGTGCCGCTACGTCAGGTGCCGCTCGCGTGCACCACGGCAGCGGACCATTCCCGTTTCGGCCGCGTCCTCCATCCGCTCTTCAGCCCTCGAGCGTTGGCTCCCTTCGGTCCTGAGTTGCGTTCCCGGGCAGCGAAACTGATCGACACCGTTGCTGGGCGAAGGCAATGTGACGCCGTCAGCGTCGCTGACACCTATGCCTCCCAGGCCCTGTTTCTGGTGTGCGGGCTGCCGCCCGAAGACCGGCGAGCGGCCCAAATGGCCCAGGCTGCGGTCATTGGCGACACCACCGGGGCAGCGCAACTCGAACTGATGAAGTGGCTGAACAACAGCTTCGATGCCGGCCTCATCGACCCCGAGCGGCCGCCCGGCATCCTGTGGCCGCTGATGGAACGACTCGCCGGCGAGAAAGATTTCCCGCTCACCAGGGTCGAAGTGGCGTCGGTGATCCTTTTGCTGTTCTCTGTCGCAGGCATTGAAATGGTCGCCTCAGCAATCAGTTTCGCGCTGTTGCATCTCGCGCGCGATCCGCAACTGCGGGCTCAGCTGCGCGAGAACCCGGAGCAGATCCCGGTGTTCGCCGAAGAGATCTTCCGGCTGGAACCGCCGGGACCGGGTATTCCCCGCGTGACCACGAGAAAGGTCGAAGTCGGGGGCGTCGAGATCCCGGCGTTCAGTGCAGTGTGGCTGGCCTTGGAAGCCGCGGGCAGAACAAATGGCGGCGAGGAGCTATCGAGGGGCCCCGACGGGGAGCTGCGGCGTCAGCGCCACTGGGCGTTCGGCGCAGGGATGCACAGATGCCTGGGCATGCACCTGGCCCGCCTCGAGATGGATGCGTTTGTGAGTGCATGGTTGGAACGCATCCCGGATTTCGAACTCAAACCAGGCTTCACGCCCGCAATCGTGCACAAGCCAACCAGCGTGACCCACCTACGTCGCCTCAAGCTCCGCTGGTAGGCATGAGCGGCGACGCTGACGACGCTGCCCTGCAGGCCCACGTCAAGGGCTTCTTGACGGCGCTCGGAGAAGGTCCAGATGCTCTGATGCAGAAGCACTTGGCCACGATCGAGCAACCGAGTCCGGGCCAGGCGGAGGACTTTCGGCGATATATCAATGACCTCAAAAGGGCATACGGGGACGGCCTGCTGAGCATGTACAAGCGGATCGAGTCACACGGTCGCGCCATCTGTGAGTTGACGGCGGAAACCGAGATCACCGAGCCGGTCCGGCAGATCATGACGTTAGTGGCGTTGGACGGCGAAGATGTCCCGCGGGTACTGGCCAGCTTTGACAACGCCGCGGAACAACTCAACGCCGGCGCAATCATGCGTCTGTTCATGACCATTGGAGGTGCTGGTGCAGGTGGGCTACCGCGCCAAGCTCAGCGAGACGCGTTGGTACTCGACTTCACGGCCTATTGCCTGACCCGCTTCGAGCCACCCAGTGATGACTGAGATGCTGCCCTGACCGCCGATCGACGGCCGGCCGACTCACTCACCTTGAAAGTCACTGCGGCGCAACCTTCGTCGGCCGACTCACGTGCTGTCGAGCGACTGCCCGGACGCTTGGGCGCGCGGTCAGTTAGGCTCCGTCGATGAAAGTGGTCGTCGCCGCCTACGGAACCCGCGGCGACACCGAACCCTTCGCCGCCCTCGCCCGGGAGCTGCTACGCCGAGGTCACGACGTGTGCTTGGCGGTTGCACCCGAGATGGTGGGATTCGTCGAGTTGGCCGGCCTTGCTGCAATCCCCTTCGGCCCCGAGTCACTCGCGTCCAGCCGCAACCAATCGCCCCTGGATCCGGCTAGCGCGATGGCGGCGCAAGCCGAGTATCTGTCCCGGGCCATGAAGGAGTGGGGCACGACTCTGACGGCGCTGGCTAAGGGGGCCGACCTGTTACTCACCGGCAGAATCGAGCAGGGACTGGCCGCCAACGTCGCGGAGTACTACGGCATTCCGCATGCGGCGCTGCATTTCTTCCCGGGAGCGCACGCACGCCTGAGCGGCTGGGCCGGCGACACCACAGACGAGGCCGAAGGCGACCATCGCCGTGAACTGGGCCTACCTGAGGCGACCGGGGCCTCGACGCGATCTCTCGAGATTCAGGCCTACGACGCGCTCTGGTTTGACGATCTGGCAGCGGAGTGGGCGAACGGAGATGTTGATCGGCCGTTCGTCGGAGCATTGACTCTGGAGTTGCCGACCGAAGCTGACGACGAGGTCTTGTCCTGGATCGCCGCGGGAACGCCACCGATTTACTTCGGCTTCGGCAGCGGCGTGTGGCTCCCATCCCCCGCTCAGACCTTCGGCCTGATCAGCGTGGCCTGCGCGCGGTTAGGCGAGCGGGCGTTGATCTGCTCTGGGGCAAGCGAATTCGCTGGCGCTCCGCCGTCTGATCAAGTGAAGATTGTGGGCGCTGCTAATCACTCAGCCGTTTTTCCGGCTTGTCGCGCAGTGGTGCATCAAGGAGGCGCCGGTACCACGGCCGCAGGCATACGGGCTGGGGTACCCACGTTGATCCTGTGGCACCCGATCAACGATCAACAGATCTGGGCGGATGCCGTCACTCGGCTGAAAGTCGGTGCAGGACGACCGTTCTCGGGCAGCAACCTAGGATCGCTGGTCGCCGACCTGCGTTCCATCCTCGATCCACAGTGCATCGTCCGGGCTCGGGAGGTCGCCGGCCAGGTGACCACACCCGCCGCAAGCGCAGCCGGTGCCGCCGACCTCCTGGAAAACGCCGACCGCCAGCGGCGGTTTGGCACGTAACCACCAGCGCGAGCCGGGCCTCGCTCCGGCCAGAACGTAGCGGCCGGGTTACAAATTCGAACTGCATTGCGGCCGTGGAAGATTCAGCGTCAGCCGGTGTCTCCCGTCGACGATTGGAGTCATCGACGTCGATGTTTGCCGCGGCCCAGTCTGATGATCAACGGCCGGCCACACATGCGGCCGTCAACAAACCGTAAAAAATTTCAGCCAAACCGGGGTGGGCCGCAAAGAACGCGTAAAGGTCTCGGTCAGGCCGTGCGGGGTCGTATCACAGTAGTGCTCAGGCCGCTGTCATCCACCCCACAACACCTTGACCCCAGGAGAGATCATGGCATACGTGAGCGCAACGGCCGCCGCGATCGCCGCGGCCGCGACCCAGCTCGAAGGCATCGGCACCTCGTTTTCCGCTGAGAGCTCGGCCGCCGCAGCCCCGACCACAGCGCTGGCGCCCGCGGGTTCAGACGAGGTGTCGGCCCTGCAGGCCGGCGTGTTCTCCACCTATGGGCAGCTCTACCAGACGGTCAGCGCCCAGGCACAGGCCATTCACCAGCAGTTCGTGAACACCCTGCAGAGCTCCGCCGGCTCCTACTCCGACACCGAAGCGGCCAACCAGGCCGGCGCCGCCGCCTCGTCGCTGTCGGGCGCAGCCAAGCCCGCGGATGCCCTCGGCTCCCTCACCAGCTTCATCACCGGCATCACCTCGTTCCTGGGTAACTCCTTTGGCACCGGCACCGGCGGCTTGAACAGCAACTACATCCAGGTACCGCTGGATGAGGTGGGTAACTTCGCCTCCGCCGAGTCGGACTTGATCGGTATGGGTGGTGGTGGTCTGATGACCGCGCTGGCCGGTCCCTCGACCGCCAGCGCCGACATCGGCGGCCTGGGAAGCGCCCTGGCCACCGACGTCACCCCGGTGGCCGGTGTCGGCGGAGCCGCCGGCGGCATGGGCGCTGCGCCGGTGCTGGCCGCGGCCGGCGGAGGATCCTCGATCGGGCAACTGTCGGTGCCGCCCAGCTGGGCCGGCGGAGCCGGGATACCGGCGGCGAGCACACCGGTCACCCTGGCCTCGCAGAGCTGGGCCGCAGCGGGCGCACCCACCGGCGGAATGTCGGGCGGTACGCCGGGCACCATCGCCGGCATGCCCGCCGTCGCCAACGGCGGACGCGGCGGCTCGAGCTTCGGCGCCCCGCGATACGGCGTCAAGCCCAAGGTCATGCCCTCGATTCCCAAGCCCACGATCACCTGACATCGACGGCGGCCGATTGAACTTCATGCACGGCGGCGGCCTGGACCGGCCGGCCCGAGTCATTGGGCCGTGGCCGGCGGCGTCGGCGCTGTTAAGAAACCGTCAACGCGCTATGCCGTCGACCGCTGGTTTTGCCACAGTGAACTGTGGACCAATCGTCCATCTGAAGTAGACACCTTGACACCTGAGAGCACCCTGAGAACTACCTGAGACCACGTACCGCTGTCCGCCCGCCCCAGTGGGATTCGAACCCACACTGGGCGCTGCTTGCTCGGCCATTTGGGCTATGAGGCCGACGACGAATGTATCGCGTGGCTGCCGAAACCCTCACCGGGCGTACGAAACCCCTGGTGGGTAAGAGTTGTGTGTTAAAAATTCCGCCCGAACGTTAAGAAGCCATTAACGCGGTATGCGGGCGCGCTCAGGTTACGCCAAGGTAGAGCCGTGGATCCGACGCCGGACTCCAACACTCACTGAGACTGACCACTGTGGCCGACCCCTTGGGGCTGGCCGCTTTCCAGCAGGAGAGACACATGGGATACGTCAGTACAGCGTCCGCTGCGATCGCTGCGGACGCGGTCCAGCTCGCAGGGATCTGCAGCGCGCTTGGCGCCGAGAGCTCGGCCGCCGCAGCCCCTGGCCCCCCGGCGTCCGACTAAGAACTCAAGGCGGCCAATGGTGGCCCGTTAAGCCTCAAACACCATCCGATCATTAACAGACGGGATTGAAAAATGGTCTTTGATTTCGCAGCTCGGCCCCCGGAAGTCAACTCCGGACTCATCTACGCCGGCGCCGGAGCGGGTCCGCTGACCGCCGCCTCGTCGGCGTTCAGCACCCTGAGCGCGGAATTGAGCTCGAACGCGGCGGCCTACGATTCGGTGATCTCCCAGCTCGCCGGCTCGGAATGGCAGGGGCCGTCGTCAGAGGCGATGGCCGCCGCGGCCCAGCCCTACATTGCTTGGCTGAGCACCACCTCCGGGCAGCTGCAGCAAGCAGCTACCCAGGCCATCGCATCGGCGGCGGCTTACGAGGCGGCCTTTGCCGCCAGCATCCCGCCCCCGGTTATCGCCGCCAACCGGGCGGCACTGGCGGTGCTCGTCGCGACCAACTTCCTGGGCATCAACACCCCGGCGATCGCGGCCAACGAAGCCCTCTACGCCGAGTTCTGGGCTCAGGATGCAGCCGCCATGTACGGCTACGCCGCCGCCTCGTCAGCCGCCGCGGCGCTGTCACCGTTGACCCCGCCGGCCGAGACCACGAACCCAGCCGGGCAGGGACAGCAAGCGTCGGCGGTCAGCAGCGCCGCCGGTACCAACGGGACCTCGTCGACGCTCAACAACACACTCGGTAACCTGCAGAACGCGGTGAGCTCGACTGCCAGCCCGGCAGCTGCCCAGCCAGCCGCGGGCACCGTCCCCGGATTGCTGTCGGCTATGAACGGTTTGTTCGGCAATCCGATCGTGGGCAATGCCGTCTACAACGTCGGTGTCACGCTGGCCTGGAACACCGCGATGCTGACCGCGACGTTGCCACTGCTCGGTCACTTCCTGGCCGGTGCGCCGTTCGGTGTCACGATCAGCGACGCCGCGCCGCTGGGTGCCGGTTTGGGCTTCGGCACCACGCTGGCGGGCGCAGGAGAATCGCTGGGCGGAGGCGCGACGCTGGCGGGAATGGGCTCGGCGTCCTCGATCGGCGGTATGTCGGTGCCGGCCTCCTGGGCTGCGGCCGCCCCGGCGGTCGCCACCAGCGACGTCACATTGGCGGGCTCGGTCGGGCCAGCCGCCGGACAGACCGCTGGTGTGGGGACTGGCGGCATGAACGGTGTGATGCCGGGCATGGCGTCCGCCGGTGGCAGGGGCGGCGGCATGAACGGGCCACGCTACGGCGCCAAGCCAAAATTCATGCCCGAGCACGTGTTCGGCTGATGACGACGTAGGAGGTTATGCCGCCTACCCGAAGCGAAGCATCAATCTCGGTCAGTACCAGATAAATTCACACCAAGGAGACAGATATGCCTACACGTTTTATGACTGACCCGCACGAGATGCGGTCGATGGCGGGCCGTTTTGACACCCACGCCCAGACTGTCGAGGATGAGGCCCGCAAGATGTGGGCGTCGAGCCAGAACATCGCCGGAGCGGGCTGGAGCGGTAGCGCTCAGGCCACCTCCTACGACACCATGGGCCAGATGAACACCGCGTTCCGCAACATCGTCAACATGCTGCACGGCGTGCGTGACGGATTGATCCGCGACGCCAACCACTACGAAGCCCAAGAGCAGGGCTCCCAGCAGATCCTGTCCAGCTAGTCCACCACCGCCGGAAACTTTTAGGAGAACACTCATGTCGATCAGTTACCAGTTCGGCGACGTGGACGCCCACGGCGCGTTGATCCGTTCGCAGGCCGCCTCCCTGGAGGCCGAGCACCAGTCCATCGTGCGCGATGTGCTGGCTGCCGGTGACTTCTGGGGCGGCTCGGGTTCGGTGGCCTGCCAGGAGTTCATCACCCAGTTGGGTCGCAACTTCCAGACCATCTACGAACAAGCCAACGCCCACGGCCAGAAGGTGCAGACCGCCGGCAACAACATGAGCAGCACCGACTCCGCCGTCGGCTCCAGCTGGGCCTGACACCCGCACAACCGATTGTGGCCCGCACACCCACGGTGTGCGGGCCACAACCATGTTCAGGGCCTGATCGGTCCGCCGTCTGTGGTCAGCGCCCCCGCGCGCGGCGTCATCGACGTCTGCGGCCCGTCCATCGACACCACCGGAATAGCAACAAAGCTGCGGCCAATGTGGACTGTGACGTCGATGGCTTTCGGACTCCTAGTGGCAGATCAGCCGACAGAAATCATCCTCTGGCGGCTGATCGGGCGAAATGAGGGCTTTCTGCCCGCGAAGACCCCGACGGTCGATTCCAATCAGCCGTTCAGTTTCAGCCAGGTCGGGTCGAAACGCCGCTCGAATATATATGTTCCGGCATGAGCTAAATGTACCCAGGGGGCGACATAGATCTTGAAACCGCGACGTCGCGCCAACCGACAGAATTGGTAGTCTTCGGTTACCAGCCTGTTCGATTCCGGTTCGATGGCCGTAGCATAGAATTCCTTGATTACTTTGTAGTCAGGTCTGTAGTCGGCGACATCGTCGGCGAGAGCTTCGAAGACGGCGCGCTTAATCAGCATGAATCCAGTACCGCCGCCCTCGATTTCATATAGTTCGTCGACGTCGACATCTTCACGTTCGGCCGAGTCGTCGAGGCGTTTGATCGCAAAATCTCCTGCGTGGTCGTTCAACTCGTCCGGTGGGACACCGGCCTCGACCGCCCGCGCCACGCGCGCCCAGTCAATCTCTTTTTTGGGGTAGGCACCGCAGACAATGTCTTTATCGGCTACCAGCATAGTTACGATGTCCATGGCATTGAATCCGATGTCAGCATCGATCCACATCAAATGGGTAGCCTGCGACTCGAGAAACTGATCCGCCAAGACATTTCGGGCATTCGGTATCAGGCATTCGTTACGCGAATACGCGTACAGCGAATCGACTCCATTTCGCAGGAAGACTCCGGGTAATTGCACCATAGACACCGTGTAGATTCCCGCGGCCATACCGCCGTACATCGGCGTGGCAATGTAGACGGTCGGCCGCTGTGGATTACTGCCCGAATCTGGTCCGGCGCCGGCGTCAAGCCCCGAAATCTGATCAACCATTGCGCAACTATATGACGGTGACTGCCATGCCCGCTCGCGACAACAGCGGCCGCCAGCCCGGAGATACCGGGGTACACGCGGCTTCACGCAAGATGTTGCGGCGCGCCTGGGGTTTCACCGGCCAGTTGTTCTGAACACGCCGATCAGCTGGGAGATCGACGTCCCGAACGTTGCTGAGATCGCCGCGCGCTTCGGGCTCCCGCAACTGAAGCGGCTCGCTGCCTTGTGCAGTGGTCGGGCGAGACCGGGTACTCCGGTCGACAGCGCGCACCATCGCTCCGGCGGCGGAAGCGATCTCCTTACGGCGCTACTGCCCCTCACACGGGGCACCGAGACGCGTTCGCCGGCGCCGCGGGTGCGGCCGTTAAGAAATCGTCAATCCGCTAGGCCGCCCACCGGTGGTTTTGCGACAGTGAAGCGGTGGACTAATCGTCCGCCTGGAGCACACCCTTACACCTGAAAGAACGCTGAGAAAAAGCTGAGACCAAGCATTGCTGCTGGCAGTGCCCCCAGTGGGATTCGAACCCACACTGGGCGGATTTTAAGTCCGTTGCCTCTGCCGATTGGGCTATGGGGGCCAGCGACGAATGTATCGCGTGGCTGCAGTAACCCTGACCGGGCGTGCAAAACGGCTGGTCGGTGGGAGCTGCGTGTTAAAAATTCTGTCCGAACGTTAAGAAGCCATTAACGCGGTATGCGGCCGCACTCAGGTTACGCCAAGGTAGACCCCATGGACCCGACGCCGGATTCCAGTACACACCGATACTGACCACTGTGGCCGACCCGTTGGGGCCGGCCGCTTTCCACCCCAGGAGAGACACATGGCATACGTGAGCACTGCGCCCGCCGCGATCGCCGCAGCCGCGACCCAGCTCGAAGGCATCGGCACCTCGTTTTCCGCTGAGAGCTCGGCCGCCGCAGCCCCGACCACAGCGCTGGCGCCCGCGGGTTCAGACGAGGTGTCGGCCCTGCAGGCCGGCGTGTTCTCCACCTATGGGCAGCTCTACCAGACGGTCAGCGCCCAGGCACAGGCCATTCACCAGCAGTTCGTGAACACCCTGCAGAGCTCCTCGGGCTCCTACTCCGACACCGAAGCGGCCAACCAGGCCGGCGCCGCCGCCTCGTCGCTGTCGGGCGCAGCCAAGCCCGCCGATGCCCTCGGCTCCCTCACCAGCTTTATCACCGGCATCACCTCGTTCCTGGGTAACTCCTTTGGCACCGGCACCGGCGGCTTGAACAGCAACCTGCTCCAGGTGCCGCTGGATGAGGTGGGTAACTTCACCTCCGCCGAGTCGGACTTGATCGGTATGGGCGGTGGTGGTCTGATGACCGCGCTGGCCGGTCCCTCGACCGCCGGCGCCGACATCGGCGGCCTGGGAAGCGCCCTGGCCACCGACGTCACCCCGGTGGCCGGTGTCGGCGGAGCCGCCGGCGGCATGGGCGCTGCGCCGGTGCTGGCCGCGGCCGGCGGAGGATCCTCGATCGGGCAACTGTCGGTGCCGCCCAGCTGGGCCGGCGGAGCCGGGATCCCGGCGGCGAGCACACCGGTCACCCTGGCCTCGCAGAGCTGGACCGCGGGCGCACCCACCGGCGGAATGTCGGCCGGTACGCCGGGCACCATGGCTGGCATGCCCGCCGTCGCCAACGGCGGACGCGGCGGCTCGAGCTTCGGCGCCCCGCGCTACGGCGTCAAGCCCAAGGTCATGCCCTCGATCCCCAAGCCGATCTGAGCAACCCATTAGGCCAAAGGTGGCCAGTTAACCTCAACCACAATCCGATCATTTAGCAGACGGGATTAGAAATGGTTTTTGATTTCGGATCGCGGCCCCCGGAAGTCAACTCCGCGCTGATCTACTCTGGCGCCGGAGCGGGCCCGCTGATGGGCGCCTCCTCGGCGTTCAGCAACCTGAGTTCGGAATTGAGCTCGAACGCGGCGTCTTACGAGTCGGTGATCTCCCAGCTCGCCGGCTCGGAATGGCAGGGGCCGTCGTCAGAGGCGATGGCCGCCTCAGCCCAGCCCTACATCACCTGGCTGACGACCACCTCCGCGCAGCTGCAGGCAGCAGCCACCAAAGCCATGTCATCGGCGGCGGCGTACCAGACGGCCTACTCCAGTAGTGTCCCGCCCGCGCTCATCCTCGCCAACCGGACTCAGCTGGCGCAGCTCGTCGCGGCAAACACACTCGGCCAATACACCGGGCAGATCGCGGCCAACGAGGCGCAGTACGGCGACTTCTGGGCTCAGGATGCTGCCGCGATGTACGCCTACGCCGCCGCCTCGTCAGCCGCCGCGACGCTGACACCGTTGACCCCGCCGGAACAGAACACGAACCCGGCCGGTGCGGGTCAGCAAGCCTCGGCGGTCAGCAGCGCGGCCGGAAGCAACAGCGCGACGGCTGCGCTCAACAACTCGCTGAGCAGCCTGCAGGGTGCATCGAGTGCAGCTGCCCAGCCCGCCGCTGGCAGCGTCGGCGGAGTGCTGTCCGCTCTCAACGGTTTGATGGGCAACCCGATCGTGGGCAATGGCATTTACAACATCGGTGTCACGCTGGCCTGGAACACCGCGATGATGACCGCGACGTTGCCACTGCTCGGCCACTTCCTGGCCGGTGCGCCGTTCGGTGTCACGATCAGCGACGCCGCGCCGCTGGGTGCTGGTTTGGGCTTCGGCACGACGCTGGCGGGCGCATCATCCGGTGGCTTCGGCGGAGGCGCGACGCTGGCAGGGATGGGGTCGGCGTCCTCGGTGGGCGGCATGTCGGTGCCGGCCGCTTGGTCTGCGGCCGCCCCGGCGGAGGCCACCGGAATCGAAGGCACGTTGGCAGGCTCGGGCTGGACGGCGGCCGCCGACACCGGCGCAGGTATGGGTGGTGGCGGCATGAACGGTGTGATGCCGGGCATGGCGTCCGCCGGTGGCAAGGGCATGGGCATGGCCGCGCCTCGTTACGGCGTCAAGCCAAAAGTTATGCCCACGCAGGTGTTCGTCTGACGACGAAGAGGGAGGCGGCGCGGCCTTCCTGATCACGTCGTCAATCTCGGCCAGTACCAGATAAATTCACACGAAGGAGAGAGACATGCCTACACGTTTTATGACCGACCCGCACGAGATGCGGTCGATGGCGGGACGTTTCGACACCC
Source organism: uncultured Actinomycetota bacterium (assembly GCA_963824335.1). Lineage (GTDB taxonomy): Bacteria > Actinomycetota > Actinomycetes > Mycobacteriales > Mycobacteriaceae > Mycobacterium. The sequence continues at coordinate 174,181 of CAWGPB010000021.1, forward strand.
ACGCCCAGACCGTCGAGGACGAGGCCCGCAAGATGTGGGCGTCGAGCCAGAACATCGCCGGAGCCGGCTGGAGCGGTACCGCTCAGGCCACCTCCTACGACACCATGGGCCAGATGAACACCGCGTTCCGCAACATCGTCAACATGCTGCACGGCGTGCGTGACGGCCTGATCCGCGACGCCAACCACTACGAAGCCCAAGAGCAGGGCTCCCAGCAGATCCTGTCCAGCTAGTCCACCACCGCCGGAAACTTTTAGGAGAACACTCATGTCGATCAGTTACCAGTTCGGCGACGTGGACGCCCACGGCGCGTTGATCCGCTCCCAAGCCGCTTCCCTGGAGGCCGAGCACCAGTCCATCGTGCGCGATGTGCTGGCTGCCGGTGACTTCTGGGGCGGCTCGGGTTCGGTGGCTTGCCAGGAGTTCATCACCCAGTTGGGTCGTAACTTCCAGACCATCTACGAACAAGCCAACGCCCACGGCCAGAAGGTGCAGACCGCCGGCAACAACATGTCGAGCACCGACTCCGCCGTCGGCTCCAGCTGGGCCTGACACCCGCACGACCGATTGTGGCCCGCACACCCACGGTGTGCGGGCCACAACCATTTCTAGCGCTATTCATTCACTGGCGACATTCGTTGCCACGCAACGATATCTGGCTGCTGCGGCGCTAATCAGCGCGGTTGACGCACAGGACTTCGTCAAGAGTTGCAGCTACCGTGAGGCTTTCAGCCTGATCCAGCCGCCCGGTGTCAAACATCGACGGACCATCGGCCATCACGCCGGTCAGGACGTAGCGGCCGCCGCGCGGTGTCCGGCGCACCGATGCCTCCGGGGCGCTGACGCCCGTGAGGCTGGTCGCGTCCCCCAGGTTGATTCCCACTTGGAACACCTCAGGTTCGGCGTCGAGTATCTCGGTGAGCCGGGTGATGTAGTTCTCGGGGGAAAAGAACCGCCACCCTTGGTCCAGGTCGAGCCAGTAGCGCCCGTGGATGTGGTCGCGAAGATCGGTCCCCTCGGCGCACTCGACAAATTCCAGAAATGGATAGCGCTCACTCAGGATCGCGCGATCTCCGGGTGTCTGGCCGTGATCGAACAGAAGGAAGCGTCCGACCTTTGTCACATCAGTGCAGGAGTGCAGAAATGAATTCAGCGTGGCTGCGGTGGCGGGCCAGTCCGGTCCGGCGATCACGGTGACGGTGACGTCGGCGTCGCGTGACCCGTTGATAACGTTGCGCACCAACGTTTCTGAGTACAGCGAGGTCGCTTCGAGCATAGCCGGAACCGACACGTCGCGGTTGGCCGAAATTCTGTTTCGGTCACCGTCGGGAATGTCGGGGCGGCCCAGCAGGCGCCGGCACAGGGCGAAAGCCTCGAGATGCTTGCCCATCCCGGATGCGCACACCGCCTGCTCGTCGGTGGCCCGCCAGGCGTAGATAGCCGGGTCGTGAATGACCATGTCCTCTGCCGGAAGCGGGATTTGGGCGGCGAGTCCAGCGAATAGGTGGCCGACCGGGTAGCGCTGCGCGACGGTGTAGTGGCGGGCGATGCTGTAGAAAGGTTCCGCGCGGGTCGGTCGAAACTCCCAGGCTCGCATGTACGCATCCTGGACGTCGAGCCACGGTTCGTCGAGCTTGTCCATCGACTGAGCGATCCGGATCATCGCCAAGAAGGTGTTCTCGCCGTCGGCCCCGATCTCGATCAGCCGCTCAGAGTATCTGCGCGCGTTGGCGAAGTCCTGAACGTTGAAATAGAGCTGCGCCAACATATGCACGGGTAGTGGATCGGCTGGATTGTCTTCCGCTTCCGCCTGAAAACGCTCGATGAGCCGCTGGTTGGGATCAACGTCCCGGGGGACGTCAGCTGCGGGCACCACACTGTTCACGGCCGCATCAAATTGAGCGTCGGTTATCTCGAGGCCCAACTCGCCGGCCAGACGGCGGATCACAGGGGCGGGCGTAGAGCGAAGCTCCTCGAAATCGACCCGCACGGCCGCAACACCGGTGAGCGCGAGGTCGCGCGCGGCGATCAAGCGATCCGTCGACTCAGCCCGTTCCTTTTCGTCCGTCCACCAGCCAAGTCGATTTAGTGACGCCACAATATTGGCCACGGGTCGGTCAACCACGACCGGCACGAACGGACCCCAGGCTTCCCGGATGTGGTCCACCGCGATGCACAACGCTGGATGCTTCACGCCCGGCCGACGCTCCGCGATGCGAGCCGCATGGCGATGATTGACGGCCCAATCGTGAAGTTTCACCCGCAGAGTAGGGACATCCATCAACAGCTGACCGCCAGGCTCGCTAAAAGCCCTGCGGCACAACAGGCTGAGATCCGTGTCCTCCCACGTGTCGTCCAGTTCGCGAACGCCCACATCAAATCGGGTGCCCATCATTACCCCGAGATGATGGAGCACCTTGGCGACCGCCGACGTGCCGCCACACCAGGGACCGAGCACGACAATGATCGGCTCAACGACCGTCATCACGCCCTCCCGAAATTCCCAATTGCCGGGAACGCTACCTGATGCTCACCGCATGTGCGGGGCGTGCTGCAGGGCGCAGCTGGTGTGCGCCGCAAGCCGCTAAACCATTACGTCCCCGACGATTTGATCATTGAAGCCGGCTGGCGCACTCGTCGCGGCCACTCGGCGACACCAGGCATCAGCGCAGGTCAGCGACATAGCGGATACATTTGAGATCGGTATGAGCCTCGTGACAATGGGGTGTGCGGCAGGGAGAATCAACAACCATGGCGGCCATGTCGGGAATCACACGCGAGCAGCGGCCGCGTCAGGCCATCCTCGGTCAGCTCCCCAGGATCAGCCGGGACGACGGATCACCGATCCGGGTCTTGCTGGTCGACGATGAACCGGCGTTGACCAACCTGGTCAAGATGGCCCTGCACTACGAGGGCTGGACGGTCGAGGTCGCCCACAACGGCGAGGAAGCCGTCGTCAAGTTCGGCGACGTCGAACCCGACGTGCTGGTCCTCGACATCATGCTTCCCGATATCGACGGCCTGGAGATCCTGCACCGAGTCCGTCAATCAGGGCCCTACACGCCCACCCTTTTCCTGACCGCGCGCGACTCGGTGATGGACCGGGTGACCGGCTTGACCTCGGGTGCCGATGACTACATGACCAAGCCGTTCAGCCTCGAGGAGTTGGTCGCGCGGCTACGTGGACTGCTCCGCCGTTCCAATCACCTTGCTCCGCCCGCGGAGGAGAGCCTCACAATCGGCGACCTCACCCTCGACGGCGCCAGCCACGAAGTACACCGCGCCGGATCGCTGATTTCACTGTCCTCGACCGAATTCGAGCTGCTGCGCTTCCTGATGCGCAACCCGCGCCGGGCGCTGACCCGCACCGAGATCCTGGACCGGGTCTGGAATTATGACTTCGCTGGGCGCACCAGCATCGTCGATCTGTACATTTCGTATCTGCGGAAGAAGATCGACGCCGGCAGAGAGCCGATGATCCACACTGTGCGAGGTGTGGGGTACATGCTCCGCCCGCCGGCATAGCACCGAGATGGCGGTGACATGACCGGGGCGCAGGAGACTCCGTGGTGGCGGCCGCGCACTCTGCGCCATCAACTGGTCCTGGGCGTCTCGGCCGTGGTCACGATCGTCATGCTGGTCGTCGGCGTCATCTCAGTGGTCAGCCTGCGGGCCTACGTCAACGCGATCAACGATGCGGAAGTCTCCGAATCGCTTGACACACTGGACCACTCGTTCGCCAAATACCGCGCCGGTCAGTTCGGTCAGCATCGTGACATCGGGGACGCCATGCTGAGGTTCACCGAGCAGAACCCGGGAAACGTCATCGCGGTGATGCACGGCGGCGATGTGATCGGTTCGACGATCTTTTTCGAGGACAACCCGCAGCCCGCCACGCCCGACGTCGTCGCCGCCATCAAGGCGCTGCCCTGGCGCGACGGCGAGATACACACCGCGAAACTGGGCAGGCTCGGACCATACCGGGTCAGCAGCCAGCAGACCGGCAGCGGTGATCTCCTGGTGGTCGGGGTGTCACTGGATCTGGTCGACAAGACCATCAACCGCCGAATCGTCAGCGCGACAGTGCTTTCGATCGCAGCACTGCTGGTGACCGCAGGGCTAACCGCCCTGGTGGTCGGCTATGCGTTGCGGCCGTTGCGCCGCGTCGCGGTCACCGCCGCCGAGGTCGCCGGCACGCCGCTCACCGGCGACGACCACCGCATCACCACCCGGGTCCGGCCCGACGACACCGACCCGAACAACGAGGTGGGCATCGTCGGGCACACGTTGAACCGGTTGCTGGACAACGTCGACAGCGCGCTGGCGGACCGAGCCGAATCCGACCGGCGCATGCGGCAATTCATCACCGACGCCAGCCACGAACTACGGACGCCGCTGGCGGCGCTCCAGGGCTACTCCGAACTCACCCGCCAGGACAGCGCCGCGCTCCCCCCGACCACCGAATACGCGTTGGCCCGTATCGAGTCGGAGACCCGCCGGATGACCTCGCTTGTCGATGAACTTCTGCTGCTGTCACGTCTGGGCGAGGGCGACGATCTGCGCACCGAGGACGTCGACCTGGCCGACATCGTTCTCAACGCGTTCAACGATGCCGCCGTGGCAGCGCCCAGCCATAACTGGATCAAGGATCTGCCCGACGACCCGGTCTGGGTGAGCGGCGACTCCGACCGACTGCACCAACTGGTCAGCAATCTTCTGACAAACGCCTGGGTCCACACGCCGGCCGGGGTCACCGTGAAGGCGGCCATCACCTGCCAACACTCCAGAACCGACGGGCCCTACGCCGAGTTGACGATGGCCAACGACGGGCCCGACATCGATCCCGAGTTGCTTCCGCATCTCTTCGATCGATTCGTGCGCGCCAAGGACGCCCCTCACGAAGGCGGCGGAAACGGGCTCGGCCTGGCCATTGTCGACTCGATCGTCAAGGCCCACAACGGATCGGTCGCGGCCGAGTCCGCCGGCGGCCGCACTATTTTCCGGGTCCGCCTACCGCTGGCCAAGTAGCCCGCATCACAGTCCGTTCAGCAAACGCAATTTTTGCTATAAACTTACGTAAAGGCGGATGCGCATTACTTCCCGCAAACGTCAGTGCACCGACACCCTGTAAAGAAAGCGTTAGCGATGGCGCTTTATGCATCAGGTGCGCCTAGCTTCTTTCCAGACCCCAGAGTCGAGACTAAATTTGCATGCCGGAGCCAAGATTCGATCGCCGATCGACCTGACCGGCTTGTCATGAACGGAGAAGCGATGTCCGTGGTTGCCTACGTCTTGCTGACGGTGGCGGTTTTCGCCGTCCTCGGCTATGCGCAAAAGCTGGTCGAAAAGCTGTGAGCCGCGCCTATGAGCAGGAGGCGCGCAGATGAGCTACGACAACATCGTTGGCCTCGCTCTCGCTGCGGCATTGACGGTCTACCTCGTCGCCGCGTTGTTCTTCCCGGAGAGGTTTTAGGTGAGCACATCCACCGTCGGGATCGCCGTGCTGGTGCTGGCACTGATCGCAGTGCACATACCCCTCGGCGACTACATGTACCGCGTGTACACCTCGCCGAACGACTGGCGAGTCGAAAAGGCCATCTACCGGGTCATCGGCGCCGACCCCAAAGCGGAACAGCCTTGGTACGCCTACGCGCGAAGCCTGCTGGCATTCTCGGCCGTCAGCGTCCTGTTCTTGTTCTTCTTCCAACTTCTGCAGGACAAGCTGCCGCTGCATCTGCATGATCCGGCGACCAAGATGACGCCGTCGCTGGCATGGAACACCGCGATCAGCTTTGTCACCAACACCAACTGGCAGGCCTACTCAGGCGAGACAACCCAGGGTCACCTGGTGCAGATGGCCGGGCTGACCGTGCAGAACTTCGCCTCCGCCGCCGCCGGAATCGCGGTGGCGATCGCCCTGGTCCGCGGATTCGCCCGCAGCAGGACGTTGGACATCGGTAACTTCTGGGTCGACCTGGTCCGCGGTACCGTGCGGATCCTGCTGCCGCTCTCGATCATCGGCGCGATCGTGCTGCTCGCCGGCGGCGCGATCCAGAACTTCCACCTGCACGACCAGGTGGTCACCACGCTGAACGGCGTCCAGCAGACCATCACCGGCGGACCGGTAGCCAGTCAGGAAGCCATCAAGGAAATCGGCACTAACGGTGGCGGCTTCTACAACGCCAACTCCGCGCACCCGTTTGAGAATCCGAACCGGCTGACCAACTGGGTCGAGATCTTCATGCTGCTGGCGATCAGCTTCTCGCTCCCGCGCACCTTCGGACGCATGGTCGAGAACACCAAGCAGGGCTACGCGATCGTCGCGGTCATGGGTGTCCTGGCGTTGTCGAGCCTCACGCTGACCGAGCTGTTTCAGCTCAGCCACCATGGCACCGTGCCCACCGCGGTAGGCACAGCCATGGAGGGTGTCGAGCAACGTTTCGGTGTCGCCAACTCCGCGCTTTTCGCCGACGCGACCACACTCACGTCCACGGGCGCCGTCGACTCGGCACACGATTCGTACACCAGCCTGGCCGGCTTGGTCCAGTTGTTCAACATGCAGATAGGCGAGGTGGCGCCCGGCGGAGTCGGATCGGGCCTCTACGGCATGCTGATCATGGCGATCATCACCGTGTTCGTCGCCGGGCTGATGGTGGGCCGCACTCCGGAATATCTCGGCAAGAAGATCCGGCCCCGCGAAATGAAGCTGGCGGCAAGCTATTTCCCGATCACCGAACTGCTGGTGCTGGTCGGGACCGGCGTTGCCATCGGGCTACCAGGACCGCGGGCGAGCATGAACAACACTGGTCCACACGGCCTTTCGGAGGTTCTCTACGCCTTCACCTCCGCGTCCAACAACAACGGCTCGGCTTTCGCCGGCTTGTCGGTGAACACCACGTGGTACAACACGGCGCTGGGGTTGGAGATGGTCTTTGCCAGGTTCCTGCCGATGATTCTGGTGTTGGCCCTGGCCGGTTCACTGGCCCGCCAAGGCCATACCCCAGAGTCACCGGGCACCCTTCCCACTCACCGACCGCAGTTCGTCGGTCTGGTCGCCGCAGTAACAGTCGTGCTGTGCGCGTTGACCTTCCTGCCGGCACTCGCGCTCGGACCCCTCGCTGAAGGAATCCACTGAGATGACAAGCTCAACGGCTATCAAGCCACATTCCAACCCGCCGGCGCGGCCCCACAACAGTGGCCCTGCGCCAGTCCGGGGCGGACTGCTCGACCCCGCATTGCTGGTCAAGGCACTGCCTGACGCGGTGCGCAAGTTCGACCCGCGCACGCTGTGGCACAACCCGGTGATGCTGATCGTCGAGATCGGCGCGATCTGGTCGAGCGTGCTGACGATCCGTAACGGGTCTTGGTTCGGCTGGCTCATCGTGTTCTGGCTATGGCTGACAGTGCTTTTCGGCAACCTGGCGGAAGCCGTGGCCGAAGGGCGCGGCAAGGCGCAGGCCGACACGTTGCGCAAATCGAAGGCCGACACCATCGCGCGCCGGCTACAGGGCTGGGCGCCCGGCAAGCCCGGCAAGGAAGAAGATGTGCGCGCGCCGGAACTGCAGAAGGGCGACATCGTCGTCGTCGAGACCGGCGAAACGATCCCGGGCGACGGTGAGATCGTGGAAGGCATTGCGTCGGTGAACGAATCGGCGATCACCGGTGAATCAGCGCCGGTGATTCGCGAGTCCGGTGGCGATCGCTCCGCGGTCACCGGCGGCACCACCGTGCTCTCCGACCGCATCGTCGTCAAAATCACCCAGGAGCCGGGTAAGAGCTTCATCGACCGGATGATCGCGCTCGTCGAGGGCGCCAACCGGCAGAAGACCCCGAATGAGATCGCGCTGAACATTCTGCTGGCGGCGCTGACGGTCATCTTCTTGTTCGCGGTGGTGACCCTGCAGCCGCTGGCGATCTACTCCAAGCTCAACAACCCGGGCGTGCCCGACACCGCGGCGTTGACCGGAAACGGCGTCGACGGCGTCGTCCTGGTGGCATTGCTGGTGTGCCTGATTCCCACCACCATCGGCGCGCTGCTGTCGGCGATCGGCATCGCCGGCATGGACCGGCTGATCCAGCGCAATGTGCTGGCCATGTCGGGCCGCGCCGTCGAAGCGGCCGGTGACGTCGACACGCTGCTGCTGGACAAGACCGGCACGATCACCCTGGGCAACCGGGAGGCCTCGGAGTTCATCCCGGTCAACGGGGTCACACCCGAGGACCTGGCGGATGTCGCGCAGCTGTCCAGCCTGGCCGACGAGACCCCGGAGGGCCGTTCGATCGTCGTATACGCCAAACAGAACTACGGGCTGCGGGAACGCCCGCCCGGTGAACTGAGCCACGCACAGTGGATCGAGTTCACCGCGACGACCCGGATGTCCGGTGTCGACCTCGACGGACGGCAGCTCCGCAAGGGTGCGGCGTCCTCGGTGGCCAACTGGATTCGCGATCAGGGCGGCGTTATCCCCGACGCCCTTGGCGACGTGGTCGACGGCATTTCGGCGGCCGGCGGGACGCCACTGGTGGTGGGCGTGGTCAGCGATGGCGACAACGGCAAAAAGGCCGAGGTGTTCGGTGTCATCCACCTCAAGGACATCGTCAAACACGGCATGCGGACCCGGTTCGACGAGATGCGCAAGATGGGCATCCGCACGGTGATGATCACCGGCGACAATCCGTTGACCGCCAAGGCAATCGCCGACGAGGCCGGTGTCGACGACTTCCTCGCCGAAGCTACCCCCGAAGACAAGCTGGCACTGATCAAGCGTGAGCAGCAGGGTGGCCGATTGGTCGCCATGACCGGCGACGGCACCAACGACGCGCCGGCGTTGGCGCAGGCCGACGTCGGGGTGGCGATGAACAGCGGAACCAGCGCGGCCAAAGAGGCCGGCAACATGGTCGATCTGGACTCCGATCCCACCAAGCTGATCGAGATCGTCGAGATCGGCAAGCAGTTGCTGATCACCCGCGGCGCCTTGAGCACGTTCTCGATCGCCAACGACATCGCCAAGTACTTCGCGATCATCCCGGCCATGTTCGTGGGACTGTTCCCCGGACTGGCGACGATCAACATCATGCGGCTACACAGTCCGCTGTCGGCGATCCTGTCCGCGGTGATCTTCAACGCGATCATCATCGTCATGCTGATCCCGCTGGCGTTGCGCGGCGTTCAGTACACCCCGAGCAGTGCCTCGAAGTTGTTGAGCCGCAACCTTTACGTCTACGGGCTAGGCGGCGTCGTCGCCCCGTTCATCGGTATCAAGCTGGTCGACCTGGCCGTGCAATTCATTCCCGGGATGGGCTGACATATGAACTTGAGCAACGTGCTTCGGCAACACTGGGCCGCCCTGCGCGCCCTGCTGGTGCTGACCGTCATCACCGGTTTCGGGTACCCGCTGCTCGTCTGGGGAATCGCTCAGCTTCCCGGTCTGCACGACAAGGCGAACGGCTCGATAATCAGCGCTTCGGGGAGGCCGGTCGGCAGCAAGCTGATCGGGCAGTCGTTCACCGACAAGAACGGCAACCCGCTTCCGCAATACTTCCAAAGCAGGCCCTCGGCGGCCGGAGCGGGCTACGACCCCACCGCGTCGGGTGCCAGCAACCTGGGACCCGAGAGCATCGTCGACACGCCCGCCGATCCGGCCAAGCTGAGTCCGGGTACCGATCCGTCAGCCGCCGGCTTCAAGCCCAGCTTGCTGACCCAAGTGTGCTCACGCAGCCTGGCGATCGGCCAACTCGAGAAGGTCGACGGCTCGCGGCCGTTCTGCACCGGCGGCGGCGTCGGCGCCGTGCTGTCGGTGATCGGGCCGCTCGACCGGGCCGGCAACGTCACCCACCCGGTCACGGTGGTGAGCGTCAACGAGCCGTGTTCGGCGCCCGGAAGCCCGCCCGCCTCGGTGTTCCTGCGCATCTACCAGGGCGTTGTGGTGCAGTGCGCTCAGTACGGTCGCGACTACTCGGTCGGTCGGCTGGTTCCGGTTCGCGGCTCGGCGCCCGAGCAACCGGAGGTGCCGCCCGACGCTGTCACCGCCAGCGCCAGTGGCCTGGATCCCGACATCTCACCGGCCTACGCCGAACTTCAGGTCGCCCGGGTGGCCCGTGCCCGCGGCATCAGCGTCGGCCAGGTGCGCGACGCGGTGCGGCATAACCAGCACGGACGCCTCCTCGGCTTCGTCGGCGAGCCGCTGGTCAATGTGCTGGCGGTGAATCTCGAGCTGGATCGCCTAGCACCGGTGAAGTCTTGACCCTCCCGGGGGATGATGGCGGGGTGACCTCCACACACGAACCGGCGATGTACGACGACCCGCTGGATCACCGGGTGTACAAGCAGCGCCGGGGAGAGTTGCGGATCTACCTCGGCGCCGCCCCGGGTGTCGGCAAGACCTGTGCCATGCTCGGCGAGGCGCATCGCCGGCTGGGACGAGGCACCGACGTCGTCGCAGCGGTCGTGGAATCGCACGGCCGCAAGAAGGTCCGCGAGCTCATCGAAGGCATCGAAGTCATTCCGCCGCGCTACATCACCTATCGCGGAAGCACGTTCCCGGAACTCGACATCGAGGCGGTGTTGCGGCGCAAGCCGGAAGTGGCGCTCGTCGACGAATACGCCCACAGCAACATTCCGGGCAGCACCCACGAAAAGCGGTGGGAGGACATCGAAGCGCTGCTGGATGCCGGCATCACGGTGATTTCGACGCTCAATGTCCAGCACCTGGAAAGCCTCAACGACGTGGTCGCTCAGATCACCGGCGTCGAACAACGCGAAACCGTGCCCGACGAGATCGTCCGGCGAGCGGCTCAGATCGAACTGGTCGATATCACGCCGGAAGCTTTGCGGCGCAGGCTTGCTCACGGAAACGTGTACCCATCGGAACGGGTCGACGCGGCGCTGACCAACTACTTCCGGGCCGGCAACTTGACGGCGCTGCGCGAGATCGCGCTGCTATGGCTGGCCGACCAGGTCGACGCCGCGCTGGCGAAATACCGCGCCGACAAGAAGATCACCGACACCTGGGAGGCCCGCGAGCGGGTGGTCGTCGCGGTGACCGGCGGACCCGAGTCGGAAACGTTGGTACGCAGGGCTTCTCGCATCGCGTCGAAGTCCAGCGCGCAACTGATGGTGGTGCACGTCGTCCGCGGTGACGGGTTGTCGGGGGTGGCGCCGCGCGAGATGGGCAAGGTCCGCGAGCTGGCCGGCAGCATCGGGGCCACCGTGCATGTCGTGGTCGGCGACGACGTGTCGTGCGCGCTGCTCGACTTCGCCCGCGAAACGAACGCCACCCAGTTGGTGCTGGGAAGCTCCCGGCGGTCGCGGTGGGCGAGCATCTTCAGTGAAGGCATCGGTGCGGCCACCATCAAGAACTCGGGCAAGATCGACGTCCACATGGTCAGCCACGAGGCGGCCAATCGCGGCGTAGCGTTCGCGGCGATCTCGCCACGCGCCCGACAGGTGGTGTCCTGGCTGGGCGCCGTCCTGCTGCCGCTGGCAATCCTGGCGCTGACGATGCGGTTGGATCCGACTCTGGACGTCGGCGGGAAATCGGCCATCTTCTTCGCCGGGGTGATCGGCGTCGGGTTGTTCGGCGGGGTGGCGCCGGCGGTGCTGTCGGGACTGCTGTCCGGGGCGATGATGGTCTACTTCCACACCGAGCCGCGGTATTCGTTCGCCGTTCAGAGCTTCAGCAACGCGCTGACCATCATGATCCTGCTCGGCATCGCGATGGCGATCGCGGTGCTGGTGGACGCCGCCGCCAGCCGGGCCCGGGAAGCCAGGCGGGCCAGCCAGGAAGCCGAGCTGCTCTCGCTGTTCGCCGCGTCCGTGCTACGCGGCGCCGACCTCAACGCGCTGCTGGAGCGGGTGCGCGAAGCGTACTCGCAGCGATCGGTGTGCCTGGTCCGTGAAGTGGACGGCCGTTTGTTCCCCGTCGCCGGCGTCGGCACCGAGTCGTGCGTGACGATCGATGCCGCCGACACCGCGGTCAAGGTCGGCGACGAAGAGTTCTGGATGCTGATGACCGGGCGTAGCCTGACCGGCCGGGACCGTCGGGTGCTGTCGGTGGTCGCAACCCAGGCGGCGGGACTGGTCAAGCGGGGCGAGCTCGCCGAAGAGGCCGGCAAGGTCAAGTCGCTCGCCGAGGCCGACGAGCTACGTCGCCTGCTGCTGTCGGCCCTCGGCCACGACCTGCGCACTCCGCTGACCGCGGCCAAGTTGGCGGCGTCCAGCCTTCGCGCCGAAGACGTCTGGTTCTCACCCGAAGACACCAGCGAATTGCTGGCCACCGTCGAGGAGTCGGTGGATCAGCTGACCTTGTTGGTGGCCAACCTGCTCGACTCGTCCCGGCTGGCCGCCGGCGTGGTGCGGCCCGAACTGAGCGAGGCCTATCTCGAGGAGGTCGTGCAGCGCGCGTTGGTCAGCATCGGGGGACGCCACACGATCTACGGGCGGGCGAATATCGACCGGGTCAAGGTCGAGGTCGGCGGAACGGTCGCCTTGGGTGACGCGGGACTGCTGGAGCGGGTGCTGTCCAACGTCATCGACAACGCGCTGCGCTACGCACCGGGCAGCATAGTGCGGGTCAACGCCGGCCAAGTCGGAACGCGGACGCTGATCAACATCATCGACGAGGGGCCGGGGGTGTCCAGAGGTGCCGCGGAGCAGATGTTCCAGCCGTTCCAGCGACTCGGCGATTTCGACACCACGGCCGGCCTGGGACTTGGCTTGTCGGTAGCCAAGGGCTTCGTCGAGGCGATGGGTGGCACCATCACCGCCAGCGACACGCCTGGCGGCGGGCTGACCATTCTGATCGACCTGGCGGCGCCGCTGCGGGACGGCAGAGGCGCCGATGACTAGAGTTCTCGTGGTCGACGACGACCCTCAGCTGTTGCGGGCGCTGCGCATCAACTTGTCGGTCCGCGGCTACGAGGTGATCACCGCACCGACCGGCACACAAGCACTGACGCTCGCTGCGGAACACCCTCCGCAGGTGGTGATTTTGGATCTGGGGATGCCGGACATCTCGGGCATCGACGTACTGGCGGGCCTGCGCGGCTGGCTGACGGCGCCGGTGATCGTGCTGTCTGCGCGCACCGACTCGTCCGACAAGGTCGGCGCGCTCGACGCGGGCGCCGACGATTACATGACGAAACCGTTCGGCATGGACGAGCTGCTAGCCCGGTTGCGCGCCGCAGTGCGACGAGCGACGGTGGCCACCGGCGCGGACAACCCGGTAGTGGAAACCAAGTCGTTCGTCGTCGACCTCTCGGCGAAGAAGGTGATCAAGCACGGCAGCGAGGTCCACCTGACCCCCACTGAATGGGGCATGCTGGAAATGCTGGTGCGCAATCGCGGCAAGCTGGTCGGCCGCGAGGAGTTGCTCCGTGAGGTGTGGGGACCCAAGTACGCGACCGAAACCCATTATCTCCGTGTGTTTCTCGCGCAATTGCGCCGCAAACTCGAGGACGACCCGTCGCGCCCTGCCCATCTGCTTACCGAGGCGGGCATGGGCTATCGCTTCGAGGCATGAGAGTTGTTGCGCGATAAGCGGTTAGCGTCGGTAACCGTCGTCGCGCTATGTGTCAGCAGAATCAAGCTTTGCGGCCAGATCAGGTAAACCTGTGGTGTAACCTGTTTCAGTAAGAGCGCGAGCAAAGCCGATGCCCACCCGTGCAGAGTGGCGGATGAATAATGCAGCATCACATCATTGTCAGCGGTGACGATGCGCTAGCTACCACCATCATCGAAGAGCTGGAAAACGCTGGCGTGAGCGTCATCAGGCTGGGTAGCAGCGGCCTCACCGGGGTCTGTGACGAGTTGGAACGCGCCCATGTCGCCGACGCGCTGGCGGTCGTGTGCGCCGGCGACGATGATGCGGCCAACCTCGAAATCGCCTTGCTGGCAAGACGATCCAACCCTTCCGTGCGCGTGGTCGCCAGACTGGCCAATGACGTGCTGCGCGCGGCGGTGGCCGCCGACAACGGACCGGGCGCAATCCTCGACGTCGCCGAACTGACAGCACCATCCGTCGTCGAGGCATGCCTCGCCCGCCGGGCACACCCCTTCGAGGCGGCAGGGACTCAATTCCTGGTCTCCGGCAGCGAAGCGCCGCGGGCAGCCACGCTGCGCGAAATCTACGGCGACCTCGCCCCCGTGGCGATCATCCACGGGGAGAACTCGTCGAGCCCGGGCGAGATCGAAGTCTGCCCGACCCGCAATCAACGGGTGCTCGCCGGCGACCGCGCGGTGATGATCGGCACGGCCGACGAGTCCGCCCAACGCGGCATCAAGGTCCGACGGCCTGGGGGAACACGGTCGCGACGAGCCGGGCTGCGGGGGGTGTTCGACGCGCTCCGCATCGTCATCAACGACTTCAACCCGGCCTTCTATCCCGCCCTGGCGGCCGCCCTGACCCTCATCGTCATCTCCATGCTGGTATTGCGCTACAACTACCGACACCCGCGAATGTCCTGGGTTGACGCGCTGTACTTCACCATCGAGACGATCACGACGACGGGCTACGGCGACTTCAGCTTCGCCCACCAGGAGACGTGGCTGCGCCTGTTCGCCGCGATGTTGATGTTCGGCGGCGCGACCACCATCGCCCTGCTGGTCGCGTTCATCGCCGACGTGCTGCTGTCACGACGCTTCGTGTTCGCGTCTGCGCGACCGCGGATGCGCCACCTGCGCAACCATGTGATCGTCGTCGGGTTGAGCGCCCTCGGGATGCGGGTGATCACCGACCTGGTAGAGGCGGGGTACGACGTCGCGGTCATCGAGATCAACGAGAACAACCGGTACCTCTCCGCGGCACGCGAACTCGACGTTCCGGTGATCTTCGGAGATGCGACGGTGGTTCAGACGCTGGAAGTGGCGCGCGTCGACCGCGCCCGCGCGGTGGCGATATTGACCCGCGACGACATGATCAACATCGAAACCGGAATCGTACTGGCCGAGATGCTGGGGCCGCGGGTGCTACCCAAGATCAACCGGCGCGCCGAGGTGTCGGTGGTGCTCCGGGTCTACGACCGGGCGCTGGGCCTGGCGGTCGCGCAGCGCTTCGGCTTCGAGAACGTCCGCTCCTCGGTCGCGCTGGCCGCGCCGTGGTTCATCGGCGCCGCGATGGGCGTGGAAGTGCTGGGCACCTTCTCGATCGGTCAGAGCTCGTTCATGGTCGGCGCGATGCTGGTGGCCGAGGGCAGCGAGCTCGACGGCCTGCCGATGGGCGACTTGTCGAGTAGGACGCGCGTGATCGCGATTTGCCGGCAGGACTCCCCCATCGATCTGCAGCCGCGCCATGAACACAAGCTCCGCGACGGTGACACCGTTTACCTCGTCGGTCCCTACCGGGACCTGGTGGCCACCCTGCGTAAAGGGCTGCCGCCCCGGCACGCGGTCACCGCCAAGGACGTTCCCGACGACATCGTCGAACCAACTGGGCAACCGGACAACGCAAATGCGAGCCGCCAAGCGCGAACCGCCTGAGCGCTATCCCGCGGATTCTTTACGGCATCCTTATGCCAACCTGCCAAATCCTTACGGAAACCTGCCAAATCGCTGTAGAGAGGCTTGATTAACGCGAGACCACCCTGGCTATGCCCTAGGATTGAAACGACTGTGCGATGCCTCGGGGGAGCAAAAACTGGCATCGACGCGAAGGTGAACCTGAGAAATACAGAGAATTAACCTGAGAGATATTGGTGTCGGCAGCCGCAGAATGCCATTAGGCACCCGTGCCGAATTGTATATCTCCAGCTGGAAACCGATAATGACATGCCTGCCAGCAACGACAGCCTGTCGGCGGGGTGCGTATCGCGGATGCAAACGCCATAGATAGGCGACCTGCTCGGCATTGTCGGAAAGGGAAGCCATGCTTTGGGGGAGCGCCGAGCCGGAATGTCGCGTAGGCCCTTCGGTTATGTCACCGGAAGTCCGCGGGACAGAGCAGGTCATCCCGAGGCCAGCCGCGATTCCGACATCGGCTCACGACCCACCGCGCCTTGAAGCGACAAAAATCTTCACGCGTGCCACCATTCACCCAAGGGTCAATGACTCGGCTACCGCCGGTCGCTGGGCCAGCTCGACCGCGGTGAATTAGAGGGATCGGCGAGCAATGGATTTCGGGAGTTACCCGCCAGAGATCAACTCCGCCCGCATGTACGCCGGCGCCGGGGCGGGACCCATGCTGGCCGCCGCCGAAGCCTGGAACGCGCTTGCCGGTGAATTGCATTCAGTGGCCAACTCTTACCAATCCGTGGTGTCGGGATTGACCGCCGGCCCCTGGATGGGTCCGGCCTCAGCGTCGATGAGCGCGGCGGCAGCTTCCTACGCGGCGTGGCTGCGAGCCACCGCCACGCAAGCCGAGCAAACCGCAGCCCAAGCCAAGGCCGCGGCTGCCGCCTACCAGGGCGCGTTTATGGCGACGGTTCCACCGCCAATGGTCGCGGCCAACCGCAGCCTGCTGTCGACGCTGATCGCCACCAACCTGTTCGGAAGAAACACCCAGGCCATCGCAGCGAACGAAGCGCAGTACGGCGAGATGTGGGCTCAAGACACCGCGGCGATGTACAGCTATGCCGCGTCATCCGCCGCCGCTACCCAACTGTCGCCGTTCAACCCACCACAACAAAACACCAACCCGACCGGTGCGGCCGGCCAGTCGACCGCGGTCGGTCAGGCCACTGGCACCGCCGCGGGCAACGTTCAGAGCACCGTGTCGTCGATCCAGCAGGCCTTCTCCTCGGTGCCCAACGCCCTGCAAAGCCTGTCGACAGCGGCGCCGGCGGCAGCCAGCGACCCGCTCGGCACGCTCAGCGACCTGATCAGCATCTTCCTTGACGCCCCGTCGGCCATCGCCACCTTCCTCGCCGACATACCGTTCGGCGTGATCGGCGTGACCGCGCTGCCACTGGACATCATCGGCGCCGGAACCGGTCTGCACACCGACAAGATCATCAGCGGCTGGGCGGGACAAGAGCCCTGGCCAGGCGAGGGATATCAGGATCCAACGGCGTTCCCGGCGATCATCACCGGACCGATTGAATCGTCAGCCGCGACCACGTCGCTGTCAGCGGGCCTGGGCGAGGCCAACACGGTCGGGGCACTGTCGGTGCCGCCGACGTGGACCATCGCCACGCCCGCCGTCCGCCCGGTGGCGATGACGTTGCCCGCGCTGCCGACTAACGGCGCCGCGCCCGCCGTGGCCACCGCGGCGGCTGGCGAAGCCGGTTCGAGCGGCGTGTTCGGAGAGATGGCAGTGGCGAGCATGGCCGGACGGGCCATCGGCGGCACACTGGGCAACGGCGGCGGTAAAGGCGGGGCCGGCACACGCGCCGCGGCTCGCCCCGCAGGCACCGGCCGCACCGGATCGCCTGCCGTGGCCGACGTCGACGGCGACGCCGCGCCAGCCAAAGCTCGCGCCGTGGTGACGGGGGTGGCGGCCGAGCTGCGCGAGTTCGCCAAGCTACGCGACGAGGGAATTCTGACCGACGAGGAATACACCGAACAGAAGAACCGCCTGCTCGGGCGCTGACTCCACACCGCTTTCACTGCGCGCACTGGTTATCTGCAAAGGGATATGCAGCAATGGATTTCGGGCTTTATCCACCGGAGATCAACTCCGGTCGGATGTACGCCGGACCCGGATCGGGGCCGATGCTGGCCGCTGCGCAAGCCTGGGCCGCACTGGCCGACGAGCTGTACACCGCGGCGGGCTCCTATCAGTCGGTGACGTCCGAGCTGACCGATGGGCCGTGGTCGGGACCGTCATCGGCGTCGATGTCGGCGGCGGCCGCGACGTATGTGACGTGGCTGAGCTCCACCGCCGCACAGGCCGAGCACACCGCAGCCCAAGCCAAGGCCGCGGCTGCCGGCTACGAGGCGGCGTTTGCGTCGACGGTGCCGCCGCCGGTGATCGCCGCCAATCGCAGCCTCCTGATGACGCTGGTAGCGACGAACTTCTTCGGCCAGAACACCGCAGCGATCGCGGCCACCGAAGCCCAGTACGCCGAGATGTGGGCTCAGGACGCCGTAGCGATGTACGTCTACGCGGGCTCGTCGGCAGCAGCGAGTGTGCTGACTCCGTTTAGCTCACCAGAGCGGAACACCGATCCGGGCGGGACAGCCGGTCAAGCCGCCGCAGTCAGCCAAGCGAGCGGTACCTCCGCGCAGAACGCCGTAACAGCTGCGACACAGGCTGTTTCGGGCGCGACAACGTCGGCCTCCACTGACCCGCTAAATACGCTCAGCGACCTGATCAGCATTTTCCTCGGCGCGCCAGCCGATCTGGCTACGCTCTACCTGATCATCCCGATGGACGCGCTATCGGGTCCGGTCGATTTTCCCGTCGCCTATCTCGGCACCATCCTCGGTCTGCGAGCCGACGACACCGTCAGTGGCTGGGAGGGGGTGGATGACTGGCCGGGCGAAGGCGTCACACCCCCCGAGGAATTCCCGGCGATCATCACCAACCCCGGTCCACTCGCGTCCGCGGCGCACACCGCATCGGCGAGCCTGGGTCAGGCCGATACCATCGGCGCGCTGTCGGTGCCGTCCAACTGGACCGTCGCCGCACCGGAAATACGTTCAGTTGCCAAGGTTTCACCGATCGGAGACACCGGCACCGGCGCTGCGGCGCCGCTCGAGCCGGGTTCGACCAGCACGTTCAACCAGATGGGGTTGGGTGGCATCGCCGGACAAGCCATGGCAGGCAATCCGGCAGCCGCAACCGGAGAAGGCGGCAAGCCGCTGACTCACGCGCGTCTGACGAATCGCGTTCTTGGAGAACCCAATACCGCCAACGATGACGTCGAGGCGTCACCGGCACCCCGCACGGTCGTCACCGGTGTCGCGGCCGCCATCCGCGACATCGCCCAGCGCCGCGATCGGGGACAACTGACCGAACAGGAATACCACGAACAGAAGAAGCGCCTGCTCGAGATCTCGGCCGGCCAGCGACCTTTCGGGCAGTAACTAGTCGGCGATGGACAGCGCAATACCGTCCAGGATGTCGTGCTCGCTGACCGTCAGCTCCTCGATGCCGGCGCGCTCCCGTAGCGCGTGCGCCAGTTCCTCGATCACGATCGCACCGCCGCCGATTACGTCGACCCGACCCTCGTGCATGGGCCCCAACGCGGCCCGCTGAGCCCGCGGCATCGCGATCAGCCCATCGCAGACGGTGAGCAACCGGTCGACGCCGACACGCGAAAGGTGAATGGCCGCCGAGTCATACGTCGACATATCGTGGGCGAGTGCGGCGACGGTCGTCATGGTGCCTGCTACCCCGACCCAGGTGCGGGCCTGCTCCACCGGCACCACCCGCAGCGCTTCACCGAGCCGTTCGCGCACCAACTCACGCGCCGCCGCCACCTCGCCGGCTGTCGGCGGGTCGGAGTGCAGGCAGCGCTCGGTCAGCCGGACGCAGCCGATGTCGGCGGAGAAGCTCGCCGTCACCGTGTCGGTGCCCAACACCACCTCGGTCGATCCCCCACCCAAGTCGACGATGACGAATGGGCCTGCGGTGGAATCTAATTCGTTGACTGCGCCGCGGAACGACAGCTCGGCCTCCTCGACACCGGTGATCACCTCGGCGACGGCGCCGTCCACCACATCGCCGAGCACCTCGGCCGTCATGGCAAAAAAGACATCACGATTGCCGGCGTCACGAGTGGCTGACGTCGCGACCATCCGAATCCGGTCGACAGCATGGTCAGTGCACAGTGTCGCATAGTCGACCAGCGCAGACCGGGTGCGCTGCAACGCCTCCGGTGCGAATTGCCCGGTGGCGTCCACGCCCTGGCCGAGCCGCACGATGCGCATTTCGCGGTGCACATCGATCAGTTGCCCACCGGACGCGTCGGCGATCAGCAATCGAATCGAGTTGGTACCGCAGTCAATTGCGGCCAGGCGGGTCATATGGCGCCGCTCCTCCTCATCGCACTACGCGCTCTGCATCGTCGCCGACGCGTCATATCCACTCCCCCGGTGTCAGAATTCCGGCCATCGACGGCTCGGCGGCCAGCACCGCCAGGGCTTCGTCGCCGAACGGGTTGACGCCCCGGCCCTTGGCCAGCGAATGCGCGATCACCACGTGCAGGCACTTGACCCGGACGGGCATACCGCCGCCGGAGAACGTCGTACCCAACGGCTCGATGGCATCGCGCTCGGCGAGGTAGGACTCGTGCGCCCGCCGGTAGGCGGCGGCCACGTCGGGATCGGACTGCAGCCGCTCGGTCATCTCCCGCATCATCCCGGTGGTCTCCAGCCGGCTCGCGGCGGCGGTCAGGGCCGGATGCGTCAGGTAGTACAACGTCGGAAACGGCGTTCCATCAGGCAGTTTCGGAGATGTCTTCACCACGGCCGGCTCACCGCTGGGACATCGGTAAGCGATGTCGAGCACGCCACGCGGCTGGCGGCCGAGCTGGCGGGCCACCGCCTCGAGGTCGGCGGGATCAACCACCGGGCGGCAACGGGCTGGGCGGCACGGGACCGGGCAGCAAGGGGCCGGGCGGTGCGGGCGGCGGCGGTGCCGGCGGGCCGTGCGGGCTGTCGGCGATGGTGTGCCAGAGCGACGTGTACCAGGGATCGCCGCTGGGCGCGGCCTTCGGTTGCGCCCCCGGGTCGGCGGGCGATGCCGCACCCGGCGGCAGTTGGACCTGATACGGGATCTCACCGGGCATGACGAACCCGAGGCGCTCGCGAGCCTGCGCCGCGATGAATGCGGGGTCGCCGAGCTTGCCCTTTTGCTGCTCGAGATCTGTGATCTGTTGGCGCAACGCGGATTCGGAGGCAGCCAGTTGTTTCATCTCGGTGCGTTGGGCGAAGTAGGTCCGGACGGGACCTGCAATGGTCAGCGTCAAGACACAGATGACCGAGGCCAGGATCGCGGCCCGTCGTGCGGTCAGGCCGAGACGCTGATCGGAGCGCTGCTCGGCCGACTCGGCGATCGCCTGCTTGATCGGTTCGACGACCTCGGGCATCGCCCGCGTCGACGCCGTCGGCCCACGCTTGGCTGCGGTCGACTTACGCGGCCGGCCGGTTGCCGAATCGCCGCCCCGACCCGGACGCGATGCCGGCGAGCGCCGCTTCGGCTCTGGCCGTTTCGATTCGGGCATCAGCAGTGGTGGCCGTCGGACCTATGGCGTGTACCGGGGGAACGCCAGATCCCCGGCGTAGCGGGCGGCGTCACCGAGGGCTTCTTCAATGCGCAACAGCTGGTTGTATTTCGCCACCCGCTCGCTGCGGGCCGGGGCGCCGGTCTTGATCTGCCCGCTGCCCACCGCCACCGCCAGGTCGGCGATCGTGGTGTCCTCGGTCTCGCCGCTGCGGTGGCTCATCATCGTCCGATAGCCGCTGTGGTGTGCCAGCGCGACCGCATCAAGCGTTTCAGTGAGCGTGCCGATCTGGTTGACCTTGACCAGCAACGCATTTGCCGCACCCTTGTCGATGCCCTCTTCCAGCCGTTCGGGGTTGGTGACGAACAGGTCGTCGCCGACGATCTGCACCCGATCACCGATGGCTGTCGTCAGAGCCACCCAGCCGTCCCAATCGTCTTCGGACAGTGGGTCTTCGATGGACACCAGCGGATAGGAGTCGACCAGTTCCGCGTAGAACTGCGTCATCTGATCGGCGCTGCGGTTCTGCTTTTCGAAGGCGTAACCGGTGCCGTCGGTGTAGAACTCGGTGGCCGCGGCGTCGAGCGCCAGGGCCACATCGGCACCGAGCTTGAAGCCCGCCGACTCGATGGCCTGGCTGATCACGTCGAGCGCGGCCTTGGTTCCCGGCACGTCAGGCGCGAATCCACCTTCGTCGCCGAGTCCGGTGGACAGGCCCTGCTTCTTCAGTGCGGATTTGAGGGCGTGATAGACCTCAGTACCCCAGCGCAGCGCCTCGTAGAAGCTGGGCGCGCCGATCGGGGCGACCATGAATTCCTGGATGTCGACGCCGGTGTCGGCATGCGCACCGCCGTTGAGAATGTTCATCATCGGCACCGGCAAGATGTGCGCGTTGGGTCCGCCCAGGTAGCGGAACAGCGGGAGCTCGGCCGAATCGGCCGCTGCTTTGGCCACCGCCAGGGAGACGCCGAGGATGGCGTTGGCACCCAGCCTGGACTTGTCCGGGGTGCCGTCGAGATCCAGCAGAGCCTGGTCGACCAGCCGCTGGTCGTCGGCGTTGAGCCCGATCACTGCGGGAGCGATCTCATCGAGCACCGCTTGCACGGCCTTCTTGACGCCCTTGCCGCCGTACCGATCGCCGCCGTCGCGCAACTCGACGGCCTCGTGCTCGCCGGTCGACGCGCCGGAGGGCACCGCGGCCCGCGCGAACGTCCCGTCGATCAAGGCCACCTCGACCTCGACCGTCGGATTGCCGCGGGAATCGAGGATTTCGCGGGCCCCGACCTGCTCGATTATCGGCACTGCTTCTCCTTGCGTCGTAGCGGTTACAGCGTCCCCTAGCCTAAAGAGCCTAAAGCCTGCTCAGAGGGAGTGCCCTGCGGCATAGGCGGTAGCCCAGTCGCGAACGGCGCGGGCGTAGACGTCCGAGTCGTTGTAGGCCCACAGCGCCGTGATCCACCCGCGCGGCGTGGCGAGGTCCTTCCCACGCCAGCACAAATAGCCCGCTGCGGACAACGCTGCATCGTCGATGTTGTCGACGTCGATCTTGCCGTCGTTGTTGGCGTCGACGCCGTATTCACGCCATGTCTCGGGAATGAACTGCATCGGTCCCATCGCCCGCACGGTGTCCGGCTCGCCGTCCATCCCGCCCGTTTCGCTGTCGATGATGCGCATGGTGCCGTTGGTTCCGTCGAGCACGACGCCCCGGATCGGCGGGCGCACGTCACCGTTTCTCGTTAGCGTCGCGTGGTGATAGGTGCCGTGATGGCTCTCCACCTGCCCGATCCCGGCCAGCGTCGTCCAGGCGATATGGCAGTTCGGGTTCTCCACCTCGGCGACCCGCGCGGCGTAGCCGTAGGCCTCCAGCGCGGTCACCGGAATGTGCAGCGCGGGGGCGAGCCCGGCGGCCCAGGTGTGCAACTGGTCAGCGGGCCGGCCCTTGGCATAGGTGTTGACCG
>CAWGPB010000022.1:0-94474 GCA_963824335.1 uncultured Actinomycetota bacterium
GCTTCTTGCGGCCACCGCCTGCGTCACCGCCTTCCGCGCCGGCCGCCGCCAGATCGCGTACTGACTGTCTGCAGGCGGGTCGCCGGCTGAAACGTGTCGGACCCGGCTGTAAGGGTGTCGTTATGTCCTTGACCTCTTCACCTTCTGTGGCGGTGAGTCCTGCTGAGCGGGTGGAGGTGTTGTTCGAGGAGTTGGCGGAGTTGGCCGGGCAGCGCAACGCGGTTGATGGGCGGATCGTGGAGATCGTCGCCGAGCTGGATCGCGACGAGCTCTGTGGGGCCACGGGTGCACGCTCGGTGGCGGCGTTGGTGGCCTGGAAGTTGGGCTGGTCCTCGGGAAACGCCCACACGATCACCACCGTGGCGCGGCGGCTGGCGGAGTTTCCGCGCTGCGTGGCCGGCTTGCGGGAGGGCCGGTTGTCGCTGGATCAGGTTGGTGTGGTGGCCGCGCGGGCGGGCGCGGGTTCGGATGAGCATTACGCCCAGCTCGCCGCTGTCGCGACGGTCAACCAGCTGCGCACCGCGGTCCAGCTCGAACCGCGACCCGAACCCGATTCCCGGCCCGAGCCGCAGCCCTCGATCACCGCGACCAGCGACGAGCACGCCGCTAGCTGGCGGATCAGACTCGGCCACGACGACGCCGCGCAGTTCGAGGCGGCCTTGGCGTCGCATCGTGAGGCGCTGTTCGCCGAATGGAAGCAGGACCACGACAGCAGCGAGCACACAGCACAGAACTGTCCCCCGCTGCCCACCAACCTCGAGGCGTTCATGCGCCTGGTCCAGGCTGGATGGGACGATGAGGCGGCGCGGCGCCCACACGGGCAGCACACCACCGTGGTGGTGCACGTCGATGTCGCCCAGCGCGCCGCCGCGCTGCATCTGGGCCCGCTACTCAGCGACGCCGAACGCCGCTACCTGACCTGTGATGCCACCTGTGAAGTCTGGTTCGAACGTGCCGGGCAGGTCATCGGCGCCGGCCGGGCGAGCCGGGTGATCAACCGCCGGCTGCGCCGCGCCCTCGAGCACCGCCACCCCCACTGCGCGGTCCCCGGCTGCGGCGCCACCCGCGGTTTGCACGCCCACCACATCCGGCACTGGGAAGACGGCGGCCCGACCGAATTATTCAACCTGGTGCTGGTGTGCCCCTATCACCACCGGTCACACCACCGCGGCGCCATCACCATCACCGGACCCGCCGACAATCTCGTCGTCACCGACAGCGACGGTCAACGACTCACCGCAGCATCACTGGCACGCCCACCCACCCAACCCCCACCCGCCGTCGCGCCCTACCCCGGACCCACCGGCGAACGCGCCCACTGGTGGTGGTACGACCCCTACCAACCACCACCACCACCAAACAACTAGGTTGGCTACCGTAATCGTTTGGCCCCCAAGGTCAAACAGGGCGAACCAACCTCGCTGATCAGCCACGCCGCAGCGGTGCTGGGCTCCACAAGCCGCTCCGGGTCGCCGAACCAAGGTCGAGTTCAGCGGGTCCGGCGTTCGGGTAGTACGGCGTCAACTGCTGCAACGCACCCCAGTCGCGAGACCAGTCGTCCTTCAGATACGTCGAGACTGTGCTCGGGCGCGCCAGCAATTCCGTCACGCCCAGCGGCCCGCCGCCGTTCTTGTCCATCACCGGCGAGTTGGCTTCGGCGCCGAACCGGTCGGGCAGGATGCGCCACCGCGGCACCTCCTCCACGCCGTTCTGATGCCCGAATGGCCGCTGGCACGGGAAGGCCAGGCCGACCAGCCAGTCCAACAGCACCGGCTCCGACGAGCCGACCACGTCCTGCAGCGTGCGCAACCGCGGTATCCGCGGCGGGGTGACCGCGATCCAGTGCTGCGGCGCCAGGTCCTCGTCGCTGACCACCACCCGAACCTGGGTGGCGTCGTGCGGCAGCGCGGACAGCGGCGCCCGCAGGTTGCGCCAGGCCGGCGCCGCACCGACGTCGGCGAGCCCGGTCGAGCCGCCTGGCTTGTTGTCCGCGGCCTGCTGGTCGGTCGCCCACTGGATCTCGACTTCGCCGTAGTTGAACCGGCCCGCGGCGGAAACCACCAACAGCGGCCCGGACTCGCTGCGCTGACTCTGGTCGGGTAGCCGGTACCAGGCCGACCGCAGCCGGGCCGGCACCTGGACGCCGGGTCGCCAGCTGCCCATCACGGGGGTGTGGGCCGGATCGAGACCGTAGGGCAGCCGCGCGCGTGAGCCGTTGATGCCGGGGGCGGCGGTGGTGCCGCCTTCGGTGCCGGCTTCGCCGTTGGTGACGTTGCCGTCGTCGCTGACAAAGCTCCGGTCGCCGGGGCGTTCCATCACCGGGTCGGCCGACACCGTGGAGGGGATGCCGTTGGGGTCGAAGCCCTCGGCGAAACCGTCTGCCAGCGCATCTTTCTCGTCCGCCGAGACCGGTTTGAGCATGCCGGCGCCTGCGTCCTGCTCGACCAGAACGTCGGTGGCAAGTCCGCAGGTCTTACCGGTCAGCGCCTGCAGGTTGGAGCGGCCCACCGACCACGCCGGGTATTGGTCGGTCATCCCCAGGGTCAGCGACAGAACCTGGAAGAAGACCAGCGCCCACGCGGCAATCCCCAACGGCGACCGAATGATTCGACCGAACCGCGAGTCGCTGGGCGGATCGGCGTCGCTGCCGCTCTTGACGAAGTGGAACCAGGCCGCCAGCAGCGCGACCAACAAAGTCAGCGCCAGGAATCCGGTGGTGAACCCGAAGTGCCACTGCGGAAACGCATTCGACCACGGCACACCGAAATTGGAGACGTACCACCAGCCGTTGACGCTGGCAAAGGACAGCGCGACGATGAACAGCACCACCACGGCGAACAGCGTCCGGTTGCGGCGCGAGCGCATCGCCGCCGAGGTCACGGCGACCGCGGCCAACGCCCCCAGCGAGCCGGCCAGCCCGGCGAACACCCCGAAGTGGTGCGTCCACTTGGTGGGGGTGAACATCATCGCGATGAACGAGATCACCGTGATGCCGATGATGCGGCGGCTGGGACCGGCCGCAGTACCCGGAATTCGGCCCTTACGCAACGTCATTGCCACCGATACGGCGAGTGCGACCAGCAACACCAGCAGCGCGAAACGTCGGGCGACCGAGCCGTCGGGGCTGGCCATGAACAGCCGCTCGTAGCGGATGTGCTCGTCGAACCAGCTCAGGCTCGGCCCGAGCGCACGCTTGAGCGAGGTCGCCTGCAGCTCCCCGGCCAACGTCTGGTCTCGGAAGATCAGGATCGCGTTGACGCTCACCGCGGCGACGATCGGTGCCAGCAGCGCCAGCACGCCGAATTGCCGCGAGCGGCGCGCAATGATGGTGCGCAGCGGGCCGATTGCCACCAGCAGCGCGCCGATCGAGGCGATACCCGTCGGGCCGGAGAACAGCGTCAGCGCCCCGATGACGCATGCCACCGCCACCGGCAGCAGCCGGCTGGTGGCCACCGCGCGCTCGACCGAACACCAGGTCAGCAGGATGCCTAGGGCGATGATCGGTTCCGGCCGCAGACCGTTGTCCAGCGGCAGCCACACTGCGAGGAATGTGCCCGCCGCCGTCCATGCCGCCGCGCGGGAGATCTTGACGGCGTGACCCAGCCGCGGGATCACCTCCCGGCTGATCACCCACCAGCAGGCCAGCGCCATCAGCAGGGTGGGCAACCGCATCCAGATGCTCGCGGTGGTGACGTGCGCCCACAGTGCCAACAGGTCGTAGTACCAGCCGAACGGTGCTTCCGGCGTCCCCAGCCAGCGGTAGTAGTTGGCCATGTATCCGGCGTGCTCGGACACCCGGGCCATGGTCAGGATGTAGCCGTCGTCGGCCGTGTTGGCACCGACGAAGTGCCACCACACCAGCACCAGCGTGACCAGGCCGTCCAGCCCGCTGAGCGACCACCAGCGGGGCGGCAGGAAGCGGCGGTGCCGGGTGCCGTCGGAAGTGTCGAGGATGTGCAGCGCGATCAGCGCGGCGAGGGTGAGCGCCACTCCGAGCACCATCGCGGCCATCTTCAGAGGCGTCGGCGAGCTGCTGTAACGGGTGTCGACGGTGGCGGAGAACGTCAGGCCCGGCGGTGCAGGCCCGCTCAGGTCGGTGAAGACGCCGACGATCTGCGGCCGGAAGTCGTAGCCGCTGCGCTCGCCGCGCAACGCCGCGCCGGGATGCTCGGTGTTCGGTCCCTGGGTGAGCCCGACGAATTCGCCGACCACCCGGTCGGCGTGCGCGGTGAAGACCAGCTTCTGGCAGGAGTCGCTGAGCACTTGGCTCAGCGGCGCGACCACCAGTGGAACGTTGCGTATCACCAGCACCAGGTCGTCGTTGGCGCGTTCGATGAGCAGCCCGCGGTCGACTGCCTTGGGCGCCTGCTTGGGCACGGTCGACAGCAGCACGGTCTTGCCGGTGCCGGACAGTCCGGCGGCGGCCTGGCAGGGAATCTCGATGGTCAGGTCGGTGGCGACGTAGCCGATCAGCGGGGCCTCGACGCTGCCGAGCACGCCGTTTTGCGGCCAGTTCAGTTGGGCGGTGGTCTGTTTGACCGGCAGTAGCGGTGTCGCGATGGCCAGCAGGGTGCCCAGCAGACCGGCGACGACGGCAACAAGACGGGCGGGGAGATAACTCCTGACTGCCTGGCTGCCCACGGAGCTAGATGCTAATTGCTCCCCCTCGATTGCCTCGGTAGCCATCAGGATTTGCGGACGGCCAGCACAAACGGGCCGATCGTGGTGACGGCGAACCGGGGGTCGGCGAATATCGCGGCGTTGAGCTCCACGGTGTAGCGGCGCACGTTGGGCTGGTTGGGGTAGACGTCTTCGGCCAGCCGCAAGGTGTAGCTGCTGCCCCCCGTCACCGACGCAGCACCCGCCGAGCCGCCGTGCCGCATCAGGAAGACGGTCGGCGGCGCCCACGGCAGCGTGTCCAGCGCGTGGATGAACGGGTCGGCGGATGTGAGCTTGGCCCAGTTCTTGATCGCGGCCGCGCGCTTGTCGAACTGGGCCAGCGGGTTGGCGTAGTGCGACGTCAGGCTCTGGAAGCCGTAGTAGGGGTAATAGGACAGGAAGCTGTAGTCCGCGGTCAGCACGACGGTGTCGTCGCGCGGTTTGCCGGTTGCTCTGGTGATCGCGGCGTCGATCTCGGGGTAGAACTTTTCCGAGCTCGGTGGACGCCGGTCGCCGCGCTGGCCGTGCCCGTCGGTGTCGGTGTAGGCGATGGTCAGGTCGGGCCGCAGCACGTCGGGGATGTCCTGGCTGAACGCGATCGCGGCGGCCAGCCCGATCGACGCCGCCACCGGAAGCACGGCCCGGCCCCAGGCATGCTCGCGGCCGCGGGCTTTCAACGCGATAGTGGCTTCGACGAATCCGAAGACGCCCGCCGCGGTCAGCAACACCGTCAGGGTGGGCTGCAGCCGGAAGGACAGCAGCGTGGTGCGGGCCAGGGTGGTGAGCATCGACAGCAGCGACCACAGGTAGACGGCGAGCACGCCGACCGCCAGACCGGCCGCCCGGACCGACGCGCGCGCCCGCACGACCAGCCACAGGGTCCCGAGCAGGCACAGCGCGCCGAGCAGGGTGAACTTCAGCATCGGGAAGG
Source organism: uncultured Actinomycetota bacterium (assembly GCA_963824335.1). Classification (GTDB taxonomy): domain Bacteria; phylum Actinomycetota; class Actinomycetes; order Mycobacteriales; family Mycobacteriaceae; genus Mycobacterium. The sequence goes on from CAWGPB010000022.1 coordinate 5,591, forward strand.
TCAGCTCGGCGCCGTCGGCCGGCAGGTAGTGGAAGGCGCTGCCGGTGTTACTGACCGGGTCGTGGGCCGCGCGCAGCAGAAAGGGCAGCCAGGTGGTCGCCGCGATGGCCGCCGCGATCGCACCGATGACGACCAGCCGCAGCAGCGGATCCAGCGCGGCCTTGAGCCCGTCGCGCCGGCGAGAGGCCGTCAGCACCAGCGTCATCAGCAGCACCGTGAACGCGCTGTAGGCCGGCAGCAGGGTGTAACAGGTCGCCGCGACGCCGAGGAACACCCCGGTGCCGATCACCGCGGCCCAACCGCCACCTCGGGCCGCGCCACGCAGACCCGACCAGGCCAGGATCAGCACCGGCGGCAACAGCACGGTGATCATCGCCGAGTACGGCTCCGGCGAGCTGTAGGCCAGCGTCACCGCGGCGGTCGCGGTCGTGACGAGCAGCGCGTACTCGAAGCGGACCATCCGCGACCACAACACCAACGCCAGGGCGATCGCGATCGTGATCGAGGTGATCGCCCACGGCTTGAACGTCTCCCAGCCCGGCGTGCCGCTCAGCGCGGCAACGCGCCCGCCGACCCAGAACCAGCCCGGCGGGTAGAACGCCGGCAGGCCGGTGTAGGTCATGTCGTGCAGGGCCGAGCTGTCGGTGAGCCGGGTCAGGTATTCGGTGCGGAACTGCTGGTCGACGGAGATGCCGAACAGATAGAGCTTGGTGGCGCCCAGCGGCATGCCGAGCGTCACCACCGAGAACGCGGAGACGAACACCAACGCCAGTAACTGCGCTACGGTTCGTCGGCCACGCCGGGAAACCCAACCGGCGCATAGCAATCCGAGGATGCAGCCGACCTGCCCGACCGTGGTCAACGCGTGCAGTTGATTCGACGACGGGTAAGCCGGCCATTGCACCCGGGCGATGGCGGTCAGCGATATCACCGAGACCACTGCTGCGATCGCGACCGCGATCGCCAGGTGGCCGACGGTGGCCAGCGCGTTGCGCATCTAGATGGGCAGCTTGCGGAAGATCGGCCGCGGGATGTGCCGCAACACCATCATCAGGTAGCGGAAAGTGCCTGGCGCCCAGACGATTTCCTTGCCTTTGGCTGCCGATGTGACGGCCAGTTCGGCGACGGCTTCCTTGTCGACGGTGAAGGGGGCTTCCTTGGCGCCGGTCGACTTCCAGTGCTCGATGGTCGTCGTAGTGCGCACCTGTCCGGGCCTGATCACCAGCACGCGAACTCCGCTGGGTCGCAGCGCTTCTCCGAGCCCGAGATAGAAACCGTCGAGGCCGGCTTTGGTGGACCCGTAGACAAAGTTGGACCGTCGGACGCGCTCGCCGGCCGCCGAGCTCATCGCGATGATCTGCCCGAAGCCCTGCGCGCGCAGCTTCTCGCCCAGCAGAACACCGACGGAAACCGCTGCCGTGTAGTTGATCTGGGCGATCTGCACTGCCTTGCGCTGGTCCTGCCACAGCTCCTCGGCGTTACCGAGCAGGCCGAACGCGACAATTGCGACGTCAATGTCCCCGCCTGCAAAAGCGGCATCGATCACGGCTGGGTGGCTGGCGGTATCGATGCCGTCGAAGTCGATCCATTCGACCGACTTGGCACCCGCCGCCTTCAACTGCGCGACGGCCTTGTCTTTGCCTGGATGATCCGGCAGGTCGGCCAGCACAATTCGCGCGTGGGCGTTCTGTAAATAGCGTTCGCAGATCGCCAGCCCGATCTCGGAGGTGCCGCCCAGCAGCAGGATGGCCTGGGGGTTTCCTACGGCGTCAAGCACCATTTAGAGCAGCTCCAAACGTCGGGCCATGTCAGAGACGAAGACCCCGGTCGGGTCGACCTTGCGGCGCACCGCAATCCATTCGTCGATGCGGGGATACATGGCATGGAAGTTGTCGGCACTGACCCGCGAGTCCTTGGCCGTATAGACCCGGCCGCCGAATTCCATTACCCGGCTGTCGAGTTCGTTGAGGAACGCGTTGACGCCGGGCTTGTTGGGGAAGTCCATCGCGACGTTCCAGCCCGCCATCGGGAAGCTCAACGGCGCTCGGTTACCAGGGCCGAAGAGCTTGAAGACGTTCAGCGCCGAATAATGGCCCTGGGTCTGGATCCACCGGATGATGGCCTTGAACTCGTTCAGAGCATCCGGCGGCACCAGAAATTGGTGCTGCGCGAAACCCGATGGGCCGTAGGCATTGTTCCAGCCGCTGACCAGATCGAGCATGTGGTAGAACTGCGACAAATTCTGGATCTTGCCGGTGTAGTTTCCGCCCAGCCGGTAGTACACCTCGCCAATCGCCATGAATGACAGCTTGTTCATCGCGCTGACCGGAAAGATATTCGGTACCGAAAGCAGTTGCGGCGCATCGAATTTCAGCGGATTCTTGGCCAGCTTCGCCGGTAGCTGATCCAGCTTGGCCAGGCTGCCCCGGCTGATCGAAGCCCGGCCGAGTTTGGGGGGCGGGCTGATCAGGTCGAACCAGGCGCTCGAGTAGGTGTATCTGTCCTCGCTGCCGTCGAGGTGGACCGCCACGGTCTCGTCGAGGTCGCTGGTGGCAACGCCGTCGGCGATGAAGTACGCCGTCTCCGTCGGCGTCATCGCGATGACGGCCTGCAGCACGATGCCGGTCAGCCCGTTGCCGCCGACGGTGGCCCAGAACAGCTCGGCCTCCTCACCGTCCGGGGTCAGGTGGCGGATCTGCCCGTCGGCCGTCAGCAGATCCATCGACACCACGTGGTTGCCGAAGCTGCCGGCGCTGTGGTGGTTCTTGCCGTGGATGTCGCAGGCGATCGCGCCGCCGACGGTGACCTGCCGGGTGCCCGGGAGCACCGGAACCCACAGTCCGAACGGCAGCGCCGCCTTCATCAACTGGTCGAGGCTGACGCCCGCGTCCACTTCGGCCAGGCGGGTGTCGGCGTCGATCGAGTGGATCTTGTTCATCGGCGTCATGTCGATCACCAGACCGCCGCCGTTCTGGGCGTTGTCGCCGTAGGAACGGCCCAGCCCGCGGGCGATCACGCCGCGCCCACCGCCGTCGGCAACCTGACCGACCGCCTTGGCGATCAGGTCGGCGTCCGGGGTCGACAACACCTCCGCCACCGACGGTGCGGTGCGGCCAAAGCCCATCAGCGGAATTCTGGTGGTCGGAATGTCGCTGCTCAACATCGTCAGAAAGGGTACCCGCCCCAGCGGGGTGGTTAGCGCAGCCGGAAGATCACCGAACGCTGCACGACGAAATTGATCACCGTCGCGGTGCCCTGCGCGATCACGAACGCGGCCGGTATCCGCCAGGGTTCGTGGGCGAACTGCAGGTAGAAGACGTAATTGATGCCGACCTGCACGCAGTAGGTGAGCGCGTAGAGCACGCAGACGGCGATGAACCGGGCCCGGCTGGGCGGCGCCTGGAAGGTCCAGCGCCGATTGATCAGGTATGCCGTGGTGGTGCCGGCGATGAAGCTGAGCGACTTGGCGACGTTGACCTGCAGGCCCAGCCGCAGCAGCAACACGTACAGGCCGAAGTCGACGATCGCCGACAGTCCGCCGGTGACGATGAATCGCCACGCCTGTGTTTTCAGCGGCAGTGGCGCATTCGCCGCGATCTCAGCCATCGGCGGAGAGTCTACGGCGGGCCAACGGGTACGAGCCGCGGCAGCCGTCAGATTCGGCGGCCGCCCCGCCCCCATCGACCACTGAGCGTGTTCTTGACCCGTTCGCCGACGTCCTTCACGTCAGATGCGACTTGATCACGCACGCCGCGATTTTCCAGCCTGCGGTTTCCGGTCGCGCGGCCGATGGTTTCCTTCGCTCGGCCGCCGATCTTCTGCAGCTTGTTTCTGACCCTGTTGGTCGCACTCATGGCAAGCCTCCTCTGCTCTCGCCATCAGATACCCGCAGCGAGATCAGGGCAACCGGCCCGGCGCTACACCCAGTACGCGACGCGGGCCCGATACTGACGCATCGCGAACGCCGCCACCACCCAGCCCACGATCGTCAGCCCGATCACCACCGCCCAGTGCCGCAGCTCCTGGTGAGCGCCCAGCAGCGGGGCGCGCACGATATCCAGGTAATGCAGCAGCGGGTTGAGCTCGACGATCTTCGACCACTGTCCGGCGCCCTGCTGCCGCAACGTGTCGTCGTTCCAGATGATCGGCGTCATGAAGAACAGCAGCTGCACGATGGAGAACAGCAGCGGGCCGATGTCGCGGAAGCGCGTCGACAGGATGCCGAAACAGAGTGACACCCACACACAGTTGAGCACGATCAGCCCCAGCGCAGGAATCACCGAAAGGTCAGCCCACGACCACTGTTTGGGAAAGATGATCGCGATGACGAGGTAGATGACGATGTTGTGCGCGAACAGGATCATCTGCCGCCACACCAGCCGGTAGACGTGCACGCTGAGCGGCGTCGGCAGCTGTTTGATCAATCCCTCGTTGGCGACGAACACGTCCGCGCCTTCCAGGATGGACGCGTTGATCAGGTTCCAGATGATCAGGCCGAGGGTGACGTAGGGCAGGTGCACCGAGAGCTGCAGATGGAACAGCTTGGAGTACAGGCCGCCCATCGCAACCGCGGTGGTCCCGGTGGCGATGGTGATCCAGAACGGGCCCAGTACCGAGCGGCGGTAGCGCTGCTTGATGTCCTGCCAGCCGAGGTGCAGCCACAGCTCGCGGCGACGGTACCCGTCGACCAGGTCGCCCCAGGCCCGGGCCATCGTCTTGGATTGGGCGGCAATATCAAGGGTGGTCATCTGCGGGCCTTTCGAACCGTTCCCGGCGGCCCAGCCGGCGCAACCGCAGCCACTCCGCCAGACCCTTCGGGTCGCGCCGGGAGATCAGGAAGAACCAGCCGAACCGCAACCACTCTTGCAGCAGCAGTTTGCGCAGACCCGGCTGTGCCATCAGGTAGCCGCGGTTGCGGTAGGTGAAGTAGCGCTTGGTGGCGTCGTCTGGGTACTGCGTGTGCATTCGCCCACCCAGGATCGGCTTGAACTCGGCCGAGCCGCAGGGATGGAGGTAGGCCGCATCCAGGCAGGTCCCGAACGCCAGCCCGGACCGGACCAGCCGGCGATGCATCTCGACCTCGTCGCCGCGGACGAACAGCCTCAGGTCAGGCACCCCGATCGCCTCGAATGCCGACGCGCGAAACAGTGCGCCGTTGAACAGCGACGCAATTCCGGGCAGCAGGTCCTGGCCGGCCTCGGTGCGCAGCTCGCTGACCCGTCGGCGCCAGACCAGGCCGCGGCGCAACGGGAAAGCGAGCTTCTCCGGGTCGTCGGCGTTGCACACCATCGGCGAGACCTCGGCCAGCCGGTGCTTGTCGGCGCAGGCCAGCAGCGTGGCCAGCACCTGACTGTCCTGCGGGTGGCCGTCGTCGTCGGCCAGCCATACCCACTGCGCCCCCAGTGCCAGCGCGTGCAGGATGCCGAGCGCGAAACCGCCTGCGCCGCCGAGGTTTCGGCGTGACGGCAGATATGTCGTGGGGACGGGTTGACCGGCTACCAGATCAGCGACCCGGTTGTCGGCCTGATCGGAAAAGTCGTTATCGACCACGATCAACTGATCGGGCAGCCGACTCTGGGTACTCAGCACACCGAGCGACTTGGCGAGTTGGTCGGGTCGCCGGTGGGTCACCACGACGGCGCACACCATGGTCGCTGGCGGGTCGCTCATGCGCGGTTCGTTTCGGCGAGCACCTCGCGCACATGCCGGGCGGCGTCTTCACCTTCATAAGCCCGCACGACGTCCTCGATGCCGCCGGTCTGTTTGATCACGCCGTGTTCGATCCACATCGCGGTCTTGCACAGGCGGGCCAGAAATTCGTTGGAATGGCTTGCGAACACCAGGATTCCGGAGCGTTCGACCAGCTTTTGCAGCCGCGTCTGCGCCTTCTTCAGGAAGTCGGCGTCGACGGCGCCGATACCCTCGTCGAGCAGCAGGATCTCCGGGTCGATGCTGGTGACCACGCCCATCGCCAATCGCACCCGCATGCCGGTGGAGTAGGTCCGCAGCGGCATCGACAGATAGTCGCCCAGTTCGGTGAAGTCGGCGATCTCATCGACCTTGGCCAGCATCTGCTTGCGGGTCTGCCCGAGGAAGAGTCCGCGGATGAGGATGTTCTCGTAGCCGGAGATCTCGGGGTCCATCCCGACGCCGAGGTCGAACACCGGCGCCACCCGGCCGCGGATGATCGCCGAGCCGCGCGTTGGCTCGTAGATCCCCGAAAGTAGCCGCAGCAGAGTCGATTTCCCGGCGCCGTTGTGGCCGACGAGTCCGACCCGGTCGCCCAGCTCCAGCGACATGGTGATGTTCCGCAGTGCCTCGATGACCACCACGTTCGATGCGTTGCGGCCGATCGATCCGCCCAGGAAGGTCTTCTTCAGCGACCGCGATTTGGCGTCGAAGATCGGAAACTCCACCCACGCGTCGCGGGTTTCGATGTGTGGACCAGTTGGCGTCACCGGTTGCCTACAGGTATTGCCCAGTGCCGGAACCCGAGTGGCCAGAAGCCGAGCCACTGTGTCCGCCCGGCCGACCGGTGCCCGGCGGCAGGCCGCGCTGCTCGCGGATCTGCTCGATCTGCGCGCGGGCGGCCATCTGCTGCGCGAACAACGCGGTCTGAATCCCGTGGAACAGGCCCTCCAGCCATCCGACCAGCTGGGCCTGGGCGATGCGAAGTTCGCCGTCCGACGGCACCGTACCTTCGGTGAACGGCAGCGTGAGACGGTCGAGTTCGTCGCGCAGTTCCGGGGCGAGCCCCTGTTCGAGTTCACGGATGCTGGTGGCGTGGATCTCGCGCAACCGGCTGCGGCTGGCCTCATCCAGCGGAGCCGCACGGACCTCTTCGAGGAGTTGCTTGATCATGGTGCCGATCCGCATCACCTTCGCCGGCTGCTCGACCAGGTCGGTGATCGACCGGTCCTCATCGCCGGAGTCGTGCGCCGTAGCCAGCAGTAGGGGATCGACGCCGCCGATGACCTCGATGTCGTCGTCGTTACTCAATGCTTGTCACCTCTGGGAATAGTCGGAGTGCGCTCAGGACCCAGCCATTCGTAGATCCAGGCTTCACCGTTGTCGTAGATCTTCGTCCACCACTTCGATCGGTCTATCGAGACTAGTCCGTCGGGCACCTTGAACCCCCGTACAGTGGGCGCGCTGGTCAGGATGTAGCGGATGTTGAGGGCGCGGATCGCTTCTGGCACCAACGCCCGCTTCTCCTCGGGAACGCCTGGCAGCGCGTCGGCGTCGGCGTACGCCCAGAAGATGAAGCGGTAGTAGCCCGGACCGATCTGCTGCGGGAAGTCGTAGTGGGTCCACAGCGGGTGCAGGTCGGCGACCGCGTACATCCACGCGGTGCCGTCCACATTGGAGTCGCCGATCAGGGTGGTGCGCGCGCCGGGCAGCGTGGCCAGGTGGGCGAAGGCGTCGAGGTCTTTCTGGTTGATGATCACCGAGTCGTACTTGTCCCCGAACAACACCAGATGCCGGTACAGGTAATGTCGCGCGGTGAGCGTGGTAGTCAGTGCCAGTAATGCGACCACTGCCGAAACCCACACGGCGTCAGGCACTTTGAGGTGATGACGCGTGATCCGCTTGGCAGCGGCTACGGCGCCGACCACCAAAGCGAACACCGCGACCGCCGCCATCGGCGTCACCAGCATCGTCACCACCGCCGACAGCCGGCGCGGGTCGTTGTAGAAGAACTGGCTGTACTGCTGGATGGCGCTGCCCAGCGGATTGTGAAACGGCGCCCCGGAATAGATCGTCGCCACGGTGAGCACCAGCCAGATCACCGGCGGCCACCAGATTTTCTTGTACAGCAGGATCACCATGCCGATGGCGCTCAACGCCACCAGGCCGTACTGGATCGGAAAGTCGTTGAGGTGTCGGGTGTGCAGCAGCAGCGCGTCGATCACACCCTGCTTGACGGTCTTGAAGCTGGGGAACGCGTGCCCGGCGATGATGTCGGCCTGCTGGGCCACCCCGTAGAACTGCGGCGACAGGATCAACAACGCGGGTACCGCCGCCGCGGCCAGCGTCAGCAGGTCGGCGAGTCGCCCGCGTACCGGATGCCACCACACGTCCATCAGCCACCAGGCCGCCGCGAACAGGATCACCACGAATCCACCGGTGAGATGCACCGAGAAGACGCCGACCAGGGCGAGAACCGCCACCGGGACGCGGTCGCGATGCGCCAGCGTCGAGGTGACCAGGACGTACGTCGGGATCGCCACCCCGTAGGCGGCCAGGTTCGGCATCGCCGCTGTCCCGAATTCGACGTAGGGCACCGACGTGAACGATGCCGACAGCGCTGCGGCGGTGGCGGCCACACCGGCGGCATGCTCGGTGCGGGGCCGCAGCAGGTGCCAGGTCAGCATCGCCGCGCTGGACGGGAACAACCAGACCGAAGCCGCCAACGAGTTGACCGTGTAGCCGGTCGTCGGTGCCGCCCCGGTGAGTTGGCAGTAGACCGCGGTCAGCGCGTGAAACACCGACGGGTAGTACAGCGGCTGATGGGTTTCGACGTTGCGGAGCTCGCCCATGTGGGTCGAGGACGCCTGGCCGGTGTCGAGCATGAAGCGGACCGTGTTGGCGTGCCAGACCGCGTCCCAGGTGCTGGGGATGGACTGCCAATGCACCACGCCGCGATAGGCCGCCCACATGATCAGCAGCCCACCGAGTACCACTCCGGCCGCGACGGTTGACGCCTGCCGACGGTCGATCGCGCGCGCTTGCGCCTCGGGGTCGCGGTAGCCGGCGAGCAACGGCTGCAGACAGATCATCGCGAGGCACACCGCGGCGAGCGCGGCAAGCGCAGTCCAACCGTTCCACGGGATTCCGATGGCGCCGAACGGGATTATCGCCAGGGCGACCACACCGTAGGTCAGCGCCGGGCCAACTGCGATCGCGATCGGCCACGACAGCTGGGTGATCCGCCCGATTATTGCTCCCGGAACGATCAGCAAAAACAATGCGATCAGCATTCCGAAGCACAGCCCCACGCGACTAGTATGGCTGGCCGGGTGACCCGGCCCGGAACGGTGGGGATCTATTCGGGCACCCATCACCGTCGCGGTTCGTCTTATTGTGCATGGCTCTAAGGTGGCTGATATGGCCTACGACGTCGCCCGAGTGCGCGGGTTGCACCCGTCGCTAGGGGACGGTTGGGTGCACTTCGATGCCCCGTCCGGGATGCTCATCCCCGACTCGGTGGCGACCACCGTTTCGACGGCTTTCCGGGGCTCGTTCCCCAGCACTGCCGGTCCGCATCCGTCGGCCAAGCGCAGCGCTGCCGTGCTGGAGGCGGCGCGGCAGGCGGCGGCCGATCTGGTCAACGCCGACCCCCGCGGTGTGGTGCTGGGCTCCGATCGTGCGGTGCTGCTGGCCTCGCTGGCCGATGCATCGTCGACGCGAGCCGGACTGGGCTACGAGATGGTCGTCACCCGGCTCGACGACGAGGCGAACATCGCACCCTGGCTGCGCGCTGCCAACCGGTTCGGCGCCAAGGTTAAGTGGGCCGAGGTCGACATCGAAACCGGCGACTTGCCGTCCTGGCAATGGGAAGCGCTGATCGGGCAGGCGACGCGACTGGTCGCGGTGAGCTCGGCGTCGGGCACCCTCGGCACCGTCACCGATTTGCGGCCGGTGACAAAGCTGGTGCACGACGTCGGCGGGTTCGTCATCGTCGACCACTCCGCCGCCGCTCCCTACCGGCTGATCGACATCCACGACATCGACGCCGACGTGGTGGCGATCAACGCCGTCGGGTGGGGCGGTCCGCCGGTGGGCGCTCTGGTGTTCCGCGACCCGGCGATGATCAACACCTTCACGTCGGTGTCGGCCAACCCCTACGCGACCGGCCCGGCCCGCCTCGAGGTCGGCGTGCACCAGTACGGCCTGCTCGGCGGCTTCGTCGCCAGCATCGAATACCTGGCTTCGCTCGACGAGTCGGCACGCGGCACTCGGCGCGAAAGGCTCGCCACCTCAATACAATCCGCGACGTCTTACCTGGACAACATCTTCGATTATCTGATGAGCTCGCTGCGGTCTTTGCCGCTGGTGGTCGTGATCGCCAAGCCGGACTCCCGGATACCGGTGGTCAGCTTCGCCGTGAATGAAGTGCCGGCCGAGCGGGTGGTCCAGCGGCTGGCGGACAACGGGATCCTGGCGATCTCCAACGCCAGCTCGCGCGTGCTCGACGTGATCGGCGTCAACGACGTCGGCGGCGCGGTCACCGTCGGTCTCGCGCACTATTCGACGATGGCCGAGGTCGACCAGCTGGTGCGCGCTTTGGCGTCGCTCGGTTAATTGCCCAGCTCCACCTCGGCCGGCTTCGCCGCCCGCATCGTCGCCCGGCGGGGTTAAACCGTCAGAACGACCTTCCCCGTCACCTCGCCGGAGGACAGCATCCGGTGCGCCTCAGCGGCGTCCTGAATGGGTAGGCGCGCTCCGATGATCGGTCGCACCCGGCCGTCGGCAATCATCGGCCAGACCGATTCCGTTACCGCGGCGACGATCTCGCCCTTGCTGCTCGGACCGGTCGTCGGCCTGCCGCGCAGCGTCGTCCCGATGACATGTGCCCGTTTGCTGAGCAGCTTGGCGATGTTGAGTTCGCCTTTGATGCCGCCCTGCATGCCGATGATCACCAGCCGGCCGTCGGGCGCCAGCGCGTCGATGTTCCGGTCGAGGTAGGACGCACCCATGATGTCGAAGATCACGTCGGCGCCCGCGCCGTCAGTCGCGTCGTGGACCCGCGCCACGAAATCCTCGTCGCGGTAGTTGATCAAGATCTCGGCACCGAGTTCGCCACAGAAGTCCAGCTTGCCCTGCGAGCCCGCGGTGACGGCAACCCGCGCGCCCAGTGCGCGGGCGACTTGGATGGCGTGGGTCCCGATGCCACTGGCGCCGCCATGCATCAGCAGCAACTGGCCCTCACTGAGGTGCGCCGTCATCGCCAGGTTCGACCAGACCGTGCACGCCACCTCCGGTACACCGGCGGAGTCCACCAGGTCGAGACCCACGGGATGGGGCAGCAGTTGGCCGGCCGGCGCCGCCACGTATTCGGCGTAACCGCCGCCGGCCAGCAAAGCGCAGACCTCCTGCCCCGGCGCCCAGTCCCCTGAGATGTCGTCGTCAACCGCCTCGACGACCCCGGACACCTCCATGCCCAGCAATTCGCTGGCACCCGGCGGCGGGGGATACAGCCCGGCGGCCTGCAGCAGGTCGGCACGATTGACTCCGGCGGCGGTGACCTTGATCAGCACTTCACCTTTGCCGACGGCGACATCAGGGACTTGCTGCCACACGAGTCGATCGGCGGATTCGGCGACGATGGCGTACATCCTCGTCACGCTACTAGGCACGGATTGCAGGCTGTTCCAAAGGCGATGCGAGGCATAGCATGACGTGATGGCCGCCCTGATTGCCGGCCGGACAGCCAGTGAGATGCCCGGGCTCGATATTGCTGAGCACAACTCGTGGCAGAACTTCCTGGATTCCACCCTGCGGTTGTATGCGACGCTCAACCGTCGACTCACCGAAGCGCACCAACTGTCGTTGTTCGACGTGAGAGTTCTCGACTTGCTGGACCACGCGCCGACCGGGCGTGTCCGGATGGGTGACCTCGCGGAGTCGCTGGCGTCGCTGCCGAGTCGGCTCACCCGCCAGGTTCGTCGCCTCGAGGTACAGGGCCTGGTGCGCCGCGAAGCCAGCCCAGACGACCGGCGCGGGGTGGTCGCCGCGATCACCGACGACGGCCGGGCGATCTCGCGACAGGCCGTGGCGACGTACGCAGAAGGCATCCGCGCCCACTTCCTCGGTCCGTTGTCGCGCTCGCAGGCGGTCGCGGTCGGGGAGAACTGCCGCCGGATCAGCGCCGCGCTGAAAGGCTCAGGCTGACCCGACCCCGGCTGTCCCGCTACCCTTGTCCGCGGTGGCGTGGCAGAGCGGCCTAATGCACTCGCCTTGAAAGCGAGAGACGGCTAAAACCGTCCGGGGGTTCAAATCCCTCCGCCACCGCCATCAACCTTGGTGTAGCACCGAGTTGGCCAGCGACAAGCCGGCTCCGGTCGAGGCGATGATGATCAGCAGTGACCCCGCCGGCCAGTACCACATCGTCAATGTGCGTACCGCGGCGACGATGATCCCCACGATGCCGACCAGGATCGCCAGCCCGATCCCGCCCCAGGTCACCAGATACGCGGTTCCGAGCGCGTCGTAGTTGCACTGCCGCGACCCGCACGAATCGGTGGCCATCACGAAGAAGAACGAGAACGACACCGCGCCCAGCGCGCACGCCCCGGCCAGCGCCGACAGGATCACAGTGAGGGCGATGTCGACGCCCGAGTGTCGCCGTGGCGGCACAGGCGGCGGCTGGTAATTCTGCGGCTCCACCGCTCAACTATGGCGCAGGATCACGAAACTCGGGGTATCTCCGCGGCGATGCGGTCCATCAGAGCGGTGTAGCGCTTGACCTCGGGGTCCCTGCCGGGCTTGCCGCTACTCACCACGCCGGCGGCCAGTTGGCGCTCCGGGTCGTTCCAGATCGCGCAGTTGACCAGACCCAGATGGCCGAACGCCGCCGGTGCGTCGCGACCGAACGGGCCGAATTTCTTTGTGCCGAGCTGGAAACCGGTGCCCCATCTGGCGGGCATTAGGCCCGTCGCGACGTCCGGCCGCAGCCGACGGGCCTGTTTGGCCGCGCCGCGCAGCGTTTCCGGGCTCATCACCCGGACGCCGTCGAGTTCGCCTCCGCGGCGCCATATTTCGGCGAAGCGCGACATCTCGTCGGCGTTCGAGATCGTGTTCGACGACGGGACGACGGTCTTGAGGAACAGTGGGGTGTTGGTGATCGGGATCGTCTGATAGAGCGTCCCGCCGATCGCCTTGCGGAACGCCGCCGCAATTGGGGCCGGTAGTTGGGCGCCGGTGGGATGGCTGTGCGCGACGAGCGGGATATCCTCTTCTGCCACACCGAAATTAGTCCAACGAAAGCTCAGCGGATCGAGGATCTCCGTGGCCAGGATGTCGCGGATGTCCTTGCCAGTGGCGCCGTAGACGATCTCGCGCATCAGCGGCCCCCAGGTCAACGCGTGGTAGATGTGCACCCGGCCCGGGCGGTAGATCGGTCGCAGGTTACCGAGTTGCTCCTGCGCGTATTCGTGGTCGTCCGCGCGCTTGAGGTCCGGCCGCGGTCCGGTCGGGAACGGGACACCGGCACTGTGGGTGATCACGTGCCGGATGGTGGTGCGGTCTTTGCCGTGGCTGGTGTAGGTCGGGATGTACTCGCAGACCCGGTCGTCGAGCGAGAAGTGGCCGCGTTCGACGAGCATGTGGACGACGGTCGCGGTGATCGCTTTTGCCGAGGAGTAGACGCAGAACGGTGTATCGGTCTTGACCGGGATCTTCTCGGCGTCCGGTTCGTCGGCCGGGGCGTTTCCCCAGCCATGCCCGATCGCCCGGTTCAACACCACCCTGCCGTTGTGCCGCAGGCACACCTGGATCGCCGGATGCATGCCGGCCTGATACCAGTGGCGGGCGGCTTCCCAGATCCGCTCGACCGCCTTCGGGTCGATGCCGGAATGGTCCTCGTCGCCGATCGCGGTGACCGAGTCGAGGTTTGTTGGCACCCGGATTCTGCCCTGCACGTCGTCCATGCCGTGAGGGTACGTGGGGCCGCTGAGGCAGAGTTATCCACAGTTGGGCGGTTATCCACAGATGGGTGTTCAGTGGTGGGTTTCCGTCGGCTGGACTCGTTATTATTCGAACATGCGTTCTAGTAGTCGTGAGGAGATCGTCGAGGTCCTCGACGCGCTCAAGGCCGGCATGAAGCGCGCGGTGGATCTCTCCTTCGACGTGCTGACCACTCCCGAACGGCTGGCGATGCTGCAGAGCTGCGAAGAGATACGCCGCACGCTGTCCGCGGTCGAGCACCCGTTGATCAACGAGCTCAGCGGTCAAGAACCCGCTGTGCTGGGCGGCAAGCTGCCGGCGGTATTGGCCGATCGGTTGCGGATCAGCCGCGCCGAAGCCTCCCGCCGCGTACATGAGGCGGCCGATCTCGGTGAGCGGCGGGCGCTCAACGGTGAGCCGTTGCCGCCGCAGTTGGAGGCGACCGCTGCCGCGCAACGCAACGGCGCTGTGGGCGCCGGGCATGTCGCGGTGATCCGCAGCTTCTGGCATCGCATCCCCGAGTTCGTCGACATCGAGACCCGGTGCAAGGCCGAGGCCGATCTGGCCCGCCTGGCCGGCGAATACCGCCCGGATGAGTTGGCCAAGCTGGCCGACAAGCTGATGGACTGCCTCAACCCCGACGGGGACTTCACCGACGTCGACCGCGCCAAGCGGCGCGGCCTGACCATCGGCAAACAAGACCTCGACGGGATGTCGCCCATCAGCGGATGGCTCAACCCCGAAGCCCGCGCCACCATCGACGCGGTGCTCGCCAAGTTGGCCGCACCGGGGATGTGTAACGCCGATGACGACGAACCCTGCATCAGCGGCACCCCCTCACAGGCCGCGATCCAGGGCGACACCCGCAGCGCGCCGCAACGCAACCACGACGCCCTGCTCGCCGCGGCCCGGGCGCTACTGGCCTCCGGTGAGCTGGGTCAGCACAACGGGCTGCCGACGTCGATCATCGTCACCACCACGTTGCAGGAGCTCGAAGCCGGTGCCGGCCGCGGACTCACCGGCGGCGGAACGCTGCTACCGATGTCGGATGTGATCCGGCTGGGCTCCCACGCCCACCATTACCTGGCGATCTTTGACAAAGGCAAAGCCCTGGCGCTCTATCACACCAAACGGTTGGCGTCCCCGGCGCAGCGGATTGTGTTGTACGCCAGGGATCGTGGCTGCACCTTCCCCGGCTGCACCATCCCGGGCTATCTCTGCGAGGTCCACCACGACGACCCCTACGCCAACAACCCGGTCACCGACGTCAACACCCTGACTTTCGGCTGCCACCCCAACCACGCACTCGCCGAACAAGGCTGGATCACCCGCAAAAACGGCCGCGGCGACACCGAATGGATCCCGCCGGCCCACCTCGACCGAGGGCAGCCTCGCGTGAACACATTCCACCACCCCGAAAAGCTGTTAATGGAGAGCGACGACGAACTGCCGTAGCGCGAGGGCGATCAGGCGCGTTCGCCCTCGGTGTCGTCGAAGAACTTCCACTCGCCATCGGTGTCGACTTCCATCCGCCAACCCAACTCGGAGTTGTCGGCCTTGGAATCGACGAACCAGGCGTGCGCGTCTTCGGCACTGGAGATATCCTTGGTGTCGACGACGTCGCCGTGCGGGTCGAGTACTCGATAGGTTGCCATCCACAGGGGTTACCCGCTGTGGTCGTGCCGAATCGCGCTACTCGCCGGCGAAGTTAGGTGGCCGCTTCTCGAAGGTCGCCGTGATTCCCTCGGTCAGGTCTTTGGACGGCAGGAACGCTGCATTCCACGCGGCGACATAGCGCAGGCTCGCCGATACCTGCGAAATCCGTTGCTGATCAAGGACATCCTTGACGCCGCGCACTGTCAGCGGTGGGTTGTCCGCGATCTCGGCGGCGGTCGCGTGCGCAGCCTGCAGGGTGGCGTCGGGATCGGCGAACACATCGTTGACCAGTCCGATCTTCTCCGCGCGAGCCGCGTCGATGTCCTTGCCGGTCAGCGCGAGTTCGCGCAGGTGCCCGTCGGACAGGATCAACGGCAGCCGAGCCAGGCTGCCGACGTCGGCGACGATCGCGAGCTTGACCTCGCGCACGGAGAACTTCGCGTCGGCGCTGGCATAGCGGATGTCGACTGCGGAGATCAGGTCGACGCCACCGCCGATGCACCAGCCGTGGATCGCCGCGACAGTCGGGGTGCGGCAGTCGGCCACCGCGCTGATGCTGGCCTGCATGCGCAACACTTCATGATGAAAGTCGCTGCGCGGCCCGGCCATTGCGCCGTCGGCGAGCACCGGGGCCAGCGTCCCAGCCATCGCGGGCAGGTCAAGGCCGTAGCTGAAGTTGCGGCCTGAGCCGGTGAGAACGATTGCCCGCACATCGGGATCGGCATCGAGTTGTGCGAAGACGTCCGGCAGCTCCGACCAGAACGCCGGTCCCATCGCGTTGCCCTTGCCGGGCCCGATCAACGTCACCTGCGCGACGTGGTCCTTGTGCTCAACGGTGACTGACTCGTACGGCTCACCCATGGCGGAACCGTACCGTGGACTGCATGCCTTCCGACCTACGCCCCGGACCTGACTCACCTCCCGCTGACGAGCTGCGCGCCGCCGAAGCCTCGCTGGGAGTGCTGCAGCACATCGTGCATCCGATCTCCCGCGATGACCTGTCCAAGCCGACGACGAGCGGCGATTTCGACGTGGCGGAATTGACCGATCACCTGGTTGACACGATCACGTCGGTCGGCGAGGCGCTGGGCGCCGAGCTACCAACACGCGACGCCGACGATTCCGTCGAGCGTCAGATCATCGCCGTCGGCCGGCCCACTTTGGACGCTTTTCATCGCCGTCACGGGTTGGACGGCGCCGTCACCTGGCGCGGCAATGAGACGCCGGTGCGGCTATTGGCAAGCGTCTTGGCGTTCGGTCTGCTGGTGCACGGATGGGATTACGCCGCAGGCACCGGACACCCGGCGGATGTACCCGATTCGCTGGCGAACTACGTCCTGGACATCGCGAAGAAAATCATCACCCCCGAACGCCGTGCGAACGGGGAATTCGGCGACCCCGTCGAGGTCGATGACAATGCACCGGCCATCGACCGGCTGGTGGCGTTCACCGGCCGTGATCCGGCGGCGAAGAGTTAGACGCGCTCGAGGTAGAAGTAGAAGTAGCGACCGCCGACGACGACGCCCTTGCCGTTCATGATGCCCATCACCGTACGATCGTCGACCTGCTTGAAGTGGTCGTGCACCGGCTGGCCGTCGTAGACCATCGTGGCGGTGATTTCGCCGCGGAATTCCTCGAGCCACAGGCTTGCCTCGCCCTTGCCCATCTCGACGTTGGAGAAGCGGTTGCCGTCGTCGTCGAGACAGACCAGCGGCTGGACGTCGGTGGGTGAGGTGAATGTCTTGCCGAACCAGCGGGACTTCTCCAGCTGACCGTTCATCGGGTGGCCGGTGACGAACTCGCCGCCCTTCCACTCGCCGAGCATGCCGTCGATGGTGGTCGGCGGCAGGCTCGCCCAGTAGTCGTCCAATTCCGCGTCCTCGATCGCCGCGGTGCGTTCCTTGAACTCGGTGAACTTCTTGCGGGCCAGCGTCTCAGTCATCGCGATCTCCTCAGATCCAACCCTGCGCGAATCTCAACAGGGCGTCGTTTTCCTCCGGCGCACCAATGGTCACCCGGACACCATCGCTGCCGTACGGCCTGACCACGAGGTGGGCGACGGCGGCCTGCTCCACGAAGTCCAGTGTGCGCGGCCCGAGCGGCAGCCACACGAAATTCGTCTGGGACGACGGGAGGGTGAATCCGGCGCCGCGCAGCGCGTCGCTGACCCGTGCCCGCTCGGCGACCACCGCATCGGTCCGGGCCAGCAACTCGTCGGCGGCGTCCAGCGAGGCGATCGCCGCGGCCTGCGAGATGCTGCTCGCGGTGAACGGGACGTAGGCCTTGTCCAGTGCGGTGATCAGGTCCGGATGTCCGGCCGCATACCCAACCCGCAGGCCGGCCAGGCCGTACGCTTTTGAAAAGGTGCGCAGCACAACGACATTGCTGTGGTCACGCACCAGGGCCAGGCTGTCCGGCAGCAGGCCGTCACGGATGTATTCGACGTAGGCCTCGTCGATCGCGATCAGGATGTGCGACGGCACCGCTTCGACGAACCGGGCCAGCGCGCCGGGATCCACCACCGTCGAGGTCGGATTGTTGGGATTGCAGACGAAGATCAGCCGGGTCCGCTCGGTGACCGCGGCCAGCATCGCGTCCAGATCGAAAGTGTGGTCGGTCAGCGGCACCTGCACTGCGGTGGCGCCGGCCAGGCGGACCTGCAGCGGGTAGATCTCGAAGCTGCGCCAGCCGAACAGCACCTCGTCGCCGGCCGTCGCGGTGATCTGGATGAGCTGCTGGCACAGGCTCACCGATCCGCAGCCGACGGCGATGTGCTCGGGTCCCCAGCCGCCGGCGTCGGAGGCCCCGCCGGAGTTGAGGTGCTTGGCCAACGCCGATTTGAGGTCGACGCAGCCGTTGTCCGGGTAGCGGTTGATGGCATCGGCTGCGCGCTCGATGGCGGCGCGGACGGCGGGCAGGGGTCCGAAGACGGTCTCGTTGCTGGCCAGTTTGATTGCGCCCGGGACCGTCTTGCCGGGAACGTACGCAGGCAGCTCGGCCATTTCAGGGCGGAGGCGAGCGGTCATTTCGACAGCATATGTCTGGCCTGTGTACGCTATCCTCCGCGGCGGTCCCGGGAGGGTTCGTCGTCCGGCCCGCGTCATCACCTGAGCGGGGTCCGGTACCCTCAGACGGTCCAAGGAGGCGTGCCAGAGCGGCCGAATGGGACTCACTGCTAATGAGTTGTCCCCCTCAAAGGGGACCGGAGGTTCAAATCCTCTCGCCTCCGCCACCCCACGTGGTGATCGCAAGCGCGGCGAAGCCGGGCGAAGCGGGTCACCACACAACACGTTGGTAATCGCAAGCGCGGCGAAGCCGGGCGAAGCGGCTCGCCACAGCATTACCAGACACAACTAAAGACACGCGCCCGTAGCTCAACGGATAGAGCATCTGACTACGGATCAGAAGGTTAGGGGTTCGAATCCCTTCGGGCGCACCAGACATACAGGCTCCACCCGCGCCTAGGCCAATTTAGAGTCGCCACTGCCGAGTGCAGCACCCTTCCCTTCTTCTCACGGCGAGGTCACAAGCCCAGGGCAACGGTCAATCGGTTGCGGCGAAGGCCTGCTGAGAAACGCATAGGCCGTTCATGAGAAATTCTGAACAAATAACTAAGATTCCCTAGCTACGGAGCCGTCTGAGCGCGCACACTGAACTCGCCGTCGGCAGGCGCCCGTCCAGCAGGAGAAGACCCAATGGTGAACGTGCATGGTGTGGCTCGGTTGGGCGTGCTGGCTTGGGGCTTGGGGCTTGGGGCTTGGGCTCAGACGCCGGTCGCGTCGGCTGACTCATCCGGCGACTTGTTGTCGTCGATTGATGGTCTGCTGAGTGGGGCCGTCCCCGCCCCGGCGACACCGATAGATCTGTTTATCTCGTTCGACGGCTACACCATTTACGACGGCGGCGGCAGCGCCACCGCCCTCACCACCATCGGGGATTACGGCTTGGCGATCGCCTACGGCGACGACAGCTACGCCAGCGCCACCGGTGGCACCGGCGATTATGCCTTGGCCGGCGGCACCAACGCTCTGGCCCTAGCCGGCGGAGAATCCACCGATACTGGCGCGAACTACAACACCGCGATCGACATCGGCAACAACGCCGACCCCGGTACCTACTCCGGCTTCGACAATGGCGCCTACGCCGGGAACGGCGACTTGACCGGAGGCGGCAGCGGGACCGGTAGCGGCGACACCGCGATCGATATCGGCAACAACATCAACGACGCTAGCGGCGATGGCGGCTACGACGGCGCGTTCGCCGGGGCCGGCGGCCTGATCGGAGAGGGTGGGGACGGTAACAACGACACTGCCATCGACGTCGGCAACAACAGCGGCGAGGGTGACAGCTCCCTAGCCGTCGTCGGCAACGGTAACTACGCCAGCGATTCCGGTGGTGCGACCGGCGGGGACCAGCAGGTCGCCGCGTTCGCCGGCAACGACAACACCGCCATCGGCACCACCGAGAACGCCAATGCCTACGCATACGACGGCAACGACAACTTCGCCTACGTCGACGGCCCCGACAACAGCACCGCGACCGCCTGGCTCGGCGATTCCAACATCGCCTACATCAATGACCCCTTCGACGCCGCGGGCTCGCCCGACATCGCGAACGCCGGTGGCGGCTTTAGCAACGACCTGGCCGACGTGTTGCTCGCGCACGGCCACGCCACCGCTAGCTCAGCCGATTTGCTGTACGACATCATCTCGCTCTTCGGTAACTTCTCCGGCTCGTTCTAAAACCACCAGCCTCCACCCGCGCCCAGGCCAGTCCAGAATCGCCAGTGCCTGAGAAACGCATAGGCTGTTCATGAGAAATTCTGAACAAATAACTAAGATTCCCTAGCTACGGAGCTGTCTGAGCGCGCACACTGAAGGCGCCGTCGGCAGGCGCCCGTCCAGCAGGAGAAGACCCAATGGTGAACATTCATGGTGTGGCTCGGTTGGGCGTGCTGGCGGTGGGGTTGGGCATCGGGGTCGGATGGGCGCAGACGCCGGTGGCGTCGGCTGACTCGTCCGGCGACTGGTTGTCGAGCATCGATGGTCTGGTGAGTGGGGCCGTCCCCGCTCAGTCGACACCTCTAGACCTGTTTATCTCGTTCGACGGCTACACCATCTTCGCCAGCGGCACCGCCACCGGCTACACCTTCACCGGGGATGACAGCTTCGCGATCGCTTACGGCGACGGCGCCGACGCTGAGGCCGACGGCGCCGGCGGTGTGGCCGTCGCCGACGGCAGCGGTGCCGACGCCTTCTCCGCCGGGGGCATCGGCGATGTGGCCGAGGCTGTGGGCACCAACGCTTCCGCCAACGCCGGCGCGCACGAGCTGGGCCTCATTGGCGCGAATTACGACACCGCGATCGACATCGGCAACAACAGCATCGCCCCTAACGTAGGCGGTAACCAAGGCGCCTACGCCGGGTACTCCAACCTGAACGGAGGCACCGACGGCGGGACCGGCGTCCACGACACCGCGATCGACATCGGCAACAACACCAACGACACCGTCGGCGCGTACGACAACGACGGTGCCTTCGCCGGCGCCGGCGGCCTGGGCAATGCGTCCGGGGACGGCGACAACGACACCGCCATCGACATCGGCAACAACAGCAGCTTCTTTGACGGCTCCTACGCCGTCGCAGGCGACGGTAACTACGCCAGTGACTCCGGCAGCAACACGAGTGAAGCCGACTACATCTACGCGGGCACCGGCAACGACAACACCGCCATCGTCGCCAGCGACAACCTCGGTGCCAGCGCGGGCATCGGCAACGACAACTACGCCTACGTCGACGGCCCCGCCAACAGCATCGCGGACGCCGAGAACGGCGATTCCAACATCGCCTACGTCTTAGACCCCTTCGGCACCGCGGGCTCGCCAGACAGCGCGACCGCCGGTTTCGGCTTTAGCAACGACCTGGCCGACGTGTTGTTCGCCCACGGCAACGCCTCCGCTGACACAGCCCCCTTGCTGTACGACATCATCTCGCTGTTCGGAAACTTCTCCGGCTCGTTCTAAAGTCAACGTCCTCCACCCGCGACTAGGCCAATCCAGAATCGCAAGCGAACACAATGAACGCGCCGTCGGCAGGCGCCCGTCAGAGCAGGAGAAGACCCAATGGTGAACGTTCATGGTGTGGCTCGGTTGGGCGTGCTGGCGGTGGGGTTGGGCATCGGGGTCGGATGGGCGCACATGCCGGTGGCGTCGGCTGACTCGTCCGGCGACTGGTTGTCGAGCATCGACAGTCTGCTGAGTGGGGCCTCCCCCGCCGAGGCGACACCTCTAGATCTGGGTATCTCGTTCGACGGCTACAACATCTATACGTGCGACTGCGGCACCGTGGCCGGCACCGCCCCCGGGGAATACGGCCTGGCGATCGCGTACGGCGACAACGCCTCCGCCTTTGCCGGCGGCCCCGGCGGCTTGGCCGTCGCCGGCGGCAGTGGTGCTGCCGCCTTCTCCAACGGGGGCACCGGCGATGTGGCCGAGGCTGTGGGCATCAACGCCGACGCCGACGCCGGCGCGGCGGGGCAGGGCCTCGTTGGCGCGGATTACGACACCGCGATCGACATCGGCAACAACAGCATCGCCCCTAACGTAGGCGGTAACCAAGGCGCCTACGCCGGGTACTCCAACCTGAACGGAGGCACCGACGGCGGGACCGGCGTCCACGACACCGCGATCGACATCGGCAACAACAGCGGCGGCATCAGCGAAGGCGATAGCGGCTACGACGGCGCGTTCGCGGGCGCTGGCGGCCTGGGGGGGTCGGGAGGCACGGGGGACGGTAACAACGACACCGCCATCGACCTCGGCAACAACACCGGCCAGTATGACGGCTCCCAAGCCCTCGACGGCAACGGTAACTACGCCAGCGAGTCCGGCAGCGCCACCGGTGACCACCAGTACGCCTATGCGGGCCAGGGCGACGACAACACCGCCGTCGGCGCCAGCGACAACGCCCCCGTCGGCGCGTTCGACGGCAACGACAACTACGCCTACGACGACGGCCCCGCCTACAGCACCGCGTTGGCCGAACACGGCGATTCCAACATCGCCTACGTCTTGGACCCCTTCGGTGCCGCGGGCTCGCCCGACAGCGCGATCGCCGGTGGCTTTAGCCACGATCTGGCCGAAGTGTTGCTCGCGCACGGCAGCGCCACCGCTGACACAGCCCCCTTGCTGTACGACATCATCTCGCTGTTCGGTAACTTCTCCGGTTCGTTCTAAAGCCACCCGCGACTAGGCCAATCCAGAATCGCAAGCGAACACAATGAACGCGCCGTCGGCAGGCGCCCGTCAAAGCAGGAGAAGACCCAATGGTGAACGTTCATGGTGTGGCTCGGTTGGGCGTGCTGGCGTTGGGCTTGGGTATCGGGTTCGGATGGGCGCACTTGCCGGTGGCGTCGGCTGACTCGTCCGGCGACTGGTTGTCGAGCATCGACAGTCTGCTGAGTGGGGCCTCCCCCGCCGAGGCGACACCCATAGATCTGGACATCTCGTTCGACGGCTACGACATCTACTACGGCGGCGGCAGCGCCGAGGCCGTCACCACCACCGGGGATTACAGCCTGGCGATCGCCTACGGTGCCGACGCCTACGCCGCTGGCAGCGGTGGCGGCGATGTGGCCGTCGCCGACGGCAGCGGTGCTCTCGCCTGGGCCGCCGGGGGCAACGGCGATGTGGCCGAGGCAGTGGGCACCAACGCCAACGCCTGGGCCGGCGCGGCCGACATGGTTACCAGTGGCGCGGATTACGACACCGCGATCGACATCGGCAACAACGACGTCCCCGCTGCCTACGGTTCCAACGTCGGCGCCGAAGCCGGGTGGTCCAACCTGGCCGCGGGCACCGACGGCGGGACCGGCGTCCACGACACCGCCATCGACATCGGCAACAACACCGGCAATGGCGCAAACAACGGCGCGTTCGCCGGCGCCGGCGGCCTGGTCGGAGCGTTTGGGGACGGGAACAATGACACCGCCATCGACGTCAGCAACAACAGCCTCGAGGGCGACGGCTCCTTCGGCGTCGGCGGCAACGGCGATTACGCGTACGTCGACGGCCCCGCCAACAGCGACGCGTTCGCCGCCTATAGCGACTCCGACATCGCCTACATCAATGACCCCTTCGGCGCCGTGGGTGTGCCCGACACCGCGATCTCCGGTCTTGGCAATAGCAACGACCTGGCCGAAGTGTTGTTCGCGCACGGCAACACCATCGCTGCGACAGCCCCTTTGCTGTACGACATCGTCTCGCTGTTCGGTAACTTCTCCGGCTCGTTCTAGCGCCACCCGCGATTCGAATGCCTTCGGGCGCAGCAAGAATTACCTCGCGTCGAACTGCCGGCACTTGCCCCGCGACAGTCGCTCGATGGAATCAACCTCCCGCACAATGACGTCCGACTCCGGGCCGCCGTGTCGGCGCAGCACGTCGATGAGTTCGGTCTGCAGCTTCTCGCGGTTACTCGACCCGTCGGTCACCACGGACACGTCAACGCCACCCGGGATTTTGCCCACCAGGAAGTTGGCGACGCCGGGGGTGGCGAGAACGGTCTGCTCGAGGTCTGCGCGGGGCACCACAGCTCCGCCGTCGTACTCGAACACTCCGTTGATCCGACCGTGAACCGAGGTGATGCGGCGATGCGCGCAACCGCATTCACACGGTTCGTCGGACATCGTCACCGCATCCGCCATGTCGTAGCGGATCAGCGGCTGCTCCAGGTTGAACAGGTTGGTCAGCAGCATCCGATCCGCAGGTTGCCCATAGGGCACGAGGTTGCCGTCGGCGTCCACCGGCTCGAGAATCACCAGATCGTCGGCGACGTGCATGCCTTCGCCAACGCCGCAGGGGAAGGCGTAAGTGCCCTCCGAACAACCCCAGAACTCCGATAGCTCGATCCCCCACGCGGTCCGAACCGCTTCTCGCACAGGCGGAGTGGACACCTCTCCCGCGATGCTGACCCACGTCGGTGTGATGGTGAGTCGTCCTTGTATCGCCTCTCTCGCGAGCTCCCAGATGAGGCTCGGCCACCCCTGAAGAGCCGTCACGGCGGGACGAGCGTTGTTCAGACCGTCGACAATCTCGTCCAGGGGAAGCGTGGCATCGAAGCAATGCGATGTCGGCCCGCCGCTCTCAAAGGTGCTGAAGGCGTAGAAGATCCCCGACTCATGCTTGGGACTGCCGCTGAAGCACTGCGCCAGTACCGCATCCGGGTCTTCGCCGCGTCGCCCGGTCCAGCGTGAGCCCTGCATGACGAAGGTGACGAAGGAGTCCCAGCCGTAAACGTGGTACGACGGGTTTTCGGTGTATCCAGACGTGACGATCGCCCGATATTCGTCGTCCAGGTAGCCGTCTCCGGTCAACTGGTCGAGGTGTTGTTTGACGCGGGCCAGGGTCAGCCCGGGAACCGTGACGAGTCGGTCGAACTCCGACGTCATCTCGGCCTTGCTCAGAATCGGCAGGGACGGAAGGTCGGCCTCGGTGAAGTTCGCCAGATCGTGGCCGGCCAGTCGTTCCTTCCAGAACGGCGAGCGATCGGCGGCGTGCAGCAACAGTTTTCGAAGGCGGCGTTCACGTTCCGCGGCGAGACGCCCTGCGTCCCATCGCAATCGGCGCACCCCCTTGAGGTACGCGTCCTGCAATTCGGCGCGCTGGCGCCGGACTAGCTCCTTGTAATGGCTGTCCGGCGTCACGTCAGTGATGGTCACCGTCTGGTTCCTTTCGTGAGCGGTATCTGTGAATTGGGCGGCGACAAGCCGGCATCGTGGAGCAGCCGTCGCTCGTCGACCTTGCTGGACGACGTCAACGGCAACTCGGTCACCACGACGAAGTGATCGGGCAGCATCGTCTCGGGCAGGCGTTCGCCGGCGGCCTGCCGGACCGCGAGTGGGGTCAGCGCACCGTCGGGCACGACGAATGCGACGACCCCGAGACTGCCCGCCAGGTCGAAGGTTGTGCATGCCGCCGATGCGACTTCGTCGATACCACCGAGCGCCTCGGTCACCTCGACCAGCGACATCCGCACGCCGTGGCGCTTGATGACGCGGTCCGAACGCCCGACGTAGACGTAGTAGCCGCGGTCGTCGCGGTAGACGAGGTCACCGGTGCGGTAGACGGTGGTTCCCTCGACGACGTCGGTCCGCAACACGGCCGCGCTGTGACCCGGGTCGTTCAGATATCCGGCCATCAGCTGCCGTCCGCCGATGTACAGCTCGCCGACCACTCCGGGTTCGTCCACCAGACTTCCGTGCTCGTCGATCAGATGGAACGAGCTGCCGGGATGCGGCCGGCCGATCGGTACCAGCCCGCCGTCGAGCAACTCCGGCGTCAGGTCCAGATGAGCGACCGCGATCGTCGTCTCGGTCGGCCCGTATCGGTTCACCACCCGTAGTCCCGGACTGCCGGCCCACACCGCTTTGATGTCCGCGGTGGACGGCGCTTCGCCGCCCAGGGCCATCACTCGCAGTGGCGTGTCAGCCAACCGGTCCAGGCGGCCGCTGGACCGAAGCAACCGAAGGTAGCTGGGGGAGAAGCTGGTAACCGTAATCCCCTCGCTGGCGACGATCGAGAAAAACCTACGCGGGAACAGCAAGGCTTCCCGGTCCGGGATGACGAGGGGCGCGCCGCGCACGAGCGGGGGAAAGATCGCGGAGAAAGACCCGTCGAAGTGCACGGGCGACACGCACAGTGCGCGGTCGTCCGCAGTGAGTCCCACGGCGTCCGCACAGGCTTCGGCCGCGGCGAAAAAGGACTCCGCGGGGATCTGCACGCCCTTGGGGACACCGGTCGTCCCGGACGTGTAGATCAGGTACGAGATAGGGGCCGCGACCGGCGGTGGCGTCGGCCCAATTGTCGCGGTCAAGGCCGATAGCGAGATCCACGCTGTGCCGATGGGAAGTCCCGGGTGGTCGGAGCCCGTGGTGATCACCAGTGCAGGCCGACAATCAACCACGATCTGCATGCGGCGGACGTCGGGATCGGTGATCGCCAACGGAATGAACGTGACTCCTGCCCACAGGCAACCGAGCGCCGCCACCACGAAATCCACGGAATTGCCGATCAGCAGGGCCACCCGCGCTCCCGGCTGGACGCCGCTGTGATGTAGGCCGGCGGCCACCCGCGCCGCTTCGGCGCGCAACTCGCCCCGGGTCAACGCGCGATCGAGGTCCTTGACGGCAGGCCGATCCGGGTCGTGATCGGCGTGGTCCAGTACCGCGCTGACCACACAGCGATCCGTCACATTCTCCAGCAGGTGTTGCACACTCGGCTCCGTCGATCTAGCCGGTCGTGGCTTTGGCCAGAGCCTGGTCGATGTCGTCGATGATGTCGTCGATGTGCTCGATACCGATAGACAGTCGGATCGTCTCCGGCCGGATGCCGGCCTTCACCAGCTCCTCGTCGGACAGTTGGCGGTGGGTGGTGGAGGCCGGGTGGATGGCCAGGGTCTTGGCGTCGCCCAGATTGAGCAGCCGCTTGATCAGCTGGAGTGCGTCGAAGAAGGCAAGGCCGGCCGCATAGCCCCCCTCGACCCCGAAGGTGACGATCGACGGCACGCGTCCGTTGAGGTAACGACCGACCAGGTGGTGGTAGGGATGGTCGGCGTGGCCGGCGAAGCTCACCCAGGCCACCCGGGAGTCGGCAGCCAGGTACGCGGCCACGGCCCGGGCGTTCTCCTCGTGGCGTTCGAGCCGGAGGGCCATCGTCTCGAGGCCCTGGAGTAGCAGGAAGGCGTTGAACGGCGAGAGGGTCGCGCCGCTGTTGCGCAACTGAGTCGAACGCGCCCGCACGGTGAAGGGCCGCTCGGGGAAGTCGCGGGCGAAGACGACGCCGTGGAACGCGGGCTCGGGCTCGTTGAACATCGGAAAGCGGTCGGGATGATCGGCCCACGGGAATCGGCCGCCGTCCACGATGGCCCCACCCAGAGTGGTGCCATGGCCGCCCACGAATTTGGTCAGCGAGTGGACGACCACATCGGCCCCGTGCTCGAAGGGCTTGAGCATGAGCGGCGTCGCCACCGTGTTGTCCACGATGAGGGGCACCCCGGCCGCGTGGGCCACCTCGGCCACGGCTTCGAGGTCCACGATGTTGCCGGCGGGATTGCCGATGGTCTCGCAGAACACCGCGCGGGTGTTCTCGTCGATCAGCGGGCCGATCGACTCGGCTCGGTCGTCGACGGCGAAACGGGCCTCGATGCCCAGGGTGGGCAGCACATGGGCGAAGTAGGTAAAGGTGGCCCCGTAGAGCTGCGGGGCCACCACGATGTTCGAGCCGGCACTGGCCACCGTCAGGATGGCGTAGCTGACCGCCGCCATGCCCGAGGCCACCACCAACGCCGCCGTCCCACCTTCGAGGGCGCAGATGCGCTGCTCGAGGACGTCCAGTGTCGGGTTGTTGAGCCGGTTGTAATGAAAGCCCGGCGTCTCCATGTCGAGCACGGCACCGGCGTGTTCGGCGCTGATGAAGTCGTGGGCGACGGTCTGGTAGATGGGCACGGCCACAGCACGCGTCCCGTCGGATGTGTAGCCGCCGTGGATGGCGATGGTCTCGTCGTGCATGGGCTCAGGCGCTCCTCTGCGGAATTGTGGCCAGTACGTTGGCGAACAGACGCAGGGCCGCGCCTCGCCACGGCCAGGGCGCGCGGTCGCTGATCTCGTCGAAGGGGAAGGCGCTCACCAGGGCCGGGTCCCGCTCGCCGCTCAGCACCCGCTCGTGCAGTCGGCGGAGCCCGTCCCAGTCCGGCCCCGTGACGCAATCTATTGGGAGGCAAGGTAATTCGTTACGCTCACGGTTAACGTAGCGGCGCACGTCCCGGACGTATTCGCGCACGAGGCTCGCGGCGTCGTATTCGGGATGGGACTGCACGAGCACGAGCTTGGAACGGCCCACCGTCTTGGTGGCGACGCTCCAACCCACCTCATCCGATTGCAACACCACCGCGTAGCCGGCGTCGACCACCGCTTCCACGGGCACGGTGTTGAACCGCGAGTGCGGCAGGAACACGGGGCTGCGGAACCCGGCGGCCAGCGGGTGAGCCGGGTCCGCTTCCTGGGCGAATACACCGGTGCATTTGGCCGGCAAGGTGGTCCGCTCGAGGCCGTCGAAGACGGCCAGGGCGGCGTGGGCGGATAGGCAGGACAGCACCATTACCGGCACGTTCTGTCGCCCCCACCGCAGCAGGTCGCACAGGGCGGACCAGTACGGCTCGTCGTCGAGGCGGGACTCGGTGGGGTTGGCGCCGGTGACCACCAGGAGATCGGGTGGGTCCGACCGGAGGTCGTGCAGGGGTCGGTACTCGGCGGCGACACGGGCCCGTACTGACTCGCCGCGGGGCACCCCGGCGACGGTGTGGCGGGTCAGCGTGACCGTCTCACATCCGGATCCGGCGTCCAGCAAGCCTGCGAACTGTCGCTCGGTGGCGCAAAAAGCCGTGTCGGGCATGTTGTTGACCAGGGCGCACCGCCACCGCGCGGATCGCTGCGCCGCGTCCGGCGCCGTCCCCGCGTCCAGGACCCCGGCCAGATGAACGGTCACCGCTCAACACCTCACGTCGGAGTAGGAGACCGTGACCTCTTGGTGCAGCAGCCGGTAGGCCGCTTGCAGCTGCTCCTCGTCGTCGGTCGAGCCGACCACGGCGACGATGTGGTTGCCGGAGCCGTCGCGCCAATCGAGGGCGGCACCCGGTGCCTGGTGCAGGCTCACCGTGTCCACCTCGGCGCGGTCGCTGAAGTCGTTGATGCCCTCGACGGCGGTCACCGTCGCCGAGACGGTCGGCGGCTGGAGGAAGAAGCGGTAGCCGATGCGGTCGGTGGCCACCGGCCCCTCGATGAAGACCGGTTCGCCCAGTGCCACCCGCAGTGTGAGGTCGAGCAGGCTGACTCCGGCGGCCCGCTCCAGCATCTCGGGCACGCCGCCGCCGACCCGTCCGTTGACCTCGATGATGCGGGGCCCGTCCGGGGTGAACTTGATCTCGGTGTGCAGGCAGCCGGTCCGTACCCGGAGGGCGTCGATAGCCTGGGTGGCCAGATCCAGGACGGCCGAGCGACTCTCGGCGTCCAGGGCGGCGGGGATGAAAAACCCTGTCTCGCGGAAGTTTTCGGCAGGCGGGAAGCGCCCGGTGAGGGCTAGATGGCTGATCGCGCCGTCAGCGACCAGGCTTTCGACCGATACGTAGCCGGCGTACGGGTCGCACTGACGGCCGGCATCGTCGGGTAGGTAGCCCTCGACGACCATGTTGGGTCGCCCCGGGCCGAGGGCGACGAGCAGATTCTCGAGTTCTGCGCGGTCGCGGGCCAGGAAGGTGTAGCGGCTGCCCTGGGCCGAGCGGGGTTTGAGGACGGCGGGCCAACCGACCTCGGCCTCGATGGCCGAGAGGTCGCGTGGCGACTGGTAGGGCCGGACGATGTGGCAGGGGGGCATCGCGAGGCCGGCGTTGGCCAGGGCCCGGCGTTGGTAGGCCTTGTCGGTGAGGGCGGCGGCGGTCGCCGGGCTGTGGAAGGGCAGGCCCAAATCCTCAGCCACACAGGCCAGATCGACCATGCCGGCGTCGAGGTACGTGGTCATGCCGTCGGGCTCCCAGTCGGCCAGGGTCTTGACCGCCTGCTCGACGCTCATCCCTTCGAGGTCGACAACAGAGCCGAACCGGTTGAGAAGATCGGTCATCTCACTCATCCCCGGCACGGACGTGTCGATCAGCCAGATCAGGTCGCAGATGCCGGCTGCCGCCTCGGCCAGTTGCATCACCGGAACGCAACGCGGCCCGTAGCCCACCGCTACCAGTGGCCGGGTCCGTCCGGTTGTGCCGTGTTCGGCCGTGGAATCCGCCATGTGTTCAGCCGATCACGGACTCGACGCACGCCTGGGCGTCGTAAACGGCCCGAAGGCGGCTCCGGGGCGAGGGTAGGTAGTGGGTGAAGTAGCGCACTCCCTCAGTGAGCACGCCCAATACCGAGAGGTTGGGCTGGAGTCGGCCCTCGGTGTCGTAGGGGTGGAATTCTTCGTTGATGGCGACGCTGCCCACCGGCGTGTCACCGTAGCTGAGCTGGGTCAGCCTGCCCTTGGCGTAGAGCCGGCCGAGTAGCGGCGAGCCCGACCGGGCCAGGGAGGGCATGTCCAGATAGCCCCGCACCACCCCGTCGACCGTCACCGCCGTCGGCTCGTCGAGGGCCGTGGAGTTCAGGCGGACGCCGTCGGCGCAAGGGGCCAACTCCGGTTCAGGTCCGAGCGGGATGCGTACCACTCCGGCGTCGAGCAGCCCCAGCAGTTGCTGCGAGCGCATGGGCGGCACACCCGCCTCCAGCCGGTTGATGCGGCCGCGGACGTTGGACTGGAACTCGACGTAGGAGTCCAGCGACAGACCACCGAACTCGATGACCGATCGCAGCTGGTCCCGGAGGATGCGCAGCACCTCCTGAGCCGCCTTGACCGGGCTTCCCCCGGGTCGCAGGGCCTCGGAGAGGTCGTCCTCGATCATGTCGTAGGCCTGGCCCTGGTAGTCGGCGGCCGACGCGTAGTGGCGGTCTGACCCGGCGAAGAGGTGAGTGGCCGGGTCGAAGCGCCCGTAGCGCGGCTCGAGACCGTCGACGACCTTCTCGTAGTGCCCGTCGACCCAGCCTTGGCGAAGGACGGTACGCACCTCGGTCGACTCGACGTCGCCCCCGGACAGCATGGCGGCCTGGATGTAGTAGCGCGCCTGCATCTCGGCGAAGATGAGCGGAAGAAGCTCGCCGCGGAAGTCGACGTGCCGCCGCACCGGCGACCCGCCCGGATTGGTCAGCGCCCCGAACTCCTCGGTGGTGCACACGACGGGCTCATACTGGCCGAAGGGGTCGACGCCGGTGGCCGATTTGGCGCAGTACGGCGCACCCGAGCGCGAGTAGAGGGTGATCTTCGGCTCCCGGCCCGAAGGCACGTAGCGCAAGCGCTCAGCCCGGTCGCGCCGGTCCACGAAGGTCCCGCCCCGTCCGATGGTGAGCGCGGTGAGGACGTCGAAGCTGACCAGGCCCATGCCGGCCACAGCCACCGAGGATCCAGCCGGAGCGCTCTGGTCGAGACACTCGATGGGGTAGGGCTGCAGGTAGCGCACGCCGCCGTCGGCGCCGCGGTCCTGGTTCCAGGTGTGGCCCGAGGTCAGCACCACGTGGTCGACGGTGAGGGTGGCGCCGTTGTCGAGCAGCACCGACTCGCGCCCGGCCAGCGCCGGCGAAATGTCGACGGCTGCTGCGTAGTGCCGGACGATCTCGAGGTTGGGCGGGGCGTAGGCCAGCAGCGTGTCGTAGAACCAGGCCAGGTATTCGCCCATCAACCGCCGGGGCAGGTAATCGGTGGGCAGGATGGGGTCACCCCCGGCGCCGATGCGGCACTCGTAACCCACCCAGCGGTAGCCGCGGACCACCGCCCACGGGTGCAGGCCCACGGCGTAGGGCGGAAGGGCGTCGCCGTCGGGGGCGACGTACAGAGAGAGCTGACCGCAGGCGTTGTTGAGTACCAGGAAGTCGGGCTGCTCGGCGGAGTAAACGCCGCCTCCGAGCGCAGCGGGCTCGACCAGGTGCAGCCGAACCGGCGTCGCGACCTGCCGGGCCCGCCGCACCGTCCGCTCCATGACGCACAGACCCCACGAGCCGAGCCCCACGATGGCCATCTCGATCATTGGACGCGTCCGATGGCCACCGACGGCCGACGTCGGCGCCGGGTCAGCCGCATGTGGTCAGGCCTATGGAGGGCAGCTCTGCCGCTGTGGCAACCACTGACATGTGCTCCTCCTGCTAGAAGCACCCCGACCCGGGGTTGTTACGCCGAAGCCGGAGTTCCTATATACCGATGTTCTACTTAATCAGGATAATACATACGATTGGAAGGTAAAACAACTGGAGAGACAACTTCCGGTTTCTACCGTATTCGGCTGCGCAGGGTGGCTTCCGCGCTGAACCAGGGGCCTGACCTGTGTCTGCGCTCGGTTCGGAATCGTCGCCGCGCTGGCCTGCGGCGGGCGCTGCGAGCTAGGTGCCCGCCAGTTGGGCGACGACGGGCGCGAAGGATTCCATCGCGTCGCCCGGCACCACGATGTTGGTGAAGCCCCACCTCGTGCGGTACTCCAGAAGCCGCTCGCACAACTCTTCCACGGTGCCGATCAGGACGATCGGCAGCTCTAGGGCGTCTTCACCCGGAAGGCCGAGCATGGTTGCGGTGCGCGCGGCTGCACGCCTACTGGTGACGATTCGGGTTGCGAAGGCCATGATCTGCAGCTCGATCGAATCGAACCGGTCCGGGGCCGCATCGCGTATCCAGGTCAGGCAGCGGTCGTAGTGATCGAAGGTGGCCTGGCTTGCCAGATCGCCGGCGCTCAGGCCCGAAGCCAGGCTGGTGTTGACCCCGACGGTGTCTGCGTGTTCGGCTGCGACGGTGAGGATTCGCCGACTTCCGCCCCCGACGATGACGCGAGGGAGTGACTCGGGCCGAGGATCGCAACGGGCGTCGCGCACCGTGTGATAGTCGCCGGTGAACGTCGCTTTCCCCTCGCTCCACAGGCTCTTCATCACGGTGAGGCTCTCGGCCAGGCGGTCGACGCGGACCGATGGCTTGTCGAACTCGATCCCCGTCTGCGCGTAATCACTGGCCAGCCAACCCGCGCCGAGACCCACCTCGACCCGTCCTTCGGCCGCCAGGCCGAGAGTGGCGATTTCCTTGGCCAGGACAACAGGATTACGCAGGTCGTTGTTCAGCACCACGGTCCCCACGTGCAGCGTCGAGGTTGCTTCGGCGGCCACGGTCGTGGCTACCAGCGGCCCGAACTGTTCGCCGAGATGGTCGGCGACATACAGCGTCGAATAGCCGAGATCCTCGGCCATCCGAGCCTGATCCCGCCACGCTGACATGGTGGGCGCGACTGAGGCGTGAACACCGAACCGATACGGGAGCATCTGATGCCGCCTTCCGCTACCAATCATGAAAGGTAGCTCTTAACCAACCGTTAGTCATTGAAATGTCTGGATATCATCCCGTATAGTACTCCACATGCCAAAAGCAGTACGCTCGGTCGGTTCGGGCACCTCGCCCGCGGATATCGCTGAGGTACTCAAGCACGACGGATGCGTCGTCATCGCAGACCTGGCACCGGCCGAGACGATGGACCAGATCCGGGCCGAGGTCGAGCCGCACCTCGCTGCCACCGGCGTAGGCAACACCGAATTCCTGGGCGCAACCACCCGCCGCACGGGCGCGCTGATCGCCCGTTCGCCGACCGCTCGCTCACTGATCACCAACCCGACCATCATCGACGCGCTCGACCTGGTATTGGGCGACCACGCCAGCACTTTTCAGATCGACCTGACCCAGTTGGTGACCATCGGACCCGGTGAGCCGGCGCAGATGATCCACCGCGATCAGTGGTCGTTCGATCGCTTCCAGTTCCCGAGAGGTTTCGAAGCCGAAGTCGCCACCATGTGGGCTGTCACCGACTTCACCGAAGAGTCGGGGGCAACACGGATGGTGGTGGGCAGTCATCGCTGGGAAGACGATCCCGATGACGTAGACCCGGCGCTGTCGTCTCCGGCGCTCATGACCAAGGGGTCGGTCCTGCTCTACCTCGGCTCGATCTTTCACGGCGGAGGTGCCAATACCACCGGGGCCAGCCGGATCGGGATGAACGTGGGCTATTCGCTCGGATGGCTGCGGCAGGAGGAAAACCAGTATCTCGCTTGCCCTCCCGAGATCGCTCGCACCCTTCCCGAGGGTCTGCTCAGGCTGATGGGTTATCAGCGGGGCTCCTATTCGATCGGCTATGTGGACAACATGCGAGAACCCCTTGATTGGCTGTACGACAGCCCGGCCCACATATCGGACTTCTACGGCTACCGTCGCGCCGCACGGAAGCGGCTCAGGGAGACCGGGAGCTACGTCCCGGCGGAAGCGTTGTTGCCCGGCTGAACCCACCACAGTTGCTGAAACCCCCACTGGCTCATCCGATGTGAGCTACGACAGAAATACGAGGAAAAGCGTGATAGAGAACCAGGTTCGTGACGTCTTAGCTGCGCATGGCCGGATGGCGGTTGATCCACGCGAGGTGGACGATCACGCAGACCTCTACAAGCTCGGCCTGACATCGCACGCGTCGGTCGATGTGATGCTTGCGCTCGAGGATGCCTTCGACATCGAATTCCCCGAAGAAGTGCTCAAGAAGTCCACCTTTGAGTCCGTCCACAACATCTCGCAGGTCATCGAAGAGCTGGTCAAGACGGCTGCCTGAGGCCACCGCGGCAGCAGCCCGACCGCCAAGGAAGGCGTATCGGTGAATCCCCTTGATAGTACGATGATTTCGGCAACAGCGTGATCACGTTGCCGGATGACGTCGACGGGTGTCGTGTCCGCGCCGGATGCGATGTCCTTGCTATCCAGGAAGTTTCAGACTCGCTGGCATCGTTCGGCGACCGTTACCTGCGCAAGGTGTTCACCACGGGCGAGATCGACGACTGCCAGGGTCGCAATCGGGTGCCCGGACTTGCGGCCCGGTTCGCGGCCAAGGAAGCAGTGATCAAGGCATTTGCCGAACCCGACATGCCATTTCCGTTGCGCGAGATCGAGGTAACGCGGGAGGGGCCGCTGCCACGGCTCCGGTTGAGTGGATCGGTCGCCGAGCGGGCACGACGCCAGGGCTGGCGCAGCTCGTCATTGTCGCTGTCGCACGCCGAGTGCCACGCGATGGCCGTCGTTGTCGTGGTCTGCGGCGAAGCCAACGAGGATGGGCCTGGAGCGGATGTGGGCCATGACCCGCCGACGTGACCCGGCCTGGGCGTGGGTGGTGGGCTCATTCGGTGGTGCGCTCACGCTCGGCGTGGCCATCCTGGTCGCTGCCGGCACCGGTCCCGCAGGCCTCGAGCTCGCGGTGCGCGCCACGGCGCGCTGGTCGTTCGTATATTTCTGGCTCTCTTACGCGGGCGGTGCGACGGCCACCCTGTTCGGCCCGGCCCTTGCCGGGCTGGCCCGCGTGGCACGGCCCGCCGGCTTGGCGTTCGCCGCCGCTCTTGCGGTGCACATCGGATTGGTCGTCTGGCTGGGCGTCGTCACCGGCCGGGTACCGCTGCAGGGCGGCCTGCTGTGGTTCTTCCTGGTCGCGCTGTTCTTCGCCGACCTGCTCGCGCTGCTGTCCCTGGGGATCGGAGTACACCGCCTGGGCCGTCTGTGGCGACCGCTGCTTGTGCTGGGTACGACCTACATTCTGATCGCCTTCGGCCGGGACTTCGTGCTGGGCGCACTCGCCACGAAGGGGCGTTCCTGGGTCTACGCCGCCGGATACGTGCCCTTTGCGCTGTTGTGCCTCCTCGCAATCCCCCTGCGCCTAGCCGCGCTGGGTCGACAGCGCGTCAATCGGCGTGCCGCCCGACTGACGGTCGAACTCGCCCGGGGGCCGGTCCCCCATGCCCGAGCGCCGCTGCCGCCGACGACGACCGAGGTCCCGACATTTTTTGGACCGCCCGATTCGCCACTGTTCGGCGTCGTTCATCTGCCGGCCGACAACCAGATCAGGGGCGGGGTGCTCATCTGTGGTTCGCTCGGCAAAGAGGGGATGGACAGTGTCCGGCTGCACCGGATCCTCGGCGATAGCCTGGCGCGCCGCGGTTTCGCCGTGCTGCGCTTCGACTACCTGGGCTTGGGCGATTCCGCATACGCTCAGGTCCGTGACGACGCGGTGGCCAACTGGGTGGCCAGCGTGGGTCACGCGCTCGACTATCTCACGCTGATCGGGGCGTACTCGGCGACCGTTATCGGCATCCGTGCCGGCTGCCTGATCCTCGACGACTACCTAGCCCAAACCCATGCCCACGCCGACCCGATCAACGGCGTGGTCTACCTCGATCCCTATGGAACGGGCAGGCGTTACCTTCGGGAACACACTGCGCTGTACCGGATATCGGTGGGCGAGGACGCTGCTGCACCCGGCGAAGTGGCAGTCCTGGGCGGGCGGTTCAGCGAGCGCGCCGCCGCGGAATTCACCGCGCTGCGGATGCATGCCGACCCAGTCAACGCCTACCGCGCCGACAGCGTGCTTCTGGTCGGACGACCGGCCGAGACCGACAAACACCTCACGACTCTGGCGTCGGCCGAGGGAGTCGATTCGATCGTCACCGCCGGTCTGCCGGAATGCGCCCGGCCGAGTGAGGTGTCGTTACCGATCCCCGTCGCTGCGGTCGATGCGATCATCGAGTGGATCGACGGAAAGGTTCCCGCTCGCACCCATCGCGCCGTGCCCGAATATGTGACAACGGCGACGATGCCGGCCGAAGGGCCCGACGGGCACGACGTGGTCGAGAGCATCGAACGAATCGGGCCGAACGGCCTATTCGCCATTCGCACGCTGCCCCTAGAGGGTGGTTCCGCGCCCGCGAAGACCGTGCTGTTCTTTGTGACGGCCATCGACTTGCACGTGGGACCCGCGCGGGCCTGGGTCGAATTGTCACGCCGCATTGCAGCGGCCGGGTCCCAGGCCGTGCGCTGGGACATGGCCGGACTGGGCTTGTCGGGCCAGATCCGCCTCGACCCTCGGCGCACGGTGTATTCCAAGGCGGACATCGCCGACTCGATATCGGTGGCCAGACATGCGTGCCGCGACGCCGACCGACTCGAGCTTGTCGGTGTCTGTTCTGGCTCGTGGTATGCCGCGCACACCGCCCGCAATATCGGTGCGCGGTCGGCGATCCTGGTCAACCTGCTGGTGTGGAATTGGCGTATTACCCCAACACTGTTGACACAGTGGAACTTTCGCAGGAGAGCGCTACGGGCGGGCACGGCCGGTGCGACGGTCGGCGGCGTGGGCGAATCCAAGGGAAAACGTCTCAAAGTACTTTTCAACCCGGCCCGGAATTCGACGAAAAGGCTGATGCATAAACACCTCCCGCGATCCGTCCTGCGTGTGTTGAGCTGGGTCGGACTTGTGTTTCGGCCAGAGGATGTTCTGACAATTCTTGCCCGCCGCGGAACCGACGTGACGCTCATTGTCTCTCCCGAGGATGCGGACCAGTTCACTGCCATAGGCGGTCGGGCAGCCCTGGACCGGCTTCGAACCACGCCGCGGCCACCCCGCTTGATCGCCACACCCGTCGGCGATCATTCCGCCTATCACCCGGCGATATTGGCGGCGATCGGTGACGCCGTGTTGCCGGTACCGGCTACACCGTCCGGTCGCGAGCGCGATCATCACCAGACAGGAGCCGGGGTGTGACCGAAGACGCGATCAGCATCGGCGGCGTCGACCTCGCCGATCCGGCCACCTACGCGTCCGGCGTGCCCTTCGATGCGTTTCGCAAGCTCCGCGAGTGCGCGCCCGTGGCGTGGCACCCCTACAAGAATGGGCCCGGGTTCCTTGCGCTCACCGGCTACGACGAAGTCGTTGCTGTCTCCCGCGACAGCGCCACGTGGTCGTCGGAGGCGACCGGGGTGTACTTCGACGTGCCCGGTCCCGACGACATCGCCGACCAGCGGGGCGTGATGATGTTGACGATGGACCCGCCGCGGCACACCGCGCTACGGATGCTGGTCAGCAAAGGATTCAAGCCGCGCCAGGTAGCGAAGCTCAACGAACGCATCGCGGACATGGCACGCGACGTGGTCGACAGCGTCATCGAGCGGGGTGAGTGCGACTTCGTCACCGACGTCGCCGGGGCGCTGCCCTCATACGTCATCGCCGAAATGCTGGGCATTCCGCTGGAAGACGGCTACCGCCTGTACGAGCTGACCGAGATCATGAACACCGGTCGGATCGGCGGCTCGCGCGCGATCAGGGCGGCCGCCGAGATGTTCGGGTACTCAAGGGAACTGGTGGCCCGCAAACGTGCGGACCCTTGCGATGACATCGCGACATCGCTGCTGCATGCCGAGGTCGACGGACAGCGGCTCTCCGAGAGAGAGTTCAACTTCTTGTTCATGCTGTTGATCAACGCGGGCGGCGACACGACCCGCAACCTGGTCGCCGGCGGCATGTGCGCGCTGATGGATTATCCGGAGGAGCGGGCCAAGCTTGAGGCGGAGCCGTCGCTGCTGCCGACTGCGGTTGAAGAGATGCTCCGCTACGTCAGCACCTTCATCGCGTTCTTCCGCACGGCCACGAGGGACACCGAACTACGCGGGGTGGCTGTCCACAAGGGCGACCGGGTGGCGATGTTCTACCCGTCGGCTAATCGGGACGAGACCCGCTTCGTCGATCCCGAACGTTTCGATGTAACTCGTAAACCCAACCCGCACATAGCGTTCGGCGGTGGCGGCACCCATTTCTGCCTCGGCGCAAACCTGGCCCGGGTGGAGGCGGCTGCGCTGGTAGCGGAGGTGCTGAGCCGGATGACGAATATGGAGTTGGTGGGACCGATCGAGCGCATGCCATCGACGCTGATCAACGGCATCCACTCGATGCCTGTTCGGTTCACGCCTGCTCGGCGTGTGGGCGCGTGATTGTGCGCTACTAGCCGCCTCAGTGCGCGATCAGACCGGCGGCGAGGTCTTCTTCGTCAGCGCGGACACGCCCCGGAGATGCCGACCGTAATTCCCACTGCGCGACACCGCCGTCCGGAACAGTCAACTGCCCGGTGGCCAACGCCTCACCGATCAGCGTGCGCACCCGCTGCTCGTTCGCCGGTTCGGTGGCGAAAACCACCCGGACGGAGACGGTTTCACCATCTGTGACGTTGCTGACGTAGTGCGGCGCGAGCGGGCACGGCGGTTGGTGGTCCCACCCGCCGCACAACGCCGCGGTGATCGCACCGCCGAGCGCACTCGGGCTGGCGCCGTTGCGCATGAAAACCACAGCATCGTGGGCAAAGGCTGTGCGCACCATGTCTAGTGCGCCTGTTTCGACACGGTCACAGATCCGTACCTATTGAAAACACAGACGTTTCAACTGTTACATCCGCCTCTATCGTCACATGAGTAACCTCGGACGTCAACGTGTTCCAACGGCGACGGCTCTTCCCCTGGAGAGGTGGGACATGTCGGCGATTCGTCGCATCCTTTCGGTATCGGTGGCCGCGGCCACCGTTGCCGGCGTCATCGTGCCGGTCGGCTATGCCCCTCCGGCGTCAGCGTTGCCATGCTCAGCCCCGGAGGCCAACGTGCCTCCGCCTGCCGGAATGCCGACCATCCCGTCGCCCGGGCCGGCAGCGCCGCCGACGGGGCGCAGGCCGCGCGGCACCAACGACAACGCGCCGCTGCCTAAACTGGGTCCGCTGATTTCCGGTCTGCTCAAAGCCATCCCGCAACGGCCAGCCCAGCTTCAGGCGGCGGTGACGCCTGTTCCTCCGGTTCCCGGTGCGGCCGTCCCGCAGTCACCGAACGTCAATCAGGCTGTCCCGGAGGCTGTTCCGGTGCAGCCGTCACCGCCTCCCGCCGGGATCGCGGGCGCGCCGACGTCACTCGTCGAGTACGTGACCGGACCCAACAGCCCAAACCGGACTCTGGAAAGGTTCGGCATCTCCGGTACCGACCTCGGGATTCCCTGGGACAATGGCGATCCCGCTAACCGTCAGGTGTTGATGGCGTTTGGCGACACCTTCGGCTACTGCGCTGTGCATGGTCAGCAGTGGCGGTACAACGTGCTGTTCCGCAGCCAGGACCACGACCTGTCGCACGGCATTCACGTGGCCGACGGCGTGCCCAACAGCCCGTACTCCGGATCGCCGGTGTGGGCGCCGGGCCTGTCCAAGCAGGTGCTCAACAGCATCCACAAAGCGGGCCACGAGACCGGAATCATCCCGACGTCGGCGCTCTCGCTCGGGCGAACCCAGTACATGAGCTTCATGTCGATCAAGAACTGGGGTCGCGACGGGGAGTGGTCGACGAACTACTCCGGGATCGCCCGTTCGTTGGACAACGGTCAGACCTGGGGCGTCTACCCCACCAGCGTCCGCCTGGCCGGGGCCGACACCGTGCCCGGCGGCCGATTTGTTCCTGGTAACGAGAATTTCCAGATGGCCGCGTTGATGCGAGGCAAGGACGGCTACCTGTACTCGTTCGGAACCCCAGCCGGCCGCAGCGGTGCGGCGTTCCTGTCCCGGGTTCAACCGAACGCGTTGCCGGATGTCGGCAAATATCAGTACTGGAACGGTGAGGGACGCGGCTGGGTGCCGGCCGACCCGGGAGCCGCGACGCCGATCTTCCCCGGGCCGGTCGGCGAGATGTCGGCGCAGTACAACGATTACCTGAAGCAGTATCTGGTGCTCTACACCAACGGTGGCAACAACGACGTCATCGCGCGAACCGCGCCGGCACCGGAGGGGCCGTGGAGTCCCGAGCAGCCTCTGGTGTCGTCGTTCCAGATGCCCGGCGGCATTTACGCGCCGATGATCCACCCGTGGTCGAGCGGCAAAGATCTGTACTTCAATCTGTCTCTGTGGTCGGCCTACGACGTGATGCTGATGCACACAGTGCTGCCGTAGTCAGGCATTCAGGCTGAAGCTCATAGCGACCGTCGTTCCCTTTGGCGTGCAATCCAATTCCAACCAGTCGCTCACTGCGCGAATCAACAACAACCCGCGTCCGCGGGTGCCCGGGTCGGCGGCCGCCGGCCGCCATTTACCCTTGTCGGTGATCTTGAGATCCACCCGCGCGCCGTCATTTGAGCCGTTGATCCGAACCTTCCCCAGTTTTCGGCCCCGGTAACCGTGCTCGATGCTGTTGGCGACGGCTTCGTTGACCGCCAGCACGATGTCGGCGACCCGCTCCTCGGCCACACCGGCGCCGCGTAGCCATCCCGAGAGTTGTTGGCGCAGTTCGCCGAGCTGGTCGGCGTTGATAGTTCGGTGGATCGCCAGCGGCGGGTAGGGGCGTCGGTAGACGACGATCGCGATATCGTCGTCGTATCCGGCCGGTGGTGCCAGCTCGGCGAGCACCGCGTCCGCAACGTCGTCGGCCGTCAGGTTAAGTCCGCGGGCGACCGTCTGGCCGAGGTGCGCGATGCCGTCGTCGAGCGTCACGTCGCGCCGCTCGACCAGCCCGTCGGTGTAGAGCAGCAGAGTCGAACCAGGCGGCAGCGTCACCGAAGCCTGCGGACGAGAAGCACTGCGCTGCAAGGCTAACGGCACCGAACGAGCGCCCGAGATCAGGGTGTGCCCCGCCCCCGGCCTGGCCAGCACCGCAGGCAGATGGCCGGCACAGCTGTAGGAGAATTCGCCGGATTCGGTGTCGAGGACAGCCAGAAAGACGGTGGTGCAGAATGCATCCGGGATCAGTTCGGCCACCGCGTCGAGCTCTTCGAGCAACCTTGCGGGCTCGGCGCCGGTGAGCAGCAGCGCCCGCGCGGAGGCACGAAGCTGGCCCATCACCGCCGCGGCCGACAGCCCGCGTCCCACGCAGTCACCGACGATGATGCCGATCCGGTGGTCGCCGACGGGCAGCACGTCATACCAGTCGCCGCCGATTTCGAGCGGAGTCACCGCGGGCTCGTAGCGCACCGCGAAGCCGGGCGGAAGCGTGGTGGGCGCCAGCATGGCGTGCTGCAAGGTGAGTGAGGTTTCGCGGGCTGCCTCGAATTGGCGCACGTGCTGGATCGCCAGGCCGAGGTGGCCGACGAGCACGGTGACCAGCAGGCGGTCTTCGCCGCTGATCCGTCGCGGCACCCGAAGCTCGAGCCACAAGGCGACATCACCGCCGCCGGTGAGTACGGCGACGATGCCGCTCGATTGTCCTGGGGAATCTGGACTTTCGATGGGTTGGACAGTGAGTGGCAACTGGCGTCGGGCCTGCTTGAAGATCTCCCGCAGCGGGGGATCGAGAAGCTTCCACTGGGGCGAAAGCCGCTCCCCGGCAACCTGAATCGTGGGCTCTGCTCCGCTGATCGGCCACACTGCCGCCACCACCCGATGCACATCTAGCGCCAGGCGGCATTCGTCGAGGGTGATCGTCAAGACGTCCGACATGCTTTTGGCCACGCTGACCGCCGTGGCCAGGCGCAGTACTGCGCTTTCCCGCGCGGCGAACGCGCGTTCGGCGGTGATGTCGCGAAGTGTGCCCACGTAGACGTCGTCGTCGGTGTTGTCACGGTTGACCCGGTTCACGTTGGCGACGACCCACACCAGTCGTCCGTCGCGATGCCGGATCGGCGTTTCGTACTGGACTTGGGTCTCATCGAGCAGCCTGGATTGCTGCAGTAGTGCGGCCTTTTCGTCGACCAACCAGGGATAGGGCCATCGGTAGGGCAGGCCCTGCGCCGGGTAGCCGGTGAGTTTGGCGAAGGCGTCGTTGAGTTCGATGATCGAGCCGTTGCGGTCGGAGACGAAGAACCCCTCCTGCAGTGAGTTCACCACCGCATTGCGGAACTCGTCGCGATCGGCGAGATCGTCAGCGCGGGCCCGCTGTTCCTCGGATCGCCGCGTCGCGGCGTCAAGCGGGGCAAGCGTGTGCAGCAGGAAAGCCAGCGCCTCCGCGCCGTCGAAGTCCGGAATGTCCTGCACCAGTTGGCGGACAAGCTCAGCGTGTTGCTCGACGATCCCCAGCATGCCGACGCCGTCGCTGAGCGCTTGGCGCCCCAGCTCGTTGCCGACCGCGAGGTCTTTGTCGCCGGGCGCCTGCAGGTAGGCGCGTAACGCTGCCGCGTACTGGGTGTGAAAATCGTCGGATGTCATGCGGAAAGCACCGGCGCGAGCATCACCAGGGCCGGCGCGGCGACGTCGACATTGAACCTCCCGGTTCTCCGCGGCAGACAAAAGTCTCGGTCTCCAGACTAACGGAGGCGCGTCACGCCCAGGCTTGCAGTACGATTTCTGCGAATTTGCCAGGCGGCTCAGGTCGGGATCGGATCCGCCGGGCGTTACCCGACTACTTCAGCAGAAGGATTTCCGTTGTCAGCTGCGGATGCGATCACCACCTCCGTCGCGCATCGGGATGGCGCCGCGGTGGTGAGCATTGGCGGCGAGATCGACCTGAGCACCGCACCCGCCTTCGAAGCGGCGATCGCGGAGGCTCTCGAAGCGAACCCGCCTGTCCTCGCGATCCAGCTGTCCGACGTGACGTTCATGGCGTCGGTCGGTTTGAGGATCTTGGCGGCCACCAATGAAAAAATCGGCGCATCGACTCGGATCGCCGTGATAGCTGACAACCAA
Source organism: uncultured Actinomycetota bacterium (assembly GCA_963824335.1). Classification (GTDB taxonomy): domain Bacteria; phylum Actinomycetota; class Actinomycetes; order Mycobacteriales; family Mycobacteriaceae; genus Mycobacterium. The sequence continues at coordinate 48,995 of CAWGPB010000022.1, forward strand.
GCGGCCGCCAGACCGATCCAGTTGACCGGCCTCGACACAATCGTCGCGCTGTACCCGTCACTGGATGCAGCACTTGCCGGTTTGAGTGAGTAGCGCCTAGGGGCGCAGCACCTGCCGGGCGATCGCGTACTTGTGCACCTCGGTCGGTCCGTCGTAGAGCCGGAAGGCACGTATGTCGGAGAAGATCATCCCGACCGGCGTCTCGTCGGAAATGCCTATGCCGCCCAGGATTTGAACACAGCGGTCGGCGACCTTGAACAGCTCCTCGGACACGTAGGCCTTGACCATCGAGCTTTCATGCCGGCCGGTGCCCCGATCGCCCATGTCCAGCGTCCAGCACGCCCACCAAATCGCGAGTCGGCATTGCTGCAAGGCGATCTCGTTGTCGGCGATCATGAAGCTGACGCCTTGATGCTCACCGAGGGTCTTACCGAACGCGGTGCGCTCGCGGGCATGGCGGATCGCGATCGACTGCGCGCGCGAGGCAGCACCCAGCCAGCGCATGCAGTGCGTCAGCCGCGCCGGCGCCAGCCGTAACTGCGCGTAGCGCAGCGCTTGGCCGACCTCGCCCAGTACCGCCGAGGCGGGCAGCCGCAGATCGTTGAACTGAACCACGCCATGGCCTTCGACGTAGTTGCGGTCCATGGTGTTCATCACCCGCTCGATCTCGATGCCTTCCGAGCCCTCAGCGCCCGGGCCCTCGCAGAGGAACAGCGTCGGGCCGTCCGGGCCATCCGGATTCGGCGCGACGCGGGCCATGATGATCCAGGTCCGCGCGCCGTTCGCGCCGGTGATCAGCCACTTGCGGCCGTTGATGACGTAATGGCTGCCGTCGAATACCGCTTCGGTGTTCAGCTGGTTGGGATCCGAGCCGGCGCCACCGGGCTCGGTCATCGCGAACACCGACCGCTGCCGCCCGTCGATCACCGGAATGAGGAACTGCTCGACTTGTTCTTGACTGGCGATCCGCCCTAGCAGAAACATGTTGCCCTCATCGGGCGCAGCGCAGTTGAGCGCAATCGGGCCCAGCGTCGACCAGCCGGCCGCCTCGAACAGCACCGCCTGATCGCGGTGCGACGGCTCGCGCCCGCCGAAGCGCTTGGGCGCCTGGAACGTCAGCAGCCCGGCGTCGCGGGCCAGGCCCACCAACTCGGTGCGCAGGTCGTCGTCGGGACCGTGCCGGGTAAGCCGGGGATCGGTTTCGTAGGGCACGATCTTGTCGCTGACGAAGGCTCGAATCTGGTCGCGCAGCGCCGCCGTGTCGGCAGGTATGTCGAAGTCGATCATCGGGTGTCCATCAGGGTCAGGGCCTGCTCGAACAATCGCACGGTGGCCTCGTGGAGCAAATCGCCAACCTCCTTCGGGGCCTTGCCGGCGCAGGCCCGCGCATGGGTGCCCTCCAGCACGATCCCGAGCTTGAAGCACGCCAATACGGTGTACCAGCTGATGTGTGACAGGTCGCGGGTGGTGTTGCGGGCGTACTGCTCGACCAGATCGCCGGGGGCGGCCAACCCACCGTGGGCGAACAGCGCGCCGCCGAATGCCGGGGACCCTCCCCAGGTGGCCAGCAGCCAGCCGAGGTCGAGCAGCGGATCGCCGATCGTGGACATCTCCCAGTCGACGATCGCGACGACTTCGGGGCCGGTGCGGGAGAACATCACGTTGGCGGCGTGATAGTCGCCGTGCATGATGCCCGGCGTCCAGTGCGACGGCCGGCCGTTGTCCAGCCAGCTGGCGACGTCGTCGACGCCGCGGATGTCCGGTCCGGGGTAGTTGTCGAACTGCTGGTATGACTCCAGCTCTGAAAGCCAGCGCGACACTTGACGTTCCAGGAAACCGTCCGGCTTGCCGTAGCCGCTCAAGCCCACTGCGGCGTAGTCGACCGCGCCGAGCTTGGCCAGGGACTCAGCCATCGACAACCCCATCTCGAACCGGATGGCCGGATCGGCGGCGTGCAGCTCCGGCAGTTCCTGGCCGGCGTTGAATCCGTCGATCGGCTCCATCAGATAGAAAACCGCGTCGCCGATCACCTCGGTGTCGGCGCAGCTGGCGATCAGGTGGGGATGCGGCACGTCGGTGCCGGCCAGCGCCGTCAATACCTCGGTTTCCCGCATGATCACGACGTTGCTGCGCGGCCGCAGATGCTTCGGCCCGCGGCGCAGCACATATGGTCGGCCCGAGCGGGTAAAGCGCAGCATGATGTTCTGCGTTCCGCCGGTGATCGTGGAGACGTCCTCCAGCGGGCCATCTCCCAGGCCTTGCTCCGACATCCACTCCGCCAGGCCGTCCGGGGCTTTGAGCTCCTCCACGGAAGTGAAGCTACCGCAGCGTCCTCACAGCGGGCCCACGTAATGTCCGATGCTGGCTACTAACGGCAGGAGCGACGATGGCGCGGACCGACAATGATTCTTGGGACATCACCGAGAGTGTGGGGTCGACCGCGCTCGGTGTCGCTGCGGCCCGAGCCGCTGAGACCGACAGCGAGAACCCACTGATTCAAGATCCGTTCGCCCGCGCATTTCTCGATGCTGCCGGTCCGGGCATGTGGAGCTTGACGTCGGATCCCGAGCTGTCGGCCGCGCTGACCGAGCTGGTTCCGGACCTCGGCGCCCACATGCAGGTGATGGTCGACTTCATGGCCGTGCGCACCAAGTGGTTCGACGAGTTGTTCCTCGACGCGGTGGCCTCCGGTATCCGGCAGGTGGTGATCCTGGCGTCTGGCCTGGACTCGCGCTCGTGGCGGTTGTCGTGGCCCGACGGGACCACGGTGTACGAGCTGGACCAGGCGAAAGTGCTGGAGTTCAAGTCCAGCACCCTGCGCAACAAGGGCGCGCAGCCGGCCGCCAATCTGGTCAGCGTCGCGGTGGACCTGCGCCAGGACTGGCCAACCGCGTTGCAGCAAGCGGGCTTTGACGCATCTGCGCCGACGATGTGGTCGGCCGAGGGTTTGCTGCGCTATTTGCCCGCGGCGGCGCAGGACCTTCTGTTCGAACGGATCCATTCGCTCAGCGCTCCCGGCAGCAGGTTGGCGACGAACGGGCCGTCGAAGAACGCGGTGAACCCGGATCTGTTGGCCAGCCAGCACGAACAATCGAAACGCCTGCGTGCCGCGGCCGCCCAGGTGCTCGGCACCGAGATCCCCAACATAGAGGAACTCTGGTACCCGGAGGAACGCACCGAGATCGTCGACTGGTTGGGCGCGCACGGCTGGGAATCATCGGCGATCGGCATGGCTGATCTGCTGGCCTTGCATGGCCGGAACGTGCCGGCGGACGACGTGATGCCCCCCGTCGTCTTCACCTCGGCCCGGCGTCCTTAAAGGTCAGCATCCCTGATTTGCTGGCGCAGCGACACCGGCCGGCTCATCCGTCGCGGCTCTTTGGTACATAAGTACCTTTTTGATGCCCCAATTTCGGTAAAACCGCTGTTAGGCGCCATCTGGGGCGGATAACGCCCGTGTCGGTATTTCAGATATTGTGTCCAAATGTTTGGACGCTTTCCGGCTTGGGTACCTTAGCCAAGCTCTACGATTTTGCCCCAAGAAAAGAGGTCAGGATGCGTGGTGGAGGATTGATCAGTTCGATCGTGGTGGTCTGGTTGGTGATCGGCGTAATCGCCGCTTTCCAGCGGGACTATCTGAAAAATACCGATCAGAATTGTGCCACTTTAAGCACTATCGCGGTCACCGTGTTGGTAGGTCCCCTGAATTACGCGGGGGTCAACCCGAAGGTGACCGATTGCCATTTACCGCAACCCAGTTCGATGCCTGCTCTGGACGTCGACCAACTGATTGGAATGGAGGCGTCATGATCGGCCTTGGCATCATCTTGCTGATATTGGGATACGTCCTGAAAGTGGCGGTGCTGCAAACAATCGGTGTCGTACTCCTGGTGATAGGTGCCGTGTTGTGGGTTCTCGGTTCTGTTGGACGCCCAGTGGGCGGCAGGCGTTATTGGTACTGACGCCGACTCATGTGACATCAGTCTGAATAACTGCCGGCATAACCGCCGGAATAATTGAAAAACAAGGAGGCATCGTGATTGTGCTCGGAATCGTTCTGCTCGTCATCGGATATTTTGTTCCAAGCCTCAGCATCTTGTACACGATCGGCGGCATTCTCGTCGTGATCGGCGTGATTCTGTGGGTCCTCGGCGCGGTCGGACGTCCGGTGGGTGGCCGAAAAGTCTGGTTCTAACCTCTGACCTGCGGCCGGGTTGGCTCACAGCTGGCACATAGTAGCGCCATAGCAACGCCTCATCGGCATGCGCATACTAGGTAGTTGTGAGCCAACCCCAAGCCCCCGCCGGCCAAGCCCCCGTAGAGCGGGTCGTCATGCGCCGCGCCGACGGAAATCCGATCAACGTACTGGTCGTCGATGACGAACCCGTTCTGGCCGAGATGGTTTCGATGGCTTTGCGCTACGAAGGCTGGAACATCGCGACCGCGGGTGACGGTGCGGCCGCCCTGGAGTCCGCCCGATCGCAGCGGCCGGACGTCGTCGTTCTCGACGTGATGCTGCCCGACATGAGCGGGCTCGATGTCCTACGCAAACTCCGGGAGGAGACCCCGCAGCTGCCGGTGTTGCTGTTGACGGCGAAAGACGCTGTCGAGGACCGCATCGCGGGCCTCACCGCCGGTGGCGACGACTACGTCACCAAACCGTTCAGCCTGGAAGAAGTGGTGCTGCGGCTGCGCGCACTGCTGCGGCGCACCGGGGTGACCACCGAGGACAGCGGCGCGCAGCTTGTTGTCGGCGATCTGGTGCTCAACGAGGACAGCCACGACGTGACCCGCGCGGGTGAGCCGATCTCATTGACGTCCACCGAATTCGAGCTGCTGCGCTTCATGATGCGTAACTCCAAGCGAGTCCTGAGCAAGGCGCAGATCCTCGACCGGGTGTGGAGTTACGACTTCGGCGGCCGGTCCAACATCGTCGAGCTCTACATCTCCTACCTACGCAAGAAGATCGACAACGGGCACGAGCCCATGATTCATACGCTGCGCGGCGCCGGCTACGTCCTCAAGCCGGCTCGCTAGCGATGGGCGGGGGCTGGTCCCTTCGGTTCCGCCTGTTGGTCGGCCAGCTGGTCGTTCTCGTCATCGTCTGTGTCGGCATCGGCGCGGCAACTGAATTGGCGCTATACAAGTACCTGCTGGCGCAGCTCGACACCCAGCTGCACGATGCCTCGCAACGGTCGGTGCGGATCTTCGCCGAGCCGGCCACCGCGCCGTGGCGGCACCATCCGCGGCCGTTCCCCCGGCCCGGGCCGGGCCCGGTCTTTTTGGACGCTCCGGCTCAGCCGGTCGGCATGGTCGGGGCGGTGATCAGAAACGGCGGGGAGATCGAGGCCGGCTACCTGACAGCGGCCGGCGGACGTGCCGCCGTGACCGATCCGGCCCGGCGTGAGCTCGGCAAGGTCGCGGTCGACCGGCCTCCGGTGACCCGGGACATCGACGGCTTGGGCCGGTACCGCGTAGTCGCCGCCTATGCCCGCCGCAGCGGCGACATCGTCGTCACCGGCCTGTCGATGTCCGATGTGGACGCCACCATGATCCGCGTGCTGCTGATCTTCGGTGTCGTCACCGCGATCGCCGTCGCCGCAGCCACCACGGCGGGCATCGTGATCATCCGGCGGGCGCTGGCACCACTACGGCGCGTCGCCCAAACCGCCGGCGAGGTCGTCGACTTGCCACTGGACCGCGGTGAGGTGACGTTGCCGGTGCGGGTACTCGAGTCAGATGCCAACCCGCGCACCGAAGTCGGCCAGCTCGGGTCCGCGCTCAACCAGATGCTCGACCACGTCAGTGCCGCGCTGTCGGCGCGGCAGGCCAGCGAGACGCGGGTGCGGCAGTTCGTCGCCGATGCCAGCCACGAGCTGCGCACCCCGCTGGCCGCCATCCGTGGCTACACCGAGTTGGCCCAGCGGGTGGGGGACGACACCGACGCGGTGGCGCATGCCATGAGCCGCGTGCAATCCGAAACCGAACGGATGACGCATCTCGTCGAGGACCTGCTGCTGCTCGCCCGCCTGGACTCCGGCCGGCCGCTGGAACGCGGGGCGGTCGATCTGTCGCGGGTGGCTGTGGATGCGGTCAGCGATGCGCATGTCGCCGGTCCGGATCATCAGTGGGAACTCGACCTGCCCGAAGAGCCGGTGATGGTCGCCGGCGACGCGGCACGGCTACACCAGGTGATGACCAACCTGCTGGCCAACGCCCGCGTCCACACCGGCGCGGGCACCGTCGTCACCACGCGATTGGGCGCTGATGACACGCATGCCGTGCTGAGCGTGCGCGACAACGGCCCGGGCATTCCGGAGCAGCTGCAGTCAGAAGTGTTCGAGCGGTTCGCCCGCGGCGACACGTCGCGATCCCGCAAAGGCGGCAGCACGGGATTGGGCCTGGCGATCGTCTCGGCGGTGGTGAAGGCACACCACGGCACGATCACGTTGGAGAGCGCGCCGGGACACACCGAGTTCACGGTGCGATTGCCACTCGCCGACGACGCCTGAGGCTACAGCCGCACGAGAGCGACGCCGGGTCGTCGCTGTCGTGCGGTCTGACTACCTCGAGAGGACGCCCTAGGGGCAGGTCACGTCGATTTCGAAGGGCTTGTTCACGGGCTGCATCGGGTTGGCCATGTCCACCCCGGTCGCGGTCCCGCTGATCTTGTACTTGCTGCCATCCTTGGTCGCGGTGGCCTTACCCGCACCGGGGACGCCGGGGGTGTATCCAAGCGTCACCCCGTTGACGTTGCCCAGCCCGACGGACTTCACCGCGGGCGGGCTTGCGTCGGTCAGCACGACGCCGATGCCGGTTTGTGCGCCACCGATCGCGATGTTCTCGGTGCCGGCGGCCGAAGTGCAGGCAACGGTGCCCTGCACGGTTTGGTCTTTGCCGTCGATGGTCACTTTCGCTGTCGATGAGCCGCTCGAGGCAGTGGGGCCACTGCCGCCAGACGACCCACTCGAGCCGCCCGACGACGACTTGTCACTCGAACAGCCAGACAGGCCTACGACGACGATCGCCGCCGCAGCCGCCGCGACCGTTACTGAACGCTTCACCCGGTACTCCTTTGTTGATGTTGCGGCACGTCGGCAATGACGCACCGTTTGCGCAGTATGCAGCTTTGCTGAAACCGCGGATAGCACTTTAAGCAAAATTCGAGCTGCTGTTGAGAGGGCATGACGCTGCTTCACCCGGCGTTTGCCGGGCGGCTTCTCGATCGGCCAGTCGGGGCTTGGCAAGGCTGACAGGATGAGCCAATGGATTCGCTGCCGCTTGATGACACCGCCGATTTCGACGACGCCGACCGGGGATTCATCGGAGCGTTGACGCCGTGCGTGGTCAAGGCCGCCGACGGTCGGGTGGTCTGGGACAACGACGCCTACGCGTTCCTTGCCGGCGATGCGCCGCCATCGGTGCACCCGAGCCTGTGGCGGCAATGCCAGCTGACCGCCAAGCAAGGCCTCTACGAAGTGGTGCCGGGCATTTACCAGGTGCGCGGCCTGGATCTCTCCAACATCAGCTTCGTCGAGGGCGACACCGGGCTGATCGTCATTGACCCGCTGGTCTCCACCGAGGTAGCGGCCGCGGCGCTACAGCTCTACCGCACCCACCGGGGCGAGCGGCCCGTCGTCGCGGTCATCTACACCCACAGCCACGTGGACCATTTCGGCGGCGTGCTTGGCGTGACCTCGCAGGCCGATGTGGACGCCGGCAAGGTGGCGGTACTGGCGCCCGAGGGGTTCACCGAGCATGTCGTGCAGGAAAACGTCTATGCCGGTCCGGCGATGACGCGCCGCGCCACCTACATGTACGGCACCCTGCTGGCGCGCGGCGCGGACGGACACGTCGGTTGCGGTCTGGGCCAAGTGCCGTCGCAGGGCGAGGTAGCGCTGATCGTGCCGACCGTCGACGTTGCGAGCACCGGTGAAACCCACACCATCGACGGGGTCGAGATCGAGTTCCAGATGGCGCCGGGCACCGAGGCGCCGGCTGAAATGCACTTCTACTTTCCGCAATTCCGCGCGTTGTGCATGGCCGAGAACGCCACTCACAACCTGCACAATCTGCTGACGCTGCGCGGCGCCCTGGTCCGCGATCCGCATGCGTGGTCGGGGTACCTGACTGAGGCGATCGACACGTTCGCCGACCGGGCCGAGGTGGTGTTCGCCTCGCATCACTGGCCGACGTGGGGACGCGAGCGACTCGTCGAATTCCTTTCGCTGCAACGCGATCTGTACGCGTACTTGCACGATCAGACGCTGCGGCTGCTCAACCAGGGTCACAACGGGGCCGAGATAGCCGAGACGATGCGAATGCCACCGGCGCTGGAACGGGCCTGGCACACCCACGGCTACTACGGGTCGGTCAGCCACAACGTCAAGGCGATCTACCAGCGCTACATGGGCTGGTTCGACGGCAACCCGGCACGGTTGTGGCCGCACCCGCCCGAGGCGCTGGCCACCCGGTACGTCGAGGCGATCGGCGGCGTCGACCGCGTCGTCGAACTGGCCCAGCATGCGTTCGACGACGGTGATTTACGTTGGGCTGCAACGCTGCTCGATCACGCTGTCTTCGCCGACGATACGCATGCCGGCGCACGCAACCTGCTTGCGGCCACGTTGGTGCAGTTGGCGTATGGGGCGGAAAACGCGACGTGGCGCAACTTCTTCCTCTCCGGCGCCGCCGAGTTGCGTGACGGGAACTTCGGTACCGCTGGGCAGGTCTCGTCGCCGACGCTGATGTCTGCGCTGACGCCGGAGCAGATTTTCGACGGCCTGGCTATCAGCATCAACGGACCCCGGGCGTGGGACCTGGACATCGCCATCGACGTCACGTTGGCCGATCGCGACGCCAACTACCGGCTGGCGCTGCGCAACGGTGTGCTGGTGCATCGTCGGGTGCCCGCCGATGCGGTGACAGCGGCCGCGACGATCAAGCTGGACAGTGCTTTTCGTCTGCTGATGCTGGGGATGGGGGATTTCACCTCATCGGGGTTCGAGCTCTCCGGCGACCAGGCGGCCGTGCAGCAATTCCTGGGTGTGCTCGACCGGCCCGATCCGTCGTTCAACATCGTCACACCATAGGCAGGGTGCTGTTCACATCCGCCTCACCAGCTCTTCGCGCCGGGAGATACCGATGTGCCCGCCTTCGAGCGAAATCCGATTGCGGGCAATCAGTTTTCGCTCGAAGGTGGGCACAATGAGTGCCCCGGCACCGAGAGGCGTATGTGACGCAGGAGAACCGGGTCACGCCGTGACGTCGATGACCACCTTGCCGATCGCCTTGCGGTCGGCGACGAGCCGTAACGCCGCCGCGGTGTCGACAAGCGGGAACCGCGCACCGATATACGGCCGGATGACTCCCCTGGCGAACATCTCTGCCAACTCCCGCACATCGCGCGCAGAGTCGTCCGGCCGGTCGCTGACGAAGGAGCGGATCTCCATGCCGCGGACGCTGATTCCTTTGAGCAGGACCAGGTTCAGCGGGATCGATGGGATCGAGCCGGCGGCATAACCGAGGGTGATGAAGGTTCCGCCCCGGGCGAGCGCCCGCAGCGCCGGCTCCGCATAGCGTCCTCCGACCGGGTCGAGAACCACGCGCGCCGCGTCGCCGGTCAGTTCGCGGATACGGATCTTCAGGTCCTCCCGGTCGTAATCGACCGTCGCCTCTGCGCCGCGCTGCCGGCACAGCTCGAGCTTCTCCGGACTCGACGCGGCGGCCAGCACCCGCGCCCCCATCGCCACCGCCAGATCCACCGCGGCCAAACCCACGCCTCCTGCCGCGCCAAGGACGACGACCCAATCACCCGCCGCGACGGTGGCGACAGATCGCAGCGCGTGATACGCGGTCCGGTAGGTGACGCCGAACGCCGCTGCGGACGCATAGTCGATGTCGCCGGGTATCTCGGCCACCCCCGCCGCGTGCAGGACCGCTTGCTCGGCGAACGCCCCGACGAACGTGGCGGCCGAAACACGTTGTCCCGGTGCGTAAGCCACGCCCGCACCGACCGCGATGACCTCTCCGGCGAGCTCGCTACCCGGGGTGAACGGAACCGGAGCCTTGACCTGATACTTGCCGTCGATCATGAGTACATCGGGGAAGTTGACCGCCGCCGCGTGCACCCGGACCACCAACTGGCCCGGTCCTGGCACCGGATCGGCGACCTCGTCGATGACAAGATCCTCTGGCGGTCCGTAGGAGTGGCAGACGATGGCACGCATCAGCCGGCCGCCAGTCCGCGCAGGCAGAATTGCACCAGATGGTCGACGTCGGCCGCGGTGGGCCGCTGCGCGGAATCCAGGTAGCGGCGCATGGCCGACACCGTGCACTGGAAGACGGCGTCGGCGTCGCGCGCAATGTCCTTGCTGCCCAACGCCGCAATCGGGCCGACCAGCAGTTCACGCATCGGCCGCATGATCGCATCGTCAGCGGCCCGCCAGTCGGCGGTCGCCGAAACCTGGCCGGCAGCAGCACGACTCATACTGATCAGGTGCGGATCGGCGACCTGCGCCAGCGCGCCTTCGATCCAGCGTCGCACCTGGCCGGTCGGTGTGCGTTCCTTGGCCATCTGGTGCTGCAGGTAGGAGACGACGATCCCGACGCCGCGCTCCATCACCGCGAGGATCACGTCGTCTTTGCCGGCGAAGTAGCGGTAGAACGCCTTGTTCGACGAGCCGGCCTCGGTGACGATGTCGCTGACCCGTGGGGGTTCCGGTGCCACCCGTTCCATCACCCGAACGGCGGCGGCAAGGATGCGCTCGACCTCCTCGGTCGCCTCCCGTTGACGATCGTCGAGCGCACGCTCGACGGCTGCGGTGACGCGGCTGCTGGCCAACGCTCTGTCAGACAAGGGCGGCACCGTATTTGGCGCGAACCGCCTCGCGGCGCACGTCGAGCATCTCGCTGGGCCACTCGGCATTCTCGGCTTCGACGTTTTTGAGTAGCATGCGGGCCAGGTTGACTTTGTGTGCCTCGGTCGGTCCATCGGCCAGTCCCAACGCGATACCGCCGATCAAGACGTTGACCAACGGCAGCTGGTCGGTTAGTCCAAGCGCGCCGTGCACCTGAATAGCCCGTAGTGCAATCGATTTCAGCACCTGCGAGGCAAGGATCTTGCAGGTCGCGATCTCGGCTCGGGCGCCGTGCTCGTCACCGCTGTCGATCAGCCAGGCGGCGTGCAGCACGGTCAGCCGGAACGGCGTCAGCTCGGTGTAGGAGTCGGCGACGAACTCCTGCACCAACTGCTTGTCGGCCAGCAAAGTGCCTTGTGTGAAGCGGCTTTTCGCGCGCCGCGCCATCATCTCGACAGTCCGCTGGGCCATTCCGATCGCGCGCATCGCGTGGTGCAGCCGGCCCCCGGCCAGCCGAGTCTGCAGGATCAGGAAGCCCTGTCCGGGTTCGCCGAGCAACGCGGTCGACGGCACCCGGACGTCGTCGTAGTGAACCAGCGAATGGCCCGGCTCGTGCTGGTCGGCGCCGACCAGATGGTGGTTCGCTTCGATCTTGAGTCCGGGGGTGTCCGCCGGGATCAGGAACGTCGATGCGCCGTGGTGCACCGCCACGTCAGGATTGGTGATGGCGACGACGATGAAGAACGAGGCGACAGATGCATTGCTGGAGAAATACTTTCGTCCGGTGATCACCCAGTCGTCACCGTCGCGGACCGCGCGAGTGGTGAAGACCCTGGGGTCGGCCCCGCCCTGCGGCTCGGTCATCGAGAAACAGGAGAAGATCTCGCCGGAGAGCAGACCGGACAGGTAGCGGTTCTTCTGGTCGGCAGTGCCGAAGCGGGCGATGATCTCGGCGTTGCCGGTGTCGGGAGCCTGGGTTCCGAACACGATCGGCGCCCACGGGCTGCGGCCCAGGATCTCGTTGATCAGCGTGAGCTTGACCGCGCCGAATCCCTGACCACCGAGTTCCGGTCCGAGGTGCGGTGCCCACAGGCCTTGGTCGCGGACCCGTTGTTTGAGCGGGTCGACGATGCTGCGCCGCTCGTCGTTGAGCGGCAGGAATTCGCAGCCGGGGAACAGCACCTCCAACGGCTCGACCTCTTCGCGCACGAACTCACGAATCCAGTCGAGATTCTTCGCGAATTCCGGTTCGGTGGAGAAGTCCCATGCCATGTCGAATGCTCCTCAGTGCTAGTTAGATCAGGGGATGCCACCGTCGGCCCGCACGATCGAGCCGGTGGTGAAACTGGATGCATCGGAGGCCAAAAACAATGCGCCACCGATAATTTCGGCCGGGTCGCCGGCCCGCTGCAGCGACAGGCTGCCGAACGGATTGTGCGCCGCCTGCTCGATGTTCCACGATTTGCTGACATCGGTCAGAAAGGGGCCGGCCATCAGCGTGTTGACCCGGACCTTCGGCCCCAGGGCTCGCGCGAAGCCCTCGGTCATCGCGTTGAGCCCGGCCTTCGACGACGCGTACGGGATGATGTCGGGCGACGGACGGAGCGAGCCCGCGGTGCTGACGTTGATGATCGACCCGCGGCCGGCCGCCACCATTCGCTCACCGACCAACGCGGACAGCCGGAACGGGCCCTTGAGGTTCAGATTCACCACGGCGTCGAACAGCTTCTCGGTGACGTCGGTCAGCTTGTCGTAGACCGGTGACATGCCGGCGTTGTTGATCAACGTGTCGACTTTGCCGAACCGCTCGTACACCGCGTCGACGAGTCCGTCGAGCTGATCCCAGCGACCGACGTGCACCTGATACGGCATCGCCGTGCGACCGGTCTCGCGTTCGATCTGTTCGGCGACGGCCACGCAGTTCTCCATTTTGCGGCTGGCGATCACCACGTCCGCACCGCAGCGCGCGACGCCGAACGCCATCTCCCGACCCAGCCCACGGCTGCCGCCGGTGACCAGTATGGTCTGGCCGGTGAGGTCGAAAAGCTTTTCGGCATAACTCATGTGAGCGAGCCGGCCATCGCGGCCGCGGTGTTGATCAGTTGCGGGACCATCGCTCCGAACGCGTCCTGGATCTTCGGGTCGACCTTGCCGCTGCGCACTCCCGCAGCGTAGGTCTTTTCCAGCACGATGCCGAGCTTCCAATTGGCCAGGACCAGGTAGTAGTCGATGTGCTCGGTGGACAGCCCGCTGACTTTCTCGTAGCGCTCGAGCAACTCGCTGCGCGTAGGCATTCCCGTCATGTCGAGATAAAACCCGTCTTCCTTGGGGTTTTCACCGTCGTAGCCCAGCAGGCACCAGGCCAGGTCGAGCAGCGGATCGCCGACCGTCGTCATCTCCCAGTCCACGATCGCCGCCAGCCGGGCCGGCCCGCCGTGGGAGAACATGACGTTGGCGAACTGGTAGTCGCCGTGCATGATGCCCGGCGTGTAGTGCGCGGGCCGGTTGCGGGTCAGCCAGTCGGCGGCTTCGTCGAGCCCGGGTAGCTCGCGCACCTGGTAGCTGTCGAGGAAGGCCCGCCAGCGAGCGACCTGCCGGTCGTGGAATCCGTCCGGCCGGCCGAAGCCGTCCAAGCCCTGGGCCCGCCAATCGACGCGCCCCAGCTTGGCCGCGCCTTCGACCAGCTCGAACGCCAGGCCGCGCCGCGCGGTCAGGTCGCCGTCGAACGGCGCCTCCCAGCCGCCGTCCATCGGGCTCCAGCCGTCGATCGCCTGCATCACGTAGAACGGCTTGCCGAACAGCTCGCCGCCGTCATCCGCGATCAGCTCGGCGTGCGGCACGTCGGTGCCGCGTAGCGCGCGAACCAGCCGGATCTCGCGAAGCAACCCGTCGATGCGGGCGGCGTCGGCGCGTTCGCCAGGCATGCGCAGCACCATGCGCTCGTCGCCCCGGTGGATCAGATACAAGGTGTTCTGCGAACCTCCGGACAACTGCTCGAGCCGTGGCAGCTCGCCGTCGCCCGGAGCTCCGTTCGTGTCCAGCCAGCGTCCGAGTATCCCTGCGTCCAACATCTGCACACCCCAATCTCCCAGCGGAGAATAGCATTCTCCGCTGGTGTCGCGAGGGTGTTTCGGCCCATGCGAGGCTGTCCCGATGCAATTGCTTTTGGTCCGGCACGCGTTGCCGCTTCGCAGCGAGCCCGGTCCTGGAAGCCAGGGGCGCGCCGACCCCGACCTCTCCGACGAGGGGCGGGCGCAGGTCGCGCGTCTGCCGGACGCGCTTGCCAGGTTTCCGATCACCCGGGTGATCAGCAGCCCGCAGCGCCGCGCGGTCCAAACCGCGGAGCCGGTCGCTGCGTCGCGTGGGCTGAGCATCGAGATCGACGACCGCTTCGCCGAATACGACCGAGAGCTGCCGGTCTACATCCCGATCGAACAGATTCGCCAGGAGAACCCGCAGGAGTGGGCCCGGATGGCCAATGGGCACCTGCCGAGTGCGGTCGACGAGCACGCGTTTCGGGCGCGGGTGCGGGCCGCCGTCGACAACGTCGCCGCTACCGCCGAGCACGACGACACCGTCGCGGTGTTCAGCCACGGCGGCGTGATCAACGTGGTGCTCCACGAGATTCTGGGGACGAGGCGGATCTTGTCGTTTCCGATCGACTACGTGTCGGTGACCCGGCTGCTGTTCTCCCGGTCCGGTCAGGCCAGCGTGGTGACGGTGAACGGAACCGAGCACGTGTGGGACCTGCTGCCGAGAAACCGGCGACCGGCGGCCCCTGATAAGAAGACGTCGTGACTCTCGACGGGCTCGACCTTGCCGCGCTGGACACCCACCTCCGATCGGCCGGCGTCGCCCGCGACGGTGAGCTGACGGCTCAGCTGATCTCCGGAGGCCGCTCTAACCTGACCTTTCTGGTCGCCGACGACGCCTCGAAGTGGGTGCTGCGACGTCCGCCGCTGCACGGGCTGACGCCGTCGGCACACGACATGGCGCGGGAGTACACCGTGGTCGCCGGACTGGCAGGAACCGGCGTTCCGGTTGCCCGCGCTGTCACGCTGTGCAATGACGAATCGGTGCTCGGCGCGCCGTTTCAAATGGTCGAATACGTTGCGGGACAGGTAGTGCGCAGCCGGGCCGAGCTCGAGGCCATGGGCGACCAGCATGTCATCGACGCCTGCGTCGACGGGCTGATCAAGGTGCTGACCGACTTGCACGCCGTCGACCCAGCCGCGGTCGGGCTCGCCGACTTCGGCAAGCCGAACGGATATCTGGAACGTCAGGTCCGCCGCTGGGGTTCGCAGTGGGAACACGTCCATCTGCCCGACGACGACCGCGACGCCGACGTCGCGAGGTTGCGTGCGGCGCTGCAGGACGCGGTACCCGGGCAGAGCCGGACGTCGATCGTGCACGGCGACTATCGGATCGACAACACCATCCTCGACGCGGACGACCCGTCGCGGGTTCGCGCCGTCGTGGACTGGGAACTGTCCACACTGGGCGACCCGCTCTCCGACGCGGCGCTGATGTGCGTGTATCGCGACCCATCGCTCGACCTGATCATCAACGCCCAGGCCGCATGGACGTCACCGCAGTTGCCGGTCGCCGACGAACTGGCCCACCGCTATTCGGAGCTCTCCGGGACTGCGTTGGCGCACTGGAACTTCTATATGGGGCTGGCCTACTTCAAGCTGGCCATCATCGCGGCCGGCATCGACTTCCGCCGGCGGATGTCGGGGGGCGCCGACGATGCTGAAGACGCATCCGACCGGGTTGGCGAGACCGTGGCACCGTTGATCGCCACTGGCCTCAGGGAACTGCAGAAGGCCTGATTTTCTATCTGCCGAGGGCGAGGTTCTTCTTCGCGGCGCGCCGCAACTGGTAGATCCGCGCGGTGCCGGCCAGAAACGTGATCAGACCGCCGCTTACCGCCGCCAGTAGGATCGCCACCCCGAGTGGCAGGCTCCAGTGCCAGCCGAGGAAGGCGAAACTCCCCGAAGCCGTGTTCTGTGTGATGAAGATCAGCAGAACGATGAGGATCAGGAAGCCGATCGCCAAAAACGACCACAGGCCAGCGGTACGAGTGAACTTCACCGCTGATTCGGGGGGCGGGACCCGGTCCGGGGTCGGCACGGGTGTTACGGGTGACTCTTCGGGGGACACCGGATCGCTGCTCATGGTGCCATCTTTACCCTTTTACCGCGCGAAGTGAACCGAACCACCGCGAAAGGCGTTCAACGCTAGTGTCGGTTGCTATGAACATGCTGCGATGCCGCGGGCACCGCGTCGCGGCGTGGTTGGCCACACTATGCCTTGCCGCGACGGCGTGCGGGAGCGCAAATCCGCTCGGCGGCGCCTCAGGGGGGCCGAACTCGATCGTGGTTGGATCGGCCGGGTTTCCGGAGTCCAAGATCGTCGCCGAGATCTATGCACAAACGTTGCAGGCCAACGGGTTCAGTGTCGGCCGCCAGATGGGAATCGGTAGCCGGGAGATGTATATCCCTGCGCTGAAGGATCATTCGATCGACTTGGTGCCCGAGTACGTCGGCAACCTGCTGCTCTACTTGGAGCCGGACGCCACCGCGACGGTGCTGGACGATGTCGAGCGTGAGCTGAGCAAAAAGCTGCCGCCGGACCTGTCGATGCTGACACCGTCCCCCGCGTGTGACACCGACACCGTCACGGTCACCACCGCCACCGCCACCACCTGGAACCTCAAGACGATCGCCGACCTCGCCCCGCATTCAGCCCAGCTGAAGTTCGCCGCACCCTCGGACTTTCAAGTCCGGCCATCCGGGTTGAAGGGACTGCAGCTGCGGTACGGCCTCGACATCGCGCCCGGCAACTTCGTCGCGATCAGCGACGACGGGGGTGCCGTCACCGTTCGCACCTTGGTGGAAGGAAAGGTCAACGCGGCCAACATTTTCAGCACGTCGCCAGCGATACTGCGGGGAAATCTGGTGGCGCTTGGCGATCCTGAGCACAACTTTCTGGCCGGAAACATTGCCCCACTGGTGAATTCGCAGAAGAAGTCCGCTCGCCTGACCAAAGTACTGGACGCGGTTTCGGCGAAGCTGACCAGCCGCGAGATGGCCAATCTCAACGCCTCGGTGTCCGGCAACTCCGGCGTCGATCCCGATGAGGCGGCCCGAAGATGGCTGCATGCCAACACCTTCGACCACCCGATCGGAAGCTGAGTGTGATCGGTTTCCATGACGTCCACAAGGTGTACGACGACGGCACCGTGGCCGTCGACCGGCTGAACTTGGAAGTGCCTCCGGGAACGCTGACGGTGTTCGTCGGACCGTCCGGGTGCGGTAAGACGACGTCGATGCGGATGATCAACCGGATGGCCGAGCCGTCGTCGGGGACCGTGGTGGTCGACGGCGCCGATGTCGCGGATGTCGATCCGGTCCGGCTGCGCCTCGGCATCGGCTACGTGATCCAGGGTGCGGGCCTGATGCCGCATCAGCGGGTGATCGACAACGTCGCGACCGTTCCGGTGCTCAAGGGCCAGTCACGCCGGGCCGCCCGCACGGCCGCCTACACCGTGCTGGAGCGGGTGGGCCTGGACGCCAAGCTGGCCCAGCGCTACCCGGCGCAGCTTTCCGGCGGCGAACAGCAGCGCGTCGGCGTGGCGCGGGCGTTGGCGGCCGATCCGCCGATTCTGTTGATGGACGAGCCTTTTTCTGCGGTGGACCCGATCGTGCGCCACGAGTTGCAGCGCGAAATCCTGCGCCTGCAAGCCGAATTACACAAGACCATCGTGTTTGTCACGCACGACATCGACGAGGCTATCCGGCTCGCCGACCGAGTCGCGGTGTTCGCCCGGGGCGGTGTCCTGCAGCAGTACGACGAGCCGGCCCGGTTACTGTCGCGTCCGGCCAATGACTTCGTGGCCCGGATGATCGGTGCCGGGCGTGGCTACCGCTGGCTGCAGTTCCTCGATGCGACGAACCTCCCCCTGCACGACCTGCCGACGATCGACGACGCGGCCGATGTCAGCGATGGGCAGCTACGCGACGGCTGGGCGCTGGTTGTCAAAGCCGACGGTGCGCCGCTGGGCTGGATCGACGCGAGCGGTGTCCGCAAGCATAGGGACGGCGCATCGCTGCGCGACAGCGTGACGTCGGTCGGTGCGGTGTTCCGGCCCGGCGCCAACCTCAGCCAGGCATTGGACGCCGCGTTGTCGTCACCGGCAGCGATGGGCGTGGCCGTCGACCGCGGGGGCAAGGTCTCCGGTGGAATACGCGCCAGTGATGTGTTGGCCGCCTTGGATTCTCACCGGCGGGAGTAGCTGTGCACTATCTGCTCAATCACCTCCCCACCGCCTGGGCACTCACCGTGATCCATCTGCGACTGTCGCTGGTTCCGGTGCTGGCGGGTCTGCTGCTGGCGTTGCCATGGGGGGTGCTGACGTGGCGCAACCCGGTGCTACGACGTCTGACCACGGTGGCCGCCAGCGCGATGTTCACCATTCCGTCGCTGGCCCTGTTCGTCGTTCTGCCGCTGATCATTCCGACCCGGATCTTGGATGAAGCCAATGTTGTTGTCGCGCTGACGCTTTACACCTCGGCGTTGCTGGTTCGGGCGGTGTTCGAAGCGCTTGATGCGGTTCCGGCTCAGGTGCGCGACGCGGCCAGCGCACTCGGCTACCGCCCGATCGCTCAGCTGATCAAAGTCGAACTGCCACTGTCGGTTCCGGTGCTGGTGGCGGGTTTGCGGGTGGTCGTGGTCACCAACATCTCGATGGTGTCGGTGGGCGCGGTGATCGGCATCGGCGGCCTGGGTACCTGGTTCACCGAGGGATATCAGGCCGACAAGAGCGACCAGATTGTGGCCGGCATCATCGCCATCTTCACGCTGGCCGTCGTGATCGACGTCGCGCTGATGCTGGCCGGACGGCTCGCCACACCCTGGGACCGGGTGTCGCGCCCCGGTCGACGGCTGCTGACGGCTCCCGTGGTGGGCGGCTCGCGATGAACTTCCTCAACCAGGCGCTGTCCTACCTGCTCACCAGCGATAACTGGTTCGGTCCGGTCGGCTTGGCCGCCCGGACGTTGGAGCATCTGGAGTACACCGCGGCCGCAATAGCAGTGTCGGCGCTGGTGGCCATCCCGATCGGATTGGTCGTCGGGCACACCCGGCGCGGCACCTTGGTGGTGGTCAGCCTGGTCAACGCGTTGCGCGCGTTGCCGACGCTCGGCGTGCTGCTGCTGGGCGTGCTGCTGTGGGGCCTGGGCTTGATACCGCCGATCGTCGCGCTGATGCTGCTCGGAATTCCGCCGCTGCTGGCGGGAACCTACGCCGGGGTGTCGGCGGTGGACCGCACAGTGGTCGACGCGGCCCGCGCCATGGGCATGAGCGAGCTGCGGGTGCTGCTGCGGGTCGAGGTACCCAACGCGCTACCGCTGATCGTGGGTGGGTTGCGGACCGCGACGCTGCAGGTTGTCGCCACCGCTACGGTGGCGGCCTATGCCAGCCTCGGTGGGCTGGGTCGCTACCTGATCGACGGCATCAAGGTGCGCCAGTTTCACATCGCGCTGGTCGGCGCGCTGATGGTGGCGGCACTGGCGCTCATCCTCGACGGCGCGCTCGCCTTCGCGGTGTGGGTGTCGGTGCCCGGTACGGGGCGAATGCGCCGAATGCCACACCGCCAGCCGTCGATATATGTCCAACCGTCGCCTAACGTGGACGCGTGAGCCAAGCCCCCCCGACGAGCACTGCGCGGTCAACGATGCTGACCTGGCGATCACAGGATTCCCGGCGGATGGAGTCGGTGCGGGTGCAGTTGTCCGGCAAGCGAATCAAGGCCAATGGGCGGATCGTGGCCGCCGAGACCGACACCAATCCGGCTTTCGCCGCCTACTACGACCTGCTGACCGATGAAACCGGCGCGACGAAGCGACTCGGCATGACTGTCACGCTCGCTGAGCGGGAACGGCAGCTCGTCGTCGCCCGTGATGACGAGAACATGTGGCTGGTCACCGACCACCGGGGCGACTCGCGAGCGCCCTACGAAGGCGCACTGGATGTCGACGTGGTGTACAGCCCGTTCTTCAACACGCTGCCGATTCGCCGGGTCGGACTCTACGAGCACGCCGAGTCGATCACCGTGCCCACGGTCTATGTGAACCTGCCGGAGATGAGTGTGGTCTCGGCGGCGATCAGCTACAGCAGCGTCGGCGACGGCGTGAAGGTGCACTCGCCGACGTCAGACACCACCCTGACTGTTGACGCCGACGGGTTCATCGTGGACTACCCAGGCTTGGCAGAGCGGATCTGATCACCCCGCCGGCGCGTCCGGCGGCCGCCAGCTCGGCGCGCCAATTCTCGGCGCCGACAAACACCCCGACGATCTCCGGCCGGGAGAAGCTGTCGTAGCGGGCGCGGGCGGCATGCCCACTTTCGATGAGGCTGGCCACAGAATCGTTGTGCGCCAGTGATTTTCGTGCATCGCTGAGTAATTCGATGGCCCGGTCCACCCGCGGCAGCAACTGGCTCGCGTTCGCCTCGCACATGGCCCGCACCAGGTCCGGCGCGCTGCCGGCTACCCGGGTGCCGTCCCGGAACGAGCCCGCGGCCAGCGCGAACGCCAGTGGTACCTCCGCGGCTGTGACCGCCAGCGTCTCGGCGAGTAGGTGCGGCAGATGCGAGATGGCGGCCGCGGCGGCGTCGTGTTCGTCGGATCTGGCCGGCACCACGACCGAACCGCAATCGAGTGCCAACTGCAGCACGGTCGACCACACCGCGGGGTCCACGTGGTCGTCCACGCCGATCACCCAGGGGGCGCCGACGAATAGTCGGGCATGCCCGGCCTCCCAGCCGGAGTGCGTGGTGCCCGTCATCGGATGTCCGCCGACAAAGCGCGCCTGCAATCCCGCGGCGGTGACCGCGTCGAGTACGGCGCCCTTGACGCTGGTGACGTCGGTGAGCGGGCATTCCGGAGCCGACTGGCGGATATGGTCGAGCAGCATCGGCAGCGCCGGCATCGGCACCGCCAGCACGATCAGCGCGCCGACGTCGGCGGCCCGACTGAGCGTCATGTTGAGATCGGTGGTGGCGTCGAAGCCGTCGAAGCGAGCGGCCTGGGCCCCTTCGACGGAGCGGTTGTAGCCGAAGGCTTCGCGGCCGGCTTCGGCGGCGGCACGCAGCAGCGAGCCGCCGATCAGTCCCAGGCCCAGCACGCACACCGGTGTCTTCGACTGAGCCTTCGAAAGGGGATGAGCCACCCACCAAGGTTGGCATATCCGGGCTGAATACCACGGTGCTATGGCACCGGACGCGGCACCCATTTGCTGGTCAACCGGCTTCCGCGCGACTAGCGTAGGCGCCCATGGGAGCACAGCGGGCGTCTGCGCAGGCCGATACGCCGGACGGATTCGGTGTGGCTGTCGTGCGCGAAGACGGCAAGTGGCGTTGCTCAGCGATGGGCCCGAAGGTCTTGGTCAGCTTGTCTGCAGCCGAGACTGAATTACGCGAGTTACGCAGTGCTGGTGCGGTTTTCGGTCTTCTCGACGTCGACGACGATTTTTTCGTGATCGTACGGCCGGCACCGTCTGGCACCCGGTTGCTGCTTTCGGACGCTACCGCGGCGCTGGACTACGACATCGCCGAAGAAGTGCTGGAAAACCTGGACGCAGACATCGAGGCGGACGATCTTGAAGACGCCGAGCCGTTCGCAGAGGGTGATCTCGGGTTGCTGTCCGATGTGGGGTTACCCGAGGCGGTGCTCAGCGTGATCCTGGACGAGACCGATCTCTACGCCGACGAGCAGCTGGGCCGCATTGCCCGCGAGATGGGCTTCGCCGATGAATTGGCGGCGGTGCTCGACAAGCTCGGTCGGTGATCGCAAGCGCGGCGGAGCCGGGCGCAGCGGGTCGCCGCCATAAGGCCGGTCGGTGATTTCCGACGAAGACCTGATCCGCGCGGCGCTGGCGGTGGCCGCGACCGCGGATCCCCGTGATGTGCCGGTGGGCGCCGTCGTCGTCGCGGCCGACGGAACCGAGCTGGCCCGCGCGGTCAACGCCCGTGAGGCGCTTGGCGATCCGACCGCGCACGCCGAGATCCTGGCCATCCGCGAGGCCGCCCGGGTGCTGGACGACGGCTGGCGGTTGGAGGGCGCGACGCTGGCGGTGACCCTCGAGCCCTGCACGATGTGCGCGGGTGCGCTGGTGATGGCGCGGGTCGGCCGGGTGGTGTTCGGGGCGTGGGAGCCTAAGACCGGCGCGGTGGGCTCGTTGTGGGACGTGGTGCGCGATCGTCGGCTCAATCACCGGCCCGATGTGCGGGGCGGCGTGCTGGCCCAGGAGTGCGCCGAGGTGCTGGAGACCTTCTTCATCCGCCAGCGATTGGGATAGCTGAGCCGCCGTTGGGTAAGCTCACCCGCGGTGGCGTGTCCGAGCGGCCTAAGGAGCACGCCTCGAAAGCGTGTGACGGGTAACCCCCGTCCGAGGGTTCAAATCCCTCCGCCACCGCCATAGCGTGCCAGCGCCTCAGGCTCCGCCGTGCAGGCCATCGCTGATGCCCTGTAGATCGTGGTTGATCCCCTGCAGGTCGCCCTCGACGGCCTGCAGGTTGGTCACCGACTTCTGGAACACCTGCTGCATCTGGTCGGTGTTCGACGACTCGAACTGCGGGCAGTAGGTGACCACGGCAGCGGTCGCGAAGTTGGCGCTCTGGCGGGCATCCCAGATCGTCGACCGCTGCACGAATTGGGTGGCGTCGGCGAAGTTGGCTTCCCGGCCGAGGAAGTCGCAGACCGCGTGACCCTGCGTGCTGGCGTAGTCGCGGCTGGGCACCGGCACGCCCTCATTTTGTAAAGCGTCGACCATTGCCTTCTCGGCAATGTCGCTCGGAGACGGGGGAGTGGGCGGCGGGACAACAGGCGAAGGAGCGGCCGGGCTGGGTAGCTCGTCGGCCACCGGGCTCGCCGTCGGCTCGGCCGTGGGGTGATGCCGGTGCAGGGTGAACACCACCGCCAGCACTGCGGCGATCGCCAATACCGACAGTGGGATCGCCGCGCGCAACGCGAAACGCAGCACCCAGCCCCGGCGGCGTCGACGCGGACGTTCGATGGTTTCCTCGAACGGCGCCAGGATCTCGTCGAGAAATGCGGTGTCGCACAGCACCTCGACGGGGTGCCCCAGGCGTTCGTCGAGAAGCGCGTCGACCTGTTGGCTGGACGGCCGCCCGCCACGCTCGCGGATCGAGCGGAGCTCGGATGCCACGCGGCGTAATTCGGAGTCGATCGTCTCCCGATCGCGCATCCCATGAGCTTAGGGCCGAGTGGCGCACCGGTTTATCGTGATTGCGTTATCTCGTTGTAAATCGTTTGCATGTGGCCGCCGTGGCGAACCGGAGGTTCGATTCATGGTAGGAATCTCGCGACGCTGGGGCACAGTGAGCCTCTACTCAGCTTGGGAGTCGCGGTGAGCCTTCAACGACCGATCGCCGCGCTGTTCGCAGGCGTCTCGGCGCTGTTGATCTTTTCCGCGGCGACCGCGCGGGCCGAGAGCGGCGTTGACGACCCGTTGAACGCATTGATGATGGGCGGCACGGCGATGCCGACGCCCAGCGCATTCTGGCAAGACACCATCATCACCGACTACATCGACCCTGCGACCGGCCAGAACTACACACCGGTTCTGGTCGCCACGCCAGAATCGGCCGCGAGCACGTCGATTCCGGTCGGCTTGGCGAATCTGCAAACCATCATGGAGGCCCAGCCCGCCGGCCAGCCGTACCTCATTGAGGGCTATTCCCAGAGCGCGCAGATCGCGATCGACGAAAAGCTCGAACTCATCGCATCGGGCAATCCGCCGCCCGACGTCACCTTCCTGCTGCTCGGCTCCGGCAACCGGCCCGACGGCGGCTTCCTGGAGCGCTTCGACGGACTCGTCATCCCCGGTGCGACCGGCTTCGACTTCAACGGCGCCGAGCCGACCGATGCCGGCATCACCACCATCGACATCGCCAACCAATACGACGGCAACGCCGACTTCCCGCAATACCCGATCAACGTGGTGGCCGACCTCAACGCCCTGCTGGGTTTCATTTATCAGCACGCCGGCTACGGGGATGGCCCGCTGCCCTATCCCGTTCCGGCGATCTGGCCACCATCCGACCCGCTGTCCGGACCCTATGTCGACGAATACGTGCTTGGCTCAACGGATGTCGTCAGGCAGGTCGACGGGGACACCACGTTTTACTTCATCCCGACCACCGACCTACCGCTGCTCGACCCGCTGCGCAGCCTGGGCGTGCCGGAGCCGGTACTCAATATCTTCCAGCCCGCGTTGCAAGTCATCGTCGAGGCCGGCTACGACCGATCCATCCCATTCGGCGACCCGACACCGGCCGAACTAATACCCACCCTGGATCCGGCGACCTTCACCCTGGAATTCGCCAACGGTGTCGTCCAAGGCGCCGACAATGCCTTCGAACTCTTCGGCGCCCAGCTGCCCGGGTTCGACCAGCTGGAAAGCTTCTTCGCCTCGGCGGAGAACTGGTCGCAGCAGTCCATCGGGGTGCCCTACGACCAGTTCGTCACCGAGCTCAACACCGACGTCAACCCGTTCACCGCGTTCATCGACGTGGAAGCACCGATCGGTGCCGGCATTCAAAACCTGTTGGATCTCACCGGCATCCAACAGGATCTGCTCGATCCGGTTCTCGGACTCGTCGGATCGCTCGGCGGATTATTCACGAGTTGATTCTCGGATTCGTCCGCCACGGTTGCCGGCAGCGCCTTAGATGAACTGATGGAGTTAATGAGTCCGCTCGACTCGGTTTTTTTGATGATCGAGTCGCGCGAGCACCCAATGCACGTGGGTGGATTGCAGCTTTTCCAGCCGCCGGAGGGCGCTGGGCCCGACTTTGCCCGTCAAGTCCGCGACACCCTGGTCGCCAATCGCGATTTTCAGCCCACCTTCCGCAAGCACCCGGCCTGGACGTTCGGCGGACTCCCCAACGTCGCGTGGACCTACGACGACCCCGATGACGTCGACATCGACTACCACGTGCGGCGCTCGGCGCTGCCGACGCCGGGACGGGTCCGCGAGCTGCTCGAGCTGACCTCGCGGTGGCACAGCGGTCTGCTCGACCGACACCGCCCACTGTGGGAAGCCCACTTCGTCGAGGGGTTGAGCGATGGCAGGTTCGCCCTCTACAGCAAGTTCCATCACTCGTTGATCGACGGTGTCTCGGCGTTGCGGCTGATGCAGCGGACGCTGTCGACCGACCCCGAGAACACGGACATGCAGGCGATCTGGGATCTGCCCCGTCGCCACCGGGCCGCCGAGAAATCGAAACGGCCGGGCCTGTCCAAGCTGGCGGGATCTGTTGCCGCATATGGCCCTTCGACGTGGTCACTGGCCCGTGCCGCGCTGCTGGAGCAGCAGCTGACCTTGCCGTTCGCCGCGCCGCGCACCATGTTCAACGTGCCGATCGGCGGGGCGCGACGGGTGGCCGCCCAGTCGTGGGGTATTGACCGGCTCAAGAGCATCAAGGTCGCCGCCGGGGTGAGTTTCAACGACGTCATCCTCGCAATGTGCTCCGGGGCGTTGCGCCTTTACCTGCAGGACGAGCATGCGTTGCCCGACACCCCACTGATCGCGATGGTCCCGGTGAGCATGCGTTCAGACGACGATGCCGACAGCGGCGGCAATCAGGTCGGCGCGCTGTTGTGCAACCTGGCGACCGACGTGGACGACCCAGCCAAGCGGCTGGAAACGATCAGCGCATCGATGCGCGGCAACAAGAAGGTGTTCTCCGAACTGCCTCGGCTGCAGGCCTATGCGCTGTCCGCGGCTCTGATCGCGCCGTTGGGACTGTCCGCGTTGCCGGGTTTCGCCACGACGGCGCCGCCCGCGTTCAACATCGTCATCTCCAACGTGCCGGGGCCGACGCAGCCGATGTACTGGAATGGCGCCCGGCTCGACGGCAACTACCCGCTCTCGATCGCGCTGGACGGGCAGGCGCTGAACATCACGATGGTCAACAACGCCGACAACATCGATTTCGGTCTGGTCGGATGCCGCAGAAGCGTGCCGCACCTGCAGCGCCTACTCGGTCACCTG
The DNA here is from genome assembly GCA_963824335.1 of uncultured Actinomycetota bacterium. GTDB lineage: Bacteria > Actinomycetota > Actinomycetes > Mycobacteriales > Mycobacteriaceae > Mycobacterium. The sequence goes on from CAWGPB010000022.1 coordinate 74,934, forward strand.
GAAACCTCACTGAAGGATCTGGAACGCTCGGTCGGAGTCTGACCGGCGACGATGCAGAGCGCGTAGCGCGATGAGGAGGAGTCGGTCGATGTGGCTCTGACCGGCGTGCCCAGGCTCAGCGCGGGCCTGCTGTTGTACCGGGTGCGCTCTGGTGTCGTCGAAGTCCTGATCGCGCACCCCGGCGGGCCGTTCTGGGCGCGCAAGGATGACGGCGCCTGGTCGATCCCGAAGGGTGAGTACGCCCAGGGCGAAGACCCCTGGGCTGCCGCGCAGCGTGAATTCGAAGAAGAAGTCGGGTCGGCGCCACCGGCCGGCCCGCGCATCGATCTGGCTCCGGTCACGCAACCCGGCGGCAAGGTCGTCACCGCGTTCGCGGTGCCGGGCGACCTCGACCCGGCCAACGCGCACAGCAACACATTCGACCTCGAATGGCCACGGGGATCTGGAAAAATGCGGTCTTTCCCGGAGGTCGACCGGGTCGAATGGTTTCCGGTGGCCCGTGCCAGAGGCAAGCTGCTCAAAGGTCAACTCGGCTTGCTCGATCAGCTGATGGCCGACCCAGGGTTGGCCGGTCTACGGGAGGGCTGACTGGCCTGGCGTATGTTCACACTCATGCAAAGGCTGCGTACGCCCGACGACCGGTTCGCCGGACTGCCTGAGTTCCCTTATCGCGCACGTTATTCCGATGTCTCCGACGGCGAAGGCAACACGCTGCGGATGGCCTGGGTGCAAGACGGCCCGCCTGACGCCGACCCGGTGCTGATGTTGCATGGCGAGCCGACGTGGTCCTACCTGTACCGAAGGATGATCCCGGTGCTGGCCGCAGCCGGACATCGTGTCATCTGCCCGGACCTGGTCGGCTTCGGGCGGTCGGACAAGCCGACCCGGATCGAGGACCACAGCTACGCACGTCACGTCGAGTGGATGCGCGAGCTGGTGTTCGACAAGCTGGACCTGCAGCGGGTCACCCTGGTCGGACAGGACTGGGGCGGCTTGATCGGGCTGCGGCTGGCCGCCGAGCATCCCGAACGGTTCACCCACCTGGTCGTCGCCAACACCGGCTTACCGACCGGCGACATTCCGATGCCGGAAATCTGGTGGCAGTTCCGGCAGGCCATCCAGACCGCGCCGTCGATCGACGTCGGCCGGTTCGTGCAGGGCGGCTGTCGCCGGCCGGTGAGCGACGAGGTCCGCGCGGCCTACGACGCACCGTTTCCCGACGACACCTACTGTGCGGGGCCGCGCGCCATGCCGGGGCTGGTTCCGACGACACCCGAGGATCCGGCGGCTTCGGCCAACCGATCTGCCTGGGCAAAGCTGTGCGCGAGTTCCACGCCGATGCTGGTGGCTTTCAGCGATGGCGACCCGATCACCGGTGGGATGGGACCGATCCTCCAGCGCGAGATGGCGGGCGCGCAGGGCATCAGTCACCCAGTGGTGCGCAACGCGGGGCACTTCCTGCAAGAGGACGCCGGCGAGGAGCTCGCCGGATACATCGTCGATTTCCTGGGTGGCTGAGACCTCAGCACGACACCTTGATAGTGAACGTCTCGGCTTTCAGCCGGGTGGGCTCGGCTTTGTTGAAACCCAGTGCGGCGCCGGTGATGTGGTAGGTCGCGCCGGTCATCGTGACCTTGGCCTCGCCCTGCAGCTCGTGCTCGTACGAGCCGGTGAAGCCGTCGAGGTCGTGCAGACGAACGAATTCGGCCTCGAGCTTGCCGGCGTTGGACACCATCGCGTGCGCGCCGGACTTGTCGATTCCGGTGTGAATTCGGGTCATCCAATCGATCGTCTGGCAGCGCACCGAATAGGTTTTGCCCACGTCTTTGCCGTCGATGGAGAGCACCGCGGTACCCGGCGGCAGCACTCCGGCCGGCGGTGTGGCGGTCTTGTCGGCGCAGCCGGCGATCATCAGCGTCGCGGCGGCGACGGCACACACGCCCTTCTTCACAGAATGAACCTAACCACACCTGCGTGGATACGCGCTGCTGTCTTCGCGTGACCGTAACTACCTGCAATTTCTTTCCCACCTGCACAATGCAAATATGTCTGCCACGAGTGTCGCCGGACCGCAGGAACTCCTGCTGCAATTGCTCGACCAGGCCAACCGGGCCAACCCGTACGCGGTGTACGAGCAGTTCCGCGAACGCGGGCCCATGCAGTTGCCGGACGGCAATCTCACCGTCTTCTCGTCGTACCGCGACTGCGACGAGGCGCTACGGCACCCGGCGTCGTCGGTCGACCGGTTCAAGTCGACGATGGCCAAGCGCATGCTGGCCCAGGGCGCGACCGCGCGACCGCAGGGGCCGCCGATGTTCCTGTTTCTCGATCCGCCCGATCACACCCGGCTGCGCAAACTTGTCAGCAAGGCATTCGTGCCCAAGGTGGTCAACGAGTTGACGCCTCAGATCACCGAACTGGTCGACGGGTTACTGGATCGCGCCGCCGAGCAAGGCCGCTTCGACGCGGTCAGCGGTTTGGCCTACCCGCTTCCGGTGACGGTCATCTGCTGGTTGCTGGGTGTTCCGTTGGCGGACGAGGCGGAATTCAGCCGCGCCTCGGCGTTGCTAGCGCAGGCGCTCGATCCGTTCTTCATGATCACCGGCGCACCGGCCGGCGGCATGGACGAGCGCATTCGAGCCGGGCAGTGGCTGCGGGGATACCTGCACGACCTGATTGCGCAGCGCCGCGCGCAACCCGGTGACGACCTGATGTCGCGGCTGATCGCGGTCGAAGAGTCCGGCGACCAGCTGGCCGAAGACGAGATCGTCTCGACCTGCATGCTGTTGCTGATCGCCGGTCACGAGACCACCGTGAACCTGATCTCCAATGGGATGCTGGCAATGCTGCGCGACAGGTCGCAGTGGACGGCCCTGGGAGCCGACGCCGAACGTGCGTCGGCGGTCACCGAGGAAACGCTGCGCTACGACCCGCCGGTGCAATTGGTGGCCCGAATTGCGGCTGATGACATGACAATTGGCGACACCCACGTCATCAAGGGCGACACAATGGTGCTGCTGCTGGCCGCGGCTCAGCACGACGCGGCCGAATTCGACCAGCCGGCGATGTTCAACCCTGACCGAAAAGCTTTCCGGCACTTGTCCTTCGGACGTGGACTGCACTACTGCCTGGGCGCGCCGCTGGCCCGGCTGGAGGCCTCCCTGGCGTTGTCGGCGGTGACGGCCCGCTTCCCCGAAGCACGGCTGGCCGCCGAGCCGGTCTACAAGCCGAACGTCACCCTGCGCGGGATGGCCGCACTGGACGTCACCGTCTGACCGGCGAGTCAGTCGCGCGGCCGTGCCGGACCGGTCGGAGTGAGCGCGACGACCGGAATGACCCGCGACGTCTTGCGTTCGTAGTCTGCGAATCCCGGGTAGCGCTCGGCCTGCAGCGCGTACTTCTCGTCGCGCTCTTTGCCTTCCAATTCGGTGGCGTGCACGTCGATGATCTCGTCGCCGACCTCGATACGAGTGTCCGGATTGGCTTTCAGATTCCAGTACCAAGCGGGATTCTTGTCGGCACCGGCATACGACGCAAAGATCAGATACCGTTCGCCGTCGGCCTGATACATCATGATGTTGGTCCGTGGCTCTCCGCTGCGGGCGCCCACGGTGTGCAGGACGACGAGTGGGGCACCCTCGAAGTTGCCGCCGACCTTCCCGTGATTCGCCCGGAATTCGGCGATGTTGCGCTCATTGAAGTCATTCCCGTCACTGCTCATGTCAGCCAGTCTGCCCGGTCGCGCCGAGGCCCGGAACGATATCGCCGAGGCTGAACGTGACGGGGCTGTCGAGCTGCGCATAGGTGCACGACGCCGGCTCCCGGTCCGGCCGCCACCGGTTGAACTGGGCGGTGTGGCGGAACCGCTCGCCTTCCATGTGGTCGTAACGGACTTCAACCACGCGCTCGGGCCGTAGCGGGACGAATGACAGATCCTTGCCTGCGTTCCAGCGGGAGAATTCGTTCTTGCGGGGTGTGCGTTCACCGGCCTCGTGGGTGGCCCAGTTCCACGGGTGATTGTCGAAACTGGTTACCAATGGCTGCAATTCGGTGAAGAGCCGCCGCCGTTCGGCCATTGGAAAAGCCCCGATCACGCCGACCGACGCCAGCGTGCCGTCGTCGGAGTAGAGCCCGAGTAGCAGCGAGCCGATCGCGTCGGCGCCGGACTTGTGTACCCGGTATCCGGCGACCACGCAGTCGGCGGTGCGCTCGTGCTTGATCTTGAACATGATGCGTTTGTCCGGCTGATAGGTGATCGTCAGCGGCTTGGCGATGACGCCGTCGAGGCCGGCTCCCTCGAACTCGTCGAACCAGCGTTGCGCGAGGTCCAGATCGGTGGTCGCCGGCGTCACGTGAAACGACGGGCCCGAACCGTTCAACGCATCCAGGAGTGCCGCGCGCCGCTCGGAGAACGGCCGGCCGGTGTAGTCGTCGTCGCCGAGGGCCAGCAGATCGAAGGCGATGAACGACGCCGGAGTCTTCTCGGCCAGCATCCGGACCCGCGAATCGGCCGGGTGGATGCGCTGCTGCAGCGCTTCGAAGTCCAGGCCGTGATCGGTGGCGATGACGATCTCACCGTCGATCACGCAGCGCTTCGGGAGCTCGGCGGTCGCCGCCGCGAGCAATTCGGGGAAGTACCGGGTCATCGGCTTCTCGTTGCGGCTGCCGACCTCCACCTGCTCACCGTCGCGGAAAAGGATCGACCTGAACCCGTCCCACTTGGGCTCATACGATGCGTCCGGGGGGATCGACTTCACCGATTTGGCCAGCATCGGCGAAATCGGCGGCATGACAGGCAAGTCCATCCCCACATTGTGCTGGAGTCCTGTGCTGGAATCGGAAGATGGCAGCGCCAGCGGAAGAGATCGACGTCGACGGGATCGCGGTCCGGCTGACGAACCCGGACAAGGTCTACTTCCCGAAGCTGGGATCAGGCGGCACCAAGCGACGGCTCGTCGAGTATTACCGCGCCGTCGCCGCCGGTCCGATGCTGGCGTCGCTGAAGGACCGCCCGACGCATCTTCAGCGCTTCCCCGACGGCATCGACGGCGAGGAGATTTATCAGAAGCGCATTCCGCAGCACCATCCCGACTACCTGGAAACCTGCCGGATCACCTTCCCGTCGGGCCGGACCGCCGACGCGCTGCGGGTGACCCACCCGGCCGCGATCGTCTGGGCCGCGCAGATGGGCACGATCACGTTGCATCCGTGGCAGGTCCGCTGCCCGGACGCCGAGCACCCCGACGAGTTGCGCATCGACCTGGACCCGCAGCCGGGTACCGGTTTCGACGAAGCGCGCACCGTGGCCGTCGACGTGCTGCGGCCGCTGCTCGACGAACTCGGTCTGGTGGGTTATCCCAAAACCTCCGGCGGTCGTGGCATCCACGTCTTCCTGCGGATCAAGACCGACTGGGATTTCATCCAGGTGCGTCGCGCCGGGATCGCGCTCGCGCGGGAGGTGGAACGCCGAGCCCCGGACGCGGTGACGACGTCGTGGTGGAAGGAAGAACGAGGTCAGCGGATCTTCATCGACTTCAACCAGAACGCCCGCGATCGCACCTTCGCGTCGGCCTATTCGGTGCGCCGCACCCAGATCGCGACGGTCTCCATGCCGTTGACGTGGGACGAGCTGGCGGGCGCCGATCCCGACGATTACACGATCGCGACCGCCGCCGACCTGGTGGCCAACCGCGACGACCCGTGGGCTGCCATCGACTCGGTCGAACAATCTATCGAGCCGCTACTGGAAATGGTCGCCGCCGACGAAGAGCGCGGACTCGGCGACCTGCCTTACCCGCCCAACTATCCGAAGATGCCGGGCGAACCCAAGCGGGTCCAACCGTCCCGAGATACCGATCTGAACAGGGATGACAGGAGTACCTGAGCGGCATTCCGGCTGCCTGTGGTCGACCTGAACACTTAACGCGCGCAGCACATTTCAGGATAAAAAATGTCATGAGGGAAGGGCCGGGGGTAGCTCTCAGGGCTCAAGTTTCTTTACCTGAGAAGACCGTCGCACGAGGGAGCTTGCCGCCGGCCCTTCCGACATCCAAGTGTACGCCCATATGTCTGTGTTGAGACCTTGAGGGAACGCGAACGGCCACTTACCATTTGACAGCCTAGGTCGTCGATGACGTGCACCGACGTAGGCGTTACCGATGCGTTCCTACCGCGTCAGATGCATCAAGATCGGTATTTCATCCGATTGATTTAATTTAGGGGCGGCTGCCACTCTTCGTAGTGCTCCACGCGAAATATGGCTATCCAGTTCCCGGCGGGAATACCCACGTTCCCGAATTTGGGTCCCAGTTCCCGGCGCAGGCCCTCGGCTGTGCACCGCAGATCGGCGGCAAGCTTCTCAAACCCCCGACACTAGGCCCTGTTGGCCCCTGGATGACGTAACCCGGTGACGGTGCCGGTGTGGGATCAGCGTGCGAAGGTGGTAAATCCTGACCAGCTACCGCCACTATGAGAACGCCGAGCACGAGCAGCTGCACGGCTCCATCCTGCCGTCGAGGTCTGACACTCACCCAGCTCGTCAGCTACCGCAATCGCCACGCGGGACGAGAAATAGCCTCAGTCATCCAATAGCATGACCGAGATTCACCCGGCTGGAAGGGGGCGGGGTGCTCCATGAACGACGATGAGCACCGCCGGTTCGAGCCGCGCGAGGACCTCCTTCGGATGGCGTTCGAGCGAACGCCGGTGGGAATGTCATTCGTCAGCGCCAATCGCGAAGTGCTACTGACAAATCCCGCGATGAGCAACATCCTCGGTTACAGCGCTCGCGAACTGCGTGGCATGTCGATCGCCGCGGTCACACATCCCGACGACCGCGACATCCATACCATCGCCCACCAACAACTCCTCGAGGGTTCGCGCGACTGGTATGAGATCGACAAGCGCTACATCCACCGCGACGGGCACACGGTGTGGGCCGTCTTGCACGTCGCCGCCATTTACGACGACGACGGCCGCGTGAGCATGCTGGTCTCGCAGATCCACGACATCTCCCACCGCATCGAAGCACACGCGGCCGACCGCTGGCGGGCCACACACGATCCGCTGACGGGAATCGGCAATCGAAACCTGCTGATCCACGAGCTGACAGCGCACCTTGAGCTGTACGACGCCGGGAATGCCCCAGCGCCAGCGGTGTTGATCGTGGATCTCGACGGCTTCAAGTCGGTCAACGATCGATACGGGCACACCGTCGGTGACGAGCTCCTGCAGGCGGCCGCCCAGCACCTCTCGGCCAACGTCGGCGCCGAGGACACGGTGGGCCGGCTCGGGGGCGACGAGTTCATGGTCATCCTGAACGGTTGCGATGACCGTGCCGACGCGTTGGGCGCCGCTCAACATCTCCGAAAAGGACTCGCTACGGTCCTTCGGTCCAATCCGTCCTACATCGGGGTGTCGGCCTCAATCGGAGTGGCCGTCGCACCGCCCACGACGATCAACGAACTGATGCGGTTGGCCGACGCAGCGCTCTACCAAGCCAAGGCGGCCGGCAAGAATTCAGTGGTACTCGCGTGACCGCTCCAACGCTCTAGAGCTTGCCGGCGACGAACGTCGCGGCCTGATTGGTCGCGTCCGGGACGTAGCCCAGGTGCGCGATGATGCTGCCGCCCTCGGCGCAGATGTTGTCGTTAGGAAGACAGATGTCGATGGTCTTGGGGCTGTAGCTCGGGTCGATCGCCGGAATCTGGCTGTCCGACAAGCTCTTTGCGTAGCTACTCTGCGGGTTGCCGAACAGGGCAACGGCGGCGACATGATTGGCGACCTGCGAGGACAGTCGGTGGCTGGTCATGTCCGCGACCCCGGCGCCCTGTGAATATCCGCCCAGCACGATCTTGGTCTTCGGGCAGCTCGCAGCGGTGGCCTGGATGTGAGCCACCTCGTCGTCGGCACCGGCGTGGGCACTATTCACGTAGTCGGTGGTCGACGGATAGTTGACCGGGTAGAGATTGATCGTCTTGCCGGGAAGCTGCGCCATCAGCGAGTCGTAGAAGGCCTGCCCGGGTCCGCCCGGGCCGACGGGCTCACCGGTGCCGCGTGCGAACACCACTTCGGCGTCCGGGCATTCATCAGCTGAGGCTGTCGGGCCCAGCTGGCCCGCAGCCGGACCGGTGAGAAAGGCCAGAACCATCAGTGGCGCACCGGCAACGATGCGAGCGACGCTGCGACTAGTCATGGAGGGAATGTTGCCATCCCCCGCGCAGCGTCGTGCGTGCTACCGGTCTTCCAGTAGTCGCAGCGGGTGCAGACCGTCGACCGCGCCAACGAACGGCGGGTGGATGCTGTAGCCCAACATGCGCCGGATGTCGCTGGACACCGCGCGGGCGATGTCGCGCGATACCGACAGCGTGAAGGCCTCCATCGGTCGCAGCCACGGCTGGCAATACTGCGCGGTGACGGCGAACCGGTCGGCGGTGGTGGTGTTGGCCCCGCCGCCGTGCCAGAGCGTGCCAACGAAGAACACACACGAGCCGGCCGGCATCACCACAGGCACGGTCTCGTCGTCCGGGCCCGGCCGCCGCTTACCCCAGCGGTGGCTGCCCGGGTAGAGCACCGTCGCGCCGTTGTCGGCGGTGAAGTCGTCGATCGCCCAGATCGTCGCTGCGGCCAACGGCTCCCGGGGCCGGGGAATCGGGTAGAAGCCGTCGTCGTGGTGAGCCAACTGCGCGGCTTCGCCGGGCTGGATGTTGATCGCCTGCAACGCCGAGAGCAGGTAGTTGGGCATCAGCAGCCGATCCAGCGCGGCCAGCACCCGCGGGTGGTCGACCACCGGATCGCAGATCCGCGTCCGGCTCAGCACGCTGTAGATGCGCTGGGTCCGGCGTCCTTCGAAGGTGTTGCGGCCGGTGTGCCCGAGCCAGGGCGTCACCTCGTCGCGGATTTCGCTGCACTGCTCGGTGGTGAGCAGGTTTTCCCAGATGACGAAGCCGTCGCGGTCCAGCGCCGCCGCGTCGGCCTCGACGACTGCCGGGTCGACCGCGGTGCCGCCGCTGGGCGTCCATTTGTAGCGGAGCGCCAGATCGCCGCGCAGGTCTTCCAGCGTGGTGGCGGATTCTTCGCGTGGGTTCATCTGCACCAGTCCTTGGCTATGACGACACAGTAAGCGGAGCCGGCGGCGAGGTCAGGCGTTCAGCGGATCGTTCTGTTTTTGGCTATAAAGATGAGCGTGGCCACCACCTTTTCCGACGTCATCAAGTCCAAGTACCTGCTCTTGACCACTTTCACCAAGGACGGTCGCCCAAAGCCGACGGCGATCTGGGGTGTGCCCGAGGACGGCAAGCTCCTGGTGATCACCGACGACGGGTCTTGGAAAACCAAGCGGATCAAAAACACCCCGCGGGTCACCCTCGCCAAGAGCGGCTCGCTGGGCAAACCGAAGAGCGACAACGTCGAGGGCATCGCCCGGGTGCTACCCAAATCGGAGACCCGTCGGGTCTACAACGCTGTCGTGAAGCGGTATTGGTATCACGCCCCGTGGTTCTACGTGCACTCGATCGTGCGGGGTGGAATCGACAAGGTTCACGTGGGCTTAGAGATCACAGAGATGACCCAGCCCGTTGGTTAGCCAGGCTTCCCAGGCGTTGCGCGCTGCCGTAATCGGAGCGTTATAGTAGCCGCATGCGTCTTTACCGTCTGAGCCTCGCCGTTCGCGCCGGACTCGCAGCGCTCGCCCTCTGCGCCGCCCCGATGCTCGTGCCGCAGGCCGCCAAGGCCGATCCCGGAGATCTGGGACCGGGATTCACCCCGTGCAACGGCTGTTCGGAAAACGACTCCACCGACGACTTCCCGATTCCGCGTCGGATGATCTCGACGACGTGTGATGCCGAGCAGATTCTTGCCGCCGCGCGGGATTACTCACCGGTGTACTACCAGCGGTACATGATCGACTTCAACAACCACCCGAACGTCAATCAGGACGTCATCAAAAAGGTGCACTGGTTCTACGGGTTGTCGGCAGCGGACCGCAGGGCATATTCCGCTAATTTTTATGCTCCCCAGATCGCCGAGCTGAATTTGGCGTGGCCCAACCACATGAAGATCTTCTTCAACAACAAGGGCGTGGTCGCCCACGAGACCGAGAACTGCCAGAACTACCCCAAGGGCGACATGTCGGTGTGGCAGTGGTCCTGAGGCTCCAGGGGTCCTAGCTCTGTTTCGCGGACTCGGCCAATAAACCCACGCAGGTCGCGGTGATCAGCCGCGTCAGCGCGACGGTGAAATCGATCTTCCAGTCGGGCGGCACGTCCGTGCGCTTCGCATACTCGTCGGCAAGTCTTTTCGGCGGATTCGCCATCTGCCACAACGGCGCAGCCAACGAGTATGACGCGAGCAAGACGTCGAATGCGCCCGAACGTCCCAGCCCCGGCAGCGAGTTTTCGATCGCGTCGGTGAGCGACAGCACGGCGGCATTGCTGACCTGCTTGAACTCGAGAACCCGCTCCAGCTCGACCTCGTGCTCGAGGTGCAGATGCAGATTGGCGAGCAGGTCACAGAACAGGGGGTCATCCGCCAAACCCTGGGCCAGTGCCCCGGCGACCCGCCCCGGCGACATCTCACCCGGCTCGGCCAGGCTCGCGCACACGGTGTCGGAGAAGCGAGCCCAACCTTCGGCGGCCAGATTCAGCAAGACCTCTTTATGTGAGGTGAAGTAGCGGCGCACCGCGGAGTAGTGCACGCCGGCGCGGCTGGCGACATCCGTCAGTGTCACCGACGCCACACCGGATTCCAGGGCCAGTGAGCGGGCGGCTTCGACAAGCGCTGCGGCCCGCTGACGCTTCTTGTCCTCGGTGCGGGCACGCTGGAACGTAAGCTGCGGCACCGCGCGAGGATAGCGCACACGGACGCATTGCGGGCGGCTGGAGAACCCGGTACCGTCCGCTTACGCACGTGGCATGCGTTATAACGGAATCGCTGTTCCGGCGGGGTGAGGAGTCGACAATGCGGGGTGCGAGCGTGGTTTACTCGTGATGATCCGGCGGTGCCGTGAGGCCCACGCAAGCGCCCTGAGACGCCTCGCCGATCGTTGGGTGAATATCTTCGAGTAGTCGGGACGTCGCCGACTAGTAAAGCGGCAACGGGTGAAGGGGTTTTCGATTTTCAGGGTGCTGGAGCGGGTGTGGATTCCGCTCGTCATTGCGATAGTGGTCGGGCTCGGGGGTTTCACCGTGGCCCGGATCCACGGCATCTTCGGCTCTGAGAGGCGTCCCCAGTACTCCGACAGCGCGACCGACGACAGCAAACCCTTCAACCCCAAGCGGATCACCTACGAGGTCTACGGCCCCCCCGGCACCACGGCGGACATCAGCTACTTCGACACCAATGCCGATCCGCAGCACGTGGACGGCGCCAAGCTGCCCTGGACGCTGAATATGACGACGAAGGCGGCGTCAGTCGTGGGAAATGTTGTTGCGCAAGGCAATAGCAACAGCCTGGGCTGCCGCATCATCATCGATGATGTGGTCAAGGCGGAGCACGTGTCGAACGAGGTGAACGCGTTTACCTACTGCGTTCTCAAGGGCGCATGAGTACCCACCAGTCGGACACCGAGGACACCACGCGGCCACGAGGACCGCGGCTGATCCGCCGGTTCGCGGTGCTGATCATCTTCGCGTGGCTGGGGATCATCGTCCTGATGACCGTGGCCGTTCCGCCGCTGGAGAAGATCGCCGAGGAACGCCAGGTTTCCTTGAGCCCCAAGGACGCGCCGTCGGTGCAGGCCATGGAGGTCATGGGCAAGAAGTTCAAGGAGTCCGACTCCGACAACTTCGCGATGCTGGTGCTGGAAAGCGACAGCAAGCTCGGTGACGATGCCCACCATTACTACGACAGCATCATCAAGCAGCTGCGCGCCGACCCAGCCCACATCCAGCACGTGCAGGACTTCTGGGGCGATCCGCTCACCGCGCCGGGCGCCCAAAGTCCGGACGGCAAAGCGGTTTACGTTCAGCTCAACCTCGCCGGCAATCAGGGCACCACGCTGGCGGAGCAGTCGATCACAGCGGTCCGCCACATTGTCGACCGGACGCCCCCGCCCAAGGGTGTCACGACGTATGTGACGGGCCCTTCGGCGCTCGTGTCGGACATGCACCACAGTGGTGACAGCACACTGGTCAAGATCACGATGGTGACCATGCTGGTGATTTTCACCATGCTGCTGCTGGTCTACCGCTCGGTGGTGACGGTGGTGCTCCTGCTGATCACGGTATTCATCGAATTGACCGCGGCCAGAGGGATAGTCGCGTTTCTCGGCTACCACCAGCTGATCGGACTCTCGACCTTCGCCGTCAACCTGTTGGTGTCGCTGGGAATTGCGGCGGGTACCGACTACGCGATCTTCTTCTTCGGTCGCTATCAAGAAGCGCGCCAGCACGGCGAGACCCGCGAAGAGGCGTTCTATACGACGTATCGCGGTGTGGCCCATGTGGTGCTGGCGTCCGGTCTGACGATCGCGGGTGCCACCTTCTGCCTGAGCTTCTGCCGGATGCCGTACTTCCAAACCATCGGTGTCCCTTGCGCGGTGGGCATGCTCGTCGCCGTCGCGGTGGCGCTGACCCTGGTGCCGGCCGTGATCGTGGTCGGCGGGCGGTTCGGATTGTTCGATCCGCAGCGGCGGATCTCGACGCGCGGATGGCGGCGCATCGGCACCGCCATCGTCCGTTGGCCGGCGCCGATTCTCGCCGCGGCCTTCGGGGTCGCGTTGGTCGGTCTGTTGACCCTGCCTGGGTACCAGACCAGCTACAACGACCGGCTCTACATCCCGCACAACATCGCCGCCAACAAGGGATACGACGCCGCCGAGCGACACTTCTCCCAGGCCCGGTTGATGCCGGAAGTCATGATGGTCGAGTCTGACCACGATCTGCGTGACCCGGCGGACTTCCTGGTGCTCGACAAACTGGCCAAGGGCATCTTCCGAGTCCCCGGAGTCTCACGCGTGCAAGCGATTACGCGCCCAGAGGGCACGGCGATGGAACACACGTCGATCCCGTTCCAGATGAGCATGCAGAACGCCGGGCAAGTCCAGACGATGAAGTTCCAGAAGGCTCGCATGGACGACATGCTCAAGCAGGCTGACGAACTCGAAGACACCATGAACCGGATGAGGCACATGTACGGCCTCATGCAGACGCTGACCAGTGTCACGCACAAGATGATCGGTGAGACACGGGAAATGCAAGCCGTCACCGAGGAATTGCGCGACGACGTCGCCAACTTCGAAGACTTCTACCGGCCGATCCGCAGCTACTTCTACTGGGAGAAGCACTGCTACGACATCCCGGTGTGCTATTCGCTGCGGTCCATCTTCGATGCCGTCGACGGTATCGACGAGATCGACGACAAGTTCCAGATCCTCACCAACGACTTCGGTCAACTCGATGCGCTAATGCCGCAACTGATCACGGAGTTCCCGCCGATGATCGACAGCATGGAGAACATGCGGGGGATGATGCTGACGATGCACAGCACCATGTCCGGGATCTTCAGTCAGATGGACGACATGAGCACCAACGCGAACGCGATGGGTCACGCGTTCGACCAGGCGAAGAACGACGACTCGTTCTATCTGCCGCCAGAAGTGTTCAAGAACAAGGACTTCCAGCGAGCGCTGAACAACTTCTTCTCACCGGACGGCAAGGCGGTGCGGTTGATCATCTCGCACCGGGGGGATCCCGCGTCGCCCGAGGGCATTGCGCGCATCGCCAAGATCAGGGAGGCCGCCGAGGAGTCGCTCAAGGGCACGCCGCTGGAGAACGCCAAGATCTACCTCGCCGGCACGGCGGCGACCTTCACGGACTGGAAAGACGGTTCCAAGTACGACCTGATGATCGCCGGAATCGGTTCGCTCTGCCTGATTTTCATCATCATGCTGATCATCACCCGCAGCTTGATCGCGGCGATGGTGATCGTCGGTACGGTCGCGATATCGCTGGGTGCGTCGTTCGGCATGTCGGTGCTCGTGTGGCAATACCTGTTCGGCATCAAACTGCACTGGATGGTGCTGGCGATGTCAGTGATCGTCTTGCTCGCCGTCGGATCGGACTACAACCTGCTGCTGGTGTCCCGGTTGAAAGAGGAGATCCCCGCCGGATTGAAGACGGGCATCATTCGCGCGATGGGTAGCACCGGCAAGGTCGTGACATCGGCAGGTTTGGTGTTCGCGTTCACGATGGGCTCGATGGTGGTCAGCGATCTGCGCATCATCGGCCAGGTCGGTACCACCATCGGCCTGGGTCTGCTGTTCGACACGTTGGTGGTCCGCTCGTTCATGACGCCATCCATCGCCGCGCTACTCGGACGCTGGTTCTGGTGGCCGATCAAGGTGCGGCCGCGGCCAGCTAGCACGATGTTGAGGTCCAGCGGGCCCCGTCCCGCGGTGCGATCACTGCTCGGTTCGAGTTTCGGCGAGCCCGGCGAGGACGAGCACACCGCGCCGTTACCGAAACCGACTGCCTGACAAGTCGTTACACGGCAAGGAGACGGCGTGGCAACGGTATTCATCACCGGCGGTCATGCCGGAATCGGGCTCGAATGCTCTCGGCAGCTGGCCGCCCGGGGAGTCAATCTCGTCCTCGCCGGCCGTAGTCCGGCGGCGATGCAGTCGGTCGCCGACGAGTTGCGGCTGGCGCACAACGTCGATGTGACCACCCTCGCACTCGACCTGTCGGCACTGGCGTCGGTGCGCGACGCGGCGGCCACCTTCGCCGCACGGATCGAGCGCGGTGACGCCGAGGCGCCGCATGCGCTGCTCTGCAACGCCGGCGGTCGCTTCGACGGTGAGGTCAAGTACAGTCCGGAGGGGTACGAGCTGACCTTCGCGACGAACTGCCTCGGCCACTTCCTCTTGCTCGAACTGCTGCTTCCGACTCTGTCTGCAGACGGTCGTGTGGTGTTCACTGCCAGTGGCACGCACGACCCAGAGACGATGGACGGCAAGCTGATCGGAGCGGCCGTCGAGCCGAACGCCGACGCGCTCGCCAACGTCGGCAAGGATGGTGCCAAGCCGCTGTCGGTGGGCAAGCGATATTCGACGTCGAAACTCTGCACCGTCATGTACGCCTACGAGCTGGCGAGAAGGCTCGAACGCGAGGGCAGTTCGATCGCATCGATCGCGTACGACCCGGGCTCGATACCCGAGACGGGCTTGTCGCGGAATTTGCCCAAAGTGGTTCAGCGCGTGGCGAAGACTTCGCTGATGCACTGGATGTCCAAGCGCATCGGCATCACCACGTCCACCCTCGCGTTTTCCGGCGCCGCGCTCGCAGACATGGCCGTCGACCCGCATTACGCCTCAGGGTCCGGTAAGTACTTCCAGGCGCAGGAAGGCACTCTTTCGGAGACGCGGTCGTCGCAGACCTCCTACGACGAGCAGCGTGCGCTGGCGCTGTGGGATGACTCGAAGCGTCTCGTCGGCCTCGGCTGACGAAACACTCTGTCGCTCAGGGCAACTAGACCTTCTCCACCACTCCGGCTTCGGTCTCGTCTTCGATGTTGCGGTGAATCAGCTCGCGCACCGCCGGACGCGATCCGAACGGCTGGAGCATGACGCTGGCCGGGCGTGGACGCACATGCTGCGGCCACCAGAACCAACGTCCGAGCAGGGTGGCCAGCGAAGGCGTCATGAACGACCGCACGATCAAGGTGTCGAACAACAGACCCAGCGCGATCGTGGTACCCACCTGGGCCATCACCTTCAGCGGACTGAAGGCGAACGTCGCCATCGTGGCGGCGAACACCAGACCGGCGGAGGTCACCACCGAGCCCGAGCCGGCCATGGCGCGGATGGTGCCCGTCTTGAGCCCGGCATGGATCTCTTCTTTGAACCGGGATATCAGCAGCAGGTTGTAGTCCGACCCGACCGCCAACATCAGGATGATCGCCATCGCCAGCACCATCCAGTGCAGCTTCATCCCCGAGGATGTACTGCCAGAGCAGCACGGAGAGCCCGAATGAGGCGCCCAGCGAGAGCAGCACGGTGCCGACGATCACGAAGGCCGCCACCACACTTCGGGTGATGACCAGCATGATGACGAAAATCAAGGTGGCCGCGGCAATTCCGGCGATCAACAGGTCGATGTTGGAGCCGTCGTGCATGTCCTTGTACGTCGCGGCGGTGCCGCCGAGGTAGACCTTGGCGCCCTCCCACGGGGTGCCCTTGATCGCCTCGTGCACGGCCTGTTTGATCGGGGCGATGTGGCTGATGCCCTCCGGGGTCGCCGGGTCGCCTTCGTGCGAGATGATCAGCCGGACGGCATGGCCATCGGGAGAGATGAACTGCTTGAGGCCACGCGCAAAGTCCGGGCTCTTGAACGCCTCCGGCGGAAGATAGAACGTGTCGTCGTTCTTCGCTTTGTCGAACGCATCGCCCTGCGCGGTGGCGTTGTCGGACTGCGCTTTCGCCTGGTCGTTGAGACCCTTCGTCGTCGCGTAATTCGACATGATGGTGTCGAGGTTTGCTTGCTGGCTGGCGATCTGCGGCGGTATCAGCGCCACCAGCTTCGGCTGAATCTTGTCCAGCTTGTCGAGATTCGCGCTGAGATTCTCGATGTTCTCACTCACCGCGTCGATGCCGTCGAGCGCGTTGAAGATCGACCGCAGCGTCCAGCAGGCCGGGATGTCGTAGCAGTGCTTCTCCCAGTAGAAGTAGCTACGAATCGGCCGGAAGAAATCATCGAAGTTGGCGATGTCGTCGCGCAGCGCCTCGGTGATCTTCACGGTTTCTTTGGTGAGCTTGGTGGTTTCGTGCGTGGTGTCGCTGAGCTCTTGGGTGGTCTTGCATCTGCTCACGCAGGGTCGCCATCGTCTTATGGAGCTCATCCGCTTGCTTCAGCAGGTTCTTCGCCTGCTCCTCTTGGTAGTGCTGGGTCTGGATCCGGCCTGCGGCCTGTGCGCCCATCTGGAAACCGAGGGTGCTGTGGTCGAGCGGCGTGCCCAGCGGCCGGGTGATCGTCTGCACGCGTCCGATACCGGGGATGTGGAAGACCGCTTTGGCCACCTTGTCCAAGACGATGAAGTCGGCCGGATTACGCAGGTCGTGATCGGTCTCGATCATCAACAGTTCGGGATTCAGCCGGGCCTGGTCGAAATGCTTGTCGGCTACCGCGTAGCCGACATTGGCGGGTGTGTCGGGCGGCAGGAAATGGCGGTGTGTCGTAGTCGGTTTCGTAGCCGGGCAGCGCGAGCAGACCGATCAGAGCGATCGCGATCGTCACCGCGAGAACCGGTGCGGGCCAGCGGACGATGGCGGTGCCGATACGGCGCCAGCCCCGGGTCTGCAGCTTTCGTTTCGGGTCCAATAGCTTGAAGAATGAAGCCACCGTCAGTACCGCCGGGCCCAAAGTCAAAGCCGCGAAGACTGCGACCAGCATGCCGACGGCACAAGGTACGCCCAGTGACTCGAAATACGGCAACCGGCAAAAGCTCAAGCAGTACATTGCGCCGGCGATGGTCAGCCCCGACCCCAGCACGACGTGGGCAGTGCTGTGGAACATCGTGTAGAACGCCTGTTCACGCGTCTCACCCAGGCCGCGGGCCTCGTGATATCGGCCGACGATGAAGATCGCGTAGTCCGTTCCGGCCGCGATCGCCAGCAACACCAGCATGTTGTTGGCGAACGTGGAAAGTCCCATGATTCCGTAGTTACCGAGCGTCGCGACGACACCCCGGGCCGCCAACAACTCGACGAAGACCATGAAAAGCATGATGAAAACGGTGCTCACCGACCGGTAGACGTACAGCAGCATCACCAGAATCACCAAGAGGGTGACGAGCGTGACTTTCGCGACGCCCTTCTCACCCGCGTGGGACTGATCGGCGATCAGCGGACCCGCCCCTGTGACGTAGGCCCTGATTCCCGGCGGCGCGGGAACCGAGTCGACGATCTTGCGGACGGCTTCGGTCGACTCGGTGGACAGGCCACCGCCCATGTTGCCGGCGAGATAGACCTGGACGTACGCGGCCTTTTGGTCGTGACTCTGGGAGCCGGCCGCGGTCAGCGGATCACTCCAGAAATCCTGGATGTGCTGAACGTGCTTCTTGTCTTGCTCGAGTCGCCTGACTATCTCGTCGTAATAGCGGTGCGCGTCCGCTCCGAGCGGCTTGTCGCCCTCCAGCAGGATCATCGCCGAGCTGTCGGAACTGAACTCGTTGAACGTTTTTCCGACGCGCATCATCGACTGGAAAGATGGCGAGTCTTTAGAGCTCTGCGATACCGAGTGCTTTTTGGAGACGACTTCGAGCTGTGGCGAGATGGTGTTGGTGACGAACACCACGGCCAACCACCCGATGACGATCGGCAGCGCCAGCCGGTGGATCCATTTCGGCAGGAACGGGGGGATCAGCGGCTGGTCAACTCGCGGCGCAGCCTCGGTGGTTTCGCTCATGCGGACTTGTCCAGGCAGTAGACGAATGGAGTGATGTTTTCAATGGAGTCCGAGTGCATCGGTGTCTTGATGACGTCGCCGCTCCCGTCGTGCTTGTTCACGACGAACTGGCAGGCGATCCAGCTGCCGTCGCCCTGCGCAACCAGGTTGGCCGGGATACCGGGTTTTGTTGAACTCAATACTTTGCTCCAGGGCAAGGGCACGTTGAGGGCCTGCTGCGGATGGGAGTTCTCGTCGAGGTAGTTGATCGTTGCGGTGCTGCCCGGTGGCCCAGTGACCTCGAGGGTGATCGTCTTGGCGTTGAACGAGTCGAGGACCTCGCCCGACGTGCCGCCACCGAACGAACCCTTGTGAACGCCGAAGACGCCGTGCAACCGGTGCACGACGAAACCGGACAGCGCGATGACAACCACGAGCGTGATCGGGAGCCAAAAGCGGGCGAAAAGACCTGCTAGGCCTCTCCGTTTGGCCGGCTTGCGGGCGGCCTGCTTGCCGTCGCTGCCAGCGGAGCCGGGGGTCTTCAGCGGCTCGGTTCTTGGCTCAGTCGTCGTCATGGGCGCGTCAATTCCTTAACCAGGGGCGAAGGCTGCTCAACTAATTAGCTTGTGTGTAACCTTAGCTACTCTAATCGGAATAGGCGACTAGAAAGAAACCGGGCAGGTCGGGTGTTGTTGACCGTAGCGTGAGCCCGGACCGGTGGCTCGGTGGGCCGAAGGGGAGTGGTGACGATGAGCGGACGCAGACTCGACGAAGGTAGGATTCGGCCCATGAAGCTCACAGGGTTCGCGGTCGCGGCCGTGGCCGCTGCGATCAGTCTGTCCGCGCCGGCCTACGCCGACCCGGACACCGATTTCGACAACCAGATCCAGCACTTCGGCATCTACGGGCCGCACGACTACAACCCCTACATCGCCAAGATCGTCTGTCACCGACTCGGTGTGGGCGTCGATCCCGATGCCGCGGCGTCCGCGCACTTCCTCTCGATCAACCTTCCCCGCGGCACCACGCAGGTGCAGACGTACCAGTTCCTGGGTAGCGCCATCGCGCAGTACTGCCCCGATCTGCAGGGCAAGCTCCAGAACATTCCGGCGCGCTGAGTTACGTCCTGACGAACCCTCGCGGCAGCGTCAGTGGTAGATCCGC
>CAWGPB010000023.1:0-42646 GCA_963824335.1 uncultured Actinomycetota bacterium
CAGACCAGGTCCACCTATTTTCGTGCCAATTTTGGCTAGGGCTCCGGCACTTCTTGCGAATTTTGCGAAGATCGCTCTCAACTGAAACGGTTCAGCTGTTACCAATGGGTAACTTAAATCCGCAGGTCAGGACGGAGGTTTGCATAACGCTCGTACGGTTAGATCGGGAAGATCGCGGCGAGCGCTTTCACCTCGTCGCCGACGGCATATGTGAGCGTTCTAACAGTGCGATCGGAGAGGTTCTCACCGAACCGATCGGTGGAGCCGGCCGGGTGCACGTGCGAGATGATCTCCAATTTGTCACCCAGCGCAACGGCAGCATCGTGCTCGATAGTCACCCGCAGCGGCGCCTTGAGCAGCTCCGGGTACGACGCGAGATAGTCCTCGACGACGCTCCAATACACGGAGTTGTTCATGTGGTCGAAGAAGTCGATATCGGTGAACCGGACCGGAAACTCGTGGATCTCCGCGGCGTCGTCTCGACTGCCGGCTTTGAGATAGGCCTTCCAGCGCAACCGGTTGACATCGGTGGTTTTCCCCAGGCCCGCGAGGAAGTCGTCGGAGATTCGTGCCGGAGTCTGGGTCTCCCGGTTGAAGTTGATCCAAAACCCTTCTGACTCCAGCAGGCCGCCTTTACGCCCGTCGATGCGAACCCGCATCTCACACCACCGGTTGGACGTACCCGAACACCACCGACGCATCCGCAACATGTCGCCGAACTCGATCGGGCGGATCACGTCGATCATCGTCCGGCGGACAATCCAGAGCGGATGGGTCTCCTCGAACCCCATCTCACGCAACTGATCCTGGCCGATGTCCACGATGTGGCGGGCTGCGGAATCGAAGCGGAGTCGCCCGTCACGGTCGATGTCGGCGACGCGCAGCGGCCATTCGCGGTCGAAAACATCGGGATGGGGGTCGGGTACCGGCATCATCAGTTTGTCCAAGCTCACGGCTTCACTCCCCGGCAACTCCTCAGGCTGGGTCCGGCATCTTCGCAACCCGACATAATGCATGGCCGCGAGGCGACCCAGCTTAGATTCCCCCGACTGCCGATGATGCCAAACCACCTTGCCGCAGCGCCAATCCCCGGCGTCGTGCGAATTTTGCTAACTGTGCCTTCGCAAGGCTAGTACGCTGGCCGAATGGCCAAGACATTCGTTGGCTCGCGAGTCCGGCAGCTCCGCAGCGAGCGCGGCTTCAGTCAAGCCGCGCTGGCGCAGATGCTCGACATCTCCCCCAGCTACCTCAACCAGATCGAACATGACGTCCGGCCGTTGACGGTCGCGGTGCTGCTGCGCATCACCGAGGTGTTCGGTGTCGACGCGACGTTTTTCGCCTCCCAGGACGACACCCGGCTGCTCGCCGAGTTGCGGGAGGTCACCCTCGACCACGATCTCGGCGTCGAGGTGGACCAATCGGAATTGGCCGACGTGGTCAATGCGCACCCGGCGCTGGCCCGCGCGCTGGTCAACTTGCACCGGCGTTACCGGCTCACCACGACGCAGCTCGCGGCTGCTACCGAGGACCGGTTCTCCGACGGCAGCGGTAGCGGCTCGATCACGATGCCGCACGAG
Organism: uncultured Actinomycetota bacterium; assembly: GCA_963824335.1. Lineage (GTDB taxonomy): Bacteria > Actinomycetota > Actinomycetes > Mycobacteriales > Mycobacteriaceae > Mycobacterium. Next base: position 1,578 of record CAWGPB010000023.1, read on the forward strand.
GAAGTCCGCGACTACTTCTACGAGCGGCAGAACTACCTGCACGAGCTGGACACGGCCGCCGAAGAGCTCACGGTACGGATGCGTATGCATCGCGCCGATCTGGTCCGCGACCTCTCCGACCGGCTGACCTCGGTGCACGACGTGAGGATCAAGCGAATCGACTTGGGCGACAACGTTCTTCACCGCTTCAATCCGCAAACCCGGACCTTGGAGATCGGCGGGCATCTACCGTCGGGCCAGTATGCGTTCAAGCTCGCGGCGGAGTTGGCCTACCTGGAGCACGGGTCGCTCATCGACCGGCTTGTCGACGAGGGCAGCTTCACCAGTGACGAGTCCCGCACGCTCGCCCGGCTCGGGCTGGCCAACTACTTCGCCGCCGCGACCGTGCTGCCGTATCAGCAGTTCCACGGGATCGCCGAGAGCTTCCGTTACGACGTCGAGCGGTTGTCGGCGTTCTACGCGGTCAGCTACGAGACCATCGCCCACCGGCTCTCCACGCTGCAGCGACCCTCGATGCGGGGCGTGCCACTGTCGTTCGTTCGCGTCGACCGGGCGGGCAACATGTCAAAACGTCAGTCCGCCACAGGTTTTCACTTTTCCTCGGCGGGCGGAACCTGTCCGCTGTGGAACGTCTACGAGACGTTCGCCAACCCGGGCAAGATCGGCGTGCAGATCGCTCAGATGCCGGATGGGCGCAGTTACATGTGGGTGGCCCGCACCATTGAGCGGCGTGCATCCCGGTATGGTCAGCCCGGTAAGACCTTCGCGATCGGGCTGGGCTGCGAACTCCGGCACGCCCATCGGCTCGTCTACTCGGAAGGACTCGACTTGTCCGGCGACATCGCCACACCGATCGGCGCGGGCTGCCGGGTCTGCGAACGCGACACGTGCCCGCAGCGCGCATTCCCCGCGTTGGGTCGCGCACTGGATCTCGACGAACACCGCAGCACGGTCTCGCCCTACCTGGTGAAGCACCCATGACGGGTCAGGACGTCGGGCGGATCCCGGCGGGTGGCTTCCGCGAGTTAGGGCCGATCAACTGGGTTTTGGCGAAGTCGGCGGCCCGCACCATCCGCGCTCCCAAGATGCACCTGTTTGCCATCCTGGGGCAGCACAAGCGGTTATTCCTGTCGATGATGCCCTATTCAGCGTTGTTGCTGCGGGGCCGGCTGCCGCAGGTGGACACCGAATTGGTGATCCTGCGGGTCGCCCATCTACGCGGCTCGGAGTACGAACTGCAGCACCACCGCTGGATGGGCCGCCGTCGCGGTCTCGACGATCCGACGCAGGCGCTGATCTTCGGGTGGCCGGATGCGGCGGCGGACGGGTTGACCGACCGACAGCAGACGTTGCTGCGTGCCACCGACGAGTTCATCCTCAACCGCGCGATCAGCCCCGAAGTCTGGCAACAGCTTTCTCAGCACCTCGATAAGCGCCAACTCATCGAATTCTGCATGCTCGCAGGGCAATACGACTGCCTGGCCGCAACGATGTCGGCATTGCAGATTCCGCTGGACAATCCTGGACAGGCGGCCCGCTACAAGTAGGTGTCGGCCAGCACCAACACCGTCAGTACTATCGGCAGAACTGGCAACCCGAACGCGAACGCCGCCAGGGTGAGGTTTCCGCGGGCCCGCACCCGACGTCCCCACAGCACCGCGACGAGCGCGAGTACCGCCGAAACCGCCAGCACGATCGGGCCCCACTTACCGGCCGTGGTCAGGAAATCTCCGATCGAGAAAGCGGTCAGCCACAGCAGGTAACCGGCGAGCGCACCGCCGAGCGCGGCCCATATCGATTCGGAACGTATCGCTCTAGATCTGGCCATCTCGCTACTGTGCCTCTCGCCGCCGGCGTCAGAAGTTGATCATGTGACCGGTCAGGCCGTGGAAGCACTCCTGCAGTGCCTCGGACATGGTCGGGTGGGTATGAACGTTGCGCGCCAACTCGTTTGCGGTCAGGTCCCACTTCTGGGCCAGCGTCAACTCGGGCAGCAACTCCGAGACGTCGTGGCCGACCAGGTGACCGCCCAGCAGTTCGAGGTGCTTGGCGTCGGCAACGAGCTTCACGAAGCCGCTCGGGTCGCCCACGCCGTGCGCTTTGCCGTTGGCGGTGAACGGGAACTTGGCCACCACGACGTCGTAGCCCTCGTCGCGGGCCTGCTGCTCGGTGAGCCCGAAGCTCGCCACGTTCGGCTGACAGAAGGTCGCCCGCGGCAGCATCCGGTAGTCGCCGAGAGCCAAAGTCTCTGCGCCGGCGATGGTTTCGGCTGCCACCACACCCTGCGCCTCGGCAACGTGCGCCAGCTGCAGCAAGACCGGTGACATCGCCGATGGCGTAGACATGGTCGACGTTGGTGCGCATGTACTCGGTGACCCCGATGGCCTTGCGGTCGGTCAGCGCCACGCCGACCTTGTCGAGGCCGAAGCCGTCGACGTTGGGCGCAAAGCCGATGGCCTGCAAGACTTTCTGCGCTTTCAGTTCTTCGGTCTTGCCGTCTTTGCTGACGGTCACGGTGACCACCGACCCGTCGTCGGCGATCGACTCGACCTTGGTGCCGGTGAGGATCTTGACGCCGAGTTTCTTGTACTGCTTCTCGATCTCCTTGGAGACGTCGATGTCTTCGTTGGGCAGAGCGCGCGGCAGGAATTCGACGATGGTCACGTCGACGCCGTAGTTCTTCAGCACGTACGCGAACTCGATACCGATCGCCCCGGCGCCGGCGATGATGATCGACTCGGGCAGCTCGCGGGTCAGGATCAACTCTTCGTAGGTGACCACGTTCTTCGACAGCGAGGTACCGGGGACCAACCGGGTGCTGCTACCGGTGGCGATGACGACGTTGTCGAAGGTGACACGTTTCTGTGCCGCCCTCGTTGAGGTCGACCTCGAGCGTGTGGGCGTCGGCGAATGTGCCGTAGCCGTGGATCTCGGTGATCTTGTTCTTCTTCATCAGGAAGTGCACGCCGGCCACCCGGCCGTCGGCCACCTTGCGACTGCGGTCGAAGGCCGCGCCGTAGTCGAAGGTCACCTCGCCGCTGATGCCGAAGGTCTTGGCTTCCTTGTTGAAGATGTGCGCGAGTTCGGCGTTACGCAGCAACGCCTTGGAGGGGATGCAGCCGACATTGAGACAGACTCCGCCCCAATACTTCGGCTCAACGATGGCGGTATTCAGCCCCAGCTGCGCGGCGCGGATGGCCGCCACGTATCCGCCGGGTCCGGCTCCGAGGACGACAACGTCATAGTGGGTCACGGCAACCACCCTAACGGCCTCGCGCCGGGCATCAGCTGGCCAGCCATTGATCGATCCGGTCGTCGAAGCTCGTCGGTGACGCGCAGCCCGCGGCCCGGTGCGCGGGTGAGCCAGCCGCGGTCGAGGAACACGCTGGTGATCGCGGCGGAAAGCGCACCCGGCCAGGTGTACCCGGCGGTCGGTCCAGTCGACGCACGAGCGGGCGAACACCCGTCGGCTGGCCCGCAGCGCAGCCAGGTCGATACCCAGCTTTTCGACCAGGTGTTGCCCGCGGTCGGTGAGCTCGTGGTCGCGGTCGTCGAGCTGGCGGATGGCTCCGGCCGTCAGCAGCCGCTCCCGCAGTTGCACGCCGCGGCGGCCGGCCAGGTGGTCGTAACACGTGCGGGCCTCGGCCAGTTCGGCCGCGGCGCGCTCCTGGTCGAGTGGCGCGCACCGGGGCCGGCGGGGCAATGTGCGCGATGGCCTCCAGCACCGAGGCCACCTCCGGGTTGACGATCTCGTGGTACCGGTGCCGGCCCTGGACACGGACGCGGATCAAACCGGCATCGGTCAGTTGACGCAGATGCATCGAGGCCGCGCTGGGCTGGAGGCCGGCCCGCCGGGCCAACTCACCGGCCGGCAGCGCCCGCCCGCCGGCCAGGGCCGCGAGCATGGCCGAGCGCACGGGGTCGTCGATCACGCTGACGATGGAGGTGAGGTTGCGATCAGCCTGAGGCACGCGTGCCGCGGATTGGCGCGAGTCGCTCACCCCGCCAGCCTTGCATAGCCGCAGTGCGGTTGCTCAGTACGGCAGCACGCCGGCCGCGCAGTGTCGCTGGCTGTGCTCGCAGTAGAACTTGCCGTAGACCGGCGCTGCGGCGACAACCGAGGCGAACACCGCCGAGAGCAGCGCAATCGCCAACGCCGACACCAGCGGCCGGTCGGGCACCATCGCCAGGATCAAGCCGGCGACCGTGCACACCACGACGTAGGCCAGCACGACGAAGATCACCGCCGTTTTGTGTTTGGAGGCGTCGTGGCTCCACCAATAGAACAGGCCGGCCCCGATTGCCCCGGCGGGAACCCAGACCGCCAGCAGCATCAGGATGAACTGTCCACCACTTCAGATACTGGTAGTCGCCGGCCGCCGTGATCGCCGGAATCGCTTCGGACGGCGGCGCCTCGGTGTCGGTATACGCGGCCGGGATGACGCCGCTCGCCGGGTTGTCCGGCTGCCGCGTCCGACCGTCGGTGCCACCATCGGCGTCGCCGAGGCGGCGGCTCGGGCTCGATCAGCTCGGGTTCGGCTCGCTGCTGCATGCCGGTGTCGAACGTCGGCCTGTACGGCTCGGTCAGCGGCATCGACTCGGTCTCCACGCGTTCGCGGTCAGCCACGGGTCACGACCTCGACCAGAGCGAGCACGCCGAAATATCCCGGCGCCAACGCGAGGACAAACGCACCCAGCGCGGTCAGCCATCGGCGCCGGGCCAGCAGAATCACCAGCAGTCCAACGGCGCTGGGAAATCCGACCACCAATGCGATCGCGATGTCGGGACGCATGCGGGCGTGCTCCACAGTCAGCGCGGCGGCGCCGCCCAGCAGCCCGGCTGCGACGCCGAGCAGCATCGCGCTGGTCAGAAGCCAGGGCCGCGGCAGCGGAATCACGATTCAAAGATACTGCCGCGGCTGCCCGCTACGGGTTTACCGGCGCGGCGCGCCCCGCGGGTACTGGACACGCGTCGACGGCGGCTGCGACCACCGGCGCCCGCTCCGGCGGCCGCTCGCCGCGCTCGTAGTCGGCGCCGGTGATCAGCGCAGCCGCCGCCAGCTCCGCGTTCTCGCTCTCGGTGAAGGCCCGTCCGCGGGACAGGAACCGCTTCCCCTCGGGCGCTTCCAGGCTGAACCCGCCGCCGCGGCCGGGCACCACGTCGATGACGAGCTGGGTGTGCTTCCACGCCTGGAACTGCGGCCCCGAGATCCACACCGGCACCCCGTCTTCCCCGGTGTCCAGCACACCGAGCAGCACGTCGCGGTCACCGACGATGAAGTCGCCGTCGGGGTAGCACATCGGTGATGACCCGTCGCAGCAGCCGCCGGACTGGTGAAACATCAACGGCCCGTGCTGTGTCTCGCAGCTGACCGAGCAGCTCGGCGGCGGCGGCGGTGATCACCACCCGCGGCTGGTCATCAGAAGAAGCCTTGCGCCTTCTGCGAATACGACACCAGCAGGTTCTTGGTCTGCTGGTAGTGGTCGAGCATCATCTTGTGGTTCTCCCGGCCGATGCCGGACTGCTTGTAGCCGCCGAACGCGGCGTGCGCGGGGTAGACGTGGTAGCAGTTGACCCACACCCGGCCGGCCTGGATGTCGCGGCCGGCCCGGTAGGCGGTGTTGCCGTCGCGGCTCCACACTCCCGCGCCCAGCCCGTAGAGGGTGTCGTTGGCGATCGAGATGGCGTCGTCGTAGTCCTTGAATGACGCGACCGAGACCACCGGCCCGAAGATCTCTTCCTGGAAGATCCGCATCTTGTTGTTGCCGGCGAAGATGGTGGGCTGCACGTAGTAGCCACCGGAGAGGTCGCCGCCCAGCTCGGCGCGCTCGCCGCCGGTAATGACCTTGGCGCCTTCGTCTTTGCCGATCTCGATGTAGGACAACACCTTTTCCAGCTGGTCGTTGGAGGCCTGCGAGCCGACCATCGTCTCGGTGTCCAGCGGATCGCCCTGCCGGACGGCTTTGGTGCGGATGGCCACCAGTTCCAGGAACTCGTCGTAGATGTCGGCCTGCACCAGGCTGCGCGACGGGCAGGTGCACACCTCGCCCTGGTTGAGGGCGAACATGGTGAACCCTTCCAGCGCCTTGTCCTGGAAGTCGTCGTGGGCGGCCATCACGTCGGCGAAGAAGATGTTGGGGCTCTTGCCGCCCAGCTCGAGGGTGACCGGGATCAGGTTCTGGCTGGCGTACTGCATGATCAGGCGCCCGGTGGTGGTTTCGCCGGTGAACGACACCTTGGCGATCCGGTTGCTCGACGCCAGCGGCTTGCCGGCCTCGGCGCCGAAGCCGTTGACGACGTTGACCACGCCCGGCGGCAGCAGATCGCCGATCAGCGACATCAGATAAAGCACCGACGCCGGGGTCTGCTCGGCGGGCTTGAGCACCGCCGCGTTGCCGGCGGCCAGCGCGGGCGCCAGCTTCCAGGCGGCCATCAGGATCGGGAAATTCCACGGGATGATCTGCCCGACAACGCCCAGCGGCTCGTGGAAGTGGTAGGCGACGGTGTCGTCGTCGATCTGGCTCAGCGAGCCTTCCTGGGCGCGGATCGCGCCGGCGAAATACCGGAAATGGTCTGCGGCCAAAGGGATGTCGGCGGCCAGCGTTTCCCGGATCGGTTTGCCGTTGTCCCAGACTTCGGCCAGCGCCAGCGCATCCCGGTTCTCGTCGATCCGGTCGGCGATCTTGTTCAAGATCGCGGCCCGTTCGGCGGGGGCGGTCTTGCCCCACGCCCGCGCCGCGCCATGGGCGGCGTCGAGTGCCTTCTCGACGTCGGCCGCCTCCGAGCGCGCCACCTCGCAGAACGGCTGGCCGGTCACCGGCGTCACGTTCTCGAAGTATGTGCCGCTGGCCGGCGCCACCCACTCGCCCCCGATGAAGTTCCCGTACCGCGATTCAAACGACATCAGCGCCCCGGCGGAACCCGGGCGTGCGAAGACGGTCATGTGCGTTACTCCTCTTCATCGCGAGACGGTGTTACACAGCTCACACTACCGGCGCGAGAGCACAGCATGGACTGGCGGTCAGGCCGTAAGTCGTTCTAGTTGTTGACCGGTAATTGCCGCAATCAGGTCGAAGTCCTTGTCGATGTGGAGAACGACCAAACCAGTAAGTTCCGCGGTGGCCGCGATCATCAGATCCGGGATCGACGGCGCCCTGTGCATGCCTTTGTCGGCAAGCAACAGTTGAACTTCCAGTGCCCGGTCCTCGATCGCGGGCGTCAAATATTCGACCGGCATGGCCGACAACGGCGGCACGTGAAATCCGTGACGCGCCGCTACCGCTGTCTGAGCCGAGTAGGTGACCTCCAAGCGGGTGATACTGGCGATTCGCACCAGACCTCGCTCGATCCGATCAGCCCATGTCGACGCGGCGGGGCTACGGCCCAGGCGAACAAGAGCGGACTTGTCGATCAGCCACGTGCTACTTGGACTCATCCCACGCCCGTGACATCACCTCGGCATCATCCAAGTCGGCAAAGGTCTCGGCGAACGCACGGAGATCAGCGTCGGTAACCGGCGTTCGGGTCGTCTGGGCGTCTTGGGTGAGACGGCGGCGGATGTATTCGCTACGTGACAGGCCTAATCGGGCGGCCAGCGTGTCGAGTGCAGCCAACACGTCGTTGGGAACATCGCGGATCAGGATATCGCTCACGCTCTACCTCCTGATATCACACGATATCAGGAGGTGGCCCGGCCGCTGCTGGGCAACAAGCCACAATGACATCCATGCCCGCCGACGAACTCGACGACCCCTATCTCTGGCTGGAAGACGTCCTCGGTGACGACGCCCTGGACTGGGTGCGCGCCCGCAACGACCCCACGGTCGCCCAGTTCGCCGGTACGGAGTTCGAGCGGATGCGCACCGAAACGCTCGAGGTGCTCGACACCGATGCCCGTATCCCCTACGTGCGCCGTCGCGGCGACTACCTCTACAACTTCTGGCGCGACGCGGCCAACCCGCGCGGGTTGTGGCGGCGAGCCACACTGGAGAGCTACCGCAGCGACGCCACCGACTGGGACGTACTGATCGATCTCGACACCTTGGCTCGCGACGACGACGAGAACTGGGTCTGGTCGGGTGCCATCGTCATCGAGCCCGAATTCGACCGCGCCCTGGTCAATCTGTCCCGGGGCGGCGCCGACGCCGTCATCGTGCGCGAGTTCGATCTGCAGACACGCGAATTCGTCGACGGCGGTTTCCAACTGCCAGAAGCCAAGACGCAGATCGGCTGGGAAGACCCAGACACTGTCCTGGTCGGCACCGACTTCGGGCCCGACTCGCTGACCGAATCCGGTTACCCACGCACCGTCAAGCGGTGGCGTCGCGGTACGCCGGTGCACGACGCGGAACTGGTCTTCGAGGGAGCGCGCACCGACGTCAGCGTGGGCGGGTCGGCGGATCGAACACCCGGTTTCGAGCGCACCTTCGTGTCCCGTTCCACAGACTTCTGGAACAGCGAGCGCTATGAACTGCGCGGCTCGGAACTGATCCACATCGACGTTCCCTCGGACGCGAGCAGCCTCTCGATTCACCGCGAATGGCTGTTGATCGAACCGCGCACCGACTGGACGTTCGGTACGCACCACCTACCCCGCCGGCTCACTGCTGGCAACCAACTACGACGAATTCCTCAGCGGGGGGCGCGAATTGAGCGTGGTTTTCGAACCTGACGCGCACACCTGCCTGCACCAGTACGCCTGGACCCGCGAACGGCTGCTGCTGGTCACCCTGGCCGATGTAGCCAGCCGGGTCGAGATCGTCACACCGGGCAGCTGGCAACGCGCCCCGCTGGCGGGCATCCCGGCGGCCACCGAGAGCGTGATCGTCGCGGCCGACGACACCGGCGACGAATTCTTTCTCGACTCCAGCGGCTTCGACAGCCCGTCACGGCTGTTGCGTGGTAGCGGCGACGAGCCGCTCGAGCAGATCAAGTCCGCGCCCGGCTTCTTCGACGCCGAAAACCTCTCCATCGAGCAATATTTCGCGACGTCGAAGGACGGCACCGACGATTCCGTATTTCGTTGTCCGCCCCGGCGACGCGGCGGGTCCCGGTCCCACCCTGCTCTACGGCTACGGCGGATTCGAGAACTCCTACACCCCTGGCTACAGCCCGGTGATGGGCCGGCTGTGGCTGGCCCGCGGCGGCACCTACGTGCTGGCCAACATCCGCGGCGGCGGCGAGTACGGACCGCGGTGGCACACCCAGGCGATGCGCGAGGGACGTCACCTGGTCGCCGAAGACTTCGCTGCGGTGGCAACCGATTTGGTGGACCGCGGCATCACCACGGTCCCGCAGCTCGGCGCGCAGGGCGGCAGCAACGGTGGGCTGTTGATGGGCATCATGCTGACCAAGTACCCGGAGTTGTTCGGTGCGCTGGTGTGCCAGGTGCCGTTGCTGGACATGCGCCGCTTCCATCTGCTGCTGGCGGGCGCGTCCTGGGTGGCCGAGTACGGCAATCCCGACGACCCGGACGACTGGAAGTTCATCGCCGAATACTCGCCGTATCAGAATATTTCGGCCACCGCCGACTACCCGCCGGTGCTGATGACCACGTCCACCCGTGACGACCGGGTCCATCCCGGGCATGCCCGCAAGATGACCGCTGCGCTGGAGGCGGCAGGTCACCAGGTCTGGTACTACGAGAACATCGAGGGCGGCCACGCCGGCGCGGCCGACAACGCGCAGAGCGCCTTCAAAACGGCGCTGGCGTTCGCGTTTCTGTGGCGGATGCTGGGTACTTGACAGCGAAAGTCATGAAGGTGTGGTGTGGTGCGATGCGTTTGCCGTACATGCTGTGTGCGACGGTCACCGTCGTGGCGTTGCTCGCGGCGCCTGGTTGCTCGAAGGTGGTCAGCGGCAGCGCAACCCGGGACATCCATGAACCATTGCCCACACCCAATGAATGCGAGCAGGTTTCAGCTCCCCTGACGGCGATCGACTCCCGCGCGGCGGGCGAGCCGCAGCTGAAGATCCCGCAGCCGACCGGTTGGGAACGGGCCTCGATGCTCGACTCAGACGTCATCCGCTTCACGATGAGGAACAAGGACCTCTCGGACAACAACTTCATGCCCACCGCGGTGGTGACCCTCGAAACCGTGACCGACGGCAGTAGCGACAGCCAAACGATCTTCGACCAGGAACGTGCCGCTTTGGTCGACCGTCTCGGGGCCACCGACCTGCAGACAATGGAGACAACCCGCTGCGGCGACGAGGCGGAGTTGGTCGACTACGACGCCCCCAGCATGGGCCAAGTTCCGCCGCGCAAAGTCAGGACACTCATGGTGGCGGGCACCTTCCATGACAGCACCTTCGTGTCGACGGTGACGGTCCAGTCGACCGATCCATCCAACAGCGTCTATGTGCGCGACGCCGGCACCGTGCTGACCGGATTCCAAATGCTCCCTCCCACAGTGGGTTGACAATGCCGACAACCGAATTCGAGACACTGCTGTACTCCACGGCCGGTACGGTTGCGACGATCACGCTGAACCGTCCCGACCAGCTCAACACGATCGTTCCGCCGATGCCCGACGAGATCGAGGCCGCCGTCGGCCTCGCCGAACGGGATCCGGCGGTCAAAGTCATCGTGCTGCGCGGAGCCGGCCGATCGTTCTCCGGTGGCTATGACTTCGGTGACGGCTTCCAGCAGTGGGGCGAGGCGATGAACACCGACGGGCGCTGGGACCCCGGCAAGGACTTCGCGATGGTCAGCAGCCCGCGAGACCGGTCCGACGCAGAAGTTCATGGCGATCTGGCGGGCCTCCAAGCCGGTGATCGCGCAGGTGCACGGCTGGTGTGTCGGTGGGGCAAGCGATTACGCGCTGTGCGCCGACATCGTCATCGCCAGCGAGGACGCCGTGATCGGCACGCCGTACAGCCGGATGTGGGGTGCGTATCTGACCGGGATGTGGCTGTATCGGCTCAGCCTGGCGAAGGCCAAGTGGCATTCGCTGACCGGGCGGCCGCTGACCGGAGTGCAGGCCGCCGACGTCGAGTTGATCAACGAAGCAGTCCCCTTCGAGCGGCTGGAAGACCGAGTTGCCGAAATCGCCGCTGAGCTGTCTCGAATACCATTGTCGCAGTTGCAGGCTCAGAAGCTGATCGTCAATCAGGCCTACGAGAACATGGGCCTGTCATCGACCCAGACGCTGGGCGGCATCCTCGACGGACTGATGCGCAACACCCCGGAGGCGCTCGGCTTCATCCAGACGGCCGCCACCGACGGTGTCCGGGCCGCCGTGGAGCGCCGCGACGGCCCGTTCGGCGACTACAGCCAGGCCCCACCGGAGCTGCGGCCCGACCCGTCGCACATCATCACGCCCTGACCGGGCTATAGCCGAGCGCCGCGAGTTCGTAACGGCACCAACGGCAAAGCCACCAGCGGGAAGACCGCGCATACCGCGAACGCCAGCGGATATCCGGACGCCACGATCACCTCGGCGAACAGTGGCGGCGCGGCGGCCACCACCAACCGCTCGAAGGTGTTCTGGGTGGCCAGCGCCCATCCGCTCCAGAACGGTCCGGCGAGCTCGGGGATCGTCGTGAACGGCAAACCGTTGTCGCCGGCCATCGCCGAAGCGACGACCATCATCGGCACTGCGGCGAATCCCCAACCCACGCTGTCGGTGAAGGCGAGAACCATCATGACGACGGCGGTCGCAGCAGAGATGATCCTCAGCGGCCGCATCCGCGAACCGATCCGGTCGGACCACCGCCCCGCCGCGACCCGGCCCAGCGCGCCCAGTATTTGCGAAAGGCCCACCAGCACACCGGCCGACACCATCGACAAGCCGTGCCTGCCGACGAACCAGACCAGCATGAACGTCAGCACCACGGGTTGGGGCACCATCAGCAGCGCCGAAGCCGCGTGGATGCGCCACAACACCGGCCTGCGGTAGAGATCGCGCAGTTCCGAGAAGTCGACTTCGGTTCGGTCAGGCCGCGGTGGGTCGTGGACGCCGAGCGCACAGGCCACCGCCGCCACCGCGCACAGCACCGCCGGAAATAGCAGCGCCAGCGACAAATTCCGCTTGGCGAGCTCGGGGATGACCAACGCTGCGACCGCGATGCCCAGCGGCTGCGCGGTCTGCCGGATGCCCATCACCTGAGCTCGTTGCCCCTCGGCGAACCACCCCGTCACCAGACGCCCGCTGGCGGCCAGCGAACTTGCGGCCGCCATGCCCCCGAGGATGAGGAATATCCCGACCATCAGCATCGAGTCCGCGGACGCCGCGGCGAAGCCCGCCGCAGCGGTCATCGTCAGGCCCAGGGTCAGCACTATCCGCTCCCCCACCCGGTCCAGCAGGTACCCCCAAGGGATCAGCGTGAGCATCATGCCGAGATTCGGCATCGATGCCAGCAGAGCCGCTTCGACCAAGCTGGCGTGATGATTTCCGACCAGCGCGGGAATCAAGAAAGCGGCGCCGTTGATGAAGACGTTGGCGCACAGCGTCGATCCCTGCGAGACACCCAGCATCGACCAGCGCCGGGCGGTGCTGACCGATGCGACTTCTGTCGCTACTTCATCTTCTGTGGTCAGTTCGTCGACCTTCCAACGTCAGCGGGCGAGCAGGATCTGATCGACACCCATCCGGCCCTGCTCGAATGCAAGCCGTCAACCGGCCAGGTAGAGCCGCCACACTCGGGCGGCTTCCTCCCCGATCAGCTCCACCGCAGCGTCCCAGCGCTTTTCGAGGTTGGCGATCCATGCATCCGCGGTGCGCACGTAGTGTTCCCGCATGGCCTCGACCGAAATGATCGTCGCCGGAATCTTCCAGGAGCGCGACGTCTCGCCGACCGGGCGCATGTGCATGTCGGGCCGATGAACGATTCGATGAACGGTCCACCGCCAGGGTGGTTGCCGCGTCGCGACATCTGCTGAACCAGCACGCGGCCGCCGGGCCGCACGCTCTTGTACAAAGATGCTCGCGTAGGTCGGGTAATTGCTCTCGCCTACATGCTCACCCATTTCGATGACGCGACCGCGTCGAACGGCCCATCGGACAGCGCCCGATAGTCCTGGACACGGATCTCGACCCGATCGTTAAGTCCCCGCTCGCCGCGCGCCGAGTCGATGTAGGACTTCTGCTCTCGCGAGAGGGTGAGGCCCACGACCTGAGCGCCGTAGTACGCACGGCATGCAAACTCAAGAGAGCCAACCGACATCCCATGTCGAAGAAGCCGCATGCCGGGCCGCTCGCGAGGCCGATCTTGTGACAGATCCGGTCCAGCTTGTCGGATTGGGCTGCGCCAGCGTGGAATTCTTCTACGGCGATCCCCAATACGCGCACGAGAAGGCAATCAACGGGTCGAGAATCAGCCGGTGAAATCATTGCACGTGTCGTAGTGATGGCTGATCGCCGCCTGTCGCGCGACAGCTGTGCAGTCGGCCGCGCAACCGGGCCTGGGTCACGGGCGGTCGCAGTGGGACGCCAAACGCGCCCAGTCGCGCCGCGACAACGCACAGACGTCCCAGCGCCGCCGGCGACGGCTTGACCGGTCCCAGTCCGCGTTCACCGATCTGGACCACACGTGGCTCAAGGCGGCCACCAGGTCGCCATCGACGTCGATGTCGCCGCATACGTAGGCCTGCGCGGCACCGAGTTCGCTTGGACGCCAGACCATCCGGCGAAGCGCGTCGGGACTCCGCAACCGCACCACCGGCGCACCGCATCGCCTGCGACGCTGCCGTCCCAGGCGATGAGTCGGATCGGTAGCTTCCCGCCGATCAGCGGCTCGATGGCCGCCGCCAGCGCGGGACACCAGCGTTCGCCCTACCGGTGGTGTCGCTGACTCTCACTGCCCGGGTGGCATCAGCACCGTGTCGATCATGTACACCTGCGCGTTGGCGGTGGGCACGCCGCCACAGACCAGGCCGGCGTTGTTGACCTTGAGGCCGTTGCCGTGCCGGTCACGTTCACCGGCGCGCCCTGCACCGTGTGGTGTGAGCCGTCGACCTGCGCGGGCTCAGCTGGCCGGGCACCACGTGGTAGGTCAGGATGCTCTTCAACAGGGCCGAGTTGGTCTTGAGCTTGTTGATGGTGTCGGCCGGCAGCTTGCTGAAGGCGGCGTCGGTCGGCGCGAAAACCGTGTACTGACCGCTGTTGAGCGTGTCGACCAGGTTCACTTGGGGTTGAGCTGGCCGGAGAGCGCCGCGGTCAGGGTCGTCAGCTCGGGGTTGTTCGATGCCGCGACCGCGACCGGGTCCTGCGACATCCCGGTGACCGAGGCGGGGCCGTCGGGGTGCGCTGCCGCGTAGCCGGCGCAACCGGCCCGACGAGATTCGGTGCGGCCGTGGCGGGTGCGCGCTGGCAACGCAAGACCGGCGGCTGCCGCCGCCGCTGCCGGTTCGCTGGTGATGCACTTTGCTCTTATGTTCATGACACGGTATTCGGAGCCCGGCACGGTCATGGATTGGTGCGATCAGCCGTAGGTGAAGGAGAACACCTGCAGGCCTTGGCTGGGGCGTACATCGAGTGATCCGCGGGTCACGTCGTTGCCGCGACGATCTGGTGTGAGGTCGGCGGCCCGCTGACCGGCATCGTCGTCGTCTTGCCGTCGCGCGTCACGACGAGGTTCCGGTTCCGCCGACGACGATGTAGACATTCTTGGCGTGGTAGTTCAGTTCGATGCTCGACGAATCGCCGTCGGCCGTCGCGCCTTGGTAGTCCAGCGCCCACGGTCCCTGCAGCGCGAAGGAGTCGTCGGGCAGTGACGGCGGCAACGCGAAGGTCGCCCTGCCCTCGTCGTAGCTACCGGTTCCGGCGTAGTTGACGACTTTGCCCACCCCGAAGTACGTCTCGGGCGTGACCTGGCCTGCGGGGTGGTGTCGGGGGCGTCCACCGGCGGAGGCAGCGCAACTCCGGGGTGGGCGGTGGTGAGCAGCTCGCGGATCAATTTTTCGGTGCCGTCGTAGTCGCCTTCGCCGAACTTGACGTGCCGCACCGTGCCGTTGGCGTCGATCAGGTATTCGGCCGGCCAGTACTGTTTCGATAGTTCGTCCAAGTCGAGTAGCTGTTGTCCTGCGCAATCGGATAGGTGATGCCCAGGTCGGCGGCACCTTTTTCGACGTTGTCGGTGACCTTTTCGAACGCGTACTCCGGGGTGTGCACACCGATGACCTCGAAACCGCTGTCCTGGTAGGCCTTATACCAACCTTCCACGTGCGGGATGGCGCGTTGGCAGTTGATGCAGGAGTACGCCCAGAAGTCGATCAGCACCACTTTGCCGTGCAGCGCGTGCAGATCGATGGCTTGTCACCGGGAGTGTTCAGCCACGCGTTGATGCCCTTGAGATCAGGTGCCGGGCCGCAGTTCTGCAGCTGCTCCGACTGTCGTGGCAGTTCGAAAGTCTTTGTTCTGGTCGTTGACGATGCCGCCGAGTTGAGCTTTTGGTGGACCTGTTGTGGCCAGCTTGTCTTGCAACGAGCCGGTGTAATCCGGAACGGCCCGCTGCAGCACCGCGGGCAGGTTGAACACCAGCGCCACCGCCAGCAGGATCGTCACCACTCCCGCCGTGACGCGGATCTCGCGCTGGCGCCGTCGAAAAGCACTGACCCGCTCGGCAACCCGCTGGCCGGCCAGCGCGAAGAACAACAGCGGTACCGCCGTGCCCACCGCGAACGCCACGGTGAGCACGATGATCGGCAGGCCGATGTTCGCGGTGGCGCCGGCCACCACGATCGCGGCCAGCACCGGGCCCGCGCACGGAACATAGAGCACACCCAGCGCCAGGCCGAGGCCGAATCCGTTGCCGCGAATGGCGATCTGCTTTTGCGGAATGCGGGCGAACGGCCGCTCCAGCAGTTGCTCGAAGCGCGGGAAGATCAAGCCCAGACCGATCGCGACCAATGCGACCAGCGCGATCCAACGAATGGCATCCTGCGGCAGATGCAACAGCGACAGCAGCGCCGATCCGGCCAGCGTGGCCAGGCTGAAGCTCAGCACCAGCCCGCCGATCACCCGATATGGCCGCGAGACATCACGTTTCGACTTGACCGCGACGGCGACCCCGCCGTCGCCCGGCTGTGCGCGTGTCTTCTGCGTGCCGGAGAAGAAGATCACCGGCAGCACCGGGAGTATGCACGGCGAGATGCCCGTGATCAGGCCTCCGACCAAACCGATCAACGCAATAGACACCATGGTCATTATTCGCCACCGGAACACGCTTGGACTGGTCGGTGCCCTCAACAAGCGATAAGGCAGCCCGGCGGACCGGGCTGCCTTATCTCGCGACGGTCGACGACCGCTACTAGCTGGGGGGCACCAGCACAGTGTCGATCATGTACACCGTCGCGTTGGCGGTGTGCACCCCTCCGCACACCAAACCTGCGTCGTTGACCTTGAGGTCGTTGCCCTGACCGGCCACGGTCACGTCGGCGCCCTGCAGCGTCTTGTGCGTGCCGTCGACCTTGGCCGGGCTCTCCTGGCCTTGCACCACGTGGAAAGTCAGGATGCTCTTCAGCTTGTCGGCATTCGTCTTGAGCTCGTCGATCGTGGCCGCCGGCAGCTTGTCGAACGCGGCGTTGGTCGGCGCGAACACCGTGTACTGGCCGTTGTTGAGCGTGTCGACCAGGTTCACCTGCGGGTTCAGCTTGCCCGACAGCGCGGCGGTCAGGGTCGACAGCAGCGGGTTGTTGGATGCCGCCGTCGCGACCGGGTCTTGCGCCATGCCGGTCACCGAGGCCGGACCGGTCGGATGCAGCGCCGCGTAGTCGGCGCAGCCAGAGCCGATCAGGTCGGACGCGGGAGCGGCAGGCGCACCCGTCATCGCGGGGGCCGCACTGCTGGTCGCCGAGCTCGCGCTGGCCTGCTGCCCGGAGTCGGATTTGTTACTCGAACACGCCGAGAAGCCAACAGCGGCAAGCGCCGCCAGACTTATCGCAAGTGTCTTGGTGTGTACGTCCTTCATTCCGCTTTGGCTCCTTTGTCAAAGGCGGCGGGCCCCGCCGCGCTTAGGGGTCGTACAACCCGTCATTCGGAGCAGCGGCCGTCGCGGACGGCCCGCGAAGGTGACATCGGTCACGGGCATCCACTCGAGCCCCTGCTCCGAATACCTCACGTGCCTGAGAAAGAAGGTCGATCGATCGCCGTTGTCGGCAGCGGTGTAGCCGGTCTGACTGCTGCGTTCGTGTTGTCCGGTCGTGACCAAGTCACCCTCTACGAGGCCGATGCTCGGCTGGGCGGTCACGCACATACCCACGAGATCGACCGCGGCGACGGCACCGTCATCGGTGTCGATTCGGCCTTCCTCGTCCACAATGACCGCACCTATCCGACGCTGTGCCGCCTGTTCGACGAGCTCGGGGTCCGTACGCAGGAATCCGACATGTCGATGTCGGTGCGAGCAGAAGCCAGCGGTCTGGAGTACGCCGGGGCGCGCGGCGCGCGCGGACTTTTCGCGTCGTGGCATTCGGCCCGGCCGCGCTATCTGCGAATGCTGCTTGAGATCAGCCGATTTCATCGCGCCGCACGCCGGGTGCTCAGCGAGGACGACGGCGATGCCGAAGCCCTGGAGACCCTGGACGAATTTCTGCGACGGCACCGATTCTCGGCGTTCTTCATCACGCACTTCATCACCCCGTTGGTGGCGGCGGTGTGGTCCTGCAGCAGCAGTGACGCACTGCGCTATCCAGCGCGCTACCTGTTTGTGTTCCTCGGCCACCACGGGATGCTGTCGGTCTTCGGCTCCCCGACGTGGCGCACGGTGACCGGTGGTTCGGCGCAGTACGTGCAAGCCGTCGCCCAGCGTCTGCACGAGGTTCGCCTTGGAAGCCGCGTGCGCGCGCTGCGCCGGCTGGCCGACGGCGTGCAAATCCACGCCGGCGACGCGGATCCGCGAATGTTCGACGCCGTGGTGGTGGCCGTACATCCAGATCAGGCACTCGCGCTCCTCGATGCTCCCTCTCGCCAGGAGCGGGCTGTGCTCGGTGCGATCACGTATTCGACCAATCACGCGCAGCTACACACCGACGAGTCTGTCCTGCCCCGACGCCGGAACGCCCGGGCATCGTGGAACTACCTGATCCGGCCGAACGACGACCATGTGCTCGTCACCTACGACATCAGCAGGCTGATGCGCATCGACGCCGACCGTCGCTTCCTGGTGACACTGGGCGGCCACGACCGGGTCGATCCGGCGACGGTGATCGCCGAGATGTCCTACGCCCACCCGCTTTACACTCCGAAATCCGTTGTCGCGCAACGCTTACTGCCAACTTTGGACGACGACCGCGTGGTGTTCGCGGGCGCCTACCACGGCTGGGGCTTCCACGAGGATGGCGCCGCGTCCGGGCTGCGGGCAGCCCAACGGCTGGGCGCCGAATGGCCGGCACATGCCGCACAAACGGAAGCACTGGCATGCTGACTCCGGCGATCTACCACACCACGATCACCCACGACCGGCAGGCGCCGGTGCGGCACTCCTTCGAATACCGCAGCTACAGCTGGTACGTCGACCTCGACGAGTTGCCTTCGCTGCCTTGGTGGTTGCGGCCGTTCGCCCGTTTCGACGCGCGAGACCACCTTGCCGGCCATCCGGGTCAGTCACTCCGCGACCGGGTGGACGCCTACCTGGCCGACCACGACGCGGTATTGCCCGGCGGCCGCATCACCGCGTTGCTGCAGGCACGCGTGCTCGGTTACGTCTTCAACCCGATCACCGTCTTCTGGTGCCACGATCGCGAGGGAGTGCTGCGGCACGTCATCGCCGAAGTACACAACACCTATGGGCAACGCCACGCCTACCTGATGCCGCCGGCGAACAAACCGGTGCCGGTCACCAAAAAGCTCTACGTGTCACCCTTCAACCGGGTCAGTGGCCACTACCAGGTGTTAGCGCCGCGCCCGGACAAGCACCTGGACGTGGTGGTGTCGCTGCACGACGGCAGCAAACCGGCCTTCGTCGCGAGAATGCGTGGCACCCACCGGCCTGCGACGCTGCGTCACGTCACCCGGATGCAGATCGTGTCTCCGCTGGCACCGCTGGTGGTGGCGTTGCGTATCCGCATCCAGGGAATCGCTTTGTGGCTGCGCCGCGTGCCCGTGGTGCCGCGGAGTGCTGCGATCGAGCAAAAGCACTCGCCGGCAATAGATCCCGAGCGTTGGCCGGCAATTGCGCGCGTGCCGTCCGGCCCCCGGGCCGCCGCTTCGGCGATCGTTGCCGAGCGGTTACTGCGCCGTGTCGCCGGCCGGCTGCCGCTGACATTCAGCTACCCCGACGGCACGGTGATCGGCGCCGGCGATACGGCGGCGCCGACGTTGAGAATCAACCAGCCGGACCGGCTGGCTCGCCGGATCGGCCGGCACGGGCTGATCGGCTTCGGTGAGTCCTACATGGCCGGCGAATGGGAATCGGAGGATCTGCCCGGGGTGCTCACCGTGCTTGCGCGGGACATGGCCACTCTGGTGCCCTCGGCGTTACAACGGCTGCGACCGATAGTCCTTGCTTCCCAACCATATTCGAGAAATCGAAGCCGCCGAGATGACCGCCGCGCCATTGCCGCGCACTACGATTTGCCGAGCGATCTGTTCAGCGAGTTCCTCGACGAAACCATGACGTATTCGAGCGCACAGTTCGATCACCTACCCGCCGCGTGGCCCGATCTCGCCGACGCGCAACGACGAAAGATCGACCGACTGCTCGACGAGGCGAATGTCGGTCCCGGCAGCCAGGTGCTCGAGATCGGCACCGGTTGGGGCGAACTCGCCATCCGCGCGGCCGCCCGCGGAGCCGATGTCCGCTCGCTGACCCTCTCAGAGCGCCAGGTGCGGTTGGCCCGGCAGCGGGTGGCGGCGGCGGGACTGTCGGATCGGGTGCAGATCGACTTACGCGACTACCGCGATGTCGGCGGCAATTACGACGCGGTGATCTCCGTGGAGATGATCGAGGCGATCGGATTCCACGCGTGGCCGGAGTACTTCCAAACGATCGATCAGCTGCTGCGGCCGGACGGTCGATTCGCCATGCAGGCCATCACCATGCCGCACGACCGGATGCTGGCGTCGCGCAAGACCCACACCTGGATCCAGAAGTACATTTTCCCGGCCGGGTTGATTCCGTCGACCACCGCAATCTCCGAGATCACCTCGCGACACACCGCTTTGCGGACTGCGAACATGGTGTCGCTGCGCGCAGACTATGCAGAGACGTTGCGGCTGTGGCGGGAGCAGTTCCTGCAGCGCCGCAGAACGTTATCGCACATGGGTTTCGATGAGGTGTTCTCGAGAATGTGGGAGCTGTACCTGGCCTACTCGGAGGCCGGATTCCGGTCGGGATATCTCGATGTCTATCAGTGGACGTTTGCACGTGAGGCGCAGCAGCCATGATGGCCGACTTCGCGATCGTTTCCGGGGCGTCAGCCGCGGCGCTGCTCGTCGTGTTCGCGGTCACCTTCGGCATCGCCCGGCGCATCGGCCGCTACAACGTCGTCGACGTGACCTGGGGGCTGGGCTTCGTCGCCGTCGCGGCTGTCGCCGCGATTGTCGGCCACGGCGACCCGACACGGCGATGGCTGTTGCTGGTGCTGGTCGCGATCTGGGCGCTGCGGCTCAGCGGGTACATCCACCGGCGGTCTGCGGGCAAGGGCGAAGATCCGCGTTACGCCGATCTGCTGCGCGACGCAGGCGTCGGCGAGATCATTCGCAAAGTCTTCGTCGTGCAGGGCTTCGCCACCTGGTTCATCTCGCTACCGCTGCAACTCTCCGCGGTCAACGGCCCGACCCCTCGACCGCTGCTGGCAGTCACCGTGGCCGGCATCCTGGTGTGGCTGGCCGGTCTCGGCTTCGAAGCTGTCGGCGACCGTCAGCTTCGGGAGTTCAAAGCCGACCCGGCTCACGCCGGCGTGGTGATGGACCGCGGGCTGTGGGCGTGGACCCGTCACCCCAACTACTTCGGCGATGCCAGCGTCTGGTGGGGCCTGTGGTTGGTCACGATCGCCAATGGGTGGTCCCTGATCACCGTGGTGTCCCCGGCGTTGATGACGTATTTCTTGGTTTCTGTCACCGGCGCCCGCCTCACCGAGAAGTACATGAAAGGCCGCCCGGGCTTCGCCGAATACCAGCAACGGACATCGTTTTTCATTCCACGTCCGCCCCGATCGGTACGAAAATGACGACTCTCGCCGCGGAATCGCTAGGCTACCGACCGATGACCGAATCGATGCACGGCAGCGATCTGGACCTATTGCTGCACCAGGTGGCGCGCCGCGACACTGATGCGTTCGCAGCGCTCTACGACCACACCAGGTCACGGGTCTACGGCCTGGTCACGCGGGTGCTGCGCGACGCCGGGTACAGCGAAGAGACCACCCAGGAGATCTACCTGGAAGTGTGGCGGACCGCGGGCTCCTTTGACCCCGACAAAGGCTCGGCGCTGTCCTGGCTGATGACCATGGCGCACCGCCGCGCGATCGACCGGGTCCGCTCTGAGCAGGCAACCGGTCAGCGCGAGTCCCGCTACGGCGCGGCCACCGTCGAGCGATCCGTCGATCTTGTGGCCGATTCGGCGATCGCCTCAGACGAGCGGCGGCGGGTGGCCGAGTGCCTGGAGTCGTTGACCGATGTGCAGCGCCAGTGCATCGACCTGGCCTACTACGGCGGGTTGACCTACGCCGAGGTGTCGCAGCGCTTGTCGGCCAATCTGTCGACGATCAAATCGCGGATGCGCGACGCGTTGCGTGGTCTGCGTGGATGCCTGGGGGTGTCATGACTGAGCCGACCGGATTTGACCTGCTCGAGCTGGCGACACCGTACGCACTGCACGCCATCTCCCCCGCCGAACGCGCAACCGTCGACCGGCAACTCGCCGCGGCCGCGACACCCGTCGCCAATGCATTCCGAGCCGAGGTCCGCGCGATCCACGAAACGATGGCGCTGGTGTCCGCGGTGACCGCGGTCGAACCTCCGGCGCAGCTGCGGGCCGCCGTTCTCGCCGCCGCCCAGTCAGAGCAGCCACGTCAACTTCGTTGGCGCACACTCGTGCTGGCCGCGGCAGCCGCGATCATCGTGGGATTGGCCGCGTTCGGGGTCGGCGTCGCGCTGCGACCCACACCGTCGCCCAACATCACCCAGCAGATCATGGCCGCACCCGATAAGCGGACGGTCTCCGGTCATCTGGCCACCGGCACAGCGACGGTGGTCTTCTCCCGGGACATGAACGCCGGTGTGCTGACGCTCAACAACGTGCCACCGCCGTCGCAGGGCACCGTGTACGAAATGTGGCTGATCGACGACCAGGGCCCGGCCGCCGCGGGCACGATGGACCCCGCGTCCGTTAAAC
This sequence comes from uncultured Actinomycetota bacterium, assembly GCA_963824335.1. Classification (GTDB taxonomy): domain Bacteria; phylum Actinomycetota; class Actinomycetes; order Mycobacteriales; family Mycobacteriaceae; genus Mycobacterium. Next base: position 23,857 of record CAWGPB010000023.1, read on the forward strand.
CGACGACCACGCACGTGCTGCACGATATCGGCAGGTCAGGCATGCTGGCCTTCACCGTCGAACCAGGGAGCGGTTCGTCGAAGCCGACCGGGTCGATCATCGCCAAACTGCCCCTGGGCTAGCCTGTCCGCGACGGGGGGAACAGGCGTGACAACGATTGACACGGATTATCTGGTCGTCGGCGCGGGCGCGATGGGAATGGCGTTCACCGACACTCTGGTGACCGAGACCGACGCGCAGGTGGTGATCGTCGACCGGGGACATTCGCCGGGCGGCCACTGGAATCGCGCGTATCCGTTCGTCCGGCTGCACCAGCCGTCGGCCTACTACGGCGTCAATTCCCGCGCTCTGGGTAGCGACAGCATCGACCGACTCGGCTGGAACGAAGGGCTCTACGAGCTGGCCACCGTCGGGGAAATCTGCGCCTACTTCGAGAAGGTGATGCACCAGGATCTGCTGCCCAGCGGGCAGGTGTCCTACTTCCCGATGGCCGAGTATCTGGGCGACGGCCGTTTCCGCGGGCTGGCCGGCGGCGACCACACCGTCAATGTCCGCAAGCGGATCGTCGACGCGACATACCTGCAGACCACGGTGCCGTCGATGCGCCCGCCGGCCTATGACGTCGCCTCTCGCGTCGACTGCGTGCCGCCCAACGACCTGCCGGCCTTCGCGGTCGGCCGCGAGCGCTTCGTCATCGTCGGCGCCGGCAAGACCGGCATCGACGCGTGTTTGTGGTTGCTGCGCAACGGTATTCCGCCCGAGCGGCTGACCTGGATCATGCCGCGCGATTCGTGGCTGATGGATCGCGCCAACATCCAGCCCGGCCCGCAATTCCTGGAGCGGTTCCAGGCCGGATTCGCCCAGCGACTGGTCGCGATCGCGGCCGCCACAGACGTGGCCGACCTGTTCGAGCGCTTGGAGGACTGCGGCAACCTGCTGCGCCTGGACTCCTCGGTGCAGCCGACAATGTATCGCTGCGCGAACGTGACGACGACCGAACTGGAGCAGCTGCGGCGGATCAGCGATGTCGTGCGGCTGGGGCGCGTACGGCACATCGAACCCGGCAAGGTGGTGCTCGACGACGGCGAGATCTCGGTCGACGGCTCAGCGTTGTACGTCGATTGCAGCGCCGATGGTCTGGAAAAGAAGCCGCCGGTAACGGTTTTCGACGGCGACCGGATCACGTTGCAGAGCATTCGGGGCTGCCAGCAGGTCTTCAGCTCCGGCATGATCGCCCACGTCGAGGCTGCCTACGGTGACGACGGGGCGCGAAACCGGTTGTGCCAGCCGGTGCCTCACCCCAACACCGATGTCGATTGGCTGACCACGACGCTCGCCGAGCACCGCAACCAGATCAGCTGGTTCGCCGACGCCGAGCTGATGGCCTGGCTGGGCGAGGCGCGACTGGACCTGATGCGGCACATGTACGCCCCGCTGATCGGCAAGCCGCAGGAAGTGCGCGACAAGGTGTTCGGCATGATCACCGCAGGACTGATTTCGGCCAATGAAAAGCTCGATGCCCTATTGGCCGAACATGTTTCAGCCTCTCCGCAGGCCGCCAAGGCCGGCAACTAGCACGCCGAGCAGCACCAGCCCGCCGCCCGCGGCCAGCGTCACGTCGAGCCAGTCATGCAGGCTGGCCTGGGCCTGTCCAACCATGACATCGGCGATCCCGCGGATGCCGCCGGTGGTGTTGTTCAGCGTGTCGTTGAGTGGGTATCGAGCCAGTTCGATAGCGATCCACCCCGCGGCTCCGACCAGCAGCGCGGAGATTCCGAGGCCGGCCAAAGCCCTGCCGCGGCTGCGCGCCGCGGCGAATGTCAGCAGTGCGAAGACGCCCGTCACCACGACCACGCCGATACTCGCCCAGCGGCCCCAGGTGGCCAGCGGCCGTAACTCGCCCGGCCGCAGCACCTTTGGTGTCGGTACCGTAACCGGAACCCGGACCGTCTCGGGTACCTTCACGTTGTAACTGGCCAACGTCTGCTCGAACGCGGTGTCCTTGAGCATGCCCGCAAGGTCGACCACCCACTGGTCACCCTCGGACTGGGTATGGTCGCCGGTGAACATCCAGTCGTGCGCCAACCGGTTGGCGTCGGCGAACTGCGCCGCAAAGTCGGGGCCGGCGGTGTACCCGGCCGCCACGGCATGCACGTTCGCCGAGTCGACGTGGTGGTTGCTCTGGTTGATCAGAACCGTTGCTCTGGTGGCCAGTTCAGCCGCCACCGCCGCCTGCAACGCCTTGTCCCCGGCCGCTTTGCGCGCCATCGCCGTGTAGCCGTTTGCGTCGACGACGTGGGTCTGCGTCCACACCGTCGGCACGGCGACGGCCAGCGCAATCGTGGCGCACAGCCACAGCAACGCCGCGAGCGCGAATCGCACTACTTGGCGGCGCGCCGCGGACGCGACAGAGCCATCTTGGTCATCAGCTTGTTCGTCCGCCGCAGCGCCTTGAGCGAATTGTGGTAGTAATTGCCGCCCGCGCCAACGTTGGTGCGCGGCGTCACGACTGTCTCGACCCGACAGAACTTGCGCAGACCGTCGGCGCCACCGAACCGCGCGCCAATGCCCGACGTCTTCCAGCCGCCCATCGGGGCGGTCGTACACATCAGGTTGGTGATCACGTCGTTGATGTTGACCGCTCCGCAATCGAGTTGCAGCGCAACGTTTTTGGCCCGTTCGATGTCCTTGGAGAACACCGAGGCGCTCAGGCCGTATTCGCTGTCGTTGGCCAGCCGGACCGCTTCGGAGACCGAACCGACCTTCATGATCGGCAGCGTCGGGCCGAAGGTCTCCTCGGTCATACACGACATCGAGTGGTCGACGTCGACCAGCACGGTGGGCGGGTAGAAGCTGCCCGAAGTGGTGGTGCGCTGGCCGCCGGTCAGTGCGCGCGCCCCGGCCGCCACGGCCTCGCGGACGTGGCGTTCGGTGACCGCCAGTTGCTGCTCGTCGATCAGCGCCCCGAAAGTATTGCCGTCGCCGGCGCCGACCTGCAGCGACTGGACGTCGCGCACCACGGCTTTGACGAACTCGTCGTAGACCGAGTCCAGGACGTAGACCCGCTCCACCGAGACACAGGTCTGCCCGGCGTTGAACATCGCCCCCCAGACCGCGGCGTGCGCGGCGAGGTCGATGTCGGCGTCGTCGAGAACGATCATCGGGTCCTTGCCGCCCAGTTCCAGGCTGACCGGGGTCAGCCTGCGGGCGGCGCGTTCCATGACTTTGCTTCCGGTGGCGCTGGACCCGGTGAACTGCAGGTAGTCGACGTTGTCGACGACGGCCTCCGACACCGCCCGGGCACCCTGGGCCAGCTCGAACACCTCGGGTCCACCGGATTCGCGCCAGCCCCGGCGCAGCACCTCGGCGGTCAACGGGGTGCGCTCCGACGGCTTGAGCAGCACCGCGCAGCCCGCCGCCAGCGCGCCGAGGCCGTCCATCAGCGCATTGGCCACCGGGTAGTTCCACGGCGCGATGATGCCCACGACAGCCCGCGGCCGGTAGTGCACGGTGATCTTCTTGATCGCCATGAAAGGCAATGCAGCCGGCCGCTTTTCGGGCGCCAGCGCCTTCTCCGCCGTCTTGATGTAGTACGAGATGATCATGATCAGCATCGGCACTTCTTGGGCCGCGTCGACCGCGGATTTGCCGGTTTCCTTGATCAGCAGTTCTTCGATCTCGTCGCGGTGGTCGGCCAGCCACACCGCGAACCGGGCCAGCACCTTGTTCCGGCCCGCGGCCCCGCGCCGCTCCCACTCGTGCTGAGCCGCGCGCAGTCCGGCGGCGATGGCGGGCACGTCCGCGGCGTCGGTCCACTGGACCTGCCCGGCGACGGCGCCGGTCGCGGGGTTCGTGATGGTGCCGGTGCCGGTGAAGTCGGGTTCAGTCACGGGAGTAGCGGGTGTGATCGTGGTCATACCCGCCATCGTAGACGCCTGCCCGTCGATGTCGACATGTGTCAAGTTCGGCGGGCGGCCGATGAGTTTCTCTCGAGCGTGCAGTCTTTTCTCTATGACCGTGTTGATGGAGGGAATCACCTTTGGTGAATCGCCCCGCTGGCACGACGGGCGAGTCTGGTTCTCCGATTGGGGCGCGCATCAGGTGATCGCGCTCGATCCGCAGGCCGGACATGAGGTCGTGGTCAGCGTCGAATCGTTTCCGATGTGTATCGACTTTTTACCCGACGGGCGATTGCTCGTCGTGGATTCGGCACGGCGGCGCCTACTTCGTCGCGAACTCGACGGCTCGATGGTTACCCACGCCGACCTGTTAGCGGTCTCGGAGAAACCCTGGAACGACATCGTGGTGGACACCCGCGGCAACGCGTACGTCAACACCATCGGCTTCGACTTCCCCGGCGGGGAGCCGGCGCCTGGAAGCGTCGTACTGGTCACGCCATCTGGGGCTGTCCGCAAGGTCGCAGACGATCTCGCCTTTCCCAATGGCATGGCGATCACCGCAGACGGCCAGACATTGATCGTGGCCGAGTCCTATGGCAATCGGCTCACGGCGTACGACATCGGTCCCACCGGCGATCTGACCAGCCGGCGGACGTGGGCGGAGGCGGGAGGAGACCACCCCGACGGCATCTGCATCGACGTCGACGGAGCCGTCTGGTACGCCGACGTGGGAAACCGACACTGCGTGCGGGTGCGCGAGGGCGGCGAGGTTCTTGACACAGTCGAACTCGATCGCGGCGCGTTCGCCTGCATTCTCAGCCGCGGCGATCAGCAGCCGCAGCTCTATGTCGTGTGCCAGGAGTGGGGCGGCACGGAGCCGCCATCAGAGCCGACCGGGCAAGTCGTCGTGTTCCCTGCCCCGGCGCCTGGCGCGGGCAGGCCGTAGGAGTCGAATCTAGGCCGGATCGGGCGCGATGCCGAGGAGGTAGGCGGCCTGGCCGAGATGCTGGGCGCAGTCGTCGATGATGCTGACGATGCGGGCGCTGGCGGTCACCGGCGGATCCCAGTTGCGGTCGACGATGCGCTCCAAGTCCTCGTGCGGTGACGCCGGCGACGAACTCCAGCGTCAGCTCATGCACCGCGTGGTAGTAGCCGGCCAGCAGGTCGGCCGGCGCCTGCACCTTGGCGACCTCGTTGGGGCCGTGGCCGTAGCCGGTGTCATTGCTTGGCAGGGCGAGGCCGAAGCGGTCGACCCATCCACCGGTTTGCCAGACCTGCTCGACCCCGGCGATCGGCGCGAGCTGGAAGTCCTGCACCCGCGCGCTGTGCCAGATCAACCAGGCGATGCTGTTGGCGCTGGGCGACGGCCGGTAGTTGGCCTCGTCCTCGGTCAGCCCATCGGTCAACACGTCAACATGCTCGATCAGCCGAGTGAACGCATCGCGCAACAATTCCCTGGCAGCCGCATCGGGGTCAGACATAACCGCCGACCCTACCCATCAACCACTCGACAAAGGTTGTTCAGGGCACGCTCGACGAGTTTCGTTGAGCAACAACGGAATTGTGGACTATTTGATTGACTTCTCCGCGAGAGGGAACACGGAAGCTCTGCGAGAATGTTGAGCACCTACGTAGAACTCAAGTCGCTTGTAGAAAGTACGTGCAATGGACACCGATGCAGCAGACGCCAACACAGAGATAGTCGGAGGCTTCACCACCGAGGATCAAGGATTGGAGATCGGCGTGGACGTCGCGTTGGGTGACGGCCACCGGCCCATCGGGCGACTCAAGATCAGCGAGTCGGCCGAATGGAGTGGCGTTCGAGAGTTAGTCGGGCCGCTGACGAGCAACGACCTCACCGCACTGAGCGAGATTCTGACGGTCGCTGCCTGGAGACTGCGAGAGCTTGAACGTGAGCACGAGCTTTTTGGTGGAGATGAGGACCCAGTCGCGACGCCCATCTAAAGCCTGTGTGCGCTATTACAAAGGGACGCAACAGATTCCATACAACGTTACGGTGATGGCATCGGCCGGGTCTACGATTTGGGTATGCGCGCTGGTGGTGCGCGGACCCGTAAAACCGTTTAACCAGGTTAAACGGCTGAAGTAGGAGATTATTCAGATGACCTACGACCTGATCATCCGCAACGGCACCATCGTCGACGGGCTCGGCGGTGAGCCGTTCATCGGCGACGTCGCCGTCCAGGACGGGGTGATCGCCGCCGTCGGCCACGTCAACGGATCTGGGGCCACGCGGGAGATCGACGCGACCGGCCTGCTGATCACGCCGGGCTTCGTCGACCTGCACACGCACTACGACGGCCAGTCCATCTGGTCGGAGCGGTTGACGCCGTCGTCGGCGCACGGGGTGACCACCGTGGTGATGGGCAACTGCGGCGTCGGCTTCGCGCCGTGCCGCCAGGAAGACCACGACGTGCTGGTCGACGTGATGGCCGGCGTGGAAGACATTCCCGGTGTGGTGATGACCGACGGCCTGCCGTGGAACTGGGAGACCTTCCCGCAGTACATGGATGCCCTCGATGCGGGCAAGCGGGATATCGACGTGGCGGCATATCTGCCCGCATTCGCCGCTGCGGGTCTACGTGATGGGCCAGCGCGGCGCCGACCGGGAGCCGGCCACCGCCGAGGACCTGGCCAAGATGCGCGAGCTGGCCAAGGAGGCCATCGAGGTCGGCGCGCTGGGCTTCGCGTCGTCGCGGTTGACCATCCACAAGACCGAGAGCGGTTCGCCGATCCCCAGCTACGACGCGGCGCGCGAGGAGATCGAGGAGATCGCGCGCGGTGTCGTCGACGGCGGCGGCGGGCTGCTGCAATTCGTGCCCGACATTCCCGCGGGCGGATACCAGCCGGTGCTGCAGACGGTGTTCGACGTGGCCGAGGACGTCGGGCTGCCGGTCACCTTCACCCTCGTCGTCGGCAACACCGGCGACCCGACCTGGCCGGACGCCATCACCATGATCGAGAAGGCCAACGCCGCCGGCGGCGACGTCACCGCACAGTTGCTGCCGCGCCCGATCGGGCTGATCATCGGGCTGCAGCTGACCGCCAACCCGTTCGTGCTCTATCCCAGCTACCAGGAGATCGCCCACCTGCCGCTGGCCGAGCGCGTCGCCGAGATGCGCAAGCCGGAGGTGCGCGCCCGCATCCTGGCCGACAAGCCCGGCCATCGGGCACCCGATCTTGTACGTGGCGCAGATGTGGGACTGGATCTTCCCGCTGGACGACAACCCCAACTACGAGCCCGACCCGGCCGACAGCATCGGCGCTCGGGCCCGGGCGCTCGGCATCAATCCGATGGAAGAGGCCTACGACCGGCTGCTCGACGACGACGGACGGGCCATGCTGCTGGTCGCGACCAGCAACCTGGAGAACAAATCGCTGGACACCGTCGGCGAGCTGCTGCATCGCGACGACGTCGTGCTCGGCCTCGGCGACGGCGGTGCACACTACGGAATGATCTGCGACGCAAGCTATTCGACGTACTTCCTGGCGCACTGGGCGCGCGACCGCAAGTCCGGCCGGTTCGAGGTGTCCGAAGCCGTGCGCCGGCTCACCTCGGTGCCGGCCCGGGTTGCCGGGCTCGCCGACCGCGGCCGCATCGCTGTGGGATACAAGGCCGACCTCAACGTCATCGACCACGCTGCGCTGAGGATCCACAAGCCGGTGCTCACCTACGACCTACCCGCCGGCGGGCGCCGACTCGACCAGACCGCCGACGGCTACGTGGCCACCATCGTCAGCCGGCGAGGTGATCGCCGAGAACGGCGTGCCGACCGATGCGCGGCCGGGCAAGCTGATCCGCGGCCGCCAGCCGGTGCCTGCCTGATCACATTCGTCTCAGTGGCAACTGACCGGACTGGGTCGCAATATGCCCACCTCCGAGCGAATTGCTAGAAGTTTTCGCTCGAAGGCGGGCATATCGGGTACCGCCCTCGGCGAGATGCTGGCGAGACGGATGGTGCGTCAGTTAGCGGACAGCGCGTCGAACAGTGCGGCCAACTGGTCCGGCGACACCGACGTGTTGCACTTGCCGCGCAGGTCGAGCAGCGGCTGGGCGATGCCCTTCAACTCCAGCGCTTCGCCGACGTGGCCGAGGAAGTAACCGCGCACCGATGACTTGGCCTCGGCGGGCGGTTGGTTGACCGCAGCGGTCAACACGTTGTTCGCGTCCGGATGAGCATCCAGGTAGCCACTCGCCGAGTTCAGCACCCCGCTGGCGGTGGCGGCGACGCCACTGGCCGAGCACGGATCAGGCACGGCACCGGCGGTCGGCGCAACGATCAGGCAGAGTGCACAGCCGGGGACCACTCCAAAAAGCATGTGCCGTAACGATTTTCCCATGGTGTCGTTCCCTTCATCCCCAACTGTTCGAGCATTCAGTACATCAGTTACCCAGAAATACGAAAAACCCGGCCCCACGCGGGGACCGGGCTTCTCGTGTGTTCTACGGACTCAGAAGTCCATGCCACCCATGCCACCGGTCGGGTCGCCGGCAGGAGCGGCGGCCTTCTCCGGCTTGTCGGCCACGACGGCCTCGGTGGTCAGGAACAGCGCCGCGATGGACGCCGCGTTCTGCAGCGCCGAACGCGTCACCTTGACCGGGTCGGCAACGCCCGCCTTGAGCAGGTCCTCGTACTCACCGGTGGCGGCGTTGAGACCGACACCCGGCTTGGAGTTGGCGACCTTCTCCGCGACGACGCCGGGCTCGAGCCCGCCGTTGAAGGCGATCTGCTTCAGCGGAGCCGACAGTGCCACGCGCACGATGTTCGCGCCCGTCGCCTCGTCACCGGTGAGGTTCAGATCGTCCAGCGCAGGAGCCGACTGCAGCAAGGCCACGCCACCACCGGCGACGATGCCCTCTTCGACGGCCGCCTTGGCGTTACGCACGGCGTCCTCGATGCGGTGCTTGCGCTCCTTGAGCTCCACCTCGGTGGCAGCACCGGCCTTGATCACCGCAACACCGCCGGCCAGCTTGGCCAGGCGCTCCTGCAGCTTCTCGCGGTCGTAGTCGGAGTCGCTGTTCTCGATCTCGGCGCGGATCTGGGCGACCCGACCGGCGATGGCGTCGGAGTCACCGGCGCCCTCGACGATGGTGGTCTCGTCCTTGGTGATGACCACCTTGCGGGCCTGACCCAGCAGCGAGATGTCAGCGGTCTCCAGCGAGAGGCCGACCTCTTCGCTGACGACCTGGCCACCGGTCAGGATCGCGATGTCCTGCAGCATGGCCTTGCGGCGGTCACCGAAGCCCGGCGCCTTGACGGCGACAGACTTGAAGGTGCCGCGGATCTTGTTGACGACCAGGGTCGACAGCGCTTCGCCCTCGACGTCCTCGGCGATGATCAGCAAGGGCTTGCCCGACTGGATGACCTTCTCCAGCAACGGCAGCAGGTCCTTGACCGTCGAAACCTTCGACGAGACCAGCAGGATGTACGGGTCCTCGAGGACCGCTTCCTGACGCTCGGCGTCGGTGACGAAGTAACCCGAGATGTAGCCCTTGTCGAAGCGCATACCTTCGGTGAGCTCGAGCTGCAGGCCGAAGGTGTTCGACTCCTCGACGGTGATGACACCCTCGTTGCCGACCTTGTCCATGGCCTCGGCGATCAGCTCGCCGATCTGGGTGTCACCGGCCGAGATGGCAGCGGTGGCCGAGATCTGCTCCTTGGTCTCGACCTCTTTGGCCGACTTCAGCAGGGTCTCGGTGATCTTCTCGACGGCCTTCTCGATGCCGCGCTTGAGGCCCAGCGGGTTGGCGCCGGCCGCAACGTTGCGCAGGCCCTCTTTGACGAGCGCCTGGGCCAGCACGGTCGCCGTCGTGGTGCCGTCACCAGCAACATCGTCGGTCTTCTTGGCGACCTCTTTGACCAGCTCAGCGCCGATCTTCTCGTAGGGGTCCTCCAGGTCGATCTCCTTGGCGATGGACACACCATCGTTGGTGATCGTGGGAGCGCCCCACTTCTTCTCCAGGACGACGTTGCGGCCCTTGGGGCCCAACGTCACCTTTACCGCGTCGGCGAGGGCGTTGAGGCCCCGCTCGAGGCCGCGACGGGCCTCTTCGTCGTACGCAATTGTCTTAGCCATTGCGAAGTGATTCCTCCGATTGGGGATGACACGTCTTTGGCCGGGCGCAGTGCCCGCGACGGACGGCTCGGGTGTCTCCGCTTATGCGGCCCGGGCCTCACCGTCCCGACCTAGCACTCACCGGTCGCGAGTGCCAGTGTCATTTTTAGCACTCGCCCATAGCGAGTGCAAGAAGCGGGTGGGGTCATCGCGAGGGGCGCAAACCGTCGATGACGACGTCGGTCACCCGCGCGGCCCGCTCCTTGTCGTAGCCCTGCATGGCCTGACACCCCACCATGAGCGCCTTGATCTCGGGCACGTCGACATCGGCGCGGACCGCCCCGGCCCCCTGCGCGGCCCGCAGCAACTCGCCGAGCAGGCCGCGAAACGCCGCGTCAGCATCGGGTGCGGCGGAGTCGACGTCGATGCCGAGGCCGCCGAGTGCCTCGACCAAACCCTGATCGGTAGCGCCGAAGTCCAGGACCATCGACCGCAGGAAAGCGAACAGCGCCTCATCAGGTCCCGGATCGTCCAGCAGCGCGTGACCTGCGGCGATGATGTGCTGCAGGCGGCTTTCGACAACCGCCGCGAACAGGTCTTCTTTGGTCGGGAAGTGCCGGTAAACGGTGCCGGCACCGACGCCTGCGCGACGGGCGATCTCGTCGATCGGCACCGACAGGCCTTCGGCCGCGAATGTCTCGTAGGCAGTTTCCAGCACCCGCGCGCGGTTGCGGGCCGCGTCGGCGCGCAGCGGTCGAACGCGTATGGGCATGGAGCCACCTAACCAACAAACAATTGCAAAACGGGGCGTACGTTCCGTATAGTCGAATCCCAACCGGAGCGTACGCCCCGTTTACCTTACAGCTTAGGGAGCTTTCCATGTCCAAATGGACCACCGCCGACATTCCCGACCAGTCCGGCCGCGTCGCCGTCGTCACCGGGGCCAACACCGGACTCGGCTACGAAACCGCTCTGGCTCTCGCGGCCCACGGTGCCCACGTGGTGCTGGCGGTCCGCAATCTCGACAAGGGCAAGGACGCCATCTCGAGAATCGTCGCCCAGAGTCCGCAGGCCGACGTCGCGCTGCAGGAACTCGACCTGACGTCGCTGGAATCGACCCGCGCCGCCGCAGAGCAACTGCGCGCCGATCACGACCGCATCGACCTGCTGATCAACAACGCCGGGGTGATGTACACGCCAAAGTCGACCACCAAAGACGGCTTCGAGATGCAGTTCGGCACCAACCACCTGGGCCACTTCGCCTTCACGGGTCTCCTACTGGACCGACTCTTGCCGGTCGCCGGTTCCCGGGTCGTCACGATCAGCAGCATCGGCCACCGAATCCGCGCCGACATTCACTTCGACGATCTGCAGTGGGAGCACAGCTACAACCGGGTTTCGGCCTACGGGCAGGCCAAGCTGGCCAACCTGCTGTTCACCTACGAACTGCAACGACGGCTCGCCGCCCAGGGCACCACGATCGCCGTGGCCGCCCACCCCGGCGGCTCGAACACCGAACTGATGCGCCACCTGCCCGGATGGGCCTCGGCCGTCTACCCGGTGCTCGAACCGATCTTCCAGGACGCCGCGATGGGCGCGCTGCCGCAACTGCGGGCGGCCACCGACCCGGCGGTAGTCGGCGGGCAGTACTACGGTCCCGCCGGTTTCGCTGAGACCCGCGGCTACCCCAAGGTCGTGGCGTCCAGCAAGAAGTCGCACGACGCCGAGCTGCAGCGCCGGCTGTGGGCAGTGTCCGAGGAGCTCACCGGGGTGACCTTCCCGGTCTAGGCGATGTCGAGCAGCTGCTCGTAGAACCCGCCGATCCGACGGGCCGGGTCGTTGAGATGGATCTCCAGAATCCAATGACAGACCCGGCCCTGCGGGTCGGGGCGACGCATCGGCTTGGTCGACCCCGGCGTGACGTACCACTGCGCGTCGTTGCCGACGATCTTCTTGTGCGGGAACTCCCCGAGCAGATGCCCGGCGATCGGGCTGCCGAACTCGAAGCCCTCGGCGTGCGCCAGGTCGACGACGTGGTCGTACAACTCGGCGCCGGTGACGTCGGGATGGCTGTCGAAGTAGTCCCGCCCGGCCTGCCACACCCGCGGTAGGGCGTCGCGCACCGCGAGCTTGTGCGGGTCGTCGCCGAGCACGAACGTGCGGCCGAAGTCGGCCTCCCACTCCTCGAAGATCGGGCCCAGATCCAGGAACGCGATGTCGCCCTCGGCGATCACCCGGTCCGGCGGATGCTCTTTGAACGGCTGCAGGGTGTTCTCACCGGCCCGCACGATGCGCCGGTGCCAATGCGCCGTGACCCCGAGCAGCTCGGCGGCCAGATCGCGGATCTCGTCGGACAGCTCCTTCTCGCCGACGCCCGGGCGGATCAACCCACGCTGTTCGATCTCGTCGAACAATTGCGCGGCCTTGGCCTGGGCATCCAGAAGCCGCTCCGCGCGGACACTCTCGTCGGTCACCGCATCGATGCTACGACCTGCCGGCGACTCGCCACCGTCCTGCGGAGATGCGTGCGCCGATCTGCTTGCCCTAGACTGCATCTCGATCAGATTGGAGTCCACGGGTGCGGCCAGTTGAAGCGCCCAGCACCCGGGCTTTGCGGGGCTGGCAGCGGCGAGCCTTGGTGCGTTATCTGAGCGCCAAACCACGCGATTACTTGCTGGTCGCCACACCCGGCGCCGGCAAGACCGCGTTTGCTCTGCGCATCGCCGCCGAGTTGCTGGCCGACCGCACCATCGAGGCGATCACCGTGGTGGTGCCCACCGAGCACCTCAAGGTGCAGTGGGCGATCGCGGCCGCCGTCGACGGCATCGCGCTGGACCCGAAGTTCAGCAACAGCGCGGCACACACCTCCGCGGAGTACCACGGCGTGGTCGTCACCTACGCGCAGGTGGCCAGCCATCCGACCCGTCACCGGGTGCGTACCGAGGGCAGACGAACGCTGGTCATCTTCGACGAGATCCACCATGGCGGTGAGGCCAAAAGCTGGGGCGATGCGTTGCGGGAGGCGTTCGACGACGCCACTCGCCGGTTGGCGCTGACGGGCACGCCGTTCCGCAGCGACGACTCCGCGATCCCGTTCGTGCGCTACGAACCGGACGGCGCCGGGCTGATGCGGTCGCAGGCCGACCACACCTACGGCTACACCGACGCACTCGCCGACGGCGTGGTGCGCCCGGTGGTGTTCATGGCGTACTCCGGAGAGACCCGATGGCGTGACAGTGCCGGTGCGGAGTACGCCGCGCGACTCGGTGAGCCGGCCAGCGCCGAGCACACCGCCCGCGCCTGGCGCACCGCGCTGGACCCGACCGGTGAGTGGATGCCCGCGGTCGTCACCGCGGCCGACACCCGGCTGCGGCAGCTACGGGCCGGCGGGGTTCCGGACGCCGGTGGCATGGTGATCGCATCGGATCAGCAGGCCGCCCGCGCGTATGCCGTTCTGCTGAAACGGATTACCGGTGAAGAGCCGACGGTTGTGCTGTCCGACGATCCGGGTGCGTCCAAGCGCATCGCGCAGTTCTCGGCGAGCACCACCCGCTGGCTGGTCGCGGTGCGGATGGTCTCCGAAGGTGTCGACGTGCCGCGCCTCGCGGTCGGCGTCTACGCCACCAGCGCGTCCACCCCACTGTTCTTCGCTCAGGCGATCGGCCGGTTTGTCCGGTCCCGGCGGCCCGGGGAGACCGCGAGCGTCTTCCTGCCGTCGGTGCCTTCGCTGCTGCTGCTGGCCAGCGAGTTGGAGGCGCAGCGCAATCACGTTCTCGGCCAACCACATCGGGAGACCGACGAACTCGCCGAGGCGCAACGCCGCCAGGACGAGCCGTCCGAGATGGACAACAAGTTCGAGTCGCTGGGCGCCGACGCCGAATTGGATCAGGTGATTTTCGACGGCTCGTCGTTCGGTACCGCGACCCCGGCCGGCAGCGACGAAGAGGCCGACTATTTGGGAATACCCGGCTTGCTGGACCCCGTGCAGATGCGAGAGTTGTTGCGCCGCCAGCAAGAAGAGCAATACGACCGCCGTACCCGAGACGGCGTGACGAAGGCCGAACCGGTCACCCGGCACGGGCAACTGCGTGACCTCCGTCGTGAGCTCAACGCGCTGGTATCAGCAGCCCACTACCGACTTGGCAAGCCGCACGGGTGGATTCACAACGAATTGCGCCGGCTCTGCGGTGGGCCGCCGGTCGCCGCGGCCACCAGCGAGCAACTCGCCGCCCGCATCATCGCGGTGCGCGGGCTGACGGCCTAGCACCCCGCTGATATCGCATATGAGTCGTTTTCGAAAAATGGATCACCCCAAGGTCTCGGTGCCGGTGGGGCCTATGTGGCTCGGCAGGCACCAGATGCTCTCGGCCACCCATGGCGACGCCTCCGCCGCGATCGACCACACCAGGTCCGCCGGCACGTCGATCAACGGATAACGCTTGACGCCGGCGGCCGTGGCCGCGACCAACGTGGCGACCTTGGCCCGGCGCTGGAACAGCGTCTGGCGCACCGTCCAGCTGATGATGCCCGCCGTGGCGAGGCAGTCGCGGCGTCGTTCCACGCTGCCGGATCGCATCACCAGCCAGCCGTAGTGCACCCGGTGACCGAGCGCGCCGATCCGATCGACCGCCAGCAGCGCACACCACGCCGTCACCGCGATCCAGGCCGGCCATACCCATACGGGCACAACGGCTTTCCCGAAAAGCACAGCGACTACAGCCAGACCTGCGCCGGCCACCACGGGCAGCCCGAGCGCCCGCGTCCACCGCCGGGTCGCGGCCCGGCGGCCGTGACCGCGTATCGGACCGGATACCACCTCGGAGTCGCCGACCAATTCGGCCAGCACCGCCTCGGCCGTGGCCACCGGACACGGCGGCAGCAGCACCGACGCCTCACCTGCTCCGTGCACACCGGTCATCACCACATCCAACCGGGCGCCACGGAACATCCGCACCAACAGCGGCTGCCGCAGCGTCCCGCCGCGCAGCCTGCTCATGTCGTACGAACGTTCGCGAACCCGCAGCAGGCCATGCCGCGGATCCAGGACGTCCGCCTCGCGCAGCAGCACCAGGTTGCCGTAGGTGAGCAGCGAACGCAGTACTGCGAGCAGGACCGATGCGACCAGAATCGCGCCGCCGATGACCGCGACGGTCTTGGTCGTCCCCAGCCGCTGGGCGTCGTCGAGCACCGACGTCACGATCCGTGAATGCTGCAGCGGCCCAACGAATCCGCTCTGGTAGATCACGCCGGCCGCAGCGGCCAGCGACAGCAGACCGGACACGCTCAGCGGCGAATACCGCAACCACGCCGGTTGCAGCGAGCCAGCACCGAGTCCGCCGGAGCGGTCGTCGGGTCGACCTGCTCGGCTGCGTCGCCCGTGTCGGCCAGCAGGATTGCCTTGGCCGCAGCACCTGACCGACCTCGACGGCATTGAGCTCGAATCCCCCGGATCCGCCCTGGCCCTTGGCTTCTTGCCCGGTACTCACCCGCACTACCGCCAGGCCAAACACCCGGTGCAGCAACCGTGCATCACTGCCACCGAACAAATCCTGCCCAGCGGCAACGACAATACTTTGCGCTGCAGTAGACCGGTCCGCAACTGTAGCTGATCGGCATCGATGCGGTAGCTGGTGGTGACCCAGCGGGCCACACCGACCACGACCGTGTAGCCGAGCACCGCGAACGTCCATGACTCGTTGCCGGTGATAATGGCCACCACGATGGCACCGATCAGGAACGGCAGCTCGCGCAACAGTTCCGTACGCCAGTGACCCAGCAGCGTCCTGGGACTCAGCCGTTGCCAGGCGATTTCACCCCGGCCGGGCGCTGTGCTCATGAGCGCCGCTTCTCGGCATTAGCGCCCCTGCAGTCCGGCGCACGGCCGAGTCGCCGGCGGGGATCACGTCGCGTCCTCAGCACCGATCGCCGCGATGTCGGTGAGCTGTGCGACGAGATGGTCGGCCACATCGACGTCGAGCGCGACGATGTGTACGCACCGGCCGACGAAGCCGTCGTGACGGTGACATTGGCCAGCCCGAACAACCGGTCCACCGGCCCGCGAAAGGTGTCGACGGTCTGCGCCCCGCGAGATCGGCGCGATCTCGCCGCTCCTGGACCAGCCATCCGGTGCGGGTGTACACCGCCTGCGGGGCCGAGTTCCCACCGGTGCACCCGATAACGCCACACCGGAACCACCGCCGTCGCGATGATCGCGCCCCAGCACAGTCACGACGCCGATCAAGATGTGCAGCCATGGCATTCGCTTGTCCGAACTCGAACCATGCGACTTGCCCGACGGCCAGCAGCAGCCAGGGAAAGATGCCGCCGACCGCCCACCGCAGCGGCGCGCGTGGACTCGGCAGATGTGCTAGGTCGGCCCAGTGATTTGCCACACCACGAGGATGCCACCGAGCACAGTGGGCCGAAAGCGACACGACGAGACCTGTTGCCGTCGATGGGTATCGTTTTCCCGATGAGTTCGACGGCGCATGGACCAACACCGACATACCCGACCAGAGCGGCCGGGTAGCCGTCGGCATGACCGGCGCGAACACAGGCATCGGCTACCACGCCGCGGCCGCGCTGGCCCAGACCAGCACCCGCGTCGTCCTGGCGGTGCGCAACCTGGAGGGGGGCGATGTCGATCTGCGCGCGCATCGTTGCCGCCAACCCCGACGCCGACGTCACCTTGCAAGAACTCGACCTCAGCTCGCTGGCCTCGGTGCGGGGCGCCGCGATGGCGCTGCGCGAGGCCTACCCGCGGATCGACCTGCTGATCAACAACGCCGGGGTGATGTGGACGCCCAAGCAGCTCACCGATGACGGCTTCGAGATGCAATTCGGCACGAACCACCTCGGCCACTCACCCTGACCGGGCTGCTGATGGACAACCTGCTGCCGGTGCGGGGCTCGCGGGTGGTGACCGTCAGCAGCACGGGCCACCGGCTGCGCGCCGCGATCCACTTCGACGATCTGCAGTGGGAACACAGCTACGACCGGTACGCCGCCTATGGGCAGTCCAAGCTGGCCAATCTGCTGTTCACCTACGAGTTGCAGCGCCGACTGGCCGATCACCACAAGAACACCATCGCCGTGGCGGCCCACCCCGGCGCGTCCAGCACCGAGCTGGGACGCAACGTGCCGACGCTGTTGAAGCCGCTGTTCGCCGTGGCGGGCACGCTGCTCTTCCAGAGCGCGGCGATGGGCTCCCTGCCTACGCTGCGCGCCGCCACCGACCCCGGCGTCGAGGGTGGCCAGTACTACGGGCCCGACGGCCTCGGCGAGCAGCGCGGGCACCCCAAGGTGGTCTCCTCCAGCGCGCAGTCGCACGACGAAGAGCTGCAGCACCGGCTGTGGACGGTCTCCGAGGAACTGACCGGCGTCACGTATCCGGTCTGACAACCGTCGCGGCTCTTCTAAGATGACCGCGTGGCACGACGTCCCCGCACGACCAGCGACAACCCGACGATCAGTCCTCAGCACGTCCTGTCGCTGCTGCGCTCGACCGTTCCACCTGTGCATCCAGCGGGTCTTCCGTTCATTTCCGCCGGACTGGGATTGGCCCTGGTCGGCCGACGCTCCCGCTGGCTGCGCCGAACGGGCCTGCTGGCCGCCGGCGCCTGCGCAGGCTTCTTCCGGCACCCAACGCGGGTCCCGCCCACCCGGCCCGGCGTCGTGGTCGCACCGGCCGACGGCCAGGTGTGCCTGATCGAGTCGGCCGCGCCGCCGCCCGAGTTGGAGATGGGCGACGCGGAGCTCACCCGGGTCAGCATCTTCCTGTCGGTGTTCGACGCCCACGTGCAGCGGGCCCCGGTGAGTGGTGAGGTGATCGCCGTGCAGCACCGGCCGGGTCTGTTCGGCTCGGCCGATCTTCCCGCCGCCAGCGACAGCAACGAACGCAACAGTGTGCGGATCCGCACCGCCGACGGGGTCGAGATCGTCGCTGTGCAGATAGCCGGCCTGGTGGCGCGCCGCATCGTCTGCAACGTCAGCGTCGGCGACAAGCTGTCGATCGGCGACACCTACGGCCTGATCCGGTTCGGGTCGCGGCTGGACACCTACCTGCCCGCCGGCTCCCAGGTGTCGGTCAGCCTGGGCCAGCGGGCGGTTGCCGGCGAGACGGTGCTGGCCGAGCTGCCGTGATTACCAGTAAGCCACGAGGCAGACGGGTAGCCCCGCTGCGCATCCTGCCGAGCTCGATGAGCGTGCTGGCAATCTGCGCCGGGTTGACCTCGATCCGATTCGCGCTGGAACGTCAGCCCTACGTCGCGATCGCACTGATCGCGGCGGCCGCGATCCTCGACGGACTAGACGGCCGGGTGGCCCGCGCCCTGGATGCCGAGTCGCGGATGGGCGAGGAGATCGACTCGCTGGCGGACGCAGTGAACTTCGGGGTGGCCCCCGCGGTCGTGCTCTATGTGACGATGCTGCCTGGCCTGCCCGCGGGCTGGGTGGTGGTGATGTTGTACGCGGTGTCAATCGTGTTGCGGCTGGCCAGATTCAACGCGTTGCTCGACGACGTCAGCCAGCCATCGTTCACCAAGGAGTTCTTCGTCGGTGTGCCGGCGCCGGCCGGCGCGATCTGCGCGCTCGGACCGCTGGCTGCCAAGCTGCAGTTCGGCGCGGGTTGGTGGACCTCGCCGTGGTTCGTCTGCACCTGGATCACGGCCTGCTCGATGCTGTTGGTCAGCCGGCTGCCGATGCGCAAGATGCACGCCGTCTCGGTGCCACCAAACCTGGCCGCGCTGCTGCTGGCCGGGTTGACCATCGTCGCCGCTGCCGCGTTGCTGTTCCCCTACATCCTGATCATGGTG
>CAWGPB010000024.1:0-40445 GCA_963824335.1 uncultured Actinomycetota bacterium
AACGCAGG
The DNA here is from genome assembly GCA_963824335.1 of uncultured Actinomycetota bacterium. GTDB lineage: Bacteria > Actinomycetota > Actinomycetes > Mycobacteriales > Mycobacteriaceae > Mycobacterium. The sequence goes on from CAWGPB010000024.1 coordinate 9, forward strand.
CAGCCCGTTCGGCAGGTGCTCGGCGAGGTTCTCGCACGTCTTGCGCAGCGCGGCCGAACCGATGATCGCCTTCGCGGCGCTGTTGTCGATGATGTACGCCGCTTCGGGCGCGGTCAGGTGGGTGTTGATCGGCACGTAGTAGAGGCCGGCGCGCCGGGCCGCCCACATGACGGCGTGAATGTGCTCGTTGTTCTCCATCAGGATCGCAACCGCGTCGCCTTCGACCAGGCCGGCCTGCCGGAAGTAATGCGCCAGCCGGTTGGCGCGGGCTTCCAATTCGTCGAAAGTGATCACCGTGCCGGACGGGTGAAGGATGATGGCGGGCTTGTTGGTTCCGCCCAGCCCGGAGGTGTGCTGGCGAATCTGCATGGGCAGACTGTACCGCCGGAAAAATTGACAGCTGTCAAGAGGGCGCAAAACGACCACTGACTACTGCGAATGCACCTGCTCGGGCTGCGGGTGCGGGTGCCCGCCGTGCCGCTTGGCCCGACCCGCGAAGGGTGCCGACAACGTCGGCAGCAGATCGCGCCGGTAACGGATCAGGGCCACCAGTGCGATCACCGCGTACACCCCGCTGAGCGCCAAGCGTCCGTCGGTCGAGGTGAGTGGGAACTGCACGACGAACAAGCCGAGTAGCGTCCAGGCCGCCCAGCGCTGGAACCGCAGGCCGAGCAACAGCGTCACGCCCATCAACGTCTGCGCGGCGGTCAACACGATCTCTTCGATCTGACGGCCGTCCAAATGCATTGCGGCGCTGCCCCCGCCGAGCATGTACGCCACCGGCAACGATCCGATGAGCAAGGTCCACTGGTTGACCTTCGCCGAGATCAACATCGCGATGGCTGTCCCGCCCTTACCCCGGGCGGCGAGGATGGTCGCGATGATGAACTCCGGCGCCTCCGAGGCCAGCGGGGCAAGCCACTGCACCAGCAGGAAGCGGTCGATACCCAGCTTGGTTCCGGCGCCGATCAGGTTGTCGGCGAACGGTTTTGCGCATGTCACGATCACCCCGGCGGCAAAAATGAACAGCATGGACACCGCGATGCGGCGCGACCGCTCGGGCAGGGCGCCCAGCGCCGCGGCGGTGCCGATCAGCTCGGGTTCCTCGACGTCGCCACGACTCAGCTTGAACAGGTAGTAGCCGAACCAGCCCAGCAGGACGACCCCGAGCGCGATGTGGATACGGCCGGTCGCGGGGATGACGAAAGCAACAACCCCGGCGATCATCAGAAAGCCGATCTCCACCCGGTTGCTCGCCTCGAGTTCCAATCCGTCGAGTGTGCGGCCAGACTTCCGGCGGGCCACCACCACGCTGATCAGCACGACCACCGGCCATCCAAGTCCCATCAGCAACCGATTCGAGCCGGTCATGTTCGCCGCCGCGTACTGCGTGTACTCGGGCAGGTGGCCGGCGGTGTACGCGTAATACAGGTCGACGGCGTACTCGGGCAGGACCGCGATCACGGCCAGGACGGCGACGGCCAGGCTGCCTGACACATCGACCTGGGCGGCTTCCGCGGCCCACGCCAGTACGAAGCTGGCACCCACAACGGCGCCGCCGTAGGCGATCAGGCCGACAACGGGATCGAGCTGAATACCGACTACACGGAGCACCAGAGCCGGGCAGATGACGGCGCTGACGATGGCAAGTGAGCGGAACAACGTCCGCGACCGAGCACTCACCCCGTTACCGCGCACGTGGTTGTCGGCACGTGGCTAAAGTACCCGGTGAGGATCCATCCAGCAACATAGCCCAGCTACCGAATGGATCGGTCGCGCGGGTGAAATTTGCTGCTCAGCAGGGTCGTAACCCAGAGTTCGGCCGACCGATATTTCGGATACGGCAACCCTGCTAGCGCAGCGAGAACACCTTAGTCAGACTCGGCCAGGCGCTGCTTGAGCGCCTCGAACTCGTCCCGGACGCCGGTCGGCAGCTTGTCGCCGACGAACTCGAACCACTCCTCGATCAGCGGAAGTTCTTGGCGCCATTCGCTGGCGTCGACCGCGAGCGCCTTCTCCACATCGGCAGCGTCGACGTCGAGCCCGTCCAGATCGAGATCTTCGGCGGTCGGGACCACGCCGATCGGGGTCTCATGGCCGCCGGCCGTGTGCTCGATGCGGTCGACGACCCACTTCAGCACGCGACTGTTCTCGCCGAAGCCCGGCCAGAGGAACTTGCCGCCCTCGCCGCGACGGAACCAGTTGACGAAGAAGACCTTCGGCAGCTTGGACTCGTCAGAGTTCTTGCCGAGGTCGATCCAGTGCTGGAAGTAGTCACCGACGTTGTAGCCCAGGAACGGCAGCATGGCCATCGGGTCGCGGCGCACGTCGCCGACCTTGCCCTCAGCGGCCGCGGTCTGCTCGCTGCCCATGGTGGCGCCCATGAACACGCCGTGCTGCCAGTCGCGCGCCTCGGTCACCAGCGGAACGGTGGTCTTGCGACGGGCGCCGAACAGGATGCCCGAGATCGGCACGCCCTGCGGGTCGTCCCACTCCGGCGCCAGGATCGGGCACTGAGACATCGGGGTGCAGTAGCGCGAGTTCGGGTGCGCGGCTTTGGTCTCCGTCTCGCGAAGCTCCCAGTCGTTGCCCTTCCAGTCGATCAGGTGGTCGGGCTCGCCCTCGAGACCTTCCCACCACACGTCGCCGTCGTCGGTGAGCGCGACGTTGGTGAAGACGGTGTTGCCGCCCTCGATCGTGCGCATCGCGTTCGGGTTCGACTTCCAGTTGGTACCCGGTGCCACCCCGAAGAAGCCGAACTCCGGGTTGACCGCGTACAGCCGGCCGTCCTTGCCGAACCGCATCCAGGCGATGTCGTCACCGAGGGTCTCGGCGCGCCAGCCCGGGATCGTGGGCTGAAGCATCGCGAGGTTGGTCTTGCCACAGGCCGACGGGAACGCCGCGGCGAAGTAATACGCCTTGTTCTCCGGCGAGATCAGCTTCAGGATCAGCATGTGTTCGGCGAGCCAGCCCTCGTCGTGGGCCATCGCCGAGGCGATCCGCAGTGAATAACATTTCTTGCCCAGCAACGCATTTCCGCCGTAGCCGGATCCATAGCTCCAGATTTCGCGGGTCTCCGGAAAGTGCGTGATGTATTTCGTGTCATTGCACGGCCACGGCACGTCTTTTTGCCCGGGCTCCAGCGGAGCGCCGAGCGAGTGCAGTGCCTTCACGAAAAAGCCGTCGTCTCCGAGCTTTTCCAGCGCGGCCTTGCCCATCCGGGTCATCACCTTCATGGAGGCGACGACGTATTCGGAATCGGTGATCTCCACCCCGAGCTTCGGGTCGTCGGCGCCGAGCGGGCCCATGCAGAACGGGACGACCCACATGGTGCGTCCGCGCATGCAGCCGCGGTACAGCTCGGTCATGGTGGCCCGCATCTCGGCGGGCGGCTTCCAGTTGTTCGTCGGGCCGGCGTCGACCTCGCGCTCCGAGCAGATGAAGGTCCGCGACTCGACCCGCGCGACGTCGGACGGGTCCGACAGCGCCAGGTAGGAGTTCTTGTGCTTCTTCTCGTTGAGCTTGGTGAAGGTGCCGGCTTCGACCAGTTGGTCGGCCAGCCGCTGCCACTCTTCGTCGGAGCCATCCGCAAAGACCACCCGGTCCGGCTGCGTCAGCTCGGCGACTTCCTCCACCCAGGACAGCAAGCCTTGGTGATTCGTCGGGGCGGTATCTAGACCAGGAACGGTCGCTGAAGTCATCAAAATCTCCTGCAGTCGCGGTGTGCGTAGTGCGCGGCTAGTTTGCGGCGGCCTCCACACAGGTTATCGCGAGCTGTATACCCATAAAAAGTCGAGGCCGTATTGGTTAACTCACAGGAACGATTCAGATCACATTATCAGCGGTATTTGTCGCCGTGTTTTCGTCAATTTGCTCGGCTTCGGCGTCATCCAGCACCGGCACTTCGGACTCGCCGCCTGCGTCCTCGGACGCCGTTTCGCCGTCGTCGGCCGGCTCCGGCTCGCCGAGTTCGGCCCGCACCGCCGTCAGGGCGGCCCGCAACGTCGGCATCTCCCTGTCACGCAGCGCCGCGGCCCGCGCCCCTACCACAGAGTGCTCCCGCAGCTCGGTGTCGATGGTGCTGACCTGCCCGGCCACCTGCGCGCTCTCGCCTTCATCCTGCTCGCTAAGCGCGGCGCTGAGCGCCGACTCCGCGGCCAGCACCCTGGTCGCCACCAGTTGTTCCGCGGCGGACTGCACCAGGGCGGTGGATTCGCCGGCCCATCGGTCCAGCAAGGCCCGGTCGCGGAGCAGCCCGCGCATCCCGACCACCCAGACCGTCAGCGCAAGCCCGATCGCCGCGCAAGCAACCGCCCCGGCCACGGTGAGCCCGGGGGTCAGATCGGACAGCAGCCGGCTGAGGGTCAAAGCCACGCCCAGGCCGAAGCCGGCACCCACCAGCATCATCAGCCGGGACTCCAACTTTCGCGACTTCAGCGCAGGCGCCGGCAGGTTCACCGTGGGCAACGGCGCAGCGGCGGGCGGCTCAATGTCCAAGCCCAGGGTCTGAGCGACCTCGGCCAGCTGCGTCGTCGTGCCCTCATCCACCTCGCCGATGATGTCCTTGAGCCGGGCACCGGCTTCCGACTCGAACTCCGGCAGCTTGCCTCGGCTCAGGCTCGCGGCGTCCTGCTGCAGCTCCGAACGCACCGAGGCACAGCGATTGCGGGCGAAATAGGACAGTTGCACCCGGGCCTGCTGGGTTTGGCTGCGCAGCGCGATCGTCCGCTCGGACTTGGACAGCCGTCGCTGCCGCAGGATCTCGCTGCGCTCCTCCCGCAATGCCTCGATCCGCGCTCTGCGGCCCGCGCCATCGGCGTCGCGGTCGTATCGTTCGGCGATAGCCTGCAGCCGGGATTTCCACGCCCACAACCTGTTTCGGCGAGCGAGCTCCGCGTCGTCCAGCCGGGTGGAGACCGCCGTAACGAGGTCGTCGATGCGTGGCTCGCCCTCTTCGGGCGCGGCCGCGACGCCGACCCACTGCACGTCGCGGTAGCGCGGCGCGTGCGCGGCCAACATCTCCCGGTTGCCGGCCAAAACGTCTTCCCAGTTCTGATGCACGTCGATCTTGGACACCACGCCGATCACCGCGTCGGTCTCGGCGGCCGCCGCGTCGAGCAGCGCGCAGTCGGATGCCGTCAGGGCAGCGGCGGCCGAGACGACGAACACCACCGCGGTCGGCGCCTCGCCGGTCTGCAATTCCGTCGACTCGATGAATGTCAGCTCGGGCAGCCGCTCGCTGAGCGCCGCGACCACGCCGCTCACTCCGGCCAGCCATGGCCCGGTCACCAGCACCTCGTCGCGGCGCTCGACGTCCGGCGTTCCGAGCTGCGGGCCGATCGCCGTCACGATGGCGTCCACTTCGGCAACCGCGTTGTCGCCCTTCTTGCCGGTCACACCGATCCCCCGACCATCGACCACAGCCGCAGCGAGCCGCGGACGATGTCCGCGCCGCACGCCCGTTCGGTAGCCGCAACCGGTCCGCGGCGGTAGCGCTGCCAGTGGGTCGCGCGGCGCAGGTGCGCCGCCGCCGTATCGCCGCGCTCCACGGTGATGCCGACCGCCTCGACCACTTCGACAGCGGCCATCATCCGGGCGACCACGGTGTCGTCGTGCGCCAGGAACTCGCTGATCCGCCGGTCGGTCACGGCGATCGTCTCCAATTCGGCAACGGCATCCAGCACGCACCGGTAGCGGGGTTGTGCGCCGAGTACCCCGACCTTGGCGACGACGTCGTCGATGCCGCTCAACCCGCACAGCAGGGTGGCGACGTCGCTGCGGGTGGCTCCGCCCCGGATCGCGGCGATCGCCTGCCGGATACCGAACGCGTCGAGGGTTCCCATCAACCGGTCGCGGACAGCGGCGTCGACGGGGTGGCCGCCGGCCTCCGCCTGCAGGGCCCGCCACGACGCGTCGTCCAGCACCGCGCCGGCAAGGATGCCGACCAGCGGCTCGACGGGCACCCCGGCGCGTGCTGACAGCTGCGCGCATCGGGTTCTGGCCGCGGCGGTCGGGCCGTCGGGGTGACGACCGGGTGCGGTGGTCGCGATCAGGTCGGCCTTGTTCAACACCGCCAGCACCGGCCGCCCAGCCGCCTCGATGGCGGCAAGATCCTCCGGTTTCACCGCGTCGGCCAGCACGTGGACGTTCACGTCGGCCTCCGCCGCGGGCGTCACCGCCAGCCCGGAACGCGCCAGTGCGTGCGCGACGGTGCTGCGGCCGACGCCGCGGCGTCCGGTGACGGCCACCCGTAACGGGGTGGCGAGCCGCGTGGCGATCGCGGCGCAGCGCGGGTCGGAGACCGCGTCCGCAAACCGCTCCAGCTCTTCGACGAAAATCCGATGCCCCTATTCGCTCAGGCCGCCTTGCAGGTGCTGCTCACCCCTCATTGTGGCCGAGTAACTGCCGATCGCGGCGCAGCACCACGGGTTTTTCGGTCGAATGGTGACATGTGTACCGCCGGGAAGCGAGTCACCCGATACCAGGCAAAGGCAACTGTTGGGTATCAATCTGCCCCGCGGGAGGCGACATGATGGGTTCATGGGCGACGATGAACGGATGCGTGCGCAGCCCTGGGTGGACGCGGCCACACCGCCGACGCCTTCTTCCGCCCTGCCTGCGGAACGTGAGGTCGGCGAATACCGCCGGACCACCAGTTTCCGCACGCGGCGCTCACAGCTGTCGGCCGCGCAGCAGCGGACCTGGGAACGGCTGTGGCCCGAACTCGGCACCATCGCGGTATCGGGACACGACGCGCAGGGCCCGGCCGAACCACTGGACACCCAGGCCTGGTTTGGCCGGGACGCTCCGCTTGTACTCGAAATCGGCTGTGGCACAGGCACTTCCACGCTAGCGATGGCGAAGTCAGAGCCGGACGTCGATGTCATCGCCGTCGAGGTCTACCGGCGTGGGCTGGCGCAACTGCTCTCGGGCATCGACCGGGAACACGTCACCAATATCCGGCTGATCCGCGGCGACGCCGTCGACGTCCTCGACCTGCTCCTCGCTCCGGGCTCGCTGAGCGGGGTGCGGGTGTTCTTCCCCGACCCGTGGCCCAAGGCCCGTCATCACAAACGTCGGCTGCTGCAACCCGCCAATGTGGCGATGATCGCCGACCGGCTGCGGCCCGGCGGAGTGTTGCACGCCGCGACCGATCACGCGGGCTACGCCGAGCAGATCGCCCAGGTCGGCGACGCTGAACCGCGGCTGACCAGGCTGGACATCGGCGCCCGGACCCCTGTCTCCACCGCCCGCCCGGCCACCAAGTACGAGGGCAAGGCGCACGACGCCGGTAGCGCGGTCACCGAATTTCTCTGGGAAAGACGCTCACGATGAGTCTCACCGACGAAACGACCAGCGCCCCGGTGGCGCCGCCCGGCGAGCACCGGGCCGAATCGGGCCCGAAGCCGCGGCGGGTCCTGCTGGTCTGGGATGCGCCGAACCTCGACATGGGCCTCGGATCGATCCTGGGCCGGCGGCCCACCGCCCTGGAACGCCCCCGCTTCGACGCACTCGGACGCTGGTTGCTGGGCCGCACCGCCGACGTGTCGGCCCAGCGACGGGCCGTCGACGAAATCGCCGCCGAACCGGAGGCGACTGTGTTCACCAATATCGCCCCAGGTAGTGCCGAGGTGATCCGGCCGTGGGTCGATGCGCTGCGCAATGTCGGGTTCGCGGTGTTCGCCAAACCGAAACTCGACGAGGACAGCGACGTCGACAGCGACATGCTCTCTCACATCGCGCTGCGTTCGCGAGAGGGTATGGCGGCGCTGGTGGTGGCGTCCGCCGACGGTCAGGCGTTCCGTGCGCCGTTGGAGGAAATCGCCAGCAGCGGGGTGCCCGTGCAAGTGCTGGGATTTCGCGAACATGCGAGTTGGGCACTAGCGTCGGATACCTTGGAGTTTGTCGACCTGGAGGACATCGCGGGTGTGTTCCGGGAGCCTCTGCCGCGAATCAGCCTAGATTCGCTGCCTGACACGGGGGCGTGGCTGCAACCGTTCCGGCCACTGTCCTCGTTGCTGACCTCGCGTGTCTGACAACTTCAAACCAATGCGCGGGTCGTTGCAGATCCAGTAAGGAGCTTACGTGTTCGCCTGGTGGGGTCGAACTGTATATCGCTACCGATTCATCGTGATCGGGGTGATGGTGGCGCTGAGCCTGCTCGGCGGCATCTTCGGGATCAGTCTGGGCAAGCACGTCACGCAGAGCGGTTTCTACGACGAAGGCAGCCAGTCAGTCAAGGCGTCGGTGCTCGGCGACACGACCTACGGGCGTGACCGCACCAGCCACATCGTGGCGATCTTCACTGCGCCGCAGTCGCTCAACGACCCGGCGTGGCAGAAGAAGATGGTCGACGAGCTCAACGCCTTCAAGAAGGATCATCCCGACCAGGTGGTCGGCTGGGCCGGCTGGCTGGCCGCCCCGACCAGCACCGACCCCGTCATCAAAGGGATGGCCAGCGAGGACGGCAAGCACACGTTCGTCAGCATCCCGCTCAAGGGCGACGACGACGACACCATCCTGACCAACTACAAGGACATCGAACCCGATCTGCAGAAGCTGAACGACGGCAAAGTCCAGCTCGCCGGGCTGGAGCCGATCGCCAACGCGCTGACCGGCACCATCGCCACCGACCAGAAGCGGATGGAAGTGCTGGCGCTGCCCTTGGTGGCGGTCGTGCTGTTCCTCGTTTTCGGCGGTGTCATCGCGGCCTCCCTGCCAGCAATCGTGGGTGGCCTGAGCATCGCCGGGTCGCTCGGCATCCTCCGACTCATCACGATGTTCGGCCCACTGAGCTTCTTCGCCCAGCCCGTCGTGTCGATGATGGGCTTCGGTATCGCCATCGACTACGGGCTGTTCGTGGTCAGTCGTTTCCGTGAAGAGATCGCCGAAGGCTACGACACCGAGGCCGCGGTACGCCGCACGGTGATGACGGCCGGTCGCACGGTGGTGTTCTCCGCGGTTCTGATCGCCGTGTCTGCGGCCAGCCTCTTCCTGTTGCCGCAGGGCTTCGTGAAATCGCTGACCTACGCGGTCATCATCTCGGTGTCGCTGGCCGCGGTGCTCTCGATCACGCTGCTGCCGGCCATCCTGTCGATCCTGGGCAGCAACGTCGACGCGCTCGGCGTGCGCACCCTGTTCCGGATTCCGTTCCTGGCCAGCTGGACGCCGTCGCGCGTCTACCTCAACTGGCTGGCGGATCGGCTGCAGAAGACCAAGACCCGCGAAGAGGTGGAGGCCGGGTTCTGGGGCAAGCTGGTCAACGTCGTGATGAAGCGGCCGCTTATATTTGCCATCCCGATCGTGATCGGCATGATCGCGCTGGTCATCCCGCTACACAACCTCTCGTTCGGCGGCATGAGCGAGAAGTACCTGCCGCCGAACAACTCGGTACGAGAATCGCAGGAGAACTTCGACAAACTCTTCCCTGGCTATCGCACGAACCAGTTGACGCTGGTGATCGAGAGCGATAACCACAGCAAAGTCACCGACCAGCAGGTCGCCGAGGTCCGCAACGCCGCCGCTTCGATCAGCGGGTTCACCGACACCACCTGGCAGGAGCGGGCTTGCCCGACGATCGAGGGCAACCCGTGCGTCTCGGGCCCGAACGGCAGCCACCCCAAAGACGACTCGGTGCGAGTGATCCAGAACGGTCTCTCCAATGCCAGCGACGCAGCCAAGAAGCTCGCTGAGCTGCGATCCATCACGCCGCCAAGGGGTTTGACCGTGCTGGTCGGCGGCGTCCCGGCGCTCGAGCAGGACAGCATCCACAGCCTGTTCGACAAGGCACCGCTGATGCTGGTGGTGCTCCTGTCCACGACGATGCTGTTGATGTTCCTGGCGTTCGGATCGGTGGTGCTGCCGATCAAGGCCGCCGTGATGAGCGCGCTGACGCTGGGCTCCACGCTGGGCATCCTGACCTGGATCTTCGTCGACGGACACTTCTCCAAGCTGCTGAATTTCACGCCGACACCACTGATGGTCGTGCTGATCGCGCTGGTCATCGCGGTCGGTTTCGGACTGGCCACCGACTACGAGGTCTTCCTGGTCTCGCGCATGGTCGAGGCCAGAGCCCGCGGGATGTCGACGGCAGAGGCCATCCGGATCGGCACGGCAACGACGGGGCGCCTGATCACGGCCGCTGCGCTGGTCCTGGCGATGGTGGCGGGGTCGTTCGTGTTCTCCGACCTGGTGATGATGAAATACCTGGCGTTCGGCCTGATGGCTGCGCTGCTGCTGGACGCGACCGTTGTCCGGATGTTCCTGGTGCCCTCGGTGATGAAGCTGCTCGGCGACGACTGCTGGTGGGCTCCGCATTGGATGAAGCGCCTACAGAACCGCTTGGGCCTCGGCGAGATTCACCTGCCCGACGAGCGCAAGGTCCCGTCGGCGCGGGCCCGGTCCGGTCGGCCTGCCACCACCACCCGCCCGCCGATCGCGCCGACACCACGTCCGCCGCACGATCCCACGCACCCCAGCCCCGAGGGTTCCTCGCGGCCGGCCCGGCCGCCGGCCACCCCCACCCCACCGCGACCGGATCTCCGTCCGCCGGCTCCCGATATGCCATCGGCCGCCGGCACCACACGGATGGCTGCACCGGGACGGACCGGGCCGCCAGAACGAACCGCGCCCAAAGAGGCACCGACGACCCGCTTCTCGGCCCAGCCGACCACGCCGGTCCCCCCGGCGCCGGTTCGCCCGCCGGCACCTCCCGTTCCCCCGCAACCGCCGCGTGGGGACGACCGCGAGATCGAGTCCTGGCTGAGCGATCTGCGCGGCGGCAAGACCGGCGACCCGCGGGGCGCCGGTCCCAAAGCCCCGCAGCCGTCCGCCGACGAAACCCGGGCGCTGCAGATCCCGCCGCGGGACAAGCCGTCGGTTCAGGCGCCCACCGGACCCGAAGACGCCACCACCGCGATCCCTACCGCACCGCGGCAGGACAAGGATCCCGACACCGCCACGGAGAAGTTGAACGCGCGTGGCGAGGAGCCGCGTCCACGACGCGGGGGCGGGCTCAGCGCCCAGGATTTGCTTCGCCGCGAAGGCCGGATCTAGCCGCGAATTCGCTTCGCGCTGTTAGCTTGTGGATCCCACGTGGTCCGGATCGGCCTGCATGACCGTTGCTCTGTCGTCCTCGGATTCGGCCGCCGCTTCTTCCGGGTCCTTGGCCAGCAGCACCTTGAATGCGTTGTTCAAGAACGCGACGGTCGGGACCGACAACAGCGCACCGACGATCCCGGCGAGCACGCCGCCGGTGGAAATCGCCACCACAATGGCCAGCGGATGGATCGACACCGCCCGGCCCATCACCAGCGGCTGCAGGATGTGGGCCTCCAGCTGATTCACCGCGACGAGTAGCCCGAGCGTGATCAGCGCGTAGACAAATCCTTTGGCCAGCAGTGCCACAATGACGGCCAGGAAGCCGCTGAGGACGGCACCGACCAGCGGGATGAAAGCGCCCAGGAACACCAGCGAGGCCAGCGGCAGCGCCAACGGCACGCTCATGATCGCCAACCCGGTGCCGATGCCCAGCGCGTCGACCAACGCCACCAGGAAGGTGGCTCGCACGTAGCCGGTCAGCGAGTGGAATCCGGCGCCACCCGCCGCTTGTACCCGCTCGCGGACATGGGCGGGGATGATCTTGGTGACGTAGCTCCAGATGTTGCGTCCGCCGTACAAGAAAAAGATCAGCGTGAACAGCATCATCAATGCCGCGGTGATGATTTCGGTGATGGTGGCCGCGGTCGACAGGGCGCCGCTGGTCAACTTCTCCTGATTGTTCTGCAGCGCCTGGATTGCCGAATCGCCGGCGTGGTCGATCTGCTGGCGGCTCAGATGCAGCGGACCGTCGATCAACCACTTCTTCGCGGAGTCGATGCTGCGGGTGACCTCGTTCACCAAATCCGGTACGCCGACGATGAATTGGCTGACGACGAAGGTCATGATCCCGCCGAGGATCGCGAAGCCGGCCAGCAACACCAATGCGACCGCGCCGCCGCGGGGTGCACCCCGCTTGTCCAGCCAGTCCACGACGGGAACCAGTAACGCACTCAGCATCAAGGCGAGCAGCAGCGGGACGACGATCACTTCCAGCCGCTCGACGATCAGGAGCAGTGCGACGACAGCGGCCAGGATCACCAGCAAGCGCCAGGCCCAGGCTGCGGTCTTGCGAACTATCGGTTCTACCGATTCGGCGTAATCGGACGCGGCCTTCGATGGCATAGCGCCAACACTAGGTGCGGACACCGGCGTCGCGCAGCGATCCGGGCGCGACCTGCGGAGCTACGCTAAGCGCGTGTCGCCCGACGCACCGGCCAGGAACGTCGACGGTCAGATTCCCGAGCATGACCGCGGCAGGTACCGGTGGCTGCGGTGGGCGGCTCTGGCCGTCGTCGCGATCGTGTTGGCCGTCGAGGTGGCGCTGGCGTGGGATCAGCTGGCCAAAGCGGCTCACAGCCTCTACTCGGCGAAGTGGGGATGGCTGCTGGCGTCCACGCTGGCCGCCGTGCTGTTGATGCATAGTTTCGCCGAGGTGCAGCGAACGCTGCTGACCTCAGCCGGAGTCCGGGTGCGAGAGCTGCGATCCGAGGCGGCCTATTACGCGGCCAACTCGCTGAGCACCACGCTTCCCGGCGGTCCGGTGATCGCCGCGACGTTTCTGCTTCGCCAGCAACGACTTTGGGGCGCCTCGACGTTGGTGGCGTCCTGGCAGCTGGTGATGTCGGGAGTGCTGCAGGCCGTAGGACTGGCGCTGCTCGGGCTGGGCGGCGCATTCGTCCTCGGCGCCAAGAACAACCCATTCTCGTTGCTGTTCACCTTGGGCGGCTTCGTCGCGCTGATGCTGCTGGCGCAGGCGGTGGCCTCCCGACCGGAGCTGATCGAGGGCATCGGCTGCCGAGTGTTGACGCGGTTCAACCTCCTACGCGGCAGGCCCGCCGACATCGGCCTGGCCAAATGGCGTGAGATGTTGTGCCAACTGGAATCGGTCAGCCTGAGCCGCCGTGACTTGGCGGCTGCCTTCAGCTGGTCGGTGGTCAACCGGTTCGCCGATGTCGGGTGCCTAGCGTTCGCTGCGTACGCCGCCGGCGCGCATGCATCACTCGGTGGGCTGACGGTCGCGTGCGCTGCCGCCCGCGCGGCCGGGACGATCCCGCTGATGCCCGGCGGCTTGTTGGTGGTCGAGGCGGTGCTGGTGCCGAGCCTGGTATCCAGCGGCATGTCACTGCCGAATGCCGTCTCGACGATGCTGATCTACCGGCTGATCAGCTGGCTGATGCTCGCAGCGATCGGCTGGGTGGTGTTCTTCTTCATGTTCCGCACCGAACAACATCTCGACCCGGAGGACACCGAGACCGAGTCGACACCCTGCCGCGAGGCCGTCGAGGCATCCGAGGAAGCCCTGCGGGGCCCGTCGTCGCCGTCCGACGACGAACGGACTACGTGAACGGGCGCCTACGTGAGCCGCGGCTTATGCGATCGGCGCCCTATCTGAAAGCACTCAGTCCCGGCACGGCTGCGGCGGAGCCGGGTGCGGTCGCCGCGCCACCTGGAATCGAGTTCTGAGCTCCGGAGATCACGCCGCTCGGCATACCACCGGGCACGCCGCCCGGCGTCGCACTCGGAGCCGACTGCATGAATCCGAGTACCTGCGGAAGGCTGATCGCCATCTTGCAACGGCTGGACAGTCCGGCGAGCGGCGACGCGATGGTCTGGATGTCGCTGGCCGCCTTGGGGTTGGCGTCGAAGTAGGTCTCCAGCGAGCTGACCGATGCCTGACCCGGCGCCTGCAGCATCGCGGAGGTCATCGCCTGGTTGGTCTCCGGGTGCCCGTCGAGGTAGTCACCGGCGGACCTGGCCACGTTGCTGATCGTGCGCGCCATTTCGCTGGCGGCACACGGATCCGACGCACCGACTGCCGAGGGAGCGGACAGCAACACCACCGCCGTGGCGCCACCCAAGCCGGTCGCCGTGAGCATGGCCAGCAGTCGACGGCGCGGCGCGGCGGTACTCCTAGTCAGAGACCTCATTCGCAACTCCTCATCGCGTGCCGGGGGAACGTTCGCCCGCAGACAGCTGCCGGCGCGGAGCCAGCGTATGCCGATAATCCTGCCATCGAATCCGTCGCCGTCGCCAACCCGAAGACCAGCGTCCTCGTCACACCTGTGCAAAACCTGTGCAGGGATCGACATTGTTGCCGAGTTGTTGCAGCTCAGCGACCCATAACCAGCCTCGGCAGATCGCCGCTGGGGTAGGCTCGCGGGCACGCGAATCCGTACGGCAATCGCAAGCTCGGCCGTAGCGGTTCGTCGCGTGGCAACGAAGGCGGGGAGAGAAGAAATCCAGCACTTCATGATGCGCTTGAGCAGCAGCCTGCGCAGGTGTCGCTGGCTGGTCTTCACAGGCTGGGTGCTCGCGCTGATACCCGCCCTCTACCTGGTGCTGACCTCGTCGGGTCATCTCACCGGTGGTGGCTTCGACGTCCCCGGGTCCCAGTCGCTGCGGGTCCACGACCAGCTCGAAGCGCATTACCCCGACCAGGGCACGTCGCCGTTGGCGCTGGTCGCGGCCCCGCGCGCGGACGCCAGCTACGAGGACATGAATGCCGCTGCCGGATTCCTGCAGCAGGTCGCCAAGCAAATGCCCGACGTGGTGGTGGTGCCCAATCCCGCACAGCCGTCACCGCAGCCGGACCGGCCCTATGTGGTGTCGTTGCGACTGGACGGGGCCACCAACAGCAGCGCCAGCGACGCCGCCAAGAAGCTACGGGTCAAGGTCGGCGTGCAGGGTGAACGCCCCGGGCAGATGCAGAACGGCCGCGTCCGGCTCTACGTGATCGGCCAGGGCGCACTCAGCACGGCCGCGGCCGCCAACACCAAACACGACATTGCCAAGGCCGAGCAGTGGAACCTTCCGATCATCCTGATCGTGTTGCTGGCGGTGTTCGGCTCGCTGGCCGCCGCCGCAATCCCGCTGGCGCTGGGCGTCGTCACCGTCATCATCACGATGGGCCTGGTCTACCTGCTGTCGGCGTACACCACGATGTCGGTGTTCGTCACGTCGACGGTGTCGATGTTCGGCATCGCGCTGGCGGTCGACTATTCGCTGTTCATCCTGATGCGCTTCCGCGAGGAACTGCGCGCGGGGCGCCAGCCCCAGGAAGCGATCGACGCGGCGATGGCGACGTCGGGTCTGGCCGTCGCGCTGTCCGGGATGACCGTCGTCGCATCGCTGACGGGCATCTACCTGATCGACACTCCCGCGCTGGCATCGATGGCCACCGGCGCGATCCTCGCGGTCGCCGTGGCGATGCTGACCTCGACGACCATGACGCCGGCGGTGCTGGCGACCTTCGGCCGGTCGGCCGCCAAACGGTCGGCGGCGCTGCACTGGTCGCGGCGCCCGGAAACCACGCAGTCGCGGTTCTGGACGCACTGGATCGGCGCGGTGATGCGCCGGCCGTGGTTGTCGGCGGCGGCGGCCTCTGTCGTGCTGCTCGCCATGGCGGTGCCCGCGCTGTCGATGGTGTTGGGCAACAGCCTGCTTCGCCAATTCAACTCGTCGCATGAGATCCGAGCCGGGGTGTCGGCAGCGTCCGAGGCGCTGGGTCCCGGCGCGCTGGGCCCGGTGCAGGTGCTGGTGAGCTTCCCCGACGGCGATGCGTCGTCGGCCACACACACCCAAGCGATCGCCGCGATCCGCGACCAGATAGGTCACTCGCCCAACATTCTGTCGGTGGCCCCGCCGGTCTTCGCCGACAACAACAGCAGCGCGATGCTGTCGGCGATGCTGTCGGTGGACCCCGAGGACCTCGGCGCCCGCGCCACCATCGGCTGGCTGCGCGACCACCTTCCGGCGGCCGCCACCGATTCGGCGCAGGTGAGTGTCGGTGGACCGACCGCGCTGATCAAGGACTTCGACGACCAGGTGTCCCGAACCCAATGGCTGGTGTTGGTCTTCGTTGCGCTGATCGCGTTCGTGATGTTGCTGCTGTCGATCCAGTCGGTGTTCCTGGCGCTCAAGGGCGTGGTGATGACGATGCTGTCGGTGGCCGCGGCCTACGGCAGCCTGGTGGTCGTCTTCCAGTGGGGCTGGCTGGAAAAGCTCGGGTTCGCGCCGATCACCTCGATCGACAGCACGGTTCCGCCACTGGTGCTGGCGATGACGTTCGGCTTGTCGATGGACTACGAGATTTTCCTGCTGACCCGCATCCGGGAGCGGTTCCTGCAAACCGGTAACACCCACGACGCGGTGGCCTACGGCGTCAGTACCAGTGCGCGGACCATCACCAGCGCCGCGCTGATCATGATCGCGGTGTTCATCGGCTTCGCGTTCGCCGGTATGCCTCTGGTGGCTGAGATCGGGGTGGCATGCGCGGTGGCGATCGCGGTCGACGCCACCGTGGTGCGGCTGGTGATGGTGCCCGCCCTGATGGCGGTGTTCGCCGAATGGAACTGGTGGCTACCCGCCTGGCTGGAACGCGTCCTGCCGTCGGTCGACTTCGAAAAGCCTTTGCCTGCAGTCGATCTCGGCGACGTGCTGATGATACCCGACAACATCTCAGCTCCTGCGGTACCCAGCGCCGACCTGCGCATCGTGCTCAAGTCCGCAGCCCGGCTCAAGAACCTGGTACCCGATGCGATCACCGTCGCCGACCCGCTGGCGTTCATCGGATGCGGGCGCGCCAGCGACGCGCACGCCAAGGTCAAAGGTGGCAACTACGTCGCCAGCTCCGCGTCTCGCCAACTGGCGGTGATCGGCACGCCCAACGGCACCAGCGGCGGCAGCGGCAACGGCGGCCATCCGACCGCGCGGAAGTTCGTCGGCGGCCGGTCGCAGCGCAACGGCACCGGCCGGGCGGCACCGCGCGGAGTGCGTCCCGTCCACCCCGTCACGCTGTGGCGGGGCCGGCTCGCGGTGGCCCTGGATGCGTTGCAGGCCGACGCTGACAACGACCAGCCGGAATTCGAGCGGCGCAGTCCGGTGGAAACCACCAACGTCCAGTTGCCCACCGGCGACCGGCTGCAAATCCCGACCGGCGCCGAGACGCTACGGCTCAAGGGCTACCTGATTCTGAGCCGCAACATCAGCCGCGATTACACCGAGTTTGCTGAGCTCGTCGACACCATGGACGCCGAGAACGCCGCAGTCGTGCTGGCCGGGATGGACAAGTATTACTCTGGTCAATCACCCCGGCGGCAATGGATCGCCAGCCAGTTGGTCCGTCGCCTTGCTGACCCACATCCGTCGGATATCGATAACGACGGTTGGCCCGAGTCCGATACGAAGGCAGACTGGGAAGGTGTACGGCGGCGCTGCCTTGCGGTGGCGGTGGCGATGTTGGAGGAGGCGAGGTGACGTTGGCATCGGATCGACGCCATGGGCAGGCGCCGCACCGAGTCGCGGCACGCCCCCAAAACGGTGATCGGCCCGTCGAATTCTGGCCGACTTCAGCGATTCGCTCGGCGCTCGAGGGCGGCGACATCGCCACCTGGAAGCAGATCGCGGTCGCGATCAAGCGCGACCCGTTCGGCCGCACCGCCCGCCAGGTCGAAGAGGTGTTGGAGAGCTCACACCCCTACGGCATCTCCAAAGCCCTCGCGGAGGTACTGGAGCGGGCCCGCGGGCACCTGGAGGCCAACGAGCGCGCCGAAGTGGGCCGCCATGTCCGGGTCCTGATCGACCGGTCCGGCCTGACGCTGCCGGAGTTCGCTTCCCGGATCGGTGTGCCCGTCGACGAACTCGGGGAGTATCTCGACGCGGTCACCAGTCCGTCGGCGTCGTTGATGATCCGGATGCGCCGGCTGTCTGACCGCTTCGCCAAGGCTCGCGCGCACGAACCCCCTCAGCAACCGACCCAACGCGCTCCGCAGCGGCCGCCCCGCGGCTACTGATGGTCAGCCGGCCTGACGCTCACACCCTGCGACAGATTCTGGCTGAGACCCGGACCATCGCGGTCGTCGGCGCATCCGACAAACCGACCCGCCCGAGTAACCAGATCTACTCGTATCTGGTGGCTACCGGCCAGTATCAGGTCTTCCCGGTGAATCCGACCATCACCGAAATTGATGGTGCACAAGTGTATTCACGATTGGCCGACCTGCCGGTGGTACCCGACATGGTCGACGTCTTCCGCCGCTTCGACGACCTGCCCGCGGTGCTGGCTGAAACGCTCGCTCTTCCTCAACGGCCGAAAACCCTCTGGCTGCAAGAAGGTTTATGGCACGAGGACGTCGGACGCGAGGCCGAAGCGGCCGGCTTGCAGGTGGTCATGGACCGTTGCCTGATGGTCGAGCACGCGCGCCTTGGCTAGCCGTTTCAGCTCTAGCCGTTTCAGCGTGGATTGAGCGGCGATACGCCGACGACCAGCCACTGGCCGCTCTGCTTGGTCAGCGTTACCCGCAATGCCAGCACCGCGTTGTCCGGCGGCTGTCCCGGTTCGTTCTGCGTCGCCCGCATGACCACCGCCACGGCGGCCGCTGAGGGGCCGATCGCCTCGAGACCCGCCTCCATCGTCGCCGCGGTGGCGGTGACGTTGCGACGCGCCAAATCCGTTGTGGCCTTGCCGAATTGCTCTTTGAACGTGTTCCCCTGTTCGGGCACCATCATCGCCACAGCGCGGTCGATGGCGGCCATCGGCTCGGACGGTGAGAACGTCGCCGTCGCCTGGGCCATTTCAGTGGCGATGCGCACCACCTCGGCCGAGTCGGTTTTCAGGTCGCGGTCCGGCGACGTCCAATGCCGGTAGCCCGTGAGCACCGCCGCGACCACAGCCGATGTGGTGA
This sequence comes from uncultured Actinomycetota bacterium, assembly GCA_963824335.1. GTDB lineage: Bacteria > Actinomycetota > Actinomycetes > Mycobacteriales > Mycobacteriaceae > Mycobacterium. The sequence goes on from CAWGPB010000024.1 coordinate 18,791, forward strand.
GCGCGACGACCGCCAGACGCAGGCCGGGCGCGTCGTCGTCGGTACCCACCGTCACCGAATCACGGCGCAGCAGCCAGATGTTCACCGCCACGCCCTCGACGATCAACAGCACCAGCACCGAACACAGCGACACCCACCACGCCGGCCAGGCCAGCACGTACCCGATCGCCAGCAGCGCCGCGATCGCGGCCAACGGCGCCGCAACGTCGAAAGCCAGTACCCGCCAGGCGTTCCTCATCGGATCGACTCCAGCCGCGCGATCATCAGCTTGCCGTCTACGTCAGCGATTCCGAGCCGGAGATTCCAATGCACCGTCTGCGACTTGCCGCCGGCGTTCTCGCTGACCGAGGTGGCCACCACCATGACCGAATCGGTGCGGCGGGCGATGGATGCCGGCAGTTGGTCGGACGGCGCGGGCCGTCCAGGCTGCGCGTCCAGCTCGTGGTGCACTGTCTCGAAGGCGACCGCCTCGACCTCGCCGCGGCTGCGCGACTGCAGCCGCTCCACCACCTGCTGATACGGCTGGATCGACGCGTCGAAATCGGCATTGAGTTCGCCGATGGTGCCGTCGTGCAGGCGTTGCAGGCTCTCCTTGATGTTCTCGGTGTTCATGTTGATCAGCACGCCGGTCCAGTCGGCCGCGGCCTGCATGGCCCGAGTCTGGTAGCCGCGCTCGTTGACCTCGTTGCGGTGGTCGGTCCAGATCACCGCGCCCAGCGCGATCGCCGCCACGCACAACGCTCCCAGCGCGGCCGAAGCGATGCCGTAGGGCGAGAAGGTCCGGCCGTCGGTGTCGTCGGCTGTCAACGTGTCGTCGGGCTCGTCGGGCTCGTCGGCCGCCACGGCGGTTTGCTCGTCGTCGGGCATGGCCGTGAGCCTAGCCGGGCGACGATGCAGAGCCCGAAGGGCGATGCGGAGGAGCACGGCAATCAGGGCACGCCGGGCGACGATGCAGAGCCCGAAGGGCGATGCGGAGGAGCCCGGCAATCAGACCCCGCAGCCCGCTTGAGGAACAATGACAAGCGTGACGGTAGAAGCTATCCGCTCGGGCATCGACCTGAGCCATGTCGACGCTAGTGTCCGCCCCCAAGACGACCTGTTCGGACATGTCAACGGTCGCTGGCTGAGCGACTACGCCATTCCCCCCGACCGCGCCACCGACGGCGCCTTCCGGCTGCTGGCCGACCGCGCCGAGGAGCAGGTGCGCGACATCATCACCGAGGCCGCCGCGACAAACGGCGCTGAGAGCACCGACCCGCAGCGCATCGGCGACCTCTACGCCAGCTTCATGGACACCGACACCATCGCGGCCCTCGGCGTGCGCCCACTGCTCGACGAGCTCGCCGGCGTCGACGCCGCGCTGACGCCGACCGAGCTGGCCGCCGAACTCGGCGAGCTGCAGCGCACCGGCATCGGCGGCGGCACCGGCCTCTATGTCGACACCGATGCGAAGGACTCCACCCGCTACCTGCTGCACCTGAGCCAGTCGGGCCTGGGGCTACCCGATGAGTCGTACTACCGCGATCCACAGCACGCGGCGATCCTCGCCGAGTACCCGAAGCACATCGCGCGGATGTTCGCGCTGGTCTACGGCGAGCACGAGGGTGACTGGGGCGCGACCGCCGCGCAGATCGTCGCGCTGGAGACCAAAATTGCGGCGGCACACTGGGACGTGGTCAAACGTCGCGACGCCGACCTGACCTACAACCTGCGTACCTTCGCCGAATTATGCTCGGAGGCAACCGGTTTCGACTGGCCGGTGTGGCTGAACGCGTTAGGCATCACGGGTGAGCAGTCCGCCGAGTTTGTTGTACGGCAACCGGACGCGCTGATCGCGTTCGCCGCGCTGTGGGACAGCGAGGACATCGAAGACTGGCGGCGCTGGCTGCGCTGGCGCGTGATCAGCGGGCGGGCGTCACTGCTGAGCGACGAGATCGTCGACGAGAACTTCGCGTTTTACGGCCGCACGCTGTCGGGCACCGAGCAGTTGCGGATGAGGTGGAAGCGCGGCGTCGGCCTGGTCGAGAGCCTGATGGGCGACGCCGTCGGCCGGCTCTACGTCGAGCGGCACTTCCCGCCGGACGCCAAGGCCCGGATGGACGAGTTGGTGGCCAATCTGCAGGAGGCCTACCGGGTCAGCATCACCGACCTGGAGTGGATGACGCCGGAGACCCGCAAGCGGGCGCTGGAGAAGCTGGACAAGTTCACGGCGAAAATCGGCTACCCCGCGAAATGGCGCGACTACTCGTCGCTCGTCATCGCCCGCGACGACCTGTACGGCAACTTCCAGCGCGGCTATGCGCTGGAGTATGACCGCGATCTGGCCAAGCTGGGCGGGCCCGTCGACCGCGACGAGTGGTTCATGACACCTCAGACTGTCAACGCCTACTACAACCCCGGCATGAACGAGATCGTCTTTCCCGCAGCGATTCTGCAGCCGCCGTTCTTCGACGCCGAAGCCGACGACGCTGCGAACTACGGTGGCATCGGCGCGGTGATCGGTCACGAGATCGGCCACGGCTTTGACGACCAGGGCGCCAAGTACGACGGCGACGGCAACCTGGTCGACTGGTGGACCGACAATGACCGGGCCGAATTCGGTTCCCGGACAAAGGCTCTCATCGAGCAGTACGAGGTGTTCACTCCTCGGAGCCTTGGCGCCCCCCACCACGTCAACGGCGCGTTCACCGTCGGGGAGAACATCGGCGATCTCGGTGGGCTGTCCATCGCGCTGCTCGCCTATCAGCTGTCCCTGAAGGGCGCCGAGGCGCCCGTCATCGACGGCCTGACCGGGGTGCAGCGGGTGTTCTTCGGCTGGGCTCAGGTGTGGCGCACCAAATCCCGTGACGCCGAGGCAATCAGGCGACTCGCCATCGACCCGCACTCGCCGCCGGAGTTCCGCTGCAACGGCGTCATCCGCAACCTCGACGTGTTCTACGACGCCTTCGCGGTCACCGAGAACGATGAGCTATACCTGGATCCCCAACGGCGGGTCCGCATCTGGAACTAGCGGCGTCAGCTCCCGGCTGTCCCGGCCGTCCCGCCCTGACCAGTGCTGCCGGCCGGCGTGCCGGTACCACCGGCCCCGCCGTCACCGGCGGCTCCGCCGTCACCGCCAGCGCCCGCCGAGCCCGCCGTAGACAGACCGGCGTTGGTGCCACCAGCGCCACCGGTGCCGCCGTTGCCGCCGCTACCAGCCGCACCGCCGTTGCCGCCGAGCGCGCCCGAGCCGGCACCACCAACGCCGCCGTTCACGCCGTCGCCACCGGACCCGCCGGCCCCACCGTCACCGTTGGCGCCCGCCGCGCCGTACCAGTAGGCGCCATGGCCGCCGGACCCGCCGACACCCCCGTCACCACCGAGGCCGCCGTTACCACCACTGCCGCCTTCGCCACCAGAGCCACCGGGTGTGGTGGCCGCCAGTCCGGTACCACCGAGGCCACCGTCACCACCCTCGCCGCCGACGCCGCCTTGTCCGCCGTCACCGCCCAGGCCGATCAGAAGACCGCCTTGTCCGCCGTCACCGCCGGTACCGCCGGTGTAAGCCTCGGCACCGTCGGTGCCGGAAAACCCGGTGGCCCCGGCTTCGCCGGCGGCGCCCGCACCGCCGGTTCCGCCTTCACCGCCTTCGCCGCCGTTGCCGAACCATGACGGGGCCGCGCCGCCGGCTCCACCGGCCCCGCCGTTTTCGCCGATAGCGCCCGCGCCGCCGGTGCCGCCGTCGCCGCCGTTGCCGAATTCAAGTCCTCCGGCTCCACCGGCACCACCGGTGCCGCCGTCGATACCGCTACCGCCGTCGCCGCCGTTGCCGAACAGGCCGGCGATGCCGCCGTCGATTCCGTTGTCACCGGGGTCGAGGGTGGTGCCGGCGTCGGCGCCGTTCGCGCCGTCGCCCAGCCAGTACCCGCCGTCTTGCAGGTTGCCGAAGTAGCTTGGGTCCAGCGAACCGAACACCGAGGTGTTGGTGGTGTCGCCGGTGATGCCATTGCCGATCAGGTCACGCCCGAACAGCTCGACCCAGGGTTGATTGATCTCCTGGAGCACCGTCGCGTTCGCGGGGTTGTCGATGTACGCCTCGACCTGCGCAAGTATCGGCAGGTAGAAGTCGGTCTGGAAGTCCTGGGCAATCTGCACACCGGTGAGAGCCGCCGGTTCGGCGGCGGCGGGGACAGCGCCGGAGAAGTCGATGAGATCCAGGAAATCGAAATCAGCTTTGGCCTGCGGCGCGCCCAGCGGGCTCATCCCGAACGCCAGGACCGCTCCGGCCGTTGCGCCGAAACCGACCGCACGGCCCCCACGGCGATTTCCCTTGCTACTGCGATGACGACGCGCCATATCCCGAAGCCTCCCGACTAGGCCTGACAAAAGCTTAACTAGCTCTCAGCGAAAGTTAAGATAGTGCCAAGGGCGGAAGCGAGTCAATAACCAATTAATTCTTTTAAGCGCCGACCCGCAGGAATCAATCCTCGATAGGCGACAGCGCAGTTGCGTCGGCCGCTGAGTTAACGACGGAAAGGTCCTCAGCGAACAATTTGTCCAATTTTTTGGACTTTTCTGCATTCTGCGAGCGTGGTGAGGCATTGACCGCAGAGGACGAAGGGCCTCAGTCGTTCCGGCCGGCCCAGGCGTGGGTCGACCGCAAGCGAGATTGGTCCATCGCGGCAATCTTACATTTGCTGACTCATTGAACATACGTCAGATAATATTTGGACAGGCGTGCAATTTGGCTCTGAACACCAGCGATTAGTCCCGATAACTGATCGGTGATAACTTACCGATGTTTGCCGTCGGGTGTGTGGGCCGGTTGCACGTCTGGCCGGGCAATGCACAAACTCGCTCGCATGGTGGACGTCCAACCGCGCGTCAGCCCTACGGTCTCAGATCAGCATGGTGTCGAGACAGGCCAAGTCTTGGTCCTAATACAGCAAACACACTGGTAGGACATCGGCAATGGTTAAGTTACTTAAAGTATGGGCCTGCTCCCTATCGGGGAGTCATTCCTGCGAAAGAAATAATTGGTTATTGACTCGCTTCCGCCCTTGGCACTATCTTAACTTTCGCTGAGAGCTAGTTAAGCTTTTGTCAGGCCTAGTCGGGAGGCTTCGGGATATGTCGCGTCGTCATCGCAGTAGCAAGGGAAATCGTCAGAGCAAGGCTTCGGCGCGTCGGCGGGGTCGTGCGGTCGGTTTAGGCGCCGCGGCAGGAGCGGCTTTGGCGTTCGGGATGAGCCCGCTGGGCGCGCCGCAGGCCAAAGCCGATTTCGATTTCCTGGATCTCATCGACTTCTCCGGCGCTGTCGGCGGTGCTTCCGACGCGGCTGCCGATCCGGCGGCATCCTTTGGGACAACCATCGCCGATGACTTCCAGACTTACTTCTACCTGCCGCTGGAGGCCCAAGCGCAGGCCTACATCGACAATCCTGCCAACGCGACGTTCCTGAACGAGATCAATCAACCCTGGGTCGAGTACTTCGGGCGTGACCTGATCGGCAATGGCATCACCGGCGACGTCACCAACACGTCGACCTACGGTTCGCTGGACCCAAGCTACTTCGGCAACCTCCAAGACGGCGGATACCTGTTCGGTGACGGCGCGAACGGCGCCGACGCCGGCACCACCCTCGACCCCGGTGACAACGGCTTGGACGGCGGCATCGCCGGCCTGTTCGGCAACGGCGGCGACGGCGGTAGCGGTATCGACGGCGGCACCGGCGGCGCCGGTGGAGCGGGTGGACTCTATGAGGGCAACGGCGGCGACGGCGGCGAGGGCGGCGCAGGCACTCTCGCTGTGGCCGGCGGTCAAGGCGGCGCCGGCGGCGCGGCCCCATCATGGTTCGGCAACGGCGGTGACGGCGGCGAGGGCGGCGCGGGTATTGCCGGCACAAACGGCGCCAACGGCGGCGCCGGCTTCTCGGGAGTCGACGGCGGCGACGGAGGCTGGGCCGGGGCGGGCGGCGACGGCGGCAAGGGCGGTCTTCTGATCGGCCTCGGCGGCGACGGCGGCCAGGGCGGTGCCGGCGGCATCGGCGGCACCGGCGGTGACGGCGGCCTCGGTGTGACCGGTGCGGCCGCAACAACGGCTGGCGGTAACGGTGATGCCGGCGGCGCGGGTGGCAATGGCGGCAGCGGCGGTATTGGCGGTAACGGCGGCGACGGAGGCGCCGGCGGGGCCGGTTCGTCGATCTTTGGCGCCGCGGGTGCCAACGGTGCCGGTGGCGCTGCCGGCGCGGGTGGGGCTGCCGGGAACGCAGCTGACGGTGGCGCCGGTGGTAACGGCTTGGCCGCTACCACCGCAGGCGATGCTGGTGGCAACGGCGGGGTCGGCGGTAACGGCGGCGACGGCGGCATCGGCGGCAACGGCGGGTCCGGTGGAGCCGGCGGCACGAACGGCGGTCTGTCCGCAACCGGCGCAGCGGGCGCCAATGGTGCGGGCGGCGCCGGCGGTGACGCCGGAAACGCCGGCATCGGCGGGAATGGCGAAGCGGGCGCGGGCGGCGCGACCGTGACGACCGCCGGCGCCAACGGCGGCAACGCCGGCGCTGGTGGCAGCGGCGGAGCTGGCGGTAATGGTGGGTTCGGCGGATCCGGCGGCGACGGCGGCACGAACGGCGGTCTCTCCGCAGCGGGCTCAGCCGGTGCTAACGGCGCTGGCGGCGACGGCGCCGACGGCGGTAGCGGCGCCGACGGCGGTAACGGCACCGCCGCCCCGGAGGGCGTAGACGCCACGACATCGGGCGACACCGGCGGAAACGGTGGGACCGGCGGATTCGGCGGGGCCGGTGGTGACGGCGGCGCCGGCGGGGCTGGCGGGACCGGTGGCGATAACGCCGGATCCACGGTTGGCGCGGCCGGCACCAACGGTAACGGCGGTGCAGCCGGTAACGGCGGGACCGGTGCGTTGGGTGGTCACGGCGGCGCCGGGGCTAACGGCGCAGACAACACGACCGCCGGCGGCACCGGCCAAAACGGCGGCGACGGCGGGAACGGCGGCACCGGTGGTGACGGCGGGGCAGGCGGGACCGGCGGGGCCGGCGGCACCAACGGCGGAGTTTCCACAGCCGGCTCGGACGGCGCCAACGGTAACGGCGGCAACGCCGGCACCGGCGGTACGCAGGGATTGCCGGGGAATGGCGGTGCCGGCGGCGCCGGCGACGCCAGCACTCCGGATGGTGGAGCCGGCGGCAACGGCGGCAACCCGGGCGACCCCGGCCTCGGCGGCACCGGCGGCGCGGCAGGCGGCACCGGCGCCTCGGTTGGCAACAACGGCCTCGGCGGCTCCACCTATGTCGGCCCGGACGGCAACGGCGGCGATGGCGGCGCCGGCTACGACCCCTCCACCGACCCGAACGCTGTCGCAGGCGCAAGCGGCGGAAACGGAGGTGACGGCGGTAACGGCGGCGTCATCGGTGACGGCGGCAACGGCGGGGCCGGCGGCAGCGGGGCGGCCGGCGCCAATGGCGTCGACTCGGGTACAACCGCGCCGAGCGGCGGCCCCGGCAACGAGGGAGCCCCCGGCGGAATGGGCGGCCCCGGCGGCCCCGGCGTCAACGCTACCGGGGACACCGGCGAGAACGGTGGTGCAGGTGGTGTCGGCGGTCTAGGCCACGACAACGGCGCGGTCGGCGGCACCGGCGGCAACGGCGGCAACGGCGCAGTCGGCGCGAGCGGCACCGACGGCGGCAGCGGCGGCAACGGCGGCAACGGCGGCTCCGGTGGGGCCGACAACGGGAACGGCGGCACCGGCGGTGCGGCCGGCAACGGAGGCGCCGGCGGTTCCGGCGCGGCCGGCGGCAACGGCGGCGACGGCGGGCAAGGTGGCCAAGGCGGTACCGACCTCAAGCAAATCGGCGGCCAGGGCGGCAACGGCGGCAATGCCGCTGACGGCGGCAGCGGTGGCAACGGCGGCAATGCCGGTACCCCCGGGTCCGGCGGCTCGGCGCCGGCGGGCACATCCGGCGAATCGGGTGGCACCGGCACCGGCGGCGCCGGTGGCGCCGGTGGTGCGGCCGGCACGCCAGGGAGCGCCGGCCCGGGTGGCATCGGCGCCATCAACGGCGACCCCGGCACCGGCGGCGGTACTGCGACCGCTGGCAGCACCGGCTCGAACGGGAGCTGACAGCAGCTGCCGTCGGCGGAGCGGCAGCGACACAGAACACCCTTCTCGCCCGGCGCCCTGGCCGGGCGGGAAGGGTGTTCCCGCTTCCCTGCTGCGATGACTGGGTGGGCTACGAACGAAAGCTGTTCACTCGATGGCTAATACGTAGTCAAAAATCCAATTACGTTGTGCCAGTTGATGATTGCTGCTAGGATCTCTGCCATGTCTGATGTCGCAGCGCCCGAATCCGTCGAGGCCATTGAGCTGCCCCATTCCCCCGGCGCCACAAATGCGCGCAGCCTGCCAAGCTGGCTGCCACTGGCGGCGTTGGCGATTTCCATTGTCGCCGTGGCTGTTAGCACCTTCGGGTGGTTTCAATCATCCGGTCCTGAGAAATTCAGCGCCGAGAAAGTCGCGGATGCGAAAAAGCAGATCTGCCAGGCGTCGACAAATGTGCATCAAGCGGTCGTCACCAACACCCACCGAACCAACCCGGCGCACGGCGATCCCGGTGCAGCACTGGCGGTGGCCGCCAACGCCCGGCTCGCGCTTTACGGGGGCGGTGCCTACCTACAGGACCGGCTGGCCAAACAACCCGCAACGCCGTCCGACCTAGCGAAAGCTGTTGACTCCCTGGCTAGCACGCTCCAGGGACTCGGCATCGGCTACCTTGCAGGCGCACCGGAAGCCGCGCAGCAGCCGTTGCGGAAAGATCTCAATTCAGAGTTTGACCAAGTAAGCAAGCTGTGCCAGTGAGTTATTCGCACCGGTAACGCGCAACTAGGCGGGCGAGCAACTCGGCCCCTGAATGCCGGTCAGAGCTGCCAGTCGTTGGAGCCGTCGTTCTTGCTGTAGGTCCCGACCGAGTTCTTGACGACGATAGGGTCGCCGGCGCCGAAGTTGGCGAAGAACCACTTGGCATTGGTCGGGCTGATGTTGATGCAGCCGTGGCTGACGTCGCGCTTGCCCTGGTCGGCCACCGACCACGGCGCGCTGTGCACGAAGTCTCCGCTGTTGTCGAACTGCACGGCGTCCTCGACGTTGACCTTGTAGCCGTACGTCGAGTTGACCGGCACGCCGTAGGTGGATGAATCCATCACGACCTTGGCCTTCTTGTCGAGCACGTAGTAGGTGCCGTTGGGCGTCTGGTGACCACCCGCGGCCATGCCCATCGACATCGGGAAGGTCTGCTCCACCGCGCCGTTACGGGTGATGACCAGCTGGTGGGTTGCGTCATCGGCGGTGGCAATCAGCGAATCACCGGTGACGAAGTTCTCCTGGGTGCCGGCCGCGTCGACGTGCACCGCGGTGTGTGCGGGCCAGAAGCTGAGCGGGCGCCACCGCACCTGGCTCGGCGTCAGCCAGTAGAACTTGCCCGACACCGGCGGGGTCGACGACACGTGGATCGCCTGCTCGGCCATGTGCTGGTCGGCGATCGGGCGGGCGAAGTTGATGATGATCGGCTCGCCCACGCCGACAGTGGAACCGCTGACCGGGTTGAAGGTCGGCGGCACAAACGGCGGCGGGCCGGTGAACGGCTCGGGGTTCTGCCCGACGACCGGACCCGACGGCGCCGCGGCAGCCGGCACCGCCGGCGGCACGGCAAGCGGGTCACCCGGCAGCGGTGTGACCGGCTGACCCGGCAGCGGCACGACGGGCGGCTGGCCGGCCAGCGGATCGGCGGGCGGCGGCGGCGCCGGCTCAACCGGGGGCGCAGCCGGGGCGTCCACTCCGGGCGCGGGCGGCGGCGGCTCTGGGTCGGCCATTGCCATGCCGCTGCCCAACATCAGCGCAGCGGTCACTCCCACTGCGCTGAACGCAGCGGCTCGAGGACCCGTGGTCCATCGCGACATTTGATTCCCTCCAAGTCACGGTCTGAGGCCAGTATGCCGTAGCGCAGGGCCCGCCTATTAATCCAGCGATTGCGACAGCGTCGATAATCTGGCCTTGAACAACCCGCTGAACTGCGGTTTTAGCCGCTACTGCGGGTCGCTGGCGGGGGCGTCAAAGAGCTGCCGCTCCGCGGTCATTCCGGCCGCTCCGAAGCCGATCAACGTGGCCGAGGCGGCGAACATGGCCAGCACACCGTGCTCGTAGAACAGGCCGCCCGCGAATGACCCGGCCATGATGCCGACCTGGAAAGCCGCCATGTACAGCCCGGACGCGCCGTCGGGATCGTCGGCGCCGGCCCGCATCGCCGCGGCTTGCAACATGGGCGACACCGCGTTCGCAAAACCACCCCACAACGCGATGGCAACGACGCCGACCAGGGCGGTCGCCACCGCCGGCAAGCGGTGGAAGGTCAGCGTGGTCAGCACCAGCAGCGTCACGTAGAGGCCGACCATGCAGCTGATCGCGGCGGCTCGTGGGTGATGATCCAGCGGCCGGGCCACCAGCGGCATCGCCAGCAGTCCGGCGATCCCGTAGATGGAGAGCAGCCAGGCGATATCGGGTCCCCGAATGCCCACAACATCGCGGATGATCACCGCGATGAATGTGAAGGAGATGTAGTGCCCGGTGACCGCGATCATGGTGAGCAGGCTGACGAAGATCAGCCTGCGATTGCGATGGTGACCCGCGGCCCTGCCGACACGGGCACGCTGCTCGACGCTCAGCGACAACGGCGGCAGCACCGCGACGGCCGCAACGGTGACGCCTGCCGCCAGCGCGGCCACCGACCCGACGGCGATCCGCCACCCCCATGCCAGGCTCATCGCCGCCGTCGCCGGGCTGCCGACCACCACGGCCAGGCTGATACCGACGTAGATCATCGTCGTCGCACGTCCGGAGTGGCTGGGCGGAACCAGCCGGGTGGCGACCGGCGCGATCACCGACAGGATCAACCCGTGGGTGACCGCCGACAGCGCCCGGCCACCGGCCAGCACCACGAAGTTGGGCGCCAGCGCCGAGATGACTTGGGAGGCGGTCAGGCAGCACAGTGACAGCAGCAGCGCGCGACGGCGCGGCCAGTGCGCGGTCCACCGGACCAGCGGAACGGTCGTGACGGCGGCGACCAGGGCGTACCAGGCCAACAACGTACCGACCACGGGGATGCTGACGTGCAGTTCGCGGGCGATTGCGGGGAGCGCGCCGACCGGCAGCAGCTCGGCGGTGACGTAGGTGAAGGCCGCTGCGGCCAGGACTGCCAGCTGGAGGGCGATTCGGAACGTCCAGGGCCCGCTGGTAGCGGTTCGCCCCTCGGCGGCACGGGCTGGCACCACGGCCACTACTCAACCACGCGTGGCACGGATCCGTTGTCGATCAGGAGCGGACGAGTCGCGCGATGGCCGCAGAGGCTTCGGCGAGCTTCTGGTCGGCCTCCGAGCCGCCCTGGGCCACCGCGTGGGTGAGGCAATGCCCGAGGTGTTCGTCGAGCAAATTCAGCGCCACCGACTGCAGCGCGTTGTTGGCGGCGCTGATCTGAGTGAGGACGTCGATGCAGTATTTGTCATCCTCGATCATCTTGGCGATGCCGCGCACCTGACCCTCGATACGCCGTAATCGTTTGGCGTAGTTGTCTTTCTGCGACGAGTATCCGTGTGTGGGTGCCATCTGCCCCTCCAACATCGTGGTCGTGAACATGGTGCTCGGGCCATCGCGACGGCGCCGGTGTGCTCACCATTGTCAACGATCGGGCCGCGTCAGCGCCACGCCACCCTGGTGAGGCCGCGTTTCGCCGGCTCGGTATGCATACCCCTTGGGGGTATTTTAATGATTTTGGCCGACCTGTCCAAGCACGCATACTTGACCCATGGCCGACACGCATTCCTCCCCCACCATCGACATCAAGCCGCGCAGCCGCGAGGTCACCGACGGCCTGGAGAAGGCCGCATCACGCGGGATGCTGCGCGCGGTCGGGATGGACGACGAAGATTTCGCGAAGCCGCAGATCGGGGTGGCGTCGTCGTGGAACGAAATCACGCCCTGCAACCTGTCGCTGGACCGGCTGGCCAAATCCGTGAAGGAAGGCGTGTTCGCCGCCGGCGGCTACCCGCTCGAGTTCGGCACGATCTCGGTGTCCGACGGCATCTCGATGGGCCACGAAGGCATGCACTTTTCGCTGGTCTCGCGCGAGGTGATTGCCGACAGCGTGGAGGTCGTCATGCAGGCCGAACGGTTGGACGGGTCGGTGTTGCTGGCCGGCTGCGACAAGTCGCTGCCCGGAATGCTGATGGCCGCGGCCCGCTTGGACCTGGCCTCGGTGTTCCTCTACGCCGGCTCGATCCTGCCCGGCCGCGCCAAGCTCTCCGACGGTACGGAACGCGACGTGACGATCATCGACGCCTTCGAAGCGGTCGGTGCCTGTGCCCGCGGTCTGATGTCCCGCGAAGACGTCGACACGATCGAGCGGGCCATCTGTCCCGGCGAAGGTGCGTGCGGCGGCATGTTCACCGCCAACACGATGGCCAGCGCCGCCGAGGCACTGGGCATGTCGCTGCCGGGCAGCGCCGCTCCGCCGGCCACCGACCGACGCCGGGACGGCTACGCCCGCCGCAGTGGTGAAGCGGTCATCGGCCTGTTGCGCCGCGGTATCACCGCGCGAGACATCTTGACCAAGGAGGCGTTCGAGAACGCCATCGCCGTGGTGATGGCGTTCGGCGGTTCGACCAACGCGGTGCTGCACCTGCTGGCGATCGCCCATGAGGCCGACGTGAAGCTGTCGCTCGCTGATTTCAGTCGCGTCGGCGCGAAGGTGCCGCACCTGGCCGACGTCAAGCCGTTCGGCAAGCACGTGATGTTCGACGTCGACCGCATCGGCGGGGTGCCGGTGGTCATGAAGGCGTTGCTGGATGCCGGCCTGCTGCACGGCGATTGCCTGACCGTGACCGGCAAGACCATGGCCGAGAACCTCGCGCACATCGCCCCGCCGGACCCCGACGGCAAGGTGCTGCGGGCACTGGACAACCCCATCCACCCCACCGGCGGGATCACCATCCTGCACGGTTCGCTGGCTCCCGAAGGCGCGGTGGTCAAGTCGGCCGGGTTCGACTCCGACGTGTTCGAAGGCACGGCAAGGGTTTTCGAGCGCGAGCGGGCGGCGCTGGACGCCCTGGAAGATGGCACCATTACCCACGGTGACGCGGTGGTGATCCGCTACGAAGGCCCCAAAGGCGGTCCCGGGATGCGCGAGATGCTGGCGATCACCGGTGCGATCAAGGGCGCCGGCCTGGGCAAGGACGTGCTGCTGTTGACCGACGGCCGGTTCTCCGGCGGCACCACCGGGCTGTGCGTCGGGCACGTCGCGCCCGAGGCGGTCGACGGCGGGCCGATCGCCTTCCTGCGTGACGGTGACCGGATCCGACTCGACGTCGCCAAGGGCACCCTGGACGTCGTGGTCGACGCCGACGAATTCGCTTCCCGCCGCGAGGGTTTCACCCCGCTGCCGCCGCGTTACACCTCCGGTGTGCTGGCCAAGTACGTCAAGCTGGTCGGATCGGCGGCCAACGGGGCGATCTGCGGCTAGTCCGCTATTTCACCAGCGCGAACGCCAGACCGTCCCAGTGCTTGGCGCCGACCACCTGCAGCACCGCGGTGTCGAGTTGCGGGTGCTCACCCATCAACTCGATGACCTTGCGGCTACCCAGTGTCACCGGGTCGTCACCGGGCGACAGGATCGTCCCGTCCCGAACCACATTGTCCACCACGATCATTGAGCCGGGGCGCGTGAGCTTGACGGCCCACTCCAGGTAGCCGGGGTTGTTCTCCTTGTCGGCGTCGATGAACACCAGGTCGAAGGGTCCGCCGGTCACGCTCGGCAGAGTGTCCAGCGCGGCGCCGACCAGCACCTCGACCCGGTCGCCGACTCCGGCGCGGTCGATGTTGGCGCGCGCGACCTCGGCGTGCTTGGGCTCGTATTCCAGCGTGGTGACCCGGCCGTCCGGGCCCGCGCCGCGGGCCAGACAGATCGTGCTGTAGCCGCCCAGGGTTCCGATTTCCAGGATGCGACGCGCGCCGGTCGCTGCGGCCAGCAGGCTCAGGAATTTGCCCTGCTGTGGCGACACCGCGATCTTCGGCAGCCCGGCGGCATCGCTGGCCTCGAGCGCCGCGGACAACACAGGGTCGTCCTCCAGCACAGTGGCGTCCAGGAATTCGTCAACGTCGGCGGGAGTGGACTTTTGGGTCATGCGTCAAAACTAGCTCGCCGGCTTCGCCGCCCGCCACTGGATTAACCGTGGTTGCCGGGTACCCCCAGGGGGTATAGGCTGACCGGTGTCCAATCCCAGGCCGGTAAAGGTGGAAGAAATGTCATACGAAGCAGGCACGCTGTTGAGCTGTGGTCACGATGGTTGCGGATGCCGCGTGCGAATCGAGGTCGCGTGTCACTGTTCCGGCGACCAGGCCTACATCTGCAAGTGCGGCGACGAGATGGTCGAGGTCGCCAGCTAACGCACTCCCTCTTTCGCGTAGACCACCCGCAGGACGTGCCCGGCTTCGGGCCCCATGACCAGTTCGGCCAGGGTGCACAGCGTCGTGACGTACTGCGGGCCGTGCGGAGGTTGCTCGTCGCAGAGGTGATGCGCAATCTCGTGCAGGACGACCAGTTCACGCATCGCCCAGTCGGCGTCAGCACGATCCGGTACCGCGATAACGGCTGCGCCATCACGGTTTTCGTAGTGAGCAGCGGTGGCGGCCCGTCGCGCCCGCACCCGCAGCGGCGCCGCATCACCCCACTTTTTGCGCAGCGCCGGCAGAGCCAGCACGTCGTCGACATAGCGCTGCACCGCATCGAGTGATCCGAACCGCGCCTCGGGCGGCAGCGTCAAGTGCGTGCCGAAGAATTCCACGCTGTTCGAGCCGTGCTCGGCGGCACGGTCAAACAGTGTGCGGACGAATTCCTCGGCGGCGTAGACCTTGGAGCGCTGCGAGTCCCGCACCGGCCCGTCGGAGCTCACCGTTCCAGCGCGGTGCGCGCTCCGGACAGCTCTGGGCCGCTCCCCAGACGCGCCCGCTTGCCGGCCCGGTCACCCGCCCGTCGTGCCGCCGATGAATATCCCGCGGTTGCCCGGCTGGCCTGCCAGGTACCACGCGCCCTCGATGAGGTTCGGTAATAGTCGCGAAGTTCTAACTCCTTGTTCCGCAACGCAATTGCCGTGCCCGGTGGGCGACGCCGGTCTTTCTTCGCTTCGCGCTGGGTCTGCTCGCGGGCCTCGGACAACCGCTGACCGACCCGCGCGCCGAACGCCAACTGAAAGTTCAGCCGAGCGGTAATCGTCGGGGTGGGCCGGTGCTCCCCCGATGAGATGTAGGAATCCGACGCGCGCACCATCTGCACGACCAGGCTGGCATACAGCGCGTGGGTGGTGTCGATGTCCTCAGCGAACCCGTAGGCATAGACGAACGTCGAGTTCGACGCGATGTCGCAGCGGACGTCGTTGGCGGCCGCGATCACCACGAACAGTTGGACGTAGGTGCGCAGCCCCTTGGAGCCGGCCGTCCCGATGGTGATCGTGCGCTGCACCGGCGTCTGCGCCGGCGTGCGCTTGTCGGCGTGCGAACGGGCGACGGCCAAGTCGATGGACGTTGCCGTGGCCAGCCGTTGAGCGGCCGACATGAATGCCTCGGCCTCGTGCGCGTTGTCGGTACCTTCGGCCTGACGCAGCAGGGCGGCGATCCGCGCCAGCATCTTGTCGTCACTCATGGCACCAAACTAGTTCAAGCGTACGACTTTCCGGTGCAGCCATTCACAGTCGCGCATTGATCCACGAGACCACGTCGTCGAGCACCTGTTCCTGCTCCGGTTCGTTGAACACCTCGTGATACAGACCCGGGTAGACCTTCAGCTCGACGTCGGGACTGCCGACCGCCTCGACCAGCTGGTGGCTGCCGATCTCGGGGATCAACCTGTCCTCGGATCCGTGCACGACCAGCAGCGGCGCGGCCAGCGAGGCGGCTCGCTGCGGCATCGTCTCACCGACCAGCAGCAGCGCGCGGGCGATGCCGCCAGGGACCTTGCCGTGATAGACAAGCGGGTCGGTGTTGTAGGCATCCACCACAGCCGGGTCGCGGGAGACCGCGCCGGCTTCCAGTTGCTGCAGAGGCAAGCCCGGCGCGATCGCCCCGATCGTCTTGGCGAACCAGGCCAGCAGCGGCGAGACGGCGGTCTGCGCCGCCACCGCCGGGCCGGACAGCACCATCAGGTCGTAGTTGTCGGGATGTTCGACGCCGTAGGAGAACACGATCCCGCCGCCCATACTGTGGCCGAGCACGACACGCGGAACATCAGGATGCTCTTGAGTCGCAATGCCGACCAGGGTGTCGAAGTCGCGGGTGAACTCGGAGATGTTCTTGACCAGCACCCGCTTGCCCCCCGAACGGCCGTGTCCGCGGTGGTCCAGCGCGTAGGTCAGCAACCCGTCGCGGCCGAACCGCACGGCGACATGGTCGTAGCGGCGGGCGTGTTCGCCGAACCCGTGCGAGAGGATCACGACTGCGCGCGGCGTCACGTCGGGGATCCACACGTCGTAGACGATGCGCACATCGCCGACGCCGTCGAAGGCATGTTCGGTGCGCGTGGTTGTCATCAGGGGCAGCGTAGACCCACCGCGGGAGTCAGTACGTAAGCTCTGGCCGGTGAGTGTGCACGCCCGCGAAATGGCCGATGACGGCCGGACCGATTTCGCTGCCACCGCTGAGCCGTACCGGCGCGAACTGCTCGCGCACTGCTATCGAATGACCGGGTCGTTGCACGACGCCGAAGACCTGGTGCAGGAGACGCTGCTGCGCGCCTGGAAGGCCTACGACCGCTTCGAGGGCAAGTCTTCGGTGCGCACCTGGTTGCACCGGATCGCCACCAATACCTGCCTGACCGCGCTGGAGAATCGTCAGCGGCGGCCGCTGCCGACCGGTTTGGGGGCACCGAGTTCGGACCCGACCGCGGACCTGGTCGAGGGTGCCGAGGTGCCGTGGCTCGAGCCGTTGCCCGACGCGGCGGGTGACCCCGCGGCGATTGTGGGATCACGCGAGTCGGTCCGGCTGGCATTCGTGGCCGCCCTGCAACATCTGCCGCCCCGGCAGCGCGCGATTCTGTTACTGCGCGACGTGCTGCAGTGGAAGGCCGCCGAGGTGGCCGACGCGATAGATTCCACCACGGCCGCGGTCAACAGCCTGCTGCAGCGAGCGCGTTCGCAACTCGAAGCTGCCGGGCCGAGCGCCGACGACCGGCTGTTAGCGCCCGATTCACCGGGCGCCCAGGACCAGTTGACCCGCTACATCGCCGCATTCGAGGTCTACGACATCGACCGGCTGGTGGACATCTTCACCAGCGAGGCGATCTGGGAGATGCCGCCGTTCGTCGGCTGGTATCAGGGACCGCAGGCCATCATCACGCTGATCCATCAGCAGTGCCCCGCGGACAAGCCCGGCGACATGCGGCTGATCCCGTTGACCGCGAACGGACAACCCGCGGCGGCGATGTACATGCGCGATGGCGACGTCCATCTGCCGTTCCAACTCCACGTGCTGGACGTACGTACCGACGGGGTGTCGCGGGTGGTGGCATTCCTGGACACCGCGCTGTTCGCGAAATTCGCTCTGCCGGAACGGCTTTGACCTACGTCTCGCCTCGAACGTGAAGGTGTCTTCACGTTGGCGGCCGAGCGTGAAAGTGCCTTCACGTTCGAGCCGCAAGGACTGGCCACTCGGCGCAGGGAATGCTGCGCCCGGAGTAGCGTGACAGCGTGCCCGCCACCGTCCAGATCCGCCGCGCCGCCGAGCGTGCGGTCACCACGACGTCGTGGCTGGATTCGCGGCATTCGTTCTCGTTCGGCGATCACTACGACCCGGGCAACACTCACCACGGCGTGTTGCTGGTCAGCAATGACGACACTGTCGCGGCGGCTGCCGGCTTTGATACCCACCCGCACCGCGACATGGAAATCGTGACCTGGGTGCTGGATGGCTCGTTGGCCCATAGCGACTCAGCGGGTAACAGCGGTGTCATCTATCCCGGTCTGGCGCAACGGATGTCGGCAGGCAGCGGTATCGCACACTCGGAGCGCAACGCCTCGACTTCCGAGCCGGTGCGCTTCGTCCAGATGTGGGTGCATCCCGACGTCGCCGGTATCCAGCCCAGCTACCAGCAGCACGCGATCAGCGACGAGGAACTGGCCGGACGACTGGCGACGATCGCCTCGGGAATACCGGGCCACGATGCCGCGATCAGCATCCACAACCGATCGGCGGCTCTGCACGGCGCGCGGTTGCGGCCCGGCGACGAATTGGCGCTGCCGGACGCGCCCTACCTACACCTGTTCGTCGCCCGCGGGCAGGTCGACTTCGAGCAGGCCGAGCTCAGCGAAGGTGACGCAGTCCGGCTCACCGCGTCAGACGGTGTGCGTGTTACCGCCCGCGTGCCCACCGAAATCCTCGTCTGGGAGATGCACGCCGCTCTCGGCGACTAGGGTTGGCGCCGAAGAACAGGAGCCGGTATGTCCGAACCGTACGCCCGTCAAACGACATCTGACATCGCTTACGGCGACGATCCTTCTACCGACGATCGTCCAACCAATCCGAAATTGACTGGCACGGTCCGATTTTGGGCTAGACCGATCCTGATCACAGTCATCGTGTTGTCAGCACTGGCAGCGTTCTACCTTGGCGGAGTCCTGCAGCCGATGACCAACCTGCGGCATTTTCCGGTCGCCATTCTCAACGAGGACGCCGGTCCGACGGGCGCGCAGGTGGTCAAGGGCATACTGGCCGGTTTCGACCACGACGCCTACGACGTCCGCGAATTGAATCACGATCAAGCCAAGACACAAATGGACACCGCACAGATCTACGGTGTCGCCGTGATACCGCCGAACTTCTCCTCCAAGCTCCAGGCGTACGCGAAAAGCGCGCTCACTCCGGGCCGCGTCGAGCGGGCGGTCATCATCGTGTCGACCAATCCACGGGCCGGCACGCTGGGCGCCAGTATCGCGGGCCAGACACTTCAGCGCGCGGTGACGATGATCGATCAGCGTGTTGGCCAACGGCTTTCGCAAGAGATCGCGAAGCAGACCGGTAAGGCTCCCGAGCCAGGTGCCGTGGCTCTGATGCTGGCCAACCCTGTCGAAGTCAAGTCGACCGTGCACAACCCGCTACCCGATGGCACCGGTAATGGGCTGTCCGCCTTCTACTATGCGTTGTTGTTGGTGTTGGGTGGCTTCACCGCGAGCATCGTGGTCAGCAGACTGGTGGATTCGATGCTCACCAATCAGGCCACGATTTCCCGCTTGCGGACGCTGTTGATCAACTGGGCGATGATCGCCGTGATCGCGCTGCTGACCTCCGCCGCCTACCTGCTGATTGCTGGACAGCTGGGCATGCCGGTCCAAAGGAGCGTGGCGCTGTGGTTTTTCGGCGTCTTCGCGATTCTGGCGGTGGCCGTTGCGTCGACGTCACTGATTGCAGCGCTGGGCGCCGTCGGTGTCGTGGCAAGCATGTTCGTGTTCGTCATCCTGGGCATCCCGTCGGCTGGTGCGATGGTGCCGTTGCAGGCGAGTCCGGCATGGTTCGAATGGCTGGCGAAATTCGAACCGATGCACCAAGTGTTCGTGGGCACAAGGTCTTTGCTCTATCTGGGCGGCACTCCCGGTTCAGGCCTTTCGCAGTCGCTCGTGTGGATCGCGATCGGTTCGGCGATCGCTGTGCTGTTCGGTACCGGTGTCACCCACGTGTACGACCGGCGCGCTTATGCTCGCCTCCCGGCGAGCACGCCGGTCGAGACCTCGGCCGCCACGGCCGCCGAAATCTCCGACCCCGAGCAGTAAGCCCGGCCGCCGGTAAACGCGCAGCGGCCGAACGTCATTGGACTGCTGCCGAACCGTCACGCCGCTGTTATGGACGTTGCTGTGTAATACCTGTGTACCGACACTCGGGCCGAAAGGGCAACCGTGCCAGACCTTGCTGCCGCCTTCCGGCGTATCGCGGCCTGTTGCGCCGGCAGCGCGCTGTGTCTGACGCTGGCGACCAGCACGGGTCAACCGGTGGCGCGGGCCGAAGCTCGCGAATTGTTGGCCAGCGCCATCGCCAGCACCCAGGGCTCGTATCTGGTGTACAACTTCGGCGGTGGGCATCCGGCGCCGATGCTCAATGCCGCCGGTAACTGGTACGACGGGGGCAGCGGCGGCCACCTGATGATCATCAAGGCCGCCTCACAGCGACTCGAACCGCATCTGCTGGTGGATAGCCACCGCGGTGCTCAGTCGCGCTGCGAGCGCAATCCGCACGCGCGCACCGGCGATGGGCTGATGCAGGCCTCGGAAACCTATACGGCGGTGCAGGCCTGGCAGGCGCTGGGCCAGCCGACGATCGCGATCAACGCAAACTTCTTCGACATTCGTGGCCAAAAGGGCGGCTCGTGGCGCTCGACGGGCTGCAGTTCGCCGCTGGGGGCTTACGTCGACAACACCCACGGGCAGGGCCGGGCCAATCAGGCAGTCACCGGGACCATCCCCTACGCCGGCAAGCAGGGCCTGTCCGGCGGCAACGAAAACTGGAGCGCACTGGCGACGATGATTCTGCCCAACCGTGGGGCACCCTCGATGCTGTGGCCGCGAGGTGGTCGCGACGGCCACGACTACGACGCCGCCACGCCGGTCGTCACCGGATTGGTCGATCGGGGCGAACAATTCGTCGCGGTAAGCGGGCTCGGGCTGCTGGCACCTGGAAATACCGGCCAGCTCAACGACGGTGGCCCGAGCGCGGCCCGGACGGCGCTGGCCTACTCCAAGCCTCGCGACGAAATGTATGTCTTCCAGGGCGGAAGCTATACGCCGGACAACATCCAGGACCTGTTCCGCGGGCTCGGCAGCGACAACGCCGTGCTGCTGGACGGCGGCACCTCATCGGCGATCGTGCTGCGCCGCGACACCGGTGGCATGTGGGCCGGTGCCGGTGTGCCCAAAGGCAATTGCGACACCCGAGAGGTGCTGTGCGACGCGCACGAGCGGTCGCTGCCAGGCTGGCTCGCGTTCAACTAGAACTTGGGCGTGAGGTCCAGCGAGGTGATCGTGGTCATCTTGGTCACCAACCAGCGCGCGTGATCCCGTTGCAGCGAAAGCCGATACGACAGGTACTTCAGCGACGGGACATCTTTGGTTGCCGGACTGATCGACTCCGTGTTGGTGTAGACGATCGCGGTCGCCTCCGACGCATTCAGTGACTCCACGGCCGCGCCGACGACCTGCGTCGTGTTGGTGATCTTGGCCTGCTTGTTGGGTGCGACGAGGGCGTCGAGGTATTTGCGGTAGGCGGCTTGGAAGTCGCCGCTGAGGTACTGCGACGCCCGATCGGCCAGTTTGTCGATGTTCTCCGGGTTGTAGGTCCACAACGTGGTGATCGCGTTGGCGGCGGTGCGCGCGACGTTCAGCTTGGTGGCCACCAGTGCCCGGTCGTTCAGGTAGGGCTGCATGGTCGCACCGGCGAATGCGCCGGCGAAGACGAACAGCACAGCCGCCACTGCCGCCACGATCATCGACCACTTGGTGGCCGGCCGTCGCACACGAAAACGGACGACAGCGTCGTCGCCCTCGGTCTTGCCGTCTTCAGTTGGGCTGTCGGCGTTTTCGTCGTCAAT
>CAWGPB010000025.1:0-229052 GCA_963824335.1 uncultured Actinomycetota bacterium
ATACGTCGCGATCCCCGGCGCTGCGGCAACGACAGCGGGAATCGCGTTGATCGCGGGCACCGCCGTCATAATGTGGCCCAGGTCCATGAATTCCTCGATCGTGGTGGCCTCGAAATAGGGTGGCGGCAGGAAGCCGACCTTGGTGGTCACCGTGGGCTGGCCGTCAACTTGAATCACCCAGCCGTCGCCGTCGATCTTCCAGTCAGGTTCGAGCGTCTGGCCTTTGCGCCACCGGACGTTGAGGTCGATGACGGTCTTGCCGTCGAGGATGCCCTGCCAGCTGATGTAGACACCCGCGACGCAACCTGCGGGGATGGTCCACGATGCCATCTCGAGATCGGCTGTGGTCTGGGCGAATTCGGCCTCACACCGGATATCGTCGAGTTCGATGCCGAGTGCATCGCCAACCAGCGCGACGGCCTCCCCGAAGATCGCGGTGCCCTTGGCGGCCATCGCCTGCAGGTCGGGGTGGTCGATCGGCTGGCCGAAGCCGACGGGCTTTTCGGTGTCCGGTGAGTCGTAGAACGTGGTGTCGGCGGCTTCGTTGACGGTCACCTTGTCGACGCGGTTGCACACCATCGCCGAGACGATGGCCAGCAGCTCGGCGAAGCCGGGGCTGACGCCGGACCCGAACATCGTCGAACCGCCCTTCTCGCAGGCTTCGATGAGTCGGTCACGCCCGGCGCCGAGGTTTTTGCCGGTGATGAAGGACGCGGTCGTCACGACGTTGACGCCGGCAGACAGAATGCGGACCAACTCGTCGACGTTGATCCACATCGGGTTGTAGACAACACAATCCGGCTTGAGCGCGAGCAGGGCGTCGACGTCGTTGGTGGCCGCGACCCCCAGCGGTTTGATGCCGACCAGCTCGCCGGCGTCACGGCCCGCCTTCTCCGGTGACCAGGCGAAGCATCCGACCAGCTCCAGCAGCGGGTTGTCCGCGATCGATTTGAGGGAGCTCTTGCCGACGTTTCCGGTGTTCCACTGGACTACTCGATATGTATTGGGCACCCGCTCAGCATAGGTAGGTGTAGCCGATTCGGAAACGGGATTCGGCGAAATCGGAAACGGGATTCTCTACGGTCGGGCCCCATGGCGGCGCCGCTCAGGACGAGGCTGAAAGGTTCACTCGTCGACGGCGACGCCGCGGCGCGTACGGCGGCGACGATGCGTTGCCGACCTTTTGCCGGACGGTCGCCGATTGCGGAGTCCACTGGACTCGTCGGAGTCGGCGTCGTCGTCAGGGCCCTCGGCGTCCGCGACGTCTTCGGTAGCCGCTGGCGCTTCGGTCGTCGACCCGGTTTCCACCGCTATCGTCTCGCCTTCGGTCTTGTCGTCGGAGGCTTCGGTGTCCTCATCGGCTGCCTCGGTGGCGGCGTCGGTCTCTGAGTCGTCCGCGTCGGCATCGGTGTCACCCGCCGCGTCGTCGGCGTCCTCGCCCCGCTTGCCGCGACGTCGCCGCTGCTTCTTTTCCTTCTTGGGCTTCAGCGGCTTCGGTGGTGGAGGTGGCAACTCGGCGACAAACGAGAGATAGAACCCGGCGATGCCGAGCAGCGCGATCGCGGCCGCGGCGCCGTAGACGCCGAACAGCCACTGGCCAACGCTGTCCAGGCTCAACCAGATCTCGCTGATCGCCGTGCCGACGATCAGCACACCGGCCGCCACGTGGGCCACCACCGACCAGGTCCGCAGCGTCAGCGCCAAGGCAGGCGTGCCGAACTCGGGCTTGCGTAACTCCAGCAGCGTGAATACGACGGGCAGAGCGGCCAGCGCAATGAGCACACCGGTGGCGATCCGGGCGACGGTGCCCAGGCCATGGGACGTGTCACCAACCAACTCAGGCCAGCGTGGCAGAACAAAGAAGAAGTAGAGGACGCCGGCGGCGACCGAGAGCGTCGCGTGCCAGAAAATAGCGGCCCTGCGTCGCATGCTCCTCCTCGAGCTGGTAATCCGGAAGCGACCAGACCCTATCAATTGGGCCTGGTCACGTCCCGGACTCAGTGCGGAGGATGCGGGATTTGAACCCGCGAGGGCGTTAACCCAACCCGCGTTCCAGGCGAGCGCCATAGGCCACTAGGCGAATCCTCCGTCGGCCATGGTAGCCGAGGGCCGCTCAGCGACGATGCAGGCCGGAACGGCCTGAGGAGGAGCCGGGCAAGTCAAACCCGCTCAGCGACGATGCAGGCCGGAACGGCCTGAGGAGGAGCCGGGCAAGTCAAACCCGCTCGGCGACGATGCAGGCCGGAACGGCCTGAGGAGGAGCCGGGCAAGTCAAACCGAGGTCAGGGTCTTCGGGCGGTGCAAGCCGAGCCGGGTACTAGACTCTCGGTGGACCCCGCGCGGCGTCCATCCTGTGAACTCCCCCAGGGCCGGAAGGCAGCAAGGGTCAATGGGCTCTGGCGGGTGCGCGGGGTCCCCTATGTAGGCAATGGAAACGTCGGAAGGCGGATGGTGTCGTACGGCTCGTTCAGCTCCCTAGGCCGTACCGACCTCGAGGCATTGCACGCCCGCCACCAACAGGATTACGCCGAGCTGCAATCCAAGAAGCTCGCTCTCGATCTCACCCGCGGAAAGCCCTGCAGCGAGCAACTCGATCTGTCCAACGCTCTACTCAGCCTGCCCGGCACGGATTACCGCGACGGCGATGGAACCGACACCCGCAACTACGGCGGACAGCACGGTCTCCCCGAGCTACGGGCCATCTTCGGTGAGCTGCTGGGCATCCCGGTGCAGAACCTGATCGCCGGCAACAACGCCAGTCTCGAGCTGATGCACGACGTGATCGTGTTCTCGATGCTCTATGGCGGCGTGGATTCGCCCCGCCCCTGGAAAGACGAGGCAGGGGTCAAGTTCCTGTGCCCGGTGCCCGGCTACGACCGGCACTTCGCCATCACCGAGACCCTCGGGATCGAGATGATCCCGATCCCGATGCAGGAGGACGGCCCGGACGTCGACCTGATCGAAGAGCTGGTCGCGGTGGATCCCGCCATCAAAGGGCTGTGGGCGGTCCCGGTGTTCGCCAACCCCACCGGCCTGAGCTACTCATGGGAGACGGTCCGTCGGCTCGTCCAAATGCAAACGGCCGCAAATGATTTCCGGCTCTTCTGGGACAACGCCTATGCGGTGCACACACTGACGCTGGATTTCCCCCGCCCGATCGATGTGCTCGGCCTGGCCGCCGCCGCGGGCAACCCCAACCGGCCGTATGTCTTCGCGTCGACGTCGAAGATCACCTTCGCCGGCGCCGGCGTCAGCTTCTTCGGCGGATCGCTGGGCAACATCGCCTGGTACCTGCAGTACGCCGGCAAGAAGTCGATCGGGCCCGACAAGGTCAATCAGCTTCGGCACCTGCGCTTCTTCGGCGACGCCGACGGTGTGCGCCTGCAGATGCTGCGGCACCAGCAACTACTGGCTCCGAAATTCGCGCTGGCCCTGGAGATTCTCGACCAGCGACTGAGCGAGTCCAAGATCGCCTCCTGGAACGAACCCGAGGGCGGGTACTTCATCAGCCTCGACGTGCTGCCCGGCACGGCCCGGCGCACGGTCGCGCTGGCCAAGGATGCCGGCATCGCGGTCACCGAGGCGGGCGCGTCGTTCCCGTACCGAAAAGACCCCGACGACAAGAACATCCGCATTGCACCGACGTTCCCGCCCGAGTCGGATCTGCGGGACGCGATCGACGGACTGGCGACCTGCACACTGCTGGCTGCCAGCGAGTCGCTGCTGAGCCACAGTTCTACTGCTTGACGCCTTGACGCCTTGACGCCGAGCCTGCGCTGATGCCGAGTGTGCGTTGAGTGACTTGAGTGTGTGCTGAGGGCGCAAGATCGCCCAGTTTTCCGCCGTGCGTTTCCACTCGACGCCAGCGATGCACACTCGATGCCCGTCTGGCCCGCCTGCTCAACGAACCCTTCCGGGTTCGCATCGTCGGTCGGGCTGGGTAGCCTTGCTGTCCGTGGCTCTCTACCGCAAATACCGCCCCGCGACCTTTGCCGAAGTGGTGGGGCAGGAGCACGTCACCGAGCCACTGTCGACCGCGCTGACGGCCGGCCGGATCAACCACGCTTACCTGTTCTCCGGCCCTCGTGGGTGCGGCAAGACGTCCTCGGCGCGCATCCTGGCCCGCTCGTTGAACTGCGAGCAGGGACCGACGGCCACGCCGTGCGGGGTCTGCGACTCTTGCGTCGGGCTGGCGCCCAACGGGTCCGGCAGCCTGGACGTCACCGAATTGGACGCGGCCAGCCACAACGGCGTCGACGACGCGCGTGAGCTGCGGGACCGGGCGTTCTACGCTCCGGCGGAATCGCGCTACCGGATCTTCATCATCGACGAGGCGCACATGGTGACGCCGCAGGCCTTCAACGCGCTGCTGAAGATCGTCGAGGAGCCGCCGGAGCACCTCATCTTCATTTTCGCCACCACCGAGCCGGACAAGGTGCTCACCACGATCCGGTCGCGCACCCATCACTACCCCTTCCGACTGCTCGCGCCGAAGACCATGCGCGGACTGGTCGAACGGATCCTCGCGCAGGAAGACGTGGTCGTCGATGATGCCGTCTACCCACTGGTGATCCGGGCCGGCGGCGGCTCGCCGCGTGACACGTTGTCGGTGCTCGATCAGTTGCTGGCCGGCGCCGAAGGCAATCGAGTGCACTACCAGCGGGCGCTGGGGCTGCTGGGCGCTACCGACGTGGCCCTGATCGACGAGGCCGTCGACGCGCTGGGCGCCGGCGATGCTGCGGCGCTGTTCGGCGCGGTGGAATCGGTGATCGACGCCGGTCACGACCCACGCCGTTTTGCCACCGACATGCTCGAGCGATTCAGGGATCTTCTTGTCCTGCAAGCTGTTCCGGATGCCACCAGCCGCGGAGTGGTCGACGCCCCCGAGGACGTCCTGGACCGGATGCGCGAGCAGGCGGCCAGGATGGGCCCGGCGACGCTCACCCGGTACGCCGAAGTCGTCCACGCCGGCCTGACCGAGATGCGTGGTGCGACGGCGCCGCGTCTGCTGCTGGAGGTGATCTGCGCGCGGCTGCTGCTGCCATCGGCCAGCGACACCGAATCGGCTCTGCTGCAACGTGTCGAGCGCATCGAAACGAGGCTGGACATGTCTATCCCGCAGGTTGACCAGCCGGTGCAACAACCCGCGTTCATTCGACCGTCCGCTGCGCCCGACCAGCCGTCACCGCCGCCCCCGGTCGCCGCCGCCGATCCGGAGCCGATTGCCGCGCCCGACCCGACTGTCGCGCCCAGCCCGCCCGAGCCGGCCCCGGTTGAGCCGGCCCCGGTCGAGGAGAGCCCGCCGACGGTGGGCTCTGCCGAACCGAACGCGGCCGCGGTCCGCACCCTGTGGCCCACGGTGCGAGACAAGGTCCGTCAGCGCAGCCGAACCACCGAGGTGATGCTGTCCGGCGCCACCGTCCGCGCAGTCGAGGACAACACCTTGGTGTTGAGCCACGAATCGGCGCCGCTGGCCAAGCGGCTGAGCGAACAGCGCAATGCCGACGTCATCGCCGAAGCACTCAAAGATGCGTTGGGTGTGAACTGGCGGGTGCGTTGCGAAGCCGGCCCCTCGATAACGGCGGCGGCGCCCGAAGCACCCGCCCCGTCGCGGCCCGTCGAACGCCCGTCCCGCCGGGTGGTCCCGCCGCCACCTCCGCCGGCCGAAGCCATCGTCGATGACGAAGCGGACCAGCGGGCCGAGGAAGAGAGCATGCTCGCCGAGGCCAATCAGGACGACGCGTCGGCTCCGCGCCGCGATCCCGAAGAAGCCGCGCTGGAACTCCTGCAGAGCGAGCTGGGCGCGCGCCGCATCGACAACGTCTAGAGCCAGGCGGACCGTTCGTACATTAAATCGGCTGATTGCTGTCAATTAGCTGTACTTTAAGCGTGAATTAGACCATAACCTGAGAACTAGCTATTAAATCAGTCAAAAAGTATGTAATACTCCCGAAGTGACTATGGCGAGTATGTGGCTCCCGAATGCCTCGATTGAAGTGGCAGACTTCCTCGACCTGCCCAACCGCACGATCGTGGACACCGGCGAGCTTCCGCACCCGCCATACCGGGTGCCGCTGCTGGGTGATGTTCTGGGTCTCAACCCGCGCACCCCGTTCCAGTCCTCGCTGCCTCAAACGAAGAAGTTGGGCCCGATCTCGGCGCGCAAGTTACTCGGCACCGAGATGGTTGCGGTCAGCGGACTCGACCTGGTTGCCGAGGTGCACGACGAAACCCGTTTCGGCAAATACGTGGGGCACCACCTGACCCCGCTGCGCGATGTCATCGGTGACGCGCTCATCACCGTCGAGACCGACAACCCGAACTGGAAACTGGCGCACGACATTCTCAAACCGGCGTTCAGCCGCGAAGCTATGCAGGGCTATCACTCGATCATGCTGCAGGCGATCCGGGAGATGCTGGATCACTGGGACGGCGCCGCCGCCACCGGGCGCCGGGTCGACGTCACCGCTGACGCGACGCGGTTGGCCCTGGAATCCATCGGGCGGGCCGGCTTCGGCTACCCCTTCGGCTCCTTCGGCCGGCGCCGACCGCATGCGTTCATCTCGGCCATGAACCGGATGCTGAAGTACGCCAGCTGGTCGACGTTTCCGCTGCTGACCAGATTGCTTAGGCCGGCGATCCGGCGGTCCGGCGCGGTGATGGGACGCATCGTCGACGATGTGATCCAGGCCCGTCGCGACGGCGCCGGCCCCGAGTCCCGCGACCTGCTCGACCTGATGCTGAATTCCACCGACCCCAGCACCGGACGCAGGCTGGACCCGGTCAACATTCGTCAGCAGGTCATCACCTTCATCGTGGCCGGCCACGAGACCACTTCGGGCGCATTGTCTTTCGCGCTGTACTACCTCACTCAGAACCCCGACGTCCTCGCCCGGGCCAAGGCCGAAGTAGACGCGCTGTGGGGCACGTCGGACAACCCCGAACCGGCCTACGGTGACGTCGCGAAGCTGCGCTACGTGCGGGCGGTGCTCGACGAGGCGTTGCGACTGTGGCCCACCGCGCCCGGCTATCTGCGGGTCGCGCGGCGGGACACCCTGCTCGGCGACCGCTACCGCATCAAGAAGGGGCAGTGGGTTCTGGTGGTGTTGCCGCTCGTGCAGCGCGACCCCCGGGTCTGGCCGAACCCCGAGAAGTTCGATCCCGACCGTTTCGCGCCGGGCCAGATGAAGAGCCGCGCGCACGCCTACAAGCCGTTCGGGACGGGTCAGCGGGCGTGCATCGGTCGGCAGTTCGCCCTGCACGAGGCCGTGTTAACGCTCGCCCTGATTCTTCACCGCTACGACCTGGCCGCCGAGAACGACTACCGGCTGAAGATCTCGGAGTCAATCACTCTGAAGCCCAGAGGATTTCGGCTTGGACTGACGAAGCGTGCCGCGTCGTCGCGAGTGCAACCGGTTGACGCGCAGTTGAGCCGCCTCAGCGCCTAGGTCTCGAGCGGGCACCTATACGCTGGTCGGCGATACCAGCCCGCGCAGAGGAGTTACGCCTAATGGGACACGTCAGTGCAGCCAGCACGATCCTGATCAATGCTGAGCCCGCCGCCGTGCTGACCGCCGTTGCTGACTACCGGGAAGTCCGGCCCAAGATCCTGTCCTCGCACTATCACGACTACCAGGTGCTCGAAGGCGGGCTGGGGCAGGGAACCGTCGCCAGCTGGAAGCTGCAGGCCAC
Organism: uncultured Actinomycetota bacterium; assembly: GCA_963824335.1. Classification (GTDB taxonomy): domain Bacteria; phylum Actinomycetota; class Actinomycetes; order Mycobacteriales; family Mycobacteriaceae; genus Mycobacterium. The sequence goes on from CAWGPB010000025.1 coordinate 7,693, forward strand.
CAAGTCACGCGTCCGCGACATCAAGGCCAGCGTCGATGTCGCCGGCCACGCCGTGATCGAGAAAGACGCCAACTCGACCCTGGTCACCAACTGGACCGTGGCTCCCGCCGGACCGGGCTCCAGCGTCACCGTCACCACCACGTGGACAGGCGCCGGCGGGGTGAAGGGTTTCTTCGAGAAGACGTTCGCGCCGTTGGGCCTGAAGAAGATTCAGGCCGAGGTGCTGGCCAACCTGAAGAAAGAAATCGAGAGCAATCCGAGCTAGTGAGCGGCGGCCTGGCCGCCGAGAAATGCTGCGACACCGCGGGCCACCGCGTCGGCGTATTTCTGCCGTCCCTCGGGGCTTTCCATCAGCGCCGAGTCGACCGGGTTCTTCATGTTGCCGCATTCGACCAGGATTGATGGGTACTGCGCCAGGTTCAGTCCGGCCAGGTCCGAACGCCCGTACAGGCCGTCCTGGCCGATATAGCTCGCCGGCGGAATGCCCGAGGCCTGCATCTGGTCGCGCATGACCCGGGCGAACTGCACCGCGGGGCCGGCCTGAGCCTGGTTGAGCGGCGGCGCCGAATAGTTGACGTGGAAACCCCGTCCGCTCGAGGGACCGCCGTCGGCGTGGATGCTGACGACGGCGTTCGGGTGCAGCGCGTTGGCCATCGCGGCGCGTTGGTCGACGCATGGACCGACGGTGGAGTCGTCACCGCGTGACATCGCGGTCCGTGCGCCCAGCGCGCTGAGCGCTGCGCGTAGACGCAGGGTGGTGTCCCAGGTGAAGGTGTGTTCCGGGTAGCCGTCATTGGTCGTGGTTCCGCTGGCCTGGCAGTCCTTGGTGCCGCCGCGACCGGTGGGCACCTGACGGCTGATCGACGCGTCATTGGCGCCGTTGTGACCGGGATCGAGGAACACGATCATCCCGGCGATGCTGCCGGGCGCGGCGGTCGCGCTCGGCGGGGCCGGGGCGACGGAAGCGATGGCGATCATGCCTGCCGCGGCCAACGCCGCCGGGGCTGCGCCGCGCGGGCGATGAAGGACACGCAGTCGATGAGGTATGCGCACGCCGCCACGTTAGCCCCGCGCCGTCTACGCTTGGAACTCTGAACCGCCCGCACCGCGCAGGCGAAATCAAGTCGATACCAAGACGCAAGGGGACTGTCATGCAACCCGGAGGCCAGCCCGACATGTCGGCCTTGCTCGCCCAGGCTCAGCAGATGCAGGAACAGCTGATGGCCGCCCAGCAGCGGTTGGTCGACTCCGAGGTGATCGGGAAGGCCGGCGGCGGGCTGGTGGAAGTCACCGTCAAGGGCAGCGGCGAGGTTGTGGCGGTCAAGATCGACCCCAAGGTCGTCGACCCTGACGATGTCGAGACGCTGCAGGACTTAATCATCGGTGCGCTCGGTGACGCCTCCGAACAGGTCGCCACCCTGGCGCAGCAACAGCTCGGACCGCTGGCCGGCGGGATGGGCTCACTGGGTGCACCGCAGGGCTGATGTTCGAAGGACCGGTTCAGGATCTCATCGACGAGCTCGGCAAGCTGCCGGGTATCGGGCCAAAGAGCGCCCAGCGCATCGCTTTTCACCTACTGTCGGTTGAGCCGCCGGACATCGACCGGCTCACCGCGGTGCTGGCCAAGGTTCGCAACGGCGTACGGTTCTGCGCCGTGTGCGGCAACGTCTCCGACGACGAGCGCTGCCGCATCTGCGCGGACCCGCGCCGCGACGGCACGCAGGTCTGCGTCGTCGAAGAGCCCAAGGACATACAGGCCGTCGAGCGCACCCGCGAATTCCGCGGGCGCTATCACGTTCTGGGCGGCGCACTGGACCCGCTGTCCGGTGTCGGTCCCGAGCAATTGCGGATCCGCGAGCTGCTGACCCGGATCGGTGAGCAGGTCGACGGGGTGGACATCACCGAGGTGATCATCGCGACCGACCCCAACACCGAAGGCGAGGCGACGGCCACCTACCTGGTCCGGATGCTGCGCGACATTCCCGGCCTGACCGTGAGCCGGATCGCGTCCGGGTTGCCGATGGGCGGCGACCTGGAATTCGCCGACGAGCTGACCCTGGGCCGCGCGCTGACCGGCCGCCGCGCAATGGTCTGAATGCCTCGCTCGCCGACACTTAAACCTCGAGCACGACACGCCGGGTCGCGTCGCAGCGAGTTAAGTCTCGGTCCCCGCGGAGATCAGGCCCGAAGCCGCTCGCGGCGAAGCAACTCCACTTCAGGTAGATCCAGCGGCGTCAGGTCACCGACTACCTTGCCCAGCAGCAGGTCGGCGAACTCGGGATTGCGGGCCAAGCACGGCCCATGCATGTATGTGGCGAACACGCTGCCCTGGACCGCGCCGTCGATCCCGCTGCCGGCGAGGTTGCCCGCGCCCTTGCGCACCGCGCCGAGAGGCGACGCGGCATCGCCGAGAAGCGTTCCGCCGCGGTGATTTTCGAAGCCGGTCAACGGCGCGGTCAACCCGGCCAGCAGCGGTGCGGTGACCAGCTCGCCGATCGTGCGCGCGGGCTGTGGTGAGGTGGTCAGGTCGAGTAGGCCCACGCCGTCGACCCGCTCACCCGCCGATGTTTCGTACCAGTGGCCGAGCACCTGGATGGCCGCGCAAATCGCCAGCACCGGCGCGCCGCGGCTCGCGGCGCGCTGCAGGCCCGGATGGCGGATCAGGTGCTTGGTGGCCAGCCGCTGCGCGTAGTCCTCGGCACCACCCAGCGTGTACAGGTCGAGGCTGTCGGGCACCGCATCGGCCAGCGTGATCTCGACGATCTCCGCGGGGATGCCCCGCAATCGCAGCCGTTGGCGCAGTACCGCCGCATTGCCGCCGTCGCCGTAGGTGCCCATCACGTCGGGCAGCACCAGGCCGATCCGCACCACCGAGTCAGCCATGGCGGGCCAACCGACGCTGCAATTGCAGAAACGCGGTGTAGTTGGCGACCACCTCGACGGGCCCGGGCGGGCACGACGCGATCGCCGCCACGGTGTCGTGCACCAGCGTGTGCCGGACGTCGGCGTAGCCGAGCCGGACGGCCAGGTCGGTGCCGCGTTCGCCGGCGGCCACCACGGCCGTTTCTTCGAAATGCTCGAACCGCACGTCCCACAGCCACGACAGGTCCTCGCCGTCGGGCACCTGTCCGTTGACTGCGATCACCACCCCGGCCGCGTCCTTGTTCACCATCGACAGCGCTTCCTGCCAGCCGGCCGGGTTCTTGGCCAGCAACATTCGCACGCAGTGCGCGCCGACCTGGATGGTCCGGTATCTGCCGGCGACCTCGTCCACGCCGGCCACTGCGGCCACCGCGGCGACTGGGTCGGCACCCAGCGCGCAGGCGGCGGCTACCGCCTGCGCGGCGTTACCCCGGTTCACCCCGCCGGGTAGCGCCAGCCGCATTGGCACCGCCAATCCGTCTGGGCCGTACAGGGTTTCGTTGTCGAACCACCACTGCGGACTGGGCCGTTTGAAGTCGGCGCCGGTGGAATACCAGTGCCCGTGGTCGCGGACGATCACCTCGCCGCTGCGCGGGCAGCTGACCGAGTCGGCCGCCCAACTCCCGCCCGCGGCAACCCAGATGACGCCTGCGTGGTCGTAGGCGGCCGAGGTCATCAGCACGTCGTCGCAGTTGGCAACGACCACCGCATGCGGATGCGCGGCCAGCCCGGCCCGTAGCCGGCGCTCGATCACATTGATCTCGCCGACGCGGTCCAACTGGTCGCGGGACAGGTTCAGCAGGATGACGACGGCCGGCTCGACGGCGTCTGCGACGTGCGGGACGTGCATCTCGTCGACCTCGAGCACCGCGAGCGGAGCGGCCCGGTCAGCGGCCAGCGCGGCAATCAGGCCGGCGTCCATGTTGGCGCCCTCGGCGTTGGTGGCGACGGCTCCGAGGGTCCGCAGGGCAGCCGCAGTCATCCGGGTGGTGGTCGACTTGCCGTTGGTACCGGTGACGACGACCGTGCGCCGGCCGGTGCCGAGCTGCCGCAGGATCGAGGAGTCCAGGGTCATCGCGACCAGGCCACCGATCATCGCCCCGGCTCCCCGGCCGGTCACCCGGGACGCCCAGCGCGCGCCGGCTCCGGCGGCAAGGGCGACACGTCCCCGGGCGTTGATCACGAGGGCATCCTAAGGGCGATCGCAAGCTCGGCGCTTTTCCGAGTGCAGCGGGTTGCCCTCACTAACTCAGTTCGCGACACGGCGTGCAGCGACATGGCGATGTCGGCCGGGCGTGGAATCCTCGGTTCATGCGGGATAGTGCGGCGGCGACACCCTGGGGTCGGCCGGTCACCGAGCCGGGCGCCGGCTGGGCCGTCATCGACGTCGAGACGTCCGGCTTCAAACCCGGCAGCGCCCGCGTCATCAGCCTCGCGGTGCTTGCTCTCGACGCCGACGGCCGCGTCGAGCAGTCCGTGGTCAGCCTGCTCAATCCGGGCGTCGACCCGGGACCCACCCACATCCACGGGCTGACTGCCGAGATGCTGGAGGACCAGCCGCAGTTCAGCGAGATCGCCGGCGACGTCGTCGAACTCGTCCGCGGGCGCACGTTGGTCGCCCATAACGTGGCGTTCGACTACGGCTTCCTGACCGCGGAGGCCGAAATGGCCGACGTGGAGCTGCCGATCGACAGCGTCATGTGCACGGTCGAGTTGGCCCGCCGCCTGGAACTGGGCACCGACAACCTGCGGTTGGAGACATTGGCCGCGCACTGGGGCGTGACGCAGCGGCGCGCACACGACGCGTTCGACGACGCGGTGGTGCTGACCGATGTGCTGGCCGCCTCGCTGCGGCGGGCCCGCGAGCGCGACGTCTGGCTGCCGGTCCGTCCGGTCACCCGCCGGCGCTGGCCGAGCGGCCGGGTCACCCACGAGGAGCTGCGGCCGTTGAAGGTGCTGGCGTCGCGGATGCCCTGCCCGTATCCGAATCCCGGTCCCTACGTCCGCGGCGGCCCGCTGATGCAGGGCATGCGAGTCGCGCTGGCTGCCGAGGTCGAGCGGACCCACGATGAGCTGGTCGAGCGGATTCTGCACGCCGGTCTGGCCTACGCCGACGCGGTCGACCAGGAAACGTCGCTGGTGATCTGCAACGAACACCGCCCGGCGCGTGGCAAGGGCTACCAGGCCCACGAACTGGGTGTGCCCCTGTTGTCCGACGCGAAGTTCATGGATGACGTCGGCGCGGTGGCCGGTGGCGCCGAGATGGCAACTGCGGGAGAGCAGTTCGCGCTTTTCTAGTCATGCCGCATAAGCAGTGACGACCAGGTTTTCGTTGTAGTTGTGGGTTGCCCGGTCGAATGACCCGGTGCAGGTGATCAGCCGCAATTCCGCCAGCGGGGTCGGTCCGTAGACCAACTGGGTGGGAAAGCTGGTCTTCGGAAACGCATGCGTGGTGTCGACGACGAACCGGTGGCTCTGGCCGTCGCTGGTTTCCACGAGCACCTCGTCCCCGCGCCGAAGCCTGGGCAGGTGATAGAACACCGCGGGCCCGGTGCGGGAGTCGACATGGCCGACAATCACTGCCGGACCCTGTTGGCCGGGCACCACCCCGTCGGCGTACCAGCCGGCATCGTTCCAATGCGGCGGAACGCCGAGGGTGCCGTCCGCCGCCCGATGCAGGGGTTCGACGTCGGCGTTCACCGCGATCGTCGGGATGACGATCCGCACGGGACGCGGCCCGGCCCGAACCGGGGTGTGTGCCACCAGAACCGGCCCGGACTCCGACGCGGTCGCCGTCGCAAAGTCGGAGTGACCGGAGGTCCACGCCAATGCCCCGCTGCCGCCGCACAGCATCGCCATCAACACCATCAGCGTTCGCGAACGTAGGCCTCGATCACGCGAAAGGCGATGTCGCCCAGCGGTAGTCACGGTTGCGTGCGGGGGCGTCGTAACGCCGCACCGGCCAGTGCGACGGTCGCGGCGAACGTCAAGCCCGCGACCGCCCACGCTGCGGCGCTCATGGTCGACCCGCGTTCAGCCGAAGCGGCGGTAGCGCCACCCCCGGTCGCGACCGGCCCGGCGGGCGGCAGGTCCGTGCCAACGGCGTCGTCGACGAACCGCACCGAGATGCCTTGTTTCGCGTCGTCCAGCACGACGATGCTGCCGTCGTGCCCGGCCGCCAGCGTGATGTTGGTCGTAGTCGTGACTCGGGGATTGTCCGCCGAACTCACTGTCACCGGCCAGTTCCCGGCCGGGAACGGCGCATAGTCGGTGGTCGCGGCGAACGGCACCTTGTCGCCGAAGACCGGGCCTTTCTCGGCGGCCACATGGGCCGCTGGGGCGCGATCAGCGGCCTGGATGATCCGTACCCGAGACTGGCCGGTCGGCGGTGGAGTCAAGTCGTCCGGCAGGACGCGCCCCTGCAACGATTTGTTCAATCCGATCGCCATCGCGGTGAATGCGGCCCCCGGTTTGGCGTCGAGCTTCCAGCTGAACACCACCGGCGTCGACGGGCTGGCACCGGCCGGCCGCATACCGACGGTATACAGGCCGGGCTCGAGGCGCTGGTATTTGCTGACGTCGCCGTACCCGACGTTGGACAACGCCAATGTGGTTGTGCCACCGGAGAAGCTGGTCAGGTAGACGTCGACCGAGGGCGTGTCGGGTGAGAAATGTGCGCCGCGGACCATGGCTGCCTGGCCAGGTGCGGGCGCGGCGCTCGCCGGTGCGACGCTCATTGCGACTGCTGCGACACAGCCCGCCAGTGCCGAAATGGTGTGGGTGTGCATTGCGAACTCCTCCATGTGAGCGGAATCAATTCACCGATGGCATCGGCGTAACGCTGAGTGGCCAGTGCAGCCCGATCGCACCGTTTTCACCGACCGTTACCTGGTCGGGTGCCATCGATGTGACGACACCGCTGAGCGCCCGGGTGAAACCAGCTGGATCCGAGCTGTAGATCGTGATCGAACGGGCCGGCATCTCGGCAGCGGCTTCGGGCGGGTCGACGATGATCTCGTTGAGCGCGAACGGCACCTGCATGACGAGGGCCGTCAATACCGCGGCGGCGCGCAGGTCGAGTTGCCCGGCAGCGAGGATGTCCTTCGCCGCCGGAGACGACATCAAATGCGGGTTTTCCTGAAGTGCCGCGCCGGCCTGCAGTCGCTCGACCCGGTCGATGTCGTGGTGGCGGCGGATTTCTTCTGGTGACGTGTGAGCCAGGATGTAGCGAACTTCGACGTCGCTGAAAATCGCCACCGGGGTCGACGACTTCCAGACCGTGGTCAACGCCGAGTCGGCCAGCGGATCAGACGTCGTCGAGGTGACCAGGTAGCTGTAGTTCTTCCAGTTCGACCCGGCCGTCTCCAGGGTTACGGGCTGGTAGCCCGCGGGCGGGTCGAATCCATCGGCGAGCAGGTGTGTTCCGGCCGGCACGTTCGCCCGAATCCAGTCGTCCGCGGCAACAGCCGAATGGCGCTGCGTTCTCTCGAACGGCGGATAGGGCCGCGAGGCCGCACTCGTATGGGTGAACATCAGCCATCCCGCGTGAACCAGCAGCGCGAGCCCAACCAGCACGGTCACCGCGATGGCGACACTGCGGCGGCGAGAACTTGCCGATGCGCGATGCCGACCCGCCATCGGCAGTGCCTGTCCGGCATGCCACAGGCCGGCCAGGTTGGACCGGTGGCCGCCCGGGGCGATGGAGTGTTGCATCAGCTCGCCCATCCGTGCAGGCCAGAGCCGGTAGGGGAGCCGGTTACCAGTCCGCACTCAAAGATCACGTAGATATAACCATTCAACGGGCCAATTAATCTAGGCGGCCGGAACTTACTCCCGAGTAACCGGACGTTCAGGCTGACTCGTCGTAGAGCGCAGGCGTGGGGCCAGTGATCGATGAACGGATGCTGAAAGGATCGAGCTATGCCGATCTCCGTTCCCCACCTGGCAGTCAGACCGCTGACCCGCTGTCTGGCAACGCTCGCAGTCCTGGTGACGGTGTGCGCGTGCTCTCACGACGCCGGCTCGGGGTCGAAATCGGCCGGCGTGCAGGTTCCTGAAAACTTCTGCAGCCTGCTCAGCGCGGCCGACATCAGCCGGGTTATGGGCAGCGCGTTTCCCGCGGCAGAGGGCAGCCAGTCGCCGAGTGAGGCGCAGTGCACCTCGATCCCGACGGCGGGCAACGATGTCAGTTTCAAGCTGTATTGGAACAACGAGTACTGCATCGACGGCAAGCCCGTCGACAAGAAATGCCTGGATTCGCAGGCCAAGGGGTTTGCCGTCAACAAGCAGAGCGCCGGCAATGTCCAGAGTGTCCCGGGGCTGGGCGATCAGGCGTTCTGCTTCGTGGCACCGCCCGCGACCGTTGATGTGCTCAAGGGCTGGATTTACCTGATCGTGGGCGCCGACACCTGCGCGCAGGCCCAGACCCTGGCGGGGATGCTGCTGGCCAAGGTCTCGGCCTGACGTCTCAGTTCCGTGCTGCGCGATTGACCGCCGATACGACGGCACGCAGCGACGCCGTGGTGATCGACGGCGCGATACCGACGCCCCACACCGTCTTATTGTTTATGTGTGCCTCGACGTACGCCGCGGCCTGGGCGTCTTCGCCGCCGCTCATCGCGTGCTCGGAGTAGTCCAGCACTGCCACGTGGACGTCGATGGTGGCCAGCGCGTCGACGAAAGCGGCAAGGGGCCCGTTGCCCGAGCCGGTGATCTCGATCTCGGCGCCGTCGACCTTCACTGTCGCAGCGATCCGGGTGACGCCGTGATCCTCTTCGGAGGCGTCGACGCGCTGCTTCATCCGCTCCAGCGGCCGGATCGGCGCGATGTACTCGTCGTTGAAGGCGTCCCACATCTCCTTGGGAGTGACCTCACCGCCCTCGCCGTCGGTGATTTTCTGAATCACCTGGGAGAACTCGATCTGCAGCCGCCGCGGCAGCGCCAGCCCGTGGTCGGCCTTCATGATGTAGGCCACCCCGCCCTTACCGGACTGCGAGTTGACCCGGATCACCGCTTCGTAGGTACGGCCGACATCGCGCGGGTCGATCGGCAGATACGGCACCTGCCACAGCATGTCGTCGACATCGGAGCCGGCCTCGTCGGCGGCAACCTTCATGCTGTCCAGGCCCTTGTTGATGGCGTCCTGGTGGCTGCCGGAGAAAGCGGTGTACACCAGATCGCCGCCGTAGGGGTGGCGTTCGGGCACCGGCAACTGGTTGCAGTACTCGACCGTGCGCCGGATCTCGTCGATGTTGGAGAAGTCGATCTGCGGGTCGACGCCGCGGGAGAACTGGTTGAGCCCCAGCGTCACCAGGCAGACGTTTCCGGTGCGTTCACCGTTGCCGAACAGGCATCCCTCGATCCGGTCGGCCCCGGCTTGATAGCCCAATTCGGCTGCGGCGACGGCGGTTCCGCGATCGTTGTGGGGGTGCAGACTCAAAATGACCGAGTCGCGGCGGTTCAAGTTCCGGCTCATCCACTCGATCGAGTCGGCGTAAACGTTCGGGGTGGCCATCTCGACCGTGGCCGGCAGGTTGACGATGAGCGGATTGTCCGGCGTGGGCTCGATGATGTCGCCGACCGCGTCGCACACCTGCTTGGCGTATTCGAGTTCGGTGCCGGTGTAGGACTCCGGCGAGTACTCGAAACGCCATTGTGTGCCAGGGTATTTCGCGGCCTCCTCGATGCACTTGCGAGCGCCGTCGGTGGCGATCGCCTGCACCGCGGCGCGGTCGGCCCGAAACACGACCCGGCGCTGCAGGATCGACGTCGAGTTGTAGAAGTGGACGATCGCGCGGTGCACTCCCTCGCAGGCCAGGAAGGTTCGCTCGATCAGCTCGGGCCGGCACTGGGTCAGCACCTGGATGGTCACATCCTCGGGAATCGCTCCCTCGGTGATGATGTCGCGAACGAAGTCGAAGTCGGTCTGGCTTGCCGAGGGGAACCCGACCTCGATCTCCTTGTAGCCCATCCGGACCAGCAGGTCGAACATGCGGCGCTTGCGGGCCGGGCTCATCGGGTCGATCAGCGCCTGATTGCCGTCCCGCAGGTCTACCGCGCACCACAGCGGTGCTGTGTCGATGACCTTGTCGGGCCAGGTGCGGTCGGCCAGCCGGATGGGCTCGACCTCGTCGGCGAACGGTCGGTACCGACTGACCGGCATCGACGATCCGCGCTGGGTGTTCCACGCGGGTTGTCCCGGATTAGGCGGGCCTGCGGGATGGGTGATGGTTCGACTGGAACTGAACGCGTCGGGGGATTCGCTCGACGGTTTGCTGAAGGTGGTCACGGTCGTTGCTCCGGGGTTGTGAGGGGGGCGCCCATGAGGGACTTAGACCGGCGCATCGCGAACACCCGCGACAGGAAGCCGGTCTGAATCAGGCCCCGTCGCGGCGTCCGAGGAGGAGCACCCGCTGCACGTCCAGTACTGTACCGCGCCCGCGGGCCTGCCCAAAACCCCAGTTCGCTAGTTGGTTGCTGGGACGATCCGCACCGGGATGTCGGTGTTCTCGTCGGTGTAGTAGCTCGCGCAGACCCGGTGGTAGCCGTCGGCGATCTGCAGCGCCACCCCGGTGTTCAGGTCGCCGCGGACGGCCAGGATGGGCGACAGCGGCGTGCCCTTTTTGATCTTCTTCAGGTCCCTTTGGACGTGCGGGTTGTCTTCGGGCAATAGTGCCAATTGCGATGCCCGCAGCAGATCTTTGGCCTTCTTGTGCACGACCGGGGCCTTCTTGAGCGCCGCCACGATCGCGCTGATCTGCGTGCTCGTCGCAAGCAGGGCGAGGTAGTCGGCGGCCGCCGGATAGTCGTGCTCGTCGGGTTCTTCGCCCCACAGCACCGCGGGTTCATTCGCCATCGTTTGCACCTTTCGTCGGTCTTCTGCATACCAAACGCCGTGAAACAGCGGGTGCAGGTCACAGTGTTAGGGCACGTATTCTGTGTTGCGATCTATTACTTCCCAGTACTGAAGAATCTGAGAGAGCAACAGTGGCGCTCGTCGTGCAGAAATACGGCGGATCCTCGGTGGCCGACGCCGACCGGATCCGTCGCGTCGCCGAACGCATCGTCGAGACCAAAAAACAGGGCAACGACGTCGTCGTGGTCGTCTCCGCGATGGGCGACACCACCGACAACCTGCTGGATCTGGCTCAGCAGGTGTGCCCGGCTCCGCCGGCGCGCGAACTGGACATGTTGCTGACCGCCGGCGAGCGGATCTCCAACGCGCTGGTCGCGATGGCCATCGAGTCGCTCGGCGCGCAGGCCCGCTCGTTCACCGGCTCGCAGGCAGGCGTGATCACTACCGGCGCCCATGGCAAGGCCAAGATCATCGACGTCACCCCGACCCGGCTGCAGGCGGCCCTGGACGAGGGCCGGATCGTGCTGGTGGCCGGGTTCCAGGGAGTCAGCCAAGACACCCGCGATGTCACTACGCTGGGCCGCGGCGGCTCGGACACCACCGCGGTCGCGCTGGCCGCGGCGTTGCACGCCGACGTCTGCGAGATCTACACCGACGTGGACGGGATCTTCAGTGCCGACCCGCGGATCGTTCCCAACGCCCGCCGGCTGGACACGGTCACCTTCGAGGAGATGCTCGAAATGGCCGCCTGCGGAGCGAAAGTCCTGATGCTTCGCTGCGTGGAATACGCCCGCCGCTACAACATCCCGGTGCATGTCCGCTCGTCGTACTCGGACAAGCCCGGCACCATCGTCACCGGATCAATCGAGGACATACCTATGGAAGAGCCCATCCTGACCGGCGTCGCACACGACCGCAGCGAGGCCAAGGTGACCGTCGTCGGTATACCCGACTACCCGGGCTACGCCGCCAAGGTGTTCCGGGCGGTCGCCGATGTCGACGTGAACATCGACATGGTGTTGCAGAACGTCTCCAAGATCGAGAACGGCAAGACCGACATCACCTTCACCTGCCCGCGCGACAGCGGACCGGCCGCGGTGGAGAAGCTGGACGCGCTCAAGGACGAAATCGGCTTCAGTCAGGTGCTGTACGACGATCACATCGGCAAGGTGTCGTTGATCGGTGCCGGCATGCGCAGCCATCCCGGCGTCACCGCCACGTTCTGCGAGGCGCTGGCCCAAGTCGGCGTCAACATCGACCTGATCTCCACCTCGGAGATCAGGATCTCGGTGCTGTGCCGCGACACTGAACTAGACAAGGCTGTTGTCGCGTTACACGAAGCATTCGGCCTCGGCGGTGCCGAGGAGGCCACGGTGTACGCGGGGACAGGACGTTAGACATGGGCGCCGATCGGCTGTCAATAGGAGTTGTGGGCGCCACCGGGCAGGTGGGCCAGGTGATGCGCAGGCTGCTCGAGGAACGCGATTTCCCGGCGACCAGCGTCCGATTCTTTGCCTCAGCCCGCTCGCAGGGCCGCAAGCTGCCGTTCCGCGGCCAGGAGATCGAGGTCGAGGACGCCGAGACGGCCGATCCGAGCGGCCTGGACATCGCCTTGTTCTCCGCGGGCGCGACGATGTCGCGGGTCCAGGCGCCGCGGTTCGCTGACGCCGGCGTGATCGTGATCGACAACTCGTCGGCCTGGCGCAAGGACGACCAGGTGCCGCTGGTGGTCTCCGAGGTCAATTTCGGAGACGCGAAAAATCGGTCGAAGGGCATCATCGCCAACCCGAACTGCACGACGATGGCCGCGATGCCAGTGCTCAAGGTGCTGCACGACGAGGCTCAGCTGGTCCGTCTGGTGGTCTCGAGCTACCAGGCCGTGTCCGGCACCGGTCTGGCGGGGGTTGCCGAGTTGGCCGAACAGACTCGCGCCGTGATCGACGACGCCGAACAGTTGGTGCACGACGGCAGCGCCGTGCAGTTCCCTGAGCCCAAGGCGTACGTCGCACCGATCGCGTTCAACGTCGTGCCACTGGCCGGCAAGCTGGTCGACGACGACTCCGGGGAAACCGACGAAGACCAGAAGCTGCGCTACGAGAGCCGCAAGATCCTGGGCATTCCCGACCTGCTGGTCAGCGGCACCTGTGTGCGGGTGCCGGTGTTCACCGGTCACTCCCTGTCGATCAATGCCGAATTCGCCCAACCACTTTCGCCGCAGCGGGCCCGTGAACTCCTCTCCCACGCTGCGGGGGTCAAGGTGGTCGACGTGCCGACGCCGCTGGCCGCTGCCGGTGTCGACGAATCCCTCGTCGGCCGAATCCGTCGTGATCCCGGTGCGCCGGATGGGCGCGGGCTGGCGCTATTCGTCGCGGGTGACAATCTGCGTAAAGGCGCGGCATTGAACACTATTCAGATTGCCGAGCTACTCGCCGCGCAGTTGTGATTCGAGGGTGAGCCCCGCCCGCTGCGCACTGCTGGTCGCGGCTGTGACGTGCTTGTCTGTCTGCCAAGGGGTTTGGCTCGCGCATGCCGATCCGCCGGCCCCGATGCCGCAGCCGGTGTTGCAGCCGCTGGCACCCGGTGAGGTGGTTCGCATCGGCCCGGCCGCGGGCACCGGGACACCCACCCGCGACTACGGCATCGGCGCGACCGACCTGTGCGTGTTCTTGGAATTTCCCACGCAGGTGGTCCAGGTGTGCGGCGACAGCTTCGCCGGCGAGGGCGTCGGGTTCGGCGGCTACTACTCCCCGATCGCATTGCGGGTGGATACGTCGTCGGTGGACGATCCGGACGGGGTGAAATACACCGGGGTCACCGGCGTCACCGAACCGCTGCTGGCCGAGCCCACTCCGTCGGGGGCGTCCCAGTTGCCGGCGGGCGTCGTGCAGATCAACCGGCAGAACTACGTGTTGATCACCACCACCAAAGATCTGGTTCCGCAGAGTTCGCGGCTGGTGAAAGCCGAAGCCGCGCAAGGCCTTTGGCAGACGGTCCCGGGTTCGGTACGCAATGCCGACTACGCCGGCGGCCAGCAGTCGCAGATCAGCGGCTATTACGACCCGATACCGACGCCCGAGTCGCAGACCGGGTGGGTGTACATCGTCGCCGACAGTTTCGACCGCAGCCAGCCGATGGTGCTCTACCGCGTCGCACCAGAGAACTTCGGCGACCGATCCCGCTGGCAAGGCTGGGCACCCGGTCCGGACGGTGGTTGGGGTAAACCGCCGACACCGCTGTGGGGCGACACGATCGGGGAGATCAGCTTCAGGCAGATCGACGGCAAGTCGGTGGTGTCGTATTTCAACTCGAGCACCGGCAACATGGAGGTTCGGGTGGCAGACGACCCGATGTCGCTGAGCAGCGCGCCGGTCACCACCGTCGTCCAGCACGACGAGTGGCCCGAACCCGCCGAGAGTCTGCCGCCGCCACAGGACAACCGACTCGCCCAGCCCTACGGCGGATACATCTCGCCGGGTTCGACGCTGGACGAGCTGCGGGTGTTCGTCAGCCAGTGGCACAACACCGATGCCCGAGCCCGGTCGCCGTATCGGGTGATCCAGTTCGCCGTGAACCCGTTCAAACCCTGGTCGGAGCCCTAACTCTCGCTATAGGTCGCGCTCTCAGAAGGAGAACAGGGTGTAGTCGCCGAACGGGGTGATCAGCGTGTCGGTGAGGGTGTTCAACGCACCGTCGACACCCGGGAAATCGAAGAACTCATTTGTGTAACCGGTGGCGAGAAACATGACGTCGACCTGAGTGCCGACCGGGATAACGGTCTCGAAACCTCCGACGGCTTGGTCAATGTTGAGGTTGTATCCCTCTTCAGCAAAGGTGAACGGGTTGAGCACCAAATTGCCGTCACCGTGGACAAGGTCTATTCCTGTCTCAGAGAGCGTGGTGTCAGTAACGTTGAGGTACGTGCCGCCGGAGAGTACGTCGCTGAATGGCGTGGTGCTTTGCTGCGTCAAGAAATCTTCTGCAGTGGGGTCGAGGGTGACGACGATCTGGTCCGCGTGAGCAGCGGACATGCCGACGCATGCTGCGGCAGTGATACCGCCGGCAAAGGTTCCGAGGGCTAGGAGGCAGCGGTTCATGTGGGACAACTCCTTGCTTGTGCGGAATTGATCTCGCGTGCCGGATGGCAAGCCCCAACCTCACAAATCCTGTGACTTTGGTCAGAACAAGCTGAGCACAAGCTGAGGGTCACCGCAATAAGGGATTGCCCTACGATTCTGCGGACCAGGGCCAAAACTCGCCGTCAACACCTTCATCCTGGCGGCAAAACTCGCCCGGGCCATGGCTCATAGCTGTTTCATAAGTTCTACCCAGCGGGCCCTACCTGTACCGACCGCATCATTTCAGGTATGAGCGAAACACCTGACACCCCAACCACACCGACCACAGTCGCCACAGAGCCGGCGACCGTAGCGGTCAAACCCTATTGGCTCTACCGTCTCGCGGCGTGGGTCGGCATCGTCGCCGGCATCCTGTTCATCGTCTTGAGCATCTTCTTCACCGGCTTCAAGGTCGCCCACCTGGGGCATCACGGGTGCCATCACCACGGCTGGCACCCCCACTCGATGGGCCAGGACGGTCCGCGCCACCACGACCAGGGCGCCGCATTCCACCACGGCTTTGTCGGTCCGGGACCGTCGCACATGCCGGAATCGGTCGCTCCGTCGTTGGCTCCGGCGCACTCGTAGCCCAACTTTCCACCAGCCCGGCGCCCCGATGGGCGCCGGGCTCTACATTTTCAGTACCCCACCCCGGTAACGGAGCCCTCGCATACACCTCGGCGCTGAGGCATTATGCGGGTATGAGCGAGACTCCCGATCCGTCTAGCCCGCCGCCACCGGCGCCGATCCTGGCTCCGTCTGCGCAATCCGAGCGGCTCTACCAAATAGCGGCCTGGGTGGCGATTGTCGCCGGAATCACGCTGATTGCCGTGGTCATCCTCAAATTCGTGTGGGCGCTCGGATATTAAGAACTCTCGCGTGCGCGGCTGGTTGATGGCTGGACCGCGCCTGGGCATGATCTAGAGATGACCCAAGCAACCGAACCCCCGATCCAGCCACCTCCTGGCCCGCCCGCAGCCCCACCGGCCGCTGCGCCGCCGCCGGTGGCGAGGAACGCCCGGCTGTATCAGGCGGCGGCGTGGGTGGTGATCGTGGCAGGCACCGTTTTCGTGCTGGCGGTCGTCTTCTTCGCCGGCGCCGAGGTCTCCGGACATGGTCCGCAATACCGGCATCACCACCACGGGATGTTTGGCCCGGATGCGCCGACCGGCCCTGACGGTCCGCCGCCGTGGGTGGTGTTCCCGGGCGGCCCGTTCCCGCCGGGTGCGGGTCCCGGTGGTCCGTGGGGTCCCTGGGGCCCCGGCATGGGGCCGGGCGGGCCTGGCGGTCACGGGGGTCACGGCGGTCCTGAAGAGCCCCCTCCTCCTCCGCCGACCTATACGCCGTAGCGGCGTCGCGTCGGCGATGAACAGGCAGATCTCCGCATTCGCATTGGCATTCAGCGCGTCGGTCGGCTGTGTCGCGGCCGCTTCGGCTGTCCCGGTCGCATCCGCGCGGCCATCGGATCCCGGCGTAGTGAGCTACGCCGTCTTGGGTAAGGGTTCGGTGGGCAACATCGTCGGGGGACCGATGCGGGACGAGACGCTGTTCAACCAGCCGTTCCAGGGGTTTTTCGTCGACAACCCGGTGTGCAACAACTGGGCCGACATCGGGTTGCCGGAGGTTTACAACGATCCGGATCTGGCGTCGTTCAACGGCGCAAGCACCCAGACATCGCCGACCGATCAGACGCACTTCGTCAAGCAGGCGGTCGGGGTGTTCGCCACCGACGCGGCGGCCGGCGCCGCGTTCCACCGCGTGGTGGACCGGACAGTCGGTTGCTCGGGCCAGACCACTCCCATGCATCTGGACAACGGCACGACGCAGGTGTGGTCATTCGACGGTGGTCCGGCGGCCGCCGCCGACTCAGCGTGGAGCAAGCAGGAGGCCGGGACGGACCGCCGATGTTTCATTCAGACCCGTCTGAGGGAAAACGTGCTTCTGCAAGCCAAAGTCTGTCAGTCCGGCAACGGTGGTCCGGCGGTGAATGTGCTGGCCGGCGCTATCCAGAACGCGCTCGGCCAGTAGCCTTCGAGAGCCCTCGGGAATATGTCCGTGCCATCTGGTAGATGAGTCTTGTAACAATCATTGGGTAGCCACCCGCAACCGGCGGTCCGTGCCGGCGGTCTGGGCCCGAAGGGATTCCGATCATGGCCTTTGCCGTCGCGTCGCAGGTAGATCCCGCGCGTCTGGCGGACGACGAATTTGCCAGCGCCTCGGCTGCGGCGCAATTCATCTCTGACGGCTGCCTGGCGGACGGACCGGTGGCCCGTGTCGGCCTGGAGATCGAGGCGCACTGTTACGACCCGGCCGATCCGCAGCGCCGCCCGAGCTGGGATGAGATCACCGACGTCCTGGAGTCGCTACCGGCCATGCCCGGCGACAGCGTCGTCACCGTCGAACCCGGCGGTGCTGTCGAGCTCTCCGGCCCACCCCTGCTGGGAGCGACGGCCGCGATCGAGGCGATGGCCGGCGACCAGGCCGTACTGCGCAAGGCGTTCGACGCCGCCGGCCTGGGTCTGGTGTCGCTGGGGGCGGATCCATTGCGGCCGGCCAAACGCGTCAACCCGGGCCCCCGCTATCGCGCAATGGAAGAGTTCTTCACGGCCAGCAACACCGGCGCCGCCGGCGCGGCGATGATGACCTCGACCGCGTCGGTGCAGGTCAACCTCGACGCCGGGCCGCGCGAAGGGTGGGCCGACCGGGTCCGGCTGGCACACGCGCTCGGGCCGGTGATGGTGGCGATTTCCGCCAACTCGCCACTGCTCAGCGGCCAGTTCTGCGGATGGCGTTCGTCTCGGCAGCGGGTCTGGAGCCAACTCGACTCGGCGCGCTGCGGGCCGATCCTGACCGCGAGCGGTGAGGATCCCGGCACCGACTGGGCGCGTTACGCGCTCAAGGCACCGGTCATGCTGGTGCACTCGCCCGAAGCGGTGCCGGTCACCCACCGCGTTCCCTTTGCCGACTGGGCCGACGGCCGCGAACTGCTCGGCGGTCGCCGGCCCACCCGCCACGACCTGGAATATCACCTGACCACGCTGTTTCCGCCGGTGCGGCCGCGGCAGTGGCTCGAAATCCGCTACTTGGACAGTCTTCCCCCTGGCATCTGGCCGGCGGTGGTGTTCACCATTGTGAGCCTGCTCGATGACCCGGTCGCCGCGGACCTCGCAGCCGAAGCGGTTGAACCTGTCGCCACCGCCTGGGACACCGCCGCCCGGATCGGCCTCGACGACCAGCGGATCTTCAGCGCCGCAAACCGATGCGTGGCGATTGCCGCTGAGCGCGCACCCGCCGGGCTGAGCGATGGCATGCAGCGTCTCGCCGCCGCCGTGGAACAGGGTCGTTGCCCGGCCGATGATTTCTCCGACCGGGTGATCGAAAGCGGCATCGCAGCCGCCGTGACCGCCCTGGCGTCAGGGGAGCAGTGACCTCACGCGAAGCGCTGGTCCGCGATATGCACCGGGCCCGGACGAGAACGCTGCGGCTGGTCGATTTCGACGACGCCGAACTCCATCGCCAGTACGACCCGCTGATGAGTCCGCTGGTCTGGGACTTGGCGCACATCGGGCAGCAGGAAGAGCTGTGGCTGCTGCGTGGCGGCAACCCGGATCGGCCCGGCATCCTGTCCAGCGCGGTGGAAAACCTCTATGACGCCTTTGTGCACTCCCGCGCCAGCCGCGTCGACTTGCCGCTGTTGTCCCCGGATCAGGCTCGCAGCTACTGCCAGACCGTGCGGGCGGCTTCGCTCGATGCCCTTGATCGGCTCCCCGACGAACCGGAGCACAACTTCGTCTACGGCCTGGTGGTCAGCCACGAGAACCAGCATGACGAGACCATCCTGCAGGCACTGAACCTGCGCAGCGGCCCGGCGCTGCTGACAGAGACCAGCACGCCGCCGCCCGGTCGGGCCGGGCTCGCTGGAACATCGATCCTGGTGCCCGGGGGACCGTTCGTGCTGGGCGTCGACGCTGCCGACGAGCCGTTCTCGCTGGACAACGAACGGCCCGCGCACGTCGTCGACCTACCGACATTCCGCATCGGCAGGGTGCCGGTCACCAACGGCGAATGGCAGCAGTTCATCGACGACGGCGGTTATGCGCAGTCTCGTTGGTGGTCGCCGCGTGGCTGGGAGCATCGCGTAAACGCACAGCTGACCGCACCGCAGTTCTGGCACGCCGACGGGCAGACCCGGACCCGGTTCGGCCATGTCGAGGACATCCCCGCCGACGAACCCGTTCAGCATGTCAGCTACTTCGAGGCGGAGGCCTACGCGGCGTGGGCCGGAGCGCGGCTGCCCACCGAACGCGAATGGGAGAAGGCGTGTGCCTGGGACCCGCGGCTGAACGAGCGCCGGCGCTATCCCTGGGGGGCCGAGGAGCCGTCACCGTCACTCGCCAACCTCAGCGGGGACGCGCTGCGCCCCGCGCCGGTCGGCGCCTTCCCGGGCGGCGCGTCGGCGTACGGGGTCGAGCAGATGCTCGGTGACGTATGGGAGTGGACCAGCTCCGAGCTCGAGCCCTGGCCGGGCTTCACTCCCATGATCTATCAACGCTATTCAGAGCCGTTCTTCGGCGGTGACTACCGAGTGCTGCGGGGCGGGTCGTGGGCGGTGGAGTCGGGCATCGTGCGGCCCAGCTTCCGCAACTGGGATCACCCGTACCGGCGACAGATCTTCTCCGGTGTCCGGCTGGCGTGGTCGGTCGACGCCGACCCGGGGGGCCGCCCCTGATGTGCCGCCACCTCGGCTGGCTGGGACGCGAAACATCGGTGTCCTCGCTGGTGCTCGACCCGCCGCACGGTCTTCGGGTGCAGTCGTATGCCCCGCGTCGGCAAAAGCACGGTCTGTTGAACGCCGACGGTTGGGGCGTCGGCTTTTTCGACGGCGCGACGCCGCGGCGCTGGCGTAGCCCCGCACCGTTGTGGGGAGATGTTTCTTTCGATTCCATCGCACCGGCGCTGCGCAGCCACTGCGTGGTCGCCGCGGTGCGTTCAGCTACTGTCGGTATGCCGATCGAAGCCAGTGCAACAGCGCCGTTTACCGACGGGCAATGGCTGCTCTCGCACAACGGGGTCGTCGACCGCGACGTGCTACCCGCCAGCGCGGCAGCCGAATCCACCTGCGACAGCGCTGTTCTCGCAGCTTTGATCTTCTCACGCGGCCTCGGCGTAGTGGGGCAGACGATCGCCGAGGTGGGCGCTGCCGATCCGAACGCCCGGCTGAACATCCTGGCGGCCAACGGTTCTCGGTTGTTGGCCACCACCTGGGGCGACACCCTGTCGATCCTGCGTCGCGATGACGGCCTGGTGCTGGCGAGTGAGCCATACGATGACCAGCCCGGCTGGGAGGACGTCCCCGACCGCCACCTCGTCGAGGTCACCGCCGATCGGGTGACCATGACCGCTTTGAACCCAACGAAGGGATAGTGATGACGCTGACGTTGTCCAACCACCTGGCCGCGGACTCGGCATACGAGGCGCTATGTCGTGACGTGCGCGGCGGGCTGCAACGTTCACCGAAGTCGTTGCCGCCCAAGTGGTTCTACGATTCGGTGGGTAGCGACCTGTTCGATCAGATCACCCGGCTACCGGAGTACTATCCCACCCGGGCCGAGGCGGAGATTTTGCGCGCCCGCGCGGCGGAGATCGCGTCGGCCGCCGGTGCCGACACGCTGGTCGAGCTGGGCAGTGGGACGTCGGAGAAGACCCGGGTGCT
Organism: uncultured Actinomycetota bacterium; assembly: GCA_963824335.1. Classification (GTDB taxonomy): domain Bacteria; phylum Actinomycetota; class Actinomycetes; order Mycobacteriales; family Mycobacteriaceae; genus Mycobacterium. The sequence goes on from CAWGPB010000025.1 coordinate 28,298, forward strand.
GCTGGACGCCCTGCGTGACGGTGGAGCACTGCGCCGGTTCGTCCCGTTCGACGTCGACGCGAGCATGTTGTCCCTGGCGTCGAAGGCCATCCAAGACGAGTACCCGGGTATTGAAATCGCGGCTGTCTGTGGCGATTTCGAGAAACACCTGGCGAAGATCCCAAAGGGCGGCCGCCGGCTGTTCGTGTTCCTGGGGTCGACGATCGGCAACCTGAAGCCCGGTCCGCGTTCAGAGTTCCTGGCCGGGTTGGCGGCAGCGCTGCAGCCCGGCGACAGCCTGCTGCTGGGCACCGACCTGGTCAAGGACGCCGGCCGGCTGGTGGCGGCCTACGACGACGCGGCCGGAGTCACAGCGCAGTTCAACCGCAACGTGTTGGCGGTGATCAACCGGGAGCTCGACGCCGATTTCGACGTCGACGCATTTAGCCACGTCGCCACCTGGAACGCGGTCGACGAGCGGATGGAAATGTGGCTGCGGTCCGATCGGATGCAGCGTGTTTGTATCGCGGCGCTGAATATGACCGTCGACTTCGACGCCGGCGAACAGGTCCTCACCGAAGTGTCGTGCAAATTCCGGGCCGACGGCGTGGCCGACGAACTCGCGCACGCGGGCTTGCGGCTCACCCAGTGGTGGACCGACGCCGCCGGTGATTTCGGGTTGTCGCTGTCGGTCAAGTGAGCGCCAGCCTGGCCGAGGCCTGGCGGGCCGCCCGTCCGCCGGTCGCCGGGCTGCACTTGGACAGTGCCGCGTGTTCGCGGCAGAGCGTGGCCGCCATCGATGCGGCCGCCCGGCATGCACGCCACGAAGCCGAGGTCGGCGGGTACGTGGCGGCCGAGGCGGCCACGCCCGTTCTCGATGCCGGCCGCGCCGCCGTCGCTGCGCTCACCGGCATGCCCGATGCGCAGGTCGTGTTCACCACCGGGTCGCAGAATGCGTTGGATCTGTTGCTGTCCAGCTGGCCGCCGGGCGGCCGGACGCTGGCCTGCCTGCCCGGCGAATACGGTCCCAACCTCGCGCTGATGGCCATGCACGGCTTCGACCGTCAACTCCTGCCGACGGACGCCGCCGGCAGGATTGTGGTCGAGGAGGCGGCGATCAGCCTGGCCGCTGAGCCGCCGGATCTGGTCCACCTGACCCCCGTACCCAGCCACCGCGGCGTGGTGCAGCCGCTGGCTGAAGTGGCACGTATGTGCGGCGAATTGGGGCTGCCGCTGATCGTCGACGCCGCGCAGGCGCTCGGGCAGATCGACTGCGCGGTGGGTGGTGTCGATGTGGTCTATGGTTCGTCGCGCAAATGGCTTGCCGGACCGCGCGGCGTCGGGGTGCTGGCGGTCCGGCCGGCACTGATGCAGCGGCTGCAACCGCGGCTGCCACTGAAGGAGTGGGTCGGGTCGTTGTCCAACGCCGACCGACTCGATCTGGCTGACGCCAATATTGCTGCGCGAGTAGGGTTTACGGTCGCAATCGGTGAGTACATCGCGGCGGGCCCAGCCGCGGTGCGTGCCCGACTGTCAGAGGTGGGCCGGGCCGCCCGCACCGTCCTTGCCGATGTGCCGGGGTGGCGGGTGGTCGAGGCGGTCGACGAGCCGACCGCTATCACGACGTTGGCCCCGCCCGACGGGGTCGACCCGTGGAATATCCGCGGCTGGCTGATCGCCGAACGCCGGATCGTGACGACGGCAGTGATACTCCAGCGCGCGCCCCTGGAACTGACCGCGCCGGTGCTGCGGATCTCGCCGCATGTCGACACCACCGACGATGACCTGGAGACGTTCGCGGCGGCGCTCGCCGAGGCCACTGCTGCCTTCTGACACCGAGCTTCAGCCCGTCTTGTGCGCGCTGAGCAGATAGGCGGGCAGCTTCATTCGGCCTTTCTCGTCCCGCTCGTGCTCGGGCATCGGCACGTCCGAATCCGGCGGCGCCGGCGGGATGAAGGCGTGAATGAACGCCGGCCGAATCTCGTCGACCTTCCAGTATTTGCTGACCGCGGAACGCAATTCGTCCTCGTCGACCTCATTGGGCTTTTGTTCCCACTCGCCGGGGAACGCGCCTTTGGCGAACACCAGCACGAAGTAGCCGGCACCGTCGGCCGCAGCCCGGTGCACCGCCTGCAAGTACCCGTCGCGGCCCTCGACAGGCAGCGAATGGAACAAGGTGCTGTCGACGACGGTATTGAAGCGGCCGTCGTGTCCGCTGAACGCGGTGATGTCGGCCTGCTCATAGGTGGCGTTAGTCAGCCCGCGCTCCTCGGCGGCCTTGGTGGCGGCGGCGACAGCGGTTGAGGTGAGGTCGACGCCATGCACGGTGTAGCCGTCGGCGGCCAACGTCAGCGACAGTTCGGCGAAGCCGCATCCGGCGTCGAGCACGTCGCTGCGGAACTTTCCAGCCGCTGCCAGCGCAGCCAATTCAGGTTGCGGCTCGCCGATATTCCACGGCGGCGGGTCCACGAACTCGCCCTCCTGGCGGTAGGCGCTTTCCCAATCCATCACTTCATTTGCCATGTGCTCCAACCTACGCCGGGCCCTGTTGCCTATGGATCGGCCCAGCTGTGCACGGGCTCGTTGCTGTGCATGTGCTCGCTGTACATCCGGAGCATTTCAGCTAGTGCGGCAGCCCGGGCCAGACCGCGGTGTTCCATGGCCCGCACAGCGGCGACCTGCCAGCTCGCGCCGTTGCGGCGAGCACGGGCCCGGCCCTCGATCACGCCGAGCAACCGATCTCGGATCTCGGCAGCAACGCCCCAGCGGTCCAGTCCGTCGTACGCCATCGGCAGCAGTTCGTCGAGTACCAACTCGGCGGCACTGACCGTGTCGAAACCCGGCCAAAACAATTCCGCCCGCATGCCATGGCGGGCTGCTTCGGTGAAATTACGTTGGGCTGCAGCGAAATCCATCTTGGTCCAGATCTGGCGGTCCTCGTCGCACAGCGCGCGCAGCATGCCGTAGTAAAAGGCCGAGTTGGCCAGCATGTCGATGACTGTTGGCCCGGCGGGCAGCACCCGGTTCTCCACCCGTAGATGTGGCCGGCCCGCCACGACGTCGTACACCGGCCGATTCCATCGGTATACCGTGCCATTGTGCAGCCGCAACTCCGCCAGGTGCGGGGTGCGTCCGGCTTCGAGTTCGGCAACCGGGTCTTCGTCGGACACCTCCGGGAGCAGTGACGGAAAGTAGCGGACGTTCTCCTCGAACAGGTCGAAGATCGAGGTGATCCACCGCTCGCCGAACCACACCCGTGGCCGTACCCCTTGGGTTTTCAGCTCGTCGGGCCGCGTATCGGTGGACTGCGCGAATAGTTCGATGCGGGTCTCCGACCACAATTGGTGGCCGAAAAAGTAGGGCGAATTGGCGCCCAGAGCGAGCTGCGGTCCGGCCAGCACCTGCGCAGCATTCCAGTTGGCGGCGAAGTCGTCCGGCGACACCTGCAGATGCAATTGCATGCTGGTGCAAGCGGATTCGGGTGCGATCGACGTCGACTTGATGCTGAGTGGCTCGGGCCCGTCGATGTCGATCTGGAGATCTTCGCCGCGGGCGTTGAAGATCGAGTCGTTGAGCGCCGCATAACGCGCCGACTCACTCATCCATCCGCTGGCGAGATGCTCGGGCATCAACGTCGGCAGGATCCCGATCATCACAATGTGGGCACCGTCGGCGCTTGCCTTGGTCTCGGCGGCGTTTAGGCTGGCCCGCACTTCGTCTTCCAGTTGCACACTGGTGTCGCCGGCCAGTGGGCTGGGCGGAACGTTGAATTCGATGTTGTAAGCGCCTAATTCGGTCTGGTAGGCCGGATCGGCAATGGCGGCGAGCACGTCAGAGTTCGTCATCGCAGGCTGGTAGGCGTCATCGACCAGGTTGCATTCGATTTCCATCCCGGTGAGCGGGTGGTCGAACTCGAAACTGGACTGCGCGAGCATCGTCGCGAAGACGTCGAGGCAGAGTTGCACCTTGCGCCGGTACTCCTGCCGGTCCACCCGTGTGTAGGTGGTCCGATCGACCTCTTCGCCCACCCCGCCGATGCAACCGGTTTACCGGGAGTCCCGCAGCAGATCGGCCAAATGAATTGATGCGTGGCCGAATTGCCCGTAGTTCACCGAGATGAACTACGCGCTGCGGTATTGACGGAAACGTAGGATACTTGCAGTAATCTCAGCTCAGTCTTGGGAGATTCACAGGTGACCGTTGGGGGAAAAGATGCCTCGTAGTTTCAGTCGTACGACCGTCGTTGTCGTGGGTGCGTTGCTCGTGGCGCCCGCGCTGGCACTGCTGACCGGCCCGGTTGCCAGCGCCGATCCGACGGACGAATTGGTGACTCTTGGGCCGTACGCGATCGGCGGGTCCACAGATACCTTCACCTACGATTCCGGAACTTTGGCATTTGACAACTACCTCGTCGGATCCCTTGGCTCGTCCCCTTTCGATCTCGACGTCTATCAAGGCGCCCCTGGAACGGACGATGCTGAATATGTCTTCACGATCCCGCTGCTCTTCCAAGCCGGTTTCGATGACGTCGACGGCGTGAGCACTCCGTTCTACTCGATTGACCCATTCGACTTCGTCAGTCCCGACGCCGGCTTGGTAGCCCTTGGTGGAATTCCCTCTACCGAGGGCATCGTGACTGTCGGACCGTTTTCGCTCGACGGGGCCACGGATACGTTGAGCCTCGACGCGGCCGGCGCGTTCGATAACTACCTACAAGGGTCGCTCGGTTCGCTGACGTACGACCTCGACGTCTTTTCCGGCGCCCCGGGATCGGACTCGGGCGAAGTGCTGTTCTCGGTGCCGTCGCTGTTTCAGATCGGCTTCGACGACGTCGCGGGCGCGATCACTCCGATCGATTCGTTCACGCCCATCGAAGCGATAAATCCCGACATCGGTCTGCTCGACCTGGCCGCCAGCCTCTGACCGACCGCTGCCCGCGTAGTCCATGATGGACGTCGAGCGCGGGAGGGAAGCAGTTGGCCGAGTTCGTCGCTTCGATCGACCAGGGCACCACCAGCACTCGCTGCATCATCTTTGGGCACGACGGCAGCGAGGTGGGTCGTCACCAGCTCGAGCATGAGCAACTCCTGCCGCGCGCCGGGTGGGTCGAGCACAACCCGATCGAAATCTGGGAGCGCACCACGTCGGTGCTGATGTCGGCACTCAACGCGACCGACCTGTCATCGAAAGACCTGGTCGCACTGGGAATCACGAACCAACGTGAGACAACGCTGGTGTGGAACCGGCGCACCGGCCGGCCCTACTACAACGCGATCGTCTGGCAGGACACCCGCACCGACCGGATCGCGTCAGCATTGGACCGCGACGGTCGCGGGGATGTCATCCGGCACAAGGCGGGACTGCCGCCGGCGACCTATTTCTCCGGCGCCAAATTGCAGTGGATCCTCGAGAACGTCGATGGCGTGCGCGCGGCCGCCGAGCGTGGCGACGCCCTGTTCGGCACCACCGACACCTGGCTGCTATGGAATCTCACCGGCGGCCCACGGGGCGGAGTGCACGTCACCGATGTCACCAACGCCAGCCGGACCATGCTGATGAATCTCGAGACATTGGACTGGGACACCGAACTGCTGTCGTTCTTCGAGATTCCGGCCTCGATGCTGCCGACGATCGCGGCGTCCTCACCGCTCGAGCCCTACGGCCTCACGTCGACGGACGGCCCACTGGGCGGGGAGGTACCGATCACCGGGATCCTGGGTGACCAGCATGCGGCGATGGTCGGGCAGGTCTGTCTGCAGCCCGGCGACGCCAAAAACACCTACGGAACCGGGAATTTCCTGCTGCAGAACACCGGCGAGAAGATTGTGCGATCGGGCAATGGCCTGTTGACCACCGTGTGCTACCAATTCGGTGGCGCCAAACCCGTTTACGCGCTTGAGGGTTCGATCGCCGTCACCGGCTCCGCCGTGCAATGGCTTCGCGACCAATTGGGCATCATCAGTGGCGCAGCGCAAAGCGAGTCGTTGGCCCGCCAAGTCGATGACAACGGCGGAGTGTATTTCGTGCCGGCGTTTTCGGGCTTGTTCGCGCCCTACTGGCGCTCGGATGCCCGCGGCGCGATCGTGGGGCTGTCGCGTTTCAACACCAACGCGCATCTGGCCCGCGCGACACTGGAGTCGATCTGCTATCAGAGCCGCGATGTGGTCGACGCAATGCAAGCCGATTCCGGTGTGCGCCTTGGTGTCTTGAAGGTCGACGGCGGGATCACCGCCAACAATCTATGCATGCAGATTCAGGCCGACGTGCTTGGTGTCGAGGTGGTGCGCCCGGTGATCGCCGAGACGACGGCGTTGGGCGCCGCTTACGCGGCTGGCCTGGCGGTTGGTTTCTGGTCGGGTCCGGATGACTTACTGGCCAATTGGCGCGAAGGTAAACGGTGGACGCCGGCCTGGAATGAGGCGGAGCGCTCGGCCGGATATGCGGGATGGCGAAAAGCGGTGCAGCGCAGTCTGGATTGGGTCGAGGTCACCTGACGCCGACGGTGGGGACCAGCAGAGCCGGCCCCCACCGCTTGCGGCGGATAATCAGTCGTCTTCGCCGAGGATCGAGTAGATCTCGCGACGAGCGTTGTTGACGATCTCGAGAATGCGCTTCTGCTGCTCGGTGCTGGCAGCGTGCGCGGATTGCGCTACGGCGCCGAACAATTGGCCGACAGCTGCCCGCAGGTTGAGATGGGCCGGGTCCACGCCGTCGGCGATCTCGTCCCACGGCGGGGTGGCGATCTTTTCGGCGGCTTCTCTGCCGGTGTCGGTCAACTCGAAGAGCTTCTTACTGCCTTCGCTTTCGGTGCCGACGATCAGGCCCTCGTCGACCAGCAACTGCAGGGTCGGATAGACCGAGCCGGGGCTGGGCTTCCACAGGTCCTGGCTGCGCTCGGCAACCTCTTGGATGATCTCGTAGCCGTGCATCGGTCGCTCGGCGAGCAACACCAGGATGGCGGCACGGACATCACCTCGACGACCGCGCCGGCCGTGGCCACCGCGGCGTCCCCCGGGCCCGAAGGCACCGGGGCCAAATCCTGGGCCAAAGCCCGGACCGAAGCCACCGGGTCCGAATCCGCGTCCTCGGCCGCGGCCGAAGCCCGGTCCGAAAGGGCCCTCAGACCCGGGGTCGTTGCCCCGGACGTAGTCGCGGAACTCGCGGCGGGCCTGCCTGCGCTGTTCGTGAAGAGCGCGGCGGTCCTGGGGCGCGAAACCGAAGCCCATAGGCCCCGGTTCACCTGCAAACGGCCTGCCCACATGGGGCACTCCTGCTTCAAAAAATGGGTTGTTCATGGGTTGATCTCGTTTCTGGAAAGGTAGCGCCGGATGCGCTACCGATACGATGACGATATATCGGAAGCTATCGTTATGCAAGATTCAATTCTGCTTGGCGGCCATTCGTGGCGGTTTGCCCCGTCCGGCAGCGGGGTAGGACCTACGCATGAGTCAGGAAAACGTCGATGTGAAAGGCCGCCCGGACCACGGCTCCGGCACACCGCTGGCCGAATCGGACGGCGACCTCAGCGGCCACCGCCGGCGACTGTGGCTGAACTGGGGACTCGCCCTGCTCACCGCGGTCGGCGCGGGCGTCACAATGGCGGTGGCCCTGGGCGCGGTGATGAGCACGGCGGCCTGTAGCGATAAGGCCTGCCCCAACTTGGGCCCGCGCGGAATCAGCTTCGACACGCTGTACTACGGCGCACCAGTGGTCGCCGTGGTGACCATCGTCGTCTCGATCTTCACCGCACGGCGCCGATGGGGTTTCGTGATTCCCGTGACGGCGTTGGCGTTACTGATCGCCGATATGGCTATCCTCGCGGTCACTGTCGCGCAGTAACACCGCTAAGGGCGCGGCGCGTACCCGTGCTGGACCGGCTGCCTGGGGTAGGGCCGCAAGCGGGCTAATTCTCTGCGGTGCCGCTCGGCAAGCACTGCGGCTAAAGCGAGCTGCGGCGGTGTGCCCGGCGGCGGCGGAGGAGCCACTCGGCCCAGCATATCGTTGGCGATGCGACAGGCCATCTGATCACGCAGTTGTGGATCGAGTTGTGTTGCACGCGAAAGGAATTGACGCGCCACATCAGCCTGCTCGGCGCCCAGCCCGGACAGCTGCAACGAGGCCGCCCACCACGCCAGCTGGGGCGGCATCATCGGCGGTGGCCCCAACTTCGGTCCGCGCTCGCTGATCACGATGGTGCCGGCGAAGATATCGCCGATCCGTTTGGCACTCGGCGAGAGCATGCTGCAGATCACCGCGGGACTGCCCAGCAGCATCCAGATCTCGACGACCGACGACAGCGCACGAAACAGGGCCTGACGGAATCGCTCCGGGCCGCCATCGTCCGACACCACCCGCAGACCCATCACGATTTTGCCGACCGTGCGTCCACGCGTCGCGGTCTCCAGAACCAGTGGATAGCCGACGAACACCAATACCGTGAAGATGATCATGATCGCCGCGACAACGGCGTCGTCGAAATGGCCGAGCGCACCCGCCCACAGCGTCAGCGCAATCAGGTAGCCGACGATGATGACGGTGATATCGATCAGCGCGCTGACCGCCCGCACCGGAAGCTGGGCCACCCGCACATCGAGCACCACGGCGTCTCCGGTCACCACCTCCGACATACTGCGCACGCTACCCGGAGGGCCGCTGCGCCGACCTCGCGATCACCGCTGGGGTTTAACGGCGACCGCTTCACTCGGCTGCGCCGACCTCGCGATCACCGCTACCCTCGATGCGGTGGACGTCGACGCGTTCGTGCTTGCGCACCGCGACAGCTGGGATCGTCTCGAGCAACTGGTCAGAAGCCGCAACCGACTCAGCGGTGCGGAGATCGACGAACTCGTGGAGCTCTACCAGCGGGCGTCGACGCACCTGTCGATGGTGCGTTCCGGGTCCTCCGATTCCGCCCTGGTCGGCCGGCTTTCGAGTCTGGTCGCACGGGCCCGCGCTGCCGTTACCGGAGCGCATGCCCCGCTGTCCAGTGAGTTCACCCGGTTCTGGACGGTGTCGTTCCCGGTGGTGGCGTATCGCGCCTGGCGGTGGTGGCTGGCGGTGGCGGTCGTTTTCTTCGCGGTCACGGCGGTGATCGCACTGTGGGTCATGGGCAGCCCGGAAGTGCAGTCGATGATCGGAACACCAAGCGAAATCGACGAATTGGTCAATCATGACTTCGCGTCGTACTACAGCGAGCACGCGGCCGCCGCTTTCGGTCTGCATGTCTGGGTCAACAATTCCTGGCTGGCCGCTAGGTGCATCGCGTTCTCGGTCGTGCTGGGGGTGCCGATCCCGTTCGTGCTGTTCGCCAACGCCGCCAACCTCGGCGTCGTCGCCGGGCTGATGTTGGCAGCCGGTAAAGCGGACGTGCTGTTCGGGCTGCTACTGCCGCACAGCCTGCTGGAACTGACAGCGGTGTTCCTGGCTGGTGCCGTTGGCATGCGACTGGGCTGGTCGGTGATCGCACCGGGCGACCGGCCGCGCCGGCAGGTGCTCGCCGAGCAGGGTCGTGCGGTGGTCTCGGCCGCCGTGGGTTTGGTTGTGGTGCTCCTGGTTTCGGGTCTGATCGAGGCCTTCGTCACGCCGTCCCCGCTGCCGACGTTCGTGCGGATCGGTATCGGAGTTCTCGCCGAGGTGGGATTTTTCACGTATGTGGGGTATTTCGGCCGTCGCGCGGCGCGGGCCGGCGACACCGGTGACATCGCCGACGCTCCGGACGTCGTGCCGACCGCTTGAGTTACAGTCGCCCAGCGGCTTTCATCGCCAGGTAGCGATCAGCCAGGGCAGGTGCAAGTTCGGTGGGTGCCGCGTCGACCACCTCCACGCCGCTGTGGCGCAGCCGCGACGCGATGGTCGATCGCTCACCGCGTGAGCGTTCGGCGGCTGCCGCGTCATACACCGCGGCCGGATCGGATCGGCCGGCGGCCAACTCGTCTACCCTCGGGTCGGCGACCGCGGCGACGATCACCTGATGCCTGCTCGAGAGCAGGGGGAGCACCGGCAGCAAGCCTTCGTCGAGCGCGCTAGCGTTGAGGTCGGTCATCAGCACCACCAGAGCGCGCCGCCGGCTACACCGTATCACCGCGGAAACCATTGCTGTTGAATCGGATTCGATCAGGGCGGGCTTCAGCGGTGCCATCGCCTCGACCACCCGGCCCAGCAGCTCGCTGCGTGACGCACCGAACACACCGGCCCTGGTCACTCGGTCGTGGGCGAGGAATTCGACGGTGTCACCGGCTCGCGAGGCGAGCGCCGCAAGCAGCAGCGCGGCGTCCATGGACCAGTCCAGCCGCGGCCAGCCGTTGGGGTCGCCGGCCGTCGGGTCCACTCCGACGCGTCCGGCGGCGGTCCGTCCGGTGTCGAGCACGATGATGACCCGCCGGTCGCGTTCCGGCCGCCAGGTGCGCACCACGACGTCGGACCGACGGGCGGTCGCCCGCCAATCGATGGAGCGGACGTCGTCACCGACCACATACTCACGCAGCGAGTCGAATTCGGTACCTTGGCCGCGGGTCAAGGTGGGCAGCAGCCCGTCCATCTCCCGGAGTCTGGCCAGCCGCGACGGTAGGTGTTTGCGGGACAGGAACGGTGGCAGCACCCGCACCTCGCCGGGCACCGGGCGTGATCGCTGCCGGCCCGCCATGCCCAGCGGACCGATCGAACGTGCGGTGACCGCTGCCGACTGCTGATCGCCGCGGCGGATCGGCCGCAGGCAGGTGTCCACCCGTAGGGTCTGTCCGGCAACAACATCGACAGCGTGGCTCGCCGGTTCGGCCTGTGCGCTGGGTGGCCAGGCATCGCGAACGCGTCCGTTGAAATGACGTCGACCTGTGTTGTGGATCAGCAGGCCGAGAGTCACCCGCTCCCCGAGCCGAACCGAGCCGTTCGGCACCCGGGTGTATTCCAGCTGAAGCGGGTTGGCCGCCAACGCCACATCAGCGAGAACCATGACCGCGAGCAGACCCAGCAATACGGTGAAAGTCTCTGCCGGCCAGGGTGATACCACGATCGGCAGCACGCACAGCAGTGCGATCTGGCCGGTACGCCCGGTCAACACCACTAGCGCGGCACCGGAACCGAGGCCAGGATGCCGTCAAGCACCTCGTCGGTGGTAGCCCCCTCCAGTTCGGCTTCCGGGCGAAGCAGCACCCGGTGCCGCAGTGTCGGGCGGGCCATCGCCTTCACGTCGTCAGGAGCCACGTAATTACGCCCGGAGAGCCACGCCCAGGATCTTGCGGTGGCCAGCAAAGCCGTTGCGCCACGGGGTGACACACCCAGTTGCAGCGCGGGCGAATGCCGAGTCGCACCCGCGATGTCGACGATGTAGCCGAGCACCTCATCGGCCACCAGCACCCGCCGCACCGCGTCACGTCCAGCGGCCAGCTCCGCTGCACCGGCGACCGGCCGAATCGCCGACAGGTCGCGCGGATCGAATCCACGCGCGTGCCGGCTGAGGATGGCGATTTCGGCGTCGCGCGGCGGCAGCGGCACCTCCAACTTCAGCAGGAACCGGTCGAGCTGTGCTTCCGGCAATTGATAGGTGCCTTCGTATTCGATCGGATTCTGCGTCGCCGCAACGATAAACGGCTCGGGCAGCGCTCTGGCTTCGCCGTCGACACTGACTTGACGTTCTTCCATCGCCTCCAGTAGCGCCGCCTGAGTCTTCGGCGGGGTCCGGTTGATCTCGTCAGCCAGCAGCAAGTTGGTGAACACCGGGCCGCTGCGGAACGCGAACTCGGCGGTGCGGTTGTCGTAGATCAACGACCCGGTGATGTCGCCGGGCATCAGGTCCGGGGTGAACTGGACGCGTTTGAAATCCAGCTGTAGCGCCGCCGAAAGGGACCTCACCAGCAGCGTCTTCGCCACGCCCGGTACGCCTTCGAGCAGCACGTGTCCACGACATAGCAGCGCGATCACCAGCCCCGTGATCGCCGCATCCTGCCCCACGACAGCCTTACCGATCTCACCGCGCAGCGCGAGTAGTGCGTGCCGCGCCGCTTGGGCTGCCGGCGGCTGAGTTGAGCTGGGTGGCGGTTGAGTCATGGGTGTGTGACCTGCCTTTCGACGTCATCGAGTGCACGAGAGAGCCCTACCAAGTCGGAGTCAGTAGCCGGCGATGGACCAAACAGGATGTGCCACAGCATCTCCGGGTCGGACCCGTTGCGAGCCGCGATCGCCTGCACTACCGCTGGTGGCTGGGCGTCGGCGCCCCGGCCGAGGCGGGGTAGCAGGCGCTGCAGTGTCGCGGTGCGCAGTGCCTGCGCGGCGCGATCGCGGGCTCGCCGCGACCGATACAGCCGACCGCGACCTTCAACCGTCTCCGACGCGCGAACCACCACGGGCAGGTCCTCGGCGACAAGGGGCCCGATCCGGCGGCCCTTCCACAACGCGATGAGCGCCACGGTCAGCCACAACTGGACGACCATCCAGGTCACGTTCTCCGGAATCAGGTCGGAAATCTTTCCTTTGGCCGACGATCCACCTTCGATGTGTTGCGGTGCGAACCAGACCAGACGCGAATGCCCGCCGGTCAGGTTCATCGCCAGCGCGGCATTGCCGGCCCGCAACAACGCGGCATTCGTCAGGAACTCGGTGCTCCCGAGCACGGTCACACTGCGGTCGCCGTCCCGGTAGCGGATCAGTGCACCGCCGTAGCAGCTCGTCACGGCTGTGTCGCCGACGGCCCGAAAGGTGTTCGACGGCCCGAAGTCCACCGCTCCCGCTTGATTCGCCTCTCGCAGAGGACAATCCGGGGTGTCGTCGGCTGATTCGGTTCCGGTGCTGCGGATCCCCGGCGAGAGCGCGGCGCGTGCGCGTGACGTGGGCTCCACCAGTAGCAGATCTCCGGACGCGCCAGCCAGGCGCTGCATCAGCGCCTCGGAGGTGATGCGCTGGGTCTGGCCGAACAACAACAGCGATCCCGGGCCCGCCTCGTTCACGGCCTCGTCCACGCTGTTCGCGACAACGACGGTGACACCGTGGTCACGCAGCAGCGCGACCAGCGCGTGCCCGCCGTCGGGGCCGGTCGCTTCGGGATCCAGGCGCCCTCCCGGCCGGGCCGCGGTCAGATAGGTAGACGTTGCAGCAAGCACGCAGATGGTGATGAGCGCAGCCAGCATCCACCACCACGGTCGCCGCCGAACCGGGCGAAGAGACTGGGCGACCGTCACCGGGCCGGGGCCCACGAGTCGGGGATCAGCTGCTCGGACGGCCCGAATCGACCTGCCGCGGAATGGTGGTGCAGGTGGTCGTCGAGATCGACGATCAGCTGGTAGGCGGCCGGGGTGCCAGGCCTTCCACCGTAGGTGACGTCATTGAACGCCGTTGCCGCCCGGGTTAATTCGACGGTCAGCGCGGGCAGTCGGCTGGCGGCGTCGGTGGCCAGCTCGGTGGCCGTGCGGCCCGGCGCCGGATCCAGGGTGCCGTTCTCCTCCAGGCCGCGCGCCACCGCGCGCAGGCGATGGCGAATCGCCGCAGTCCAGTTCTTCTCGGCGGCAAAGCGTTCCGCGATTGCGCGATGCTGGTCGGCGGTGAGTTGGCCGGCGTCGAAGAGCTGGTAGTCGCCGGCGGCACGGGTGCGGATTGTCCTGCGTGCGATGCGAACGGCGATCACAATCCCGGCAATCAGCGCGATGACCAGCACGGTGATGGTCAGCCAACCGCCCGGAACCGATGAGCCCTTCTCGATGATGCGGTAGAGCAGCTCGTGGATCCACTCGTTGATGCGTTGCGATACCGAGCCTTTCGGGTAGATCGGCTTGTCCAGCTCGCGCTGGGCGGCCTCGTGCGCGGCGTCGCGGTCGATGTCGATAGCGGGCATCCCCTTCGGTGTCCCTATGCCGACCGCGTCAGCCACAGGTAGTCACTCGCTGCGGTGGCCGCGGAGCCTCGGGCGACGCCGGTCTGCAGCACGAGATCGAATGCCTCGCTGCGGATTCGGCGATCGGTGTAGAGCAGCACCACCACGCCGGCACTGAACGGGGTGGTGATGATCCGGCCGATCACCGCCCCGACGGCCCCTACCGTCGCGGCGGCCCACACGGGGCCGGACCCGCCGAGTAGGTGACCGAGGAAGTCGAACGGGACGGCGATGGCACCTGCGATCAGCGTTACCACTAACCAGGTCAGCATCCGGATGCCGAGTATTCGCCAGAAGCTGTTGCGTACCAAAGTAAACGACCGCGTCATCGCATCGATCACCGGCATCCGCTCGAGCACCACCAGCACGGGCGCGAACGCCAGTGCCACGTAGAGATAGACCAATCCGGCAATCGATGTCAGCACGAGCGGAAAGCCGAGCAGAACGGCCGCTGCCGCGTTGCCGGCGGCAGCGGTGACCCCGATGATCACCCCCACACCGCCGACGAGCAGGATCAGCCCGACGGCCTCTAGCGCGACCAGTCCGAGCAAGGCCGGTAGACGGTCGCGAATCCGGGCCCACGCTTCGCCCGCGCCGATGCTGCCGCCGAATACGGCGCGTCCTACCACGACCGTCAGCAGGCCGGTCAGCAGGATGCCGGCCAGCCAACCGACCAAACCGGCGAGTCCGCCGGACAGCAGCCAAGCCCCGACATCACCTCCGGTGAGCTCATCGGGCGGCGCTGATCTCAGCCGGCCGGCCGCGGCCAATGGGCCGACGGATGCGGCGAGCGAAATGATCTGCGTGATCACCACGACGATGGCGGTCAATCCCAGCGTGGCCCTGGGGTTGGCCCGAATGTAGAGGGCCGCGCCGTTGAAGATGTCGCTCAGACTCAACGGTCGCAACGGGATGATCCCAGGCGCCCACGGTCCGCGGACCGCCGCTGGCGGCACGCCGTAAGGCGGCGATGGGGCGTAGCTGGGGTGCCAGCCGTAGACCGGCGGCGGCGGTGCGCTCGATGGATAGCCCGTCGGCGGATACGTCGGATAAGTCGGATGAGCCGGATACGTCGGGTAAGCCGGATACGTCGGGTAAGCGGGCGGACCGGAGCCAATCGGCGGGTAGCCGCTGTACGGGTTGTCAGGCGGCGGCGCGCTCACCAGGTGGAGCCGCCGTCGCGAAGCCCGGCAGTGTCGCTGGCACGCATGGCTCCATACTGTCGAGCACCCGGCCATTTCTCAACGTGCCGCGGTCCGGCGCGTAGCGTCTCCGCCATGGCTGAACTCAAGTCTCGACTTCGGGCGGATCTCACCGATGCGATGAAGGCGAAGGACAAATTGCGCACCGGGACGCTACGAATGCTGCTGGCCGCCGTCCAGACCGAGGAGGTCTCCGGCAAGGAGGCCCGCGAGCTCTCCGACGACGAGGTGCTCAAGGTGCTGGCCAAGGAGGCCCGCAAGCGCAGCGAGGCAGCGGAGATCTACACCCAGAACGGGCGCGGCGAGCTCGCGGCCAACGAGCATGCCGAAGCGCGGGTCATCGACGAGTATCTGCCGACCCCGCTCACCGACGCCGAGGTCGCCGACGTGGTCGACACCGCGATCGCGCAGGTGGCTGAGGAGTTGGGCGAGCGCCCGGGCATCAAGCAGATGGGTCAGGTGATGAAGGCGGCTACCGCGTTGGCGGCGGGTAAGGCCGACGGGTCGCGGCTGTCGAAGGCGGTCAAGGACCGCCTCTGACGCGGTCCGTTCCGGTCAGCGCCGCGGGCGCCGTTTGCGGTGGCAGGTCACGGGTACCCCAGCTGTTATGACTCGGTTCGGCTATACCCTGATGACAGAGCAGAGCGGTCCCAAAGAGCTTGTCCAGAATGCGATTTCGGCGGAGCACAAAGGCTTCGACTTCGAAGTCATCAGCGACCACTTCTCGCCGTGGCTGACATCGCAGGGGCACGCACCCAACGCGTGGGCGGTGCTCGGAGCGGTCGCTCAGGTCACCGATCGCGTGGACCTCTTCACCTACGTGACCTGCCCGACCATGCGATATCACCCGGCGATCGTCGCGCAGCAGGCGGCGACGGTGCAGATCCTTGCCGACGGGCGATTCACCCTCGGCCTGGGCAGCGGTGAGAACCTCAACGAGCACGTGGTCGGCAGGGGCTGGCCGGCGGTCACACAGCGCCAGGACATGCTGCGCGAGGCGATCGAGATCATTCGCCGCCTGCTCGGCGGCGGCCTGGTCGATTGGCGGGGCGACTACTTCCAGGTGGACTCCGCACGACTGTGGGACCTACCCGATGTCCCGGTCGAGATCGGCGTGGCCGTAGGCGGCAAGAAGGCGATCGACAAGCTCGGTGCGCTGGCCGATCATCTGATTGCGGTGGAACCCGACGGTGAGCTTGTGCGCCACTGGCATGCCGCGCGGCAGGCCGCCGGGATCGCCGGCGGCGGTCGAATCGTCGGGCAGATCCCGATCTGCTGGGACCCCGATCGGGATGCGGCCATCGAGCGCGCTCACGATCAATTCCGGTGGTTCGCCGGCGGCTGGAAGGTGAATGCCGACCTACCCACGCCCGCCGGCTTCGCCGGAGCCACGCAGTTCGTTCGGCCGGAGGATGTCGCCGGCAGCATTCCCTGCGGGCCGGACCTCGATGCCATCGTCGAGGCCGTGCGTCCCTACTGGGAAGCAGGATTCACCGACATCGCCTTGGTCCAAGTCGGTGGTGACACCCAACAGCAATTCCTCAAAGAGGCCGCCGAGCCGCTGCTGGCGGCGCTCCGGTCAGCCGCTTAGGAAGAAGGGCGTGCTCGCGGGCCGCACGGTGACCTCGTATCCGAGCATCCGCACCGATCTGAGCAACGCCGGCGCCAAGGTGGTCGACGAAGAAGTCGTTGTGGACCGGAACGTGATCACCAGCCGCTCACCCGACGATCTTCCGGCGTTCTGCGCGGCGCTCATCCAGCAACTCGAGCAATCTGCGGTGCGCGGCTGAACTCTTGGCTGGGGAATCCTGTTTCGAGTCTGTTAATTGTGGGCATCTGACACCCCTAAGGTGCCGTTAGCACTACGGCAATCAGTGTCTGTGGAAGGCCCCGAAGTGACCATCGCTTATTTAGTCGCGCGCAATTCGCTCGACACCGAGGGCGTGTATCCGCCTCAACACGATTCGCAACTCTTGATCGACACGTTGCGCGAGACTGGATTGGCTCAGGGACAACGAGTCTTGGACTTGTGCACCGGTAGCGGCGTCGTCGCCATCGCGGCGGCCGAATCCAATGCCGCGAGCGTGGTCGCTTTCGACATCTGCCCTCGCGCAGTGGGCTGCACCCAAGGCAACGCCGCTTACGCCGGCGTCAGCATCGACGTTCGCGAGGGATCGTGGTCGCGTGCACTGGATTACGCGCCTTTCGATCTCATTGTCGAACCCGCCCTACGTGCCCACTCCGCCGGCGGGCGACACCGACGTCATCCCGATCACCGCGGGTCCGGCACGCGCCTGGAATGCGGGCGTCGACGGCCGGATGGTGCTCGACCCACTGTGCGAGTCCGCCGCGGGGCTGCTCGATGCCGGCGGCTCGCTCCTGATGGTGCAATCGACGTTGGCCGGTGTCGACAAATCTCTGGAATCGTTGCGCTCGACCGGCCTGAACGCCGAAGTCGTTGCCGCACAAACAATCCCCTTTGGCCCAGTGTTGTCTGCTCGTGCCGGTTGGCTGGAAGTCACCGGCCAGATCGAGGGCGGCTGCCGGATCGAAGAGCTGGTCGTGATCCGGGCGGACAAACCGTGACGGACCCGCTTCGGGTTCAGGTGGTGCCCAACGGTCCGGTATTGATACCGGGTCCGGTGACCATCGAGACTCCCAACGGTGAAGTCATCGAATCGGACCGCTTCATGGTGGCGATCTGCACGTGCCGGCGCAGCAAGATCTATCCGATGTGCGACACCAGCCACCGACGCTGTCGGCCTGCAGCACAGTCGAATTCAGTTGAGCGGCCCGCGTAGCGACGTTTCGTCTGCTTTCCAGGACGTCATGATCACGTCGGCAAGCCGGTCTTCGACGGCGGCGTTTGCGCGGATGCCGAACACGACGTCGCTGTCCAAGTGCGGCTCTCGCGCGACCAGCGCCCCCACCACGTCGCGACGCACCACCTGCTCGTGGACCGCATCGGCCTCGACGTGTTCGCTGTAGAAGGCAACACATTCCGGTGGTGCGTCCAGACGGCGCAGCGCCTCGACCAACCGTCGTGAGCCGGGAGACGAGGTGATCTCAGTCGAAGCGAAATGTCCGACTGCGGCTCCGCGGAACTGCCGGTGTAAACCGAACAGCGACATCAGGTTCACCACGGCGAGCGCCTCGGCGGGAACAACGTCGAGATAGGCCAGGTAGGTTGCATCGAGCCCGGCGGCACTCAACAAGTCGGCGAACAGCTGCTGATGGACTCTGTCGCCCCGGCCCGCTCCGTACTCATCGAATTCAACTGCTACGAATGATGCCTTGGCCTGACCGCTGAGCCGGGGGATCACGAAGGCGTGCGGGTCACCTTCTTTGAGGTGGTACAGCGAGCGGTGCACGAAATATTCGAGCATCTGCGGCCATGTTCCGTTGTCGCGCAACCAGTATGACGGTCCCGATCCGTCGCCGGACTCGATCGACAGATCGTCCATTTCCGCCTTGGCGGTCCGATCGGGATCAATGGGGCCGACGTCGCGACGCACCCCGCTCAGGAAGCTGCGTTCCAGTTGTGCTCGCAGCTGAAGCAATCCGGGATTCCATTCCCAGGTCGGGTCGACGTCGGCGAACCCGCGGTAATGCAGTTCGTAGCACATGTACAGGGCAAGTTGCAGATCCAGGCCGTACGGGTCCGAGTCGCCGATCGGTGCGTCGATTCGGGTCAGCTCGTCGCGTGGGGCGGGCCCGGTGAGGCTGCGCCGGACGGCAGCCGACAACGGCCCGTGGGCGGCCGGCAGGCGCGGTTCGACGATCGTTTGTGGATGGATCACGACGGTGTGTACCCACGCATCCGCCCTTGTCAAACGGGCCAGTCGCAGCCGGTCAGCTCGACCGAGACGTCCCAGAGACGGCGTGCCATCGCGGCGTCGCGGGCCTTGCGTCTCGGCTTGGTGACTTTCGGCCTGCCCCATTGATTGAACCGCGGCGCGAGATAAGTCCCGCTGGGCAGATCGGTGGTGACTGCCTCAACGGTCGACCGCGCGCCAGTGGCCGCGCTGTGAGCCGGAAACCGGCGAAAGGTGTGCTCGCGAATCCACGGCACCACCCCGGTGGCGTCGCGGGTGATGTCGGTGTCGGTCGCACCCGGATCGGTCATGTAGGTCCGCATCCCGCGTCTGGTCAGCTCGTGGTTGAACAGCATCGCGGCCAGCTTGGATTCGCCGTAGGCCGACCATTTGGAGTACCTGCGGTTGTCCCAGTTCAAGTCGTCGAGGTGCAGGCGGCTCAGCGCATAGGCCGAGCTGACCACCGAAATCACGCGGTCCTGGATCCGGTCGCCGAGCAGACACGTCAATGCGAAGTGGCCGAGGTAGTTCGTGCCAAAGTGGGCTTCGAATCCGTCCGCGGTGCGCGTCAGCGGCAAACCCAGCACGCCGGCGTTGTTGATCAGCACATCGACGTCGTCCACCGAGTCAGCGAACTTTCGCACGCTGGCCAGGTCTGCCAGGTCCAGGTGGGCGATCGTCACGTCGCCGCTCATTGCTGCGGCTGCCCGCTCTGCTTTCCTGATCGTCCGGCAGGCAATGACGACGCTGTGCCCGTCGGCTGCGAGGCTGGTCGCGGTTGCCGCGCCGACGCCACTGTTGCCGCCAGTAACGATGACTTTCACTCGGCGATCATCCAGTGTCTGTGGCGGTCGCGCAGGCGATTCGGGCGGAGCGACACTCAGCGGTGCTGGCGCGTGGCTACCTTCCAGCGGCTCAGGCGGCGGGGGCCAGATGGCGGCTTTCGCACGTAAACTGAGTGTTTGGTGAAGGGAACCTTGTCGGGCGGCAAATATTCTGCATTCCCGCTGCTTCAAGATCACCAGGGAGGTACGCTCGCCAGATTCGACCTTGTTGTATGCGAATGCAACAACCATGGGGGGGATCCTGTGACGGAGCATCGTCGTTTTGTGTTGGCAATTGGCGCGGCGGCAGGCGGCATCGCCGCTGCGGCGTTGATCCCGTCGTCGTTGGCGCAAGCCGATGACGGACTTACTTTGGTGAGTGGTGGCCCAGAGGTGCCCTACACGGCGCTCGGCGTCGACGGCTACGTGGGTTTCCAGCCGTTGTTCACCGAGTGGCAGCAGTATCAGCCGACCAATGTGGAGGTAGGTGGTTCGGCGGTCGGCAGCTATGACGTGTTCGAATCTGACTACGCAACGCCGTGGACTGATGAGTCGCTCTACGACTTCGGCGCAGCCACGAGTGGTGGTACCGACCCAGGTGGCCTGGCGGGTGCGACGGTGACCGATTTCGCGTACGACCCCAGCTTCAACGCCGCCACCGAGCAGGAGCCGCCGGCCGACGTCACCGCCGCTCTCCATGACATCCACGTGGTGTTCGGCAGCGGTGTCGAGGACAACGTCCTCACCACAGCCTTGGGTACTTGGTATTCCGTGGATGACCCGGGGGTTGGCTCTGCTGACTGGTTTGCAGCACCCGGGTCTGCCGACCCTTCCCTGCTGGTCAGTGGGCTGGCCGACACATCGGTGGCGCTGGCGGCCGTCGAGAATCTGTCGAGCCTATTGCCGCCCGATGTGTGGTTCCCCGGCATCTGACGTGGCGGTGCGGGCGTCCTCGGATCGAAAGTCGCAGTGACGCTGCGACATCGAGACCACTACACGGTCGGGGCGCCGGGCTCAGCAGCTTTTGGTGAGCTGGGCGCGGACGGCTGAGAAATGAAGAAAGGCAGCAGGCGAGATCCGCTGCGACCCTCGCCTCTGCCTTGCTCTTCACATACGAGTCGGGGTGGCGGGATTCGAACCCACGACCTCTTCGTCCCGAACGAAGCGCGCTACCAAGCTGCGCCACACCCCGATTGAAGCCTCGACAGCGTATCGCACTGGCCCGGCAGCCTCCTAAAGCGGACCGGCGTCGTCTCCTGGCAGCGATCTGCGCCACACCGGGCGTGGAATAACGAGGAAGTGGGCATCGGTTAATAGACTGATCACGCACGATGTGCAACGGAAGCAGGTAAATCATGACGGTGTTAGGCGCCGTGGTGTTCGGCGGAATCCTGGCCCTCGGGGTGCTCTGGCTGCTGGTTACCGCTCCCGAGAGCGACGTCGATCAGGCGTGGAGCGAATCCCAGTGGAGCGAGCACGCTGACCGGGTCGGCGCGGCTCCAGCCGGCTCCGGGGTTTTGACCAGCTAAGCGCGACGGATCAGCTCACCGAATACGTGGGCTGCGACCGTCCCCGGTCGCGCAGCGAGTTCCGCCCCCCGGTGGGCGCCGCAATCAACGTCAGCAGAGTGGCCTCTGGCCGGCAGCAGAACCGCACCGGCGCGTAGGGCGAAGTCCCGATCCCGGCGGACACGTGCAACCGCATGTCGGCACCCCAGCGCGACGGGCCCTTGGCGCGCGACCGGTCCAGTCCCGAATTGGTCACCAGCGCCCCGTAGAACGGCAGGCACAGTTGCCCGCCGTGGGTGTGGCCCGCCATCACCAACTGATAGCCGTCCGCGGCGAACCGATCCAGCACGCGAGGCTCCGGCGAATGAGTCAGCCCCAGCCGAAGGTTGGCGGCCGGGCTGGCCGGGCCTGCGATCGCGTCGTAACGGTCCCGCGCGATGTGCGGGTCGTCGACACCGGCGGCCGCGATGTGCAGACCCGCCACCTCGAACTCGCGGCGATTATGAGTCAGGTCCAGCCAGCCGCGCTCGGTGAACGCTGCGCGGAGGTCCTGCCAGGGCAGCGGCTGCCCGTGCACTCGGTGGCCGGGGTTGGTCAGGTAATTCAGCGGATTCTTCGGGCGCGGGCCGAAGTAGTCGTTGCTACCGAAGACGAAGACGCCCGGCACCGACAGCAAGTCGCCGAGGCTCTGCACCACCGAAGGCACCGCTCGGGGGTGTGCCAAGTTGTCGCCGGTGTTGACGACGAGGTCGGGCTCCAGGCTGGCCAGCTCACGCAGCCATGCCTGCTTGCGGCGCTGGCCCGGCCGCATATGCAGGTCGCTGATGTGCAGCACCCGCAACGGCAACGAACCCGGGTCCAGGACGGGGATGGTCAGCTCGCGCAGGACGAACGCATTGCGCTCGATGAGCGAGGCGTAGCCGACCCCGGCAACAGCCGACCCGAGCGCGAGGGCGCCGGTACTTTTCAGAGCGGTGAGGGTTGTAGTAGCCGATGGCATGCAGGCCAGCTTACTGTCGGTAGCTGGGTGCAGGCGCGTCACACACCAGCAGAACTGCTACGGAGGCGGTGGCGGCGCGAGGATCGGGATGGTAATCGGCGGAAGGCCGGGAATCTCGATCACCTGGGAGCCCACCGGCGCAGGAGGCATGCCGTCGGGTGGCGGGGGCGGCGCCGGGGGGATGCCGTTGCTGGTCTGAATGGTGATGACCGCGCCCGGGATCGTCTGCCCGTTGGGCGAGGTCCCCACCACCTCGCCGTAGCGCGCGCTGCTGTTGATCGACGCGGGTTGCTCGGAGACCTGGAAGCCGGATTCCTTCAATCGCTGACGGGCGGCGTCGATGTCGAGACCGGCGACACTGGGCACCCGGGATCCGGGGCCGCCTTCGACGTACTCCTTATCGGTCGGCGGCATCTTCACCTCGCCGAACAGAGTGGCGATCGGCTTCATTGCGGTGAACCAGGTGCGGGCCGGCTCGTTACCGCCGTAGAGGTTGCCGTCGCCACATCGCCGCAACGGCGACGAGCACAGGTCCGAGGGCGAGGTGGAATCGTCGTAGATGTAGTTGGCCGCCGCGTACTGGTTGGTGAAGCCGACGAAGCCCGACGACCGGTGCGCCTCGGTGGTACCGGTCTTCCCTGACACCGGCAGATTCCAGCCGGCTGCTCCGGCGGATCCCGACGCGGTGCCGCCGGCGAGTGCATCCTTGCTCATCGCATTGGCCAGTGTGTTGGCCAGTCCCTCGGGGACAACCTGGTCGCATGCCTCGGTGGTGACGGCGACCTGATTGCCGTTGCGGTCGATCAGCTTGTCGATGGGGTTGGCTGGGCACCACTTGCCGCCGGATGCCAATGTCGCTGCCACGTTGGACAATTCCAGCGCGTTCAGTTCGAACGGGCCGAGCGTGAACGAGCCGATGTTCTGCCGCTTGATGAAGTCGGCCAGGCTCTCGTTGCTCTCGGGGTCGTAGTCGCGGGCGCTGCCTGGTTCGGCGTAGGACCTCAGCCCGAGCTTGACCGCCATGTCGACCGTTCGCTGGACACCCACGAGTTGGATCAGCCGGGCGAACGCGGTGTTGGGCGAGGTGGCAAGCGCGTCGGTGACGTTCATCGAGCCCCGATAGTTGCCCGCGTTGATCACGCACCACTGTTCCTTGGGACAGCCCTTCGCGCCGCCGTTGCCCATGCCCTTGGCCTGGAACCTGGCCGGCACATCGAGGGTGGCGTTGATGCCCATCCCCATCTGCATCGCCGCGGCCGTGGTGAAGATCTTGAAGATCGAGCCCGCGCCGTCGCCGACGAGTGAGAACGGCTGCGATCGCATGGTCTCGCCGGCCTCGCTGTTCAACCCGTAGGTGCGGTTGCTGGCCATCGCGACGACCTTGTGCGAGTTCTTCCCCGGCCTGATCACGCTCATGACGCTGGCGATGCCCTCGAGGGTCGGGCTGGCGAAGGTGTCGATCGCGTGCTTGACCGGTTCCTGCACATCAGGGTCGAGGTTGGTGCGGATCAAGTAGCCGCCGCGAGCGAGCTGTTCCTTGTTGATCCCGGCGCGGGCCAAGTAGGCCTGCACGTAGTCGCAGAAGAAAGCCCGGTCGCCGGCCGCGATGCAGCCGCGCGGTAACTCCTTGGGTTGCGGCAAGATCCCCAGCGGCTCGGCCTTGGCGGCGCGGATGGCGTCGGCCTCGTTGGGGACGTTCTGGATCATGGTGTCCAGCACCAGGTTCCGGCGGGCCAGCGCCCCGTCGGGATTGGTGTACGGGTTGAGCGCGCTGGTGGACTGGACCATGCCGGCCAGCAACGCGGCCTGCTGCCAGTTCAGGTCCGAGGCGTTGACGCCGAAATATGTCTGCGCCGCGTCCTGCACGCCGAAGGCGTTGTTACCGAATGACACCAAGTTCAGGTAGCGGGTGAGGATTTCCGGCTTGGTGAAGGTCTTGTCCAAGGTGAGTGCCATCCGGATCTCGCGCAGCTTGCGCGCCGGTGTGGTCTCGATGGCCGCGCGTTTCTCGGCGTCGGTCTGTGCGATCACCAGCAGTTGGTAGTTCTTGACGTACTGCTGCTCCAGCGTCGAACCACCACGGGTGTCGGCGTCGCCGGAGGCATAGCCAGCCAGCCCGGTCAGGGTGCCTTTCCAGTCCACCCCGTTGTGCTCGGCGAAGCGCTTGTCCTCGATCGAGACGATGGCCAGCTTCATGGTGTTGGCGATCTTGTCGCTGGGCACCTCGAACCGGCGCTGAGAGTAGAGCCATGCGATGGTGTTGCCCTTCGCGTCCACCATCGTGGTGACCGCCGGGACATCGCCCTCGAGCAGCTGCGCCGACGCATTGCCGACGACCTCGGAAGCGCGGTTGGAGACCAACCCGATTCCACCGGCCACCGGAAACAGCAGGGCGGCGAGAATGACACTGGCGAGCAGGCAACAACCGGCGAGCTTGGCGATTGTGCCCGCAGTCGCGGGACGCTCCGACATGGCTACTAGACTAGCGGCGCGACAGCAGACGTCTTCGCGAGTGGCCGCCGAGAAATTTTTCTCCGGCCACGACGCCTCAGGTTTCTCTCAGCCGCAGCTCAGGCCGCTGTTAGTCGCCTCGACAGCCGGCCACCGGCATCCCTTCATGATCGGACTGCACGGTCGTCCCAAAAAAGGGTCTCCAGAATGTTGCGTAATTGGTACCTGACCACGTAGCTTATCCAGACAATGAGATACAGGTAACACCGAGCAGCGCAGTGTGGCATAGGTCGCATCGGGGTTCTGGATCACGCAGTGAGCGCCACACCGTGGCAAGTAGCGAAGGGGAATCGCTGGTGTCAGCTATCCGGACCGCGCCGCATAAGACAAGCGCAACACCGACAAACGCCGCTCTGCAAGGGGTGGAGGCGGAGTCGCGAATCACCTGGGTTGCCAAGGCGCTGTGCCGCGCTGCTGATCCTGACGAGCTGTTCGTGCGGGGGGCCGCGCAGCGTAAAGCTGCGGTCATCTGCCGGCACTGCCCGGTGATGCTGGAGTGTGGTGCTGACGCGTTGGACAACCGTGTGGAGTTCGGTGTCTGGGGTGGAATGACCGAGCGTCAGCGGCGTGCGCTGCTCAAGCAGCACCCCGAGGTGGTGTCCTGGGCTGAGTTCTTCAACACCCAGCGCAAGCACCGCAGCGTCGGCTGACCGACAGCTAGCCGGTCGCGGTCAACTGATCGGCGATCGCTCGCAGCGCCTCCAGATCGGAGACGTCGAACGGTAGCGATGGGACCCCGACGATAGCGACGTGGGGGTTGGCGCCGGTGAAACGCGACAGCAGCCGGATCTCCCGCTTGGACGTGGCCGCGCGATCGGCATGAATCTGCAGGACGGCCTTGGTCAAAGCGTTGGCGCCGCCGCTCTCGAAGGTCTCGGCGCCGTCGATGGCGCGCTCGACCGGCAGCGAACACAGCATCGGGTGCGTCCGGTTCAGGATCAGCCCGGCCAGCGGCATCTTCTCTTCCGATAGCCGGTCCACGAAGAACGACGCCTCCCGCAGCGCATCCGGCGCCGCCGCTGACACCACCACGAATTGGGTGCCGCGCCGCTTGAGTAACGAGTAGGTACGGTCGGCCTTTTCCCGGAAGCCGCCGAAGGTCGCGTCCAGCGACTGCACGAAACTCGCCGCGTCGGAGAGCATCTGCGAGCCGAGGACGGTCGACAGCGCCTTCATCGCCAGGCCGACCGCGCCGGTCACCAATCGGCCGATTCCGCGGCCGGGTCCCAGCAACAGCTTCCACAGCCGGCTGTCCATGAAGCTGCCGAGCCGCTTGGGTGCGTCGAGGAAGTCCAGGGCGTTGCGGGACGGGGGCGTGTCCACCACCACTAGATCCCAGCGGTCCTCGGCCAGCAACTGGCCGAGTTTCTCCATCGCCATGTACTCCTGAGTGCCGGCCAGCGAGGTGGCGACCGTTTGGTAGAACTGGTTGTCCAAGATCGCCTGTGCGCGATCGGGTCCGGAGTACTGCACCACCATCTCGTCGAAGGTGCGGCGCATGTCGAGCATCATTGCGTAGAGCTCGCCGGTGACCTCGGCATCGAGCGGCACGCGCTGTGGTGTGTTGCCGAGATCGCTGATTCCCAGCGCCTGTGCCAATCGCTTGGCCGGGTCGATGGTCAGGACAACCACGGTTCGGCCGTACTCCGCGGCGCGCAGCGCCATCGCCGCGGCGGTGGTGGTCTTGCCGACCCCACCCGCGCCGCAGCACACCACCACGCGGTTGGCCCTGTCGGCGAGGATGTCGGCGATATCCAGAACCGGCGGCGTGGTACTCATCGGACTCCCTGCTGGGCAAGCGATTCCGACAGCTCGTAAAGGCTGCCGAGGTCGACGCCGTCGGCGATGGTCGGTAGCTCCAGCCGCGACACCTTCAGCTCGTCGAGCAGCTCCGCGGTCGACGCCCGTGCGGTGATCCGGGTGGCGTGCTGGATGGTCTCGGTCAGCAAGCCGGCGAAATCGTCGTCGCTGAGCTTGATCCCGGCGGCGGCCAGCCCGGTACGCACCGCGTCGGCGTCGACGTCACCGTCGGCGGCCTTGATCAGATCGTCAGGCTGCAGAAAGACCGGGATGTTGCGGTTGACGATCACCGACCCGATCGGCAAGCCCAGCCCTTGCAGCTCGTCGATGGCTTCCTTGGTCTCCTGCATCGGCAACGCCTCCAACAGGGTGACCAAATGGATGGCCGTCAGGTCGGAGTGCAGGATCTTCACCACACCCTCGGCCTGCGAATGGACCGGTCCGCCCTTGGCGAGATCGGAGACCGCCCGGGTGACGTCCAGGAAGCGGGCGATGCGACCGGTCGGTGGGGCGTCGACCACGATCGCGTCGTAGACCGGGCGTTTGGCGCCTTTCTCGACCCGGATGACCGCCTCTTTGATCTTGCCGGTGAGCAGGACGTCACGCAGGCCGGGCGCGATCGTCGTCGCGAACTCGATCGCTCCGACCCGACGCATCGCCTTACCGGCGATGCCAAGGTTGTAGAACATGTCGAGGTATTCCAGGAACGCGGCCTCGAGTTCGATCGCGAGCGCGTTCACCTGACCGCCGCGCTCCGCGCTCGCGATCTTGAGCTCCTTGTAGGGCAGCGGCGGCACATCGAAGAGCTGCGCGATGCCTTGGCGCCCTTCGACTTCGACGAGCAACACCTTGCGTCCACCGGAGGCGAGGGTCAGCGCCAGAGCCGCGGCAACCGTCGATTTCCCGGTGCCGCCTTTGCCGGTGACGAAATGCAGACGAGCCTTCGACAGTCGCGACGGCCAGCTGACGTTGCTGCCACCGCTCGATGTGGTCCCCACCCCTGCATGCTAGCGATCGGGTCATCCGGGCCTGCCGATAAGCTCGGGATATGAGCCAACCCACAACCTGGGAATACGCAACAGTCCCGCTGTTGACCCACGCCACCAAGCAGATCCTCGACCAGTGGGGCGCCGATGGGTGGGAGCTGGTCTCCGTGCTTCAAGGCCCCACCGGTGAGCAGCACGTCGCGTATCTGAAACGCCCGAAGTGACCGCTGGATCTGTCAAGGCGCGGCTGGCAGAGCTCGGCATCGAGTTGCCGGTCGTCGTGCAGCCGCTGGGGTCCTACGTCCCGGTTGTCCGCAGCGGCAACCTGGTCTACACCTCCGGCCAGCTACCGATGCAGGACGGCAAGTTGGTGCAGTCGGGCAAGGTCGGCGTCGAGGTCGCGCCCGAGCACGGCAAGCAACTCGCCCGGATCTGCGCGCTCAACGGGCTGGCGGCCATCGACTCGCTGGTCGGCATCGACTCGGTGACCCAGGTGGTCAAGGTGGTCGGATTCGTCGCCTCCGCAGCCGGATTCAACGGCCAGCCCGGCGTGCTCAACGGAGCGTCGGATCTGCTCGCCGAGGTGTTCGGCGATGCCGGCGTGCATGCCCGCTCGGCGGTCGGCGTCGCGGAACTGCCGTTGGATGCCCCGGTCGAGGTTGAGCTGGTGGTCGAGGTCGGTTAACGGCCATGACTGAGTCCGCCGAGGCATCTCCGTCTCATCCGGCGTACGGCCGGCTGCGCCCGGTCACCGACACCGCATCGGTGCTGCTGGCCAACAACCCGGGCAAGATGACGCTGGAGGGCACCAACACCTGGGTGCTGCGCGGCCCCGGCAGCGACGAGGTCGTCATCGTCGATCCCGGACCCGATGACGACGAGCACATCGCCGCCGTCGCCGGCGTGGGCCGGATCGCTCTGGTGCTGATCAGCCACCGGCACGGCGACCACACCGACGCCATCGACAAGCTGGTCGATCTCACCGGCGCGCCGGTGCGCTCGGCGGGCAGCGGATTTCTGCGCGGCCTGTCCGGCGAACTCATCGACGGCGAGGTGATCGACGCCGCGGGCGTGCGGATCACGGTCTGGGCGACACCCGGCCACACCGCCGACTCGCTGTCCTTCGTGCTCGACGACGCGGTGCTGACTGCCGACACCGTGCTGGGCCGTGGAACGACGGTCATCGACAACGAAGACGGCAGCCTGGCCGATTACCTGGATTCGCTGCAACGACTACGCGGGCTCGGCGGCCGAACCGTGCTGCCCGGTCATGGCCCCGAACTTGCCAACATCGAAGCGGTCTCGCAGGGATATCTGGCGCACCGCGAACAGCGGCTCGATCAGATCCGCTCAGCGTTGCGCATACTCGGCGATGACGCCACCACGCGCCAGGTCGTCGAGCACGTCTATGTCGACGTCGATGAAGAGCTGTGGGACGTCGCCGAATGGTCGGTGCAGGCCCAGCTGGACTATCTGCGTCGCTAGTCGACGCGACCCAGAAGCCATGGTCGTGAACCGGGCGATCGAGCAGCCCTGGCTTCTGCCTCGCGACGAATTTGCTTAGCGCGCGCGCCGCGCCAGCCGCTCGGAGTCCGAGATCAGCACGCTCTTGCCCTCCAGGCGAATCCAGCCGCGGTGGGCGAAGTCGGCCAGCGCCTTGTTCACCGTTTCGCGGGAGGCCCCGACCAACTGGGCGATCTCTTCCTGAGTCAGGTCGTGCGTCACCCGCATCGCGCCGCCCTCTTGGGTGCCGAAGCGCTGCGCGAGCTGCAGCAGCTGCTTGGCGACCCGACCAGGCACGTCGGTGAAGATGAGGTCGGCGAGGTTGTTGTTGGTGCGGCGCAGCCGGCGGGCCAGCACGCGCAGCAACTGCTCGGCGATTTCGGGGCGATCGGCGATCCAGGCGCGCAGCGCGTCCCGGTCCATCGACACCGCCCGCACCTCGGTGATCGTCGTCGCGCTCGACGTCCGCGGCCCGGGGTCGAATATCGACAGCTCACCGAACATGTCGGACGGACCCATGATGGTCAGCAGATTCTCCCTGCCGTCCGGTGAACGGCGGCCGATCTTGACCTTGCCCGAAATGATGATGTACAGCCGATCACCGGGCTCGCCCTCTGCGAAAACTGTGTGTCCGCGCGGGAAGTCGACGGGCTGCAGTTGCTTGGTCAGCGCGGCGACCGCGCTCGGTTCAACCCCCTGGAAGATTCCGGCCCTCGCCAGGATCTCGTCCACGTTGCCCCTTTAGCTATTCGAAACTCGGGTAGACACAGCTGCACGCCAGTCTCTGAGAGTCTGGCGTGATGAGTCTAAGAGGTACGTCTTCGACTCGACGTGCCAACGCTACACACGATTGGCATGTTGACGCGGCCCAAATTGCCGATTCGATGGCGAATGCTGATTCCGCTGTCCGGAAATGCCGGTCTGATTTGCGGTCGAGACAATGGCGGCTACCAGCAATTGATCGGTGGGCAGCTCGTCGCGGTTGGGTAGGTAGGGCGCCTCATCGGTGCCGTGGCCGATCCGTCGGTGCATACCGTCCAGCGCCTCGGGCATTCCTTCCCGGGCCAATGTGCGCACATCTATAGGCTCGGCCTGCTTGAGAAATTCAGCGACATCAGTTGCGGTGACTGTGTCTTTCTCCAAGCCCGCTTCAAGGCGTGCAAGCCCGAAAGTTGCCAGCATTAGCAACCCCGGGGTGAATGCAACTAGCAACCAGGACACAAGCAGCAAGTAAACACGGCTAAGGTCTCAGCGGGATCACGAATCAGTACTGTCGTCGAGGTGACAATGGGCAAACCTTCTCGTGCTGCCGCCAAGGGCTCCACCGGCCCCGTTGCGGCAGTTGCCCGCCGCTTCGCATCGGAGACCCGAACCGGCTTGGTACGTCGGGCGCGCCGGATGAATCGTCAACTGGCGCAGGCGTTTCCCGATGCGCACTGCGAGCTGGATTTCACCACGCCGCTGGAGTTGGCGGTGGCAACCATCCTGTCGGCGCAGAGCACGGACAAGCGGGTGAATCTGACCACGCCCGCGCTGTTCGTCCGTTACCGGACCGCGGTGGACTATGCGCGGGCCGACCGCGACGAACTCGAAGCACTTATTCGCCCGACCGGTTTTTTTCACAATAAGGCGACATCGTTGATCGGCCTCGGTCAAGCCTTGATCGAGCGCTTCGAGGGCGAACTCCCGAGCACTATGGAAGAGCTGGTGACGCTGCCCGGTGTGGGTCGCAAGACCGCCAACGTCATCCTGGGCAACGCGTTCGACGTTCCGGGAATTACCGTCGACACCCATTTCGGCCGCCTGGTGCGGCGGTGGCACTGGACCGCCGAGGAAGACCCGGTCAAGGTCGAGCGCGCGATCGGCGAACTCATCGAACGCAAGGAGTGGACGCTGCTCAGCCACCGGGTGATCTTTCACGGACGTCGGGTCTGCCATGCCCGTAAGCCGGCCTGTGGGGTCTGCTTGCTGGCCAAGGACTGTCCGTCGTATGGCAGCGGACCCACCGAGCCGGAGATTGCCGCCGCGCTGGTCACCGGCCCGGAGGCCGAACACCTCCTGGCGATGGCCGGGCTCTAGTAACGGCGCCGGCTGCATTGATCACGCTCAACACTCGGACCGCCCGCTGGACCCTCGCGGTGCTGGTGGTGGCCGCGGCGTTGGTCGTGGTGCTGGTGGTGGCGCTGCGCGATGCGTCTCATCTCTCGACGACCCAGTCGCCGAGAGACGCTCCCACCGGTCCCGCCCGCGGACACCGCGACGCCGACACCGCGGCTGCGCTGGCCGGACCGCGACAGCGGGCCGACCTTGCGCCGTGTCCACGTCCGAGCGGGCAATCCGGCCCGGTGGCGCTGCGTGGTGTGACAGTCGAATGCGCGGCCGACGGTTCGGTCGTCGACGTCGGGCCCGCGCTGGCCGGGCACCGTGTCGTGCTCAACATGTGGGCCTATTGGTGCGCTCCGTGTGCGGCCGAACTTCCCGCGATGGCGGAGTATCAGCGACGGGTCGGCTCCGACGTGCTCGTGGTGACCGTGCATCAGGACGAGAACGAGACGGCGGCTCTGCTGCGACTGGCCGAACTCGGCGTTCGGCTGCCGACGCTGCAAGACGGCGGACGCCGGGTGGCGGCGGCGTTACACGTACCCAACGTGATGCCCGCGACGGTCGTGTTGGACCCGAACGGTAGCGTTGCGGAGACGCTGCCCCGCGCTTTCGCGACTGCGGACGAGATTACGGATGCGGTCGAGCAGCTGGATGCACGAAGGGGGCGCCGGTGAGCGGAGGCGGCACTCGCAGGCGTCTCGATCACTCGGGTGGAACGGATTTGTTGACGCCCGAAATCGGCCCGCCCTGGCTGCGACCTTTGGTCGACAACATCGCCGAAATTCCCGATGCGTACAAGCGACGGCTGCCCGCCGACGTGCTGGCCATGGTGACCGCGTCGAAGAAGTTGGCGGGCAACAAGGGCCGCGACGCGGCGGTGCTGGTGCTGTTCTCCGGCCCGCCGGCAAACGAGTCTCACGGCGCCGCACCGGATTCGCTGCCCGACGACGCCGACCTGCTGCTCATCGTGCGGGCCGCCACGCTGCGCCACCACGCCGGCCAGGCCGCATTCCCCGGCGGCGCATCCGATCCCGAAGACGACGGGCCGGTTGCCACCGCGCTGCGCGAGGCGCGCGAGGAGACCGGCATCGACACCGGCAGACTGCATCCACTGGTCACGATGGAGCGAACGTTCATCGCGCCGTCGGGTTTTCACGTCGTGCCCGTGCTGGCTTATTCGCCGGACCCGGGGCCGGTGGCCGTGGTGGATCAGGCGGAAACCGCAATAGTGGCCCGGGTTCCGGTCCGTGCCTTCATCAATCCCGCCAACCGGCTGATGGTGTACCGCCGCACCCTCAGCCGCCGCTTCGCCGGGCCGGCATTCCTGTTGAACGAGATGCTGGTCTGGGGTTTCACCGGTCAGGTGATTTCCGCGATGCTGGATGTCGCTGGTTGGGCAAAGCCCTGGGACGCCAGCGATATTCGCGAGCTGGACGAAGCGATGGCACTGGTCGGCGACGAGGAAGATGCGTGATGAGCTCCTCACAGTGGTTGGACATCGCGGTGCTGGCCGTCGCGTTCATCGCGGCGGTCTCGGGCTGGCGCTCAGGTGCGCTCGGCTCGCTGCTGTCATTCGTCGGTGTACTGCTCGGCGCGATCGCCGGTGTGCTGCTGGCCCCCCACCTCGTCGCGCATGTCGCCGCGCCGCGGGCCAAGCTGTTCGCCGCACTGTTCCTGATCCTGGCGTTGGTCGTCGTCGGCGAGGTCGCCGGTGTGGTGTTGGGCCGCGCGGTGCGTGGCTCGATCCACAGCAACTCGATCCGGTTCCTCGATTCGCTGGTCGGCGTGGCCGTGCAGTTGGTGGTGGTGCTGGTGGCGGCATGGCTGCTGGCGACTCCGTTGACGTCATCGGCGGGTCAACCCAGTTTGGCTGCGGCAGTGCGAGGTTCGCGTGTGCTCGGCGAGGTCAACGACTATGCGCCGCCATGGCTCAAGACGGTGCCCAAGCGGTTGTCGGCGCTGCTGGACACCTCGGGTCTGCCGCAGGTGCTCGAGCCGTTCAGCCGGACCCCCGTCGTGGCGGTCGCCGCCCCGGACTCCGCGCTGTCCAAGAATCCCGTCGTCGCGAACACCGAACCCAGCGTGGTGAAGATCCGCGCGATCGCACCGAGCTGCTCGAAAGTGTTGGAGGGCAGTGGATTTGTGCTCTCACCGGATCGCGTGATGACCAATGCGCACGTGGTCGCCGGCTCCAACAACGTCACCGTCGAGGCCAGCGGCAATCCGTACGACGCCACCGTGGTGTCCTACGACCCGACCGTCGACATCGCGATCCTGTCGGTTCCGCACCTGCCGGCCGGGCCGCTGGCGTTCGCCAACTCTCCGGTGACATCGGGCACCGAAGGCATCGTGATGGGTTATCCGGGTGGTGGCGGGTTCATGGCGACGCCGGCCAGGATCCGCGAGCTCATCGAACTGAACGGGCCGGACATCTACCGCAAGGCGACGATCAACCGCGAGGTCTACACCGTCAGAGCCAATGTGGAACAAGGCAATTCAGGTGGACCACTGATCGACCTCGATGGTCAGGTGATCGGAGTCGTGTTCGGCGCGGCGGTCGACGACAACGACACCGGTTTCGTGCTGACGGCCAAAGAGGTCGCCGGGCAACTCGCGCACATCGGCGACACCGCACCGGTGCCCACCGGCGAATGCGTCAGCTGACCGGCGAGCGGTAAACCCGGTCGAGAAATCGCGACAGGTGGGCGTTGACTTCGTCCGGTTTCTCTTCGTGGCTGTAGTGCCCTGCGCCGGCGACTGACACGTAGCGGCCGTGCGGCGCGTAGCGCTGCGTTCGGACCACCGGATCGTCCAGCACGTAGGGATCGGCGTCGCCGTGGATGTGCAGCATCGGTATGCCGAACGGCCGGCTCATCGATCGCATGAAGCGTCGACCCTCTTCGCGCAACTGACTACGTACCGCCCAGCGCTGGTATTCCAGCGCGCAATGCGCGGCCGACCGAATCTGGATGGCCTGACGGAGGTGGCCGATTGTCTCGGAAAAGTCTTCGGAGGCAAGCCATTTAGCGCCAGCGCGGCTACGGATCAGATGTTCGAGTTCGCTGCCGTTATGCCGGGTCAGTGCGCGTTCCGGCCAGATCGGCACCTGGTAACGCAGCAGTGACGGCAGCAGTGCGCGGCTCTGGTCTCGGCGGGTCAGCACCGAGCGGCGCAATGCGGCCGGGTGCGGCGAGCTGACCACCGCGATGGCGCGCACCTGCCGCGAATGCAGCACCGAGGTTGCCCAGCAGACCAGGCCGCCGTCGGCGTGACCGACCAGCGTCGCCGACGTGTGCCCCAGCGCGCGGATCAGGCCGGCGGTGTCGCCGGCCAACGTCCAGCCGTCATATCCGCGGGGCGGCTTGTCGCTGCCGCCGTAGCCGCGCAAGTCCACCGCGACCACGCGTGCGCCGGTCAGGCCGCGCAACTGGTGGCGCCACGACCACCAGAACGAGCCGAAGCCGTGCAACATGATGACCAGCGGAAGCGAGGTCGACGGGGTGTCTTGGCTGTCCGGGGTCGCCTCGACGACATGGAACCGGATGCCGTTGGCGTGCACGTCGAGATGGCGCCATGGACCGTCGATGCGGGTTACCGACGGATCTGGTGGGGCCATTTACCAACCCGAGGGATCGGTGGGCGTCCCACCCGAATTCAGTGCCGGCGCCGAGGGTTTGTCATGACCCGGCGTGAGAGCCGACCGGGTCTCCTTCACCGATTCGATGGTCTGCTGCGGACCGCGGATGCGCCGGACCTTCAGGAAACCGAACAGCGCCAGGGCACCGGTCACCACCACCATGATCCCGAAAACGATCAGGAACGCCGCCCAGCGCCACAACCAGGTGTCGAGCAACTCGGCCAGAAAGAAGAAGAAAAAGAATGTCGAGTAGAACAGCACCACCAGGGCGGCGATGAAGAAGACGCTGCCGGTCAGACCCTTCTTGACATCGCGGGTGATTTCGGCGCGGGCCAGTTCGACCTCCGCGCGTACCAGCGTCGACATCTGCGAAGTGGCATCTTTGACCAGCTCGCCGATAGACGGCTCGGCGGATAGCGCGTGGGGGTCGGTCAGTGGGATGCTGGTCAGCGTGCTGGGAACGCCATCCTTGCGGTCGACGTTCTTTCGGTCTGACTTGCTCACAGACGGTCCTCCCGAGCTGGCTCTGCTTGTCCGGCGCATCGTCGTAGGACGCGCGGTCGTCGCGGTTCATGTTGCCATGCAGTCCCGCGCCAGACGAGGGAAGGCCGTGTGAGGCTGGGCGGTTTCGGGATGGGCGCCGGCGGGCACCGATCACGCTAGACTTGCGCCGCCATTTCTGGCGTATGTGCTTTTTCGCCGACGGGAGAACCGCGTTGCAGATCACGAGCCGTCAGCTGCTCAGGCCGACGGCGGCCCTGATCATGGTGGGCAGCCTGCTCGGTCTACACGACGCGCCCGCGCGAGCCGACGATCGGATTCCGCTGGGCGGCGGAGCGGGCATCATCGTCAACAACGACGCCCTGTGCACGCTGACCACCATCGGCACCGATCCCAAGGGCGACCTGATCGGCTTCACCTCGGCGCACTGCGGCGGCCCGGGCGCGGTGGTCGCCGTCGAGGACGCCAAGAACCGCGGCAACGTGGGAACCATGGTGTCGGGCAACGACGGTCTGGACTACGCGGTCATTCAATTCGACAAGGCCAAGGTGGTGCCGCAAGCGAACTTCGGTGGCTTCGCGATCAACGGCATCGGGCCGGATCCAGCGTTCGGTCAGGTCGCCTGCAAGCAGGGCCGGACCACCGGCAACTCATGCGGTGTCACGTGGGGCCCGGGTCAGGATCCGGGCACGATCCTCATGCAGGTGTGCGGACAGCCGGGCGACTCCGGCGCCCCCGTGACGGTCAACGATCAGCTGGTCGGGATGATCCACGGCGCGTTCAGCGACAGCCTGCCGGTCTGCGTCACCAAGTACATTCCGCTGCACACGCCGGCGGTGGTGCAGTCGATCAACGCCGACCTGGCCGACCTGGCGGCCAAGAACCGTCCCGGCGCCGGGTTCGTCCCGATTCCCGCCTGACGGGCCGTTCCGGCCCGCATCGTCACTGGGCGGCGCGAATCGCGTCGAACACGCCCGGGTCGAGCAGCGTGGAGGTATCGCCGAGGTCGCGCTTCTCGGCGATGTCACGCAGCAGCCGTCGCATGATCTTGCCGCTGCGGGTCTTCGGCAACTCGGGCACCACGTGAAGTTCGCGTGGCCGCGCGATCGGTGAGATCACCCGTGCGACCTCGGCGCGCAACTCGTCGATGATCTCCGCGCCGGTCGTCGCGGCGTGGTCGGCCTGCAGCACGACGAAGGCGCAGATCGCCTGGCCGGTGGTCTCGTCGGTGGCCCCGACCACCGCGGCTTCGGCCACCCCGGAGTGGCCGACCAGCGCTGACTCCACCTCGGCGGTGGAGATGCGGTGCCCCGATACGTTCATCACGTCGTCGATGCGGCCCAGGATCCAGATCGCGCCGTCGGTGTCGTAACGGGCTCCGTCACCGGCGAAGTACCAGCCCTGCTCGGCGAACTTCGACCAGTACGTCTCGCGGAAGCGGTCGTCGTCACCCCAGATACCGCGCAGCATCGACGGCCAGGGCTGATCGAGGACGAGGTATCCGCTGGTGTGCTCCCCTTCGTCGGACGACGGCGGGGTGAGCTGATTGCCCTCATCGTCGACGATCCTCGCCGAGATGCCGGGCAATGGCCTCATCGCCGAACCCGGTTTGGCCGCCGCGACGCCCGGTAGCGGGGAGATCATCGCCGCACCGGTCTCGGTCTGCCACCAGGTGTCCACAATCGGGGTGCTGTCGGCGCCGATGACCTTGCGGTACCAGCGCCACGCCTCCGGGTTGATCGGCTCACCGACGGTGCCCAGCAGCCGAAGGCTGGACAGGTCATGGGCGTCCGGGATCTCGCGACCCCACTTCATGAAGGTGCGGATCATCGTTGGCGCCGTGTAATAGATTGTCGCGCCGTACTTTTCGATGATCTGGAAATGCCGGTGCTGGTCGGGCGTGTCCGGAGTTCCCTCGTAGATGATCTGGGTGACGCCGTTGGACAGCGGCCCGTAGACGCCGTAGGTGTGCCCGGTGACCCAGCCGATATCGGCGGTGCACCAGAACACGTCGGTCTCGGGCTTGATGTCGAAGACGTTGTGGTGGGTGTAGGACGCCTGGGTGAGGTAGCCGCCGCTGGTGTGCACGATGCCCTTGGGCTTACCGGTGGTGCCGGAGGTGTACAGCAGGAACAGCGGATGCTCGGCATCGAATGCCTCGGCGTGGTGTTGCGGCGATGCCGAGTCGACGACATCGTGCCACCACACGTCGCGGCCTTCGGTCCATCCGATCTCGGCGCCGGTGCGCCGAACCACCAGGACGTGTTCGATTGTGCTGGTGTCGGCGACGGCCTGGTCGGCCGCTTCCTTCAACGGCGCCGGCTTGCCGCGGCGGAACTGCCCGTCAGCGGTTATCAGGAGTTTGGCCTCGGCGTCGTCGATGCGG
Source organism: uncultured Actinomycetota bacterium (assembly GCA_963824335.1). Taxonomy (GTDB): domain Bacteria; phylum Actinomycetota; class Actinomycetes; order Mycobacteriales; family Mycobacteriaceae; genus Mycobacterium. The sequence goes on from CAWGPB010000025.1 coordinate 65,911, forward strand.
GCGCCGAGTGCGGTGGCGGTGAAGCCGGCGAAGATCACGCTGTGCAGCACGCCCAGTCGTGCGCAGGCCAACATCGCGACGATGGCTTCGGGAATCATCGGCAGGTAGATCGCGACGCGGTCCCCCGCGACTAGGCCCAGGCCCGCGAGCGCGTTGGCGGCTTTGCTCACCTCGGCCTGGAGATCGCTGTAGGTCAGGGTGCGGTCTTCGCCGATCCGCTCACCCTCCCAGTGGATGGCAACCCGGCCGCCGTTGCCGGCCTCTACGTGGCGGTCCACACAGTTGTAGGTGACATTTAGTTTGCCATCGGTGAACCATTTGGCAAACGGGCGTGCCGACCAGTCCAGCACCTCGGAAAACGGTGTGGCCCAAGACAGTCGGTTAGCCTGCTCAGCCCAGAATGCGAGTCGGTCCTGCTCGGCCTGTTGATACAGGTCATCGCGCGCATTGGCCTGTGCGGCGAACTCTTTCGACGGCGGATAGGACGACGGTGCCTTGGTGTGGGTCTCGGTCACGCGCACGAGCCTAGTCCGGTGACGCCACGGCCACTTGGCCGTTGGGGAACGGGCCGGGCAGGTTGGTTGATTTTTGCGCGGCTGTAGGCAATACAGTCGCGCGGAGGACCTTGTGGGCGACGCCGACCTCGGCGACTGCGGTGACTGTTACGCCTGAAAGTGTGTTGCGGATCGGAGGAGGACGGCTTGCATCGGTTTCGCATTCTTGCGGCGACCGCAATGCTGGCCACCGCATCGCTGACCGGCTGCGGCGGCGGCAACGTCCGTACCGACGTGGTGATCGTCAATGCGGGCGAGCCACAGAACCCGCTGATCCCCACGAACACCAACGACTCCAACGGCGGCCGGATCATCGACCGGTTGTTCGCCGGCCTGATGTCCTATGACGCGAAGGGCGCACCCACGCTGGAAGTCGCCCGGTCGATCGAGACCACCGACGACATCAACTACCGGATCACCCTGAAACCGGATTGGGTGTTCAGCGACGGCTCGCCGGTCACCGCGCACTCCTTTGTTGACGCCTGGAACTACGGCGCCCTGGCCGTCAATGCTCAGCTGCAGCAGAGCTTCTTCGCCCCGATCGCGGGCTTCGACGAGGTAGCCGCGCCCAAACCGACTGCGACCAAGATGTCGGGGCTGCAGGTGGTTGACGATCACGAATTCACCTTGCGGCTCAAGGGTCCGACCATCGATTTCACTCTGCGGCTTGGATTTTCGCCGTTTTACCCGCTGCCCGACGCCGCGCTGAAAGACATGGCGGCGTTCGGCCAGCATCCGATCGGCAACGGCCCGTACCGACTTGCCGACCAGCCGGGCAACCCGGCCTGGCAGCACAACGTCAAGCTCGACCTGGTGACCAACCCCGGCTACCACGGCAACCGGATGCCGCACAACAAAGGTCTGCGGTTCGTCTTCTATGCCAACCTCGACACCGCCTACGCCGATCTGCTGTCGAGCAATCTCGATGTGCTGGACACCATTCCGCCCAGCGTGCTGCCCGTCTACCGCCGAGACCTCGGCGACCGAGCGGTGACCGCGCCCGCCGCGGCCAACCAGAGCCTGGACACGCCGCTGAGCCTGCCGCACTTCTCCGGCGAGGAGGGCCGATTGCGCCGCCTCGCCCTGGCCGCGGCGGTGAACCGGGACCAGATCTGCCACAAGATCTTCTCCGGCGCGCGCACTCCGGCCCGCGAGTTCACGGCCAGCTCGCTGCCCGGATTCAACCCCGGTATCGACGGCAACGAGGCGCTGAACTTCAACCCGGACCGTGCGCGGGCCTTGTGGTCGCGGGCCGACGCCATCTCGAAATGGTCTGGCCGCTATGCGATTTCCTACAACGCCGACGGCTCACACCAGGAGTGGGTGGATGCGGTGGCCAACAGCATCAAAAACACGCTCGGCATCGACGCCATCGGTGCGCCACAGCCCACCTTCGCCGGCTTCCGGACCCAGATCACCAGCCACACGATCAGCACCGCGTTCCGCGCCGGGTGGCAAGGCGACTTCCCGTCCATGCTGGAATTCCTGGAACCGTTGTTCGTCAGCCGCGCGGGCGCCAACGATGTCGGCTACTCCAACCCGCGGTTCGACGCCGCGATCGCCGCCGCCGAAGCGGCCCCCGACTTGCCGCAATCCTTCACGCTCGCCAATGATGCCCAGCGAATCCTGTTGCAGGACATGCCTGTCGTGCCGTTGTGGTACACCGTTGCGGTCGCCGGACACTCTGCCGCGGTCGACCGGGTGGTGCTGACCTGGAACGGGCTGCCTGACTACGAACGCATCGTGAAGGCCTGACATGGGCTGGTACATCGCCCGACGTGTCGCTGCCATGGTCCCGGTCTTTCTGGGTGCGACGTTACTGATCTACGGCATGGTTTTCCTGCTGCCCGGCGACCCGATCGCGGCGCTGGGCGGCGATCGCCCGCTGAGCCCGGCGGTAGCCGCCCAGTTGCGAGCGCAGTACCACCTCGATGACCCGTTCTGGTTGCAGTACCTGCATTATCTCGGTGGCGTCCTGCGAGGCGATCTAGGTCACGCCTACTCCGGGCTACCCGTGAGTACCGTTCTGGCGCAGGCATTTCCGGTCACTTTCAAGTTGGCGTTGGTGGCGCTGACAGTGGAGGCGGTGTTCGGCGTCGGATTCGGGGTGATCGCCGGGCTGCGCCAGGGCGGAATTTTCGACGGCGGCATACTGATCGTCAGCCTGGTCATCATCGCGGTGCCGATCTTCGTGCTCGGCTTCCTCGCGCAGTTCGTGCTCGGAGTTCGGCTGGGTTTGGCCGCTGTGACGGTCGGCGACCAGCCGACGTTCGCTCGGCTGCTGCTCCCCGGAATCGTTCTGGGCGCAGTGTCATTCGCCTACGTGGTGCGGCTGACCCGGTCCGCGGTCGCCGACAACGCGCACGCCGACTATGTCCGAACCGCCACAGCGAAAGGATTGTCGCGGCGGCGCGTGGTCATCGTGCACATCCTGCGCAATTCGCTGATCCCGGTGGTGACCTTCCTCGGCGCTGACCTCGGCGCGCTGATGGGCGGAGCGATCGTCACCGAAGGGATCTTCAACATCCACGGTGTCGGGGGCGTGCTCTACCAGGCCGTCACCCGTCAAGAGGCGCCGACCGTGGTATCGATCGTGACGGTGCTCGTCGTCGTCTACCTGGTCACCAACCTGGCTGTGGATCTGTTGTACGCGGCGTTGGACCCGAGGATTCGCTATGGCTGAAATGCATGGCGACAGCGGGTTTTGGCGTGATACCTGGTGCGTGCTGCGCCGCCGTCCGCAGTTCGTCGTCAGCGCGGTGCTGATCGGCCTCGTCGTGGTTGTCGCCGTGTTCCCGTCGTTGTTCACCGCCGCCGATCCCGGCTACGCCAACCCGGATCAGAGCCTGCTCGGGCCGTCAGCGTCCCATTGGTTCGGCACCGACCTGCAGGGCCACGACATCTACGCCCGCACCATCTACGGTGCGCGTGCCTCGATCACGGTCGGCATCGGCGCCACCCTGCTGGTGTTCGTCGTCGGGGGCGCACTGGGGGCGCTGGCCGGTTTCTACGGCGGCTGGCTCGATGCGATCGTCTCCCGTGTCGCCGACGTGTTCTTCGCCATCCCGTTGCTGCTGGCCGCGATTGTGCTGATGCAGGTGATGCATCACCGCACGGTGTGGACGGTGATCGCGATCCTCGCGCTCTTCGGCTGGCCGCAGATCGCCCGGATCACCCGCGGCGCTGTGCTCGCGGTCCGCGGTAGCGACTACGTATTGGCAGCGAAAGCTCTCGGGCTGAACAGGTTCGGCATCCTGTTACGGCATGTTCTGCCCAATGCGATCGGCCCGGTGATCGCGGTGTCCACCATCGCGCTCGGATTGTTCATCGTCACCGAGGCCACGCTGTCGTATCTCGGGGTGGGGTTGCCGCCGTCGATCGTGTCGTGGGGCGGTGACATCAATGTCGACCAGATTCGACTGCGTGCCGGCTCGCCGATTTTGTTCTATCCGGCTGGTGCGCTGGCGCTTACCGTGCTGGCGTTCATGATCATCGGCGACGTACTAAGGGACGCCCTGGATCCGTCGTGGCGCCCATGAACTGCGCCGACGACGATGCAGAGCGCAGCGATGAGGAGAAGTCGCGCTCATGAACTGCGCCGACGACGATGCAGAGCGCAGCGATGAGGAGAAGTGGCGCTCATGAACTGCGCCGACGACGATGCAGAGCGCAGCGATGAGGAGAAGTGGCGCCCATGAACTGCGCCGACGACGATGCAGAGCGCAGCGATGAGGAGAAGTGGCGCCCATGAACACAGCTGGTTTGCCGCTGCTGCGCGTTGCCGGGCTCGAAGTCCGCTTCGGCGAAGGAGATCCGGCCGTTCGGGGCGTAGACCTCGAGGTGCGTGCGGGCCAGACCGTGGCGATCGTCGGCGAGTCGGGGTCGGGGAAGTCCACCACCGCCGCGGCGATTCTCGGGCTGCTTCCGCCCGGCGGACGCATCACCGCAGGCCATATCGAGTTCGATGGAATCGACCTCACCGTTGCCTCCCAGCGGCAATTGCGGGCCATCCGGGGCAGTGGGATCGGCTACGTGCCCCAGGATCCGATGACCAACCTGAACCCGGTGTGGCGGGTCGGCTTTCAAGTACGAGAAGCGTTGCGCGCAAATAATATCGATCGCCGCGCGGTCCAGCTACTGGCCGACGCCGGTCTGCCCGAGCCGGGTTTGCGGGCCCGGCAGTATCCGCATCAGCTATCCGGCGGAATGTGTCAACGCGCGCTGATCGCCATCGGGCTGGCCGGCCGCCCGCGGCTACTGATCGCCGACGAGCCGACGTCGGCCCTAGACGTCACCGTGCAACGCCGCGTCCTCGACCATCTGCAGCAGCTTGCCGGTGAATTGGGCACCGCGGTGCTGCTGATCACCCACGACCTGGCGCTGGCCGCCGAACGGGCCGCCCAGCTGATCGTGATGAACCAGGGTCAGGTGGTGGAAACTGGCGCCGCACAAGCAATTCTGCACCAGCCGCAGCATCCCTATACCCAACGGCTGGTGGCGGCGGCGCCCGCGTTGCGTGCTGCTCCCACCGCGCGCCGGCCCGTACCCGAGGACTCGGCTGACGTGATCGTCGCCGCCGGGCTGACCAAGATCTACCGGTCTTCGCGCGGTGTGCCATGGCGCACGTCCGAGGTGCGGGCCGTCGACGATGTCTCGTTCCGGCTGCGCCGCGGCACCACGTTGGCGGTGGCCGGGGAGTCCGGATCCGGGAAATCCACCTTGGCCCGAATGGTGCTCGGCCTGCTGCAACCAAGCTCGGGCACAGTGGTTTTCGACGGAACAGAGGTGACCGACGCCGCGTCGATGGGTCGGCCGGAGACGCTGGCGTTTCGTCGCAAAATCCAGCCGGTGTTCCAGAACCCATACGGCAGTTTGGATCCGATGTACTCGGTGTCGCAGATCATCGAGGAGCCACTGCGAATCCATCGGATCGGTGATCGCCGTCAACGCCGCCAAAGCGTACGGGAGCTGGCCGAGCAGGTCGCGCTTCCGTCGTCGCTGCTGAACCGGCGCCCGCGGGAGTTGTCCGGGGGCCAGCGCCAGCGAGTGGCGATCGCGCGGGCGCTGGCGCTGCGGCCCGAGGTGGTGGTCTGCGACGAGGCAGTCTCGGCACTCGACGTCGTGGTGCAGGCCCAGATCCTGGAACTGCTTGCCGAGCTGCAGGAGGCACTGGACCTGACGTATCTGTTCATCAGCCATGACCTCGCGGTGATCCGGCAGATCGCCGACGAGGTCATGGTGATGCAGGCGGGCCGGGTGGTCGAACGCGCGCCGACCGAGGATGTCTTCACCCGGCCACAGCACGAGTACACCCGGCAGCTCCTGGCCGCGGTTCCCGGTGCGGGTGCTGGCTAGGCTGGCAAGCCGTGACCCCCGATCCGCTTGCTCCGCTGATGGAGCTGCCCGGTGTCGCTGCCGCCAGCGAACAAGCGCGGGAGGCGCTCGGCCGGGCGCATCGGCACCGCGCCAACCTGCGGCGCTGGCCGGTGACCGCCGCGGAGGCCGCTCTGCGGTCGGCCAGGGCGTCGGCGGTGCTGGACGGCGGCGGTCACAAACTCGACGATCAGCTCGACGTATCCGCCATCAGCGATCCGGTCTTCGCGGGGGCACTGCGCGTCGCGCAGGCGCTGGAGGGCGGCGAAACCAACCTCGTCCGGGTGTGGCAGCGCGCGCCGTTGCAGGCGCTGGCCCGGTTGCACATGCTGGCGGCGGCCGACCGGGTCGACGAGAGTCAGCTGGGCCGGCCGCGCCCCGAACCCGACGTCGGACCGCGTCTGGAATTGCTCGCCCAGATCGTCTCCGGCGCTACCAAAGCGCCGGCCCCGGTGATCGCTGCCGTCGCGCACGGTGAGCTGCTGACCCTGGCGCCGTTCGGCACCGCGGACGGAGTGGTGGCGCGCGCGGTGTCGCGGCTGGTCACCATCGCCACTGGGCTCGACCCGCACGGGCTGGGGGTGCCGGAGGTCGGCTGGATGCGTCGCGCGGCGGACTATCGCGAGGCGACGGCCGGGTTCGCGGCCGGAACACCCGAGGGCATGGCCGCGTGGCTGGTGTTGTCCTGCCGCGCGATGCGCACTGGCGCGCAGGAGGCGTTGGCGATTGCTGAAACGTTGACCGAGCAGGGCGATCGCGGGCACTAGAACTGATAAAGCGGGCGGCGTACCGAAGGATTTCGGCTCGCCGCCCGCTAGCACGGATCTCGGTTACCAAGCGTGCATCTGTGGGTTGCGTGGGGTGGCCTCGGCGATCTTGCGACGCTTCCGGTTGCGGCCCCACCCAAAGGGCCGTCGACGCCGTTCGCTATTCGCAATTACGCAGGCCCGCAACACTTTTGCCATTATCGCGGCTATGACTTCGCGTGGGTGCCGGGAACCGTGCTCGGTTGCCCCGTTCGGGAGATCGGCCCTTCTCTTCCGGATCGATCTTGGCCGTACCGGACTTCCGTAGATCCTTTGTACTCCGTGACCCCGGTCACATCAAGGGCTAAATGTCATCAAATCACCGAAGCGATGCCGACCCGTGACAACGAAAGTTTGCTGGGGCGTGCTAGAGCGACAGCCGGCGCAGCAGCGAATAGGTCAGCGCGCCGGCGGCCAGGGCGCTGATTCCCACCGCGGCGGTGGTGGCGACGGCTGCTCCCGAAGGCGCCGGAATGCGGTCACGCAGCGACACCGGCCGGGAAAACGCCAGCACCGGCCAGTCGCGAGCGGTGGCTTCGCGGCGCAGCGCGCGGTCGGGATTGACCACGGTCGGATGACCGACGACCTCGAGCATCGGCATGTCGGTGATCGAGTCGGAGTAGGCGTAGCAGTGCTCGAGGGGGTAGCCCTCGCGCGCGGCCAGCTCACGAATGGCCTGCACCTTGCCTTCGCCGTAACAGTAGAACCCGATCTCGCCGGTGTACTTACCGTCCTCGACGACCATCCGGGTCGCCATCGCGTGAGTGGCTCCCAGTGCGCGCGCGATCGGCGCCACCAGTTCCTCACCGGATGCCGACACCACCACGACGTCGCGGCCGCACAGTTTGTGGCTGGCGATCAGGTCGGCGGCCTCGGCGAACACCAGCGGCGTGACGATGTCGTGCAACGTCTCGTTGACGATCGTCCTGATCTGCTCGACGTCCCACCCGGTGCACATGTTGGTCAGATGAATCCGCATCCGGTCCATCTGGTCGTGGTCGGCGCCGGAGAGTAAGAACAAGAACTGCGCGTAGCTCGACTTGAGGACGGCCCGCCGATTGATCAGACCCTGCGCGAAAAAGGGTTTGCTGAACGCCAGCGTGCTGGATTTGGCGATGATCGTCTTGTCGAGATCGAAGAACGCAGCCGTGCGCGCAGTAGGACCGGTGGGCGTCGGCGAAGTTTGCTGGTCAGCGGCCGAGTCGGAGACCGTCACCGCCTCAGCATAGGGCGACGCGCCGCCAAATCGCGACGCGGTCGACAAAAGCGCCGGTCAGAGGTTGTTTTGACGATCGCGACGGTTTTAAGACCGATGGTTCAGCTACTTAAAGGCGTTACTTATTTCTGCCCGGCAACCCTTGCGCTGCGCGACACTCTCATGTGTATAGTAAGCATCACTCGGCTTAGCCGAGGGTGTATCAGCCCGACCCCCCGGGGCTGATTCACGACGACCCTCGCCTCCTCCCCCCTGGCGGGGGTCGTCCCTTTTGTCGGGCAAATTCTTAGCCCGATCATCCGCTGCGATGTATCCACAGCTGAAACCTTGTCCACAAAAATCGTTTCGTGACTGGCGGTGCCAGACCCGTCGCGGCACGGTGGGCCGGTGCCCACAAACGATGCGCGCGGAGTCCTGGCCGTGCTCGCCGATCCCACTTTGCGCGACGAGCTGGATCGGGTTGCGGCAGCGGTCGGTGTGCGAGTTGTCCACGTCGCCAATGCTGTCCCGGTAAGCAGAAAGGCGTGGTCGGCGGCAGCGGCGGTCGTGCTCGACGAGGCGGCCGCGCGGGGCTGTGCACTCACCGGTCGGCCCCGCCGCGCGCACGTGATCGTGGCCAGCGGCGACGATCCACCGCCGGCAACCTGGGCCGCAGCCATCGAAGTCGGTGCCGGGCACGTGCTGAGATTGCCTGCGCAGGAGAACGATCTGGTCCGCGCGCTCGCCGAGGCCGCTGAATCAGCTCGCGACGACGGTGTTCGCGGCGCGGTCGTCGCGGTGATCGGTGGGTGCGGAGGTGCGGGTGCGTCGCTCTTCGCGGTTGCGCTGGCGCAGGCGGCCAGCGATGCGATGCTGGTCGACCTGGATCCCTGGGCCGGCGGGATCGATCTCTTGGTCGGCGCCGAGGCCGCACCCGGAGTGCGCTGGCCTGACCTGGCGCTCCAAGGTGGCCGGCTGACCTGGTCGGCGGTCCGCGATGCGTTACCCCGGCACCGCGGCATCACTCTGCTGTCGGGTACCCGGCGCGGGTATGAACTAGACGGCGGCGCGGTGCTAGCCGTGCTCGACGCCGGCCGTCGCGGCGGAGTAACAGCGGTGTGCGACCTCGCGCGCCGCATGACCGATGCCGTCGAAACCGCTTTGAACGCAGCTGATCTCGTCGTCGTGGTCAGCCCATGTGATGTGCGGGCTTGCGCGGCGACCGCGACGCTCGTTCCGGTGCTGGCCGCCATCAATCCCAACGTCGGGCTGGTGGTGCGGGGCCCGGCGCCCGGCGGATTACGGGCCGAAGAACTGGCCGCGATCGCGGGGGTGCCGCTGCTGGCGTCGATGAAGCCGCAGCCGCGCCTGGCCGAGCAGCTCGAGCACGGCGGCCTGCGGCTGGGCCGCCGCTCGGCACTGGCCGTGGCTGCCCGCGGTTTGCTCGCGCTGCTGGCGGCTGATCCGGCGGCACAGACCGATAGCCGGGCGGCATGAGCGGTTCACTGATCGATCGGGTGCGGGAGCGACTGGCGACCGAATCCGCTCCGCTTCGCCCCCAGCTGGTCGCCGACGCGATCAGGTCCGAGTCGGGCGGAGTGCTCGGTGACACCGAGCTGCTGAGCAATCTCCGGATACTGCAGACCGAGCTGACCGGTGCCGGGATCCTGGAACCGCTGCTGTGCGCCGACGGCACCACCGACGTGCTGGTCACCGCTCCCGACGCGGTGTGGATCGACGACGGGAAAGGTTTGCGGCGCACGGACGTTCGTTTCGTCGACGAAGCTGCGGTGCGGCGATTGGCGCAGCGGCTGGCGTTGACAGCAGGCCGGCGCCTCGACGACGCGCAGCCGTGGGTGGACGGTCAGTTGACCGGGGCGGGCACCGGCGGGTGCGCCGTTCGGCTGCACGCCGTACTACCGCCGGTCGCGGTGGGTGGGACCTGCCTGTCATTGCGGGTACTGCGGCCGGCGACCCAGGATCTCGCGGCGTTGATCGCGGCCGGTGCCATCGCGCCCACAGCAGCCGAATTGATCGACGACGTGATCGCGGCCAGGTTGGCGTTCCTGGTGTCAGGCGGAACCGGCGCGGGCAAGACGACGCTGCTGTCGGCGATGTTGAACGCAGTGGCGCCCGACGAACGAATCGTGTGCGTCGAAGATGCCGCCGAATTGGCGCCACCGCATCCGCACCTGGTCCGCCTCGTGGCCCGGTGCGCCAACGTCGAAGGCGTCGGCGAGGTCACCGTGCGCCAACTCGTCCGCCAGGCCTTGCGGATGCGTCCGGACCGGATCGTGGTCGGCGAGGTCCGGGGCGCCGAGGTGGTCGACCTGCTGGCTGCGCTGAACACCGGACACGACGGCGGTGCCGGCACGGTTCACGCCAACAACCCCGCCGAGGTCCCGGCCCGACTGGAGGCGCTGGGCGCACTCGGCGGCCTGGATTGTGCTGCGCTGCATAGCCAATTGGCCGCAGCCGTGCACGTGCTGCTGCATGTGGCCCGCGGTCGTGACGGACGACGGCGTCTCGCTGAAGTAGCGGTTCTGCGCCGTGCCGGTGAACGAGTGCGAGCAGTCACTGTGTGGCACGCCGACCGCGGACTCACCGACGAGATCGCCGGTTTCCGCGGGCTGCTGCGGGACCGGCGGGCGTCATGAACGGACCGGTGATCGCCGCGGTCGCGTTAGCCGCTTCGGTGCTGGTGCTTCCATCGTCGCCGCGGCAGCGACTGGCCCGCACTGACCGCAACCGTAGCGGGCTACCACCGCAGGCAGCGGGCTGGGTGACGTTGTGTGCTCTGGCTGTGGGGGTCGTATTGCTGCCGCTGACAACGGTCTTGGCGGCAAGTGTGCTCCTCGCGACGCTGGCTTTGCGCTTTCGACGTCGACGCTGCAGCGACCGGGGGTCAGGTGAGAGTCGTGAGTTGGAGACGGCGATCGATGTGCTGGTGGGTGAGCTGCGGATAGGGGCACACCCGGCGACCGCCTTCGCTGTGGCGGCGCAAGAGACGGCCGGACCGGTTGCCGGCGCGTGCCGAGCGGTGGCGGCGCGCGCTCGACTGGGTGCCGACGTCGCCGCGGGTTTGCGTGGCGTCGGCGAAACTTCGGTGTTGCAAGCACATTGGGAGCGACTTGCGGTGTGTTGGCAACTGGCCGCCGATCACGGCTTGGCTATGTCGGCGTTGATGCAAGCCGCGCAGCGCGATATCGCTGAGCGGCAGAGATTCTCGGGCCAGGTGCGGTCGGCGATGGCGGGCGCTCGCGCCACCGCGGCTATCCTTGCCGGCCTGCCGTTGTTGTCGGTGGTGATGGGTCAGCTGATCGGAGCGCGTCCGATGGCGTTCTTACTTGGCGGACAGTTGGGCGGCTGGCTGCTGGTCGCCGGGCTGACGCTGGTCTGCGGCGGGCTGCTCTGGGCCGACCGCATCACTGATCAGGCGATATCGCTGTGATATCCACTACGGCAATACTTTTGGCGGCCGCTCTGCTGTGCGGCTCCGGGCCTTCGGCCGTTCGGCTTCGCGCCGCGATGCCGGCCGGCCGGCCGAGGGCGCCGGTGCGGAAGCCGAGCGGGCCGGATCCACTGGCTATCGCGTCGAGTTTGGACGTGCTGGCCGTCTGTCTGGCAGCGGGGATGGCTGTGTCGACCGCTGCAGCAGCGACGGCCCGATCCGCGCCCCCGCCGCTGGCGCACACACTGCGCCGCGCAGCCGATCTGCTGGCGCTGGGCGCCGACCCGGCCGTGGCGTGGTCCGCGGTGTCCAACCCTGTCGACCCGCAGATCGACGCCTTGTTGCGGCTGGCTCGCCGGTCCTCGGCGTCGGGCGTGGCGCTGGCCGATGCGGTGTCCGGGCTCGCCAGGCAGTGCCGGCAGGACGCCACGCATGCTGCCGCCGCGACGGCTGAGCGTGCGGGCGTGTTGATCGCCGGCCCGCTCGGACTGTGCTTCCTTCCGGCGTTCGTCTGCCTGGGCATCGTCCCGGTCATCGCCGGGCTGGCCGGCGACTTCTTGCAGTCAGGCTTGTTATGACGGCTCCGGCCGGCGCCGTTTCTGTCAACGAAAGAGGGAAAGATGCAGGCAATCAACATGATTCGCGTAGTCAAAACACGTCTGGCGCTGCTGGTGGTGGACGAGTCGGGGATGTCGACCGTGGAATACGCGATCGGCACGATCGCGGCGGCGGCCTTCGCAGCGATCCTCTACACCGTCGTGACCGGCGACTCGATCGTCTCGGCGTTGACGAACATCATCGCCCGCGCGCTGAACACCAAGGCCTAGCCGACGATGCCGGAGCGACCACCGTGGAAGCGGCGCTAGGTGTGGCCACGCTGGTCACCGTGTTGGTGCTATGTCTGGCTGGCATCACCGCGATGTCGATGCAACTCCGCTGTATCGACGCGGCGCGCGAGGCCGCCCGGCTGGCGGCGCGGGGCGATGAGCGCTCAGCGGTCGCTGCCGCCCGTGGCGTCGCTCCGGCCGGTGCCGGCGTGCAACTGCGCCGGGACGGCGGCTTCATGGTCGCGACTGTCACCACCAGGTCGAATCTGCTGCTCGCCCTGCGTCTCACCGCGACCGCAGTGGCGGCGATCGAACCTCGGTGACGAGCACGGGTCGGTCACCGTCGTCGCGGCGGCGATGGTCGTCGTGCTGCTGACCATTAGCGGCGGTGTGGCGTACCTGGGTGCCGCCGTGGTGGCCAGACACCGGGCCCAGGCCGCCGCCGATCTGGCCGCGTTGGCCGCCGCGGCGCGCCTGCCCGCCGGAGCCGAGACGGCCTGCGCGCAGGCCGACGCGGTAGACCGTGCGATGCGAGCCCGCACGTCGCGCTGTGTGGTCGACGGCCTGGATGTGGTGATCACCGTCGAGGTGATCGCAGGGGGCGGTCGGTGGGGCACGGCGCAGGCAGCCGCCCGCGCCGGCCCGGGCTAGTCGGTCAGGTCGGCCGCAGCGAGCTCCGAGTCGGTGGGCAGCCGCACCGAGACCAGGCCGGCGAACGCGTTGTCGTCGAGCTCCACCCGATTGACCGTCACGTGCACCGGCACCCACCCGCCGTCGTGAGCCGGCAGCCGCAGCACCGCACACGCCGCACCGTCGGCGAACTCGGTGCGCATCGCGGCTCTCTTCGCCTCGTCGTCGGGGTGTATCCGAGGGCTGTCGGCGGCGATGCGGCGCCAGTCGTAGAACGGGCACGGCGCGTCGAGCCATTTCAGCAGCGTCCAGCTGTGCGGATCGAACAACGCCCGGTGTACCCCGGGCTGGGCCAGGCCGCGCAAGATCTGCTGGGCAAGCCGGTCCGACGGGGTCGGCTGGTCGGCGGGTTCGGCACGCCAATTCATGCCGCGGGCGACCATGTGGTCGCGGCCGTCCGCGCCTTCTTCGAGCCCGTTGCGCACCACGAAGCTCACTCGAATGGGTTTGCCCTGCCAGTCCCGGCCGTCCCAGGTGTCGCACATCGTGTGGCCCGGTTCGAACCTGACCGCCGCCGCCAGCGCTCGGCCTTCATTGGGCTTGAGCTCACCCGACGGCCAGCACTCCGCGAACGCTCGCTCCTCGGGCTCCTCCATCTCGACGTTGCGCCCCATGTTGAGCAGCGACTGCGCGGTGTCGGTCGCTACCCCGAGGGTTACGTCCCATTTCAGGGTGCCCGGAATCGGGCGCTCGGGTGGCTCCTCGGCGGGTGGCCCGCTCCAGACGTGCACACCGTGGACGCGCCCGTCGGACATCAGCACCGGCTCGGTCCGGATCACCCGGTCTTTCTTGGGAGTGATACTGACCAAGCCTTTGGTGGTCTGCAGCGACTCCGCGATCGCGGACTGGGTGGCGGCGCGACGAGGGTTTCGCTTCAGAAACGTCGTTATCGGAATCAGGTCCTGCAGTTGACGGCCCATGGCCACCACGGCCGGTTCTCTGCCCAGCGTTTCCACCAGCAGCCAGTCGTAGGTCATAGCCCAGCAGCTTAGCCGTGCGGAGCCGGATAACTCGTTGCCTCACTGTCGAATCCGGTCGCCCCTGACTGTGACCATGCTGAGTGTCGCTCAGGCGAGCGCGTCAGAGTTGCACAGCTCGCGCAGCGGCAGGTATCTTGCCGCTGCGCCAAGCGCGGTCTGTGGCTTACGTCGACCTTGGGGTCGGTCGTCGTCCGAGTGTCGAAGTCCCGTTTCCCAGCGCGGTGAGCACCAGGCGCAACACCTTCACGGCTCCCGCCTTGTCGAGTGGATCGTTGCCGTTGCCGCACTTCGGTGATTGCACGCACGACGGGCAGCCCGACGGGCATTCGCATGCCTCGATCGCGGCGAGTGTGGCGCCCAGCCAGGTGTTCGCCTGGCGGAAGCCCTGTTCGGCGAAGCCTGCTCCGCCCGGATACCCGTCGTAGACGAAGACGCTTGGCAGGCCGTCGGATTCGGGGCCGACGGCGGTAGACAGCCCGCCGATGTCGCCGCGGTCGCAGCTGGCCACCAGTGGTAGCAGACCGATGGCGGCATGCTCCGCGGCGTGAAGCGATCCAGGTATCTGCAGCGGATCGATGTCGTTGTCGTCCAATGCTTCTGGCGTCACGGTGTACATCACCGCCATGGTGTCCAGGGTGTGCGGTGGCAGGGCCAGCTCGACGAAATCGATCACCTCACCGTTGAGCCGACGCCGCAGGTAGCCCACTATCTGGTTGGTCACACTGACCGGGACCAGGCCAAGGGTGACCGGCCCAAACGTGCTGCGTTCGCCGGGGCCGGTGACCGCGATGTCGGTGAGTTCACGTGCAAACGTGGCGTATCCGGGGTCTTCGGCATGTACCAGAGCCAAGCCGTCGTCGAAGTCCAGCGAGTCGACCACGTAACTCTCACCCTGATGCAGGTACACCGCTCCCGGATGCACCGACGCGGCCGCCTGACCCGCGCCCGCCGTCCCCAGCAGGCGTCCGGTGTCGCCTTCCACGATCACGATCTGACCGCCCGTGGGACCCCGAATATCCACTGCCGGATGGGGATCCACACCCGGTGACGGATAGTACTTACCGGATCGCCGCCGCAGCAGGCCGTCGTCGACCAACGCGTTGGCGACGGCCTCGGCCCCCAGTGACCGCACCTCGGTGTCATCGAGTGGTAATTCCGTTGCAGCGCAGAGCAACTGCGGGCCCAGAATATACGGGTTGGCCGGGTCGATGACGACCCGCTCGATCGGCTTGTCCAGTAAGGCGGCCGGGTTGTGCACCAAATAGGTATCCAGCGGGTCGTCACGGGCGACCAGCACCACGAGCGCGCCCTGCCCGCGCCGGCCAGATCGGCCGGCTTGCTGCCAGAACGAGGTGACCGTTCCGGGAAAACCGGCCAGCACCACCGCATCCAGCCCGGCGATATCGATACCGAGTTCCAGCGCGTTGGTGGTGGCCAGACCACGCAACCGCCCGTCGAGCAGTGCTTGCTCGAGCGCGTTGCGGTCTTCGGGAAGATAGCCCGCCCGATAGGACGCCACCGTCTCGGTCAGTTGCGGAGCGATGTCTTCCAATCGTGCGCGGGTGGCCAGCGCGGTCAGTTCGGCACCGCGGCGCGACCGGACAAAGGTCAGGGTGCGTGCGCCTTCGGCGACCAGATCGGCCATCAGGCGTGCCGCCTCGCTACCGGCGGATCGCCGCACCGGGGCGCCGTTTTCACCCGTCAGATCGGTGCGCAGCGCGGGTTCCCACAGCGCGACCGTCCGGGCACCTTGCGGCGAGCCATCTTCGGTGACCTCCTCGACGGGTTGGCCGATGAGTTCGGCGGCGGTCGCACCCGGAGCCGACGTCGTCGCGCTGGCGAAAATGACCGTCGGCACCGTGGCAGGGTCGGCGGAGTACCGCGCGCACAACCGCAACAGGCGCCGTAGCACCATCGCCACGTTCGAGCCGAAAACTCCTCGGTAGTAATGACATTCGTCCACCACCAGGTATCGAAGGTTGCGCAGGAACATGGCCCACCTGGCGTGGTTGCGCAGCAGCGCCAGGTGGACCATGTCGGGGTTGGAGAACACCCAGCGGGAGCGCTCACGGGCCAACCGGCGTATTTCGGTAGGGCTGTCGCCGTCGTAGGCCGTCGGCGCGACATCGGCCAGCCGGGCTACGGCCGCGCACAGCGAGTGGGCGGCCCGCAGCTGGTCGTGACCAAGGGCTTTGGTCGGCGAGATGTACAGCGCGCGAGCGCGCGGATTGGCCGCCAGTGCAGTGAGGATGGGGAGTTGGTAAGCCAGCGATTTCCCGGACGCGGTGCCGGTACTGATGACGACGTGACGGCCCGCGTGCGCCAGATTCGAGGCCTGAACCTGGTGTGCCCACGGCGAACTGACGCCGCGGTCGGTGAATGCACGCAGCACATCGGGCTCGACCCATGTCGGCCAAGGCTGTTGGCGGCCATGCCGTGCCGGCAGTTCGGCGACATGACGCAGCGGGTGTTCGCCCGCTTCGGTCCCGGCGACCGCTGCGGCGAGCAATTCGCTGCCGAACGTCACCACGATTAAGTGCCTCCTGATTCGAACCGAGCGCGGGTATCCGCGACCGATAATCCCGCTGCGACCGGGCGTTTCGGCAGCGCATTCGAATTGTTTACCTCGTGGTAGCTCAATTCGTCGCTTGAGGGTGTCGCTGAGGCGATGAACGTGATTGACTGTTTGCGGTCGCAGCTTCTGTGTTCGTGTCAAACTTTCGCAGGATCGACGTTGCGGTCGCGGTTCCTGCGAGGTTGTAGGTCGGGTGAAGTTCCGGCGACTCAGCAAGGTTAAGCGGTCGGAACGGGCCCGGAGTATCGAGGTGATGCTCCGCACCCGAGTAGTAAAGGAAACATCTAGAAATGCCACAGGGAACTGTGAAGTGGTTCAACGCGGAAAAGGGATTCGGCTTCATCGCCCCCGAAGACGGTTCGGCCGACGTGTTCGTCCACTACACGGAGATCCAGGGAAGCGGCTTCCGCACCCTCGAGGAGAACCAGCGAGTCGAGTTCGAGGTCGGACAGAGCCCCAAGGGTCCTCAGGCCACCGGCGTCCGCGCCGTCTGAGCTTTTAGCAACGACACCCCCCGCACCGCCCCCATCACCGGGTTCGGACGGGGGGTTTTCGTTGTGGACACCTCCGCACGTCGTCAGCTGCGTCGCGGCCGGCTTGATGGACCGACTCCTCATCTCGCCGCGTTGCGGCGCGCATCGTCGTCGGCCTGGCTTGATGGACCGACTCCTCATCTCGCCGCGTTGCGGCGCGCATCGTCGTCGGTCGGACGCCTACTGTCGTTGACGTGAGCCAGCTGTCGTTCTTCTCAGCTGAGTCGGTGCCGCCTGCGGTCACCGACCTCACCGGGGTGCTCGCGGCCGCCGGCCAGATTGTGACGTTCGGCAGCGGGGCCCGGCTGTCGGTGGTGGTCGATCAGGACTGGCGGGCGCTGGCGCTGGGCCAGATGATCGACGAGGCCGGATTGACGGCTGAGATCACCCAGACCGACGAACACACACCGCTGGTGCGCACCACAGTGGACGCCCGGCTGCGGCCGATGGCGAGCGAATGGACCCGCGGCGCGGTCAAGACCCTGCCGCCGCTGTGGTTGCCCGGGCCGCGGGAACTGCGCGCCTGGATACTGGCCGCCGGCAGCCCCGACGCCGACCGTTATCTATTAGGACTGGACCCGCATGCGCCGGACACTCATTCGCCGTTGGCGTCGGCGCTCATGCGCGTCGGAATCGCTCCGACCCTGATCGGCACCCGCGGGGCCCGTCCCGCGCTGCGAATCAGTGGCCGGCGAAGGCTATCGCGCCTGGTAGAGAACGTCGGAGACCCTCCCGAGGTTGCGGAGGCGTTGCCATTCTGGCCGCACGTCTAACCACGACCAGACGATGCGCGAACGGGGGGTCGGTTTGCGTCGGCTCATCTCGGGTGCCACATTGTCAGGTGTCTACCGGCCGAAAGGCCCCGTAGATTGACGCTGGCTGATCGCGGGAATTCTGGTTCGCGGGCCTGCCGGGGACGACGAAGTCAGAAAGTGAGCGTAATCAAAGGTGGCTGACGGCGGCGGGAACGGCGCTACGCGGCGACTCGTCATTGTCGAGTCGCCCACCAAAGCGCGCAAATTAGCCGGCTACCTGGGCGCTAATTACATCGTCGAGTCGTCCCGAGGCCACATTCGGGACCTGCCGCGGGCGGCGGCGGACGTGCCCGCGAAGTACAAGTCTCAACCCTGGGCCCGGCTCGGGGTCAACGTCGACGAAGACTTCGAGCCGCTCTACATCATCAGCCCCGACAAGAAGAGCACGGTCACCGAACTCAAGGGCCTGCTCAAAGACGTCGATGAGCTCTATCTGGCCACGGATGGTGACCGCGAGGGCGAAGCGATCGCCTGGCACCTGCTGGAGACCCTCAAGCCGCGCATTCCGATCAAGCGCATGGTGTTCCACGAGATCACCGAGCAGGCGATCCTGGAAGCCGCCGCCAACCCGCGCGACCTGGACATCGATCTGGTCGACGCCCAGGAGACCCGCCGCATTCTGGACCGGCTGTACGGCTACGAGGTCAGCCCGGTGCTGTGGAAGAAGGTGGCGCCGAAGCTATCCGCAGGCCGGGTCCAGTCGGTGGCCACCCGCATCATCGTCCAGCGCGAACGCGACCGGATGGCGTTCCGCAGCGCCGCCTATTGGGACGTGCTGGCCGAGTTGGACGCCAGCGTCTCCGACCCCAACGCGCAGCCGCCGAGATTCACCGCCCGACTGACCACGGTCGATGGCCTGCGGGTCGCGACCGGCCGCGACTTCGACTCGCTGGGCGCGGTGCGCAAGCCCGCCGAGGTGACGGTGCTCGACGAGTCCAGCGCCGGTTCGCTGGCCACCGGCCTGCGCGGAGCGCAGCTGACCGTCGGGTCGGTCGAGGAAAAGCCCTACACCCGCCGCCCGTATCCACCGTTCATGACGTCGACATTGCAGCAGGAGGCCGGCCGCAAGCTGCGGTTTTCCGCCGAGCGCACGATGAGCATCGCCCAGCGGCTCTACGAGAACGGCTACATCACCTACATGCGAACCGACTCGACCACGCTGTCGCAGTCGGCCATCGACGCCGCCCGTACCCAGGCCCGTCAGCTCTACGGCGAGGAGTACGTCTACCCGTCGGCGCGCCAGTACACCCGCAAGGTCAAGAACGCCCAGGAAGCTCACGAGGCGATCCGGCCGGCGGGGGAAACCTTCGCTACCCCCGACGGAGTGCGGCGCGAGCTCGACGGCGACGAATTCCGGCTCTACGAGCTGATCTGGCAGCGCACGGTCGCCTCGCAGATGGCCGACGTCCGGGGCACCACGCTGAGCCTGCGGATCAACGGCGAATCCAATGGCCGGGACGTGCAATTCAGCGCCAGCGGCCGCACCCTGACCTTCCCGGGCTTTCTCAAGGCTTACGTGGAAACCGTGGACGATCAGGCCGGTGGTGAAGCCGACGACGCCGAGAGCCGGCTGCCGCAGCTGACCCAGGGCCAGCGGGTGGCTGCCACCGAGCTGACCCCGGACGGGCACTCGACGAACCCGCCGGCCCGCTACACCGAGGCGTCGCTGATCAAGGCTCTCGAAGAGCTCGGCATCGGACGACCGTCAACCTATTCGTCGATCATCAAGACCATTCAGGACCGCGGCTACGTGCACAAGAAGGGCAGCGCGCTGGTCCCGTCATGGGTGGCGTTCGCCGTGACCGGTTTGCTGGAGCAGCATTTCGGGCGCCTGGTCGACTACGGATTCACCGCAGCGATGGAAGACGAACTCGACGCGATCGCGTCCGGGACCGAGCGGCGCACCAACTGGCTGAACAACTTCTACTTCGGCGGCGATCACGGCGTGGCCGACTCGATCGCCCGCTCCGGTGGCCTGAAAAAGCTCGTCGGCGTCAACCTCGAAGGCATCGACGCCAGAGAAGTCAACTCCATCAAGCTTTTTGACGACGCCGAGGGCCGCGCGGTCAACGTCCGGGTCGGCAGGAACGGGCCGTACCTCGAGCGGATGGTGGTCGGCGACGACGGCGAACCGACGCCGCAGCGAGCCAACCTGCACGACTCGCTGACGCCCGACGAGCTGACTGTCGATGTCGCCGAAGAGCTGTTCGCGACGCCGCAGGAAGGCCGCTCACTCGGGGTCGACCCGGAGTCCGGGCACGAAATCGTGGCCAAGGACGGCCGTTACGGCCCGTACGTCACCGAGGTGCTGCCCAAGCCGGACGACGACGACGGCACCGCCGGGCAACCGGCCAAGAAGGGCAAGAAGCCCACCGGCCCCAAACCGCGCACCGGATCGCTGCTGCGCAGCATGGACCTGCAAACGGTGACACTCGAGGACGCGCTCAAGCTGTTGTCACTGCCGCGGGTGGTCGGCATCGACCCCGATTCCAAAGAGGAGATCACTGCGCAGAACGGCCGCTACGGCCCCTACCTCAAGCGCGGCACCGACTCTCGCTCACTGGCCACCGAGGACCAGATCTTCGACGTCACCCTCGAGGAGGCGCTGAAGCTCTACGCCGAGCCCAAGCGGCGCGGACGGCAGGGTGCTGCCGCGCCGCCGCTGCGCGAGCTGGGCAACGACCCGGCGTCCGGCCAGCCGATGGTGATCAAGGACGGCCGCTTCGGCCCCTACGTGACCGACGGTGAGACCAACGCGAGCCTGCGCAAGGGCGACGACGTGCTGTCGATCACCGACGCACGCGCTTCGGAGTTGCTGGCCGATCGGCGCGCGCGGGGCCCGGTGAAGAAAACAGCCAAGAAGGCGCCGGCCAAGAAGTCGGCAGCGAAGAAAACCGCGAAGAAAGCCCCGGCCAAGAAGGCGGCAAAGCGCAGCTAGCGGTGCATTTCCGGGGGCCCCGACACGACCTGGAAAATTAATGGGTGATTCTCAGCCAGTTCTCAGGTACAGTGTGTCTACACACGTCGTGAACAGGTCACGCGTCCGCTAGGGAGAATCATGCGACCCGCCGTCCGATACTGCATCACCGCTGGTGTTGCGCTCGGTGGCATCAGCATTCTGATCGCCGCCCCGTCGTCGCCGCCGCTGCGCGACGTCGAGGTGCCCGCGATGCAACTCTCCAACAATTCGCACGAAAACCCGGACGCGAACAGTCCCTCCTTCGCGGACCTCTTGCAGACCATGGGCGGCGTGGAAACCCCGGTCGTGGTGCAGAACATCACCGAGTCCGATGCAGGGGTGCTCGGAGGCGGACAGCCGTCCAGCGTGCCGGGCCTCAGCGACCTGCTGAACCTGGGTAACGACCCGGTCGGCACCCCGGACCCGCAGGGCAAGTCGTTCATCGACATCGGGCCACTGCTGCCCGGCGACATCACGCTCACGCCGCCCGCCGGTCGCTAGTTCTTCCTCGGGCCAGTCAGCATGTCTTGCCAGGTACGTTGCTGTCCTCCGCGCGCCACATCTGATTGGGTGTAGACCCGACCGTCAGGCCCCACGTAGCTGCCGGTGCTGGGGTCGTACCAGGCCGCTGCGACTGGTGGTGGGCCCGGCGGCGTGGACTGCTCGGGCGAGGCCTGCGGGACGCCCTGGCCGGACAGCGTCGCGTTCGGATCGCCCTTCCAGGCGTCGCCGTCGTTGAGTGGCACGTAGTGCTCGTCGCTCTCGCACAGTTTGACTGTCGGTGCCCGCTTACCCGGCCGGGTGATGCAGGGATAGTTGCGGCCGCCCCGCACGTCGTTGCGGGAATCCTGCGGCACCCGGCAATACAGATCAGCCTGCACCCGGTTGGGTGCGTCCTCGAAGGTGGGTGGGCGAATCTGTTGTGCGGGAAGGAATCCCGTTGTGCAGGAGTGCGCCAGGTTGATGTTGAGATTGAAGTCCAGGTAGACGGCCGGATGGCCGGCGTTGTTGTTGTTGGCGACGGTGATGCCCTGCATCAGCGCGATGCCTTGTGGCAGCAGCACCAGCAGCTGTTCCAACGACGACTGGTAGGTGAGCGCGACGTGGCCCAGGCTCACCAGGTCGGCCAACAGGATCGGCACCGTCGGCTGCAGCCGCTCCACCAGTTGGCGCGCCTCGCCGATCGCCGACGGGGCATGGTCCAGCACGCCGGCGACCGCAGAGTTGTGCGACCGGAGTTCGCCGCTGATCGTGGCCAGATGCGCGGCCCAGCCGCGAACCGAATCGGCTGTCTGACTCTGGGAATCCATCAGCGGGCCGGACTGGTCGATCAGCGTCGTCAGTGCGTCCAGATGAGCGCGGGCGTCCAGGGCCAGCGCGGTGGACCCCTGCACGATCCGCGAGATCTCCGGGCCCAGGCCCCCGATCGCGATGTCGGCCTCGTCGACCATCGTCTTCAAGTTGTCCTGCGGGATCGCCTGCAAGCCGCGGTTCGCGGCGTTGAGCAGGCTGTTGATGTCGGGCGGTACCGATGTGCGGTTGCGGGGGATGACGTCGCCGTCGCGCAGCGGCCTGGACGCGTCGTTACGCGGCAGCAGTGTGACGTACTGCTCGCCGACGGCCGACTGACTGTGCACCTCGGCATCGAGGTCCGACGGGATCGAGTACTTCGAGTTCAGCGACAACGTGGCCGCCACGCCGGAGTCGGTGAGGTGCACCGACTCCACGCGACCGACTTCGGTGCCGCGGTAGGTGACGTTGCCGGTGCGGTACAACCCGCCGGTCTCCGGCAGTTCCACCGTGACGTGGTAGCGGCCGATGCCGAACAACATCGCGGGCAGGCCCATGTAGCCCACGCCCATCACGCCGCCGGCCGCCAGGGCGATCACGGCGACGATCACCAATTGGATGAGAATCTTTCTGGTAAGCCGCATCTCACGGCCCCTGGTCGACGTGGTACGGCACCACAAGCGGATTCGCGGCGGTGTAGGGGCTTGGCAGCTGGCCGATCGTGCGGCCCCACTGCAGCTCGAGCTCGGTCAGGTTACCTTCCCACCGGGTGCCGATCAGCAGCTCGTCGAGACGGCTCAGGGTCAGGTCGAAGATGCCGGTCGCGTTGCCGTAGTCGCCGCGGACCCAGTTCTCCAGTGTCTCGTTCGGCCACGGGTAGGTGGCCAGCACGCTCAGCGAGCGGGTCATGTCCGGGCCGGCGTTGGCCAGCGACTCCAAAATGGGTCCGAAGTCGCGTAGCTCGGTGACCAGGCTCTGCTTGGTCTTGTTCACCGCATCGGCGGTCACGCCGCTGAACTTGCCCAATGCATCGAACGTGTCGGCGAGGTCGGTCCGTTCGTCGGCCAAGACGGCCAGCGCGTCAGGAATCGTGGTGAGGGCCTTGTCGAATACCGGCTTCTGGTCGGCGAATTGGCCTATGAGCGCGTTGAAGTGGTCGGTGGCGGCGATCATGTCATCGGTCTGGTCGTTGAGGTGGGTCACGAACGTGTCGAATTGTTCGATGAGGCTGCGCAGGTCTTTGTCGCGGCCGGCGAACGCGGCGCTGAACGCCTTGGTGATGTCCTGGATCTTGCCCAATCCGCCGCCGTTGAGCATCAACGCCACTGCGGCCAGTGTCTGTTCGGTGGTGGGGTAGCCGCCCGCGCGGGACAGCGGGATGAGGGAGCCGTTGTGCAGCTGGCCTTGTGGCGGTTCGGCGACCGGTGGCGCCAACTCGATGTGCAGCGAGCCCAGCAGGCTGGTCTGACCGATCTTCGCGGTGGCGTTCGCGGGTAGTTGGACGTCGCCGTTGACCCGCATGGTGACCAACGCGTGCCAGCCCTGGCGCTGGATTTTGGTGACGTTGCCGACGGTCACGTCGCCGACCCGGACGCGTGAATTCTGTTGGATGTTGGTCACATCCGGAAGCTGGGCCGAAATCTCGTAAGAACCTGGGCCGCCGCCATTGGTTCCCGGTAGCGGCAGCGAGTTGGCGCCGCGCCAGCCACATCCGGTCGGCACGGCCGCGATCAGCAATGCGGTCAGCCAAACTCCGTACCGCCGTGCGAGTTTCGGGGTCATGGTCCGGACCCCGGTGGCACCATCAGCCCCCGCAGCCCGTCAGCGGGGTTGGTGGACGTCGATGGAGGCGGGGCCGGCGCACCCGGTGGTGGGCCGGGTGGGACGTGGTCGGGCCGCATCCAGTCTTCGCTGTAGGTGATCTCGTTCGGCCGCGCTTGGGCGTCGACGAGGAAATTGAAGCCGAACGGCAGGAAGTTGTACTGCCGGTTCTTCAGGATCGGCGCCAGATACTGGACACACAGTTTCGAAGATTGCTGTGCGCCCAGCTTCGCGGCGGCCTGAATTCCACCGCACAGGAACGAGATCGGGTCGGAGAAGTTGGTGCTCGCCAGTGACCCGGTTAGCGCGCCGTGGGCGGGCTCGTAGATGCTGATGAAGTTCGCAAACGCGGTCGGCGTAACATGCAGCATCTGTTTGATCTGGTCGAGATTGTCGTTCAGGTTGGTGGTGATCGACGCCAGGTTGTCGCTCGTCAGTCCAACGGCGTCGCGGTTGTCGGCGACGAAACTCTGCACGTCGGAAACCACGTCGTTGACATCGCGCACCGCGCGTCCGACCTCGTCGGGATTGTTGGCCAGCAGCGCGCTCACCGCGGCGAAATTGCGGTTGAGTTGCTTGAGCAGGTCTGCGCTGTAATGCAGAGCGGACACCAGGGTCGAGAGATTGCTGACAGTGGCGAAGATGTCACCGCTGTGATCGCCGAGCGCCGAAAGTGCTTGAGAGAGCTTGATAACCGTGTCGCGGATCTGGGCTCCCTGGCCGCGCAGGTTGTCGGCAGCGGTGTTGACGAAGGCGCCCAGCGTGCTCACACCGCCGGGCTCGGTGGGCTGCAGCGCGTCGGTCAGCTTCTGCAACTGGTGGCGGACGTCGTCCCACTCCACCGGGACGGCGGTGCGGATCTGGGGGATGACGGCGTGATCGGTCATCACCGGGCCGCCGGTGTAGGCCGGGGTCAGCTGGATGGCTCGCGACGTCACCAGCGACGGCGACAGGATGGCGGCCTTCGCGTCGGCGGGCACTTTGTATTTCGCGTCGTACCAGAGGCTGATCTTGACCCGCTGTGGCTGAGGTTCGATCGCATCGATCTTGCCGACCGGCACACCCAGCACGCGGACCTCGTCGCCGGCGAAGATCCCGTTGCTGTTCGGGAAGTATCCGACGACGTGAACCCGGCCGATGGTCCTCTCGTCGCGCAGGATCAGACCGACCCCGGCAATCAGGCAGATCCCGAGCAGCACCGCGACCCCGATCCGGCGCTTCATGGTCGGCCTCCCGGGGGTGGCGAACCTTCGTGCGGCGCAGGCACATAGATCGGACCGTGGGTCTGGCGCGGCGTCGACGCCATATCCGGTGGTGCGGGCGCAGGTGGGCCCGGCGGCGGCCCACCGGGTGGCGGAGCCGGCGGCGGTGGGCGGTAGGGATAGCGCGGATCGCCGGGATTGCCGGTGATGGCATCGGGCAGATTGAGCCGCGGTTCGCCGCCCTGCCCGGTGCGGGGATAAGGCAGCGGCAGCGGTGGTGTGCCGGGCCTGCCGACGGGCGGGTCGATGCGCTGGGACGGCAGCAGGGTGTGCGGATCCAGGCCCAGGTCCGAGAATGCCGCGTCGACAAACGGCTGAATGAACTGTCCCGGAAGCAGATTAGCGATGTAGGCATTGAAATACGGTCCAGAGGCCACACATTCGCCCAAGCTCAACGCGTACTGGTTCAGTCGGGGCAACGCGTCCGCGATTTCGGCCTTGCGATTGCTGACGATGGTCAGCAGGTCGTTCAGCTTGTCGAGCGCAGGTTTGAGCTGCGGCTTGTTCTCGGTGATGAAGCCACGCAGCTGGGTGGCCATCGACGCGATGTTGCCGGAGATGGCGTCGAGCGCATCGCTCTGGTGACGCAGAGCCACCAGCAGCTGATTGCTGTCGCCGATCAGGCCGACGATCCGGTCGGTCCGTTCGGCGAGCACCGTGCTCGACTTGTTGGCGTTCTCGAGAAGCTTGCGTAGCTGGGCATCGTGCTTATCCAGCGCTTGGGCGAAGCGGGCCACTCCTTCGGTGGCCCGCTGGAGATCTGGCGGGGTGTTGGCGAATGTCTTGGCCAGGGTGCCCAGTGAGTCGGAGAGTGATGACGTGTTGAGACCGCTCAGCGTGGTGGCCAAGTCCCCCATCGCATCTGGCAGCTGGTAAGGCGACGTGGTGCGCTCGACCGGAATGGTCTCGGCCAGGTGGCCGTCGCCGCGAGGGCGGACCTCGAGGATCTTGGCGCCCAGCAAGGTCTTGGTCTTGATCGCCGCTTCGGTGCGCTCGCCGAGTTCGACGTCATCATTGATCTTGAAGGTGACCAGAACGCGGGGCCCGTCGAGGTCGATGCCTTTCACCTGGCCCACCCGGAACCCTGAAACCTCGACCGCAGCACCAGAAGTCAGGCCTCCGGCTTCGGCGAAATACGCGGAGTAGGTCGTGCCCGGGGAGAGGAACGGCAGTTTGTCGTATTCGAGTGCGGCCACGGTCAGTCCCGCGGTCACTGCGACGCCGATCGCGCCCACGACCAATGGATTGCGTTCTGCGAAGGATTTCATTTCGCTGCACACCGCCCGGTTTCCTGGCTGACCACCTTGATGTAAACCGGTTGGCCCCCTTTGCCGTTCACTTTGAACAGGATGTCGCACATGTAGAAGCTGAAGTAGTCGCCGTACAGGCCCAGGCGGCCCAGCTCCCGGTATTTGTCGGGCAGCGTCTTGATCAGCTTGTCGAGGTAGTCGTGGTCGGCGACGGTGAGCGTGCCGACGCGGTCTCCTTCATGAACGGTTTTGGCGATCGCGGGCCGGGTCTGACGCAGCAGATCTGCCACACTGGCCGCGGCGGCGTTGGTGTAGCCCAGTGCGTTGGCGATGTCGGTCTTGCGCGCGGCGAGCCCATGGATCAACTCCGACATCGAGTCGACCGCCTTGCCGAACTGCTTGCTCTGATCACCGAGGGACCCCAGCACGGTGTCGAGGTTGACGATCACCTGACCGATCAGCTCGTCGCGATCGGCCAGCGCTCCGGTCAACGCCGCGGTCTGGGTCAGAAAAGAGCCGATCGTCGCGCCTTCGCCCTGGAATGCGTGAATCAATTGCTCGCTCAGCGCATTCACCTGGTTGGGATCCAGCGCCTGGAACAATGGCCTGAACCCGCCGACTACCGCGTCGAGATCCAGAGCCGGCTCGGTGCGGCTGGTCGGAATGGAGTCTCCCGGGTGCAACGGATGTACACCGCCGGCGCCTTCCTCCAGCGACAGGTAGCGACCGCCGATCAGGTTGTCGTAGCGGATCGCTGCGCGGCTGCCTTCGGTGAGGATGACGGACGGGTCGGCGCTGAACGCCACCACGACGGTCGCGTTCCGCTTGAGCGAGATGTGTTTGACTTTGCCGACTTCGACGCCGGCGATGCGGACGAAGTTGCCGTTCTCCAGCCCGGTGATGTTGGTGAACTCGGCCTGGTAGACGTCCTCCTTCTGAAAACGCAACTGCGCGAAAATTGCCAGCAGCGCGAACAGTCCGAGCACGCACACGACGACGAAGATGCCGAGTCGCCATACCGCGGAGCCGAGGTTGTCTCTCATGGGCCGGGTTCCGGCGCGACGGGTGCGGGCGGCACGCCCGGCCACAGCGGTACTCCGCCCGGCCCGTACAGCGGCGCCCCGTACGGCGGCGCACCCGGATAAGGAATCGGGCCGGGCGCCGGCGCCGGGAGGCCGTAATAGCGTGGCGGCTCCGGAGTCCCCTTGGTGACCGGAAGGTAGTTGGCAAACATCGGACTACCGAGACCGGGGTTGGGGCGGATGTCCAGCCCGGTGCCCCAGCCCGTGTTCGTCACGAGTGCGCGCACCGGCCACTGCTTGCTCACGTCGGGCAACGAGCCGCAGCCCGGTTTGCCACCCGGGCCGCCTTTACCGGCGACGAGGGGAAGGTTGTCCGGGTACACGAAAGGGTCATTGCCCCAGAGAATCCCGGCATCCAACACGACGGTGCGGCCGTTACCGCCGATGGACTTCGAACCTTGGTCGTAGAACCGTTTGGCCCCCTGCAGCAGGCAGGTGTACTCGGGGTTGTACTTCATCAGGAGATCCATCGTGGGCGCAAGCGTGTTGATCGCATCGATGAAATTGTTGTGACTGGGCCCGATCAGCCTGATACCGGCGTCGGCAAAGCCAATAGTGTTGAGCAGCAACGCATTCAGCTGCGTCTTGTGGCTGGTGATGGTCTGGCTGGTGGTGCTCGCCGCATCCAGGGTTGCCACGATGTCGTGCGCCGCGGCGTCGTAGGTCGAACTGAGCCGGCCGAACGAGCGCCAGTCCTGTCGCAGCGTCTCGCTGCGCGGATTCAGCGCCAGCAGAACATCGTTGGCGGCTGAAGTGGCCTCGCCGATACGTTGACCCTGGCCGCGGACACCGTCGGCGAGTGCAGTCAGCACCGAGTTCAACTTCGGCGGGTCGACCTGATGCAACACGTCAACCAGGTTCTGGAAGACGGTGTTGACCTCTGTGCTGACGTTGCGTGACACCAGATGCGCCCCGGCGGCCAGCCGGTTGCGGCTGGGCTGCTCGGGGTAGATCAGGTCGACGTACTTCGCCCCGAACGCCGTGGTGGCGCGAATCTGCGCCTGCACGTTGGCGGGTATGTATCTGATCTGATCCGGAAACATCTCCAGGCGCACGCTGACCGTTCGGCTGCCTGCACTGATCGACGCGACGCGTCCGACCTCGACCCCGCGCATCTTGACTTTGCCGCCGGACTCCATTACCAACCCGGACCGATCCGACGTCAAAGTGACTGGTACGAAAGAGCGGAACGTCCCGCTGAAAAATCCCGCCGTCACGATGACCAACCCGGTGATGACCGCCACCAGGATCAGCGACCACAACGCCGGATGCAGGTATCTCTCCCCGGGCCGGGGCGGTCTGGCGGTCACAGTGGTTAACCCGACAGATGGAAGTTGCCGGACTGGCCGTAGACGGACAGCGAGACCATCAGCGTCACCAGCACCACCGTGACCAGCGAGGCTCGTACCGCACGGCCGACGGCTTCGCCGACGCCGGCCGGTCCGCCGTGGGCGTTGTAGCCGTAGTAGGTGTGGATCAGCATGACGGCCACCGACATGATGAACGCAGAGACGAACGACCACGCTAAATCTATTGGGTCCAAGAAGGTGTGGAAGTAATGGTCGTAGACGCCGGTGGATTGGCCGTAGACGAAAGTCGTGCCGAATCGGGCCGCGAGAAATGACATCAACACCGCGATGCAGTACAGCGGACCCACCGTGATCAATCCGGCGACGAGTCGCGTGGACGCCAGGTAGCCGATGGTGCGGATGCCGATCACCTCGAGGGCGTCGATCTCCTCGTTGATGCGCATGGCGCCCAGTTGCGCGGTGGCGCCCGCCCCGATCGTCGCGGCTATCCCGATGCCGGATACCAGTGGCGCCATGATGCGGACGTTGAAAAACGCCGACATGAAACCGGTTAACGCCTCGACGCCGATGCCGGTGAGCAGGTTGTAGCCCTGCACCGCGATCAAGGCGCCGGCGGACAGCGTCAGAAACCCGACGATGACGATCGTCCCGCCGATCACCGCCAGCGCGCCGCTACCCAAGCTCATCTGGGTGATCAGGCGAAGTGTTTCAACTCGATACTCGCCCAAAGCATCTCGCGACGAACCGATCGTCTTGGCATAGAACTCGGTTTGCGCGCCCAGTCTGTTGACGCCGTCGGCAACGCGGTTGGTGCTCACATCGTCGCCTTGACGCCGACCGCCGTGGCGAACACGTTGATCACGAACAAGGCCACGAACGAATAGACCACCGTCTCGTTGACGGCGTTGCCGACTCCCGCCGGCCCGCCCTTGACGTGAGTGCCCTTGTAGCAGGCGATCAGGCTGGCGGCCAGCCCGAACAATCCTGCCTTGCACAGCGCGATGATGACTTCGGGCAGCCCGGTGAGCAGCGTGAGACCGGCGACAAAGGCGCCGGGGGTGACGTGCTGAATGAACACCGCGAACACGAATCCGCCGATGACGCCGACCAGCGCCACCATCGAGCTGAGCAGCAACGCGACGACGGTCGCCGCCAAAACCCTTGGCACAACCAGTGCTTGCACCGGGTTGATGCCCATTACCCGCATGGCGTCCAATTCATCGCGGATGGTCCTCGATCCGAGATCGGCGCACATGGCGGTGGCGGCGGCGCCGGCGACCACGAGCACGGTCACCAGCGGGCCGATCTGGGTCACTGCGCCGAACGCCGCCCCGCTGCCCGAATAGTCGGCCGCACCGAACTCGATCAACAGGATGTTGAGCGTGAACACCGCCAGCACCGTGAAGGGAATCGACAACAGCAGCGTAGGGAGTAGCGAAACCCTTGCGACAAACCAGCTTTGGATCAGAAATTCCCGCCACGCAAAAGGTCGCCGGGGGATGGACACGAAAGTGTCCATGGTGAGCGCGAAGAACTCACCGAGCGCGCGCAGCGGCCTGGAGGCGACATCCAGCGAGACCACGGCGCATGCTCTCCTGTCTGTCCGCGGAGTCAGCAGTGCCGTTGAGCCGCGCGACGCCCCCGTATGCGTGGTGAGGCGCTCGGCGCCCACTTCAGTGGGGGGAGCCTACGTTCCCCCGAATAGGGCCACAATTTTTTGCTGCGATGTGATTTTAATCCGGGGAACTGGGCATATTCCTCATTTGACATTTGCGGAATAGCCGCCGTGGCGGGCTAACTGTTGGCGTTGCCGCGTAATTCCTCCGGCATCGCCAGGTTGAGTGGCCGCGCCAGCTGGGTCGGCCCGGTCCGTCCGCGCAACGCCACCACCTCGCCCACATCCCAGCACAGCGCTTCGGCATCCCGGGCGTTGCTGACCGCTACCGCCGAGGCCAGCACGTGGCCGTCTTCCAGTTTGGCCAACTCGGTGAGCCGCGCCGCCTCATTGACCGGGTCGCCGATCACGGTGTATTCGAAGCGGGCCAGTGCGCCGATGTGCCCGGCGATGGCCCGGCCCGAGGACACCCCGATACCGAATTCCGCCGAACCGATCACCGGCAGCAGTCCGTCGTGCAGTTCGCGCGCCGCTGCCAGTGCACCGGCGGAGGCATCCGGATGTTCGATCGGCGCGCCGAAGATGGCCAGTGCGGCGTCACCCTGGAACTTGTTGACGAATCCGCCGTGCCGCCCGACGGTATCCACCACGACGCGGAAGAACTCGTTGAGCAGCAGCACCACCTCCGCGGGGGGTCGCGTGGCCGCCAGCTCGGTCGAGCCGACCAGGTCGACGAACAGCACCGCGACATCGCGCTCCTGGCCGCCCAGTTCAGCGCCGCGCTCCAGTGCCCGCCGGGCCACGTCTTCTCCCACGTAGCGGCCGAACAGGTCGCGCAGGCGCTGCCGCTCGGACAGGTCGCGGACCATGTCGTTGAAGCCGGCCTGCAGCAGGCCCAGCTCGCTGGCGTCGTAGATCTGCATGTGCGCGTTGTAGTTACCGCGCTGCACCTCACCCAGCGCCCAGCGCAACTGGCGCAGCGGATCGGCGATCGATGTGGCCACCAGCAGCGTGCTGGCCAGCCCGATACCCAGCGCCGCCAGCGCCAGCAGCAGGATCGGGTTCAGGAGCTTCTCCGGCGGGCCGTGCAGATACTCCGCCTTGTCGGCCACCACGGCCAGCACGATCGTCAGCAGCGGCACCCCGGTGGATAGCGCCCACGCCAGCATCTGGCGACCGATCACGCCGGAAGCCCGGATGTTCTCCGGGAGCCCGCCACGCAGGGCGGCGACGGCCACCGGGCGCAGCACCCGTTCGGACTGCAGGTAGCCGATGATCGCCGTGGCGGTGGCACCCAGGGCGGTGGCCACGGCCACCACCGGCGCCGCATGATGGGCGACCGGCCAGCTGGCGGCGATGAAGACCACGCCGCCGAACAGCCAGGACGTCAAGTTGATGATGGTGCGGTAGAAAGGCGTCCGCAGTGCCCGGCTCCGGGCCAGTTCGGTGGAGGCCGGGTCGGTGTCGGCGAGCAGGCTGTCGCGGCGCTGCCACCGGAATACCGGCACCAGCAAACGCGCACTGACCGCGGTTCCGAGGAGGAACAGCAGCACGATCGACCCGCTGAAGGTGGCCAGGTTGAGCGCCGGCAGTTTTTGCAGCTCGATGCGGTCTTCGGGTGGCAGCCCGTAGCGCAGGAAGCCCAGGACCAGGAGCGCGCCGATGATGTCGGCCTGCAACTGGCTCAGCAAAAACACCGGCCACGGCGTACGCACTAGCCACTGGACGAATCCACTGATCCGTCCGGGAAGCGCCCCGGCCATGCTCATCCGCCCACCGTATCGGTCGGCGGGGACCAAAAAGTAGCCAAAACGGCAGTATGCGGTGGCCGATCGGGCGGGATGGTCACCGGCGGCCACTACTCTTGCCGGTGATGTCACGGGTATTCGCGCGCCTGGTGGGCCAGGAGTCGGTGGAGGCCGACCTGCTAGCTGCCGCGATGGCCGCCCGTGGTGATTCCACTCACAGCGCCGCAATGACGCATGCCTGGCTGATCACCGGTCCGCCCGGTTCGGGGCGCTCAGTGGCCGCGCTGTGTTTTGCAGCGGCCCTGCAGTGCACCTCCGATGGAGTGCCCGGCTGCGGCGAGTGCCGGTCCTGCACGACGACGATGGCCGGCACCCACGGCGACGTACGCCGCGTCATTCCCGAAGGATTGTCCATCGGCGTCGACGAGATGCGCGCGATCGTGCAGATCGCGTCGCGGCGGCCCAGCACCGGACGCTGGCAGATCGTTTTGGTCGAGGACGCCGACCGGCTCACCGAGGGCGCCGCGAACGCGTTGCTGAAGGTGGTCGAGGAGCCGCCGCCGTGCACGGTTTTCCTGTTATGCGCGCCGTCGGTCGACCCCGAAGACATCGCGATCACACTGCGGTCCCGCTGCCGGCACGTCGCGTTGGTGACGCCCCCGCCGGATGCCATCGCGCAGGTTCTAATCGACAGCGACGGGCTCTCGGCCGAGACCGCGACGTGGGCGGCGTCGGTCAGCGGCGGCCACGTCGGGCGGGCCCGGCGGCTTGCCACCGATCCGCAGGCCCGCGATCGGCGCTTGCAGGCGCTGGGATTGGCCCGCGATGCCGCGACCCGGTCAAAGGCCTTCGCCGCGGCCGAGGCGCTGGTGTCCGCCGCCGAGTCCGAAGCGACGGTTCTGACCGCCGATCGCGACGAAGCCGAAACCGAGGAGCTGCGCACGGCGCTGGGTGCCGGCGGCACCGGCAAGGGCACGGCCGGCGCATTGCGCGGGTCAGCTGGAGCGATCAAAGACCTTGAGCGACGACAGAAGTCGCGCCAGACTCGGGCGTCGCGTGACGCGCTGGATCGTGCACTGATCGACCTGGCGACCTACTTTCGCGACGCGCTGCTGGTCGCGGCGAGCGCACCGGGCCCGCGCGCCAACCATCCCGACATGGCGGAACAGATCGCGGCGATGGCCGCACACGTGCCGGCAGATCGGTTGCTGCGCTGCATCGAAGCCGTGCTGGACTGCCGCGAGGCGCTAGCCATCAACGTCAAGCCCAAGTTCGCCGTCGACGCGATGGTCGCCACCATCGGCCAGCAACTTCGCGACTGAGCGGAGTCGGGCGCGTTGGGCGCGTGAGCGGCCCTGCCGTAGACTCGTGCCGCCCGACAGGGCACGCCACCTTAGCTCAGTCGGTAGAGCAGCTCACTCGTAATGAGCAGGTCAGGAGTTCGATTCTCCTAGGTGGCTCCACCTTTTCCCGACCGGGTGGCGGGCCGCCGTGCGTCAGCGCGGCAGCACATACCCCACCGGCCCGGCAGCGATGCACACGCTCAGTGCGGCGGTGTTGGCTCGCACCCGAATGGCGTTGCCCGCGCCCGGCAGTCGCACGAATACCCGGTTGAGCCCGGGGTGCACCGGAACCCGGGTGTTGGTCCCGTCGGACAGCGCCAGCGTCATCGAACCGTCGCTGTTGGCCAGATAGTTGACCTCGGCCGCCCAATCGGTCGGCAGCAAGGGGCCATCGAGGCCGATCTCGATCGGGTGGTCGGGCTGCACCAGATAGCCGCAGTGCGGGACCGGGCCAGGTGTCATCGCGCGCACCCAGGTCACCTGCGCGTCGACCAACCGGCCCTGGGTATTGAGCGTTCTCAATTGTGTTGTTGCCGAGCTGAACTCGGGCCGGTCATAGATGAGTGCGAACAAGTGGCTGGCCAGGTTTTCCGGCCACGCCACCCGCCCGAGCACCAGCGGATCGACCTCCTGGTCGAGCAGCGGCGCACTCGATGTCGCGTGCGCGAGTGCCAGATCTCGCCGGGCATTCTGCAGGTAGGGCTGCGCGGGATTGTCTCGCCAGGACGTCAGGAAGGTCGCCGTCGAGTAGCAACTGCTCGCCACGAAGGCCGCCGCCACCGCGGTCATGACTGCCGTGCGCGGCACCGACACGTCCAGTCGGCGTGACGGACGGTTGGGCGCGCAGCAGCCGACCGCGGCCAGCAAGGCCAGCACCACCACGAGATCGGATAAATAGCGCAAGGTTTGGGCCAACTCCAGCGCGGTGAAGCGTGACGAGCGCATCAAATAGATCGGCACCTGACAGGCGACCACGTAGCCGGCCGCGGTCAGCCACACCGGCACGATCCGCTGTTTGCGGACAAGTGACAACGCAAACACCGCGGCCAGCGCCAGCCAGCCCAACACCATGACCGACGTCGGCGGGGTCGCCCACGGCGAGGCCGGCGCCCACCTGCCCCATTGCCACGGCCCGCCGACCAAACCAGGGACAATGCCGTGAGTGATGGAGCGGCGCAACAGATCCCAGGTCATCGTCAGGTCAGTGCTCCACCGGCGCTGGTTGACCACGGCCAGGTAGACGGCGATCCAGGTGCCGGTCAGAGCCAGCGACAGGACCCACAATCGGATGCCGCCCCGCCACACTGTCGCCAGCGGTGCGCGATCGCCCTGCACGTGGCTCAGCAGCGCGGTCACCGCGAACGCGACGAACGGGATCACTGCGGCCTTTTCAAAAAACAGCAAACCGCCGAAGTAGGCCAGCGCGGCGGTGAGTGCATACCGCTGATTGCCGGTGCGAACCAACAGGATCGCGTCGGCACACACCCAGGCCAGCGCGGCCAGCATCGGCAGTGAGTTCAAGGCCGCCGCCCACCAGGCGAAGCCCGGCACACCCAGTGGGGTGAACAGTGCGAAGGTCAGCGGCACGAGCAGCACCGGACGCCAGCCCAGGATCACCTGCAGCGCGCGAAGCAGTGCCAGCGAGGCCAGCAGTTGCAGCACCACCAGGCTGATGGCCGGCCCGATCCAGTTCAGCGGCGCCATCCGGGTGATGGCCCCGGCGACCAGGAACGCGGCCGGCATGACGTGGCCGTCGTGGTCGTCGAAGAGAAATGACGGCGACAGCAGGCCGTGCGTGCCGGCCCGGCTGACCAGAATGAGGTCGTCCCAGTAGAAGTAGCCGCGAAACGCCAGCACCCCGCGGACCACCAGCTGGATGGCGATGAGCAGCGCAGCGGCCAGCGCCACGTTCGGTAGCCGGCGGGCCCATCGGTATGGTGAGCCGGTGCGCGCACTGGTCACCGGGGCTGCCGGGTTCATCGGATCGACGCTAGTCGACCGATTGCTGAGCGACGGGCACACCGTCGTCGGCCTGGACAACTTCGCCTCCGGGCGGGCGACCAACATCGAGCACCTGGCCGATACCCCCGAGTTCAGCTTTGTCGAGGCCGACATCGTCACCGCCGATCTCCAGTCGATCTTCGACGAGCATCGTCCGGAGGTGGTGTTCCACCTCGCCGCGCAGATCGACGTTCGGCACTCGGTCGCCGATCCGCAATTCGACGCGTCGGTCAATGTGATCGGGACCGTGCGGCTTGCCGACGCGGCGCGGCAGACCGGTGTGCGCAAGGTGGTGCACACGTCGTCGGGCGGGTCGATCTACGGGACGCCGCCGACCTATCCGACCAGCGAAGCCGTGCCCACCGACCCCGCCTCGCCGTACGCCGCGGGCAAAGTTGCGGGCGAGATCTACCTCAACACGTTCCGGCATCTATACGGCCTGGAGTGCTCGCACATCGCACCGGCCAATGTCTATGGGCCCCGGCAAGATCCGCACGGCGAAGCCGGCGTGGTGGCGATCTTCGCCCAGGCGCTGCTATCCGGCAAGCCCACCAAAGTGTTCGGTGACGGATCCAATACCCGCGACTACGTGTTCGTCGACGACGTGGTGGACGCATTCGTCAAAGCGTCCGGCCCGGACGGCGGCGGGCAACGATTCAATGTCGGCACCGGACTGGAAACCTCGGACCGCCAACTGCATTCGGCTGTCGCCGCCGCGGTCGGTGCTCCCGACGACCCGGAGTTTCATCCGCCGCGTCTCGGCGACCTGAAACGGTCCTGCCTCGACATCGGTTCGGCCGAAAAGGTTTTGGGCTGGCGGCCGCAGGTATCGCTGGACGACGGCGTGGCACGGACGGTGGATTACTTCCGGCACACCAGCGGTTAGTTCACGCTGGAGCAAGTTCTGCGACAGCGGTCTCGATGTCTTACTGATCACCAGTGAAAGAGATGCGGCCCGACGCAGCTATCCATGCGGCGCTGGTCTCTCCCGGGCGATCGGACAGCTCAGGTTGTAATTCCCCGTCTGCGCAGAAGCACTTGAAGAGCGGGAGAATCAACTTACATCTGAGTACTTGTTTTATTTGTCTTTTAGCTTTAATTTGATGTCTATGCCCCGATCCTCTCCCCTCCTTAGAGACCCTGGAGCAAGAAATGACCAAAGCGTTCGACAGCAAAGTTGTTCTGGTAACCGGTGCTTCGCGCGGGATCGGCAGGGCCATCGCACTGGCATTTGCCCGCGAGGGAGCCGCATTGGTACTAGCAGCTCGGTCATCCGAGCGACTTGCAGCGGTACATGACGAGATCCGCGGCCTGGGTGCGGACGCGATCTGGGCACCGACCGACGTGACTTCGACCTCGGATGTGGAGGCGTTAGTGCAGGCGGCGATGAAGCGGTTTGGCAGGATCGACGTTCTGGTGAACAACGCCGGAATCGGCAGGGTAAGTGCGATCGAGGCCGTGGAGTTTGAAGAGGATCTCCGTTCAACGCTGCAGGCCAGCCTATTTGGGACGATCCATCTCACGCAGCAGGTGCTACCGATAATGCGCCGCCAGCGCTCGGGTGCGATCGTCAATATGTCATCGGTCATGGGGCGCAAAGCGTTTGCGCGTTTTGGCGGATACGCGATCGTCATGCATGGCGTCTCAGCATTCTCCGACGCGCTGCGTCAGGAACTGGCCGGCAGCAACATTTCAGTCTCGGTGATCCATCCCGCACTCACCGCGACCGACCTCCTGCGCGAAGTTGACGAAGCCCAGATGCCGCCACCGTTCCGTCATATGACGCCGCTGCCGCCCGAACATGTCGCACGCGCCGTGCTCAAGGCGGTTCGGCGCGCAAGACCGCGTGTCGTTCTACCGCGACCGGCGGCCACGCTGCTGCTGGGTGAGGCGGTCTCACCGCGCATCGGTGACTTTCTGGCCTCCGCCCTCACGCGGCGCCCGTTCGCCCTTCTCGTCGGAATGAGCCGCGGCCGCACCTACCACCAAACAATTGCGGGCCAACGATCAACCCAGGTGCCCGCCAAACAGCTGTAACCACCTGAGAAGTCGCCCTCGCCGGCTGGGCTTGGCCCGGTCAGTTGTTGCCGTGCGCCCGGACCGTCTCGGCGATGGCGGCCAGCCTTTCGGCGGTGACCGCGCCGCATCCTTCGCTGATCACCGCCAGGTCTTCAACAATGGCGACCAATAGTGCTCGGTCGGAATTGATGCCGCCGCCAGTGTGTGCGAAAGCTGCGGCGATGGCCTGTTGGGCGTCATCGAGTACGGCCATGAGCACCGCGTCTTTGTCGTCGAAGTAGTCCACGAAATGATCTGGCGCAATGTTGGCGGCAGCAGCGATATCGTCGACGGTCGTCGCCTCGTACCCGAACGCTGCGCACAACTCCAACGTGGCATCGATGAGCCGTTCGCGGTTACGTACTCGTCGTAGATCGCCGCCGGATTCCGGCATTGCCGAGGATGCGCGGACCTCCGGCTGCCTTGCCATTCCCCATCCGAACTCCGCAGATGCGCCGCGCGGGCAGCTTTGGCTGTCAGTTTTTCGTAAGGATTAGTCGGGCGGGTACGGCGATCGAGACCGGGCGCAAAGCGAATCAGTCGGATCCAATCTCTTGTCCGGCGCCGCGGGCAGCGCAAACATTCGGCGGTGACCGTTGACGATGAGAACTCATCCGGACGCGCCGGACGATTAAGCCTCGACTGGTGGGCCACTATTGCGGCCGGCGCGGTGGTGTTGCTGGCCGTTGCCGGGCTGCTGCCGAAGATTCCCTGGTGATGTCTCCAGTGAGTACCGCCGTCGCCGATCACGCCGAGCCCGCTGACGAGGCCAGCTTCACCAGCCGCAACATCCTGGCTTACCTGCCGGGGGTCGCGCTTCTTTTGGTCATCGGCCTACTCGGCAAGTACGCCCAAGTGTGGTGGAACACCTTTGCCCACCAACACCATTGGCACGTGCCGGACATCGAGTATGTCTTGTGGGCGATCGTCATCGGCTTGCTTGTCACCAATACCATTGGCCTTCACCGGATTTTCCGCGCCGGAGTCCAGACCTACGAATTCTGGCTGAAGATCGGAATCGTCGCTCTCGGTGTACGTTTCGTACTCGGTGACGTCGTCAAACTGGGCGGCATCTCGCTGGTACAGATTCTCGTCGACATGGTGCTGGCCGGGGCGATCATCCTTGCCGCGGCGCGCCTCTTCGGTCTGTCCGGCAAGCTCGGTTCGCTGCTGGCCATCGGTACTTCCATCTGTGGTGTGTCAGCGATCGTCGCGTCCAAGGGAGCGATCAGGGCCCGCAATTCCGACGTCGGCTATGCGATCGCGGCGATTCTCGCGCTCGGCGCGGTCGCGTTGTTCACCTTGCCGCTACTCGGGCATGGGATCGGTTTGACCGACCACGAATTCGGTTTGTGGGCTGGGCTTTCCGTGGATAACACCGCCGAGACCACCGCGACGGGCTATCTGTACTCCGAGCAGGCCGGCAAGATCGCAGTGCTGGTGAAGTCCACCCGCAACGCACTGATCGGGTTTGTCGTTCTCGGTTTCGCGCTGTACTGGGCGTCGCGCGGCGAGGCCGACGGCGTCGCGCCCGGTCTGCGGGCACGCGCAGCGTTCGTCTGGGACAAGTTCCCCAAGTTCGTCCTGGGATTCCTCGCGGTGTCGGCGATCGCGACCGCAGGCTGGCTCAGCAAGGGACAGACCACCAACGTTGCCAACGTGTCTCGGTGGGCGTTCC
Organism: uncultured Actinomycetota bacterium; assembly: GCA_963824335.1. GTDB lineage: Bacteria > Actinomycetota > Actinomycetes > Mycobacteriales > Mycobacteriaceae > Mycobacterium. The sequence continues at coordinate 105,127 of CAWGPB010000025.1, forward strand.
TGCTGACCTTCGCCGGCGTGGGTCTCAACACGAACATCCGCGAACTCACTCGGACCGGATGGCGGCCATTAGTGGTTGCGGTCATCGGATTGATTGTGGTGGCGGCGGTGTCACTGGCCTTGGTGCTGATCACCTCGCGCGGACTGCACTGGGGTATCGGGGCGGGCTGATCACTCGGGCGGCTGAGCGCGCTGGAGCGCGATCGCCCGGGCCAGTTGGGCGTAACGCAATTCGAGGTCCTTGAAACGCAGGTAGGTGCTCAGCGTGCTGAAGCTGAATCCGACGATCAACGCGTACAGCATCAGGTCGGTGCCGCGGGCCACCCCGAGCCAATGCGCCACCACCGTGGTGTCGTTGGGCCGCAGCACCGCGTACACACCGGCCAGCACGAACAACACGAAGCCGACCTTGACCCAGGCCTGCGACTGGGCGCTGCGTCGGGAGCGCAGCAGGTAGACCACCAGCGCGACGATCGAGGCAATCAGCAGACCCTGAATCCAGTTCACCGCGACATCCTTCCTCGCAGAAAACCGTCAACGATGATGTTGACCCCGTTGAGCAGCGGCTGCCCCTTGGCTGAGGAGTATTCGGTGTAGAGCACCTCGACGGGTTGTTCGGCCACCCGCCAACGGTTTTCATCGATCAGCATAATGAATTCCGTAGCGTGGCTCATCCCGTTCATGGTGATGTCGAGCCGATCGGCGACGGTTTTGTTGAACACCCGCAAGCCGTTGTTGCTGTCGGTCAGGCCCAGCCGCCGGCCACGCGGGCTCAGCCACGCGGCCGTCTGCAGCACAACACGTTTCAGCAGTGGTGGCCGGCTGACGCCCGGGCCGAATCGGGTACCGATGACGATGTCGGCGGCATCGGAGGTCAACCGGTCGATCATCGCGAGAACATCGGTGACGCGGTGCTGGCCGTCGGCGTCGAAGGTGGCGAAGACCCGGGCCCCGGGTTGGCTGCGGGCGTACTCGACGCCGGTCTGGATCGCGGCTCCCTGGCCGAGGTTCACCGGGTGCCGGACCAGATGCGCCCCGGCCCGCGAGGCGATGTCACCGGTGTCGTCGGCGCTGCCGTCGTCCACACACACCACGTTCGGGAAAACCGACCGCAGCTCATCGATCACCTCGCCGATGACGCCCGCTTCGTTGAAGGCGGGCACCACGATCCAGACGTCACGCGTTTCACTGGGCATATCAAGCCCACAAGGTACACGCAGATCAGCGGCCCAGACGAGCAAGCGCGACCAGGTGGACGCCGATCCCGACCAGCGGGCCGCACAGCAGCGCGACCACCGTGCGGGTCTGCAACGGCAGCGGCAACAGCAGCAGCAGCGCCGCCGCGACCGTCGCGCACACCCAGCCCAGCGCATAGGAACGATGCAGCGCGGCCGCGACCGTGGCGGCGCCGGTGAGCGTCAGCATTGCGATCGTCACCGCCGCCGCGGTCAGCCAGGCCAGCAGCGGGCCCGCCGCGCGATAGTCCGGCCCGAAGCCCACCCGCAGCAGCCACGGCCCGAGCAGGCCCGCGGCCAGCACTCCGACCACGCCGATCACGCCGACCAGGGCCGCGGGTGCGAGCAGCGCCCGGAGCCGGGCCGTTCGCTGGTCGACGAAGTGCGCGATCAGATTGCCCTGCATTGCGGTCAGCGGGACCAGCAGCGGGGCGCGGGTCAACGTGACCGCCAGGATGACCACCCCGCCCTGCGCGCCGAGCTGGTTGGAGGTGACTTTCAACAGCACCGGGAAGCCCATCACCAGAATCGCGCTGGCTCCGGCCGCCGTGATCGAATGCGCCGCGCCGCGTAAAAACGTCGCCGTTCCGCCAGGTGTCAACAGCCTGGCCGCCGCCCGCGTCGACGGAGAGGCGCCGATCATGATCAGCCAGGCCAGCGCGCCCCCGACGGTGGCCCACAGGAATCCGACCAGGCCCCAGCCGATCAGCACGGTGGCGGCGGCGACGGCCACCCGGATGACGGCGTCGGTGACCATCAGCGCCCCGTAATGCGTCCAACGGTTGGTGCCGGCCAGCATGCCCAGCAAGGTGGCATGAAGGCAGAATCCCGCCAGCCCGACGCTGAGCAGACCCACCGAAAGCCAGTGCGCCTGCGCGAACACCCGGCCGCTCCACAGCGGCGAGCTGGCGGCGATCACGACGGCGGCGCCGAGCCCCACCATGGCCGCCACCCGCAGCGGATGCGTGCGGATCTCCGGCAACACTTCCGCATAGCCGGCGGAGCGAACTTCGCGGGTGGTTTCCTGCAGCAGACCGTTGGCCGCGCCGGTGACCAGCCCGAACGCCCCCCAGAACACCGCGAATACCGAGAACCCGGCAGGTGCCAGATCGCGGGCGGCCAGGTAGACAACCGTGTAGCCGCAGACCGCGGTCACGGCGGTCGCGGTGCCCACGCGGGCCATGCTGCTGCGGGCGATCGGGCCGGCGAACGCTCCGACGCCAGGGCTGCCGCCCACTTCGGTCACGGTTCGAAACTACTCACACGCTCGCCGCCCTCCGCACGCCGCGACGCCACCCACCTGACAGACTGCTGGAGGAGGGGAGTATTCCTCGGCTGTGGAGTCGTCATCACGTCGCCCGTCATCGGGTGGCCGGCCCGCGGGCCGTCGCGGTCGTGGGTCGCGGCGGTGGAAGAGACCTCTGGTTGTCAACGACCGGAGGTATCCCCATGCACGTCTCCCTGCTGGAGTGGTTTGTCACGCTGGGCGTGACCATCGGGGTGCTGCTGTTCGACGTGCTGGTGATGGCGCGCCGATCGGGGGAGCCGACGATTGGCCGCTCGGCGTTCGGCTTGTCGGCCTACGTCGGGCTGGCGGCGTGCTTCGGCGTCTGGACGTGGTTTTTTCACGGCCGGCAGTTCGCGATCCAGTTCTTCGCCGGCTGGCTCACCGAGTACAGCCTGTCGGTCGACAACCTGTTCATCTTCGTCATCATCATGGCCAGCTTCGGCGTGCCCAGGGTCTATCAACGCGAAGCCCTCTTCATCGGCATTGTGATCGCATTGGTCTTCCGCGGCGTCTTCATCGCGTTGGGCGCCGCTGCCATTCAGCGATTCACGTGGGTGTTCTACATTTTCGGCGCCTTCCTCGTGTACACAGCGGTGCGGTTGGCGCGCGGGGCGACGCACGACGCCGACGGCGAGAACGGGCTGGTCCGTTTTGCCCGCAACCACCTGAGCGTCACCGACAGCTGGCAAGGCCGCCGGCTCGTCGTCAAGGAGGGTTCGCGGCGGTCGATCACGCCGATGGCTCTGGTTGTCCTCGCCCTCGGTGCAACCGACCTGATCTTCGCTCTGGATTCCATCCCGGCGATCTACGGGTTGACCTCGGAGCCGTATTTGGTGTTGGCCGCCAACGTTTTTGCGCTGATGGGCTTGCGGCAGCTGTACTTCATCGTCGAGGGTCTGCTGCAGCGCCTGGTCTACCTGTCCAAAGGGCTCGCGGTGATCCTGGTGTTCATCGGTGTCAAGCTGATCCTGCACGCGCTGCGCCAGAACGACCTGCCATTCATCAACGGCGGCAAGCACCTGGAAGTCCCGGAGATACCTACCCTGGTCAGTCTCGCGGTGATCGCGGCGACCCTGGTCGTCGCCGCGGCCGCCAGCATCATCGCCACCCGAAGTGACGAGCCGCGGGCTCCGCGCTGAGCCGCATCGGTCACTTCTGCACCTGAGTCTGCCGACCGTCCTCTGCGCGGAATCGTGACTACCGGCGATATCACCGCGACAACGTGATATCGCGGGTGGTCACAAAACGAAAAAAGAGTGCCGCCTGCGACAGCGCCGACTATCGCGGCCGGCTGAGCCCGAGCGCGGATCAGGCTTCGATCTGGGCGGCGATGCGTTGCTCGATGCCGGCCCGCACGGCTGCCGGCAAAGCGATCAGACCTTCGAGTTCGCGCTGAGCCGAAAGCGGCTCAGTGACCCTCTTTTTTGAACCGCTCGATCGAACGCTGCACTTCGGCTTCCGCCTCCTCGCGGCCCACCCAGTCGGCGGCCTTGACGAACTTGCCCGGCTCGAGCGCCTTGTACTGCGTGAAGAAGTGCTTGATCTCGTCGAGCTCATTCTGCGGGACGTCGCCGATGTCCTGGATGTGGTCCCAGCGGTGGTCCTTGGCGGGCACGCAGAGCACCTTGTCGTCGCCGCCGGCCTCGTCGGTCATCCGGAACATCGCGACCGGACGGACCTTCACCACCACGCCCGGGAACACCGACTGCGGCAGCAGCACCAGCGCGTCCAGCGGGTCGCCGTCCTCACCGAGGGTGTCGTCGAAGAAGCCGTAGTCAGTGGGGTAGACCATCGAGGTGTAGAGGTAGCGGTCCAGAAAGACCCGGCCCGTCTCGTGGTCGACCTCGTACTTGTTGCGCTGACCCTTGGGGATCTCAACGGTCACGTCGAGTTGCACCGGTCTGGCTCCTTCGCCTGAGAAATGTTGCTTGGCGTTGATCGTAGGGCTCCCGCACCACGTCGGTCCGCCGGGGCTTGAAGCACAATGGGCGCAGAGAAGTCAGGAGAGCCATGCGTCCCACTCAGTGGCGTACGTCTACCCACCTGATCGTGGGAGCGGGCGTGCTGGCGATCGTGGCTGCCCTGGTGGCCGCCGCTGCGCTGCTCACCAGCAAGGGTGGCGACGCCAGCGCGCACGTTCCACCATCGCCGCCGCCGGTCACGGCCAAGCCGGGCGTCGTGCCGGTCGCGGCCGACGCGCCGATACCCAGCCACCCGGCACTGGCCGCGGCGCTGGCGATGGCGGCGGCCGATCCCAACCTGGGCAAGCTGGGCGCACGCGTCACCGACGCGCTGACCGGCGAAGAGCTCTGGCAGCAGTCCGACGACGAGCTGCTGCAGCCGGCGTCCACGAACAAGACGCTGACCAGCGCCGCCGCCCTGCTGGCACTGGACCGCAACGCGAGAGTCACCACCCGTGTGGTCGCCGCCGATCAGTCCGGAACCATAGTGCTGGTCGGTGGCGGCGACCCGACTCTTTCGGGCGCGGCGCCCGGGCAGGACACCTGGTATCACGGCGCCGCCCGGCTCAGCGATCTCGCCGACCAGGTCCGCCGCAGTGGTGTGACGCCGAGCGCCGTCCAGGTCAACACCTCCCTGTTCAGCGGCCCCACGTTCGCCCCCGGCTGGGACCCGGCCGACATCGAGGGCGGCGACATCGCCCCGATCGAGTCCGTGATGCTCGACGCCGGACGGATCCAGCCGGCCACCGACGAGTCACGCCGATCGGTGACGCCCGCCTTGGACGCGGGCCACGCGCTGGCCGCCGCACTGGGCGTTGACCCGCAGCGCGTAACCGTCACCAGCCAGCCGGTGGACTTCGGCGCGCGACAACTGGCCGCGGTTCAGTCGGCTCCGCTGATCGATCGGCTCAACGAGATGATGAACGTCTCGGACAACGTGATGGCGGAATGCATCGCCCGCGAGGTGGCCGCATCCATGCAGCGGCCGTTGAGCTTCACCGGCGCCGTCGACGCGGTGACCAATCGGCTCAGCACCGCGCACATCGACACCGCGAGCGCGGTGTTGCGCGACTCGAGCGGGTTGTCCGTCGACGATCGCCTGACCGCCAAAACCCTCGATGCCGTGGTGCAGGCGGCAGCCGGCCCGGATGAGCCGACGCTGCGGCCGCTGCTGGATCTGTTGCCGATCGCCGGTGGCAGCGGCACGCTGTCGGATCGCTTTATCGACGGCACTCCGGCGGGCTCCGGCCCGGCCGGCTGGCTGCGCGCCAAAACCGGTTCGCTGACTGCGATCAACGCGCTGGCCGGGGTGGTGACAGACCGCAGTGGACGGGTACTGAGCTTTGCGCTGATCTCCAACGACGCCGGGCAATCCGGCCGCACGGCGATCGACGCGGTCGCCGTCGCGCTGTGGTCGTGCGGGTGCGTGACATGACCGCCCCGGCCGACGTCACCGTCGGGCGCGCTGTCGACTGGGGATTCGCGGCGACGGTCGGCCAGTGGCTGGCCCGTCCGGGTCCGCCGTCCACCGACTACACCCGCCGCCAGGTGATCGAAAACCTCTCCGCCGCAGCCAAAGCGGCCGAGCCGCCGGTGCGCGACGTCACCGGTCTACACACCGACGCCGTGGTACCCGAGGCGCGCATCGTCGACCGGCCCGGCTGGATCCGGGCGGCGACAGAGTCGATGCGGGTGATGACCGGGGGAACCGACCGGCCACGCGGCGCGATCAGCGGCCGCGTCACCGGCGCGCAGACCGGTGCCGTGCTGGCATTCGTCGCCACCGGCATCCTCGGCCAGTACGACCCGTTCACCGACGCCGGGACGCTGCTGCTGGTCTACCCCAACGTCATCGCTGTCGAGCGCCAATTACGTTTAGAACCTGCCGATTTCCGGCTGTGGGTCTGTCTGCACGAGGTCACTCACCGGGTGCAGTTCACCGCCAACCCGTGGTTGTCGGGGTACATGTCGCAGGCTCTCGGCGTGCTGACCACCGATGGCAGCGAGGACATCACGCAGGTAGTGGGCCGATTGGCCGAATTCGCCCGCAGTCGCGGCGACTCCTCGAGGTCCGACCCGAACTCGGCAGGCATCCTCGGGTTGTTGCGCGCCGTGCAGTCCGAGCCGCAGCGCGAGGCGCTGGATCAGCTGCTGGTGCTCGGCACCCTGTTGGAGGGCCACGCCGATCATGTGATGGATGCCGTTGGGCCCGTTGTGGTTCCGTCGGTAGCTACCATCCGAGCCCGCTTCGACGAGCGACGGAACCGCAAACAGCCACCTTTGCAGCGGTTACTGCGTGCGCTGATGGGTATCGACGCCAAATTGAGCCAGTACACCCGGGGCAAAGCGTTCGTCGACCATGTCGTGGACCGCGTCGGGATGGCCCGGTTCAACACCGTCTGGACCAGTCCGGACACCCTGCCCCGGCCGATCGAGATCGAAGACCCGCAACGATGGATCGACCGGGTGCTGTAGCCGAACTCCGCGCAGCGGTGGCGGCGTTCGCAACGGAACATCTGGGCACCGCCGACGGCTGGTGCGTGGCGCTGTCCGGCGGCCCGGACTCGTTGGCGCTCACCGGCATTGCCGCGTCGATGCGGCCGACCACGGCGCTGATCGTCGACCACGGATTGCAGCCCGGCTCGGCGGCGGTGGCAGCCACCGCCCACCTGCAGGCTGAGCAACTGGGATGTGTTGAGGCTCAAGTTCTTTGCGTCAAGGTCGACGGTGCGGGCGGCCCGGAGGCGGCGGCACGCGACGCCCGTTACCGCGCACTGGCCGACGCCCGTCACGACCGGCCGGTGTTGCTGGCGCACACTCTCGACGACCAAGCCGAAACCGTGCTGCTCGGATTGGGTCGCGGCTCCGGTGCGCGGTCGATCGCCGGTATGCGCCCCTATGACCCGCCCTGGTGTCGGCCGCTGCTGGGGGTGCGTCGCGCGCTCACCCACGCCGCGTGCGCGGAGTTGGGCGTGACCGCGTGGCATGACCCGCACAACGTCGACCAGCGTTTTACCCGCAGCCGGCTACGCCACGAGGTGCTGCCGCTACTGGAGGCGGTGCTCGACGGGGGAGTGGCCGAGGCACTGGCACGCACCGCAACCGCGCTTCGCGCAGACACCGAGCTGATCGACTCGCTGATCGATCAGGCGATGAGCACCGCCGCGACCGACGACGGGCTCGACGCCCGACAGCTGACGGCGCTGCCCGACCCGGTTCGGCGGGGCGTCATTCGCAGCTGGCTGATCGCCGGGGGCGCGATCGGGTTGACCGACAAGCAAATTCGCGGCGTGGACAACCTGGTAACCGCCTGGCGCGGCCAGGGTGGAGTCGCAGTCGGCTCCGCGTTGCGCAGCCAGCGGTTGGTCGCCGGGCGACGTGACGGGCTGCTGACACTGCGCCGGGAGCAAGTCCGGCCGGCGACGATGCAGAGCGCGAAGCGCGATGAGGAGAAGCCGGGCTAGCAGCCGAAGCCGGGCCACCATTGGTCTCCAGCCCGCAGGCATGGCACGCTGTGCTCGTGGCGGCGGACTCACCGGAGCTATACGCAGGGGACATCAAATCGGTCCTGCTGCGTGAAGACCAGATCCAGGCCCGCATCGCCGAGCTTGGAGCTCAGATCGGTGAGGACTACCGCGACCGCGCCGGCGTCGATGGTCGCGACCTGCTACTGGTCACCGTGCTCAAGGGCGCGGTCATGTTCGTCACCGACCTGGCCCGCGCGATTCCACTGCCCAACCAGTTCGAGTTCATGGCGGTCAGTTCTTACGGATCGTCGACGTCCTCGTCGGGCGTGGTGCGGATCCTGAAGGACCTCGACCGCGACATCAACGAGCGCGACGTGCTGATCGTCGAGGACGTGGTCGACTCCGGTCTGACGCTGTCGTGGCTGCTGCGCAACCTGGCCAGTCGCCGTCCGCACTCACTGCGGGTGTGCACGCTGCTGCGCAAACCTGACGCGCTGCGCGCCAACACCAAGATCGCCTACGTGGGCTTCGACATCCCCAATGAGTTCGTGGTGGGCTACGGCCTCGATTACGACGAGCGCTACCGCGATCTGCCCTACATCGGCACCCTGGATCCGCGGGTCTACCAGGACTAGTGGCGTCCTTGCGGCGCTAACGCGTTGACCGCAAAGTCGCCTCGCGTTCAATCCGTCGACATGCGCGTTTGGGTGCCGCAACTTATCATCTGAACATTCCGTGTACGCCAGGCGAACAGCTCAGGGCCAATGCCTACACGGCAGGGATGAGGCGTCGTGTTTGGCAAATACGTCGGATACGTATCTGGTGATGACGGCATGCACGGATTCCTGTGTCGGATCTTCCGTGACAAGTTGGGCGTATCCGAGCGGAACCCGGCGTTTCGCGCTTTTCGACTCCGCGGCAGCAACGAGGTCTACGCCTATGAGGAGAAGCACAGCCGCACACGCGTCATTTGCAAGTTCTACGGGCCCAGGTTCGGCTGGGATCGGGATCGCGCAGCGCAGAAGGCCTACCGGGAGTTCGAGACGCTGCATGGATTGCGCGGCTACAACCTGGTGGGCTCGCCGCATCATGTGGTGCGACCGCTCGGGGTGGATTCCGAACTCAACGGTGTGCTCGCGATGGAGTTCTACGCCGGCGAGCAATTCAGTCATGCCATCAAACACTGCATCGACCGCCGCAACGACGGCCATCTGTACTGGCGCCTGAAAGCCTTGGCGTATTTTCTTGCTACGCAACATAATAGGACGGCCAATGGCGCTACGGTCGACTTCGATGTCGACTGCCAGTATTTCAGCGGTTTGGTATACAAGTTGAGGCACCGCAACCGTATCGGCGGTTGGGACGCCGACGAACTGCTGTGGCTTCAGGGGCTGTGGCGGGACAGGACATCGATGTGGGCTGATCGGCAGGTGTGGTTGCATGGCGACGCGACACCGGCCAATTTTCTGTTCGGGCACGGTCTGGACGTGGCAGCGATCGACCTCGAGCGGGCCAGGCGGGGCGACCGGATGTTCGACGTCGGTCGGGTCACGGGCGAAATACAGCACGCATTCATGACCATGACCGGAAACCCCGACCGGGCGGAGCCGTTCATCGGTCACTTCCTCTGGGAATATTGCTGCCATTTCCCTGACCGCGACGCAGCGTTCCGGTCGATCACGGCGCGACTTCCCTATTACATGGCGATGAATCTCCTACGGGTTGCCCGCAACGATTACATCGGCGACGACTACGGAAACAAGCTGGTCCGGCAGTCCAAGCGGCTGTTGCGGGCTAGTTGATCGTGGCCGCCGCACTGACTGGTGTGACCGCTGTCGCGTTCGACGTCAATGGCACGCTCGTGCACATCAATACCGATGAGCATCGTGAGGACATTTTCCGGTCGATCGGGCACTTTTTGACCTACCAGGGCATCGACATGCGCCGCACCCAGGTGCGCGACGAATATTTCGCTCGTCTAAAGCGTCAGCAGCGGGCGAGCCCAGAGCGGTATCCGGAGTTCGACGCGGTAGCCATCTTTCAGTCGATCATCGACGACTTCGGTAGCGACTACACCCGCGCGTTACCGCCGGAACGCCTCGCTCAGCTACCACTGACGCTGGCGGAGATCTACCGAGGGGTGTCGCGCACGAAACTGAAACTCTATCCGCACGTGCGCAAGATGCTCGAAGCGTTACGGCAACGGTTTCCCCTGGCGATCGTCACCGATGCCCAAACCGCCTATGCCCATGGCGAATTGCACAAGGTGGGGTTGACGCACTATTTCAATCCGATCGTCGTTTCCGGCGACCATGGCTTCCGCAAACCGGACCCCAGACTGTTTGAATACGCGTTGCAGGGACTGGGGGTGCCGGCCAACCAGACCGTCTATGTCGGCAACGACATGTACCGCGACATCTACGGCGCGCGTGAGGCCGGAATGCGGACCATCATGTTCGACTCGGACCAAGGTACGAAGCAATACGAAGACTGCGAGCCCGACTATCGCATCACCGACTACCGGGAGTTGCTGCAGATCATGGGCATCGGTGACTGACGCCGCCGGCCCGCGGTCGGCCGTCACCCGTCGTCCCGGACCGCTAATTCACCGGAATGACCCGAAGACCTGTCGTCGCCGAAACACGACGATGACAGGCTGGCGATTTGTCCAGCGGCCAGTAGAACCCTCGAGCCGCCAACAATCAGGAGCGTGACGCATCGCATGACCGATCTGGTGCACAAATCAGCCGACGGAACTACCACCAGCCGTGGAACGGGCCGCACCGTTCCGAGTGCGGCGCGCACCGGGATGTCGGCCGCAGCCCTGCGCCAGGCCGTCAGCGATCACCTGGAGTACTCGATCGCCCGGCCTGCGTCGGTGCTGACCCCGGAGCACTACTACCGTGCACTGTCGCTTGCTGTTCGCGATCGGATGCAGCATCGCTGGATGGCCACCACCCAGGACTGGCTCAAACTGCCGACCAAGGTGACGTGCTACCTGTCGGCTGAATTCCTGATGGGTCCGCAGCTGGGCAACAACCTGCTGAACCTCGGAATCGAGGACGCGGCGCGGCAAGCGTTGACGGATTTGGGGCAAGACCTCGACATCATCATCTCCTGCGAAAGAGAACCGGGACTGGGCAACGGTGGCCTCGGCCGCCTCGCGGCCTGCTATCTCGACTCGCTGGCAACCCTCGAGCGGCCGTCCATCGGATACGGCATCCGCTACGAGTTCGGGATCTTCGAGCAGGAGATCCGCGACGGCTGGCAGGTCGAAAAGACGGACAACTGGCTGGTTTACGGCAATCCGTGGGAGATCGACAAACCCGACGCCAGCTACATCGTCAACTGGGGCGGCTTCACCGAGCAGTATGAAGACGACGCGGGCGTGGCCCACACCCGCTGGGTCCCGCAGCGGGTCCTCAAAGGTGTCTCATACGACACCCCGATCCAGGGCTACGGCGTCAACACCTGCAACACGCTCACGCTGTGGAGTGCGCGGGCAGTGGAATCCTTTGCGCTGGAAGTCTTCAACACCGGCGACTTCTACAAGGCAGTCGACGAAGAGGTGATCTCCGAGACTGTGTCCAAAGTGCTCTACCCCAACGACGAACCCGAAGCCGGCAAGCGACTGAGGTTGCTGCAGCAGTACTTCTTCGTGACGTGTTCCTTGCAGGACATCCTGCGCATCCACGAGGAGCGGGTCGGGCAGCCGCTGAGCGGCTTGCCGCAGAAGTGGGCGATCCAGCTCAACGACACGCACCCGTCGATCGCCGTCGCCGAACTGATGCGGCTACTGGTCGACGAGCACTCGATGAAATGGGACCAGGCGTGGGAAATAACCGTGGCCACCTTCGGCTACACCAATCACACGCTGCTGCCCGAAGCGCTGGAAACCTGGCCGTTGTCGATCTTCGGGGAGGCACTGCCACGCCACCTCGAGATCATTCTCAAGATCAACGAGCTCTTCCTCGACGAGGTGCGCACCCGTTTCCCCGGCGACGAAGACCGGATCCGCCGGATGTCGCTGATCGGTGAGGACGGCGGCAAATGCGTGCGGATGGCGCACCTGGCGACCGTGGGCAGTCACGCGGTCAACGGCGTGGCCGCATTGCATTCAGAGCTGTTGAAAGCCAGTGTGCTCAAAGATTTTTACGAGTTATGGCCAGAGCGATTCGGCAACGTCACCAACGGCGTGACGCCGCGGCGATTCCTGGCGCTGGCGAACCCGGGATTACGTGAGTTGCTCGACGAGACGATCGGCGACGGCTGGCTGACCGACCTGGAGCGGCTGCGTGGGCTGGAAGTCTATGTCGACGATCGGGCCTTCCGGGAAAGCTGGCGAGATGTCAAGCGCGACAACAAGGCCCGGCTCGCGGAGTACCTGAACGCGACGACGGGTGTCGAGCTCGACCCGACCTGGCTATTCGACGTACAGGTCAAGCGGATTCATGAATACAAGCGGCAGCACCTGAACGTGCTGCACATCATCACGTTGTACAACCGGCTCAAGAAAAATCCCGGCCTGTCGATTCCCCCACGTGCCTTCATCTTCGGCGGCAAGGCCGCCCCGGGGTACTTCATGGCCAAGCGGATCATCAAACTGATCACTGCCGTCGGCGACATCGTCAACACCGACCCGGACGTAAACCGGTTCATGAAAATCGTTTTCGTGCCGAACTTCAATGTGCAGAACGCCCACCTGATTTATCCAGCCGCCAACTTGTCCGAGCAGATCTCCACCGCTGGCAAGGAAGCCTCAGGCACCGGGAACATGAAGTTCATGATCAACGGGGCCTTGACCATCGGCACCCTCGACGGCGCCAATGTGGAGATGCTGGAAGAGGCGGGCGCGGAGAATTTCTTCCTGTTCGGTCTCAACGAGCAGGAAGTGGCCCGCGTCTACGCCGAGCGCCACCACCCGTCGACATACATCGACTCAGACCCCGAGCTCGCCGAAGTGCTGGACCTCATCGCCGACGGTCATTTCACCGGCGGCGACACCGAGATCCTGCGTCCCGTCGTCGACTCACTGCGCTGTCACGACCCGTTTCTGGTGTGCGCCGATTACCGCTCGTACGTGGACTGCCAGGCCGCGGTCGGCGAAGTCTGGCAGGACGCCGAGGCGTGGTCACGCATGTCGATTCTCAACGCGGCGCGCAGCGGCAAGTTCTCCTCCGACCGCGCGATTGCGGAGTACTGCGAAGGAATTTGGGGTGTGGCACCGATGAAAGTTCAGATCTGACGCCGGGCCGCTAGCGCAACTCCCAGACCGCGGTCACCGAGAAGCTGACCGTCTGCTGGCCCGGCTCCAGCGGAACGGCGGACATGGCGCCCCGCATCGGGGCGGGTGCCGGAGGCGTCCCGCCCGATGTCTCCGAAATCGAGATGATCTTGCCCAGCCCGAGCCCGGACAGTCCGGCGTACTGCTCGGCGCGGTCCTTCGCATCCTGAAATGCGCGGGCCCGGGCGTCTTTCACCAACTGCGAGTCGTCGGCGATGGAGTAGCTCACCGAGTTGATGCGGGTCGCCGACCCGCCGGTGCCGACGATGACGGCCAGCACCCGCGACGCCGAACCGGTCGGGTGGATCTTGACCCGGATCGCGTTGTCGGCGCGGTATCCGGTGATTGTGTTGCCGGCGCCGTCGAATTGCGGCTGCAGGGTGACGTCGGTGGTGGTGATGTCCTTGTGGTCGATACCGGCCGCGGCCAACGCGTCGATGACGGCCTGTTGTCGGGTGTTGGTCTGATCCATCGCCGCGGTGACATCCGGTGCGATGAACTCGATACCCACGTCCGCGGTGAGGGTGTCGGGGACGCCCTGGACGTGGCCGGATCCGACGACGGTGACCTGACGTGGATTCTCGCCCACCTTTTCCGGAGCGGCGTGATCGCACGCGGCTGCAGTCGCGGCAAGGCCAACGGCGAGCACGAGACGAAGCGCTACCTTGGCGCGTCTGGCAGGCATGGTTGGCACCCTAGTTGAGCGCGCTGTGCCTGCGTCCCCACGCCAAGTAGAAAACGAGTGCCACCGCCACCCATGCACTGAACGCTATCCAGGTGTACCAATGCAGGCTGACCAGGATGTAGGCGCACGCCGCCATCGACAAGATCGGGGTCACCGGGTAGCCGGGCACCTTGAAACCACGCGGCAGATCCGGTTCTTGGATACGCAGGACGATGACGCCGGCTGACACCACGATGAACGCCGTCAGCGTGCCAATGGAGACGGTTTCGGCCAGCCGGTCCAGGGGCACCAGCGCAGCGAGCACGGCTACGCCGAGCGCCACGATCATGGTGTTCCTGGTCGGTGTCTTCGTGCGCGGGTTCACCTTCGCGAACATTGCCGGCAAGAGCCCGTCGCGGCCCATGGTGAACAGGATGCGGGTCTGGCCATACAGCGTCACCAGTGTCACCGAGAAGATGGAAATCACCGCGCCCGCAGACACCAATGTGCTGCCCAAGGTATTGCCGGTGATGTGGTCCAAGATCACCGCCAGCACCGCGTCTTCGCCCTTGAACTCCTGCCAGGGCTGGCTACCCAGGGCGGCCACTGCGACAAGGACATGGATGGCCGTGACGATGAGCAGGGCGTAGATGATCGCGCGCGGCATGGTGTGCTGTGGGTCTTTGACCTCATCGCCGGCGGTGGAGATTGCGTCCAGGCCGATGTAAGCGAAAAAGATTGTGCCAGTGGCCAAGCTGATGCCCGACATGCCGAACGGCGCCAGGTCGGTGAACCGGCTCGCTGTGAACGCGGTGAAGGCGATGGCGGCGAAGATCACCAGTACACCGAGCTTGATGATGACCATCGCCGCGTTGGCCTTCGCGGATTGACTCGCTCCCCGGATCAACAGCAGGGCGCACAACCCCACCAGGACGACGGCCGGCAAGTTGACGACGCCCGGCGCGGAGTCCCATGGTCCCGCCGAAATGGCGCGCGGCAAGTGGAATCCGAAAATGTTGTCCAGCAGCTTATTCAGATATTGACTCCACCCGACGGCGACTGCGGCGGTGGACACACCGTATTCGAGTAGTAGGCACGCGGCGACGCCCATCGCGGGAAGCTCGCCCAGAGTCGCATAGCAATACGAGTACGCCGATCCGGAAACCGGTACCGCCGAGGCCATCTCGGCGTAGCAGACCGCGGCCAGGCCCGCTGCGAGGCCGGCAAGGATGAACGAGATGACCACCGCGGGCCCGGCTTGGGGCACTGACTGCGAGAGAACGATGAAGATGCCTGCGCCGACCGTTTCGCCGACGCCGAACATGGTCAGCAGGAAGACTCCGAGGGTGCGTTCCAATTGAGCGGACGCGCCGTCCGCGACCGGCGCGCCGTTCACCGGTCGGCGCCGCAGTATCTGCCGTCGCAGGCTGTCCGCCGGCGTTGGCATTGCGCCTCCTAGAAGCATCTGTGGTCCCGGGCACGGTCAACTAGCGGTTGGCCGACGGTCTCAACCGCGGTCGTCAGCCAGTTTGGCTCAAGATATACCAAGCGAACGCTCGGCTGCCCGGTAAGCGTTGGCGGCCAGCAGTTGGGTCAGTAACGTCGGGAAGCGGAGACGTTGGCCCGGTCCGCATCCATTTCGACTCTCCCCGTTCAAGATTCAACGTGACTGTAGCTACGGTGTGACCAGTATCTTGCAGTGCCGTTCGGGGTCGGCGAGGTCGTCGAAGGCGGCCCCCACGTCTTCGAGCCCGACGGCGCCGGTGATCATCGGGCTGACGTCGATGTCGCCCTCGGCGATTGCCCGCAGTGAATCGGCGAATTCCATTGCGTCGTAGGCGAGGACGAACTGGACGCTGATTTCTTTGGCGATCCCGAAGAACGGGTGCACGGTGTCGGCCTGCATGCAGACCCCCACCACGATCAACCGCGTGCCGTGCCGGGCGCGGCGCATCACATCGTCGATGATCCCGGGAACACCGACGGCGTCGAAGACCACCGCCGGTTTCGCGGGGTCGAAGGGTGAGCCCTGCGCGGGATCGATGGTCTGGTGTGCACCCATGGTAGCGGCGAGCTCGCGTCGCTTCGGTGAAAAGTCCGCTGCCACAATGGCCTCGACTCCGCGGTTGCGCAACACGGCGACGACCGCGATACCGATTGGACCGCAGCCGAGCACCAGCGCGGACTCGCCGGGCTGGATCCCGGATTTGTTCACGGCGTGCAGCCCGACCGCCATCGGCTCGGCAAGCGATGCGTACTGCGGGTCAAGGCCGTTCGGAATCGGCAGCAGCAGCGAGGCCGAAAGCAGCATTCGCTCGGCGTAACCGCCCACCGTCGTGTTGCTGTAGACGATCGCTTCGATGTTGTTGCCCGACAACAGCACCGGGATCGACGTGACAAGCGTTCCCGCCGGATGCGTGTCGGTGCCGGGGCCTGGCTCGAGTATCTCAGCGCTGAACTCGTGGCCCATGAAGACATCGCGGCTCAGATCGACGTCGATACCCCCGGCCTCGGTCGACATCTCGCTACTCAGCGACAGCACCTCGGCGCCGTGCGAGGCGAAATGCAGGTCCGAGCCGCAGATTCCGCATGATCGAACCGCCACCAGCACCTGGCCGGACCCCGGCACGGGGTCGGGGAGGTCATCGCGATACACCATGCGGCCGTCGCGCAACACCGAGGCGCGCATCAGCTGCGACGACTTTCCGCCTGGTGTTCGCCGAACCAGGCTTCGTCCAATCCCGTGGGGAATTGGCCGTGCGGGTGAAACGGGGTGACGAATACTCCGAAGTTCAGTGCACGGTTCATGACCGTTCGGCGCTGGTCTTCAGACTCGACAGGAAGTCGAGTAACA
The DNA here is from genome assembly GCA_963824335.1 of uncultured Actinomycetota bacterium. Classification (GTDB taxonomy): domain Bacteria; phylum Actinomycetota; class Actinomycetes; order Mycobacteriales; family Mycobacteriaceae; genus Mycobacterium. Next base: position 121,879 of record CAWGPB010000025.1, read on the forward strand.
GTTCGTTGACCTGGTCCGGCTTCTCCTGCTGAAGCCAATGCCCGGCGCCGTCGATCAGCACCTCCCGGTAGCGGCCGGTTACCAGTTCGGGCGCCCGGTCGGGACGCATGAAGCTCAGCACCGGGTCGGCGGTGCCACCGATGAACATGGCCGGCACGTCGATGGTGGTGGCCGGCGGTTCGGCCAATAGCTCCCAGTTGCGATCGAGATTGCGGTACCAGTTCAGCCCGCCGGTGAAGCCGGTGCGGGTGAACTCGTCGACGTAGTGCTCGACCTCTTCCGGCGTGATCCAGTCCGGCAGCCCATCGGTCTGCGGCAGGCGCTCGATGAAGCCGGCAGGGCCCGGTCTGATCATCCGCAGCGCGGCCGCAGGATCCTCGGACCGGGTCAGCCCACCCAGCATCCGCGTAATGGTCCGGCGCGGGTCGGCGCCCAGCTCGGCGTCGGCCGCCCCGGGCTCCTGGAAATAGAGCATGTAGAAGAAGTTGTCGCCAAAGATCGCGCGGAACGCGGTCGTCGGCGGGACCTGTGAGCGCGGCACCGGCGGAACGCTCAAGCCGACGACGGCCTCGACCCGTTCCGGGTGCAGCTGCGCCGAACCCCACACCACTGGGGCGCCCCAATCGTGGCCGACGAATACCGCTTTTTCGGCGCCGACGTCGTCGAGCAGGCCGATCAGGTCGCCGGACAGGGCGGCGACGTTGTAGTCGGCGACGTCCACCGGGGCGGTGGTGTGTCCGTAACCGCGCTGATCGGGCGCCAGCACGTGATAGCCGGCGGCGGCCAGTGCCGGGATCTGGTGACGCCAGGAATAGGCAAGCTCGGGGAAGCCGTGAGCCAGCACGACGAGCGGGGCGCCGGGCTCACCCGCTTCGAGGGTATGCAACTTCACGCCGTTGGTTTCGATGGTCCGTTCGGTGATGCGGTGGCTGTCAGACACAGGTTCACCAAAGCACACGCCTGCCCCGCCCGTTAGGTGTCGGGAACTTCTATTCGTTGTCATACCGAGGCAAATCTGTGGTGACCCGCTGCGCCCGGCCTGCGGCCGAGCTGGCGATCACCGCCGGGAAATTGGTGGTGACCCGCTGCGCCCGGCCTGCGGCCGAGCTGGCGATCACCGCCGGGAAATTGGTGGTGACCCGCTGCGCCCGGCCTGCGGCCGAGCTGGCGATCACCACGAAAGGTAGCCTGGACTATTCCAGCTGCGTGTATCGGGAAGGACCTGGCCGACGTCGGCCGATGATAGATGAACCGAAAAAACGTGATCCGCACGCTCACGGCCATCGCCGTCGTGCTGCTGCTTGGCTGGTCCTTCTTCTATTTCAGCGACGACACCCGCGGCTTCAAGCCGGTTGACACGTCGGTGGTGATGGCGCAGATCAAGAGCGGCAACGTCAAGAGCGCCCAGATCGACGATCGTGAGCAGCAGGTCCGGGTGACGCTGAAAAGCGCGGCGACCGGCACCGAGGGCTCCGACAAGATCATCACCCACTTCCCGACCGGCTACGCGGTCCCGCTGTTCGATCAGCTGAACAGCGGCAAGGACACCCATGTCAGCACCGTCGTCAACCAGGGCAGCATCATCGGCTCGATCGTGGTGTACGTATTGCCGCTGCTGTTGCTGGTCGGCTTGTTCATGATGTTCTCCCGCATGCAGGGCGGTGCCCGGATGGGCTTCGGCTTCGGTAAGTCCCGGGCCAAGCTGCTGAACAAGGACATGCCCAAGACCACTTTCGCCGACGTCGCCGGCGCCGACGAAGCGGTCGAGGAGCTCTACGAGATCAAAGACTTCTTGCAGAACCCGACGCGGTATCAGGCGCTGGGCGCCAAGATCCCCAAGGGCGTCCTGCTCTACGGGCCGCCGGGAACAGGTAAGACCTTGCTCGCGCGGGCGGTCGCCGGTGAAGCGGGCGTGCCGTTTTTCACCATCTCCGGCTCCGATTTCGTCGAGATGTTCGTCGGCGTCGGCGCCTCGCGGGTGCGTGACCTGTTCGAGCAGGCCAAACAGAACAGCCCCTGCATCATCTTCGTCGACGAGATCGACGCCGTCGGGCGCCAGCGTGGCGCCGGGCTGGGCGGTGGGCACGACGAGCGCGAGCAGACGCTGAATCAGCTGCTGGTGGAGATGGACGGCTTCGGCGAGCGTGCCGGTGTCATCCTGATCGCGGCGACCAACCGTCCCGACATCCTGGATCCGGCGCTGCTTCGGCCCGGCCGATTCGATCGCCAGATTCCGGTGTCCAGCCCCGACCTGGCCGGCCGGCGCGCGGTGCTGAAGGTGCACTGCAAAGGCAAGCCATTCGGTCCCGACGTCGAATTCGATGGACTGGCCAAGCGGACCGTCGGCATGACCGGCGCCGACTTGGAAAACGTGATCAACGAGGCGGCGCTGCTGACGGCCCGTGAAAACGGCACGGTGATCACCGGCGCGGCGCTGGAAGAGGCGGTCGACCGGGTGGTCGGCGGACCGCGGCGCAAGAGCCGGATCATCAGCGAGCAAGAGAAGAAGACCACGGCCTACCACGAAGCCGGGCACACGCTGGCGGGCTGGGCGATGCCGGGCGTCGACCCGGTCTACAAGGTGACCATCCTGGCCCGCGGCAACACCGGAGGGCACGCGCTCGCGGTGCCCGAGGACGACAAAGGACTGCACACCCGCTCGGAACTGATCGCCCGACTGGTCATGGCGCTGGGCGGGCGCGCCGCCGAGGAACTGGTATTCCACGAGCCCACCACGGGCGCATCATCCGACATCGAGCAGGCCACCAAGATCGCGCGGGCGATGGTCACCGAATTCGGCATGAGCTCCAAACTCGGTGCGGTCAAATACGGCACCGAACACGGTGATCCCTTCCTCGGCCGGACCATGGGCAACCAAGCCGACTACTCGCACGAGGTCGCCCGGGACATCGATGACGAGGTGCGCAAGCTCATCGAGGCCGCGCACACCGAGGCCTGGGAGATCCTCACCGAATACCGCGACGTGCTCGACACTGTCGCCGGTGAGCTGCTGGAAAAGGAAACCCTGCACCGCGCCGAATTGGAAACGATCTTCGCCGACATCGAAAAGCGACCGCGGCTAACCCTTTTCGACGACTTCGGGGGCCGTATCCCGTCGGACAAGCCGCCGATCAAGACGCCTGGCGAGCTCGCCATCGAGCGCGGCGAGCCGTGGCCCAAGCCTGCGCCCGAGCCGGCCTTCAAGGCAGCCATCGCCGCCGCTGCGCGGGATGCCGAGGCCAACGCCGAGCGAACGAGCAACGGCAACAACGGTTCCCACAACGGTCCTGGAAACGGTCAACAGAACCCGACGCAGCCCGACTACGGTGCACCGGCCGGCTGGCACGCCCCGGGATGGCCCCCGCCGCAACAGCCGGGCTACTGGTACCCCCCGTCGCAGCAGCCGCAGCACTGGCCGGGCCCTCCACAGCAGTACGCGGGCCAGCCCTATCCGCCGTACCCGCCCTATCCGCCACCCGGCCCACCGGCACCGGATACAGGCCAGTCCGCCGACCCGCCCGGCAGTGGCCCGAGCCCGTCCAACCCGTCGACACATGGCTGACACGAACGGAGTTCTGTGATGGTGCCGCCGGATTCTCAGACCGCGACCCTCAACGGCCGAGTCTTCGATCAACCGCGCGCCGAAGCGGCTGTCCGCGAGTTGCTCTACGCACTCGGGGAAGACCCGGACCGGCACGGACTGGTCGATACGCCGGCCCGCGTCGCTCGCAGCTACCGGGAGATGTTCGCGGGCCTCTATACCGATCCCGATGACGTGCTGAACACCACCTTCGACGAGCAGCACGACGAGTTGGTGTTGGTCAAAGAGATTCCGCTGTACTCCACCTGCGAGCACCATCTGGTGGCGTTTCACGGTGTCGCTCACGTCGGCTACATCCCCGGCGTCGACGGCCGAGTGACGGGGTTGTCCAAGATAGCCCGACTGGTCGACCTGTATGCCAAGCGACCACAGATCCAGGAGCGGCTCACGGCGCAGATCGCCGATGCTTTGATGCGCAAACTGGACCCACGGGGAGCCATCGTCGTGATGGAAGCCGAACATCTGTGCATGTCCATGCGCGGCGTTCGCAAACCCGGCGCTGTCACCACCACCTCGGCCGTGCGCGGCCAGTTCAAGTCGGACAGTGCACTTCGAGCCGAGGCGCTCGAACTGATCCTGCGCAGGTGAGCACGCCGCGCCTCCAAGTCATGGGGGTTGTGAACGTCACCGACGACTCGTTCTCGGATGGCGGGCGTTATCTCGACGCTGACCGCGCCGTTGAGCAGGGCTTGGCGTTGGCCGCCGACGGCGCGTCGATCGTCGATGTCGGAGGCGAGTCGACCCGCCCCGGGGCCACCAGGGTCGACCCGCGAGTGGAGATAGCCCGCATCGTGCCCGTTGTCAAAGAGCTTGCCGCCCAGGGCATTACTGTCAGCGTCGACACCATGCACGCCGGTGTGGCTCGAGCCGCGCTGGAAAACGGAGCCGCGATGGTCAACGACGTCTCCGGCGGTCGCGCCGACGCGGCGATGGCGGACTTGCTGGTCGAAGCCGACGTGCCATGGGTGCTGATGCACTGGCGCTCGGTGTCGGCCGAGCAGCCGCATCAGGTGCCGCCCTATCGCGACGTGGTGGCCGAGGTGCGCGCCGAGTTGATGGCGTGCGTCGCGGACGCCGTTGCCGCGGGGGTGAATCCGGCCAAGCTGGTCATCGACCCCGGGTTGGGTTTCGCCAAGTCCGCTCGTGACAACTGGGCGCTGCTGCATGCCCTGCCGGAGTTGGTGGCCGGTGGTGTCCCGGTACTGGTCGGGGCGTCGCGCAAGCGCTTTCTCGGCAGCTTGCTGGCGGGTGCCGACGGCGAGGTCCGGCCGCCCGATGGCCGCGAGACGGCCACCGCGGTGGTGTCGGCTTTGGCCGCACTGCATGGCGCCTGGGGAGTTCGGGTACATGACGTGCGAGCCTCGGTCGATGCTGTCAAAGTAGTGGAGGCGTGGACGCAGGGTGGGCGGTAGGACGCATGACTGATCGAATCGAGTTGCGCGGCTTGAAAGTTCGCGGCAACCATGGTGTGTTCGAACACGAGCGTGCCGACGGTCAGAACTTCGTCGTCGATGTCACCGTCTGGATAGATCTGGCGGATGCCGCGACCAGCGACGACCTCAAGGACACCTACGACTACGGCATCCTGGCCCAGCGGGCGGCCGCTGTGGTCGCGGGCCCGGCCCGTAATTTGATCGAGACGGTCGCCGGCGAAATCGCCGAAGACGTCATGAAAGACCATCGGGTGCACGCTGTGGAGGTGACTGTGCACAAACCGCAAGCCCCGATTCCGCAGACCTTCGATGACGTCGCGGTGGTAGCCCGCCGGTCCCGGCGCGGCGGCCGCGGTCGGGTGGTGCCGTTATGACCCGTGTCGTGTTGTCGATCGGATCCAACCTCGGTGACCGGCTGGCCCGGCTGCAGTCGGTGCTCGACCGGCTCGGCGACACGGTTCAGGCGGTGTCGCCGGTCTACGAGACAGCGGCCTGGGGTGGTGTCGAACAGGGCCCGTTCCTGAACGCGGTGCTGATCGCCGACGACCCGGCTCTGGACGGGCACGGCTGGCTGCGCTGCGCGCAGGCGCTGGAGGTCGCCGCGGATCGCGTGCGCGGGCAGAAGTGGGGCCCACGCACCCTCGACGTGGACCTGATCTGCTGCCATCTGACGTCACTGGAGGGTGACAGCGAGCTGTTTTCCCTGGAAGACGGGCTGACCCTGCCGCATCCGCTGGCCCACCTGCGCGCCTTTGTGCTGCTGCCCTGGCTGGCGATCGACCCCGACGCGACGCTGACGGTAGCCGGCGGCACGCAGTCCGTCGCCAAGCTGATCGCCGAGCTGGATCCCAACGACCGCGCCGGGGTGCGACGGACCGACTTTGTCCTCCAGCCGCGTCGCGAAAGCTGATGGGCCCTACCCGGAAACGTGACCTGGCGGCGGCGGTGCTCGGCACTGCGCTGGCGGGCTACCTGCTTGTGGTCCTGTTTTATCGATGGTTTCCACCGATCACGGCGTGGACGGGCTTTTCGCTGGTCACCGTCGGCATCGTCGAGGCGATCTGGGGCCGGCATGTGAGGACCAAGATCGACGACGGCGAGATCGGCGACGCACCCGGCTGGCTTCATCCGCTGACAGTGGCCCGCAGCCTGGTCATCGCCAAGGCGTCGGCCTGGGTGGGCGCGCTGGCGTTGGGCGGATGGATCGGCGTCCTGGTCTATCTACTGCCACGCCGGGCATGGCTCAAGGTGGCGGCCGAGGACACCTTCGGAACCGCCGTTGCGGCGCTGAGCGCGCTCACTCTGGTGACCGCCGCGTTGTGGTTGCAACATTGCTGTCGATCACCCGGAGATCCGACCGAGAACGGCGAGGGCGCTGAAAGTTAGCTAGCCCCGATGACCTCGGGAATCAGGCGATTAGTCCAGGTGAGAAACGCCGGAGCGCGCGACACGCTCGGTGACCTAGGGCCGGTACAGTCGGGCCATGACCGATCTGGCTCGCGGCGCACGGGCGCGGCGCGCCGGTCGCAGACCGGGTTGGATGCTGCTGACAGCGTTGCTGGTTCTGGCGATTGGCGCCAGTTCTGCACTGGTCTTCACCAACCAGGTGGAGCTTCTCAAGCTCGCGGTGATACTCGCGTTGTGGGCCGCTGTGGTCGCTGCCTTCGTCTCGGTGATCTACCGCCGGCAGAGCGACATCGATCAGGCCCGGGCACGGGACCTGAAGCTCGTCTATGACCTACAGCTGGACCGGGAGATCTCGGCCCGCCGCGAATACGAGCTGACCGTGGAATCTCAGCTGCGGCGCGAGCTGGCCACCGAGCTGCGCGCGCAGGCCAACGACGAGGTGTCGGAGTTGCGGGCCGAGCTGGCCGCGCTGCGGACCAACTTGGAGATCCTGTTCGACGCCGAGCTCAGTGACCGCCCGGCCCTGGAGGGCGACCGAGTCAAGGCGGTACGCGGCTACAGCGAATGGGATCGTGACAACGAGAGCGCCCGCGACCGAGTCAATCGGGTCGCATCCGTGCGGGCCGAAGAGCCTTCCCGACGATCCGACGACAACTCGATCATCGACGTCCACGAGGAGCCGCTGATCGCGACTCCACCACGGCCGCCCGCAGCGGAGAGCTTCCAGCAGGAATACGCACCGCAGCTGCACGAGGCGTACCCGCCACCCAGGCAGAACCGAGCCGCTGAATCACCCGAACCGGATCGGGGTTCGCACCGGCGTTCCAGTGATCAGGAAACGCCCGCCGCCCGATACGAGCCCGCGCCGGTCGCCGGCTGGACCCCGCCGCAGGCCCCACCCGCTCCCGCAAGCCCGGTGGAGCGTCAGTCCGAAGGCCCCAGCTGGGCGCAGCCGCAGGGTCAGCCCAGCGGATGGGCCCCGCCTGGCCCCGCGCCGAGGACCGAACCTGAGCGATACGAGCCTCCCCAGCCCCCGCGCCGCACCCATCGTCGCGCTGAGGGCCCCGCGCAGCCTGAGCCGCAGTTCTCCCCGCCTCCTCCGCCGGTCGAGCAGCCGCAGCAACCGCCGCGGATCCCCTGGCCGCCGCCCGGCGAGGCGCCGCGGCAGCCCGAGCAGCCGGCGGACTGGCAGCCGGTCAGTTCCGAGGGCCAGTGGTTGCCGCCAGGAGCACCTGGCAGTAACTGGAATCCCGGCCAGGCGGAAAGCCCCGCGCAACCGTCGTGGGCGTACGACAACGCGCCGTCGCGCGACAAGCCGTCGCATCGGTCAACGGGAATCGGTGAGCCCGCCACCGAGCCGCCAGCCGAGCGTCGGGGCCGGCATTCCAGTCCGCCGGCCGAATCGGCGCCGGTCCAGACCGGCGAGCCGGATGGCGACTTGAGCGAATCGGGTCGACGCGCACGATCGCGGCACTCTGTCGAACGCTCCGAGCCCGCCGCTCCGCCGCCGGTGATGTCACCGCCGCCACCTCCGCCGCCGCCGACCCCGCCGCCGGCTCCGGACCGTGGGCCGGTGATGTCGCCGCCACCACCGGCCAACGCTCGTCATCGAAGCACCGAGGCGCCCGCCGAGCCCGATGAACCGCAGTCCGGCGGCCAGTCGGTGGCAGAACTGCTGGCGCGGCTGCAAGCCGCCCCCTCCGAAGGCGGGCGCCGCCGCCGACGCGAAGACTGAGGCGAACACCACAGCATTGCGGCTACCTGTCGCCGCTGGGTTGAATGACCGCCCCTCTCCTCGGACCGCTTCGCGGTCCGCATCGTCGCGCGGTAGAGTTGCGGCGACCGTCCGGTACCCGCTTCGCGGGACTGGAACGAAACCAAGAAGACTTGTGAGGGTCGTCTGCGATGGTGCAGTTCGACGGATTACGTCCGGCTCGGCTCAAGGTGGGGATCATCTCTGCCGGCCGGGTGGGGACCGCGTTGGGCGTCGCGCTCGAGCGCGTCGACCACGTCGTCGTCGCCTGCAGCGCTGTTTCCCGCGCATCCAAGCAACGTGCCGAGCGTCGCTTGCCGGACACGCCGGTGGCGCCGGTACCCGACGTCGCCGGCAACGCCGAACTGCTGCTGCTGGCCGTGCCGGACACCGAACTGCCGGGGCTGGTGTCGGGTTTGGCAGCGACGTCGGCTGTTCGACCAGGCACGATCGTCGCGCACACCTCGGGCGTCAACGGAATCGACGTGCTGGCGCCGCTGAGCGTGCGGGACTGCATACCGCTGGCCATCCATCCGGCCATGGCATTCACCGGCTCCGAGGAGGACATCGCCCGGCTGGCGGACACCTGCTTCGGGATCACCGCGGCCGACGAGGTCGGCTATGCGATCGCGCAGTCGCTGGTGCTCGAGATCGGTGGCGAGCCGTTTCGGGTGCCTGAGCAGGCCCGCACGCTATATCACGCGGCCCTGGCCCACGCCGGCAACCACCTCGTCACGGTGGTCACCGACGCGCTCGATGCGTTGCGGGCCGCGCTCTCGGGCACCGAACTGCTCGGCCAACAGCTGGTCGACGATCAGCCCGGCGGCATCGCCGAGCGCATCCTCGGACCGCTGGCCCGCGCGGCACTGGAGAACACCCTGCAACGCGGGCAGGCAGCGCTGACCGGCCCGATCGCCCGCGGCGACGCCGGCGTTGTCGCCGATCACCTGCGTGCGCTGCAGACGATCGACCCGCAATTGGCGCAGGCTTACCGGGTGAACGCGATGCGCACCGCCGAGAAGGTGCATGCGCCCAGCGAGGTGCTGGAGGTGTTGACGCGGTGAGCATCCAGCGGCCGCCGAAGTTCAACGCCGGCGAACTCAACGTATACGCGAACCCAGGAGAGGTCAGCCAGATCAGTCGCGCGCTGCGCCACACCGGTCGACGGGTGATGCTGGTGCCGACCATGGGCGCCCTGCATGACGGGCACCTCGCTCTGGTCCGAGCCGCCAAGCTGGTGCCCGGTTCGGTCGTGGTGGTGTCGATCTTCGTGAACCCGCTGCAGTTCGGCACCGACGAAGATCTCGATGCCTACCCTCGGATCCTCGAGGCCGACCTGGCTCTGTTGCGTGGCGAAGGAGTCGAAATAGTTTTCGCACCAAGCGGTTCGGCGATGTACCCGGATGGCCCGCGGACAACCGTGCATCCCGGACCGCTCGGATCGGAGCTCGAGGGTGCGGTACGGCCAACCCATTTCGCGGGCATGCTCACTGTGGTCTGCAAGCTGATGCAGATCGTCGCACCGGATCGAATATTCTTCGGCGAGAAGGACTATCAGCAGCTGGTACTCGTCCGCCAGATGGTCGCCGACCTGAACATTGATGTCCGGGTAGTCGGCGTGCCGATCGTGCGCGAAACCGACGGCCTAGCGATGTCTTCACGTAACCGCTACCTCAACGCAGCGCAACGCGAACTCGCCGGCGTCCTGTCGGCGGCGCTGCTGGCCGGCTCACGTGCCGCTCCGGGAGGCGCGCAAGCTGCGTTGGACGCGGCGCGTTCGGTTCTGGACGAGGTGCCCGCGATCGACGTGGACTACCTCGAAGTGCGCGACAGCGCGCTGGGTCCGGCCCCCGTCAACGGCGCTGGCCGCTTGCTCGTCGCTGCCCGGCTCGGCAAGACCCGACTGCTCGACAACGTTGGAATCGAAATCGGAACGACCATCGACGCCGACGGGCGAGTCCCCGCAGCGCTCGGCAATCAACCCCTCGAATCACATTGGAGGAATTGATGTTACGGACAATGCTCAAATCGAAGATCCACCGGGCGACCGTCACGCAGGCGGATCTGCACTACGTGGGCTCGGTGACGATCGACGCCGACCTGATGGATGCGGCCGATCTGCTCGAAGGTGAGCAGGTGACCATCGTCGACATCGACAACGGCGCGCGACTGGTCACCTACGCCATCACCGGCCAGCGCGGTAGCGGTGTGATCGGAATCAACGGCGCGGCCGCGCATCTCGTGCATCCAGGCGACCTGGTGATCCTGATCGCCTACGCCCAGATGGACGACGCCGAGGCGCGCGGCTACCAGCCCAAGATTGTCTTCGTCGACGCCGAGAACACTGCGATCGACCTTGGCAGCGACCCGGCGTTCGTCCCTGCCAATGCCGGCGAGCTGGTCTCGCCGCGATGAAGGTCTGCTAGTCGTGCTGCTGGCCATCGACGTCCGCAACACCCACACCGTTATCGGACTGGTCTCCGGTACGAAGGAGCACGCGAAAGTCGTGCAGCAGTGGCGGATTCGCACCGAATCCGAGATCACCGCCGACGAGCTGGCACTGACCCTCGACGGTCTGATCGGTGATGACTCAGATCAGCTCACCGGCGCGTCGGCGCTGTCCACCGTGCCGTCGGTGCTGCACGAGGTGCGGCTGATGCTCGAGCAGTATTGGCCGTCGGTGCCGCATGTGCTCATCGAGCCGGGTGTTCGCACCGGTATCCCGCTACTCGTCGACAATCCCAAAGAGGTTGGCGCTGATCGAATTGTCAACTGCCTGGCGGCCTTTCAGAAGTACAACACCGCCGCGATCGTGATCGACTTCGGCTCCTCGATCTGCGTGGACGTGGTGTCCGCGAAAGGCGAATTCCTGGGCGGCGCGATCGCGCCGGGTATCCAGGTCTCCTCCGACGCCGCGGCGGCCCGCTCGGCCGCCCTGCGGCGGGTTGAGCTGGCCCGGCCTCGCTCGGTGGTCGGCAAGAACACCGTCGAATGCATGCAAGCGGGCGCGGTTTTCGGCTTCGCGGGTCTGGTGGACGGGCTGGTCGGCCGCATCCGCGATGACGTCGATGGCTTTTCCCGCGGCCCGGACAATCAGGTCACAGTGGTGGCGACCGGCCACACCGCGCCGCTGCTGCTGGCCGAGTTGAACTCGGTCGACCACTACGACCCGCACCTGACGCTGCACGGGCTGCGGTTGGTCTTCGAGCGCAACCGAGACAGCCAGCGCGGACGGCTCAAGACCGCACGCTGAGCGCCGCGAACACCGGTAACGCGTTCCTCCTTTAAGCTGGCAGGTCGTGAGCGCCGCCGACTACGACTCTGAGGACCAAGACCTACCCGAGCAGTTCCGGATACGCCGGGATAAGCGCGAGCGCCTAGCGGCCGAGGGCCGCGATCCCTATCCCGTCGAAGTCGCCCGCACTCACACCCTGGCGCAGATTCGCGCTGCGTACCCCGATCTGCCGGCCGATTCGACCACCGGCGACATCGTCGGGGTGGCTGGCCGGGTGGTATTCGCCCGCAATTCCGGCAAGTTGTGCTTTGCCACCCTCCAAGACGGCGACGGCACCCAACTGCAGGTCATGCTCAGCCTGGCCAGCATCGGACAGGAAGCCCTCGACGAATGGAAAGCCGACGTCGATATCGGTGACATCGTCTTTGTCCACGGCGAGGTGATCAGCTCGCGGCGCGGAGAGTTATCCGTGCTCGGCGATACCTGGCAAATGGCGTCCAAGGCGCTCCGCCCGCTGCCGGTCGCGCATAAAGAGATGAGCGAAGAGTCGCGGGTGCGGCAGCGCTATGTCGACCTGATCGTGCGGCCCCAGGCACGCACTGTCGCCCGCCAGCGAATTGCCGTCATGCGCGCATTGCGCAATGCCCTGGAACAACGCGGCTTTCTGGAAGTCGAGACGCCGATGTTGCAGACGTTGGCGGGCGGCGCGGCGGCGCGCCCGTTCGTGACGCACTCCAATGCGCTCGACATGGATCTCTACCTTCGGATCGCGCCGGAACTGTTCCTGAAGCGCTGTGTGGTCGGTGGGTTCGACAAGGTCTTTGAAGTAAATCGAGTGTTCCGAAACGAAGGCGCCGATTCCACGCATTCTCCAGAATTTTCCATGTTGGAGACCTATCAAGCGTACGGAACGTACGACGATTCTGCCGTTGTCACGCGTGAGCTTATTCAACAGGTGGCTGACGAGGCGATCGGTACTCGACAACTCTCGCTCCCCGATGGCAGCGTCTATGACATCGACGGAGAATGGGCGTCGATTCAAATGTATCCGTCACTATCGGGGGCACTTGGCGAAGAGATCACCCCGAACACCACAGTCGATCGCTTGCTCGCTATCGCAGCGTCGCTCGGCGTCGAGGTGCCGACCGACCGCGGCTATGGGCACGGCAAGTTGGTCGAGGAACTGTGGGAGCACACCGTCGGCGCGACGCTGACAGCACCCACCTTCGTCAAAGACTTTCCGGTCGAGACAACCCCTTTGACACGTCAACATCGCAGCATCGCCGGTGTCACCGAAAAGTGGGACCTGTATATTCGGGGTTTCGAACTGGCCACCGGATACTCGGAATTGATCGACCCGGTCGTACAACGGGAAAGATTCGCCGAGCAGGCGCTGGCCGCCGCGGCCGGCGACGACGAGGCAATGGTGCTCGACGAGGATTTTCTTGCTGCACTGGAGCACGCTATGCCGCCTTGCACCGGAACCGGAATGGGCATCGATCGCCTGCTGATGGCTTTGACCGGCTTGTCAATTCGAGAGACGGTATTGTTTCCTATTGTGCGTCCGCTTAGTAACTGACCACTCACTTTGTCGCTGTATTGAATAACCTGCCTGAATATGGCAGATTGATCGCGGGGGCGGTCCAGACCACGTGTCTTTTATGGCAAGTGTCTAAGAAGAAAGCATGAGGCTCAGCCAATGGCGAAGAAAGTGACCGTCACCCTCGTCGATGATTTCGACGGCGAAGGGGCCGCCGATGAAACCGTCGAATTCGGTCTCGACGGCGTGACCTATGAGATTGACCTTTCGGGCAAGAATGCGGCGAAACTCCGCAACGACCTGAAGCAGTGGGTGGAAGCATCGCGCCGGGTCGGTGGCCGTCGCCGCGGCCGCTCGAGCTCCGGTCGGGGGCGCGGGGCGATCGATCGCGAGCAGAGCGCCGCAATCCGGGACTGGGCCCGTCGTAACGGCCACAACGTGTCCACCCGCGGCCGTATCCCGGCCGACGTCATCGACGCATTCCACGCCGCAACCTGACCGGCGGCGCCACGCGAGCGGGCAGATTCAGCTTTCGCTGGTGGCGAACTGATCGATCACCGAAGCGGGAAACGATTTGCCGTTTTCCCGCGTTGCTCTGTTGCGACCGTATTGGGTTAGCGACCGCAAGGTGGGAAGCCCGGCCGCCCGCCCATTACAGTGGAAGGCAGGTACGCGGTGTCGGCCCCTGTGCCGAGAATGACGAAGTACCGATGTTGAGGGAGAGCAGGTAAACGCCAATGTTCGAACGTTTTACTGACCGTGCCCGCAGGGTTGTCGTCCTGGCGCAAGAAGAGGCCCGGATGCTCAACCACAACTACATCGGCACCGAGCACATTCTGCTGGGTCTTATCCACGAAGGCGAAGGGGTCGCGGCCAAGTCGCTGGAGTCGTTGGGCATCTCGCTGGAAGGTGTCCGCAGCCAGGTCGAGGAGATCATCGGCCAGGGCCAGCAGGCTCCGTCCGGGCACATCCCGTTCACCCCGCGCGCCAAGAAGGTCCTCGAGCTCAGCCTGCGCGAGGCACTGCAGCTCGGCCACAACTACATCGGCACCGAGCACATTCTGCTCGGTCTGATCCGTGAGGGCGAGGGCGTCGCCGCCCAGGTTCTGGTCAAGCTGGGCGCCGAACTGACCCGGGTGCGCCAGCAGGTGATCCAGCTGCTGAGCGGCTACCAGGGCAAGGAGACCGCGGAAGCCGGTACCGGTGGCCGTGGCGGCGAGTCCGGCACCCCGTCGACGTCGCTGGTGCTCGACCAGTTCGGCCGCAACCTGACCGCCGCGGCGATGGAGGGCAAGCTCGACCCGGTCATCGGCCGCGAGAAGGAAATCGAGCGGGTCATGCAGGTGCTGTCCCGACGCACCAAGAACAACCCGGTGCTGATCGGTGAGCCCGGCGTCGGTAAGACCGCCGTCGTCGAGGGCCTGGCGCAGGCGATCGTGCACGGCGAGGTTCCCGAGACGCTGAAGGACAAGCAGCTCTACACCCTCGACCTGGGTTCGCTGGTGGCCGGCAGCCGTTACCGCGGTGACTTCGAGGAGCGCCTGAAGAAGGTGCTCAAGGAGATCAACACCCGCGGCGACATCATCCTGTTCATCGACGAGCTGCACACGCTGGTCGGTGCCGGAGCCGCCGAAGGTGCGATCGACGCGGCGTCGATCCTCAAGCCGAAGCTGGCCCGCGGCGAGCTGCAGACCATCGGCGCGACCACCCTCGACGAGTACCGCAAGTACATCGAGAAGGACGCGGCCCTGGAGCGCCGGTTCCAGCCGGTGCAGGTGGGCGAGCCGACGGTGGAGCACACCATCGAAATCCTCAAGGGTCTGCGCGACCGCTACGAGGCACACCACCGCGTCTCGATCACCGACGGCGCGATCGTGGCTGCGGCCACCCTCGCCGACCGCTACATCAACGACAGGTTCTTGCCGGACAAGGCAATCGACCTGATCGACGAGGCGGGTGCCCGGATGCGGATCCGCCGGATGACGGCCCCGCCAGACCTGCGTGAGTTCGACGAGAAGATCGCCGACGCCCGCCGCGAGAAGGAGTCCGCGATCGACGCGCAGGACTTCGAGAAGGCGGCCAGCCTGCGTGACCGGGAAAAGCAACTGGTCGACCAGCGCGCCGAGCGTGAAAAGCAGTGGCGTTCAGGTGATCTCGATGTGGTTGCCGAAGTCGATGACGAGCAGATCGCCGAGGTGCTCGGCAACTGGACCGGTATCCCGGTGTTCAAGCTCACCGAGGCCGAAACCACCCGGTTGCTGCGGATGGAAGACGAGCTGCACAAGCGGATCATCGGCCAGGAGGATGCGGTCAAGGCGGTGTCCAAGGCGATCCGTCGCACCCGTGCCGGGCTGAAAGACCCCAAGCGCCCGTCCGGTTCGTTCATCTTCGCCGGCCCGTCCGGTGTGGGTAAGACCGAGCTGTCCAAGGCGCTGGCCAACTTCCTGTTCGGCGACGACGACGCGCTCATCCAGATCGACATGGGCGAGTTCCACGACCGGTTCACCGCTTCGCGGTTGTTCGGCGCCCCACCGGGATACGTCGGCTACGAAGAAGGCGGCCAGCTCACCGAGAAGGTCCGGCGCAAGCCGTTCTCGGTCGTGCTGTTCGACGAGATCGAGAAGGCGCACCAGGAGATCTACAACAGCCTGTTGCAGGTGCTCGAGGATGGCCGTCTCACCGACGGGCAGGGTCGCACGGTCGACTTCAAGAACACTGTGCTGATCTTCACCTCGAACCTGGGTACTTCCGACATCAGCAAGGCAGTCGGGCTGGGCTTCACCCAGGGCGGTGGCGAGAACAACTACGAGCGGATGAAGCAGAAGGTCAACGACGAGCTGAAGAAGCACTTCCGCCCGGAGTTCCTCAACCGCATCGACGACATCATCGTCTTCCACCAGCTGACCCGCGAAGAGATCATCGAGATGGTCGATTTGATGATCGGCCGGGTGGGCAAGCAGCTCAAGGCCAAGGACATGGCGATGGAGCTCACCGACAAGGCCAAGTCGCTGCTGGCCAAGCGCGGCTTCGACCCGGTGCTGGGCGCCCGTCCGCTGCGACGGACCATCCAGCGGGAGATCGAGGACCAGCTGTCCGAGAAGATCCTGTTCGAGGAAATCGGCCCGGGCCAGCTTGTCACGGTCGACGTGGAGAACTGGGACGGCGAGGGCAACGGCGAGGACGCGGTGTTCACGTTCGCGGGTGCTCACAAGCCGGCCGAGGCTGACCTGGCGAGCTCCGGCGCTCACGCAGCCGGCAGCACCACGGGGACGACCAAGCCGTAATCCATCTGAAAAGGCCGGCTAGCGCATCGCGTTGGCCGGCCTTTTCGTTTACTCGGCCGGCTTGGCGGGCTGGTAGCGGGCTTCGACGTTGGCCAGTTTCCAGTAGGCGACCGCCCCGATCCAGGTGACGGCGAATAGCGCCACGATCGCCAGCCCGGCGTTGTTGAGGTCGATGCCGCTGATCCAACTGGTGATCGGATCGACCCAGTCGAGATCGTCGTGCAGTATCGAGACCAATTCGATCGATCCGATCAGCAGCGCCACCGCAATGGACAGGCCGGTGACAGCGAGGTTGTAGTAGATCTTGCGCACCGGCTGCATGAACGCCCAGTCGTAGGCCACCGTCATCAGCAGTCCGTCCAAGGTGTCCATCAGAGTCATGCCCGCCGCGAACAGCAACGGCACCGCCAAGACCGCATACCACGGTAGGCCGGCTGCCGCGCCGCTGCCGGCCAACGCCAACAGTGCGACCTCGGTGGCGGTGTCGAATCCGAGTCCGAACAACGCGCCCACCGGATACAGCTGTACCGGGCGGGTGATCCGATTCATGATCGGCCGCAGCAGGCGGGCAAAAAATCCTCGATCATCAAGCGCCGCTTCGATTTCGGCGTCGGAAAAAGAGCCGTGCCGGAGCTTGGTGAAGGCACGGTAGATCCCGATCATCGCGATCAGGTTCATGATCGCGATCAGATAGAGGAACAGCCCCGAGGCCAAGGTCCCGGCGAAGCCGAGCATGTGCCGCGTCGGCGACTTGTCGTCAGCCAGTGCGCCGACCGCCCGCGCGCCGATCATGATCAGCACGGCCATCACCAGGACCAGGGTGGAATGGCCCATGGCGAACCAGAAGCCGACCGCCTTGGGCCGCTTGCCGTCGGCCATCAGCTTGCGCGTGGTGTTGTCGATCGCGGCGATGTGGTCTGCGTCGAATGCGTGCCGCAGTCCGAACAGATATGCGGTGACGCCCAGCCCCACCCCGAATATCTGAGTGCCGGCGCGATAGTGATGCGGCGCGATGACGAACACCAGTACCGCGAAGCCGACAACGTGCATCAGCGCGATCACGCCGAGCAGGACGCCGATTTCGACGAAGTCGCGACGGTTCCAGGTCGACAACAGGCGACGGACCAGGGGTTGCACGCAGCGGCCGATCAGTGTTGTGCGAGTAGCAGCGCGAAGACTTGCTTGGCGATCTGCAACACCCACCCGGTGAGGGCCGGCCCGTGATCGCGTGGCCAGTTGAGCTGGAAGCTCACCACCCACGGCTGCCCGGTCTTGTCGATCGCATACCAGCTGAATGTCAGATCGCCCGGCAGCCCGCCGGCTTTCGCGGCGATGTACGGCCAGTCATTGCGATCCAGGTTGACCCCGGTAGCGGCGTCGAGGATCTTCTTGACGGGCGTGGCAGCGCCCACAGCGCCGGCCTGCAGTGCGACGTGCACCCGGCAGATGTCTTCGGCACTGCCGTACCATTCCGCGCCGATTTCGGAGGCCGGCACATGCGCGCGGAACGGATCCGGTTGGTAGGTAGCCGAATTGGCCTTTTGTAGCAGCGCGGCACGGTCCTGCGGAGATCCCTGCTTCCATTGCTCACGCAGGTCCGGGCGGCCCCAGGCGACGGTGAACAGTTCGTACATCGTGGGGAACGGTGTCATCGCGGCCGGGTCGTGATGGCCGGTGTGGACCAGCGCGTCGTCGACGGCTTGGGGCCCGACCTTTTCGATCAGCATGTCGGTCGCCATGTTGTCGCTGGTGGCGATCATCTTCTCGGCGGCGGTGCGCACCGAAATACGCGCTCCCACCGGCAAATCCATGCTCGAGCCGACGGCCTTGCCCTTATCGGTGACGGTCAGCTGGTCGTCCCATGACACCGTTCCGGCCTTGATGGCATCCGACACGGCATAGAGCACGTACAACTTGAAGATCGACGCCAGCGGCAGGGAAAGGTCGGTGTTCGTGCCGGCCAACCGATCGCAGTGGCCGTCAGTGACCTTGGTGACCTGCCACGAGTAGCGGGCTTCGGTCTTGCCCAGCACTGCATCGACATCACTCCACGACGAGATCTTCGGCGGCAGCGTGGTGAGATCGAACCCGTCCACCAAGGTGTCGTCTTCGGTGTGTATCCGAAGCTCTTGTTGCGCGCCGTAAGACGTGGTCAGCGCCAGGGTGGCCGCGCCCGCTTTGATGTCGACGCCACGCAGGGTGAAAGGCCGGTCCCACCACAGCTTTTCCATCATGGTCTGGATTTGGCTGACCATTTTCGGCGCGGCCAGAGTGCCGACTCCGACGGGACCGATTGGCCAGTCCGAGTTCAGCATGTCCAGCGTCTGCTGAGCGCGCAGACCGGCCGGGGTGCTCATGTCGATCTCTCGACCGGTGCCCGCTGCGTTCGCGGAAGGCGGTCGCGGCGGCGCGCAGCCCGGGGTCAGTGCGGTGAGTAGCGCGGCGGCCGCCAATGCCGCGACCCGGCGGCGGCTGAGGCGCCGACGGGGCTTACTGGCCGGATCCGGCAACGTCTAACACAACCTCGAATTCCAGCAGCGATGCGCCGGTCGCCACCGGATTCTGCCGCTGGCCGGCGTGTGCCTCGATGGCGGGACCGCTCGCCCACGCCTGGAAGGCCTCCTCGGACTCCCACTGCGTCACCACGAAGTACCGGTCTTCGCCCTTGACGGGGCGAAGCAGCTGAAAGCCGAGGAAGCCGGGCGAGTTCTCGACCGCGTGCGCGCGGTGGGCGAACCGCTTCTCCAGCTCGGGGCCTGCGTCCGCGGGCACCTCGATTGCGTTGATCTTCACCACTGGCATGGGGCAAGGCTACCGCGCTGGCCATCGCTGGCCTAAAGCGCGCAAAGATAGGCGCATGGCCGCTGATCTGCTAACCCACCGCGGTGGACGAGGCGAACCGGTGGTGCTGGTGCACGGCCTGATGGGCCGGGGCAGCACTTGGTCGCGGCAGCTGCCGTGGCTGACACAGCTGGGTGCGGTCTACACCTACGACGCTCCCTGGCATCGCGGCCGCGACGTCGATGATCCGCACCCGATCAGCACCGAACGCTTCGTGGCCGACCTCGGTGACGCAGTGGCTGCGCTGGGCACTGCCGGCCCGCCTGGTCGGGCATTCGATGGGCGGCGCTGCACTCCTGGTGTCTGGCCGCAGAGCGTCCCGAGCTGGTCTCGGCGCTGGTGGTCGAGGACATGGCACCGGACTTCCGCGGCCGCACCACCGGCCCGTGGGAGCCGTGGCTGCACAACTTGCCGGTCGAATTCGATTCCGCCGGCGAAGGTGTCTGCGGAATTCGGTGAGCTCGCGGGCCGGTACTTCCTGGAGGCCTTCGACCGGACGGACAGCGGGTGGCGGCTGCACGGGCACACGTCCGCGCTGGATCGAGATCGCCGCCGAATGGGGTACCCGTGACTACTGGGCGCAATGGCAGGCGGTGCGCTCACCGGCGCTGCTCATCGAGGCGGGCAACTCGGTGGCCCCCGCCGGCCAGATGCGGTCTATGAACGAGAATGGTTATCGCACAGCATATTTGCGCGTTGCGGACGCCGGGCACTTGGTTCACGACGAGGCGCCGCAGGCATATCGCCAAGCGGTGGAGTCATTTCTGGCTGCGGGCTAGCCCTCTTCGCCGGCCAGGGCGAATCGCCCGTCGCTGGTCCTGGCCACCAGGCCGTCGGCAAGCAGCGAGTCCAGCGCCCGGTCGCGCTGCACGGTGTCGCGTCAGCCAGACGACGTCGAGCTGAGCACGAGTGACCGGTAAGTCGTTGCCGCGCAACACATCCATCAGTCGACCGCGAACCTGTCGGTCGGTTCCGGCGTAGCCTTGCGGCCGGCGGGGCGGGCCTTCCGACGGCGGAAAACCGGCTTGCCGCCACCGGCATACGCTGAGCGGACACAGCCCACACTTCGGCGTTCGCGCAGTGCACACCGTGGCACCCAATTCCATCAGCGCCGCCGAGAATATATGCGCTGTTGCATCTTTGGGCAGCAAAGCCGACACGTCGGCGTGATCGCGGACGGCGGAGGCCGCAGCCGGCGTCGGCCCGGCCGTGCACGACCCGGGCCACCACCCGGCGCACGTTGGTGTCGACCACCGGTACCGACTGCTGGTAGGCGAAGCACGCCACCGCGCGGGCGGTGTAGCTGCCGACTCCGGGCAACGTCAGCAGAACCTCGACGTCGTCGGGAACCTGCGTCGGCGTGATCACGCGCGATGACGGTCGCGCACTCGTGCAGGCGTTTGGCCCGCCGCGGATAGCCGAGCTTGCCCCAGGCCCGCACGACGTCGGCCGGACTGGCCGCCGCCGTCGACGATGCCGTCGGCCAGCGCGCTATCCAGTCGCGCCAGATCGGTTCCACCCGCGACACCGGCGTTTGCTGCAGCATGAACTCGCTGACCATGATCTGCCACGGCGTCACGTCGGGATCTCGCCACGGGAGGTCGCGTCGTGACTGGTCGTACCAGTCCAGAAGTTCACTCGGCGTTGGTGAGGGTGTCATGGCCTGCTACGGCAGAATGAGCAGCATGCCGAATACCGATCCCGTAACTGCGTGGAAAGCACTCAAAGAGGGTAACGAGCGCTTCGTCGCCGGCGAGCCCGCGCACCCCAGCCAAAGTGTCGCGCACCGGGCCAGCCTGGCCAAAGGACAGAAGCCGACCACCGCGTTGTTCGGCTGCGGCGACAGCCGGGTGGCCGCCGAGCTGATCTTCGACCAGGGCCTCGGCGACATGTTCGTGGTCCGGACGGCCGGTCACGTGATCGACTCCGCGGTATTGGGATCACTGGAATTCGCGGTCGGCGCACTGGGCGTATCGGTGATCGTGATCCTCGGCCACGACAGCTGCGGCGCGGTCAAGGCGACGCTCGCCGCCCTGGACGACGGTGCTTTGCCCGGTGGCTACGTGCGCGACCTCGTCGAGCGGGTGACGCCGTCGATTTTGCTGGGTCGCCGTGAAGGCCTCACTCGACCGGACGAGTTCGAGGCACGCCACGTGGTCGAGACCGGCACGCAGCTTTTCGAGCGTTCGTCGGCGATCGCCAAAGCCGTTGCTGCCGGCGACTTGGCCATCGTCGGCGCCACGTATCACCTCGCCGACGGGCGGGTGGTGATACGCAACATCATCGGTGACGTAGGGGACAAGGTCGACGACGAATAACTCAGCGCGGCTGGGTTATTCACGTCTCACGTCAGAAGCTGTTGGTCAAGTACAGCTCGAGGGAGTTGAACACGCTCTCGAGCAATCCGCTGTTGGCGGCCCCACCCTCGAATACCGCGCTCAGCCACGCGGTGGCGTCATTGAAGTTGTCGGGGATGTCGACGTTGGTGATCAAGTTGTCGACCGTCGTGGTCGCGTCGGCGATCTCGGTCGGGGTCAACCCCAGGTACTCGACGTGCGTGACGAACAAGCCGTAGATAGTTGCCAGCAAGCCACCAGAGTTGAAGTCCGGTTGGAAGTCGGCAACCCCGTCGCCATCGAGCGTGTAGATCGTCGTGGGGTAGATGTCATCGGGCGTCACGTTTCCGAGGACTCCGTCGAAGCCGAGGTCTGTGAGCAGGGTGTTAGTCAGGCTCGTTCCGAATATGCCGTCCAGGTCGGTGACCAGGTTGGGCCAGGCGCCGGTCTCTGCGAGGGACGGGTCGCCGATGAACACGAAATGCAGATCGTTCTGGGGGATGCCGTAGTCCTGGAGTTGGGTCATGGCGATCGACTCGGCGGTGGCGCTCTGCGAGTAACCGAAGATCGTCAGCGGGTGGTCGGCGTCGAAAACGCCTGGATTGGCATTGAATTCGTTCTCCACCGCCAGAGTGACGTCGTCCGCCGCGGTGAGGCTACTCGGGCCCTGCTGGATCAGTTCGGGCGTCGTCAGCACTTGTAGCGGCGCACTGCACGGGTCGGTCGCGATCATGTCGCAGACCGTGGATCCCGTCGCGCCGCCGTCGAATCCCAGCGCATTCAGGTACAGATCTTCCGCGGTCTGCGCGAAGGCGGTCGACGGTGTCGGCTCGGTGGTTCCGCCGAGGATGATCGCGGTGTCGCTGCCAGCCAGCGGGCCGAGCAGAGTGTCGTCAGCGTGGGCGGCCTGGCTACTCAGGACGCCGGCGAAGCCAACCATCAAGCCAACACCGGCGACCTTCGTGAGCACCTTGTATCCGTTCATAGGGTCTTCTTATCTGAAACTAAGCCTCGATTTGGGGACTTCTTCATCTCGGATGAAAAACGGCCCGACTGGGCGACACGCCGGGTCAGGTCGGCCGTGTTGGCGTGACCTGGCCTTACCGTGTGAATGTGCTGGATCTGGAACCACGAGGCCCGCTGCCGCCGGAGATCTACTGGCGACGCCGGGGGCTGGCGATCGGCATCGCTGTCGTCGTGGTCGCCGTCGTGGTCGCGATCATCGTCGCGGTCCTGAGCGGAAGCGCCGGCGCCAACACCTCAAGCACCACCAAGAAGCCAACCCAGAATGCCCAGGGGGCGAACCCCGAGGTCAAGACTCAGGTCGAGCCGCCGGCCGGTGAGAACACCGATCAGCCGGCCGAGACGGCGACGGCCGCGGTCCAGCCGCCGCCCGTGCTCAATGCCGGTGACGATTGCCCGGACTCCACGCTGGCCGTCAAAGGCCTGACCAACGCGCCGCAGTACGCGACCGGTGATCAACCGAAGTTCGTCATGGTCGTGACCAACATCGGCCTGGTGGCCTGCAAGCGTGACGTCGGAGCGGCGGTGCTGGCCGCCTACGTCTACTCACTGGACAACAAGCGACTGTGGTCGAACCTGGACTGTGCGCCGTCCAACGAGACTCTGGTCAAGACATTCGCACCCGGCGAGCAGGTGACCACCGCTGTCACCTGGACCGGGATGGGCTCGGGTCCGCACTGCCCGTTACCGCGACCGGCGATCGGGCCCGGCACCTACAACCTCGTCGTGCAGCTGGGAAACCTTCGCTCACTGGCGGTCCCGTTCATTCTGGCGCCGCCGCTACCTCCGGGTGCGGCACCGCCTCCGCCGCCCGGGTTGCCGGGACCGCCGGCACCTGGGCCGCTACCCGGCCCGGCGCCCGCTCCCGGCGGCTGACCGAATTCAGGTAAGCGAATCGCCAATTGTCGATTCGGCCAACTGCGACAAGCCTTCTCGCACATGGCGGGCCCAGATCTCGCCGATGCCCTCGACCGCTTCCAGGTCGCCCGCGCTGGCGGCCAACAGCCCCTGCAGCGAGCCGAACTCGCGGACCAAGCGGTCGGCATGGGCGAACTGGAGTCGCGGAATCTCCGACATAGCCCGGTAGCCGCGGGAGCTCACTGCGGAGTCCTGCGCTTCGGCCGTCGACGGGTATCCGAAAACCGTTGCCGCCGTGATGAAGTCCAGCAGATCGGCGTCGGACATGGCGTCCAGCTCGTCGAGCGTGGCGGCGACCTCGGCCTTGGACAGCGGCTCGGGGTTGGCGTGGTAGTCGCGCACGATCAGCTCACGGGCAGCGTCGTTGCCGCCGAGCAATTCGTCGAGCTGCAATCGCAGCTGCCGTCCATCGGTGCCCAGTTCGACGACGTCGTTATCCAGATCGACGCCGATCCGGCGTACCAACTCGAGCCGCTGCACCACCGTCATCACGTCGCGCAGCGTGACGAAGTCCTCGATCTCGGCCCGCGACAGTTGCCTGCTGACCTCGTCGAGTCGCATCTTGTAGCGCTCCAGCGTGGCGATGGCCTGGTTGGCTCGCGACAAAATGGTGGCCGAATCGGCGAGCACGTGGCGCTCGCCGCTGAGGTAGACGGTCACGATGCTCATCGAGTGGCTGACCGAGATCACCGGGTAGCCGGTTTGGCTGGCGGCCCGCTCGGCCGAACGGTGCCGCGTCCCGGACTCGTCGGTGGGTATCGACGGGTCGGGCACCAATTGCACGTTGGCCCGCAGGATTCGGCTGCCGTCGGTGGACAGCACCACCGCGCCGTCCATCTTGCAGAGCTCGCGAAGCCTGGTCGGCGCGTACCGCACATCGAGGGAGAATCCGCCGTCGCAGATCGCTTCCACGCTGTCGTCGTAGCCGAGGACTACCAGGGCGCCGGTGCGGCCGCGCAGAATGCGCTCCAGGCCGTCGCGCAGTGCGGTGCCCGGCGCCAGCCGTGCAACTGCCTCACGCAGGGTGGGACGTTGCTGCTGCGTCGAGCCGTTTGTCATTGATTTGCCGACTGTCATCACCACTCATTGTGCTCCGTGGGCGCTGAGTCCAGTCGGTGTGGTGGTGTGGGCGACTTGTCGCGACGCTCGGCGATGTCGAGAACGTGCTCCAGTGCAGCGCTGATGTTGGGCGCCTGCAGCGTCTTCAATCCCGGCGGCGCCGTGACACTTCCCGATGGGATCAGCGCCGTCGTAAAGCCCTGCCGAGCGGCTTCTGCCAACCGGCGTTCCATGCCGCTGACCCGGCGTAGATCGCCGGCCAGCCCTACTTCGCCGATCATCACCGCGGTGGCCGGCAGCGGCAGGTTCGCATACGCCGAAGCCAGTGCGACCGCGACCGCCAGATCCGACGACGGATCGGTCAGCCGCATGCCGCCCACGGTCGACAGGTACACATCGTTGACGGCGATCTTGAGTCGGGCGTGCTTCTCCAGCACGGCGGCGATCATCGCGGCCCGCGCGTGGTCGATGCCGCTGACGGCGCGCCGGGGCGAGCCGCCCGACGGTGTGGCCAGCAGGGCTTGAATCTCGCCGACCAGGGGCCGCTTGCCGTCGAGGGTCACGGTGATGGCGGTACCTGCGACAGGTTGCGGCCGTTGGTCCAGGAAAAGGCCGGACGGGTCGGCGACACCCTCGATCCCGTTGTCCTGCAACAGAAAGCAGCCAACTTCTTCTGCGGCCCCGAAGCGGTTCTTCACGCCGCGCACCATGCGAAGCAGCGAATTACGGTCGCCTTCGAAGTGCAGCACCACGTCGACCAGGTGCTCGAGCGAGCGGGGGCCGGCGATGGCTCCGTCCTTGGTCACGTGGCCGATCAGGATCAGCGGCACCCCGGTGGTTTTCGCCGCGGTGGTCAGCGCGGCGGTCACCGCACGCACCTGCGTGACCCCGCCCGCAACGCCGTCGGTGTCGGCGCTGGTCATGGTCTGCACCGAGTCGACGACAACCAGCGTCGGCTGCACCGCATCGATGTGGCCGAGCACGGTATGGAGGTCCGAGTCGGCGGCCAGATACAGCTCGTCGTGGCTGCAGCCGGTCCGATCGGCCCGCATCCGGATCTGCCCGCGCGACTCCTCGCCGGATACGTACAGGGCCCGCCTCCCGCCCACCGCCCACTGGTGGGCAACCTTGAGCAGCAGCGTCGACTTGCCGACTCCCGGATCGCCGGCGAGCAGGGTGACCGAACCCGGCACCACGCCGCCACCCAGCACGCGGTCGAGTTCGTCGATTCCGGTGGGGCAGTGCCGGGTGCCGTCAGGCTCAACCGAGCTGATCGGAATGGCGGCCGATGACGAGCTCACCACAGAGCGGCTGCCGCCGCGGACCGCGCTGAGCACCGTGACCTCTTCCACCGAGCCCCAGGTACTGCATTCCAGACAACGCCCGACCCACTTGGCGGTGACATGGCGGCATTCCGAGCAGCGATACTGCGAGCGTGCCTTGGCCACCCGCTGACGGTATCCGGCGGTTGTGACAGATCAGCGGAGGTTAGCGCCTGTGGAGCTTTCCGGTGCCGAAATGGGCACCGCCACGCTCACACTGCCGGCCTTCTCGAAATCGAAGGTGACGTCGTAGTTCGGGCCGTTGGTGATCGGCTTGCTCAACGCGATGGTCGCCTTGAGCGTGTCGCCCGACTCGACGGCCTTGTCGGATCTCTTGGTCTGGCCGTTCTGGCTGCCGAAGAACAACACCCCGGATGCGGGCAGGGTGGGATCGCCCGTCACGGTCACCTTGCCGATGTCGGTGGTGATTCCGACCAGTTTGTCGGTGATGTCGGGCGACTGGTTCACCGCAACGAGGACCAGGTCGACCGTCGCTCCCGGGCGTAGGTAGTCGCCGGTCTGCACTGCCTGAATGTGCACATTGCGCAAAGCGACGTTCTTGACCGTCGCCTGGTTACCGTCGACAGCAGATTGCTGCATAGCGGTCTGCGCGATCTGGCCGGCGCTGCATCCGGAGATCGTGACAGCGCCGATCAAGGCACCGGACGCTAGCATGGCGAGCTTTGTCGAGCGACGACTCGAGCGGGTTGTCGAGATGCGATTGTCGAAGCGGTTCACCCAAAGCCTCCTGCTCGGCCCTCGAACGCCCTTGCGGTTCGACTATGCACAGTAGTAGGTCGATGGGGTCCGCGGAAGCTGAGGGCCGGGAAACCGTAAGTAGGCGGTTAGAGCAGCGCAGTAACACGATTCCTGAGAGGATCTGCGCGCCGCGGGCGGTCCGCGGTCAGCGCCGAAAGCGTTCTGAATAGCCCGCTGGCCTGCACGTATTTTACGGTCTGTCAACCCCCTCTCCACACTCGCGGTGCCCCTGACCTGCACCGTTGTTCCGCACGTGCTGGCGCGGCGTGTTAGCATGGAGGAACGAAAGGGGCTCGAAACTGATGAATTTTGAGGTCGGAGACACCGTTGTCTATCCACACCACGGTGCTGCGTTGATCGAGGCGATTGAAACCCGAACCATCAAAGGGGAACCGAAGAAGTATCTCGTCTTGAAGGTGGCGCAGGGAGACCTGACAGTTCGAGTACCCGCTGAAAACGCCGAGTACGTCGGTGTCCGCGATGTGGTTGGTCAAGAAGGCCTCGACAAGGTGTTCCAGGTGCTTCGCGCGCCGCACACCGAAGAGCCGACCAACTGGTCGCGCCGCTACAAGGCCAACCTGGAGAAGCTTGCTTCCGGTGACGTCAACAAGGTTGCTGAGGTCGTCCGCGACCTGTGGCGTCGCGACCAGGAGCGCGGCCTGTCCGCAGGCGAGAAGCGAATGCTGGCCAAGGCCCGTCAGATTCTCGTCGGCGAGCTTGCGCTGGCCGAGAGTACCGACGACGCCAGAGCGTCGATCATCCTGGACGAGGTGCTCGCCGCCGCTTCCTGAACCCCCTGACGCACGAGGACCGGGGTTGAGCGGCACCGTCGCGGTGGTCCCGGCCGCGGGGTCCGGTGAACGTCTGGCGGCTGGGTTGCCGAAGGCCTTTTATCAGCTGGACGGCAGAACCCTGGTCGAACGAGCTGTCTTCGGCCTGCTGAATTCTGGCGTGGTCGACCGCGTGGTGGTGGCGGTACCTGCTGACCGCACCGATCGGGCCAAGCTGATCCTGGGCCGCGACGCGACCGTCGTGGCGGGCGGAGCACGACCGCGGCGAATCGGTCAGCCGGGCCTTGGCGGCGGTCTCAGGCAGCGAACGAACCCGATTTCGTCCTGGTGCACGACGCCGCCCGAGCCCTGACTCCGCCCGAACTGGTGGTGCGCGTCGTCGAAGCGCTGCGGGCCGGGCATCCGGCCGTCGTGCCTGCGCTGCCGGTCTCGGACACCATCAAGGCCGTCGATGCCAACGGCGCGGTGCTGGGCACACCGGGGCGCGCCGGACTGCGTGCCGTTCAGACCCCGCAGGGTTCGCCACCGAGCTGTTGCTGCGGGCCTACCGGCAGGCCGGGACGGTGGACTTCACCGACGACGCGTCGCTGGTCGAGTACATCGGCGGTCAGGTTCAGGTGGTGGACGGCGATCCGCTCGCATTCAAGATCACCACCCGGCTGGACCTGCTGCTGGCGCAAGCGATCGTGAGCCAGTGAACGCGCGCGTGGGCCTAGGTACCGATGTCCATGTCATCGAACCCGGCAGGCCGTGCTGGCTGCTGGGCCTGCTGTTCACCGACGTCGACGGCTGCGCGGGGCACTCCGACGGCGACGTGGCCGTACACGCGCTATGCGATGCGCTGCTGTCCGCGGCGGGCCTGGGCGACATCGGCGAGGTGTTCGGTGTCGACGATCCACGCTGGGCCGGCGTCAGCGGTATGACGATGCTGCGCCACGTCGCGAACCTGCTCGACCGAGCACCGGCTTTCGGGTCGGCAACGCCGCCGTGCAGGTCATCGGCAACCGGCCCAGGGTGGGCCCGCGCCGCGCCGAGGCGCAGGCAGTGCTCTCGGAGGTGCTGGATGCGCCGGTGTCGGTGTCGGCCACCACCACCGACGGGCTGGGCCTGACCGGGCGTGGCGAGGGCCGGGCCGCAATCGCGACGGCTTTGCTGCTCGGCGCCGACGGCACCGCGCCCTAGAGCCGGCGAGCTTTTCGCATCGCGCTGATCGTTTCCGTTGCCGGTGGCTGCCCGCGCGCTGTCCGGCGGGCTTCGTAGCTGGAATCGACCCACCCGACCGTGATGGTCATCGGTGCCGTGCTCGGCCCGGTAAGCTGGCACGTCGTGACCGATCGCGCCGACCTGCGGCTACACGACACGGCGACTGGCGCCGTGCGTGAATTCGTTCCGCTGCGGCCCGGGCACGTTTCCATCTACCTGTGCGGTGCCACCGTGCAGGGCCTGCCCCACATCGGCCACGTGCGCAGCGGAGTCGCATTCGACATCCTGCGGCGCTGGCTGACGGCGCGCGGCTGCGACGTCGCGTTCATCCGCAACGTCACCGATATCGACGACAAGATCCTGAACAAGGCCGCCGCGGCGGACCGGCCGTGGTGGGAATGGGCGGCCACTTACGAGCGGGCGTTCTCCGCCGCCTACGACGCACTCGGCGTGCTGCCGCCGTCTGTCGAACCGCGGGCCACCGGCCACATCACCCAGATGGTCGAGCTGATCGAGCGACTGATCGAATCGCGGCAACGCCTACGCGGCGTTGCGGTGACGTCTACTTCGACGTGCGCGAGCTACCCCGACTACGGCCAGCTGTCCGGTCACCGGATCGACGACGTGCATCAGGGCGAGGGCGTGGCAACCGGCAAGCGCGATCAGCGCGACTTCACGCTGTGGAAGGGCGCCAAGCCCGGCGAGCCGTCCTGGCCCACGCCGTGGGGACGCGGACGGCCCGGCTGGCACCTGGAGTGCTCCGCGATGGCCGCGCACCTACCTCGGGCCGGAATTCGACATCCATTGCGGGCGGAATGGATCTGGTGTTCCCGCACCACGAGAACGAGATCGCGCAGAGCCGCGCGGCGGGCGACGAGTTCGCCAGGTACTGGCTGCACAACGGCTGGGTCACCCTGGGCGGCGAGAAGATGAGCAAGTCGCTGGGCAACGTGCTGGCGATCCCGGCGATGCTGCAGCGGGTACGCGCCGCCGAGCTGCGGTACTACCTGGGCAGCGCGCACTACCGCTCGATGCTGGAGTTCTCCGAGACCGCGTTGAAGGACGCGGTCAAGGCCTACGCCGGTATCGAGGAGTTCCTGCACCGGGTGCGCACCCGGGTCGGTGCCGTCGAGCCGGGCATGTGGACGCCGCGGTTCGCGGCGGCACTCAATGACGATCTCGCGGTGCCGGCGGCGCTGGCCGAGGTGCACCGCACCCGCGCGGAGGGCAACCGTGCGCTCGACGCCGGCGACCACGACGCCGCGCTGGCCGCAGCGCCGGCGCGATCCGGGCGATGATGGGCATCCTCGGCTGCGATCCGCTCGACGAGCGCTGGGAGTCGCGCGACGAGACGTCGGCCGCGCTCGGCAGCGGTGGACGTGCTGGTGCGTGCCGAGTTGGAGCGACGCCAACAGGCTCGCGTGCAACGTGACTGGAAGCTCGCCGACGAGATCCGGGATCGGCTCAAAGACGCCGGCATCGAGGTCACCGACACCGGTGACGGCCCGCAGTGGTCGTTGGAGGCTCACGCTGATGGCCGGTAACTCGCAGCGCCGCGGCGCTATACGTAAGTCGTCCAAGAAGGGTCCGACGGTCGGCTCCGGTGGTCAGGGGCGCCGCGGTCTGGAGGGTCGCGGAGCGACTCCGCCCGCGCACATGCGTCCAAACCACCCAGCCGCCAAGCGCGCCAAGGTGCAGGCCCGCCGGCCCGTCAAGCGCAAAGAAGACACCGTCGAGACTGTTCTCGGACGTAACCCGGTGGTGGAGTGTCTGCGCGCGGGGGTCCCTGCCACCGCGCTCTATGTCGCACTCGGCGCTCAGGCCGACGAGCGCCTCAGCGAATCCGTCACGCTGGCAGCCGATGCCGGCATCGCGATCCTGGAAGTTCCGCGTACGGACCTGGACCGGATGACCACCAACGGGTTGCATCAGGGGATTGCGCTGCAGGTGCCGCCGTACGCGTACCTGCATCCCGACGAGCTTGCTCAAGATCGGCCCTCGACAATCCGCCCGCATTGCTGGTCGCGCTGGACAACATCTCCGATCCGCGGAACCTCGGCGCGATCGTGCGCTCGGTGGCTGCGTTCGGCGGCCACGGAGTGTTGATTCCGGAGCGGCGATCCGCCTCGGTGACCGCGGTCGCCTGGCGAACCAGCGCGGGCGCCGCTGCTCGGATTCCCGTCGCGCGAGCCACCAATCTCAATCGGACACTGAAAGATTGGGCCGACAAAGGCCTGCAGCTCGTCGGCCTTGACGCCGACGGGGACATCATCGTCGACGAACGTGGACGGCGCCGGCCCGATCGTCGTGGTGGTGGGATCGGAAGGCAAGGGGCTGTCCCGGCTGGTGCGCCAGAGCTGCGATGCGGTGGTGTCGATTCCGATGTCGGGCCCCACCGAGTCATTGAATGCCTCGGTCGCCGCCGGCGTGGTGTTGGCTGAAATCGCGCGTCAACGCAGGCGCTAGCTCAGGTCCGCGTGTCACAGCAGCCTCGTCACCACCCTCTCAGCTGTGTGCGCCTAATTTGGAAATGAGACCACATGCGATATCACCAGGTATCGCTCGAGGTCGTCCGCGTCAGTGATATCGCATGTGGTCTCAAAAACGAGAAAGGCACTGTCCCTACTCGGAATGATTCCTGTGGCTCCTGCGCCCAAAGAGGTTCAGACACCCAGCAGTCGGGCCGAGGCCCACAGCGCCAGCACCGAGGTCGCCAGTGATGTGGGAACGGTGAACAAACCGAGCCGGGTGTACTCCCCGACGCTCGCAGTGACGTCATAGCGTCGTAATACGCTGCGCCACAGCAGGTTCGACAAGGATCCGACATAGGTCAGGTTCGGGCCGATGTTCACGCCGATCAGCACGGCCAACACCGCGGCCGGGCCGGCCGGCGCCACCAGTGGCACGAGAACCAGCGTCGCGGGCAGGTTGTTGACGATGTTGGCCAGCACCGCCGCCAGCGCCGCGTACCCGAGCAAAGCGAGCAAACCCGCGCCGGACGGCAGCAGCGCAGCCATTCGGTCGGTCACGCCATTGCGCATCACCGCCTGCACGATGACACCCAGCGCGAGCACGAAAACCAGGAACGGCACATTCACCGCGCGCACGATTTCGACCGCCGAGGTGTGCCGGCGGGCAAGGCTGCGCAGTGCCATCACCGCCGCCCCGGCCAGTGCCGCCCATGCCGGAGCGACGTCTACCGCTTCGGCGACGACAAACCCGACCAGCGTCAGAGCCACCACCACCAACGCGAACACCGGTGTCGGAGGGGCGGGTTCATCCTCGATGGGTTCGGGCGGCACGTCGAGATCGCGACGGAAGAAGACCCGGAAAACGAGGTAGACGGAGCCCACCGCGGCCAGCCACGGCAGCGTCATCAGCAACGTGAATTTGATGAACGACAGGTGTGAGGCGTTAAAGGCAAGCAGGTTGGTCAGATTGGACACCGGAAGAAGCAGCGAGGCGGCGTTGGCCAAGTGCGCGGTGGCGTAGGCGTGCGGCCGAACCGGTGCCCGCAACCGCCGAACCGTGGTCAACACCACAGGGGTGAGCAGCACGACGGTGGCGTCCAGGCTCAGCGCGGCGGTGATGATCGCTGCGATCACGAACACCTGTCCCAGCAGACGTCGGGAACTCACCTGTCCACGCGCCATCGCCGCCCCGGCAGCCTCGAACATGCCTTCGTCGTCACACATCTTCGCCAACACCAGCACCGCGCCCAAGAAGGCGACGACGCGCAGCAGTCGCTCGGCCTCAATTGTCGCGTCGTGCAACGAGATCGCGCCGACGGCCAGCAACAGCACCACGGCGGGCACTGCCGCGAACGCCTCCGGCCAGCCCCGTGGACGGGAAACCGCGAACGCCAGCACCGCCGCCAGCGACAGGACAGCCAGAAGGAGGGTCAAATCCGGGCCCAGGGGTCCTCGCGCCTCCATACCGTCGGCATGTCCAGCGCGACACCGTCGCGCTCGGCCAGCCTACTCAGGATACGCAGTGACACGTCCAAGTCGTCGGCCATATAAGGCAAGGCCCGCAACGGCTTTGACAGCGGCTGGAAGAAGTCGTCCCAATGCACCAGGACCACCCTACGTGCCCCGACAGAGCGGACCGTCTCCGCCCAGTAGTCGACGACATACGTCTCCGGCTGCACGCCGAGCTGACCCACGCCGAGATAGACGACATCTGCGCGCTGCCCGGCCAGTGAGCCTTTCACAAACCCGGCGCTGCCCTGGACCAAGACTCGACGATCTGAGGGACGGTGATGGATGAACGTCGCCCAGGCCTCTCCGCATCGGTAGGCAGCGGCTTTCGCTGGTGGCACAACGGGCTGGTCGATGGTGCCGGGGAATCGGTCAGGTGGACTGTGGTGCGATTTCACGAGGGTTATGTCGAAGTCGCCCAGCCGAATTGGCGTACCCGAGTCGGCGACCACCAAACGGCTCTCGTCGAGGCCGTGGCCGCGGCCGACATTCGCCGCGGATTCACCGCCGACCAATACGGCGCCGGTGCGGTCGGCGACCAGCGCGGAATCCAGGGCGTGGTCGAAGTGCGTGTGCACCGGGACGACCGCAGCGAGGCGTTTGACCCCGATGCGCGCGAGACTTCCGTCGACCCGGGCGGGCGACGGCGCCACTTTGCCGAGCCCGACGCGGGCCAGGCTTGGCCGCGAGAAGAAGCCGTCGGTCATCAGTGCCGAGGCTCCGTCGTCGATCAACAGCGTCGACACCCCCAGCCACGTCACCGTCAGAGGCGCATCGGAAGCGGCGGCGGGCACGGTGAAGCGGTGTGCGTGCCGCGCAAGGTCCGGCCGCCCGGGTCGCAGTCGCATCAGCAGAACCCCAACAGGTCGATGCCTTCGGCCGTCAGTCGCTCCCGGACAGCGGTCGCGATCTGCACCGCGCCGGGTGAATCACCGTGCACGCAGACCGATTCCACGTTCACTGTGATGGTCGAGCCGTCGGCGGCGGTGACGGTTCCCGACGGTCACCATGGTCAGCACGCGTTCGGCGATGGCGGCCGCGATCGTCCAGCACCGCGCCTGGTTCGCGCCGCGAGACCAGTTGGCCGTCAGGCTGATAGGCGCGGTCGGCGAACGCCTCGGCCACGGTGCGAAGACCGCGCCGGCCGCGCTTCGTCGAAGAAGGAAGAGCCCGCCAGGCCGAGCACCGGCAGGCCAGCGTCGACGGTCCGCACCGCCTCCGCGACGGCCGCGGCCTGCTCGCCATTGGTGACGATCGTGTTGTACAGCGCGCCATGGGGTTTGACGTAGGAGACCGCGGAGCCAGCGGCCTGTGCCAGTCCGCGCAGGGCGCCGATCTGATAGATGACGTCGGCGAGCAGATCCTCGGGTGTGACGTCGATGAAGCGCCGGCCGAAACCAGCCAGGTCGCGGTAGCTCACCTGCGCGCCGATCCGCACCCCGCGCTCGGCTGCCAGCCGGCACACCGACAGGAGTCCGGCCGGGTCGCCCGCGTGGAATCCGCACGCCACGTTGGCGCTGCTGACGATGCCGAGCATGGCGTCGTCGTCGCCGAGCCGCCAGACGCCGAAGCCCTCACCCAGGTCGGCATTGAGGTCGATACTGGCCACGGTCGACAGCTTAGGCGCGCGGCCGCGCGTGGCTTCGGGCCTGTGACGATCTGCGGGACTCAGGCGTAGTCACCGAAAGGCGGCTCACCTGAGAAATGCCCGGTAACCTCACAGTTTATGAGCCCACTGCCGCGACGCCGGGCGACGTTGGCATCGCTGGCCGCTGAGCTCAAGGTCTCTCGCACCACCATCTCGAATGCCTACAACCGGCCCGATCAGCTGTCGGACGCGTTGCGTGAACGGGTGCTCGCCACCGCCAAACGCCTGGGCTACCCGGGACCCGACCCAGTCGCGCGATCGCTGCGCACTCGCCGGGCCGGTGCGGTGGGCCTGGTGATCACCGAACCGCTCACCTATTCCTTCAGTGACCCCGCGGCGCTGGATTTTGTTGCAGGACTTGCGCAATCGTGCGAAGAGGGCGGACAGGGGCTGCTGCTGGTCGCGGTGAGCCCGAGCCGCAGTGTCGCCGACGGGACGGCGTCTGTGCTCGCCGCTGGCGTGGACGGCTTCGTGGTCTATTCGGCCGCCGGCGACGATCCCTACCTACAGGTGGTGCTGCAGCGGCGACTGCCGTTGGTGGTTGTCGACCAGCCCAAAGGCGTGCCCGGTGCATCCTGGGTCGGCATCGACGACCGCGCCGCGATGCGCGAGATGGCCGACTACGTGCTCGGTCTGGGCCACCGCGAGATCGGGCTGCTGACGATGCGGCTGCTACGGGACCGGCACCAGGGTCTGGTCGACAGGAAGCGCCTACACACGTCGACCTTTCATGTTCAGGGCGAACGCATCCGTGGTGTTCGCGAGGCGATGACCGCCGCCGGCCTGAACCCGGATGCCTTGACCGTCGTCGAAAGCCACGAGCACACCGCGACATCCGGTGGGGTCGCAGCTCAAATCGCACTGACGGCCAATCCGCGAATCACGGCATTGATGTGCACCGCCGACGTGCTGGCGGTGTCGGCGATGGACTTTCTGCGCGCCCGCGGCAAGTTCGCGCCCGGCCAGATGACGATCACCGGCTTCGACGGCGTGCCCGAGGCGATGAGCCGCGGCCTGACCACGGTCGCGCAGCCGAGCCTGCAAAAGGGCCGTCGCGCAGGCGAACTCCTACTGAGCGGAGATCTCGACCCGACGGTCGAGGTGATCAGAACTCAGCTGATCCGCGGACGAACCGCCGGACCGCCCGCCTGAGCGATCAGACGTTAGCGGTATCCCCGTGGCCGATCAGCAGCCGAACCGCGAGATCCAAGCGTTTGCTGACATCGGTGGCCGACGCCCGCCGGGTCAGCCAGGCCAACAGATTCGACAGCCACACATCGGAGATCACCCGCGGCGATGTGGTACTGGTCCTCGGTCGGCTCGCCGTCGCTCATCGCCCGGGCGAACATCGAATCGATCAGCTTCTCG
This sequence comes from uncultured Actinomycetota bacterium, assembly GCA_963824335.1. Classification (GTDB taxonomy): domain Bacteria; phylum Actinomycetota; class Actinomycetes; order Mycobacteriales; family Mycobacteriaceae; genus Mycobacterium. Next base: position 157,380 of record CAWGPB010000025.1, read on the forward strand.
ACGTGATCGACTTCACCCGCCGCCGAGGCGTCGGCGAACACGTAGGCACGCGTCATGGCCTCGGTGAGCAGGGGGTTGCGCTGCATCGCCCGGTTGAGCTTGCTGACCATGAAGTTCAGCCGCTGATAGGGCGTTCCGCCGGTCAGCGCGGAGCGGTCGGTCTTGGCGTCGATGCGTTCGAACTCGCGGCCCAGCGCGGACACCAGCAGGTGCACCTTGGACGGGAAGTACCGGTACAGCGTGCCGACGGCGACGTCGGCGCGTTCGGCCACCGCGCGCATCTGAACAGCCTCGTAGCCGCCCTTGGAGGCGATGGCCATGGTCGCGTCCAGGATGCGCTTGCGGCGTTCCCGCTGTGCTTCGGAGCCGAGTTCTGACTCGGCCAGTACCGCCACGTTCATCACCTCACGAGGTTGCGCAGAGGACGAACCCGAGGGCTTCCCCGACGTGGTGTGGGCCGGCCCCGAATCTAAAGGGGTCATTGGACGAACAGCTCCTTTTTCTGCGCGCTCGCTCGAAACGATACGCATGCCGAGTGCGAATCTCTCACCTCCATGCGGCCTGAGACACCGGGATGTCCTGCTGCGATGGCATTCGACTTGACGGTCGAACACTGGCACTATTAGAACACGTTCTAGTGCTGTGCATAGGGTCTCGCGCTGCGCTGTTTTCCGTCGATCGAGGAGCTTCAGGTGGCCATGACTTCCAGCACCATCTCCTCCGAACAGTTTGCGGCGCGAGAGTTGGTCCGCGACTGGGCTGCCGGCTCCGGCGCGACGGCAGCGGTGCGGGATATCGAGCAGGGTGAGCCGAAAGCCTGGCAGCCGGTATTCGAGGGTCTGGCCGAGCCTGGGTCTGTTCGGTGTCGCGGTACCCGAAGACTGCGGCGGCGCCGGCGGCAGCGTCGAAGACCTCTCCGCGATGATCGAAGAGGCCGCCCGGGCGCTGGTGCCCGGCCCGGTGGCGACCACGGCGCTGGCCACACTGGTAGTGTCCGATCCGAAGCTGCTGCGAGGCGCTCGCGTCCGGGGAGCGCACCGCCGGGGTTGGCGCTCGACAGCGATGTCGAATTCGACGAGACAGCGTCGCAGGCGTCGGGGACCGTGCCGTGGGTGCTCGGCGGCATCGCCGACGGACTGCTGCTGGTGCCTGCCGGCGACGACGTGGCTACTCGTCGACTCAGGCGCAGCCGACGCAGCAGGCACCGTTGCCGTCGAGCCTCTGCCGGCCACCGACTTCTCCCGGCCGCTGGCGCGCGCGGTCCTCACCTCGGCTCCGGCCAGCGTGATCGACGCTCCTACGCGGCTGGGTCACTGACCTGACCGTGACCGTGCTGGCCGCCGAGGCCGCGGGGATCGCCCGCTGGGCGCTGGACACCGCCGTCGCTTACGCGAAGGTGCGTGAGCAGTTCGGCAAACCGATCGGTAGCTTCCAGGCGATCAAGCACCTGTGCGCCGAAATGCTGCTGTCGCACAGAGCAGGTGGCGGTGGCTGCGGCCGACGCTGCGCCGCGCCGCGCCACGACGGTGACCACGTCGTCAGCTGTCCATTGCCGCGGCCATCGCCGCCGGCGTCGCAATCGACGCCGTCAAGGCCAACGCCAAGGACTGCATCCAGGTGCTCGGCGGTATCGGGATCACCTGGGAGCACGACGCGCATCTGTATCTGCGCCGGGCCTATGGAATCGGCGCAGTTCCTCGGCGGTCCGGCCGCTGGCTGCGCCGGACTGCTGAGCTGACCCGCGACGGTGTCCGCCGCGAGCTCAGCATCGACCTGAGCGACGTCGCCGACCTGCGGCCCGAGATCGCCGCCGCGGTAGCTGGAGTCGCCGCGCTGCCGGAGGACAAGCGGCAGGCCGCGCTGGCCGAGGCGGGACTGCATGGCGCCGCACTGGCCCCGCCGTACGGCCGCGGAGCCGCGCCGGCCGAGCAACTGGTGATCGACCAGGAACTGGCGTCGGCCGGCGTGGCGCGGCCCGACATGTCGATCGGCTGGTGGGCGGCGCCGACGATCCTCGAGCACGGCACGCCCGAACAGATCGAGCGTTTTGTACCGGGCACCCTGAGCGGCGAGATCTTCTGGTGCCAGCTGTTTTCCGAGCCCGGAGCCGGATCGGACCTGGCTTCGCTGCGTACCAAGGCGCGTGACGGGTCGACGGCGGCTGGGAGCTGACCGGGCAGAAGGTGTGGACCTCGCAGGCGCATAACGCGCAGTGGGGTATCTGCCTGGCCCGAACGGACCCGGATGCGCCAAAGCACAAAGGCATCACTATTCCTCGTCGACATGAGCTCGCCCGGCATCACTGATCCGGCCGCTGCGTGAGATCACCGGCGACGCATTGTTCAACGAGGTGTTCCTCGACGACGTGTTCGTTCCCGACGAGCTGGTGGTCGGCACGGTCGACGGCGGCTGGCGGCTGGCCCGCACCACGCTGGCCAACGAGCGGGTCGCGATGGCTGCCGGGGCCGCGCTGGGCAAGCCGATGGAAGAACTACTCGCCGAAGTGGTCGGGGACTAATCTCGATGTCGCACAACAGGATCAGCTCGGCGCACTTGATCATCGCCGCGCAGGTCGGCTCGTTGCTGGACCAGCGGATCGCTCAGCTCGCAGTGGGCGGTAAAGATCCCGGCCGCCAGTCGAGTGTGCGCAAGCTCATCGGCGTGCGGTACCGGCAGGCACTGGCCGAATATCGGATGGATCTCAGCGACGGATCAGGCATCGAGTCGCGGACAAGATCGTCCAGTACTTCCTGAATACCCGCTGCCTGACGATCGCCGGCGGCACCGAGCAGATTCTGCTGACCGTGGCCGCCGAACGGCTACTGGGCCTGCCGCGCTGAGAACTTCCCCGGTAATCGCGCGGTCAGCGCGGAGGGCCGAGAATGATCTGCCCGAACTTGTCCGCTCCCTCGGCCATCCGCTCGGGTGAGATCTCGAAACCCTCGGGACGCGGCGTGGCTCTGTCACGACCGGCGTAGCGGAACATGCCCTCGATTCCAGCGGGCGTATTGATCATCAGCAGATCGGCCTTCTTGGACGTGATGCGATAAGCGTGCGGAATGTTCTTGGGCAAGAACACGATTCCGCCCTCTGACAGCTCCATCTCCTTATCTTCGAGCCAGAGCAACGCGGTCCCTTTGATCAGCATGAAGACCTCATCCTCGCGGGTATGTTTGTGATAGGGGGGTGCTTCGCCTTCGCTGACGTCAAAGCGCCCGACCATCAACTGACCATTGGTGGCTTTACCGTCGAGCAAGATCGCCAGCGTGCCGCCGTCTAGCCATTCCAGTTGTTGTTGCTGCTCCGGTTGCGCCAGGTATGCCATGCTCATGAGTCATCCCTTTTCAGCCAGTTGGGCGACGTCAATGTCGAAGATTGAGACTATCCGCGAGACGGGGGAAACGCGACGGCGATGAAAGTCGTTGCATGAGTTGCTTGCGTGGCAGGCCGTAAGCTCAGGTCCACCGATGGGCACAGTGCTGATTCCGATTCCCGACCGCGACTTCGACCCGACCGAAGTCGCCGTCAGCTGGCAGGTGCTGCGCGCCAATGGTCACCGGGTCGTCTTCGCCACCGAAAGCGGCGCACCCGGAATCGCCGACGACATCATGGTCACCGGCCGCGGACTCGACTTCTGGTCGGCGCTACCGGTTCTGGGTGCCATCACCGTCGTGGGACGTGCGCTCCGAGCCAACAAGGACGCTCGCGGGGCCTACCGCGAAATGCTGTACTCACCCGAGTACCAGAATCCGTCCAGCTGGGCGGAAGCCACGCTGGAAGGCATCGACGCGCTGCTGCTGCCCGGGGGCCATCGTGCCCGCGGCATGCGCTCCTACATCGACAGCGAGATCCTGCACCGCCTCGTCGTCGACGCCTTCGCCCGCGGGCTGAAGATCGCCGCGATCTGCCACGGTGTGCTGCTCGCCGCCCGCAGCGTCGATCCCGCGACCGGTCATTCGGTGCTCTACGGTCGCCGCACCACCGCGCTGACGTGGGCCCTGGAGCGCACCGCGTGGCGGCTCAGCCGGATCACCCGGTTCTGGGACCGCGACTACTACCGGACTTACAGCGAGGAACCCGATCAGCCGTCGGGGTACATGTCCGTGCAGTCGGAAGTTACTCGCGCCCTGCAGAATTCGACCGACTTCTGCGACGTCGAGCGGGGGTCGCCGCACTGGCGGACGAAGACCTCGGGGATGGCTCGCGACACCGCGACCGATTCACGGCCGGCGTTCGTCGTCGACGACGGCGATTACGTGTCGGCCCGCTGGCCGGGCGATACCCACACATTCGCAAAGATGTTGTCGGACAAGCTTTGACGCCCACTCAGACTTGGCGATTTTCCGATTTGATCAGCCATGCGAGCTTCTCCAGCCCGGCGATGTGCGTATGTAGGATATCCGCCGTGCTGGGGTCGTCGGAATCAACGGCGTCATGCACCGTGCGAATGGTGTTGACCGTTGCATGAATGCGAGTCGTGATGCGGTCTACGACGTCGGTGGTGTTTTGCTCGCTGGCTGGAAAGCGAGGCAAACGGCAATACGGGATTGCAGCTAACCGGAATCGAGACGATGGTGATTGTTCTGCTCAAACAGTCACCGCGCGTGTCCTTGCTCAGTCACCACGGCGAGGTGCTGACATCCGCGTGCGCTGCGTCTGGCGACCACCCTGCGCCCCGGTGGCATCGACCAAACGGAGCGGGAGTCGGAACCAGTCGCACGGTTGGGCAACCGAATCACCCTCTATGTCGTCTAACCAGCGCTCCGGGACCGACAATGCTCCGATCGCCACTGCACGGCCGAAACCCGCAGCGATCGCGCTCCGGTTCGGCGCGGACAACGCAGCAGCTTTGAGTAACATCATCCCCCTGTTCATCGCGTTCAGATTGTTGATCGCGACTTCCGCTCCCGGAGACAATGAACCGAGCTTGGACAGCGCGAACGTCACGGGGAGCAGATGAACGTCTAACGTCGTTTGTGGCGATGACGAAAGCGCCTGCAGTGCTTCGGGAATGGTGGCAATAACCTGCTGGCCAGCCGCGATGACATCTGGGGCCGATGCCAGTGCGCGAGACAACCGCCGAGCATTTACGTCGGGGTGTGTCGACCCGGACGGGTCGATGGTGAGACTCGACGAGCCGAACGGCGTCAGCACGGAGGCCTTGGCCGACGCCCGAGCATAGGCATACATGGCCTCGGCATCATCGGACCACATTTGCTCATACTCAGCTTCGGTTTGCGCGATCATCGGGCTGACCTGAGCCAGGTAATTTGCCGTGCACAGCGACAGCAGCCGTACTCGATTGGCGACGACTACACCCGGGTGCACCATCGCTGCCATAGCCAACTCGTGGGCGCTGACCGCAGCGGCCGCCTGCTTTGCTGCGTGCGCGGCTTGAGTAGCGGCGGCGTTGAGCCAGGCGATGTAGGGTGCCAGAACCCGGGTGGCGGCGATCGCGACAGCGCCGTGCCAACCTTCAGCCAAAGTGGCGGCAACCGCACTGCAATATGCCGCGGCCCGACGCAGGGTTGCTGCCAGCTCATCCCAAGCCGTCGCCGCCCGCACCATTGATGCCGAGCCACAACCGCAGAACAGCCGTCCGGAATTGATCTCTGGCGGCACGAGCCCGAAGGGCATCACTGAACTCCTTGAGGTGAGCGTTAATTCGGACGGTGTACTTGACTGCGGCGGGTTTGGTCTGTGTTCATCGAACCTTCTGTAGTGGCAGTACCGATCAATAGCGATTTTCATCGCCTTTCCTTTTGTCTTTGAGCCCCTCAATGGTTTCGGCCGGACGAGCCGATGTCTTGGTGGCTGACGGCAATGTGGGATTGCAGGCAGCCGGAATGTTTGGTTACCGGCTAGCGGGAAGCAGTATCGGCACTTCGGTCGCGATATTGCGGCGGACCATCGTGCGTGCTGCGCCGATCATGTGACACAGCGTGTGGTCGCTCAGGTCAAGAACGGGCCGACCGGGACGTCCGGGCGGCCGGGTCATGTCGCTGCTGGTGCGGGCGACCCCTCCACCGTTATGGCGTGGGCTCTGGCAGAAGAGTTTTGTCCCGCCTGAGCAGATGGCACTTCGGGAACAGATTTCCGACGTCGTTACTGGCTTGGGGAATGTCTCGGACGAACTACGGGAGATTTCTCGCGGTATTCACCCGGCGATCATGTCGAGGCGAGGGCTCGCCCGGTCACAATGGCGTCGTGGACTCACAGGTTAAGCCGATCGGGGTTGTCATCGTCGATGACAACCCGGAGTTTCTTGACTCGGCCAGACGGCTGCTTGAGCACCAGGGGGTCCGCGTCGCCGGTGTGGCGTCTACGAGTGCTGATGGGCTGCGGTATGTCCGGGAATTACGGCCCGACGTCACGCTTGTCGATGTGAATCTCGGCGACGAGAGCGGCTTCGATCTTGCTGAGGCACTTCAGGAAAGTGACGACGGGGGGCCGGTCCCGGTGATACTGATATCCACACACGCGGAGCCGGATCTGGCCGACATGATCGAGACGAGCCCCGCGATAGGTTTCCTCGCCAAGTCCGACCTGTCCGCTGGTGCGATCATGGCCGCGATTGGTCGCCTCGGTCATAGTCGTGTGAGGTAGACCCGCCGATCGTCGCCCGCTCCAAAACTACTTGTCTTTCAACACTTCCATAGAGTTTTTCTATAGGTTGTCAAGCGGCCTCAGGGCAACAGCACGATGTGGCCTTCGGGTGGCTCCGGTGCAGGCTGCACACCACCACCACCACCGCTGCTGCCGCCACCGTCGATGCCGCTACCGGCGCCACCTTTTCCTTGCCCTCCCTGCAACCCCTGCGAGGGTGGGGGGACCACCTCAGGCGGCGGCGGGGGTTTCTGCTCGGGTGGTGGATTTTGTTTGGCCTCGGCCACCATGACCGGCGGCGTTATGTCGGCGATATCCGGCACCTGCGGCACCGCGGGAGGAGGATGAGGCACTGCCAGACCGGTGAGGAGCACCCGGTAGCCACCGTGGTGAGCGACACCGCCGGCGCGGCCAGCGCAGCATGCCTGCGACGACACCCGGACTAACGCCATCATTGTGCGCTGGTGTTGATCAAGCGGGTGCGACGGGTCCTCTGCGTAGGCATATTGGGCCAGCGTGTTGGCGATGGACGAAGGTGACTCTCCGCCGTTGAGTGCATCGCACACCTTGTGGCCATGCGAGATGACACCGGGAATGCCATCGTGGGCAGTGATGCCCGCCGCCGCCAGCATGGCCAGGAAGTTGTCATCCTGATGGGATGCGCTGGCTTGTGGTGCCAATGCAGTCGTGGCACTGACAATGGCTGTACCGATCAATAGAGACTTCATCGTCGCCTCCATTCATATTTCGAGATCCCCGATGGTTTCGCCCGGCGCAGCCTGTGTCTTCGTGGCTGCCTGCAATCTGGGATTGCAGGAAGCCGGAATGTTCGCTACCGGCTAGCGGGTAACTGCAGCGACGCTTCGGTTGCGATATTGCAGCGGGCCATTGTGCGTGCTATGCCGGTCATGTGGCAGAGCTTGTTATCGCTCAGGTCGATCACGGTCGGCCGGAACGTCCGGGCGGTCGGGTCATGTCGCTGCTGGTGCGGCCGACCCCTCCGCCGCTCTGGCTTGGGCTTGTCGCCGCCGCGGCATCGATCGGCCTGGAAACGGTTGTAGTTGTTCTGCTCAGACATTTCGCTCCGACCAACGCTTTTGGCACGGTGTACCTTCTCGGTGTTCTGGTGGTCGGAGCGGCGTGGGGGTTCGGATTAGCAGCGACAAACGCACTGGCCAGCGCAGTCGCGTTCGACTACTGCCGGAGCTGGCCCGACAGCGGTCTTTCACAGCCGCAGAATTGGGTCGTGGTTGGCGTCTTTTTCATCGTGGCGCTGTTGTCCAACAGCCTTGCGTGGTTGGCCCGGGCCAGTGCGATCGAAGCTGAACGGCGCCGGCGCGAAGCCGATTTCGGCGCACGGCAGCAGACTGCGCTGCGTCGGGTTGCGACATTGGTGGCACGCGGCGTTCCGCCATCGGAGGTGTTTTCAGCCGTGGTCGCCGAATTAGCCAGTTGTCTGGACTCGCGGAACGCGTCGTTGTTCCGGTACGAGCCCGACGGCACGGCTCTGTTGCTTGCGCTGGCCGACGAGCGCGTGCAGAAGATGCCTGTGGGCGAACGCTTTTCGCTCGACGGGGAGGATATCGTGGCAATGGTGCGGCATGATGGCCGGGTGGTCCGGATGGACAGCCACGACCATGCTGCCGGGTCGGCGGCCGCGCGTATCCGTGCGTTGGGTTTGTGCTCGGCTGTCGGAGCTCCGATCGTGGTCGGCAACCAGGTGTGGGGAGCGGCCGTCGCGGGTTCGTCGCGACCCGATGCCTTTCCGCCCGGTGCCGAGCAACGGGTGAGCGACTTCGCGGACCTGATCGGGATTGCGATCGCGAACGTGCTTGCGCGTGCGGAACTGACCGCCTCTCGGGCGCGGATCGTCACGGCCGCCGACGACACCCGGCGGCGTATCGAACGGGACTGCACGACGGCGCGCAACAGCGACTGGTTTCCCTCGGACTCAGGCTGCGGCTCGCGGAGGACTCCGTCGCGCCTGAGCAGATGGTGCTTCGGGAACAGATTTCCGACGTCGTGACTGGCCTGAGCGACGTCTCGAACGAACTACGGGAGATCTCCGAGGTATTCACCCGGCGATCCTGTCGAAAGGAGGGCTCGGACCGGCGCTGAGGACACTGGCGCGCCGCTGTACGGCCCCGGTAAATCTGGAAGTAGCTGTACCTTGCCGGCTACCTGACTACGTGGAGGTCGCCGGGTATTACGTTGTGGCAGAGGCGCTCACAATGTGGCAAAGCATGCGCAGGCCTCTGAGGTACATCTGGCCGTCAAATCCGAGGGTGACTATCTCTACCTTTCGATACACGACGACGGCATTGGGGGAGCCGACGTCGGCAAAGGCTCCGGACTCATAGGATTGGTGGACCGCGTCGAGGCACTTGGGGGTCGGATCGACATTACGAGTCGTCGCGGCGACGGTACATCGCTGGATGCGGTGATCCCCCTAAGGCGCGACGTGCTGCCCGGCGCGCAGTCCAGCGAGCTTGTTCCCTGCGAGACATGAGGTTTGGTGCTAGCGGGACTACAGACTGGCCGCTCGCCCGATCACGATTACGTCGTGGACTCACAGGTTAAGCCGATCCGGGTTGTCATCGTCGATGACAACCCGGGAGTTTCTTGACTCGGCCAGACGGCTGCTTGAGCACCAGGGGGTCCGCGTCGTCGGTGTGGCGTTAACGAACGCTGATGGGCTGCGGTATGTCCGGGAATTACGACCTGACGTCACACTTGTCGATGTGAATCTCGGAGAAGAGAGCGGCTACGATCTTGCTGAGGCACTTCAAGAAAGCGACGACGGGGGGCCGGTCCCGGTGATACTGATATCGACACACGCGGAGCCGGATCTTGGCCGATATGATCGAGACGAGCCCCGCGATAGGTTTTCCTCGCCAAGTCTGCTCTGTCGGCTGGTGCGATCACGGCAGCGATTGGTAGTCTCGGTCATAGTCGTCTGAAGTAGACCCGCCGATCGTCGGCCACCTCAAACACTACTTGTCTTTCAACAACTTACGCGGTGATTTGCGATGCGATTTCGCTCTGTAGGCGGGGGCTCATTGCAGCTAGCCGGTAACCGCTGACTGCCGCTAACCGGCATGGCAAATAGGCGTTAGCGGCAAAGACTTTTGGTGCTTGCGGCGCGAAGCTGGAGCTATGAAGAGCTATCCGTGCGAAACGCCTTCGCGGCAACTGTCATTGAGCTATGAACCTGAAGCTTATACGGCGGCTAGCTGTTCTGGGACGTGCCGCGGGCGCTGAGCGATCGAAGGCAGTCAATCTCAGCCACAACGATTGACAAGACGAAATATGATGGGAGGCAATAGAAATGGACATAACGCGTAGCACGCCTGCTGAGGTTAGCCAAGGGATCCTACAACCGGGATCAGGCAAAAAGAGTTTGCCAAGAAAGTTATTTATCGGAGAAGCCCTCGTTGGTGCTTTGGTGCCGTTGGAGCCATTTTTAGGCCTGGCCGCACCGGCTGGTGCCGCTGTACCGGACTTCTTGGGCGCCGTGCGCGCGGCGGGCATCACCGGACGGATCCGGCGATGCTGGAAGACGGCTACGATGTGTGCAGGAAACTGTGGGTTCGGCGATGTCGGGTACTCAGATGGCCGCGGGCCTGGTGCGGGACTACCACAACTGACCAGCGACAAGCGGGTCAGTTCGTGCTGGCCGCATACCAGACTGTGCCGGTGCCGGCGGCACGTATGACTATTGGGCATACAGCACAGGAGGCAACGGCGGGGGCGGGGGCGGAGGATAATCGCCCGGCCCGAGCTGGCCTTCGTGATCGCTTGTTCTCGCGTTGCAGCCGGAGAAACAGTGTCGTGCAGGTCATCCATCGCGTTACCGGCATGACATGATCGTTCGAGCGGGGGCTAGCCCGATGAGTGACTTTAGGTGTCCGTCCGTAGCACAATGTGATCGGTCGAAAGGCCGAAAGGACGTCGCCGCGTGGGAGTTGACTCCAGCAACACACACAGCGCGCCAGCAGAGGGGCCCGGTTCGCCGAGTAGCGCTCTACGCGTGATTGTGGCCGACGATGACGCCCTCCTCCGTGAGGGGTTGGCAAGCCTGCTGGAGCGCTCCGGGTTCGACGTCGTCGGGCGGCTCGGCAATGGCACCGAAGCACTCGCGCTGGCGCGCAGCGAGAAACCCGACCTGCTGGTCCTAGACATCCGGATGCCGCCGACGAACACCACTGAAGGCCTCGATGTAGCGCGAGTCATCCGGGAGGAGCAGCCCGAAACGGGCATATTGGTCTTGTCGGCTCATGTTGAGGTCGAGCATGCAATGGAGCTTCTGGCCACCGGTCGCGCGATCGGTTACCTGCTCAAGAGTCGGGTCACCGATGTCGCGGAGTTCGTCGATTCACTGCAACGGATCGCGAACGGCGCCTCGGTAATCGATCCGGCACTCATCCAAGAGTTGGTCTCGGCAGGCCGGCGCAAAGATCCACTTGCTGTTCTGAGTCCTCGCGAACACGAAGTGCTGGCATTGATGGCGGAGGGGCGCTCCAACGCTGGCGTCGCGCGTCAGCTATGGCTCACCGAAGGCACCGTCGAGAAGCACGTGCGAAGCATTCTGAGCAAGCTGAACCTGCCGGAGACCGCCGACGATCATCGCCGGGTCCGAGCGGTGATCACTTTCCTCGAATCCCGTTGACGGCTGCAGCTCTCAGGAGAAGTTGGCTTGCGCGCAGGTGCTCGGCGAGGTGATGTTGTTTCCGCCGTAGACCACCTGGATGTGTGTGCACATGATGACGTTGACGTTCGTACGCGGCTGGCCGGTGTGCCAATCGGTCGCGTCGATCCGGCCGACGGTCTGGTACTTCTCCAGCGGGCCCTCGCCCATGTAGATCGTGGTGACCTTGTCGGCCCCGCCTTCTTTCATCACCCGGTCGTACTGGGCGGTGGCATGCACGTCCAGATACGCGGTGCGGCTATTGGGCGGATCGTGGTGCTCTGCCGCGACCACAGGTCGTTCGGGAACCCGATCACCCCGTCGGCGGACTTGCGGTCGGCGCCGACGGTGAAGTCGCAACTGCCGTTCGCGGGGTGGCAGTCGAGCCGGGAGAAGGTTTCCAGCTGGGTGCCGTCGGGCAGCGATGTGAGCGTGGTGGCGTTGTTGCCGGCCGCCGGGGCGACCGCAGGAGGCGTCAACACCAGCATCAGACCGACGCCTGTCAGCGCCGTGACCAGCCGCTTCATCTGCTTCGTCCTCCGTCTCGCTGAGCTTGAGCAGAACCTACGCTGCGGCTACTCGTCGTAGGTAACTTCGACCGAATCGGTCTCCGGGTGCGCCTGGCACGCCAGGATCAGCCCGTCGTCGAGGTCCTGCTGCTCCAGCACATCGTTGACTTCCATGTTGACCTTGCCGTTGCGCAGCGTGGTGGCGCAGGCGCCGCAGTGGCCCTCGCGGCAGGAGAACGGCGCGTCCAGGCCGGCGTCGAGCAGCACGTCGAGCAGCTTCGCCTTGCGGGGCCACGACACGGTGTGGGTCTGGCCGTCGAGTTCGACGACCGCGGTGGCCGGCGGCGTCATCGCCGTCATCTCTCGATCTTGACCGCGGCGAACGGGTCGCTTTCCAGCGACTTGAACACCTCGAGATGTACTTGCGGCGCAGGCACTTTCAGCGTCTCGAGCGCCTCGCGCGCGGCCGCCATGAACGGTCCCGGCCCGCAGATGAACGCCTGCCGGTCGGCGAATGGGGCGGCCAGCTGCGCCAGCGCATTCGCCGACGGCAAACCCTGCAGCGACTCCAGCCAGTGCACGACGGTCAGCCGGTCGGGGTACTTGGCGGCGAGTTCGCGCAGCGCGCCACCGAAGATCACCGACCGCTCGTCGCGGTTGGCGTAGAGCAGCATCACCTGGCCGCCGCCTTCGGACAACGCGGACTTGCAGATCGACATGATCGGCGTGATTCCGCTGCCGGCGGCCAGCAGCAGAAAGTCGGCGTCGAGGGTCTTGGGCACGAAGGTGCCCGACGGCGCCAGCACGTGGATCGCGCATGCCGGCGTGGGCGTTGTCGCACAGCCAGTTCGACGCGTAGCCGTCTTTGTCCCGCTTGACCGTGACGGTCAGCGCCTCGTCGGCGAACGGCGAGCTGCACAGCGAATAGCAGCGGGCCACCGAGCCGGTGCGGTCGCTGGGAATGCGCAGCGTCAGGAACTGGCCGGGGGCGTAGCGCAGCCGCTCCGGCCGGTATCCTGGGCGCCGTCGGGAACCGTGAACACCAGCGAACGCGCGTCATCGGTCTCGGTGACGACGTCGGCGATCTCCAGCTCGAGGACGTGGCTGCCGAGCGGCTCGTCGGGAATTGTGCTCCGTCACAACCCCGCCCTTCCTTCCGTCATAACTAGAACAGGTTACAGAAAACTCGGATCGGTATGGCTACCAGCCGCAGGAATACCCTGCTCGACACAAATCGGAACGTGTTCTAGTCTTCGTGTCTACGTAACGCCACCTTATGGAGGAACCAGTGACGTCCATTCAACAACGTGACGCCCAGTCGGTCCTAGACGGCATCGACGAACTACTGCCCAAGCTGCGCCAGCGCGCCCAGGAAACTGAGGACCTGCGCCGATTGCCGGACGCGACGGTCAGCGAGCTCCAGGAGATCGGCTTCTTCAAGTTGCTGCAGCCCAAGCAGTGGGGCGGCCTGGAGTGCGACCCGGCCGTGTTCTACGAGGCGGTCCGCCGGCTCGCCAGCGCGTGCGGTTCCACCGGCTGGGTCAGCTCGATCATCGGCGTGCACAACTGGCACCTGGCGCTGTTCGATCAGCAGGCCCAGGACGAGGTCTGGGGCGACGACGCCGGACGTGCGTGTCTCGTCGTCCTACGCCCCGATGGGCGCGGGCATCGTCGTCGACGGCGGCTACCTGGTCAGCGGCTCGTGGAACTGGTCGTCGGGTTGCGACCACGCCACCTGGGCCTTCCTCGGCGGTCCGGTGATCAAGGACGGCCGGCCGGTCGACTTCGGCAGCTTCCTGATCCCGCGCACCGAGTACCGCATCGACGACGTCTGGCATGTGGTGGGCCTGCAAGGGCACCGGCAGCAACACCGTCGTCGTCAAGGACGTCTTCGTGCCGCGGCACCGGTTCCTGTCCTACAAGGCGATGAACGACGGCACCGCCGGCGGCTATCAGAACAACACCGCCGCGGTCTACAAGATGCCTTGGGGCACAATGCATCCCACGACCATCTCAGCGCCGATCGTCGGCATGGCCTACGGCGCCTACGACGCGCACGTCGAGCACCAGGGCAAGCGGGTGCGTGCGGCGTTCGCCGGCGAGAAGGCCAAGGACGACCCGTTCGCCAAGGTCCGCATCGCCGAGGCGGCCAGCGACATCGACGCCGCGTGGCGGCAGCTGATCGGCAATGTCGGCGACGAGTACGCGCTGCTGTCGGCGGGCAAGGAGATCCCGTTCGAGCTGCGCGCCCGCGCTCGTCGCGACCAGGTGCGCGCCACCGGCCGGGCCATCGCCTCGGTCGACCGGCTGTTCGAGGCGTCCGGTGCCACCGCGCTGGCCAATGACGCACCGGTGCAACGGTTCTGGCGTGACGCGCACGCCGGCCGGGTGCACGCGGCCAACGACCCCGAGCGGGCCTACCTGATCTTCGGTAACAACGAGTTCGGGCTGCCGCCCGGCGACACGATGGTCTGATGACCGTGACTGAAGCGGCGATGAAACGCGAAGGGCTGACGCTTCGAGTCCACCTCGCGGTACGCGAGGTCGACGTCGACGGACCGCTGAAGCTGCACTACCACGAGGCGGGCGTCGGCAACGAGCAGACGATCGTGCTGCTGCACGGCGGCGGACCCGGTGCGTCGAGCTGGACGAACTTCTCCCGCAACATCCCGGTGCTGGCGCAGCACTTCCACGTGCTGGCCGTCGACCAGCCCGGCTACGGTCACTCCGACAAGCGCGCCGAGCACGGGCAGTTCAACCACTACGCCGCCCGGGCGCTGAAGGGTCTGTTCGATCACCTGGGCCTGGGACGTGTTCCGCTGGTGGGCAATTCGCTGGGCGGCGGCACCGCAGTCCGGTTCGCGCTGGACTACCCGGACAAGGCCGGCAAGCTGGTGCTGATGGGCCCGGGCGGGCTGAGCGTCAACCTGTTCGCGCCCGACCCCACCGAGGGCGTCAAGCGGCTGGGCAAGTTCTCTGTCGAGCCGACCCGGGAGAACCTCGAGGCGTTCCTGCGGGTCATGGTCTACGACCAGAAGCTGATCACCCCGGAACTGATCGACCAGCGCTTCGAACTGGCCAGCACGCCGGAATCGCTGACGGCGACCCGCGCGATGGGAATGTCGTTCGCCGGAGCGGACTTCGAGCTCGGCATGATGTGGCGCGAGGTCTACAAACTGCGTCAGCCGGTGCTGCTGATCTGGGGCCGCGAGGACCGGGTCAACCCGATCGACGGCGCGCTGGTGGCGCTCAAGACGATTCCCCGCGCGCAGCTGCACGTGTTCGGCCAGTGCGGGCATTGGGCGCAGGTGGAGAAGTTCGACGAATTCAACAAGCTGACCATCGATTTCCTGGGAGGTGCGTGATGAGCATCCGTTCACTGGGCTACCTGCGCATCGAAGCCACCGACATGCAGGCCTGGCGCGATTACGGCCTGAAGGTCCTCGGCATGATCGAGGGCAAGGGCAGCACCGACGGGTGCGCTTACCTGCGGATGGACGACTTCCCGGCCCGCCTGGTGATCGTGCCGGGCGAGCATGACCGGCTCTCGGAAGCCGGCTGGGAATGCGCGAATGCCGAAGGCCTGCAAGAGATCCGCAACCGGCTCGACGTCGAGGGCACGCCCTACAAGGAGGCCACCGCCGCCGAGCTGGCCGACCGTCGGGTCGACGAGATGATCAAATTCTCCGATCCCGTCGGGCAACGGCCTGGAGGTCTTCCACGGCGCCGCGCTCGAACACCGCCGGGTCGTCAGCCCGTACGGCCACAAGTTCGTCACCGGCGAGCAGGGCCTGGGGCACGTCGTGCTGACCACCCGCGACGACGCCGAGACGCTGCACTTCTACCGCGATGTGCTGGGCTTCAAGCTGCGTGACTCGATGCGACTGCCGCCGCAGGTGGTGGGCCGGCCCGCCGACGGGCCCCGGCCTGGCTGCGCTTCCTGGGCTGCAACCCGCGCCACCACAGCCTGGCCTTCATGCCGGGGCAGACCCCCAGCGGCATCGTGCACCTGATGGTCGAGGTCGGCGAGGCCGACGACGTCGGGCTGTGCCTGGACCGGGCGCTACGGCGCAAGGTGCCGATGTCGGCCACCCTGGGCCGCCACGTCAACGACCTGATGCTGTCGTTCTACATGAAGACCCCCAGCGGATTCGACATCGAATTCGGTTGCGAGGGAAGAGAAGTCGAAGACGATCGACTGGGTTGCCCGGGAGAGCACCGCGATCAGCCTCTGGGGTCACGACTTCAGCGTCGGCTTCAAGTAATGCTGCCGAGCCAGATCGACGCCCGCACATTCCGCAGCGTGCTGGGCCAGTTCTGCACCGGCATCACGATCATCACCACCGTGCACGACGACGTGCCGGTCGGCTTCGCCTGCCAGTCCTTTGCGGCGCTGTCGCTGGACCCGCCGCTGGTGCTGTTCTGCCCGACCAAGGTGTCGCGGTCGTGGAAGGCCATCGAGGCCAGCGGGAAATTCTGCGTCAACATGTTGACCGAGAGCCAGCAAGCACGTCTCGGCCCGCTTCGGCTCGCAAGGAGCCGGACAAGTTCGCCGGAATCGACTGGCACCCTTCGGAACTCGGCTCGCCGGTCATCGAGGGATCGCTGGCCTACATCGACTGCACGGTGGCCTCGGTGCACGACGGCGGCGACCACTTCGTGGTGTTCGGCGCGGTGCAGTCGCTGTCGGAGGTGCCGAAGATCAAGCCGCGGCCGCTGCTGTTCTATCGCGGCGACTACACCGGCATCGAACCGGACAAGACCACGCCGGCGCAGTGGCGTGACGACTCGAGGCGTTCCTCACCACGACCACCCAGGACACCTGGCTGTAGAGCGATGATTTCGGCCCGTCCCCCGGGTCTATCCCTTCGAGGTCAATCGAGGGGAGCACATGACAATCGAGCATGTCTTGGCGGCCGTGCCGGTGACGGACCTGAACCGGAGCCGGCGCTGGTATGAATCACTATTCGGGCGGCCCGCCGACAACAATCCGATGCCCACGCTGGTGGAGTGGCAGGTCGTCCCGGGCGGGTGGGTGCAGGTGTTTGACGACGACCAGCGTGCCGGCTCGACCGCTGTCAACGTCGCTGTCCGGGATCTCGATGCCCATATCGACGACCTGAGACGGCGTGGACTCGAGCCCGGCGAGATTGTCGAGGCCAACAAGGGCGTCCGACTGTCGGCGCTTACCGACCCGGATGGGAACACGGTCACGTTGATCGGCGGTTTCCGCGTCCAGTACTGACCCGCTGCGGTTTCGGCACTAGCGCTACGCTCGCCACGAACATTCTTTCGCGGGAGGCGGCTGCGTTGATCCGTTTTATCTTTGTCGCAGTGCTCGACGGTGCTGGCCGCGGCGTTGGTGGTGCCGGCGGTCGATCGTGGCGTGGGTCTGGTGGATCCCCGCAGCGGTGGTCGCGATCTTGCTGCTGTGGGCGTCTACGACCTGGTCCAGCGCCAGCACTCGGTGCTGCGAAACTACCCGGTCCTCGGGCACATGCGGTTTCTGCTGGAGGCGCTGCGGCCGGAGATCCAGCAGTACTTCATCGAGCGCAACTTCGACGGCCGTCCCTTCGACCGCGACGTGCGATCGCTGATCTACGAGCGGGCCAAAGGTACTGCCGCCGAACTGGCTTTCGGGACCGAGCGCGATATCGATCAGGTCGGCTACGAGTATCTGGTGCATTCGGCGCGACCGGTCGAGCCGCCCGACGAGCCGTTCCGGGTGCGGGTCGGCGGACCCGATTGCACCCAGCCCTACGACATGGCGCTGATGAACGTCTCGGCGATGAGTTTCGGCGCGCTGTCCGGCAACGCGCTACGCGCACTGAACAACGGAGCCCGCAAAGGTGGGTTCGCCCACGACACCGGCGAGGGTGGGCTGACTCCGTACCATCTGGGCGGCGCCGACGTTGATCTGGGAGCTCGGCTCAGGGTACTTCGGCGCCCGCACCAAGGACGGCGCCTTCGACCCGGATATGTTCGCGGCCAAGGCCGCTAACCCCCTCGTGAAGTGCATCTCGATCAAGCTGAGCCAGGGAGCCAAGCCCGGCATCGGAGGCGTGCTGCCGGCCGCCAAGGTGACCGCGGAGATCGCCGACTACCGCGGGAGTGCCGGTCGGGGAGAAGTGCGTCAGCCCGCCGGCGCATTCGGCGTTTCACACGCCGCGCGAACTGGTGCGATTCGTGGCGCGGATGCGCGAATTGGCCGACGGAAAACCGGTCGGCTTCAAGCTGTGCGTCGGTTCACGGATCGACGTGCTGGCGACCTGCAAGGCGATGCTGGCCGAAGGGGTGACGCCGGACTTCATCATCGTCGACGGCGCCGAGGGCGGCACCGCCGCCGCACCGCTGGAATACGAAGACAACATCGGCCTTCCGCTCACCGACGGACTGATGATCGTGCACAACGCGTTGGTCGGCACCGGGCTGCGGGACCGGATCCGGATCGGGGCCGGCGGCAAGGTCGCCTCCGGGAAACGACATCATCAAGCGACTGATCCAGGGAGCGGACTACACCAACTCGGCCCGGTCGATGATGATGGCGACCGGCTGCATCCAGTCGCAGCGGTGCCACACCAACCACTGCCCGGTCGGCGTGGCAACCCAGGATCCAATGCGGGCCCGAGCCCTCGACGTCGCGGACAAGAGCGAACGGGTCTACAACTACCAGCAAGCGACCGTCGCGCAGGCGATGCGCATGATGGCCTCGATGGGCGTCTCGGACCCCTCGATGCTCAATCCGCAGATGTTGCGCAAACGGATATCGCCCACCGAACAACGTTCCTACGCCGAGATTTACGAGTGGCTCGAGCCGGGGGTACTGCTCAACCACGCACCACCCAGTTGGCGTGCGGACTGGGAAATCGCCGACCCGGACTGCTATGCGCCGGCCGGCAGCAGGATCAACGCGAGCACCCCCGTCTAGCGTCAGTGCCAGCGAGCTTGATGGTCGGCGTGCGTGCCCAGATATGCACCGGGGCCGAATAATTCGTCGTAGAAGTCCGTGTCGAGATGCTGGGCCTGCAGGTACATCAGGACG
The DNA here is from genome assembly GCA_963824335.1 of uncultured Actinomycetota bacterium. Lineage (GTDB taxonomy): Bacteria > Actinomycetota > Actinomycetes > Mycobacteriales > Mycobacteriaceae > Mycobacterium. The sequence continues at coordinate 176,224 of CAWGPB010000025.1, forward strand.
TGCACGGTCGGGACCGTGCCGGGCAGCTTGCCGAACGTGTCGTAGATGTAGGACGCTTCGGCGGTCACCATCTCCTGGATTCCTTCCGCCGGTAGCGCCGAGCCACGGACCTTCGCGGTGTCTGACCACGGGCCGGCCGTATCGGGGTGAAAAGGTCCGCCCGGACTGAATTTTCGCGCAACCAGCTTCTCCACTCCGGCCGCGATCGACGGCACGTGCGGTGGGCTGAGCGTCTCAAAATATCCCGGTAACCCGGTGACATTGGGGAAAGGCCAGCGGTCGTCATGGTCGGCGACGAACCCCAGGCCGGGCGCCCGAGGATCACCGGAGCCGCCCAGTACCGACAACCGGTCCAGTCCGTCGTAGGTCCAGCCGCCGAGACCCATTGCCTGCAAAGCCAGCACCCCGTTGTTGGCGGCGATCGCGAGTTCGGCGCTGGCCTCGGTGATCGTGTACTGCTCGACGAATGACAGCGGAAGTGGGTCATCGGCATGTGGAAGTGATGGAAACCGTTCCAGGCCAGGGATGTTGCGGCCATTGATGTCGTCGACGATCGGATAACCATTGGCCGCGAAGAACCACAGGTTCTCCATCAGATGTTCGGCGAGATCGGCTACCGGGAAGGCCAGCAGGCTGCCCGGGTGATTGCCGATCCAGGTGTTGTGGCCTTCCATGTACGGCTCTTCGCGGGGGAGTTCGAGGCGAGTATCGGCGATCCGCACAAACGACTCCGCGGTGTGGGTTATCCACGCCTCGGTACTGTCGAATTCACGCGGTTGCTCATCGCGACTGGGCAGCAGGTAGGTGCCGGATTCGTCGGTGAAAAACAGCTGGCTGGTGTGGAAACCCGCCGCGGACGGGAACGTCCGTCCCGTCGCGCTTCCCGAGTAGTTGGGAAAGGACGGCGCGTAACCGGGATGGTGGGTGATCCCGAAGTTCCAGCCCGTCACGCCACCGGTCACCGAAATGAGCAGGGCCCGTTCGACTTCCGACAGCGGCTGGACTGGCCGCCGACTGGTGTAAGCAAGCGCACCGCCGGGGATCTGGCCGCCGACCGGAAATCGGCGTGACCTGCGGCCGGTCATCGCGGCCAGCAGCGGGAACTGGGCAAGCTCGGCCAGCGCGGCCCGCTCGTGGTCGGAGATCTCCAAGCCCATCTGCGGATGCTAACCCGGTGAACTTTTGGCCCAGCTATCGCGTAGTTAGCAGTAGTTGGCGGCGGAAAGGTGGGCCATGAGTCGGCTTCGTGTTCTCGTCGTCGGTGCGGGCGTGAGCGGCATTGCCGCGGCCCGCGGATTGCTGCGCGACGGGCACGATGTCACCGTGTTCGACCAGCGGCCGAACGTCACGGCCGGTGGCGGTGCCGTGACCATCTGGTCAAACGGCGCGACGGTCCTCGACCAACTCGGCGTCGACATGACCGGCGCCGGTCAGCCGTTGTCCACCGTGCAGGTGATGACATCGTCGGGTCGCCCGCTGACCACCGTCGACCTGGACACCATGGTGAACCGGCTGGGCGCACCCATCCGGATGGTCCCGCGTCGCGTTCTGCTGGAGCGGCTACTCACCGGCTTTCCCACTGATCGCATCCAGTGTCGGGCCCGTGCGGTCGCGGTCATCCAGACCGACGCCGGGGTGCGCGTCGATCTGCAAGACGGCAGCTCGGTCACCGGGGATCTGTTGATCGGTGCGGACGGCTTGCACTCTGTGGTCCGCGACGTCGTCGGCGCGCCACCCGCGAAGCCGACCGGGTGGTGTAGCTGGCAAGGACTTGTCGCTCTGCCCGCCCTCGCCGAGCCGACTGTGGCGAGAATGATGATCGGCAAGCACGGAAACCTCGGCCTGTGGCCGGCGGGCGGGACAGAGCTGCAATGGTGGTTCGACTTACCATGGTCACCAGGCTTTCTCCGGCCGCCACGGCCGATCGAGATGATCCGCCGCCACTTCACCGGATGGTCGGATTTGGTCGACGAAGTGCTCGCCACGTTGACCGACGACGATCTGGCCCCGTCGCCCTTCCCGCATTATCGGCATCCCATTCCCAACGCGGGCGTGGGCGCGGTGACGTTGCTCGGGGACGCGGCGCACACCATGCCGCCGACGCTGGCGCAGGGCACCAACCAGGCGCTGCTGGACACGATGGTGCTGCGCAAGGCGCTGTCGGATTCGAGCGATGTCTGCGGCGCTCTGCGGTGGTATGAGAACACCCGCCGTCGCAAGGTAAAAGCGGTGTCGTGGGTGACCACGCAGCAGGTGTCCCGCAGCGAGGCGGCACTGCGGCCGGCCGCGCTCATGTCAGACCGGGTGATGACATGGGCGCTGACCCGGTTTCTCGGTTGGGTCAGTCACCGCGACATCTCGGCCGAGATCAGTGGCGCGGGCCTTACGGAGGTGCGGTGATGGCGACGGCCGCAAAAGTGCCTCCCGTCGCGGCGGCCCGGGTCATCGAGCGGGTCCGCCATCACCTGTATCGACTCAACCAGCGGTTGATGCCGGCGCCGGCGACGATGATGGAGATGATCGTCGGAACCTGGCTTTCGCAGGCGATCACGGTCGCCGCCCAACTCGGCGTCGCCGACGCGCTAGCGGCCGGACCGATGACGATCGACGAGTTGGCGGCAGCCGTGGGCGCGAATTCCGACGCCCTGGGCCGGCTGCTGCGGGCATTGATCGGTCGCGGAGTTTTCCGTCGCCGCCACGATGGCCGCTACGCGCTGAATTCCCTTGCCCGCACCTTGTGTTCGGATGCCGACGCATCCATGTCAGCGGCGGCCCAGTTCTACGGATCGCGTGAGCAACGCGACCGGTGGACGCTGCTGGCCGACTCGATCCGCACCGGACGATCGGTGGTGCCGACGCTGCACGGCAAGGAGGGCTTCGATTATTTCGTCGAGGATCCCCAGCATGCCGACCTTTTCAACCGGACCATGGCCAGTATTTCCCGGTTGACCGACGCGTCCGTGGCGGCCGGGTACGACTTCGGCGGCTATCCCACGATTGTCGATGTCGGCGGCGGGCATGGACTGCTGCTGGCCACCATACTGAGCGCGACGCCGGGCATTCGGGGCGTCCTGTACGACCTGCCGGGCGTCGTGTCCGCTGTATCAACGACGTTGTGCTACAACGGGTTAGCTGATCGGGTCCGGATCGAGGCGGGCTCGTTCTTCGACGGCGTGCCGCCCGGTGGCGACGCGTATCTGTTGAAGAACATTGTGCACGACTGGCCCGACGAGAAGGCGGTACAGATCCTGCGCAACGTTCACGCTGCTGCGGGCCCGCACGCCACGGTGCTGCTGGTGGAGTTGGTGATCCCCGACCATGATCGCGACTTCCCCGGAAAGTGGGCCGACCTCGAGATGCTGCTGAACCTTGGGGCTCGTGAGCGCACCGCCGCCGAGTACCGAAATCTGCTCGGCCGGGCTGGGTTTGAGATGACCCGGTTGGTTGCGACCGCGTCGCCGTTGAGTCTGATGGAGGCCCGCGCGGTGTGACCCGGTCCCCTTTAGTCCACAATGGCCCACATGGCGCTGGACCTGGCGGGTTACTTCGCGCGGATCGGATACGAGGGTGCGGCGGATCCGACACTCGACGTTCTGCAGGATTTGGTGACTTCGCACATCCGAACGATTCCGTTCGAGAACCTCGACCCGCTGCTGGGTGTGCCGGTCGACGACCTGGGTGCAGAGGCATTGTTCGACAAACTGGTTCGTCGGCGCCGCGGTGGCTACTGCTACGAGCACAATGGCTTGATGGGCCATGTTCTGCAGGAGTTGGGCTTCGGGGTGCGCCGAATCGCCGCCCGGGTGGTCTGGACGCTGCCGCCAGGCTCGCCGGTGCCGTCGCAGACGCACACGCTGCTAGGGGTGGCACCGCCCGGCGCGCCGCAACTGTTCCTCGTCGATGTGGGCTTCGGCGGCCAGACGCCGACGTCGCCGCTGCGGCTGGAGAGCGGCAGCGTCCAGCAGACGACGCACGAGCCGTACCGGCTGCAGAGTCGCGGCGACACCATGGTGCTGCAGGCCGAAATCCGCGGCGAGTGGCAATCGCTGTACGAATTCGCCACCAGGACAGCGCCACCGGTCGATCTGCAGGTGGGTAGCTGGTACGCCTCCACGCACCCGTCGTCGCATTTCATCACCGACCTGATGGCCTCGCTGGTCACCGCCGACGGCCGGTGCAACCTGTCGGGTCGGCACCTGTCGGTCCACCGCGCCGGCGGGACAGAAAAGATCGAGTTGGCTGATGCCGCGGCAGTCGTCGATGCGTTGACCGACCGATTCGGCATCAACGTGGCCGACACCGGCGATCGCGCGACGCTCGAAGCCCGCATCGACGAGGTTTCGATCTAGCCGAGATGCGGCAGCCAAGATCCGATCCGGCGCAACGCCTCCTCGATATCGTTCCCCGGACCTGCGAAGGAGAGCCGGACATACGAACCGCCCCGCTCTGGGTCGAAGTCGATACCGGGTGCGATCGCTACCCCGGTGTCGGCCAACAACTTTGAGCAGAAAACCATCGAATCATCGGTGAAATCGGAGACGTCGGCGTAGACGTAGAACGCACCGTCGGTGGGCGCCAGCCGGTCGATGCCGATATGCCGCAGACCGTCGAGCAGCGTGGCGCGATTGGCGGCGTATTGGTGCAGATGCCCCTCGGCTTCCTGAACCGACGCCGACGTGAACGCCTCGACGCGCCGCGTGCTGCGACAGCACCGGTGGGCAGATGGTGAAGTTACCGGTGAGGCGGTCCACCGCGCGACGGAGTTCGGCGGGCACCAACAGCCAGCCCAGCCGCCATCCCGTCATCGCAAAATACTTCGAAAAGCTGTTGACCACGAACGCATTCCGCGACGTGCTCCACGCGCAGCTGGTCTGCGGCGCGCCCTGATACACCAACCCGTGGTACACCTCGTCGCTGATCAGCCGCACTCCTGATTCGTCGCACCAGGACGCGATCGCAGCGAGCTCCGCGGGCGGGATGACGGTGCCGGTCGGGTTGGCCGGGCTGGCCACCACGACGCCCTTGACCGGCGGGTCGAGTTCGGCGAGCATCTGTGCCGTCGGTTGGAACCGGGTTTCGGGGCCGCATTCGATCACCACGACCTCGCACCCCAGGGCCGTCAGGATGTTGCGGTAGCAGGGATAGCCGGGGCTGCTGACCGCAACCCGGTCGCCGACGTCGAAGCAGGACAGGAACGCCAGCAGAAAACCGCCCGACGATCCCGTCGTGACCACTACATCGTCGACGTCGGCCTGCACGCCGTACCGATCGAGATACGACGCCGCGATACTCGCGCGCAACTCCGGGATGCCCAGCGCCACCGTGTAGCCGAGCTGGTTGCGATTCAACGCGGCGACGGCGGCGGCACGTACCGGCTCGGGAGCGCCGGCGCTCGGCTGGCCTGCCGACAGGTTCACCAGATCGCCGTGGCTGCGCTGGCGTTCGGCGGCCGCCAGCCAGACGTCCATCACGTAGAACGGCGGAATCCCCGCGCGTAGCGCGACCCCATCGGTCATGCCAAGGCTAGAACACTTCGGATTCCAGGCGGCGCAGGTGATCGCGGGGCGGACCCAGCAATTGCGCACTGCCATGCGCACGTTTGAAGTACAGGTGCATGTCGTGTTCCCACGTGATCGCGATACCGCCGTGCAGCTGAATGCCCTCGGCGGCCACCATGCTGAACGCCTCGCTGGCCGCGACGCGCGCCAGCGCCGCCGACGTTGCCGACGGTGCATCGGCGGCGTCGTTCACCACGGCCTGAGCAGCCTGCACCGCGACGTACAAGTCGGCCATCCGATGCTTGAGCGCCTGAAAGCTGCCGATCGCCCGGCCGAATTGCTGCCGCTCTTTGGTGTATTCGACGGTCAGCTCCAGGCAGCGGGTGGCTGCCCCGACCTGTTCGGCGGCCAGCAGGATCGCCGCTGCGTCGGCCAGACCCGGATCAGTGCCGAGTGACGCCGTGTTCTGCGGTGTGAGGCGGGCCAGCCGGCGAGTCGGATCCATCGGGGTGATGGACTCGGCACGGAATTCCTTCCAGCGGTCGAGTTTTCCGTCGTCGGCCGCGATCACGACATCGGCGATGTCGCCGTTGATCACGTAGTCGCGGTCGAACACCACCGCGCCGATCGCCGCGCCCTCAGCCAGTGAGCCCAGTGTCTCGTCGTCCGGCTCATCGGCGGCCAGCAGCGCGAGCTCAGCCAGCGTGCTGCCGAGCAACGGGCTGGGCACCAGGCCCTTGCCGAGCTCTTCGAGGACGACGGCCGCATCACCGAGAGTGCCTCCGGCACCGCCGAATTCCTCAGGTACCACGAGGGCGGCCGCACCGACCTGCTCGCATAGCAGCCGCCACAGCGACTCGTCGTAGCCCCGTTCGGATTCCATTGCCGCGCGGACCGCGGCGGGGGCGGCGTGCTTGGCCACCAGCGCCGCGACGGTTTCGCGCAATAGTTCCCGTTCTTCACTCATTGGCGCCGCTCCTTCTCATAGGCGCCGCTCATGCGGTGCACGGTCGGGTCGCCGGCGCGACTCACAGCGCCTCCAAAACCCGTCTCCGGTGCGCGGCCGGGTCACCCCAGGCCGGGCGCAGCGCCTGCACTCGTAGCAGCCACAAGCGACAAATCGTGCTCGGCGGTGAACCCGATCGCGCCGTGTGTCTGCAACGCAGACCGCGCAGCCAGCAACGCAGCATCCGAGGCGGAAGCCTTGGCCGCACTCACATCTCGCGCAGTGTCGGGCGATGAGTCGGCCAGCGACAATGCGGCGCCGTACACCAGTGGCCGGGCCAACTCGAGTGCGATGTGCACATCGGCCAGCTTGTGTTTGATCGACTGATACGAGCCGATGGCGCGGCCGAACTGGGTGCGCTGCTTGGCGTACTCGACGGCAGCGTCGAGCAGAGCTTGGCCGGCCCCGACGAGTTGGGCGGCGGTGGCCAACGCCCCGAATTCATAGGCGCGCTTGACATCGGCCTGCCACGTCGAATCGGTCGGGGTGACGTCGAACAATTTGCGGCTGGGGTCCACTGATTCGTGCTGGTCGCCGGCGGCGCGCTTCGGCTGACCGTTCCATCCAGGTCGGCCAGCAACGTCAGACCCGCGGTGTCGGCGTCGATGGCCCGCGGAACCTGCGGTGGAAGGGCGACGGTGGCGATCAGCTCCCCGGATGCCAGCGCGGCACACCGTTCATCTTCGGCGAGTAGAACCGGCGCTACCGCAATGGATTCGGACACCGGGCCGGGAACGCCCCAGCGACCCAGCCGTTCCAGCGCAACGACCAGGTCGACCGGGTGCGCCTCGATGCCGTCGAACCGTTCCGGCACGGCCAACGCAGTGACTCCCAGGTCGGCCAGGCGCGCCCAGACCTTGCGGCCGGGCCCGGTGTCGCCGTCGGCCCAGGCGCGCACCGCGCCCGGAAGGTCGGCAGCTGACAGCGCCGCGTCGATGCTGGCGGCGAAGTCACGCTGCTGTTCGTCAAGGTCGAATCTCATTTCGCCTTCTCCCGGGGTAGTCCGAGTAGCCGCTCGGCGATGATGTTGCGTTGAATCTCGTTGGTACCGGCGTAGATCGGGCCGCCGAGGGCGAATAGCAGCCCATCCGTCCAGCGGTCGGCCAGTTCGCCGTCGGCGCCGCGGATCTCCAATGCCGTCTGGTGCATCGCTACGTCCAGGTCTGACCAGAACACCTTGGTCACCGAGGACTCGGCGCCCAGTTCGCCACCGGCCGCCAGCCGGGTGACGGTGCCGAAGGTGTGCAGCCGGTATGCCTGCGCCTTGATCCACGCGTCGGCGACTTCGTCTCCGAACAAGCTTTCGCCCTTGGTTTTCCATACGTCGGCCAGACGTTCGGCGGAAGCCAGGAAACGGGCCGGGCTGCGCAGCGACATGCCGCGCTCGTTGCTGGACGTGCTCATCGCCGCCCCCCAGCCATCGTTCACCGTGCCGATCACATCCGCGTCGGGCACGAAGACGTCGTCGAGGAAGATTTCGCCGAACCCGGTGTCGCCGCCGAGTTGGGCAATCGGACGAACTGTGACGCCGTCGCTCATGCAAGTCGAACATGAAATATGTCAGGCCGCTGTGCCGCTGCGCCTCGGGGTCGGAACGGAACAATCCAAACGCCCTGTCGCCGAACGGTGCTCTTGAGCTCCAGATCTTCTGGCCGTTCAGCAGCCAGCCACCATCGGTGCGCGTTGCGGTCGAACGCAGCGAGGCGAGATCGCTGCCGGACTCGGGCTCCGACCAGGCCTGCGCCCAAATCTCCTCGCCGCTGGCCATCTTGGGCAGGATCCGGTCCAGTTGCTCGTCGGTGCCATGCGTGAACAGCGTCGGCGCCAGCATCGATGTGCCGTTTGCGCTGGCCCGCCCGGGTGCTCCGGCGCGGAAGTATTCCTCCTCGTAGACCACCCACTGCAACAGGGTCGCGTCGCGGCCGCCATACTTCTCCGGCCAGGTGATCACCGACAATCCAGCATCGAAAAGCACCTTGTCCCAAAGCCGGTGCTGCTCGAAACCCTCCGCCGTGTCATAGGAATGCGTCGGGAACGCGTCGCGGTGCGACGACAGGAACTCGCGCACCTCCCGCTGGAACGCCGATGTCTCGTCGTCGAATTGCAGATCCATTACGCCATCTCTCGAAGTTGCGGTTTGACCACCTTGCCGCCCGCGTTGCGGGGCAGCGCGTCGACAAACCTCACCGAACGGGGGGCTTTGAAGTTCGCCAAAAAATCACGGGTGTAGGCGATCACCGACTTCTCGTCGAGCCCGGAATCGGGCCGCGCGACCAGGAACGCTCGACCCACCTCGCCGAGCCGCTCGTCGGGCACACCGATCACCGCGCAGTCCACCACACCGTCGAGGCGGGCCAGCACCTGCTCGATCTCGGCGGGGTAGACGTTGAAGCCGCCGCAGATGTACATGTCCTTGAGCCGGTCGGTGATCTGGAGATTGCCTGCGGCATCCAGCTTTCCGATGTCACCCGTGTGCAGCCAACCGTCGGCGTCGATCGCGGCCGCGGTGGCGTCCGGGTCGTCGAGGTAGCCGAGCATCACGTTGGGCCCACGAAGGAGCACCTCGCCGGTCACATCGTCGATGCGCAGGTCGAAATCGGCGATCGGCCGCCCGCAGGTGGTGGCAACGGTGATCGCGTCGTCGTCGGCGCGGCACATGGTGCCCATCCCGTTGGACTCGGTCAGGCCATAGGCAGTCAGCACGATGTCGAAGTCGAGTTCGGTCTGCATCCGCTCGATCAACACCACCGGTACGGTCGCTGCGCCGGTGACCGCGAACCGCAGCGAGCTCAGGTCGTAGCGGCTGCGCGCCGGATGGTCGAGCAGCGTTTGGTAGATGGTCGGCGGTCCGGGCAGCACGGTGATCCGATGTTCGGCGACCGCCTGCAACGCCTGCTCGGCATCGAAGGTCAGTTGCGGGATCAAGGTGGCGCCGGTCTGCAGGCAGGCCAGGATGCCGGCCTTGTAGCCGAAATTGTGGAAGAACGGGTTGATGCAGAGGTACCGGTCGTCGCTGGTGATCTTGCCGATGGCCGCCCATGCCGCCGACCCGGCCAGCGACTGCCGGTGGGCGCACAGCACGCCTTTGCTGCGGCCGGTGGTGCCGGAGGTGAACAGGACGTCGGAGAGGTCGCCGGGCCGGACCGCTGCGGCCCGGGCATCGGCCGCTGCCTGACTCTCTGGGTCGGTGCCGCGGCTTACGAACTCGTCCCACGTCCCATCGTCACTGCCTACGGGCACCCGCACGACGTGCCGCAGGTCAGGCAGCGCCGAAAGGTCGAGATCGCCGACTCTGTCGGCGCCGAGGAACTGGCCCATCGCCACCAGCAGGGGAGCGCCGGTGCGGGCCAGGATGTCGGAGGCCTCAGCGGCTGTGTAACGGGTGTTCAGCGGGACCACGATCGCGCCGGCGTAATGCGTGGCCAGACAGGCGACCACCCAGTGCCAGGTGTTCGGCGACCAGATCGCCACCCGGTCGCCGGCGTTGACGCCGAGGCTGATCATTGCTGCGGCGGCGCGGCGCACCTCGTCCCGCAACTCGGCGAAGGTGAGCGTCCGGTCCTCGGTGACCAAGGCATGGTGGTCGGGGAGTTCGCCCGCGATGTGGCCCAACGCCGCAGGAATGGTCTGCGGATGGTTCGACATCGAACTCCTAGGTGCGGATTACCCGGCTTATCCATTGCCGCTGTACAGCGCACATCGCCGCCGGGCTAACAAAGCAAGTGCTTGGTAGGTTAGCCTACAAGGGTGCAAGGCGTCGAGGAGTTCAGGGCCGAGGTCCGCGACTGGCTGGCCGAGAACCTGGTCGGCGAATTCGCCGCCCTCAGAGGGCTCGGCGGCCCCGGCCGCGAACACGAGGCATTCGAAGAGCGACGCGCCTGGAACCAGCATCTCGCGAAGGCCGGCCTGACCTGTCTGGGGTGGCCGGTCGAACACGGCGGCCGCGGTCTGTCGGTCGCGCATCGGGTGGCGTTCTACGAGGAATACGCGATCGCCAACGCGCCGGCCAAGATCAACCACTTCGGCGAGGAACTGCTGGGGCCGACGCTGATCGCCTTCGGCACGCCCGAGCAGCAGCAGCGCTTCCTCCCTCGGATTCTCGACGTCACCGAACTGTGGTCGCAGGGCTACTCCGAGCCCGGCGCCGGCAGCGACTTGGCCAACGTGGCCACCACCGCGGTGCTGGACGGCGACGCGTGGGTGATCAACGGCCAGAAAGTGTGGACGTCGCTGGCGCACTGGGCGCAGTGGTGCTTCGTGGTGGCGCGAACCGAGAAGGGCTCCAAGCGTCACGCCGGGTTGTCCTACCTGCTGGTGCCGCTCGACCAGCCCGGGGTTGACGTCCGCCCGATCATCCAGTTGACCGGGGACTCCGAATTCAACGAGGTGTTCTTCGACGACGCCCGCACCGACGCAGACCTGGTGGTAGGACAGCCCGGTGACGGCTGGCGGGTCGCGATGGGAACACTGACGTTCGAGCGCGGCGTGTCGACGCTCGGCCAGCAAATCGTCTACGCACGCGAGCTCGAGGCTGTCGTGGAGCTCGCCAAAAAGACTGGTGCAGCTGATGATCCGCTGGTCCGCGAACGGCTGACCCGCTCCTGGGCCGGCCTGCGGGCGATGCGTTCCTACGCGCTGGCGACGATGGACGTCGAAGGAGGCGGGCGGGCCGCCGGGAAAGATAATGTCTCGAAGCTGTTGTGGGCCAACTGGCATCGCGAACTCGGCGAGATCGCGATGGACGTCCAAGGTAAGGCCGGTCTGGCGTTGCCCGGCGGTGACTTCGACGAGTGGCAGCGGCTCTACCTGTTCACCCGCGCCGACACCATCTACGGCGGGTCCAACGAGATTCAGCGCAACATCATCGCCGAGCGTGTGCTCGGCCTACCCAGGGAGGCTCGATGACGCTAGCCGTTGCGCCGAAAGAAGTTGCCGGACACGGGCTTCTGAAGGGCAAGGTCGTGGTTGTCACGGCCGCGGCGGGCACCGGCATCGGCTCGGCCACCGCCCGGCGTGCCCTCGCCGAGGGTGCCGACGTCGTCGTCTCCGACCATCACGAACGACGCCTCGGCGAGACGCGCGACGAGTTGACCGCACTGGGACTGGGCCGGGTGGAAAGCGTGGTCTGTGACGTCACATCCACCGCACAGGTCGACGCGCTGATCGCCTCCACCACCGCGCGGTATGGCCGGCTCGACGTGCTGGTCAACAACGCCGGCCTGGGCGGTCAGACCCCGGTGGTCGACATCACCGACGAAGAGTGGGACCGCGTTCTCAACGTCACGTTGACCTCGGTGCTACGCACTACCCGGGCGGCGCTGCGGTACTTCCGCGACGCGGACCACGGCGGCGTCATCGTCAACAACGCCAGCGTGCTCGGCTGGCGCGCTCAGCACTCGCAGTCCCACTACGCGGCTGCGAAAGCCGGAGTGATGGCGCTGACCCGTTGCAGCGCAGTCGAAGCCGTCGAATACGGGGTACGGATCAACGCTGTGTCGCCAAGTATCGCCCGACACAAGTTCCTCGACAAGACCAGCTCGACCGAACTGCTCGATCAGTTGTCAGCCGGTGAGGCGTTCGGCCGCGCCGCCGAACCATGGGAAGTGGCCTCCACCATCGCGTTCCTGGCCAGCGACTACTCCAGTTATCTGACTGGAGAAGTGATTTCGGTGTCGAGTCAGCACCCATGACCGAGCAGAGCCCGCCGAACAGCCGACGCGACGAGTTACTCGATCTCGCCGCGACGATGTTCGCTGAACGCGGGTTGCGCGCAACCACCGTGCGCGACATCGCCGACAGCGCGGGCATCCTCTCCGGCAGCCTGTATCACCACTTCTCGTCCAAAGAAGAGATGGTCGACGAGGTCCTGCGGAACTTCATGGACTGGCTCTTCGCTCGCTACGCGCGAAATCATCGACACGCAGCCGAATCCGCTGGAGCGACTCAAGGGGCTGTTCATGGCGTCGTTCGACGCCATCGAGCACCGGCATGCCCAGGTCGTCATCTACCAGGACGAGGCCAAGCGACTGCTGCCGCAGCCCCGGTTCTCCTACCTCGAGGACTTGAACAAACGAGCAGCGCAAGATGTGGGTCGACGTGCTGCACCAGGGCATCGAGGAGGGGTATTTCCGTCCCGATCTCGACGTCGACCTGGTTTACCGATTCATCCGAGACACCACCTGGGTGTCGGTGCGCTGGTATCAGCCGGGTGGACCGCTCACCGCGCAACAGGTGGGTCAGCAGTATCTCGCTATCGTCCTAGGCGGAATCACCAAAGAAGGAGTCTGAAATGGCCTCGAACAACCAGGCGTACGTCATCGATGCCGTACGTACCGCCGTGGGTAAGCGCAACGGTTCGCTTGCCGGCGTGCATCCCGTCGACCTGGGTGCACTCGGTTGGCGCGGACTGCTCGACCGGGTCGACATCGACCCCGCCGCAGTCGAGGACGTGATCGCCGGCTGTGTCGACGCGATCGGCGGGCAGGCCGGCAACATCGCCCGGCTCTCCTGGCTGGCCGCCGGCTATCCCGAAGAAGTTCCCGGCGTCACCGTCGACCGGCAGTGTGGATCCAGCCAGCAGGCCATTTCCTTTGGCGCGCAAGCGATCATGGCGGGCACCGCGGACGTGATCGTGGCCGGCGGCGTGCAGAACATGAGCCAGATCCCGATCTCGTCGGCGATGATCGTCGGTGAGCAGTTCGGGTTCACCTCGCCGACCAATGAATCCAAGCAGTGGCTGCACCGTTACGGCGATCAGGAAATCTCGCAGTTCCGCGGGTCGGAGATGATCGCCGAGAAGTGGAACCTGTCCCGCGAGGAGATGGAGCAGTACGCGCTGACCAGCCACGAGCGCGCCTTCGCCGCGATCCGCGGCGGCCACTTCGACAACGAGATCATCGCCGTGGAAACCGAACACGGCGCGTTCCGCGTCGACGAGGGTCCGCGTGAGTCGTCGCCGGAGAAGTTGGCGAGCCTCAAGCCGCTGGTCGAGGGAGGTCGGCTGACCGCCGCGATGGCCAGCCAGATTTCCGACGGCGCCAGCGCGGTGCTGTTGGCCTCAGAAAGCGCAGTGCAGGCGCACAACCTCACGCCGCGGGCGCGTATCCACCACATCAGTGCCCGCGCGCGCCGACCCGGTCTTCATGCTCACCGGGCCGATCCCGGCCACCCGTTACGCGCTGGAGAAGACCGGCCTGTCCATCGAGGACATCGACGTCGTCGAGATCAACGAGGCATTCGCGCCGGTCGTGCTGGCCTGGCTCAAGGAGATCAAGGCCGACCCGGAGAAGGTCAACCCCAACGGCGGAGCGATCGCGCTTGGTCACCCGTTAGGTGCAACCGGGGCAAAGCTTTTCACCACCATGCTCAACGAGCTCGAGCGCACCGGCGGCCGTTACGGCCTGCAGACGATGTGCGAGGGCGGCGGCACAGCCAACGTCACGATCATCGAGCGGCTGTAACGCGCTTGTGCCGAGCGTGAACGACACGACGCCTGATCGGCGTGTCGCGTCGCGATATTCACAGTCGCTGGCTTGTCGGTGCTCGTTGGCAGCATCGCCGCATGGAGGAATTGCGCTGGCCGTTTCTCGGCTCTGAAGCGCTGGCCGCTAAGGCCCTACCAGAGCGTGCAATGCGCGCGCTCTACGAACCGGTCTATCCCGGCGTGTACGTTCCCGGCGGTATCGACCTGACGGCAGGGCAGCGCGCCGAAGCGGCATGGTTATGGTCTCGACGGAAGGCAGCCGTTTCCGGGCACTCAGCCGCTGCCTTACTCGGTGCTAAATGGGTGGACGCAACTCTCAATGCTGAGTTGATTCATGCCAACCGCCATCCGCCGGCGGGCATCACCGTGCACAGTGACACGCTGCCCGTCGACGAAATTACTGAGGTCGGCGGGATCGTCGTGACCAGCCCTGCCCGAACGGCTTTCGACATCGGACGACGGGTGCACAATCGATTGCGGGCGGTACAGCAGCTTGATGCCTTAACGCATGCGACGGATGTCAAAATCGTCGATGTCGAGGCGCTCATGTCTCACCATCCTGGCGCGCGAGGTGTCGTGCGGCTCCGGCGAGTGCTGCCGCTGGTCGACGGTGGCGCAGAATCTCCCCAGGAGACGAGGACTCGGCTTGCCTTGGTCGACGCGGGAATGCCGGCTCCGCGAACGCAGATCGTGGTGCGCGACGAATACGGCGAATTCGTCGCGCGGCTCGACATGGGTTACGAGGACTTGCGCGTCGGCATCGAATACGACGGGCCGCAACACTGGACAAGCGCGGAGCAGCGCGATCGCGACATCGACCGGTATTCGGCTTTGCTCGACCTGGGTTGGGTGATCGTCAGGGTGAGCAGTGAATTGCTCAGATATCGGGAGGCGACGTTCGTCGCTCGCGTTGTCGCTGCAATGCGGGCGGCCGGATGGCGCCGATGAACGCCGAGCGTGAACGATACGACGCCAGGCCGGCGTGTCGCGTCGCAGGATTCACGCTCGAGCGGCTTTAATCGGTGGCTGGCCGGGGCTCAACGCATCACACCGGCGATGATGTCGTCGACCGTGCGCCCAGCCAGGGCGTCGACCTCACGGCGACTGGCATGACGCAGCGGTCCCCGCAGGGCGAGTTCGGCGAAGCCGTGTACGGCTGACCAGCATGGCCACTCGGCGCCTGCGCGGCGTTCGGGTGACAGTTCTCCGGCGCTGACCATCGCGTCGAGCGCCTCGACCAACGCCAGATAGGGCGGCGCGGTTGCTGTTTCGGTCGGTACATCGGCACCGAAGAACGCCACCGTGAACCAGCCCGGCTCGTCGAGCGCGAATTTGATGTAGCCCATGCCGACCGCGCGCAGCCGATCAGACGCTCGCCGGCGAGCCGAGCTTTGCATCCGAGCCGCCATCCGATGCTGGATCGCTGACGCCACGGCGCTCAACAGGGCTTCCCGATCGACGAAGTGCCGGTAGGCGGCGTTGGGTGAAACCCCCACTCGCCGAGTCGCTTCCCGAATCGTCAATGCCTCCGGCCCACCAGTGCGGGTGAGATGCAGACCGGCGTCGATCAGCGCGGTACTCAGATCACCGTGGTGGTAGCCGGTCTTATTGGCGGTCAACGCTTGACCCTTCTCGGCGTGGAAGTGTACGGTGTGAACATTAGCATGTTGACAGCGTGAACATCTCTTTCGGAGGGGATTGGTGTGACGACCGCAGGATTGCCGCCCGTGGTGGACGAGCAGGTCTGGCAGCGCGAACTAGAAGCCCTGCGTATCCGGGAAAAGGCGGCCACCCGTGAGCTTGACGCCATCGCGGCGCAGCGACGACGGCTGCCGATGGTCGCGATGCCGGATTACGTTCTGGAAGGCGAAAACGGACCCGTGTCTCTGGCCGAGATTTTCGACGGCAAGTCGCAGCTGATCGTCTACAGCCACATGTGGTCTCCGGGCGAGGAGTGGCAGTGCTCGGGCTGCACCGGCTTGACGTCGCAGTACACCCGGTTGGAGTTCTTGGACAACTACGACGCCCGGTTCGTCATCGTCACGCAAGGCCCGATCGACGAAGCGCTCGAATACAAGCGGCGGGTCGGGAATCAGATGACCTGGTACTCCACCGCCAACAGCTCGTTCGGCGCCGATGTCGGTGCACCACCCGGCGGCGGGTTCGGGCTCAATGTCTTTCTGCGCGATGGGAATCAGGTCTATCGAACGTGGCACACCAATGGCCGCGGCACCGAACAGCTGAGCTACTCGTTCGCGTTGATCGATCTACTCCCGTACGGCCGTCAGGAGGAGTGGCAAGACTCCCCGGACGGCTGGCCGCAGTCCCCGACCTACAGCCGCTGGGCCGGATCCCAAGACATCGCCCGCGCATACGGAATCGACAAACCAGGAGGAACAGCATGACCACTACAACGACCGGCCTGACGACGATCAGCCTGGTATGCGTGCCGACCGTCGAGCAGGACAAAGCGGTCGCGTTCTATGAGTCGATCGGGTTCGAGAAGCGAACCGACAAGCCATTCGGCGGCGGCTACCGCTGGATCGAGGTCTACCCACCTGAGGGCGGCACCGGCATCGCGCTTGCTCCACCCCCGCCGGACTACGGACCGGTGCAGCCGACCAACACCGGTATCACGCTGACTACCAACGACATTGACGCTACGCACGCGAAGATGAAGGAACTCGGCGTCGACGTCGATGCACAGGTGCCACGAGCGGGCGAGCCGGTCCCACCGATGTTCTGGTTTCGCGACCCGACCGGGCACACCCTGATGGTCGTCGAATCCTGAGATCACTGCACGAACGCGGCCGCCGACTGTAGGTGCTTGACGGCCTCGGCGACGATCGCGTCGATCAACTCCGCGCAGGACGGCAGGTCCTCGACGATGCCGGCCACCTGGCCGGACGCCAAGCACCCCGGCGTCGGTGTTGCCTTCGACCAGGCCGGCTTTGAGCAGCATCGGCGTGTTGGCCGCCATCACCACCTGCGACCAGGTCAGCTGCTTACCGTGCCGCATCGCCAGGCCGTCGCGAATCATCGACGCCCAGGTCATCTGCGACATCTTCTTGAACTTGCCGGCATTGCGTACCGCCGCGGTGAAACCCCTTGCCCGCGAGCCGCTCTCGAGCTTCTCGACCAGGCCGGTGCGCAATACCCGGTGCGGCATGCCGTCGACCCGCGTGGTGACGACCGTGCCGTCGAGTGCGGACTGCAGATAACGCTGCTTGACCGCTTCGGGCACGGTGGAATCCGAGGTGAGCAGGAACCGGGTGCCCATGGCCACCCCGGCGGCGCCATACGACAACGCCGCGGCCAGGCCGCGACCGTCGAAGAACCCGCCCGCGGCGATCACCGGAATGCTGCACGGCGTCAAGCACCGAGGGCAGCAGCAGCGTCGTGGCGATCGGCCCGGTGTGCCCGCCGCCCTCGCCGCCTTGGACGATCACCGCGTCGGCGCCCCAGGAGGCGACCTTCTTGGCGTGCTTGGCCAGTCCGACCGACGGAATGACCACCGAGCCGGCGTCTTTGAGCTTGGCGATCAATTCCGGCTTGGGCGCCAACGCGAACGACGCGACCTTGACGCCCTCGCGGATCATCAGGTCCACCCGGTCGCCGGCGTCGCCTGCGTCGGCGCGGATGTTGACGCCGAACGGTTTGTCGGTGGCCGCTTTGACCTTCCCGATCGCGACGGCCAATTCGTCGAGCGTCATGGTGGCCGAGGCCAAGATGCCCAGTCCGCCCGCGTTGGAGGTCGCCGCCACCAGACGCGCGCCGGCCACCCAGCCCATTCCGGTCTGCACGACCGGGTGCTCGATACCGAGCAGCTCGGTCAGCGGCGTGCGCAGTTTCAGTCAACGTATCTCCCTGTCGCGCAATGCCTTCGGGTCGATGACCTCGCGGATCAGGCGTAACTCGTCGTCGGTCGGCAGCCGGGACTCGCCGGCTTCGTCGAGGCCGTGCACGTCGAACGAGGTGTTTTCGCGGACCTCGTCGGCCGCGACACCAGGGTGCAGCGACAGCGCTCGCATCGTGCGGTCCGGCCCGCCGAAGTCGAACACGCCGAGATTGGTGATCACCCGATAGGTGTTGGCGAACCGGAACGCCGGGTTGTCGGTGTCGATGTTGTCCCAGCCGATACCGCAGATCACATCGACCGTCTCGCAGAACACCCGGCTGGAGTGGTTGCCCACCCAGTAGCTCGTCGCGTGGTTGATGGCGTTGCCGGGTGCGCCGCGGACACCGAACATCTGTCGCTTCGGCTGCTGCAGCGGACCGAAGGCCGAGATGTTCTGATTGCCATGGCGGTCAACCTGATTGGCGCCCATCACCACGTGCCGTCGTCCCCAGGCCAGCGTCTCGAACACCCGGCCGAACGGCATCCAGCCCTCGACGGGCCCGGTCTTGCCGAGCGCCGGGGTGTCGGCGAGCAGCTGTGCTTCGCCGTCGGTCAGCAAGATGTCGGGGGAGAACGTCAGCCGGGCCAGCCGCGCGCCGACCGACGCCATGTTCGTCATCGGGCTGACCATGATTTCGCCCGCGTCGCGAAACAGGTCGGCGCAGGCGACTGCGCAGACCTCGGCGCGGGTGCTCGCGGTGTCGGTCACGATGACGCCTCCTCGGCGAACTTGCGCACGGCCGCTTGGTATTCGGCTTCGCCGCCGGACAGATAGGTCTGCGACGAACGTCTGCCAACCCTCGTCGGTCGCCGCGGCCTCGGCGTAGTGCCGCTGGAACTTCTCGTCTCGGCCGTAATCCGGTGCCGCGGTGGTGAAGTGGGAACCGCCGGGTGCCTCGACCACGCCGTCGACCATCATCCGGTTCACCAGCAATGCCTGTGGCGGTACGGCTTTGACCAATTCCTCGGTGGAGACGATGCGCTCCACCGACAGGTAGCGCCGCTGCGCGGCCATCAGGAACAGATCGTCGAAGTAGGGGTCGATGCCGGTGTAGGCGGCGTTGCCCCGGACGTCACCGAGATTGAGATGCACGAACGCGGCGTCCAGGTTCAGCGCCGGCATGGCGAGCAGCGTCTCGTAACCGCCGCCGGGCGCCGGGTAGGGGCTGGTGACCGTCTTCAGCTCACCCTCCCAGAAGTCGAGTACCGAACTACCCAGTCCGGCGCGAATTGGCAAGAACGGCAACCGTTGTGCCGCCGCCTGCAGTCCGCACCGCAGCATGCCCTCGTCCATTTCGCGGGCCTCGAGCGCCCCGCCGCTGCGGGCCTTGGCGAACCAGGGGTCGTAGAAAGGCGGCGAGTCCAGCGAGACGAACCCGTAGTAGACCCGCTTGACCTTGCCGGCCGAGCAGAGCAGACCCACGTCCGGGCCGCCGTAGGTCACCACGGTCAGATCCTTGACATCGGTGCGCAATAGAGCGCGGACGAACGCCATCGGCTTGCGTCGCGACCCCCAGCCGCCGATACCGATGGTCATGCCGCTGCGCACCTGCGAGACGGCGTCGTCGAGAGTGGTGCGCTTGTCGCTCACTTCTTCTCACCCTTCGCCGTTCCGGCGAATGCGTCGCGGTGTTCGTCGGCCACTCCGGCGAGGTTGAGCTCGAAGGTAAAGCCTTGCTCCATGCGGTAACTGGAGTGGACCCGCTGGACGTCGATCAGGTTCAGCGCCTCTTTGGCCGCGCGGATCACCCGGGTGTCTTTGACGGCGATGTCGCGGGCCACCCGCAGCGCGGCCTCGTCGAGTTCCTCGCGCGGCACCACCTCATGCACCGAGCCGAAGTGATGCAGGGTCGCGGCGTCGACAGTGGCCGCGGTGAAGAACAACCGCCGCATCATGTGCTGCGGCACCAGCCGCGACAGATGGGTCGCCGCGCCCAGTGCGCCGCGCTCGACCTCGGGCAGGCCGAAGGTCGCATCGTCGGAGGCCACGATGACGTCGGCGTTGCCTACCAACCCGATGCCGCCCCCGACGCAGAATCCGTTGACCGCGGCGATCACCGGGACCGCGCATTCGTAGACCGCGCGGAACGCGGCGAAGCAACCGCGGTTGGCGTCGATCAGCGCGGTGAAGCCCTCGGTGCGCTGCATTTCTTTGATGTCCACCCCGGCGTTGAAGCCGCGGCCTTCGGCCCGCAGGATCACCGCGTGAGTGGTCTGGTCGTTGCCGGCGGCGGTCAGGACCTCGCCGAGTTCGAACCATCCGCGCGACGGGATGGCGTTGACGGGCGGGTAGTCGACGGTGACCGCGACTATCCCCGGTTCGACGGTGCGCGACGTGATTGTCATCGAGATCCTCGACCACTTCCTTGGGGTGAGATGGGGACGATTTACCTAAGCAAGCACTTGCTTGGTACGCTAGCACAGTGACTCATGCCGACGGAGGCCCCGCGTTCAGCTTCGGGCTCACCGGCCGGGTCGTGCTGGTGACCGGCGGCGTTCGAGGGGTTGGCGCCGGAATCAGCACAGTTTTCGCCGAGCAGGGTGCCACCGTTGTCACCTGTGCGAGGCGTCAGGTCGAAGGCCTGCCCTACGAATTCCACCCCTGCGACATCCGTGACGACGACGCGGTCAAGGCGATGATCGACGCGATCGTCGAGCGACACGGCCGCCTCGACGCGGTGGTCAACAACGCCGGCGGCTCGCCTTTCGTCTTGACGGCGGAGTCCAGCGCGAAGTTCAACCGCAAAATCATCGAGCTCAACCTGCTGGGTGCGCTCTCGGTCTCCCAGCACGCCAACGAGGTGATGCAAAGTCAGCCTGGTGGTGGGTCGATCGTCAACATCTGCAGTCTCAGCGGCCGCCGGCCGTCGCCGGGCACCGGAGCCTACGGCGCGGCCAAGGCCGGCCTGGAAAGCCTCACCCAGACGCTCGCGGTGGAATGGGGACCGAAGGTCCGGGTGAACGCCTGCGTCGTCGGGATGGTCGAAACCGAGCAGTCGGAACTGTTCTACGGCGACGCCGACTCGATCGCCGCGATCTCGAAGAACGTGCCGCTCGGCCGGCTTGCGACACCCGCCGATGTCGGTTGGGCTGCAGCCTTTTTGGCCTCGGATGCGGCGTCATACATCAGCGGCGCCTCGCTCGAGGTGCACGGCGGTGGCGAGCCGCCGCATTATCTGGCCACCACCAACGCGAACGCGATCAAGTAAGAGGAGATGAGGATGGGTAGGAATGGGCATAGTTGACGGCCGTGTGGTCATCGTGACCGGCGCGGGGGGCGGCATCGGACGAGCACACGCTCTGGCCTTCGCCGCCGAGGGCGCCCGCGTGGTCGTCAACGACATCGGTGTGGGCCTGGACGGATCACCGGCCGGTGGCGGCAGCGCGGCGCAGAGTGTGGTCGACGAGATCACCGCTGCGGGAGGCGAAGCCGTCGCGAACGGCTCCAACATCGCGGACTGGAACCAAGCCGCAGCGTTGATCCAGACCGCCGTCGACACCTTCGGTGGCGTGGACGTCTTGGTGAACAACGCCGGCATCGTGCGCGACCGAATGATGGCCAACACCAGCGAAGAAGAGTTCGATGCCGTCATCGCGGTGCATCTCAAGGGTCACTTCGGTGCCATGCGGCACGCCGCCTCGTACTGGCGCGGGCTGAGCAAAGAGGGCAAAACTGTTGACGCACGGATCATCAACACCAGCTCGGGCGCGGGCCTGCAGGGCAGTGTCGGTCAGGGCAACTACAGCGCGGCCAAAGCGGGTATCGCCGCGTTGACTCTGGTCGGTGCCGCGGAGATGGGCAGGTACGGCGTCACGGTCAACGCGATCGCGCCGTCGGCCCGCACCCGGATGACCGAGACGGTGTTCGCCGACATGATGTCCACCCAGGAAGACGACTTCGACGCGATGGCGCCGGAGAACATCTCGCCGTTGGTGGTCTGGTTGGGCAGCAACGAATCTCGAGACGTCACCGGCCAGGTGTTCGAGATCGAGGGTGGCAAGATCCGCGTCGCCGAAGGCTGGGCGCATGGACCCCAGATCGACAAGGGCGCGCAGTGGGACCCCGCGGAGCTGGGGCCGGTGGTTTCCGATCTGCTGGCCAAGTCACGGACACCCGTTCCGGTGTACGGCGCCTGATCCCTGTCCTGCTCTGACTGCTTGTGCACTTCGACTGGGAGTCCTTGACCGACAGCGTGCATCGTTGTCGGCTGCCGTTTCTCGACGTCACTGTCGGTCTGGTGCAGGGCAGTACCGGAGCGTTGCTGGTCGACACCGGTACCACGCTGACCGAAGCGCACGCTATCGACGACGACGTGCGCCTGATTGCCGGCTGCAGAGTGCAGCATGTGGTGTTGACCCACAAGCACTTCGATCACGTGTTGGGCTCGGGGGTATTCGCAGATGCTCAAATATTCTGTGCACCGGAAGTTTTGGACTACCTCACAACCGATATTGCTCAGCTTCGCGACGATGCACTGAGTTACGGGGCTGACGCCACTGAGATCGACCACGCGATCGCCGCACTGCGTACGCCTCAGCACGCAGTAGACGACGCAGTCGTCGACCTGGGGAACCGCGAGGTGACCATCGCACGGCCGGGTGGCGGCCATACCGATGCGGATCTCGTCGTCTCAGTTCCGGGTGCCACCGGCGAGCGGACCGTGATCTTCGCCGGTGATCTCATCGAGGAATCCGGCTATCCGGCAATCGATTCGGATTCCGATGTGGCTGCGTGGCCGGACACACTCGACCGACTTCTTGCGATCGGCGGACCCGATGCCATCTACGTACCGGGACACGGCAGCGTCGTGGGCCCGGAGTTCATTCGCCATCAACAAGATTGGCTCAGACGGTACCGCCGAGGGCCGTGACGATATCGTCGAACACCGCGACCGGGAACTGAGCCAGCGCCGTGTCGACTTGGCTGAGGCCGGTCTGAAGCGCGGCATCGATCGTCGCCGAGTTACCGCCGAGGAGTGCCTCGTAGATGTCGTAGCCGGCGAATTGCGGCGCCTCGATCAGGTTGCGGAAGTCGACGAACAGATCGGTCGCTAGTCCCGGGTCCTGCGGTACTGCCGTTCCGTCCCAGCTGACCAGCGTCCAATCGCCAGGTGAACCATCGACCACGACTTGTCCTGTGTAGGGAAGTAATTCGCCGGTGGTAAACAGGTCCTTGAGGACGAGCGCGAAATCCGGGTTGTTGACGTTCATCAACGTCCATATCGCGATGGTGCCCTCGTGAGAGAACACCGCATCGGTGTCACCGGCGGCGCTTCCGTCATAGATCGTTTGGACGGCTTGGTCGACGCGCTGATCGAACACGATGCCGTTGGCATCGGTCGAACCAAGTTCTGGAACGGAGGTCAAGCCCAGCGTCCACAGGGCCGGCGCCAGCAGGTACAGGGCGCCACCCAATGGCAGGTCCCCGACGTTGGTTGGCGCTCCCTCGAAAATCCCGGCGTCGATTTCGTTGAGCCCGGCCTGAAGCGGCTCAATGGACAATCCCAGTTCTTGGGCCAGCGGTGCCGCGGTTTCCTGCGAACGGATCATGGTCGACGCCCAGATCTCGTCGATACCGCTGTGCTGCAGAGCAATTGCAAGATCCGACGCCTGAGTCTCTCCGGTGGCGGTGAGGTCGGGTCCGGGCACCAAGGTGTTGACGGCGGTCATGTCGCCGGATTCTCCGTGCCGGACGAAATCCAGCACGATGGAACCGTCGTCGGCCCAGGCGATTGCCGGTCCGCTGGAAAGTATTGTCGCCGAGAGGAACCCGACGGCGAGACAACGTGGACTCAGCATCAGATGCTCCCCCCGAACGCAGCAACGAGTTGGTCGAATACCTCGACCGGGAATTGACTCAGCGCGGTGTCAACTTGGGTGAGGCCGGTTTGGAGCGCGGCATCGATCGTTGCCGAATTACCGGTCAGCAGAGCCTCATAGATGTCGTAGCCGGCGAATTGCGGCGCCTCGATCAGATTGCGGAAGTCGACGAACAGATCGGTGCCCAGCCCGGGGTCCTGCGGCACGTCCACCCCGTTGTAGCTGACCAGCGTCCAATCGCCGGGGCTGCCTTCGATGACAACTTGGCCCGTGTTGGGCAGAAACCCTCCGGTTTGCTCCACTTCCTGCAGCAGGACGGAGAAGTCCGGGTTGTTCACGTTCATCAGCGTCCACACGGCGATTGCGCCTTCGCTGGAGAACGCGACGTCGGTCGGGGTGCCGGTCGCACTCGCGGTGCCGTCGTAGATCGATTGGACGGCGCCGCCAAAGCTTTCGTCGAACGTCACGCCATTCACGCTGGGATCGCCGATATCCGGGACCAGTACATCGCCCATTGCCCACGAGAGTGGGGCCAACAGGTAGAGGATGCCCTCGAGGCTGGTTGTCGGGTCGCCCTCGAAAGCGCCGGCGGGGATCTCGTTGAGCCCGCCCAGGGTCGTGGCAGTCACTGTGTGGCCGGCTGCAGTACTCAGCGCATCCAGTAAAGGCTGGGCCGTCTCTTGGGTCCTGGCCTCATAGGAGTCGAACACCCCGGCGATGTTCGTCCCGTACTCGTTCTGGATTGCGGTGGCGACGTCGCTCGCCTGACCTTCACCGGTCGTGTCGAGTGCCGTCCCGGGCGGGGTCGTGTCGATGATGCCCGCATGGTTGTCGATCGACTCCCCGTGCCGGACGAAGTCGATGACGATCGATTCGTCATCGGCCCAAGCCAGCGCCGATCCCGTCGACATCAGGCCGGCCGACAACACCCCGACGACAAAGAGCCGGGAGCGGCGTGAATTGCTCATGATCCCCCATCGACCGCTGATGTGTGAGGGCAATCTACCCCGCATGACCTCTGTGGTTAAGCGAATTCACAGGCCCATTTAAGCCGGCTCACAACAATTAACGGATGACCCGACCGGTGATACCGCCGGTAATTCCGGTAGGCCGGACCTAGAGGCGGCCGACCGCCTGCAGCCCGTCGACGGTGTCGGCGAGCGTCTGCGACGCGGCCCGTTGCGTGATGCCGAGGTCGCGTTCGGCAGGGGTGTCATCTGAGGGCGGCATCTGGGTGTAGTACTGCATCGCCGCGGAGTTGATCGGAGTCTCGAACGGCAGATAATCGCCGATGACGTCGAACACGCGCCCCAGAGCACGCAGTCCGACATCGGGGACCGGAAAAACCGCCAGGTTGCGATCAGCGGCGGCACCGAGCAGCGACGCGAGGCGATCCACCGCAATGCGTCGGCCACCTGCCATGTATCGGCGCGGTCCCTGGCCCGGCTGCAACAGAGCGACGTGCAAGGCGGCAAGGTCGCGGACGTCCACCACGATCCAGGCGGCGCTGCGCCCGGGCACGCCGCGCATCTTGATAGCCGCCTCCACGCCCTCGGCTGCCTCACCGAACTGATCACCCGCAGGTGGTCCCAGCACCATGCCGGGATAACTGATGTTCACTGGCGCTCCGGCGTCCTGAAGACCTCGCGCATACGCTTCGACGATCGCCTTGGACTTGCCGTACCCGTCGGAGCCGCCGACCACGGGCAGGTCCGCATGCAGCATCGGTAGACCAGGTCGGAACAGCGCCGAGAAACTCGACACGTGAATGATCGGATCCAGCTTCGCGGCCGCAGCCCCGCCGAGCACGTTGCGGGCGCCTTCGAGGTTGGTGCGCAGCATCTCCTCGCAGCGCGCGGGGTCGGTGGAAACCATTGCTGCGCAATGAATGACGGCGTCACAACCCTGTAACGCGGCGGCAGTGCTGTCTGCGTCTGCGATGTCACCGACGACGTGGTCGCTGACGTCGACGCCGATCTGCGCAGCGCTGGTCTCCAGCCGATCAGGGCTTCGCACCAGGAATCTGACGTCGTGTCCACCATCATGGACGGCCTTAGCCGTCCATGCACCCACGAATCCAGTGCCCCCCGTGATCAGAACCTTCATCAGACCGCGGCGTGCATCGTCACGTCACCGCGGATCGCAGATGACGATCGGAATGGTCCGGTCGGTCCAAGACTGGTAGTCGTCGTACGTCGGATACATCGCGACCAGTTGAGGCCAGTAGTGGGCGCGTTCCTCGTCGGTGGCATCGCGCGCGGTCAACTCCAGCACCTCTTTTTTGACCTGCACCGAAACCTTGGGGTCCGCCTTGAGGTTCAAGTACCACATCGGGTTCTTCTCGGCGCCGCCCTTCGACGCGGCAACAATCACCCGATCTCCGTCGCGCAGAAAGTACAGCGGGCTGACCCGCGGCTGCCCGGTTTTGCGGCCCGTGGTCGTCAGCAATGCGACGGGAATCTTTTGGAAGGTGCTGCCCAATCCTTCGCCGCCGCCACGGCGATAAAAGAAGGTGTTGATTCGGGACATCCACTTGATGACGACGTCGGCGAACGCTGAATCCATATAACTCGGACGTGATTTCTCAGCCATGACAACGATCCTAGGTTTGCTGAATGAACGGGCGCATCTGAGCGTTGATGTGGCGGATCTTGCCGTCCACGATGAGGAACGTCTCGTCGATGTGTGCGCAGACCCGACGCCCGGCCAGCGTCGGCTTGGTGATCACATCGAACTGGGCGCGCACTTGGTCGCCGTCGACCTCGAACTTGGGCGGCGTGCATGCCGCGATGATCCGGAACTGCGGCCCGCGATTCAGGCTGCGTCGCAAGTGATTTCCGGAGAACCCGGTCTTGATGCCCATCTCGATGCGAACGCAGTCCGGCGCGAACGGGACCTCGTCGCCGCGGTGGTTCGCGAGCGCGTCGATGTAGGACTGCGCTGCTGCGATGCGATCGGCGTCGGAAAACCCCACTTAGATGCGCTCGATGATGGTGCCGGTCGACAGCGCGCCGCCGGCGCACATGGTGATCAACGCGGTGGTCTGGTCGGTGCGCTCCAGCTCGTGCAGCGCGGTGGTGATGAGACGGGCTCCGGTGCTGCCCACCGGGTGACCCAACGCGATCGCGCCGCCGTTGACGTTGACCTTGTCCATGTCAGGGTTGTGCACCCGCGCCCAGGACAGCACCACCGAGGCGAACGCCTCGTTGATCTCGGTGATGTCGATGTCGCCCATCTTCATGCCGGCCTTTTCCAGCACCTTCGCCGTCGACTGCACCGGGCCGTCCAGGTGGTAGTACGGCTCGGCGCCGACCAGCGCCTGGCTGATGATCCGGGCCCGCGGCTTGAGACCGAGCGCCTTGGCCTTGTCTTCGTCCATCCACAGCACGGCAGCCGCGCCGTCGGAGATCTGCGACGACGTGCCCGCGGTGTGGATACCGCCGTCGAGAACCGGCTTGAGCTGGCTCAGGCCCTCCAGCGTGGTGTCCCGCAGGCCCTGGTCCTTGGTGACGACGTGCCGATCGCTGGTCGGCTGCTTGTTCTCGTCGAGGACCGGTGCCTCGATGCCGCTGATCTCACGGTCGAAGCGGCCCTCGGCCCAGGCCTGCTTGGCCTTGCGCTGCGAGTCGAACCCGAACTGGTCGATGTCCTCGCGGGTGATGCCGCGGCGCTTGGCGATTCGCTCGGCGGCGGTGAACTGGTCGGGCAGGTCGATATCCCACGACGCGGGCCGCAGGATGCCGCGGTCCGGACCGGCGTTGGCGCCCAGTCCGACGCGGCTCATCGCCTCGATGCCGCAGGCGATGCCGACGTCGATGGCGCCCGCCGCGATCAATCCGGCGATCAGGCCGTTGGCCTGCTGGCCGCTGCCGCACTGACAGTCCACCGTCATGGCGCCGACATGCTCAGGCAGCCCGGCGACGAGCCAGCTGACTCGGGTGATGTTGTTGGACTGCTCGCCGTACTGCGTCACGCAGCCGCCGATGACCTGCTCGACCTCGCCCGCATCAATGCCGGCCTTCTCCACAAGCGCCTTCTGCGTGGCACCCAACAGCTCGGTGGCGTGCAGTCCTGACAACCATCCGGCGCGCTTGCCGATCGGGCTGCGGGTGGCTTCAACGATTACCGGGTTACCCATGCTGGTCAGGCTAGAACACGTTTCATTACTCTGACAAGCGAGGATGACGACCTGCCTTTGATCTGCCTAGGAGCCGTGTTTTACTGGCACTAGAACACGTTGCAATTAGGAGCGCACTGCCATGGCACCCCCCAACATCTCCGCCGACTTCGACTTTCTCGACCCGGACGTCAACCTGGCCGGTCTTCCGGTCACGGAGCTTGCCGAGCTACGCACGGCCGAGCCGATCCACTGGGTCGACATTCCCGGCGGCGCGGGAGGGTTCGAGGACAAGGGCTATTGGATCGTCTCCAAGCACGCCGACGTCAAGGAGGTGTCGCAAGCGCAGCGACGTCTTCTCCAGCTGGCTGAACGGCGCCATCCCGACCTGGCCGCCGGAGATGACGCGGGAGTCCGTCGAGTTGCAGCGCAGCGTCCTGCTCAACATGGACGCACCGCATCACACCCGGCTGCGCAAGATCATCGCGCGCGGGTTCACACCCCGGGCCGTCGGACGTCTGGAAGAGGAGCTCTCCCAACGCGCCCAGAGCATCGCCAAATCGGCCGCGGCCGAAGGCAGCGGTGACTTCGTCGAGCAGGTGTCGTGCGAGTTGCCGTTGCAGGCCATCGCCAGCCTGCTGGGCGTTCCCCAGGAAGATCGCGACAAGCTGTTCCGCTGGTCCAACGAGATGACCGGTGGCACCGACCCCGAGTACGCCGACGTCGATCCCGCGCAGTCGTCGATGGAACTGATCATGTACGCGATGGCAATGGCCGCGGAGCGCAACGAAAACCCGACCGACGACATCGTCACGACCCTGATTCAGGCCGACATCGACGGCGAGAAGCTCTCCGATGACGAGTTCGGCTTCTTCGTCATCATGCTCGCGGTGGCGGGCAATGAGACCACCCGTAACTCGATCACCCACGGCATGATCGCCTTCTCGCAGAACCCCGATCAGTGGGAGATATACAAGAAGGAACGTCCGTCGACCGCCGCCGACGAGATCATCCGTTGGGCCACTCCGGTGTCGGCGTTCCAGCGCACCGCCAACGAGGATGTCGAGTTGGCCGGCGTGCAAATCAAGAAGGGTCAGCGGGTGGTGATGTCCTACCGGTCGGCCAACTTCGACGAGGAAGTGTTCGAGGATCCGCACTCGTTCAACGTCTTACGCGACCCGAACCCGCACGTCGGTTTCGGTGGCACCGGAGCGCATTACTGCATCGGCGCGAACCTGGCTCGGATGACGATCAACCTGATCTTCAACGCCGTCGCCGATCACATGCCGGACCTGAAGCCGGTTGGCGAACCCGAACGGCTGCGTTCGGGCTGGCTCAACGGCATCAAGCACTGGCAGGTCGACTACACGGGCGCCAGCTGATGGATTTCACGCCGGACCCCGCACAGCAGGCTGTCGCCGATGTGGTCACCTCGGTACTGGACCGGGCCAACACCTGGGACGCGCTGGTCGCCGGTGGTGTGACGGCCTTGCCGGTGCCCGAACGTGTGGGCGGTGACGGTGTCGGCCTGCCGGAGACCGCGACGGCACTGACCGAAATCGGTCGACACGGGTTGATCAGCCCGGCGCTGGCCACCATCGGATTCGGTGCGATTCCGTTGCTCGACTTGGCTTCCGACGAGCAGCAGGACCGTTATCTGGCCGGCCTGGCCAAGGGGGCCGTGCTCACGGCCGCGCTCAACGAGCCCGGCACCGCGCTGCCGGACCGGCCTGAGACGACCTTCGTGCACAGCCGGTTGTCGGGGACCAAAGTCGGTGTCGGGTACGCCGCAAACGCGGAATGGCTACTCGTCACAGCGGACAGTGCCGTCGTCCTGGTCTCACCCAAGGCAGAGGGCGTGCAGATCTCTAAGACCCCGACGTCCAACGGATCTGACGAGTACGTCGTCACCTTCTCCGACGTTGCGGTCGGCGAGGACGACGTGCTGATCGGGGCTGCGGCGCAGCGGGTAAATCAGCTTGCGCTGGCGGCGATCGGTTCCTACACCGCCGGCCTGGTGGCAGGGGCGTTGCGGTTGACCGCCGACTATGTGGGGACCCGAGAGCAGTTCGGCAAGCCGTTGTCGACCTTTCAAACCGTCGCCGCGCAGCTCGCCGAGGTTTACATCGCCTCGCGGACAATCGATCTGGCGTCCATATCAGTGATCTGGCGTCTGGCTGAAGGCCGCGACCCCGCCGATGATCTCGATGTGCTCGGCTACTGGATCACCTCGCAGGCGCCGCGGGTGATGCAGATCTGCCACCACCTGCACGGTGGGATGGGGATGGACATCACCTATCCGATGCACCGGTACTACTCCACGATCAAAGACCTGACCCGACTCTTGGGCGGGCCGTCTCATCGCCTCGACCTGGTGGGAGCGCAATGTTCATCGATCTGACCCCAGAGCAGCGTCAGCTGCAAGCCGAACTGCGGCAATACTTTTCCAACCTCATCTCGTCCGACGAGATGCAGGCGATGGAGAAGGACCGTCACAACGAGGCATACCGCGCCGTGATCCGGCGGATGGGCAAGGACGGCAAGCTCGGAGTCGGATGGCCAAAAGAGTTCGGCGGCCTCGGCTTTGGGCCGATCGAGCAGTCGATCTTCGTCAACGAGGCGCATCGGGCGGACGTGCCGCTTCCCGCGGTGACACTGCAGACGGTCGGCCCGGTGCTCCAGCAGTTCGGCACCGATCTGCAGAAGAAGAAGTTCCTGCCCGCGATCCTGGCCGGTGAACTGCACTTCGCAATCGGCTACAGCGAACCCGAGGCGGGAACCGACCTTGCCTCGCTACGGACCAGCGCGGTCCGTCACGGTGACGAATACATCGTCAACGGCCAGAAGATGTGGACCACCGGTGGGCACGACGCCGACTACATTTGGCTGGCTTGCCGCACCGACCCGGAAGCCGTGAAGCACAAAGGCATTTCGATCCTGATCGTCGACACCAAGGACCCGGGCTTCTCGTGGACGCCGGTGATCCTGTCCGACGGCGCCCACCACACCAACGCCACCTACTACAACGATGTGCGGGTACCTGTCGACATGCTGGTCGGCGAGGAGAATGCCGGATGGCGGCTGATCACCACCCAGCTCAACAACGAGCGGGTCATGCTCGGACCGGCCGGGCGAACCGCGGGCATCTACGACCGGTTGCACGATTGGGCATCCAAGCCGGGTGGTGACGGGGTCACCCCCATCGACCACCAGGACGTCAAGCGGGCACTCGGTGAGATCTATTCGATGTGGCGGGTCAACGAGCTGCTCAACTGGCAGGTGGCCGCCGCCGGCGAAGAGATCAACGTGGCCGACGCCGCTTCGACGAAGGTCTTTGGCACCGAGAGCATTCAGTACATCGGTCGTCTTGCCGAGGAGATCGTCGGCAAGTACGGCAACCCCGCTGAGTCCGCGACCGCCGAGCTGATGGACTGGCTCGACTCGCAGACCAAGCGCAATCTGGTAATCACCTTCGGCGGAGGTGTGAACGAAGTGATGCGGGAGATGATCGCGGCGTCCGGCCTCAAAGTGCCGAGGGTGCCCAGATGACAGATATCCAACAGGCGCTCGCGGAAATCAAAGCGGCCGGCGGACCCAAGCCGCGCGTGGGTCGCGATCCGGTGAACCAGCCGATGGTCAACAGCTGGGTCGAAGCCATCGGCGACACCAACCCCATCTACCGGGATGAGGGCGCAGCCCGTGCCGTCGGACACCCGGGAATTGTCGCGCCTCCGGCCATGATTCAGGTGTGGACCATGTTCGGTCTGGCCGGGGAACGCCCGACCGACGATCCCATGGGTCCGATCATGAAGCTGTTCGACGAGAACGGTTACATCGGCGTCGTCGCGACGAACTGCGAGCAGACATACCACCGGTATCTGCAACCCGGTGAGGAAGTCACCATCCACTCGGAGATGGGCGACGTCGTCGGGCCCAAGCAGACCGGGCTCGGCGAGGGCTGGTTCATCAATCAGCACATCATCTGGCGGGTCGGCGATGAAGACGTCGCCGAAATGAACTGGCGCATACTCAAATTCAAGCCTGCTGCTGGTGCTTCCGAGGTCTCGGTACCCGAGGACCTCGACGCCAACGCCATGATGCGGCCTGCGGAGTCCAAAGACACCAAGTTCTTCTGGGACGGCGTCAAAGCGCACGAGCTGCGGATCCAGCAGCGGCCCGACGGCAGCTTGCAGCATCCGCCGGTGCCGGCGATCTGGCAGGACAAAGCGACAGCGACCGACTACGTCGTCGGCAGCGGTAAAGGCACAGTGTTCAGCTTCGTCGTGCATCACGCCCCGAAGGTGCCCGGCCGCACACTGCCGTTCATCATCGCGCTGGTGGAGTTGGAGGAGGGCGTGCGGATGCTCGGCGAGCTGCGCAATGTCGACCACGCCACCGTGGAGGTTGGAATGCCCGTCCGGGCAACGTATATCGACTTCCCGGCCAATGACATCGGGCCGGCGTGGACGCTGTACGCATGGGAGCCCTCGGAGGTCGGAGCATGAGCGCCGCAACGGTAGAGGTCGGCACGAAGCTCCCGGAGCTGGCTTTCTATGGCGACCCGACATTCATCATCTCGACGGCGATCGCCACCCGCGACTACCAGGATGTGCACCACGATCGGGACAAGGCGCAGGCCAAGGGATCCAAGGACATTTTCGTCAACATCCTCACCGATACCGGTCTGGTTCAGCGCTACATCACCGACTGGGCCGGCCCGTCGGCGTTCATCAAATCGATCGGTCTGCGGCTCGGTGTGCCGTGGTACGCCTACGACACGGTGACGTTCAAAGGCGAAGTGACCGCCATCGACGACAGGTTGATCACGTTGAAAATCGTTGGCAGCAACAGCCTTGGCGATCACGTCATCGCGAACGCGACCTTGACCATCGGTGGTTCTGATGGCCGGTGAACTATCCGGTAAGGCCGCGATCGCCGGCATCGGCGCCACGGACTTCTCCAAGAACTCAGGCCGCAGCGAGCTTCGGCTGGCCACCGAGGCCGTCCTGGATGCGCTGGAAGACGCCGGACTGACACCGGGCGACGTCGACGGCATGGTCACGTTCACGATGGACTCCAACACCGAAGTAGCCATCGCCCGGGCTGCCGGTATCGGGGACCTGAAGTTCTTCTCCAAGATCCACCACGGCGGGGGCGCCGCGTGCGCGACGGTCCAGCAGGCAGCCATCGCGGTGGCCACCGGCGTCGCGGATTGCGTTGTGGCATATCGGGCTTTCAATGAGCGCTCGGGTCAGCGGTTCGGCCAGGTGCAGCTTCGGTTGGTGGAGAACGCCGATTCGACCGGCGTGGACAACTCGTTCTCCTACCCGCACGGGTTGTCTACACCCGCGGCGCAGGTAGCCATGATCGCCAAGCGCTACATGCATTTGTCGGGGGCCACCAGCCGCGACTTCGGGGCGATCTCGGTGGCGGACCGCAAGCACGCCGCCAAAAACCCCAAGGCGTATTTCTACGAGAAGCCGATAACCATCGAGGAACATCAGAATTCGCGATGGATCGCCGAGCCGCTGCGGCTGCTGGACTGCTGCCAGGAGACCGACGGCGCGGTGGCTCTTGTCATCGTCTCGGCCGAGCGGGCGAAGGACCTGAAGAACCGGCCTGCCGTCATCGAGGCCGCGGCTCAGGGTGCAAGCCCGGATCAGTACTCGATGGTCAGCTACTACCGGCCGGAGCTCGACGGTCTGCCGGAGATGGGCTTGGTCGGCAAGCAGCTGTGGTCCCAATCGGGTCTGAAGCCGACGGACATCCAGACCGCGATCCTCTACGACCACTTCACACCGTTCACCCTGATTCAGTTGGAAGAGTTGGGATTCTGCGGTTGGGGAGAGGCGAAGGAGTTCATCGCCGACGGTGCCATCGAGATCGGCGGTCGACTGCCGATCAACACCCACGGCGGGCAGCTCGGTGAGGCTTATATCCACGGTATGAACGGCATCGCCGAAGGAGTCCGCCAGTTGCGCGGTACCTCGGTCAACCCGGTGCCCGACGTCGAGCACGTGCTGGTCACCGCCGGCACCGGCGTGCCGACCTCCGGTCTGATCCTCGGCTAACTTCCTGCGCGCGCCCGGCTGGCCGGGCGCTCGACGCCCGACGCTCGGCTGGCCGGGCACTCGACAGCTGAAGTGACGGCGATGATCTCGCATGCGAATCTGCGGCGATGGACCAGCCGTTTGTCGGAAGCGAAGCCATTGCAGGTGGAGTGCTGACCAAGAGCCAATTGGAAACGCGATACTACCGAGTTCTTCGAGATGTTTACGTCGATCGAGACGCCGAAATCACCGCTAAGTTGCGCGCCGAGGCCGGGTGGTTGTGGACCGGCCGCAGAGGAGTTGTGGCGGGGTTCTCGGCAGCCGCGCTGCACGGGAGCAAATGGGTCGACGAGAGAAGACCTGCGGAGTTGATCCACGACAATCACCATCGTGCGGCGGGGATACAACTGCACAGGGACGTTGTCGAGGCGGACGAAATCGAAATGATCGGCGGTGTCGCGGTTACATCGCCGATAAGGACAGCGCTCGACCTAGGCTGCTGGTACCCGAAGATGACCGCTGTGGCGGGGATAGACGCGTTAGCCGGAGCGACGGAAATCAAAGCCGCTGAAGTCGAGCTGCTGGCTCGCAGGTATTCCGGGCGCCGCGGGATCGCGCGAGCGCGGCGAGCGATCGAACTTTTCGATGCGGGTGCACAGTCGCCGAAGGAGTCTTGGCTACGCGTTGTATTAATCGAGGCCGGCTTACCGCGGCCGCAAACGCAGATTGCAGTACGCGACGAATTCGGTTTTGCGGTGGCCTACCTGGACATGGGCTGGGAGGACGTGAAGGTCGCAGTCGAGTATGACGGCGAGCAGCACCGTACCGATCGACGGCAGTACGCCTGGGACGTTCGGAGACTGGAAATGCTTGAGCGACGTGGTTGGATCGTCGTCCGCGTACTAGCGAATGATCGACCCGCCGAGGTCGTAAGACGTGCTCGCGCGGCGTTGGCCCGCCGACCGCTCTGCTAGTCGGGCGCTCGACGACGCGGTCTCGGCCAGCCGGGCGCTCGGCAGCAAGCCGAAAGGCTAGGCCGGGGTCAGCTCTACGCCGCTCAGCACGACCGCGTTGTCGCGGGCGGGTGCGGTGACGGTGGCGAGCAAGCGTGCGTCTTCTTTCCAGACCGATGCCTTCAGCGTCTCGCCGGGGTAGGCCACGCCGGCGAACCGTGCGCCGTAGGAGCCGACTGCTCCGGCATCGCCGTCGAGCACCGAGTCGGTAAGCGCCTTGCAGGTCATCCCGTAGGTGCACAAGCCATGCAGGATGGGCCGGGGAAACCCTGCGGCCGAAGCGAACTCGGGATCAGAGTGCAGTGGATTGCGGTCGCCGCAGAGCCGGTAGAGCAGGGCCTGCTGCGGCAGCACCGGAATGTCGAGCTCGAGGTCGGGCGCCCGGTCCGGTGCTGCCGTCGACGTGGAAGGCCCACGGTCACCGCCGAACCCGCCCTCGCCGCGGGCGAAGATCGAACGTCGCTGCGTCCACAGCAGTGTCCCGTCCGGCGCGGTCGCTTGGGTCTCGGACCAGATCACTGCGGCCTTGCCCTTGTCCCAGATGTCGGTGAAACGGGTGACTGCGGTCGCCGAGCCTGATGGTGGCAGCGGCGCGGCTGCGGTGACCTGCTCGCTGGCGTGCAGGACCTTGCTGAGCTCGATGTCGATGCCGGGGAACTGGACGGTCGGCGGCTTGGTCACGTGGAAGGTGGCCGCGACGTTGCCGAACGTCGGCAGTACCTGCGGGGTGTCGTCGATCAGGTAGCGCAGCTCACGCGCGTCCATAGGATCGGCGCCGGCGCCCAGCCCGAGGTGATAGAGCTGGATATCGCTACTGCTCCAAGTGAATTCGACCGGATCCAGCTCAGCGGCCAGCGCGACGTCGGGGTTGATCGGCATGTCACTGCTCTCCGGCGATGTGCAGGGCGGCCAGGTAGCCGAAGGTCATGGCGGGGCCGATGGTGCCGCCCGGTCCGGGATAGGTGTGACCCATCACCGGGGCGCTGACATTGCCTGCCGCATAGAGGCCTTCGATGATGCTGCCGTCGTCGCGCAGTGCGCGGCCGTGCACGTCGGTGCGGATTCCGCCCTTGGTGCCCAGGTCGCCCGGCACCATCTTGGCGGCGTAGTACGGCCCATGACTGATCTCGCCGAGGTTCGGGTTCGGCTTGTTGGTCGGGTCGCCGTAGTACCTGTCGTAGGCGCTCTCGCCGCGGTGGTAGTCGGAATCGACGCCCGAGCGAGCGAATCCGTTGAATCGCTGCACCGTCGCGACAAAGTCGTCGACCGGTAGGCCGGCTTTGGCGGCCAACTCTTCCAAGGCATCCGCCTGAACGATCACCCCGGACTCCATCCACTTACGCGGAATACGTTGTCCAGGTTGCAGTCCGGCGAAGATGTAACGGTCGCGGTA
This sequence comes from uncultured Actinomycetota bacterium, assembly GCA_963824335.1. Taxonomy (GTDB): domain Bacteria; phylum Actinomycetota; class Actinomycetes; order Mycobacteriales; family Mycobacteriaceae; genus Mycobacterium. The sequence goes on from CAWGPB010000025.1 coordinate 212,502, forward strand.
TTGCTGGTCGAACACCAGCCACGCCGGAATGTTCTCACCCGGGCCGGGGCCTTGGCCGAACTCACCGCCGTACATGTGGTGGCACGCCTCGACATACGGCATGGATTCGTTCATGAATCGCTGGCCGGACATATTTACGATGATGGACCCTGGCGAGTTGCGCTCAGACAACGCGAACCACGGCGAACCGACGAGTGGAACTGTCGGACCCCACCAGGCGTCTTCCATGATGTCTAATGCCGCACCTAGCTTTTCGGCGGCCACAATGCCGTCGCCAGTGTTGGCCTTCGCGCCGACGGTCCATTCGGTGGTGATCGGTGCGCGCTGGTACTTCACCCGCATCTGCTCGTTGTGCTCGAACCCGCCGCTGCCGAGGATGACGGCCTTGCGGGCCCGGATCAGTTGCGGCTCAGTAGCTTCCGATTGCCCGGTCTCGCGCACGTAGATGCCGCGGACCGCACCGTCCTCGACGTAGAGGTCGGTCAGCGCCGTGTTGAGCTGCACCGGAACGCCCGCTTTGCGGAGCCCGACCCGCAGCGGCGCGATCAGCGCGCGTCCCATGCCGACCAGGTTCTGCCCGGTCGCCTTCGCCCAGACGGTGCGTGCGCCGACCTTGAGGCTGCGCAGTACACCGCGCGGATGACGCTTGAGCTGGTTCAGCCGAACGTAGTCCTGTTGCATCACAACGACATTGAGCGGGACTTTGCCGTATGGCGGCTCCAGCCCGGCCAGGTCGGGGCCGAGCTTCTTGGCGTTGAACGGCTTCGGTTCGATCGAACGGCCGCCCGCGCGACCACCCGGCGCTTCGGGGTAGTAGTCGGCGTACTGCGGCACCCAGCACATCTTCAGCGGGGAGTGCTTCAACACGAACGACAGCATCTCGGGCCCACGCTCGAGGTAGGTGTCGATGCGCTGCGCCTCGACGACGTCGCCGACGATCCCGTGCAGATAGGTGCGGGCCGCCTCGGCCGTGTCCTTGACGCCGTCGCGCTTGAGCATCTCGTTGTTGGGAATCCATACCCCACCCCCGGAGCGGGCGGTGGAGCCGCCGAAGTGCGCGGCCTTCTCTACGATTATAGTGCGAGAGACCCCGGTGGGCGGCCGCAAGGGCAGCGACCATGCCGGCGCCGCCGCTTCCGACCACGACGACGTCGTACTCCTGATCCGTCATGTAGAACACGTTATAGAATTGCCGGGGCCGGGCGCTACTGCCCCGGTCAATCGAACGAGGGGACTTCGGCTAAATGATCCCGGCAGCCACCCGCGACGAGCTGGCCGCCGATCTCGCAGAGGCCGAGCGGAGCCGTCAGCCTATCGCTCCGTTGACGGCCGGGCACGCCGAGATCGACGTCGTCGACGCCTACGAGATCCAGCTGATCAACATCCGTCAGCGGGTCGCCGAGGGCGCCCGGGTGGTGGGCCACAAGGTCGGCCTGTCGTCGTTGGCGATGCAGCAGATGATGGGCGTCGACGAACCCGACTACGGGCATCTGCTCGACGACATGCAGGTCTTCGAGGACGTCCCGGTCAAGTCCGACAGGTATCTGTATCCGCGGGTGGAGGTCGAAGTCGGATTCGTCCTGGCCCACGATCTGCCGGGCGCGAACTGCACCGAAGACGACGTACTGGCCGCAACCGAGGCGTTCGTGCCGTCGATCGAGCTGATCGACACCAGGATCACCGACTGGAAGATCGCGCTATGCGACACCATCGCCGACAACGCGTCGTCCGCGGGCTTCGTGCTGGGCGCGGGGCGGGTCGCGCCATCCGACATCGACATCACCAAGATCGAGGCGGTGCTGACCAACAACGGCGAGGTGGTGGCCGAGGGTCGCAGCGACGCGGTGCTGGGTAATCCGGTGACCGCGGTGGCGTGGCTGGCCCGCAAGGTGGAAAGCTTCGGGGTGCGGCTTCGGGCCGGCGACATCGTGTTGCCCGGTTCGTGCACTCGAGCCATCGATGCACGCTCCCGGCGAGCAATTTCGTCGCCGATTTCGACGGGCTCGGGTCCGTCCGACTGTCTTTCGAGTAAGGAGCGATCGCAAGCGCGGCGAACGGCGCAGCGGGGCCAGAGATGAAGGAGTCTCCATGCCGTCGAAGATGAGTGTGGCCATCGTCGGATCGGGCAATATCAGCACCGATCTGCTGTACAAGCTGCTCCGCTCGGACTGGCTCGAACCGCGCTGGATGGTGGGCATCGACCCGGACAGCGAGGGCTTGGCCCGCGCCCGCAAGCTGGGTTTGGAGACCACCCACGAAGGCGTCGACTGGCTGCTGGCGCAGTCCGAGAAGCCCGACATGGTGTTCGAGGCGACCAGCGCCTACGTGCACCGCGACGCGGCGCCGAAATACGAGGCCGCCGGTATCCGGGCGATCGACCTGACACCCGCCGCCGTCGGCCCGGCGGTGATCCCGCCGGCCAATCTGCGCGAGCACCTCGACGCACCCAACGTCAACATGATCACCTGCGGGGGACAGGCGACGATCCCGATCGTTTACGCCGTCAGTCGCGCATTGGTCGAAAAAGGGGGAGTGCCGTACGCCGAGATCGTCGCGTCGGTGTCGTCGTCTTCGGCCGGCCCGGGCACCCGGGCCAACATCGACGAGTTCACCAAGACCACGTCGCGGGGTGTGCAGACCATCGGTGGCGCGAAACGCGGCAAGGCGATCATCATCCTCAACCCGGCCGATCCGCCGATGATCATGCGCGACACCATCTTCTGCGCGATCCCCGAAGACGCCGACCGCGACGCGATCGCCCAGTCGATTCGCGACGTCGTCGCCGAAGTACAGACCTACGTGCCCGGTTACCGGCTGCTCAACGACCCGCAGTTCGACGACCCGTCGGTGCACTCCGGAGGTCAGGCGCTGGTCACCACCTTCGTCGAGGTCGAAGGCGCCGGCGATTACCTGCCGCCCTACGCGGGCAACCTCGACATCATGACCGCCGCGGCCACCAAGGTCGGCGAGGAGATCGCCAAGGAATCGCTGTCGGCGACAGCCCAGGGAGCACAGGCATGACATCTGACATCTTCTTCAACCCGATCTGGGACGTCCGGATGACGGACACGTCGCTGCGCGACGGCTCGCACCACAAGCGTCACCAGTTCACCAAGGACGAGGTCGGCGCCATCGTGGCGGCGCTGGACAACGCCGGAGTGCCGGTGATCGAGGTGACCCACGGCGACGGGCTCGGCGGCTCGAGCTTCAACTACGGATTCTCCAAGACGCCCGAGCAGGAGCTGATCAAGCTCGCCGCCGAGACCGCCAAAGAAGCCAAGATCGCCTTCCTGATGCTGCCCGGTGTGGGCACCAAGGAAGACATCAAAGAGGCGCAGAACAACGGTGGCTCGATCTGCCGGATCGCCACCCACTGCACCGAGGCCGACGTCTCGATCCAGCACTTCGGGCTGGCTCGCGAGCTGGGACTGGAAACCGTTGGCTTCCTGATGATGTCGCACACCATCTCGCCGGAGAAGCTGGCAGCCCAGGCCCGCATCATGGCCGACGCCGGCTGCCAGTGCGTCTACGTCGTCGACTCCGCGGGAGCGCTGGTGCTCGACGCGGTGGCCGACCGGGTGGCGGCGCTGGTCGCCGAGCTCGGCGACGACGCCCAGGTCGGTTTCCACGGTCACGAGAATCTCGGGCTGGGCGTGGCCAACTCGGTGGAGGCCGTTCGGGCCGGCGCCAAGCAGATCGACGGTTCCTGCCGCAGGTTCGGCGCGGGCGCGGGCAACGCGCCGGTCGAGGCGCTGATCGGGGTGTTCGACAAGATCGGCGTCAAGACCGGAATCGACTTCTTCGACATCGCCGACGCCGCCGAAGAGGTGGTCGCGCCGGCCATGCCCGCCGAATGCATGCTCGACCGCAACGCGCTGATCATGGGGTACTCCGGGGTCTACTCCAGCTTCCTCAAGCACGCCGTCCGCCAGTCCGAGCGCTACGGCGTTCCGGCCCACCAACTGCTGCACCGGGCCGGCCAGCGAAAGCTGATCGGTGGTCAGGAAGACCAGCTCATCGACATCGCCCTGGAGATCAAGCGCGAACAAGAAAGCGGCGCTGCGGCCTCGCCATAATCTGAGCGCTTGCACAGGCTGCGCATAGCCACCGCGAGTAGCTTTACCGGCATGAGTACGACATTCAGGAGCATTCTCACCGGGGGACTGCTGGCGGCCGCGGCGGCTACCCTGATTGCGTTGCCGGTGGCCAGCGCGGCTCCGTGCAATGAGACCGTGGGTGATTCGATCAACGCGTACCTGCAGCGGCATCCCGACCTACACCAACAGTTGCAGGACAGGTCGCAGGCTGAGGGCGGCGGCCCCGATGTCATTGGCTATTTGAATCGGCATCCAGATGTGCGACGGCACCTGATCGACCTGTCGCAGCAGTGCACCCCCTAGTGAATCCGCGTCGTCACTGAAGGCCACCGGCCACAACGCGCAATGTTCGCTTGTTGACGAAAACTAGAACACGTTCTAGCGTCGAGGCGTGCCCGATCCCCTCTTCTCCGAGCCGCTTGTCGCTGCCATCGCCGAGTCCGAGAAACTAGTCGCCGCCGCACCGCACATCGAGACCGAGGCCGACCTGCTCGAGGGGCTGCAATACCTTGCCGGCTGCGTGGCTGCGTGCACGCACATGGTGTTCGATTACGACCGCGACCATCCGGTGCTGCTCTCCGGCACCGGGCCGTACACCAAGATGGGCCTGGACAATCCGGACACCATGTACTTCGGCTGCCGAGTCCAGCCTGACCACGACTACGTGGTCAACGGCGTCCGCGGGACCACCATCGACGTGAGCTTTCAACTGCTCGGCGGCGAGTACACCGACGACAACGTGCCCGCCAGCCAGGCCGCGTTCGATGACCGCGAGCTCGAGATCGCCTCGGACGGCAGCTTCCAATGGCAGGTGCGACCCACCAGCCCCGGCCAGCTGGTGATCCGCGAGGTCTACGGCGACTGGGCGGCACGGCGGGGCACCTTCACCATCTCGCGATCGGATACCGCCGGCACTGCGCCACCGCCACTGAGCCGCGCGACAATCGAAAAGCGTTACAGCACAGCCGGAAAGCAACTGGTCAACCGAATCAAGACCTGGCTGCAATTCCCGCAGTGGTTCTATTTGGACCTCCCGGTCAACACCATGGTCGCGCCGCGTCTGACGCCCGGCGGTTTGGCGACGCAGTATTCCTCGGTCGGACATTTCGAGCTTCGGCCCGACGAGGCCCTCATCATCACGCTGCCGGTGACCGACGCGCCCTATCTCGGCTTCCAGCTGGGCAGCTTGTGGTACATCTCGCTGGACTACATCAATCACCAGACGTCGCTGAACAACACTCAGGCACAAGCAGATCCGGACGGCATGGTCCGAATAGTCGTCGCCGACCAGAACCCGGGTGTCACCAACTGGGTCGAGACGCTCGGCCATCGGCGCGGCTTCCTGCAGTTCCGCTGGCAACGGGTGTCGCGTCAGCTCACCGAGGCCGACGGTCCCACTGTCGAGCTGGTCAACATCGATGCGGTCCCGGCTGCGCTGCCCCATTACGCGCACAATAAAATATCTGACGAGGACTGGCGTACACGAATCGCGTTGCGCCAACAGCAAATTGCAGCCAGGATGCTGGGGTAATCATGACCGGAATGCTCGAGAAAAAAGTAATAGTGATCAGCGGCGTGGGCCCGGGACTCGGCACCACGCTCGCGCACCGATGTGCGAACGACGGCGCCGAGTTGGTACTGGCGGCGCGGACGGTGGAGCGGCTGGAGGACCTCGCCAGGCAGCTTGGCGACGCCGGGCACAAGGCTCTGGCGGTGCGCGCGGACATCACTGAAGACGACGATGTGGCGGCCCTGGTGGAATCCACCAGGTCTAACTTCGGCAAGGTTGACGTTCTGATCAACAACGCGTTCCGGGTGCCATCGATGAAACCGTTGGCCGGAACCAGCTTTCAACACATCCGCGATGCGATCGAGCTGAGCGCGCTGGGTGCGTTGCGCCTCATCCAGGCTTTCACGCCGGCGTTGGAGGAGTCGAACGGTTCGATTGTCAACGTCAACTCCATGGTGCTGCGCCACTCGCAGGCCAAATACGGGGCCTACAAGATGGCCAAGTCCGCGCTGCTGTCCATGTCGCAGTCGTTGGCCACCGAGCTCGGTGAAAAGGGCATCAGGGTGAACTCCGTTGCGCCCGGCTACATCTGGGGCGAGACACTGCGGGGCTACTTCGAGCACCAGGCCGGAAAGTACGGCACCACCGCCGACCAGATCTACCAGGCGACCGCGGCCGACTCCGACCTCAAGCGGCTGCCCACCGAAGACGAGGTCGCGTCGGCAATCATGTTCATGGCGAGCGATTTGTCCAGCGGCATCAGCGGACAGACGCTGGACGTCAACTGCGGCGAGTACCACAACTGACATGGCCGAACGCACCGATATCGCCACCGTCGATGAGTTACATGCCTCGGCGACCAAGCTGACCGGACTCGACGACTTCGGTGGCGATAACGACAACTACCGCGAAGCGCTTGGCGTGCTGCTCGACTCGTACCGGCAAGAGGCCGGCCTAACGGTGTTGGGCAGCAAGATGAATCGCTTCTTCCTGCGCGGCGCGCTGGTGGCCAGGTTGTTGTCCGAGTCTGCATGGAAGCAGTACCCGCAGCACGCCGATGTTGCGGTCAAGCGGCCCATCTTCGTCACCGGTTTGGTGCGCACCGGTACCACGGCGTTGCACCGGCTGCTCGGCGCCGACCCGGCGCATCAGGGCCTGCACATGTGGCTGGCGGAATTCCCGCAGCCGCGCCCGCCGCGCGAGACGTGGGACTCTCACCCGCTGTATCGCCAACTCGACGACCAGTTCACCCAGCATCATCAGGACAACCCCGGCTACACCGGCCTGCATTTTATGGCCGCCTACGAGCTCGAGGAGTGCTGGCAGCTGTTGCGCCAGTCGCTGCATTCGGTGTCCTACGAGACGCTGGCGCATCTGCCGAGTTACTCAAAGTGGTTGTCGCAGCAGGATTGGACGCCCGCGTATCAGCGTCACCGCAAAAACCTTCAGCTGATCGGACTCAACGACGCCGACAAGCGTTGGGTGCTGAAGAACCCGAGCCACCTGTTCGCTCTCGATGCCTTGATGGAGACCTATCCCGACGCCTTGGTCATCCAGACGCATCGGCCGGTCGAGACGATCATGGCGTCGATGTGTTCGCTGGCCCAACACACCACCGACGGATGGTCGACGACATTCGTCGGCCCGCAAATCGGTTCGGACTCGGTGGAAACCTGGTCGCGCGGCTTAGAGCAGTTCAACACCTCGCGGGCCAAGTACAACTCGGCCCAGTTCTACGATGTCGACTACCGCGAGTTGATCGCCGACCCGCTCGGTACGGTCGCCGACATCTACCGCAAGTTCGACATCCCGCTCACCGACGAGGCGCGGCAGGCGATGGAGGACAGTCACGCCGAAAGCCAAACCGGGGCAAGGGCTCCCAAGCACAAGTACTCGCTGGCCGATTACGGGCTGACCGCCGAGGCCGTCAAGGAACGCTTCGCCGGGCTCTGATCCCGCCTCAGCCGTCGCCGGGCGGGTTAGCGGTGGATACCGCTTCCAGACACCCTTCGGCGACTGCGTGCTCGATGCTGCCGGCGAGTTTCGGGCAGGCTCGAGTTCGCGCGCTGGGTTCACCGCTCGCTCGCACCTCGGCGAAATAGGCGCATCGCTGCGATGCGTCGTTATTCCACTGCACCGCAGTGTGTCCGGGGCCCAGACGTTTGACGTTGACCGTGGCGTGGCAGAACCGGCAGTCCACCGGTTGCAGGCCGGACGTCAGGTAGCGGCTGCGGTCAGCCCGGGTGGCCTCCTGCACCGCGGCGGCACGTTCTGGATCGTCGGCGAAATTCGGTGCCTTAGACCACGATCCGCCGCTCTTGCCGTTGCCGGCCGAAAGCGGCTCGTCATGGCTTTCGTGATCGCCATGGAGCATCAGCATCGACCGAGCAAGCCGATCGACGTCAGGCGGCTGGTCGGGCGGGCTCATGTAGCGGGTTGCTCGGCCTTCACTTCGGGCTCCGAAGCCTGCTGCTTGAGGTTTTCGTCAACCTCGACGTGCCATTTCTCGTTGGCGATGGTGGTGTCCACCTCGATCTCGAAACGGTCCGTCATGTCCGGCGTGACATCGGCGACGTCGACGTAGAACTGCTGATACCAGCGGCGCATCTGGTAGACGGCGCCGTCTTCCTCGACCAGCAGCGGGTTGTCGATCCGGGTCTTGTGCTTCCAGATTTCGACGTCTTGCAGGAAGCCCTTGCTGACGCCCTCGGTGAAGACTTTGGCCAGCTTGTTGGTCATCTTCTCGTCCATGCCCTTGGGCTTTTCGACGATGACGCCCCACTGCAGGACGAACGAATCCTGGGTGACCGGGTAGTGGCAGTTGATCAGGATCGACTCGGCTTTGTAGCCGCCGTAACTATTGTGCAGCCAGTTGATCATGAACGACGGGCCGAAATACGACGCCTCCGAGTCCAGGTGCGCCTCGCCATAGGAGGTGCCCAGGTCGTTGACGTCGGGCCGCCCGACGTTGTGCAGATACTGCGAAGCGATATGACCTTCGAAGACGTTCTTGAAGTAGGTCGGCAGACCGAAGTGGATGTAGAAGAAGTGCGCCATGTCGGTCACGTTGTCGATGATCTCGCGGCAGTTGGAGCCCTCGATGAGCATCGAGTTCCAGCGCCAGTCGGTCCACTCGTCGCTGGCGAACTCGGGGAGCTCGGGGACCCGCAACTCGGGCGGTGGCGGGTTGCCCTCATGGTCGTGCCAGACGTACAGCAGCCCGCTGCGCACGTCGGTGGTCCAGGAGCGGGTGCGGGCCAGCCGGGGGGTTCGCTTGGCGTACGGCACCAGCTTGCACTTGCCGTCGCCACCCCAGCGCCAATCGTGGAACGGGCAGGCCACCTCGTCACCCTTGATGGTGCCTTGGGCCAGGTTGCCGCCCATGTGCCGGCAGTATCCGTCCAGCACATGCAGATCACCGTGCGAGTCGGCGAACACCACGAGGTGAGTCCCGAATGCCTCGATCCCGTGCGGCTCACCGTCCTGGTAATCCTTGACCGGGCCAAGGCAGTGCCAGCCGCGGGCATACCGATCGGGCAGGGTGCCGGCGTCGATCTCGCGAACAGCAGCAGTCTCGATAGCCATGACGCCTCCAGGTTTCTTGGCTTCTAACTAGAACACGTTACAGTTTTTACCGCGGATCGCGCAATGAACACCGATATCTGCCGCTGGGTGACCGGCCTATCGCTGCGGGTTACCCGGCCTGCGGTATATCTGAACGATGCCGCTGTTTGCCTTCGAAGGCCGAGCACCGAGGGTTGATCCGACCGCCTTCGTCGCCCCCACCGCAACCCTGATCGGCGACGTGACGGTCGAGGCCGGCGCGTCGGTGTGGTTCAACACCGTGCTGCGCGCCGACTACGGGCCCGTGATCGTGCGTGAAGGTGCGAACGTGCAGGACGGATCGGTCTTGCATTCACCGCCCGGAATCCCGGTCGACATCGGTCCCGGAGCGACCATCGCGCACATGTGCATCATCCACGGCGCCCACATCGGAGCCGAGGCGCTGATCGCCAATCACGCCACGGTGCTCGACGGGGCGGTCATCGGTGCGCGCAGCCTGGTCGCGGCCGGCGCGCTGGTGACCGGTGGCACCAAGATTCCGGCCGAAGTGCTCGTGGTCGGATCGCCCGCCACCGTCAAGGGCCCGATCGCGGGTACCGGTGCCGAGATGTGGGTGAAGGTGAACCCGAAGGCCTACCAAGAACTCGCTCAGCGCTATCTGATTGGGCTGGAACAGATTTAGATCTTGCGCGCGCTCGCGGTAGCCTGGTCGACTTCCCAGTAGGCGCGCAGCGCCAGCAGCTTGCCGTCGCTGTCGGCCTTGTAGGTGAACACACCTTCGGCGGTGACCTGATGTCCCGCCGCGGTGATCAAGATGTGGCCGACGTTGGCTTCCTCGTTGCCACACTGGTAGGTGTCGCGGAAGACGAACTCGATCTTGTCGGTCGGTGCGATCGCCTTGTCCCAGAACGCCGAGATGGCGTCGCGGCCGCGGTGGCCTTTGCCCTCGGGGTCGAAATGCGATGGGCCGATGGGGTCTTCGACGATCGCGTCGTCGGCGAACACCGCCAGCCAGGCGTCTTTGTCGCGGGCGCCCACCGCGTCGCGGGAGCGCTTGCCGGCCAGGTGTGCCGGCGACTCAGTCAGTCCTGCCAGCCCGAGTGGATGTAGGTGTCGGCGAAGCGCTTCAGCGAGTCCTTCTTCTTCTCCAGCGGCGCGTCGGTCCCGAGGCCGTCGAGAATCCACGGGATGGTGATGTAGTCGGTGACCCCGATCTCGGCGAGCTCGCGGTGGCCGTCCACGCCGAACTTGTCGATGCACACGGCCTGGATCTCGAAAGGCAGTTCCGCGCGGCCGATTTCGGCCCGCAGCGCGTCGAGCTTGCCGATGGTTTCGGCGAGCTCCGCGTGCGTCATCATCGCGCTGGTCCAGCCGTCGCCGACCCGGGCAGCTCGGCGCAGTGCCACATCGGTGTGGCCGCCGACGTAGAACGGCACCGGTTCGGTGGGCGCCGGGCTCATCTGCAGGCGGTCGAAATCGTAGAATTCGCCGTGGAATTCGACCATCCCGCCGGCCAGCACCAGCTTGATGACCTCGATCATCTCGTCGACGCGCTTGCCGCGTTTGGCGTACGGAACGCCGCACCACTCGAATTCTTCCGGCGCCCAACCGATCCCGACGCCGAAGCCGAAGCGGTTGTTGGTCAGGTTCGCCACCGAGCCGACCTGGCGGGCCAGCAGCAGCGGATTGCGCGAACCCAGCTTCATCACGTTGGTGTAGAACCGCAGCTTCGAGGTCACCGCGCCCATCGCACCCGCCAGGATCAGCGGATCGACCCAGGGCGACTCCTCGTCGAACATCCGCTTACCATCGGCGGTGTAGGGATAGTCGACGGACTGCTTCTCGAAATAGAAGATCGAGTCCGGCAGCGCGATCGAGTCGAACCCAACTTCCTCCGCGGTCTTGGCGATTTCGGTCAGCTGGTCGATCGGGCCGAACGCGATGCTGCAGGTGTACTTCACGGTTTGTCAGCTCCGACCACCCACATCGAGTAGTACTGCGAGCCACCGCCGTAGGCGTGGCCGAGTGCCTTGCGGGCACCGGCGACCTGGTGGTCGCCGGCCTTGCCCATCACCTGGATCGCCGATTCGGCGAACCGGATCATGCCCGATGCGCCGATCGGGTTGGACGACAGCACGCCGCCGGAGGGGTTGAACGGGATCCGGCCGCCGATCGCGGTCTCGCCGGCCTCGGTGAGCTTCCAGCCCTCGCCCTCGGCCGCGAAGCCGAGGTTCTCCAGCCACATCGGCTCGAACCAGGAGAACGGCACATAGACCTCGGCGCAGTCGATCTCGTCGATCGGGCTGGTGATGCCCGCGGCGTTCCACAGCGCGGCGGCGGCATCGCGGCCGGCCTGCGGGTTGACCTGGTCGCGACCGGAGTAGGCCAGCGGTTCGGTGCGCAGCGCGGTGGCGTGGATCCAGGCCACCGGATGTCCCTCGGCGACACGGCTGATCGGCGACTCTCCTCGTTGCCGATCACCAGCGCGCACGCGCCGTCCGAGGACGGGCAGGTCTCGTCGAAACGGATCGGGTCCCACAGCATCTGCGACGCCATCACCTTCTCGAGCGTGATGTCGGGCTGGTGCAGATGCGCCAGCGGGTTCTTGGCGCCGTTGAGCCGGTCCTTGACCGCGACCATGGCGCCGATGTGCGTCGGTGCGCCCGAGCGGCGGATGTAGGCCCGCACGTGCGGGGCGAAGTAGCCGCCCGCGCCGGCGCCGACCGGCTTGGTGAACGGCACCGGAATGGACAACGCCCACATGGCATTCGACTCGGACTGCTTCTCCCAGGCCATGGTCAGCACGCGCCGGTACTTGCCGGACTGCACCAGGCTGGCGGCGACGATGCGCGGTCGAGCCGCCGACCGAACCGGCGGTGTGCACCCGGATCAGCGGCTTGCCGGTGGCGCCGACGGCGTCGGCCATGAACAGCTCGGGCATCATGACGCCCTCGAAGAAGTCGGGCGCCTTGCCGACCACGACGGCGTCGATGTCGTCGAAGGTCGACCCGGAGTCGGCCAGCGCCCGGTCGATGGCCTCGCGCACCAGGCCGTTCATCGAGACGTCGTGGCGCTTGGCGACGTACTTGGTCTGCCCGGTGCCGAGGACGGCGGCGAGTTCTGGCTCGCGCCATCGTTATTTCCCTTCCAGGACGGCAACCAGATTCTGTTGCAGCGCAGGGCCGCTGGTGGCGTGCGCCAGCACGCGGCTGCGCCGAGCCGTCGAAGATGTGCTGGGCGGCGAAGCCGATGCGCTCCAGGCCGGCCGAGAACATCGGGTTGGCGGCCAGCGCGCCACCCGACGGGTTGATCTTCGTCGACGCCGGCAGCCCGATGGCCTCGGTGAGGATCAGCTGCTGATGGGTGAACGGCGCGTAGCAGCTCGGCGACCTCGATCGAGCCGGCGTCACCGCCGGTGGCGGCCTGGCCGACGCCGCCGTCGACGGCGACGTGGTCAGGTCGCGGGCGCCCAGGATCGGGGTCTCGATGCGGTGCTCGATACCGGTGATCCAGGCCGGGTTCTCGCGCAGTTCGCGGGCCTTGTCGCCGGCGGCCAGCACGATCGCCGACGGCACCGTCGGTGATCGGCGCGATGTCGTGGCGGCGCAGCGGGTCGGCGAAGTACGGCCGGGCCAGCAGCTCGTCGATGCTCGTCGCCGGCTTCACCGAGTCGGTGCGGCCGGCGACGCGCGAAGGAGTCCAGCGCCACCTGGGCCATCTGCTCGGCGGTCCACTTGCCGGCGTCCAGGCCGAAGCGGGCCTGCAGGCCCGCCATCGACACCGCGTCCGGCCACAGCGGCGCGACGGTGTACGGGTCGGTCTGCAGGGCCAGTACCCGGCGCAGGATGCCGGCCGAGGACTTGCCGAAGCCGTAGACCAGCGCGGTGTCGACCTCGCCGGTCAGGATCTTGATGTAGGCCTCGTACAGCGCCCACGCGGCGTCCATCTCGACGTGCGACTCGTTGATCGGCGGCACGGCGCCGATCGAGTCGATCGCCGAGATGAACGAAAATGCCCGGCCGGCAAGGTAATCCGAGGAGCCGGAGCACCAGAAGCCGATATCGGTCTGCTTGATGCCCGAGTTCGGCGTACAGCTTGGCGAAACACGGCATCAGCATCTCGACGCCGTTGGTGGTGCCGTCGGTGCGGCGCACATGCGGGGCATGCGCGAAGCCGACGACGGCTACATCGCGAACAGTCATGTTCAGATCCCTTTACAGGTGGTGCTTGTAGGTGTCGTATTCGGCGTCGGGTTCGCCGGTCGGCCGGAAGTAGTCGATGTTGTCGATGCCGAGGCCCCACTCCTCGCGGGGCTTCCACACCGCCTCGCACCCGCATGCCCATCCGCACGTCGGCCGCGTCGATCTCGGTGACCAGGTGCAGGAACGGGATGTCGGCGCCGTCGAGCAGCACGTAGGCCGCGACATAGGGCGGCTTGATGCGCTGGCCCGGCGAACGGGATGTTGATGATCGCGAACGTCGTCACCGTGCCCTTGTCGGGCAGCTCGACGAACTCGTCGAGTTGCCAGGCCGGTGGCCGGATCCGCTTCCTTGCGGCGGGAAGTACACCTTGCCGTGCTGTCGCCGGTGCGGGCGCCGAGCAGCTTGCCCTCTTCGAGCGCCCGCAGGAACGTGCTCTCGGGAAGCGATGCGGTGTGCTGGATTTCGATGCTGACTCGGCGACGACCAGCATGGTCACCGGGTCGCGGTCGTCGGCCGTCGTCGGGCACCGGTTCGGCCTCGTCCCCGGGCGCGAAGTACGCGATGTCGGTGATCGCGCCGACCGGCTCGTCGGCCCAGTGCACGTGCACCCGGGCGCCGGTGCTGATCGCGTCGGACGACCCGGCGTCGACGGCGTGCAGCAGCGCGGTGTCGGCGCCGTCGAGCTTGATCAGCGCCCACGCGAACGGCCGGTCCAGCGGCTGGCCCTCCAGCGGCTCGGGCTGCCAGGTCCACGACACCACCGTGCCGACGCTGGCCACCGGTACGATCTCGGTCAGGGGTTCGTAGGTGACGGGGTCGAACTCGGCGGGCGGAACGTGTACCCGGCCATCCGACCCGCGGACGCCGACGATGCGTCGCCCGCGCAGCGCGGTGAAGAACTGGCCGAGGGTCGGTCCGACTGAACGGGTGTAGTCGAATGACAGCTTCAGCGGAGCTGAAAGGGGCGGCTCATGGGTGTCGATCTGGCGCCGGGCTGCTTTGGCTGGCGGTCACGGCATCGAGTAGAACAGGTTCTAACAATCGTGGCAAGATACGATCGGACCTGCGGAAGGCGGACGCATGAAGCTCGGACTGCAGCTCGGATACTGGGGCGCGCAGCCGCCCGACGAACCACGCGGAACTCGTCGCCGCCGCCGAGGAAGCCGGGTTTCGACACCGTCTTCACCGCCGAGGCGTGGGGATCGGACGCCTACACGCCGCTGGCGTGGTGGGGCTCGGCGACCACGCGGCTGCGGCTGGGCACGTCGGTCGTCCAGCTGTCGGCGCGCACGCCGACGGCGTGCGCGATGGCCGCGCTGACGCTCGATCACCTCTCCGGCGGCCGGCACATCCTGGGGCTCGGCGTGTCGGGGCCGCAGGTGGTCGAGGGCTGGTACGGGCAGAAGTTTCCCAAGCCGCTGGCCCGCACCCGCGAATACATCGACATCATCCGCCAGGTGTGGGCCCGCGAGGCGCCGGTGACCAGCGACGGCCCGCACTATCCGCTGCCGCTGACGGGCGAGGGCGCCACGGGTCTGGGCAAGACCGCTCAAGCCGATCACCCATCCGCTGCGCGCCGACATCCCGATCATGCTGGGCGCCGAGGGCCCGAAGAACGTGGCGCTGGCCGCCGAGATCTGCGACGGCTGGCTGCCGATCTTCTACACGCCCGCGGATGGCCGACATGTACAACGAGTGGCTCGACGAGGGGTTCGCCCGGCCCGGGCGCGCGCCGCAGCCGCGAGGACTTCGAGATCTGCGCGACGGCCAGCGTCGTCATCACCGACGACCGCGCCGCCGCGTTCGCGGCGATGAAGCCCTACATCGCGCTCTACATGGGCGGCATGGGCGCCGAGGACACCAACTTCCACGCCGACGTCTACCGGCGGATGGGCTACGCCGAGGTGGTCGACGACGTCACCAAGCTGTTCCGCAGCAACCAGAAGGACAAGGCCGCGGAGATCATCCCCGACGAGGTCGTCGACGACGCCGCGATCGTCGGCGACCTGGACTACGTGCGTAAGCAGATCAAGGCCTGGGAGGCCGCCGGCGTCACCATGATGGTGGTGGCGGGCCGCAGTACCGAGCAGATCAACGAACTCGCCGCGCTGATCTAGACCGTTCTTGCCGAGACCTTGCCAGGGCTTAGAACACGTTCTAGATTGGCCGGATGACAGCCTCGCAGCACACCATCGCGGGCACGGTACTCACGATGCCGGTGCAGATCCGCAAGGCAAACCAGCACATGGCGATGTTCTCGGTCGACGCCGATGCCGCGCAGCGGATGATCGACTACAGCGGCCTGCAGGTCTGCCGCTACCTGCCCGGGCGCGCGATCGTGATCCTGATGTTGATGCACTACATCGACGGCGACCTGGGCACGTACTACGAGTTCGGCACCAGCGTGATGGTCAACCCGCCGGGGTCGAACGCGAGCGGACCCCGCGCCTTGGGGTCGGCCGGCGCCTTCATCCACCACCTGCCCGTCGACCAGGCGTTCACGCTGGAAGCCGGCACCAAGATCTGGGGCTACCCGAAAGTCATGGCGGACTTCACCATTCGCGAGGGCCGCCAGTTCGGATTCGACTGCAGCGTCGACGGGCAGCTGGTGGTCGGCATGGAATTTCGCCGCGGCCTGCCGATTCGGTTGACCCCGCGCCAGCAGGCGCAGCGCACCTACTCGCACCGCGACGGGGTCACCCGCGAGACCTCCTTCGAACACACGCTCGACGGTGTGCGCAATCGATTCGGTGGAGTGCGCATCTGGCTGGGCGATCACCCCTACTCGAAAGAGCTGGCGTCGCTGGGCCTTCCGAAGCGCGCGATGTTGAACAGCTCTGTTGACAACGTACAAATGACATTCGGCGACGCCCAGGAGATCTCATGACAACTGTCAGACGACCAGGCCCGATGTCGATCTGACCGACGGCAACGTTCTACGCCGACGGCGACTCGCGCGAGGCCTACCGCTGGATGCGGGCCAACGAGCCGGTGTTCCGGGACCGCAACGGGCTGGCCGCCGCGGCGACGTATCAGGCCGTGATCGATGCCGAGCGCAATCCTGAGCTGTTCTCCAACGCCGGCGGCATCCGGCCCGATCAGCCCGGCGATGCCGTACATGATCGACATGGACGATCCCGCACATCTGTTGCGCCGCAAGCTCGTCAACGCCGGGTT
>CAWGPB010000026.1:0-189117 GCA_963824335.1 uncultured Actinomycetota bacterium
ACTCGGCCATGTAGCCGTAGCCGCCGTGCAACTGCAGGCACCGGTCGACGACGCGCTTCTGCAGCTCGCTGACAAACCACTTGCCCTTGGCGGCATCGACGTCGGTGAGTTCACCCGCGTTGTAGGCCAGCACCGACTGGTCCACGTAGGCGGTGGCGACGTCGATCTCGGTGGCCATCTCCGCCAGCTCGAATCGAATGTGCTGATTGGCCGTCAACGGCTTGCCGAAGGCGGTGCGCTGCCTGCAATACTCGGCGGTGATCTCGTAGATCGCCCGGGTGGTTGCGATGGCTTTGGCGGAGACCCCCAACCTCTCGCGGGGCAGGTGACTCATCAGGTAGGGCAGTCCGAGTCCTTCCTCGCCGAGCAGGTTTTCGGCGGGCACGGTCGCGTTGTTGAAGAACAGTTCGGCGGTGTCCTGGGCGGGCAGGCCGATCTTCTCCAGCTGGCGGCCGCGTTCGAAACCCGGGGTGTCGCGCTCGACGATGAACAAGCTGAACCCGCGCGATCCGCCCTCGGGGTCGGTTCTGGCGGCCACCACGAGGAGATCGGACATGATGCCACTGGAGATGAAGGTCTTCTGGCCGTTGAGAATCCAGGTTTCGCCGTCACGTTTGGCAGTGGTGCGGATGCCTCTGAGATCGCTGCCGGTGCCGGGTTCGGTCATCGCCAACGCGCCGATCAGCTCGCCCGAGGCGAAGCCGGGCAGCCAGCGCTGCTTCTGCTCGTCGTTGGTGAGGTCGAGCAGGTAGTGCAGCACGAGATCGTCTTGCAGGCTGACGGTCAGACCGAAGGACAGCGCGTTGATCCGCGAGACCTCCTCGCAGACGATCATCCGGTAGCGGTAGTCCGACTCACCGGCACCGCCGTAGGCCTCGCCGACCTGCAATGCGTAGATGCCTGCCTTGGCGGCGCGGGCGAAGACGGCGCGGTCGATCCAGTGCTCGCGATCCCAGTCATCTTGGTAGGGAACGACTTCGCGAGCGAGGAACTCGCGCACCGTCTGACGGTAGGCCTCGTGGTCGGGGCCGTAGAGGACGCGTTTCACGATCCCAACCGTTCGATGATGGTGACGTTGGCCTGTCCGCCGCCCTCGCACATGGTCTGCAGACCGAACCGGCCGCCGGTGCGCTCGAGCTCGTGCAGCAGCGAGGTCATCAGTCGCGCCCCGGTGCAGCCGATCGGATGGCCGAGTGCGATCGCGCCGCCGTTGGGATTCACCCGTGCCGGGTCGGCGCCCACCTCGGCCAACCACGCCAGCACGACCGGAGCGAAGGCCTCGTTGATCTCGACCGCGTCGATGTCGTCGATCGACATCCCGGTTCGCTTGAGCGCATGCTGCGTCGCTGGTATCGGAGCCGTCAGCATCATCACGGGATCCGCGCCACGCACCGACATGTGATGGATCCGAGCCCGCGGGGTCAGCCCGAAGCGATCGACGGCGTCCTGGGAGGCGATCAGCAGAGCCGCCGCGCCGTCCGAGATCTGACTGGCGACGGCGGCGGTGAGGACCCCACCTTCGGTCAGGGTCGGCAGCGTCGCCATCTTCTCCAGCGAGGTGTTGGCGCGTGGCCCTTCGTCGGTCGCAATGCCGGCGTAAGGGGTGATCTCCCGCTCGAAGTACCCGTTCGAGATGGCAGCCACGGCGCGCCGATGGCTCTCCAACGCAAACCGCTCGTTGTCCTCGCGGCTCAACTTCCATTGGGCAGCGATCATTTCGGCACCGCGGAACTGCGAGATCTCCTGGTCGCCAAAGCGTTCCTGCCAGCCGCGGCACCCGGTCCACGGATCCGTGCTGCCGAATGGTTCGCCGGCGCTGAATGCGCTCAGGATCGGGTACTGACTCATCTTCTGAACGCCGCCGGCCACGATGAGATCCGACGTCCCGCTCATCACCGCTTGGGCGGCGAAGTGGACCGCCTGCTGTGCGGAGCCGCACTGGCGGTCGATCGTGACACCGGGGACCGATTCGGGCAGACCGGCGGCCAGCGCGGCGGTCCTGGCGATGTCACCCGCTTGGGAGCCGATGTTGTCCAGGCAGCCCAGGATCACGTCGTCGATTGCGGCGGGGTCCACGTCGTGGCGGCCGACGACGGTCTTGATCACATGCGCCGCCATGTCGGCGGGATGTTCGGCGGCGAAACCGCCACCTCTCTTGCCAACTGCTGTGCGGACCGCGTCGACGATGAAAGCTTCAGCCATTCACTTAATTTAACATAAAATCAAAAACAGGATCAAGGCAGAACGCGGTCAGGGGTGGGCGTCGATCACGGCATGGTGTATCCGCCGCTGACCGAGATCATCTGGCCGGTCACCTGCCGTGCGGCAATGGGCGAGGCGAACCAGAGCACGGAACGAGCGACGTCGTCGGCGGTGGTAAGGCGCCGCAGCGGGGTGTCCTTCAGTATGAATTCAATCTGCTTGGGGTTGAAGACCTCGTCCTCGCCGACGGCCCAGAGGCTGGATGCGCCGACCGCGTCCGGACCGTCGGGGATGACGAGTCCGGGGCAGACGATGTTCGACCGAATGCCATGACGACCGTGCTCGCGTGCGGTGGTGCGGGCCAGTGCCACCATCGCCGCCTTCGACGCGCCGTAGACACCCTGGCGGATCTGGCCGAAAGCCGCGTCACTGGCGATGAAGACGATGGATCCGCCGCCCGCATCCTTCATCGGACCAATGGCGCATTGTGTCGCGGCGATAGCCGTGAAGAGGTTGATCTCGATGGTGCGCTGCCACTTGTCGCGGTCGGTGTCGGTGGCGATGAAGCCCGGCACCGACCATCCGGCGTTGTTCACCAATACGTCGATTCCGCCCCAGGAGTTCACGGCCCGCCCGATCGCCACGTCCGCGCCGTCGGGGGCCGTGAGGTCGGCGATCGCCAATTCAACGGCGGCAGCGCCGCGTTCGAGGGCTTCGGCTCGCACCTTCTCGGCTTGGGGCTCATCGATGTCGCTGATAACGATGCGCGCTCCCTCGCCCGCGAACTGGTGCACGATACCGCGCCCGATGTTGGACGCCCCTCCGGTAACGACGACGCGCGCGTTGCTCAGTCCCAGGTTCATCGGTCTCCCATCGCAGTGACCTGAGTTTAACGCACATTAGAAAGCCGTGGTGTCGTATTCGGATTGCCCATTCGCGCACAGTCGAGACCTTGACAACCCCTGCTGCATATTTTAACGTGAATTAGATAATATTCGTGCGGTCGCTCGGCTGTCATCGAATCATCGAGGAGGGGCGCATGAAGGTCATCGTTGATTTCGCAAAGTGCACGGGCCTGGGCATCTGCGAATCGATCGCGCCCGACTTGTTCGAGGTCAACGACAACGGCGAGCTCGTCCTCCTCAGGGCGGACATCGCCGGCGACGAATTGGAGTCCGTCGAGGAAGCCGTCGCCGGATGCCCGACCGAAGCTCTGAGAATCGAGCGCTGACTGCGGTGTCACTGTCGGCTCCGCATAAGACCGTCCAGCGATTGGTCGTCGTCGGCGCCTCGCTGGCAGGCCTGCGCGCGGTAGAGGCCGCGCGCAAAGCGGGCTACCGGGGCGCGATCACGCTGATCGGCGCTGAGCGGCACCTGCCCTACGATCGGCCGCCGCTGTCCAAGGAGTTCCTCGATGCGGTCGAACCCGGTGCCGACCCGGTGATTCCCTTCTTCCGCAACAACGACATGCTCACCGACGAACTGAAGGTCGAGCTTCTACTTGGTTCTCCTGCAACAGGTCTCGACATCGGCAGCAAGGCGGTGCTGATCGGGGAGCGTGCGGTTGGCTACGACGCTTTGATCATCGCGACGGGATCTCAGCTAAGGACCCTGCCCGGTGCCGACCAGCTCGACGGCGTGCATGGTCTGCGCACGCTAGACGATGCCCTGGCCATTCGGGCGGCCCTGGATGGCGGCGCCCGCACCGTGGTGATCGGCGCCGGCTTCATCGGCTCCGAAGTGGCGTCCAGTGCGCGAAAACGTGGCGTCGACGTCACGGTAATCGAGGCCCTGCCTACACCTTTGGTACGCGCGACGGGGCCGGTCATGGGCGCGGCCACCGCCGCGCTGCACCAGCGCAACGGCACCTCGTTGCTGTGCGGCACCGGCGTCAGAGCGATCGAGGGCGACGCGCACGTGGAGCGCGTCGTCCTCGACGACGGCGCCGTCATCGAGGCGGACCTGGTGGTAGTCGGCATCGGCGTCACACCCAGCACGAGTTGGCTGGAGGGCTCGGGCCTCACATTGAACAACGGGGTCGTCTGCGATGAGACGTTGTTCACGGGGACACCCGGTGTGTATGCCGCCGGCGACGTTGCGAACTGGCCGAACCCGATGTTCGGCGCACGTCAGCGGATGGAGAATTGGACCGCTGCCGCCGAGCAGGGGGCATCCGCAGCCCGCAACGCGCTGGATCCAGACAACGCCAAGCCGTACGCGACGGTGCCGTACTTCTGGTCTGACTGGTACGGGTCGAGGATCCAATTTGTCGGCGTGCCCGAGTCCGAGGAAGTCGCGCTCGTCGACGGGGATGCCGACACCGACGACCGGTGGACGGCGCTGTACCGGCAGGATGATCGCCTCGTCGGTGCGCTGACCGTCAACGGTCAGACCGTGATCATGAAGTACCGCAGGATGATCGGGCAGAGGTGCTCCTGGGCGGATGCGCTGCAGTTCGCGCAGCAACGTCGGCCCGCCCGCGCGAGCTGACGGCGTCAGACGCCGCCGCGGGCGACGAGCTGAGCGGCGATGACGTTGCGCTGGATCTCGTTGGTGCCCTCGCCGACGATCATCAGCGGCGCGTCGCGGAAGTAGCGTTCGACGTCGTACTCGGTTGAATAGCCGTAGCCGCCGTGAATCCGAACCGCGTTGAGGGCGATCTCCATCGCCGCCTCGGAGGCGAACAACTTCGCCATGCCGGCCTCCATGTCGCAGCGCTCACCGCTGTCATACCGCTCGGCCGCGTATCGGGTGAGTTGACGCGCCGCCGTGAGCTTGGTGGCCATGTCGGCGAGGTAGTGCCCGATCGCCTGATGCTTCCAGATCGGCTGGCCGAAGCTCTCCCGGGACTGGGCGTAGGCCAACGCGTCCTCCAGCGCGGCGGTCGCCACGCCGAGTGCCCGCGCCGCTACTTGAATGCGGCCCGTCTCAAGGCCTTTCATCATCTGCCCGAAGCCCTTCCCCGGCTCGGCGCCGAGGATGGCAGACGTCGGCACGCGGCAGTCGTCGAATGCCAGTTCGCAGCTCTCTACTCCCTTGTACCCCAACTTTGGTAAGTCCCGTGACACCGACAAACCGGCAGTGCCCTGCTCCAGCAAGAGGATTGAGATTCCCTTGTGCTTAGGGCTGGCGGTCGGGTCGGTTTTGCAGAGCAGTGCAATCAGACCAGATCGGCGCGCGTTGCTGATCCAGGTCTTCGATCCGTTCACGACCAGCTCGTCGCCGTCCACGCGAGCAAGCGTCGTCATGTTCTGCAGGTCGGAACCACCGCCGGGTTCGGTCAGCGCCATGGTGGCCCGCAGCTCGCCGGTCGACATCGACGGCAGATAGGCCCGCTTCTGCTGTTCGGTGCCGAATAGTGTGATCAGCTTGGCCACCACGGTGTGCCCGCCCATCGCGCCCGCAAGGCTCATCCAGCCGCGCGCCAACTCCTGGGTGACGTCCACGTAGCACGGCATCGACACCGGTGTGCCGCCGAACTCCTCCGGGATGGCAAGGCCGTAGATCCCGATGCGCTTCATCTGCTCGATCCAGGCTTCGGGGTACTCGTTGGCGTGCTCGACCTCCCGCACGGTCGGCTTGACGTCCCTGTCGACGAACTCGCGGACCGTCGCGACCAGAAGAGACTCCTCGAGGTCTAGGGCGGTGGTCATGGCGGCCTCCCTGGGCATTGCTTTCGGCACGTTCGGCTGGCCCGCGGGTTCGGTCAGCTAGTCAATTTTTAACACAAATTAAACTAGCGATCAATCGATCGTCAGGCTGGGACACCGTGTGAAGATCACCGCTGCTTAGTGGGACGGGCCTTGGTCAGCCCATGCCGCACCAGCGTCTGCGCGTTGGCGACCACGGCGTCGACGGAGCCCCTCCGCGAGTCCCACCACTCCACCGTCCAGTTCAGTGCCCCCAGCACCAACATCTGTGCGACGTAGAGATCCAGCTCGGCGCGCAGGACACCCGAGCGCGCCAGATCGTTGATCAGCTTGCGCCAGATCTCGCCGTAGCGCTCCTCTTCGAGAATCTGGCGCTTGCGGATGGCGTCGGGTATCTGGCCCGCATTGCGAATGGACGCCGTCGTGTAGTCAGAGATCTCCAACGCGTGTCGGAGGTGGGCCTCGACCGCGGCGAGTAGGCGGTCCAACGCCGACGCTTTCGCCGGCAAAGCGTCGAGCACGCCGAGGAGGTGTTCGCTCATTTCAGCGATCCCGGCCCACATCACCTCTTCGATGAGGTCGTCGCGACCGGGAAAGTAGTAGTAGATGGCCGGCGCCTGGAGCTCGGCCTCATCGGCCACGTCGGTCAGGCGCAGTCCGCTGTACCCCTTCACGCTGAGAACGTGCGCCGCCGCATCGAGGATCCGCTGACGGGTCAGGGCGGACTTGGAGTCGGGTTCGCGCGCGCCAGCGGGCAAGACCACTGCACCGCTCGTGTGCTTCGCTCGCGCCATGTGGCGATGCTACCCAGCGAAGACCCAGACGGCGCGCAGGCGCTCCTGCCGCCGGTGACGCGTGCCGGTCAGCATCACGCGGACGGCTCCGCTCCCTGCGCGCGGCAGTCGCGCGTATGTGCGTCGTTGATGGATACCGGGAGCGGAACTGACAACGCCCAACGCGCCGGATCTGGATAACGGTAATTCTATGAAATATTAAAAAGTGCCGGCGATTGCCAGGCAAAGCTCAATCGCTCCGGTTGCCTTGGGCGGCATCGCCGTTGGCCTTGCGGCCCACAGCAGGGGTAACGGCGTGAACTAATGCAGCTCCGTCTGCTGAGCTGGTAACGCGGTGTTGTCGCGCTTAATCGGTTGCCGCGGTGTGACGTTGACGACGACGGACGGCACGAAATGCTCAGCGACGCAACTCATGCCATAGACGTGAAGGCTTGGAGGAGTTCGGTGATGCCCTGGATGGCTTCGGGCAACGTCGGATTTGGCGTGTCGAGGAAGCCGTACAGATACCCCGCGTCCGCGACCTCAGACAGTGACGGATTGTCTACCAGGGACGTGATCTGGTACGTGTCTGGGTTTCCCAAATCGGCGACGAAGGCGCTGACTCCTTGCTGCAGGCCATTGGCGAGCGCGGTGGAAAGATCGCCAAGATTGATGTCAGTCGGAAAAAATCCCGAAGCGCTGACGACGTCAGCATCTCCTGGCGCCCACCCCTGGTCGATGCTGCCGTAGCCGAGGTCCACCAGAATCTTGGTGTCGGGTTCCAGCAGGTCATAGAGGGGCTGTCCGATTACCGGGATCAACCGCAACGGATCCAGCAGCGGCAGGCTTTCGGACGGGATGATGTAGTAGTTGACCATGGTGTCAGCCGCCGTCGTCGGCAGCTGAATAGCGTCGCTGATCTGCTCGGCCGGGAGGCTCAAGTAGGTGCCGTGTTCGTAGATGAAGCCCAACGCGGCGTTGAGGTCCGAGAGCAGGTTGATCGGATACTTCGGGAAGTCGGCGACACCGTCGTATTCATGGGTGTAGACGTCTGTCGGGTACAGATCGTTTGGAGTCGCGACGTTGGCCATGAGATCTTGCGGGGACAGGCTGCTGCCCACCAGCTCCGAGCCTCCGACAGGGTTGTCCGGATCGCCGATCAGCACGAAGTGCACGTCATCGCTGGGCACGCCCTGGCCGGCAAGCTCACGCATCACGTCTGTGGAGATCGAGGCGCTCTGCGAATAGCCGAAGACCACGAGAGGGTTTTGCGCACTCAGGTCTCCGCTGTGGAACTCCTGCAGAATCGCGGCGTCGAGAATCTGCTCGCCCCGCGACTGTGACGTGGGACTGACATCCTCCGGGGTGAACAACGATTGCAGGGTGCCATCGAATCCGCGCGGCTGCAGATACAGCGCGTCAGCCGCATCGAGGTACAGCTGGCTCGGCTGCGGAATACTGGTTCCGCCCATCAGCAGCGCCGTGCCATCCCCGAGCGGCGAATCCGCCGCGTCGGTGCTGGCGAGCCGGACCGCGGTCGACTGCACTCTCGTGGGCGGCGCTGTCGGCAGTAGCGGCCCGGAGCCGGCGATCACGCCGGCGATCGCCATGGCAGTGACGCCCCGAAGGCACCCGATTGCGCGCACATCAGCCCCTGAGTTAATCCTGATAAGTAAGGGAAGATATCACGCCCGCCTCCGGTAAAGCGGCTGGAAGAGGCAATGCGTTCGGACGACTCGCGGCCCTAGAGATCCAGGGTCAGTCGTGCACCGGGTGCCGCTCGGGATATGCAAACCAGCATCATGCCGCTGTCGCGTTCCGGAATCGTCAAGAGGGTGTCACGGTGTTCGACCTCGCCATCGAGCACCCGGGTGCGACACGTTCCGCAGAAGCCCTGCTGACACGAATACGAGGTCGTCACCTCGGCGCGCCGCAGCGCCGAGAGCAGCGTTTCGTCGGCACCGACTTGCACCACCGCCCCCGATGAGGCCACAGTGACCTCGAATTCACTGCCGTCGAGCACCGGGGGTGCCGCGAACCGCTCGAAGTGCAGTTCGACTTCGTCGCGGCCGGCCAGTTGTGTCCGGATCGCGGTCAGCATCGGCGCCGGACCGCAGGCGTATACGGCTGTATTGTCCGGGCAGTCGCCCAGCAGGTCCTCGGCGGTCGGAATGCCGGACCGATCGTCGGTGCGGATCTCGATGCGGTCGCCGAATCGGTCGAGTTCATCGACGAATGGCAGGCTGTCGCGGCTGCGGCCGGCGTAGACCATCGACCACTCGACACCCAGACGTGCCGCCATGGTCAGCATCGGCAGGATCGGCGTAATTCCGATGCCGCCGGCGATGAACCGCAGCCGCCGGGACGGCGAGCCGTAGCCGGGGACCGTCAGCGGAAACGCGTTGCGCGGGCCGTTCGTAGTGACCGTCGCCCCGACCGGCAGGGCGTCATGCACCTCGATCGAGCCACCGCCGCCGTCGGGAATCCGCCGCACCGCGATCCGATAGGCATCGGTGACCTCGGGGTCGCCGCACAGCGAGTACTGCCGGACCAGGCCGCTCGGCAGATGGATGTCCAGATGCGAACCCGCACGCCACGGCGCCAGTCGGCCCCCGTCGGGAGCGGTGAGAGTCAGGGCCACCACATGTTGGTCGCGGGCGACCACCTGCCGGTCGGCGACCGTCAATGTCACGGTGCGGTCGAATTCGCGTGGCGCCGCCATCTGCCGGATGTTTCCCGTCATCGACCACACCCCGGACACGGCCGCGTCGATCAGACCGATGAAAACGTCGTGGCGTAACCGTCCGGACGTGCTCGCTGGCAGCCGCCGGTAGCGGTCGCGAAGCGACATCACATGTGCGCCGCGCGAGCGGCCGGGGACCGGGCCAGGTACGCGACCGCCTGCGCCGTCGATCCCATCTCGTCGGGGGTGAACCCGGGCCGGAAGTATGCCAGCGTGTTGGAGCCAAAAAGCTTGCGGTACTTGGGGAGCAGACCCAGCTTGGAATCGCGGGCGCGCAGCCGCTGCGTTTTCCACCACCCGATGTCCACGGTCGGATCGGCCCTCATCAGGAAAGTGGCGCCGCGCTGGAAGAACGAAAAGATACCGATCATCGCCATCACCATGGCGCCGATACGGTCGACGTAACTGTCGTGGAAGTAGACCGCGACGTCGTGGGCGACGCTGCGGTGCTCGACCTCCTCGCTGCCGTGCCAGCGGAACACGTCGGCCATGGCCGGATCGGCGCCGTAGTCGTCCCACGTGCAATTCAGTGCGAAGTCACCCATCACCGCGGTGTAGTGCTCGAGGGCGGCGATGAACCACAGCCGGTCACACAGGTGGTTCATCCGGCGCTTGGGGTCCTCTGATGTCGACGGGGCCAGCACCTTGGTGAAGACGTACTCCATCTGGTCCAGCATCGGCGTGGGATCTACGCCGCGTTCCTCCATGAATTCGTGCAGCAGCCGCTCATGGACCTCGGCGTGAGCGCCTTCCTGGCCGATGAAGCCCCGCATGTCCTCGGCCAGCTTCGGATCCTTCACCAGGGGAAGCGCCTCGTTGTACGTGGCGACGAACCACCGCTCGGCCGCAGGCAGGATCAGGTTGAGCAGCCCGATCACGTTCGAGGCGACGGGGTGACCGGGGATCCAGTGCAGCGGCACATCGCTGACGTCGAAGTGCACCTTGCGGGCCTGGAGCTGAACCGGACCCGGATCGACCTCGTCAGCCAAACGGCTTGGTCGTGTCATTGCGCACCCTCCTGCCGACCGGATCCAGTCTAGGGGGCGCAGTGGTCGAGTCGCTGTGTTGGCGTCGTCGGGCGCGGGAGGCACGCAGGTTGGCCGCGTTGCCGCACACCTTCACGTCGTGCCACACACCGCTGTTGTTCTTGGAGCGGTCGTAGAAGGTGGATCGGCATTCAGGCTTGTGGCACTGCTTGAGCCGCCGCCAGGTGCCGGCGTGTTGGCTCAGCAGAATCTCACCCCACAGCGCGGACGCCAGCCAGCGCCACCCGCTGCCAGCGGGCTCCAATCGCACGTCACCGCGATCGGAAACCGCGAACGACGCTGGGACGGAACCGATCCCGGGACTACCACCATCGTCTTCGGCGATCAGGCCCGCGATCGTGGCGCGCAGCGCGCGAAGTTTCGTCACGTCAGGCGCAGTCAGCGTGGGCGGGTGTTCTTCGCCCCCGCGGGTCGTCGACCATGCCTGCACCGCCGTGGTCAGCCACGACTGCGCCAGCACCGGGTCGGCCAGCAAGTCCGGATGATCCCCGATGGCCTTGGTGTTGAGGAACTCTTGCACCAACGCCACGCCCCCCGGTGCCATCGCGATCCCGAACCGGTCCGACGCCGCCCACGTTATTGACATAGTTAAAACATACTTGACTATGTCGCGCCGGTCAATTACGTTGACAGAGACAAAATGCTTTTACCTACGTCATCAGGAGAACATCATGGTCAACATCAACGGAGCGACGGTCGTGGTCACCGGTGGACAACGCGGCCTCGGCAAGGCCATCGTCGACGAGCTACTGGCCCGCGGCGCGGTCAAGGTGTACGCCACCGCACGCGCGCCCAAACCCAGCCAAGACCCGCGTGTGGTGAGCCTGCCACTCGACGTCACCGACCCTGAATCAGTTGCCGGACTGGCTAACACAGCGACAGACGCCACTATCGTGGTCAACAACGCCGGCACCTTCGGTGCGCAGCAGTTACTGAGCAGCGATATCGACGACGTCCGGACAGTGTTCGAAACCAACTACTTCGGCGCCCTGCGGATCGCCAAGGCGTTCGCGCCGATTTTGGGACACAACGGCGGCGGGGCACTGGTTGACATCCACTCGGTGTTGTCCTGGGTCGGCGGCTCCGGGGGCTATGGCGACTCCAAAGCGGCGTTCTGGTCTGCGACCAACTCGCTGCGCATGGAGCTCGAAGAGCAACACACGCTCGTCACCGGCGTCCACCTCGGCTACACCGACACCGACATGGTCGCCGACGTCGACGCCCCGAAAAACGACCCCCATCAGGTCGCCCGTGACATCCTCGACGGCATCGAGCGCGGCGATACCGAGATCCTCGCCGACGACGTGACCCGCCACTTCAAGGCCGCACTGTCTGGACCCGTCGAGGCGCTGCAGTTGAGGTAACGACTCACCGCATCAACGCCAGTCCCACACGGACATGTCGCCACGCGGGTACTTCGTGCAGACGTCGGTGGCCTTGGCCACCACGCCCTTGTTGTTGAAGAAAACCTTGGCCCAGTTGCCCCAATGCGTGGCCACCTGCTCGTAGTAGACGTTGGTGGCGGTGTCTTCGGAGTACTGGCGACGGCCGGCGGGATCCAGGGAGAAGAACCAGTGAATGCGGTCTTCGGCCATCTGTTGGATTCCTGCCGGCCGGTTGCCTTTGTCGATCATGTACCGCTCGAAGTACACCGGGCTGGTGTCACGCGCAGCGTCGAGATACTGCTCGGCGTCACATGTCGTGATGATCATCCGGTGCGGGATGGGGTAGTCGTCGGAGGCGTCGGCTGACGCCGGTGCGGTCGCCGATATCGCGGTCGCGATCAACGCGACGACGGTCGTTGCACAGCGTTGCATCAGAGGCCGGCGGTGTGTCATCTCTGCTCCTTGGTCGTGTGGCGTGACGAATCTGCGGCTGCTCGCAGGGCGAGCGTCTGCTCGGGGCAGTAGGTCTGGACCGCTGCGGCGAGGAACTGCCAGACCTGTTCCGTGGACGTGGTCCGGGCGAGGTTGCCCTTGAGGAACGTCGCCGACTCGAACGCGGTGGCGTCGACGTGTTTGGCCAACCGTTCGCAGGTGATCTTTCCGATCCAGGCGTTGTAGTCGCGCGAACCGTAGATCCCGTAGGTATGCAACTGGCTGGCGAAGTCGGTGTCGACGTCGGCGTGCGCGCCGGGTGCGACCACGATGGCGGTGACGGCCGCACATGCCATGTGCGCCAGGGTCTTCATGAGTGATTCCCAACGCCGAGAGGCGACTGTCGCCCATTGCCGTTGCTCGTCAACGGAATCGGAGTGGTGTCGCTGTCTTGAGATTTCGCCGATTCACGCTCGAGCAACTCCCTGACCGCGGTGCGGGGACCATAGGGTCTCAGCATCTGACTGGCAGGCCGCGGCCGGATGTTCAATGGCCACCAGAACCAGCGTCCGAGCAGGCTCGCTATGGACGGCGTCATGAAGGAACGGACGATAAGGGTGTCGAATAGCAGACCCAGCCCGATAGTCGTGCCGATCTGGCCGAGCACCCGCAAGTCGCTGACGATGAAGGAGGACATCGTCGCCGCGAACACCAACCCGGCGGCCGTCACGACCCCGCCGGTGCCGGCGATAGCACGGATGGTGCCGGTCTTGAGCCCGGCGCCGATCTCCTCCTTGAACCGCGATATCAGCAACAGGTTGTAGTCCGCGCCGACGGCCAACAACAGGATCACGGCGAGCGGCAGAACGATCCAGTACAGCGGGAAACCCAAGATGTACTGCCATAACAGCACCGACAATCCGAACGACGCTCCCAAAGACAGGACCACGGTGCCGACGATGACCAACGCGGCGACCAGGCTGCGAGTGATGAACACCATGATCAGCAGGATCAGACTCAGTGCTGCCATTGCGGCGATCAACAGGTCGTACTTGGTGCCGTCGTGAATGTCCTTGTACGTCGCAGCGGTGCCGGCCACATAGATCTTTGCGTCCGCCAGTGGGGTTGCCTTGAGTGCGTCGAAGGCGGCGTTCTTGATCGCGTCGATGTGCGAAATGCCTTGAGCACTAGCGGGAATGCCCTGGTGGGTGATGATCATCTGGGCGGCTTTGCCGTCGGGCGAGAGAAACAGTTTCAGACCCCGCTGGAAGGAAGGGTTCTCAAACGCTTCGGGTCCCAGGTAGAACGAATCGTCGTTCTTGGCATCGTCGAAGGCCTTGCCGAGTGCGGTCGAGTTCTTGAGCGCTTCCTGACTCTGAGCGTCGGTGCCCGCCGTGGTCGCGTAGTTGGACAGCGTCAAGTCGCGGTTGCGCTGCTGAATGGCAATCTGCGGTGGCAGTAGCGCGACCAGCTTTGGCTGTAAGGCGTCCAGCTTGTCCAGACTGGCGGTGATGTCGGTGAATTTGTCGCTGAGTTCCGAGATGCCGTCGATGGCGTCATAAACCGACCTCAATGCTGCGCAAACCGGGATGTCGAAGCAGTGCGGTTCCCAGTAGAAGTAATTGCGCAGCGGCCGGAAGGTGTCGTCGAAGTTGGCGATGTCGTCGCGCAGCTCGTTGACGGTCGCGACGGTGTCGTGGAACGCCTGCGTTTGCTGGTGGGTGGCGTCGGCGCTGGATTGCTGCAGCGCCATCTGTTGCTTGAGGACGTCGATGGTGTTGGAGGTTTCGTTGGCCTGTTTGAGCAGATCCGCTGCGCGTTGCTGCTGATAGCCCAGGTTCATGATTTGGCCCGCGCTCTGCGAGCTGATCTGGAACGGGATGGAACTGTGGGTGATTGGCGTTCCCAATGGCCGGGTGATGGACTGCACCAACGCGATGCCAGGGGTGTGCAGCACGGCCTTGGCGACCCGCTCGAGGATCAGCATGTCCGCCGGGTTGCGCAGATCGTGATCGGCCTCGAGCATCAACAGCTCCGGGTTGAGCCGCGCCTCGGAGAAGTGCCGCTCGGCCGCGATGTATCCGACGTTGGCTGGCGCTGATGCCGGCATCATCGGGCGGGCGTCGTAGCTCGTCTTGTATCCCGGCAAGGCGAGCAGCCCGACCAGGGCGACGGCCAACGAGACGACCAGGACCGGTCCGGGCCAGCGCACGACCAGGGTGCCGACGCGCCGCCATCCGCTGACGCGTTGGCTGCGTTGAGGTTCCAGCAGTCCGAACCGGGTCGCGATCGTCAGCACCGCCGGTCCGAGGGTCAATGCCGCAGCCAGCGTCACCAACACACCGAGGGCCGCAGGAGTGCCCAGTGTCTGAAAGTACGGCAGCCGGGTGAAGGTCAAACACCCCACCGCGCCGGCGATGGTCAGACCCGACCCGACGATGACGTGCACCGTGCCGGCGAACATGTCGTGATACGCCGCTTCGCGCTCAAACCCTTTGCTGCGGGCTTCGTGATAACGGCCGACGATGAAGATCGCGTAATCGGTGCCCGCGGCGATCGCCAGCAGCGTCAGAAGGTTCGTCGAGTACGTCGACAAACCGATGGCTCCCGAATTAGCCAGCGCCGCAACAACACCGCGCGCCGCGCAGAGTTCGATCACGACCACGCCGACCAAGACCAGCATCGTCACCAAGGAGCGGTACACGATCAGCAGCATCACCGCGATCACCGCGAAGGTGATCAGGGTGACCATGGCGGTGCCTTGGCTCCCGACCTCGAAGTCGTCGGTGATCAACGGCGCGGCACCGGTGACGTAAGCCTTGACGCCGGGTGGGGGCGGAACGCTGGCCACGATATTGCGGATCGAGTCGACCGATTCGTTGGACAGCGCCTCGCCCTGGTTGCCCCGCAGATACACCTGCACCAAGGCCGACTTGCCGTCCTTGCTCTGCGATCCCCCGGCCGTCAACGGATCGCCCCAGAAGTCCTGGACGTGCTCGACGTGTTTGGTGTCCTTGGACATCTTCTTCACAAGGGTGTCGTAAAAAGCGTGCGCGTCGGGGCCTAGCTTCTGCTGGCCTTCGAGCACGACCATCGCCGCACTATCGGAATCGAACTGATGAAAGACCTGCCCGATATGCCTCATCGCCGATATCGAGGGAGAGTCCGCGGCGTTCATCGCCACCGAGCGCGCCGCCCCGACCACTTCCAGTTGCGGTACGAAGATGTTGGTCAGCACCGCGATGGCCACCCACACCAACAGGATTGGCGCCGCGAGGATTCGGATCGTGCGCGCTACCCGAGTCCCCGCGACCCGAGGGCCACCGTCATCGGCGCGATGCACGCTCATGCGGACTTGTCCAAGCACGCGATGTAGCCATTCACGGCGTTAATAGACCTTTCGTCTTTGACCACCCCGTTGACCGTGATCCGGCATCCGATCGAAGCGCCGTCGCCTTGAGCCCGCAGATCGGCGTACAAGGTGGGATCGGTCGTGGTCAACATGTGTGACCACGGCAACGGCGCATCGTTCACGCGTTGCGGCTGAGCCTGCTCGTCGAGGTAGTTCATCGTCGCCACCGAACCGGGGCTGCCGAAGACCTCGAACAGCACCCGCTTGGGGTTGTATGTGGTGTTCTCCAGGGCGTCCATCGCCGGTCGGGTGACCGCGTTGTTCGACCCGAAAATGCCGTGCAGCCGATATATGCCGAATCCGGTGACCGCCACCACCAGCACCGCCACGATGACCGTCCACTGACGTTTCAATACTTGACTCTCCATGACTCCCAACACCTTTCGTGGCCTGCCGGTCGCGGCGCCGCAACGATCCGCCGCCGTGCGAGCGCGTCTTCGCGAACTGAACGGTACGGTACGGTACAGTTCAGAGGATCGCAAGAGGAGTTGGATCGAGGGCGATGTGACGCCCATCGCATTCGGATCGGCCGGCCGGCCGAAACACCAAGAGAAGCGGACTTAATATGAGGCGGATGCCTGCCGAACCAGACCGTGATGCGCCGGCCTCACCTCCGACATCGCGATGGACGGCTCGAGAGGCAGAGCTACTCGCTATCACGCTGCGACTACTGCAGGAGCATGGCTACGACGGCTTGACCGTGGAGGCAGTGGCTACCGAGGCGAAGTCCAGTAAGGCCACTCTCTACAAACGTTGGCCGACCAAGGCCGACTTGGCGGTCGCCGCGTTCATCGAGGGCACGCGCGTCTTCGCCATTGCTCCGCGCACCGGCTCGCTGCGCGAGGATCTACTCGCAGTCGGCGCCTCGGCTTGTCGAGATGCGCGGGAACACGCCGGCACCATGCGGGCCGTACTGACCGAAGTAATCCGCAACCCGGCCATGAACGCAGCCATTCAGGACGAGTTCGTGCGACCCCGCAAGCTGATCATGGATGAGATTCTCGCGGCGGCCCTCCAACGAGGAGAGATCGACGACGCGGTGGTCATCAACGACGAATTGTTCGACTTGTTGTCGGGGTATCTGGCATTCCGGGCCGTCATAGCAGGACAACCACCGACATTGGAGACAGTCCGCATGCTGGTCGACGATGTTTTGATGCCGGCACTGACACGTCCGGCATCCCGTTAGAGAGAAGAGCCAGCACCGAAGCGCGGCTCGGCGGCGAGGCCGAGTGACCGCAGCGTGCCCGCGAGGTGTGTCTGCACGGCCTCCAGAGTCCGCGGTAGATCGCCGTCACGCAGGGCTTCGGCGATGCCGCGATGCTCGTCGAGGATGTTCGCCATTCGCTGCCGGTCATGAATCAGGGACTCGCCGATCATCCGCATCTGACGGTCACGCAGGGATGAATAGAAGTCCGACAGTATGACGTTGCCGGACTCCTCGAGAGTGACCTCATGAAAGGCGCGGTCAGCCTCGACGAAATCGTGCCAATTCGATGCGGCGGCGGCGTCGCGTTGCCGTTGCATCTCGGTGGACATTCGCTCGAACACCGCCATGCGGGCCGCGGGTCCAAACGCGACAAGCTTGGCCGCCGCGAACTGTTCCAGGAGCAGCCTTGCCTCGATGACGGCGCGCGCCTCATCCGACGACACCGGTACAACGAGCGCGCCGCGCTGCGGGTACAACCGGAGCAGACCCTCGGCCTCCAGTCGCAGAAACGCCTCGCGCACTGGAGTGCGTGACATCCCGAGAGCGTTGGCGACCTCACCCTCGCTGATCAATTCGCCGCCGGGAAACGCTCCGCTCAAAACCTGGGTTTTGACGTAATCGAGCGCGCGGTCCTTCGCCGCGGGCCGACCGCTCCCAGACGTTTTGGGCATCGCACTACTTTCTGCAGCTAAGCCGTATCCCACTCGTATCCCTGGCGGCGTGCCTCGCCATATTACCGCTGCTCAGCCCGCCTGCGAAGTGGCCTTCACAGCCTCGCGATTGCAACTTAGATACAAGATAGATACTATTTAGGTGCAAGCCATGCACGTGAGGAGAAGGTCATGACCATCGCGAGCCCGCAGCACTCAGTCGCCGAATCGATGAACTTGGATCCGACGACGCCGGCGCCGACGACCAACGTCGCCGAGTACGGCTTCGAAGGCCGATTCGAAGAGTGGGCCGACGACGCTCGCTACTTCGAGTACTCCAAGGCCGCCAACCCGATTGGCTCCGGGCACACTACGCAGGTGCCGATCCACCAGTTCGGCCCCGAGCTCTACCTGGACGAACCGACCGGTGTCGTGCCGCTGGACCTGTCCACGGAAATGGGCATCGTCGACGGTCCGGCGACCAGCCCCGCGCTACTGGCCAACTTCGTGCACATCCGCGCGGGGGAGCGGATCGACACCAACCCGAACGCCACCAGCCAGCTGTATTACGTGATGTACGGGCGAGGCTTCGCCGCAATCGACGGCTGCCTCGTTCAGTGGGAGAAAGGCGACTTCTTGACGCTGCCCGCCGGATCCCGGGCGGTGTTCTACGCCGACGCCGACGCGACCATGTACTGGGTCCACGACGAACCACTGCTGCGGTATCTGGGTGCCGACGCCTCCCGACCCAAGTTCCGGCCTACCAAGTTCCGCCGCGCCGACGCCGTCGCCAAACTCCAGGAGATCGCGTCCCGTCCCGGCGCCAACGACAAGAGCCGGGTCAGCGTCCTGCTGGCCAATGCCGAGCAGGAGCAGACTCTGACCATCACCCACGTGCTGTGGGCCATGTTCGGCGTCCTGCCGGCCGGTCAGGAACAGCGTCCGCACCGACACCAGTCGGTCGCCCTGGATCTGATCCTCGACGCGCCCCCGGCCGGCTGCTACACCCTGCTGGGCACCCACCTCGACACGCGCGGCGAAATCGCTGACCCAATCCGGGTGGACTGGCGGCCCGGCGGCGCCTTCACCACCCCGCCGGGCATGTGGCACGCCCACTACAACGAAACCGACACCCCGGCCTACCTGATCCCAGTCCAGGACGCCGGACTGCACACCTACCTCCGTAGTCTCGACATCAAGTTCACCCAGCGTCGCGATACCCCTGCCGGCTGATCCCCTGCGTGGTTGGTGCCGCGCCTCATGCCTAGTCTTCGGCGGGGCAGTCGTAGTTTGCGGCCAGGTGCTGCAGGACTCGTTCGTTGAGTGCGGCAAGCGTGTCGAGCTCAGCCGGGGTAAACAGGTCGATGAAGTTGCGGCGCACGTCCGCCACGTGCCCGGGCGCCGCCTTCTCGATCGCGGCGCGACCAGCCGGCAGCAGGCAGACCATTGTGCTGCGGGCGTCGGCGGGGTTGGGCTCGCGGCTGACCAGCCCGTCCTTCTGCATGCGATGCACCTGGTGGGAGAGGCGGCTCTTCTCCCAGCCCAGTGCGTTGCACAGGGCGTGGGCGGGCGTGCTGTCCCCGTCGAGAGCCGAGAGTAACGCCAGCACCTCGTAGTCGGCGCCGGACAGGCCCGATGCCTGCAGGCGACGGCTCAAGTGGAGTTCGATCTTCTGATGCGCGTGGATGAAGGCCCGCCAGGCGCGGTCTTCACGCGGGTCCAGCCAGTCCGGTTCCACGGCAGCCATGCTACCCCGATTGGTTGACGCGTCACCAATTCTGCGTATGGTTGAGACATCAACCTTTTCGGGCAACTACGACGGGACAACTCATGAACAGCATCAGCATCATCGGCTCGGGGAACATGGCCAGCGCCATCGGCGCCCTGGCCGTCAAGGGCGGCAACGCCGTCGAAGTCATTAGTCGCGATGCGGCCAAGGCCGCAGACCTGGCCAGCGCGCTCGGCAACGGCGCCACGGCCGGAACGTGGGGCGCCGCACCGGCCGGCGACATCGTCATCCTCGCCGTGCTGTTCGACAGTGCCGTGCCGGTCGTGAGTGAGTACGGGGACGCGCTCGCCGGCAAGATCATCGTCGACATCACGAACCCGTTCACCCCCGACGCCAAGGGTCTCGTCACACCCGACGGCAGTTCCGGCGCGCAGGAGATAGCCAAGGCCGCACCCGCAGGCGCCCACGTCGTCAAGGCGTTCAACACCCTCTTCCGCGACGTCCTGGCCGCGGGCGGCCCGCTGGATGTGTTCGTGGCCGCCGATGACGCGCAGGCCAAGGCGAGTGTGTCAGCGTTCATCGAGAGCCTCGGGCTGCGCCCGCACGACACCGGCGACCTGAGCATGGCGCACTGGCTGGAGGGCGCGGGTCTGCTGGCGGTAGGCGTGGGCCGAGGCGCGGGGAACTTCAACTTCTCCCTTGGCGTCAACGTCGGCTGAGCTCTTGCAACTAACTCTCAGGAGGGCAGCCCATGCACGTTTTCGTCACCGGCGGGACCGGCCATGCCGGTTCGTACGTCATCCCCGAGCTGGTCGCCGCCGGGCACGAGGTCACCATCTCGACGGGCTCAAGGAGGCGGCCGCGGAGTCCGACGGCGTTATCCACGTCGCTTTCCGACGTGACCTGCTCCCGTCCGGCGGGATTGACGCCGTCACGGCCGTGGAGTTCGAGCAAGCCTCACGCAGTTACAGGGAGGCGCCGCGAGCACGTTCGCCCCGTGAATATCATTGCACCGCAACAAATCGCGTGGAGCGCAACCTGCTGCCCACTGACGTTCAGTTATGCTGGCCGACAATGTAATTCGATAGCTCGATGAGATTACCGTCGGGATCGCGCACGTATACGCTTGTGATCGGTCCGTGAGCGCCGGTGCGCTCGACGGGTCCTTCTGCGATGGGTATGCCGCGTGCGCTCAGTTCGTCGACCACCGCGGCGATAGGTTCGTCGACAATCAGGCACAGGTCGGCGCTGCCGGGTGTTGGCTGACGAGATTTCGGGTCGATTTCATGGCCCCACAGGTGCAGGTTGATCTTTGACTGGCCGAATCGGAGGGCTTTACGCCCTTCGCCAAAGGTCACTTCCTCCATGCCGAGCACTTGCACATAGAACGTCACGGTTGCATCCAGATCGGCGACGGTGAGGACCAGGTGATCGAGCCGGTTGATGTTCACAACTACCTTCCTCGGTCGGTGCGGCCTTCGAATCGGCACGGCGCCTGCAATGTGTGAGCAGCGCGACTACCGGCCTGGAATCATCGCAGTCGTGACGCGAGGCGGCTGGACGGGACGGTTGTGGGCCGAAGCTGCCGATACCTACGCGGCGATCTTGAACCACCCTTTCCTTGCTGGCCTGACCGACGGCAGCCTCGACCCTGAGCTGTTCACCCACTACATCGTTCAGGACGGCCACTATCTGCGGGATTTTGCTCGCACGCTGGCCGTTGTAGGCAGTAAGGCACCGACACACGCCGGTGTCGGCATGTTTGCCCGGCACGCCGCGGTCACCGCCGAGGTCGAGCTTGCGCTGCACGAGTCGCTGCTCGCCGAACTGGGCATCGAGAACATCGACGCCGAGCCGGTGGCGCCAACCACCCTCGCCTACACGAGTTACCTGTTGGCCACCGCTTACCGCGGCACCTTCGCCGACGGGCTGGCTGCGGTGCTGCCGTGTTACTGGATTTATGCCGAGGTGGGTGCCGAGCTCGTTAAACGCGGTTCGCCGGACTGGCGCTACCAGCGCTGGATCGACACCTATGCCGACGACGAATACCAGACCATCGTCGCTGACGTGCTGGCGCTGGCCGACGACGTTGGCCTGACCCTTTGCGCGGTCGAGGAAACCCGCGCCCGAGCCCATTTCGGCACCACCGCCCGCTACGAGTGGATGTTCTGGGACGCTGCATGGCGACGGGAGGTGTGGCCTGTCTAACGACGTACGCCGCGGCCGAAACAAATAGTCGACCAACTGCCGTAGTGCGGTCGTGCTGGTTGAATGGGGCTCGTGAGCCAGTCGGTTGCGCTGCGCATTCCCGGCAGATGGCTGATCCTTAGCAGCAATATGACGGGACCGTGGGCGGCGACAAACACGCTGGCGTACGTACTGTCGTTCAGCACTAGACGGTTAAGACACGGGCATCACGGCGGGGTTGGGGCGGCACTCGGGGCCGCAGGCCTTGCCGCAGTCGTTGTCGGGGTTGTCGTGCTGGTGGCTGTCGTCGTTCTGGTGATTTGGCTACGCCGTCGCGCCAAGCGTCGGTGATGGTCTATTCAACGTTTGTCAAAGCTCGTTGAAAGGCAGGCCGACGAGTACGTATGTGGCGTAATCCATCTCGATGGATCGGGCGTCACGATCAGGACGGCCATACCGCGGAATTGCGCCGCACTGCTCGCGGTTGCCGATGGGTCTTCGTCACGGCGGGGAGGATGGGTCGGGTGGCCACTTCTTTCGTGTCAGTGCCGGACCTGTTGCGGGTACTCGACCTAACCGGGGTGTTCGCCAACGCCCTGCTCGGTGGCGCGGTCGCGCGCCGCCACGGATTTGACCCGGTCGGGTTCGCCGCGCTGGCGATCGTGTCCGGTCTTGGCGGCGGTCTCATCCGCGACACACTCCTGCAGCACGGCACCCCGGTGGCATTGACGAATTACGCGTATCTGGCGACGGCGTTGATCGGTGCGGCGGTGGCTTTCTCAGTGCGCTTCGAGGGGCGCCTCTGGGATCGATTGTTTCCCTTCGTCGACGCCCTCGCATTGGGTTGCTGGGCGGCGGCCGGCGCACAGAAGACCCTCTCGTTCGGGTTGGGTTGGCTGCCGGCCATCTTGTTGGGGACGGTGACCGCGGTCGGTGGCGGTGCGGTACGCGATATCGCGGTGGGCGGCGTTCCGACGATCTTCGGTGGGAACACGCTCTATGCGACGTGCGCGGCGATCGCCAGTGGGACAATGGTTTTGCTCCAACTCGGGGGGTACCCGCAGACAGGCCTGCTCGCATCGACGGCGGTGGGCGCGGTGCTGTGCCTGCTAGCACGCTGGCGCGGCTGGATACTCTCCGACCGGGTCGCCTGGCATCGGCCCGGCCGTTTCCTGAAGAGCCGACGAAAAGACACGTGATGAAAGAGAACTCGCGCAGGACGAGGGTGCTTGCCGGCCCGGATTGCGTTTGGAGTGCACCAGCGTTCGGACCTACACGAACCGCCGACGGATTATCGCAGCTCGCCCGAATTTAGCTGGTGCTGTACGCCCAATAGTCGTACGCGGCGGGCACCGGGCACAAAGAGTGGTAGGCGGCTAGCACGAATTGACCTGCTTGGTCGCTGGTGAGCTGCGGATTGTCCCGCACTAGATTCGCCGCCACCTGCGGAGCGGGTGCTTGCTGACTCCACAGCTGCCGACACACGGCATAGCCGTCTTCGAGCATCGCAGGATCTGTTCCGGTGACGCCGGCGGCACGTGCGGCGCCCAAGAAACTCGGCACGCCGTTAGGTTGCGGTGCCCCGACAGCGCCGACGGTCGTGGCTGGGTCGGCGCTGGCCGGCACGGCCAGGCCGATGGAGATGAGGGCTCCAACGCCACCGAGCAGCAGTCTTCCGATCATCAGCAGTCTCCTGTTTGCTTTTTGTTTACCTATAAAACTATCACAGTTCATGTTAAAACCCCCTGCGGTTAATGCCGCTGGGCGGATTCGGCGGTTCCTCGCGCAGACCCGCGAGTCGATTCAAGGGCGACTGCAGGTGTCCGAAGTCGGCGCGACAGGTGCCCCGCGAGATAGGTTGCTAGCCGCCGTTGGGACCCTGCCCCGGATACTCCCCAGCGTGGACAGAAACGCGCGCCCAAGAGGCTTGCGGGTTAAAGTCAAAGCCACATCATGTGTCCCGGGTGTGAGTTCGCTGTGACCATGGCGGCCTCCCAAACCTCCTGGCATCGGATGTTGCACTTCGGTTGCCGGGAGGTAAGCGGGCTTTGGTGGGGCGATTGCTGGAGCGCGAGGCTGCTCTGGCGGAGTTGGGTGGGTTGTGGCGGCGGGTGGCCCGCGGCGACGGACGCCTCGTTTTTCTGCGGGGTGAGGCCGGGGTCGGCAAGACCGCGGTGATCGGCCGGTTCCTGAGCCGGGTGGATCCGGGTGCTGCGGTGTTGCGGGGCTGGTGTGATCCGCTTGATTCGCCGCGGCCGCTGGGGCCGTTGATCGACGCGCTGTCCGATCTGGGTGATGACGCTGCGGCCGGGCTCGAGGCGGCGTTGGAGGCCGGCGACACCGCAGCGCTGTATCGGCGGCTGCTGGCTGTGCTTCGCGATGGGCAACGGCGGGTGTGGGTGATCGAGGACGCACACTGGGCCGATGGCGCCACCCTGGATCTGGTCCGCTTCCTGGCGCGACGCGTCGAGTCGTTGCCGCTGCTGTTGCTGGTGTCCTATCGCGATGACGAACTCGGCGCCCAGCATCCGCTGGCGCTGACACTGGGCGATGTCGCCCCCGTCAAGGCGCTCAGCCGGATCGGGCTCGAGCCGCTGAGCCGGCAGTCGGTGGCGGCACTGGCCGCCGGCAGCGGCATCAACGCCGGCCGGTTGTATCAGCTGACCGGCGGCAACCCGTTTTATGTCACCGAGGTGCTCGCTGCCGGGGTCGACGCACTGGGTCGGGATACGTTGCCGCGCAGCGCCTCCGAGGCGGTGCGGGGCCGTCTGGGCCGCTTGTCGGAGCCGGCGCGTGAGACCGCGGAGGCGGTCGCCGTGTGCGGACCGCGCTCGCCCGTGACACTAGTGGCGCGGCTGCGTCCCGCGGCGGTGGCGGCGGGTCTGGATGAATGCCTGGATGCGGGGATGTTGATCGCTGACGGGCCGGTGGTGGCGTTTCGGCACGAGTTGGCGCGGCGTGCCACGCTCACTCAGATCCCCGACCACCAGCACCGTCTGCTGCACAAGAGCGCTCTGGCCGCATTGGCTGAGCCGCCGGTGGATCCGGATATGTTGGCGGCGTTGGTATTTCACGCCGATCAGGCCGGTGACGGTGCCGCGGTGTTGCAATACGGGCCGGTCGCGGCTGAGCGGGCGGCGGCGCTGGGGGCCCACAGCCAGGCCGCCGAACTGTACGGTTTGACGCTGCCGCACGCCGGTGCGGTCGCGCCCGGGCAGAAGGCGCACTGGTTGGAGCGCTACGCCTTCGAGAGCTATCTCTGCGGGAAGGCTGACGTCGCCGCGGCCTGCTGGCGCGAGGCGATCGACATCCGGCATGACTCCGGCGACCGGCGCGCCGAAGGAGAGGATCTGCGGTATCTCTCGGAGATGCTGACCGGCTTAGGTCGCACCGGCGAAGCGAGCGACGCCGCGGAGGCCTCGGTGCGACTGCTGGAAGATCTGGGACCGTCCAAGGAGCTGGCCTGGTCGGTGCAGAGCCTCGCGCAAATCGCCGTGGCGCGTGCCGACCCGGCCGCCGCCGGGTACGCGGAGCGGGCAATCACGCTCGGCAGCCAAGTCGGCGACCCGGCGGTAGTGGCCCGCGCGCGGTTCTACGCCGCGGTGGATCAGGTGCTGCGCAGCGGCGAGGGCTGGGACGCGTTGGCGGCGGCTTGGCGTGAGGCGATGAACAGGGCGGAACTAGTCGAACAAGCCGGGCTGATGGGCACCCTGATCTGCTGGTATGCGGTGCTGAGTCGCGAACTGGACCGCGTCGGGGGCTACCTGGCGGAGACGATCGCGTTCTGCGAGGACCATGAACTCAGCCTATTTCGGATGTTCACGACGGCCGCAAGTGCGCTCGGCGCGCTCTACGGTGGCGACTGGGCGCAGGCACCGCTGGCTGCCGAACAGATCCTCACCCTTCCCGGCCTGGGCCCACTATTCCGGGTCATGCCCCTGGTCACGCTTGGCCTGATCCGGGCCCGACGCGGCGAGCAACCGGCCTGGCCACTGCTCGATGAAGCGCTCGATTGTGTCGGAGAACTGGACCGTCGGTTGTTGTGGCTGGTTCAGGCTGCGCGCGC
Source organism: uncultured Actinomycetota bacterium (assembly GCA_963824335.1). Classification (GTDB taxonomy): domain Bacteria; phylum Actinomycetota; class Actinomycetes; order Mycobacteriales; family Mycobacteriaceae; genus Mycobacterium. Next base: position 25,486 of record CAWGPB010000026.1, read on the forward strand.
CGAAGCGGCCTGGTTGGACGGCGACGACGACAGCGCGCGCACCCAGGCCAGGCTCGCACTGGATGCGGCACCCCCTCAGGTCAGTCCGTGGCTGATCGGTGACCTGCGCCGCTGGGCACACCTGCCCGGCGGGCCGTCCGAGCCTGCAAGCGGCGAACCGCTGACCCCCTACGAGGCCGAGATCAGTGGGGATTGGCGGGCCGCGGCCGAGGCGTGGGCCCGGCGCGGTTGCCCCTACGACGCGGCCATTGCGCAACTCGGCGGCGACATCGCCGCCGTGCAGTCGGCGCTGGACACCTTCCGCGAGCTAGGTGCCCGGGCCGCGGTGCGGCGCGCTAGACAGCAACTGGCAACCCTGCGCGGCCCAACCCGTCGCACCCGCACACTTGCCGACCCGCAACAGCTCAGCGTCCGGGAACGCGAAGTGCTCACCCATCTGGCCGCCGGCCACAGCAATGCCGACATCGCCGCCACGTTGCACCTCAGCCCCAAAACCGTCGGCAACCACGTCAGCGCCATCTTCGCCAAACTTGGCGTCGAGAACCGCACCCAAGCCGCCGCGCTTGCACACCGACCCCCCGCCCCGGGGGAGCCCTGACGTCAACGCCGGCAGAAACTCAAGCAGCGATGCTCCCAATAATGTTGCGGGACAGCGAGTTGTCTCGTTGAGAGCACGAGTCGATGTCCGCCTGTCGCGACTCCCATGACGCTCTGATGTATGAATGCCGTGCGGTCTCGCAGCATTTTCTAACCAGGGCAGCACTTTCCGGCCCCACGAAGACCCCCCGTATCGGCGTACCCGCTCATTCCCGACGGCCGATCGTCATTTGCGACGTCGACCAATCGAGGCCGCGGTAAGAAGTCAGCCGACAACCGAACCTGACGACGTAAGCGGTTGATAGCGGCGTATCACGGCGATACGAAATCGCTTGTGAGACAAAGTCGCGGCGAGTAAGGTAGGCAGTCCATGCACAGGAAGTCCCAACCCGACCTAGGGGAATGCCGTGCGACAACCTGAGCTAACCAGCCTCATCGGCCTGCGAGACCGCGTTGGGGATCGGCTCGTCCTCTTACGCTTGCATCGGGCTGACGGGACGCGTGGCTACCTGCTGAGGGTCGGATCGGGGAGCGTGTACCTGAGTGCCAGCGATCTGGACCGGCTCAGCACGGTCATCCGGCTCGAGCTGGCCTCGGTGAATCAGTTCCGATTCGTCGTCCGGGCGGTGTGGCTCCTGATCTTGTGCGCACTGGTGTGGCTCCTCACGTCTGCAGTCACCGGGCCTTTGTTTGCATACCCCTGGTCGAACTGAAGCCGGCTCCGCCCGCGCGCTGCAGCATTCTCGCCGAATTCAGCTGGCTGGGTCTGTGACACAGGCACGAGCAGTAACTGTTCAGCGCGTAAAAATACTGCTTGCGATCCAGCGAGCGTCGACACGAAAGTTCGCGACGCCGTCCGACAGAAGCCTGAGCACCTTTTTGTCGGTCCTTACGTCGCTGTTCTAGGTCGTGTATACAGGCATCGCTGTCGGGCGCGAATAACTGCGAGACCGCAGCAGGTTGCGAGAATTGTTGCGGTGCAGGGGCATTGGAAGCCTCTCGCTGAGCGATCCCGGGTAGGCTGATCGGTCCTGATCGCACTCACTCCGGCTCGTCGTCGTCTTCTGCGCGTAGGAGTTTTTCGGGGTGGTGGTAGGTGTTGATGCGTGGTTGACCTCGGTCGAGGTGGGCTGGGGGGATCCATTCGGTGTCGCCGCGGCTGTTTTTGCGGGTGCCCCAGCCTTGTTCGGCGAGTGGGTGGTTGGGGTGGCAGACCAGGGTGAGGGTGTTGACGTCGGTGACGGGGTTGTTCGCGTAGGGGTCGTCGTGGTGGACCTGACAGAGGTAGCCCGGGATGGTGCAGCCGGGGAACGTGCAGCCACGGTCCCTGGCGTACAACACGATCCGCTGCGCGGGGGAGGCTAGGCGTTTGGTGTGATACAGCGCGAGGGCTTTGCCGTTGTCAAAGATCGCCAGGTAATGGTGGGCGTGGGAGCCCAGCCGGATCACATCCGACATCGGTAGCAGGGTTCCGCCGCCGGTGAGTCCGCGGCCGGCACCGGCTTCGAGTTCCTGCAGTGTGGTGGTGACGATGATGGATGTCGGCAGGCCGTTGTGCTGACCCAGCTCACCGGAGGCCAGTAGCGCGCGGGCGGCGGCGAGCAGGGCGTCGTGGTTGCGCTGCCCAAGGCTGCGGGTGTCGCCCTGGATCGCGGCCTGCGACGGCGTGCCGCTGGTGCACGGTTCGTCGTCATCGGAGTTGCACATCCCCGGTGCGGCGAGTTTGGCCAGCACCGCGTCGATGGTGGCGCGGGCTTCGGGGTTGAGCCAGCCGTTGATCGGGGACATGCCGTCGATGTCTTGTTTGCCGATGGTCAGGCCGCGGCGTTTGGCGCGGTCGATGTCGGTGAAGTCGCCGTCGGGGTTGAGGCAGTCGGTGAGCTTGTCGGCGAGTTTGGCCAACTCGTCGGGGCGGTGCTCGCGGCTCAGCCGGGCCAACTGCGCTTCGGCCTTGCACCGGGTCTCGAGGTCGACGAAGTCGGGCAGCCGGTGGACGAAGCTGCGGATCACCGCGACATGCCCGGCCCCGAGGTCGCCGTTACGTTGAGCGGCAGCGGTCGCCTCCAACTGCGGCGGCAACGGCTCACCATTCAACGCCCGCCGCTCACCCAGATCAGCGGCCTCGTGAATACGGCGTGCGGCTTCGGCGCGGCTGATCCGCAACCGATTCGCCAGAGCGGGCGCCAGCTTGCCACCCAGCTCGGTGGCATCGGCCTGGGCGGCGAGCTGGTTGATCAATCCGTGTTCGATGGCGGGTTGTTGGCGGCGAAAGCCCTCGAACCGCTCCAACACGGCCAGCCGCTCCGGAGTGGTCAGCGCGTCGAACGTCAAATCCAGGGCACGCTTGTAGCCGGCTTCGAGCCCGTCGAGGACCTCGACGATCTCCTCACGACTACTAGAACGCATGTTCGAATAATAACGAGTCCAGCCGACGGAATCTCCTCGTCACGGGTCATTTGTGGATGACCGCCCAACTGTGGATAACTCTGCCTCAGCGGCCCCACGTACCCCCGCCGGGGGTTTATTAGGTGAGCGCGCCTCCGCCGCGGCGGCGCTCGGCGTCGAAATAGCCGCCTGTCGACCGAGATCTAAGCTCGACCCCACGGCAGCATTACGCTCATCGGCGCCAGGTTTTAACCGAGGAGGGCTTGTGACGACGGTCGCGTCAACTCTCAACGTTCAGGACGACCCCGACCGGATCGCTCAAGCGGTCAACGCTGCACACATGAAATACAAGAGCAAGCGTGGCGGCAAGAACGCCGGCTACATTCCAGCCTTGGCGGAGGTCGACCCACAACTGTTCGGGATCTGCGTGGCAACCGTGGGTGGCCAAACCTTTTCGGCCGGCGCTGCCGAATCTCTGTTCGCGCTGGAGTCGATATCGAAGGTCTTCACCGCAGCGCTCGCGATGGAGCAGGTCGGCCCGCGGGAATTTCACCGCAAGGTAGGCGCTGACCCGACTGGTGAGGCGTTCAATTCAGTGCTGGCACTCGAACTCCATAACAACAGGCCGATGTCGCCGATGGTCAATGCAGGCGCGATGACAGCAACCAGCTTGGTGTCGGCCGCTGACGCCGACGACCGCTGGCGCCAGATCCTGGAGATCCAAAGCAATTTCGCGGGTCGACCGATCGAGGTCAGCGAACAGATCCTCGCCTCGGAGCGAGCCACCAACTTCCAAAATCGCGCGATCGCCTGGCTGCTGCTCTGCGGCGGATACATGTACTGCGAGCCGATGGACGCCGTAGACATCTACACCCTGCAGTGCTCGACGCTGGTCAACACTGTCGATCTCGCAGTCATGGGCGCGACCCTGGCCAACGGTGGCGTCAACCCCGTCACCGCCAAACGCGTCATCGCGAAAGCCAACGTGCCACCCGTGCTGGCTTTGATGGCGATGGAAGGTCTGTACACCGCTTCCGGCGACTGGGCTTACACCGTGGGACTGCCTGCGAAGAGCGGCGTCGGCGGCGGCCTGGTGGCGGTATCGCCAGGCAAACTGGCGATCGCCGCCTATTCACCGCCGCTGGACCAGGCCGGCAACAGCGTGCGCGCTCAGGCCGCGATCACCCAAATCGCGCACACTCTCGGGCTCGGCCTGTTCAATACATAATTTCGGCCCATTGCTGCATGGTGAAGTCAGCGAGTTTGGAGCTGATCCAGCGTGGGAGCAGGCAGGCGAAGTAGCAATCGGGTTCCGCCTAACGGGCTGTCTTCCAGAGACGCAGTGCCCCCGTGTAGCTCTGCTTGTTGGGCTACCAGCGCAAGCCCGAGGCCTGAGCCTGAACGTGATGCCTTCGATCCCCGGGTGAAGCGTTCGAACATAGCGGTGCGTTCGGCTTCGGGTATTCCGATGCCGTCGTCATCGATGATGATGTCGACGCCGGCCCGGGAACTGATCGCAGACAGTTGCACTTGACCGGCTCGGCCGTGCTTGAACGCGTTGGCGATGCCGTTGTCGATCACCAGACGTAGACCAGTGGGAAGGCCCAGCATCAATATCGCCGGTGAGGGCAGCAGGGTGACTTCGAGATCGGGATAGATCCGCATGGCGTCGTGAGCGGAGCGGTCGAGAAGTTCGGTGATGTCGAGGGGTACGTGATCGTCCGTCGTGCTCAGTTCGCCCTGCGCGAGCCGTTCGAGCGCTGTCAGGGTGGCTTCGATGCGGGTCTGGGTGCGCATGGTGTCATCGGTGACTTCCTTGCGCTGTTCGTCGGGTAGCTCCAGGGTATGCAGCACTTCCAGATTTGTCCGCATGGCCGTCAGCGGGGTGCGCAGCTCATGGGAGGCGACCGCAGCAAAGTCGCGGGCCGACTCGAGTGCGGCTTTGGTGCGCTGTTGCTCGGTGCCGATGCGGGCGAGCATGCCCTGGACCGCTTCGGCGATCTCGACAGCCTCCCAAACCCCTTGCACTTGAACCTCTTTGGGGTTGGATTGGGCGTTGATGGCGCGAGCGTGCTGGGCAAGGAGCCGAAATGGGTTGATCATGATCGACCACATCATCCAGCCGACGACAAAGGTGCCGACAATGAAGCCACCGCAGATCAGCAACACCCGCAGATGCAGTTGATTGATCGCGCGGCGTGCTTCTGCGACGGGAGCGCCGACTGCGATGGACGCCCGGCCGGCGGCGAAAGTGTGAACCCGGTATTCAACGCCGTTGAGCGTGGTGGTGGTGTAACCGTCGCCGAATTTCGGCAAGACGATGCTTTTGGGCTCCGCCGAGGTCATGTCGCCCATTCGTACGGTGCGTACGATTCCCTCGGGCAGAGGGGGATTGGCTTCACCACGCTTCGCGTTGCGCAGGAGCGTGCCAACATCACCCAGTGTGCTGACCGAATCCAGCTGTCGATCTAGCTGGCTGTATTGGTTGTTCGTGATCCCGACCCACACCCAGGTCCCGAGAAACATGACTGCGCCAACCACCGACAGCGCCGCCACGACGACGATGGTGCGTAATGACGCGACCGGGGTGGACAGTCGCAACAGTCCGTAGCGCCGTCTCGCCTGAGTCATCTCTCAACCCCCTATGCCGGTCGCGTCCAACCTGCGGCGAAGGTTGCTAACCATCTCGCGATACAACGCCTGCTACCAACAATAGGGTGAGCCCACCTCTGGGCCCACGCCTATTGTGGCCGGGGTGGCTGAAACGTCTGTCGCAGACTTGCGTAACCGGCTGGACGGATTGACCCTTCGGGACGCCGCACGCTTCGGCCGCCGGTTGAAGAATCTGCGCGGTGCGAAGCCGGAAAAGCTCCGGCAACTGGCGGACCAGATCGCCGCAGCCGAGATCCTTCTCGCGACGAGGCAAGCTGCCGTCCCGACAGTTACGTATCCAGACCTGCCGATCAGCGGCCGCCGTCAAGAAATCGCCGAGGCGATCCGGTCGCATCAGGTCGTCGTGGTGGCCGGCGAGACCGGGTCGGGCAAGACGACCCAGTTACCGAAAATCTGCCTCGACATGGGCCGCGGTGTCCGGGCCATGATCGGTCACACGCAGCCCCGGCGGCTTGCCGCCCGTACGATCGCCCAGCGTATCGCCGACGAATTGGGAAGTCCGCTTGGCGACGCCATCGGCTACTCGGTGCGATTCAACGATCACGTCAGCGAGCGCACCTTGGTCAAATTGATGACCGACGGCATTCTGCTGGCCGAGATTCAACGCGATCGCCGGCTGATGCGCTACGACACCCTCATCATCGACGAAGCCCATGAGCGCAGCCTGAACGTCGACTTCTTGCTCGGATACCTCCATGAGCTGCTGCCCCGCCGCCCCGAGCTGAAGGTGATCATCACGTCGGCGACCATTGAGCCACAACGCTTCTCGGCACACTTCAGTGGCGCACCGATCATCGAGGTGTCTGGTCGGGCCTATCCAGTCGAGATCAGGTATCGACCGCTCGAAGTAGCGGTGTCTGCAGGCGCTCACGATGATCCAGACGACCCTGACGACGAGGTAGTGCGCACCGAGATCCGCGACGAAGTTGAGGCGATCGTCGACGCCGTCCATGAATTGGAGGCCGAGCCGCCGGGTGACGTTTTGGTATTTCTGTCCGGTGAACGCGAAATCCGTGACACCGCAGATGCTTTGAGTGACCTGAAGAATACCGAGGTGTTGCCGCTGTACGCCCGGCTGCCGACGGCGGAACAGCACAAGGTTTTCGCTGCTCATAGTGGACGCCGTGTCGTGCTGGCGACCAACGTCGCCGAGACATCTCTTACCGTCCCCGGTATCCGTTACGTCGTCGACCCCGGCACCGCCCGCATCTCACGTTACAGCCGCCGCCTGAAAGTTCAACGGCTGCCGATCGAGCCGATCTCTCAGGCCTCGGCTGCACAGCGGGCCGGCAGGTGCGGTCGCGTCGCGCCGGGTGTGTGTATCCGCCTGTACGCCGAGGAGGATTACGCGGTTCGTCCGCGCTTCACCGAGCCCGAGATTCTCCGGACGAATCTTGCCGCGGTGCTGTTGCAGATGGCAGCGTTGGAGCTGGGCGAGGTGGAGAGGTTTCCGTTCCTGGACCCTCCGGACCGGCGCAGTGTCCGCGATGGCGTGCAGCTCCTGCAGGAACTCGGTGCGTTCGACCAGCACGGCGAGATCACCGACCTCGGTCGGCGCTTGGCGCGTCTGCCCGTCGATCCAAGGTTGGGACGGATGATCCTGGCCGCCGAAGCCGAGGCGTGCGTGCGGGAGGTCCTGGTGTTGGCCGCGGCGCTGACCATTCCCGATCCCCGCGAGCGGCCTGCCGAGCGTGAGGAGGCGGCACGCCAGAGCCACGCACGATTCGCCGACGAGCACTCGGACTTCATGTCCTACCTGAATCTTTGGCACTATCTGCGTGAACAGCGGAATAACCTGTCGGGCAACGCGTTCCGGCGCATGTGCCGTAACGAATTCTTGCACTACCTGCGTATCCGGGAGTGGCAGGACCTGGTCGGGCAGCTGCGCGGCATCGCTCGCGAGCTCGGAATCACCGAATCCGATGAGCCGGCTAGCGGGGTTAGCGTGCATGCGGCCCTGTTGGCCGGATTGCTGTCACACGTCGGTATGCGTCGCGAAGGCGCAAATGAATATCTTGGAGCCCGTAATTCACACTTCCTGATCGCCCCCGGCTCAGCTCTGTCCAAGCGACCACCACGTTGGGTGATGGTCGCGGAGCTGGTCGAGACCAGCCGCCTGTACGGCCGCACTGCAGCGCGCATCCAGCCGGAGGTTGTCGAGCGGGTGGCCGGTGATCGCGTTCAACGCGCCTACAGCGAACCGCACTGGGATAGCAAACGCGGCGAAGTGATGGCCTTCGAAAGGGTGACGCTGTACGGGCTACCGCTTGCTGCGCGCCGCCGCGTCGGCTACGCGCGCGTCGAACCGGCGGTCGCGCGAGAACTGTTTATCAGGCACGCCCTCGTTGAGGGCGACTGGCAGACGCAACATCACTTCTTCGACGACAATGCCCTGCTGCGTGCCGAACTCGAGGAATTGGAAGAGCGGGCCCGCCGCCGGGATCTGCTGGTCGGCGACGACGAGGTCTATCAGTTCTATGACGCACGGGTGCCCGGCGATGTCGTTTCTGCGCAACACTTCAACGCGTGGTGGCGCAAGCAGCGGCGAGTGACACCACATCTGCTGACGCTCACCCGCGAGGATCTCCTGCGGACCCCGGACACCGCCGACACCGACCGGCCGGACGCCTGGCAAGCAGGCGACGTGACCTTGCCACTGACCTATCGCTTCAAGCCTGGCGCCACAGACGATGGAGTGACGGTCCACGTACCAATCGATGTGCTCGCACGGCTGGGCGGTGACGAGTTCGCCTGGCAGGTGCCGGCGCTGCGCGAGGAATTGGTCACCGCGCTCATCCGCTCCCTGCCCAAAGACTTGCGCCGTAATTTCGTTCCGGCACCGGATACCGCTCGCGCGGTACTCGCAGGAATCGACACGGAGGACGAGCCGCTACTGACAGCCATGCAGCGTCAATTACGGCTGCGCACAGGCATTTTGGTACCTATTGAGGCTTTCGACCTGGACAAGTTGCCGCCGCATCTGCGGGTTACCTTCGCCGTGGAGTCGCCCGGAGGCGCCGAAATCGCGCGGGGTAAGGATTTGCCGGCGCTTCAGCAGATACTGGCGGCGCCGGCCCGTCGCGCGGTAGCCGATGCAGTCGCCTCCGAGTTGGAACGCACCGGTTTGCGAACTTGGCCGGAAGACCTTGAGCAGTTACCTGCCAGCGTTGAACGCACTGTCGACGGACGCGCGGTGCGCGGATATCCCGCTTTCGTCGACGCGGGCAAGACCGTCGAACTGCGGGTGTTTGCGACGTCGGGTCAACAACAGGAAGAGTTGGGTCGCGGCATTGGTCGACTGTTGCGCCTGAGCATCCCGTCGCCAGTGAAAGCGGTTGAACGACAACTTGATCCGCGCACTCGTCTCGTCCTGGGCACCAACCCAGACGGCTCGCTAGCCGCGCTGGTCGACGACTGCGCGGACGCTGCGGTCGCCGCTGCGGTCACCGCACCGGTGTGGGCACGTGACGATTTCATCGTGCTGCGCGACAGGGTCGCACAGTCTCTCGTGCCGACAACCCTCGACGTTGTACGTCGCGTTGAGACAGTGCTGGCTGCGGCGCAGGAGGTGCAATTGCTGCTGCCCGCCCAACCCAACCCCGCACAAGCCGAGGCGATCGCCGACGTCCGCGCGCAGCTGGATCGCCTACTGCCGTCCCGTTTTGTCACCCGCACCGGTGCTGCACATCTCTTAGACCTCACCCGCTATCTGACCGCGATCCAGCGGCGCCTGGACCAGTTGCCACGCGCGATCAACGCCGATCGCGAGCGAATGGCACGGGTGCATGCGGTCCAGAACGCCTACCAGAACTTGGTCGGGGCGCTACCTGTCGCGCGCAGGGCGGCGGCCGACGTCGGCGATATTGCCCGCCAAATCGAGGAGTTACGGGTCAGCCTGTGGGCCCAGCAACTCGGCACACCACGTCCGATCAGCGAGCAAAGAATTTATCGTGCGATTCGCGCTGCGGGGGAGCGTGTTTGACGCCGCAGACAGATGTCCTTACGGATGCAGCTGCCACTGACCGCAATCCTGGGCCAGGGCGTCGCTGACGTCGACTTCGAGCCCGCCGACCACCGGCCCTGGAGTCGATGCGGTGCTCACAATGCGCTGGTAGAGAACTGCGGCGGGGTCGACCTGCCCGTGAGACCAGGACCGGGTCTGCCAGGCCCACCGCTTACCGGCGGTGCGTGAATTCCCGATGACGCCGTCGCCCGCGGCCCACTGGCACACATTGATGCCGCCGTAGACGCCGGTGCGCTGCACACCGAGCACCGAGTTGATTCCCCGAAACCACTGCAGCGCAACGTTGTTCCAGGTGTCACGGTTGATGTCGTCGTCGACCGTGAAAAATATCGGTGCACTCTGGCCGCCACCCGCGGCGGAATGCAGCTGCCAGGCGGTGTGAGCGTCGGAGACTCCTCCGGCGAACCCGCGGGTGAAATCCGACGGTACCGACCCGCCCGGCTTGCCGTATTGGTAGTTGCTCACGATCGCGAGCCCGGCTGCGGCCAGCGACTCGGCGTAGGGCCGGGTGATCGGCTTGGCGCCAAAGGACGAGCCGGGACGCGACAGTGAGACGTAATTGACCACCCCGGAGTGGCCCGCGGCTTTGATGTCCTGGGCCGGAATCTGGCGCATGGCGAAGTCGATCAGCGTGGGGGCGGCTGCCGCCGCGGGCGTAGCGGTACCTACAGCTGCCGCACCGAGCCCGGCCAGCGCTGACGCTGCGGCGGCGTAACGCAGAGCGTCGCGCCGAGACACCGGGCGCGATCGTGGGAGGTCGATACGCTCCGACCAGTCCTGCATCGCGTGATGTTAACAATGAGGCTGCTGTTAACGGTGTAGCCTCGCGGGACGAGTCTAGCCCGGTTTCGTCGGACAACCAGCAGAGCGCAGCAGAGGGCTATCCGTGCGCCAGGCTCACTTCGGTGGCATCCGGATTCCGCCGTCTACCCGGACCACTTCGGCGTTCATGTACGAGTTGGTGAGCAACTCGACCACCATGGACGCCAGCTCGTCGGGCTTGCCCAAGCGGCGCGGATACAGCACGGATTCGCCGAGCTTGGCCTTGAACGCCTCAGAGGCCTCACCCTCGCCGTAGATCGGGGTGTCGATCAGGCCGGGGGCGACGGTGTTGACGCGGATGCCGACGGCTGACAGGTCGCGAGCCACCGGCAGGGTCAGACCTACGACGCCACCCTTGGATGACGAGTAGGCCGCCTGGCCGATCTGACCGTCGAAGGCGGCGACGCTGGTCATGTTGACGATCGCGCCGCGTTCGCCGGTGTCGGTCAACTCGTTCTTGCTCATCTGGGTAGCTGCGATGCGGATGCAGTCGAAGGTGCCGACGAGGTTGATCTCGAGCACCTTCTTGTAGGCACCGAGGTCGTGCGCGGACGAGAACTCACCGTCCTTGCCGATGGTGCGCTGGGCCCAGCCGATGCCGGCGGAGTTGACCAATGCGCGCAGCGGGCCGAGGTCCGCAGCGGTCTTGACCGCGTCAATGATCTGGTCGGTTTTGGTGACGTCGACGGTGACGAAGAAGCCGCCGATTTCGTCGGCGAGGGCTTCGCCCTTGTCGGCCTGAAGGTCGGCTACGACGACCCGGGCACCCTTGGCGGCCAACTGACGGGCCGTCGCCGCGCCGATCCCTGACGCGCCGCCGGTGACGACTGCGCTAGCTCCATTGATATCCACGTCGATAGATTATGCTGCCAGCTCTCGACCGCTAATCGGGCGGCTCGTTTTCCGAGATGCGGACGTCAATTTCCTCACGGTCGCTGGGTTTACCGGGAACACCTTCCGCTTCGCGTTCGTCGGCAACCTTCCCATCGAGCTCATCGACGAGGTCCTCTAGTTCACTAGCCCGACTCAGCGGGTCTTCTTTTTCTGGTTTCGTCATATCGCTTCCATCGGCTTCGGGATCGGTCAGCGGCCACGTCGACGCGAAGGCACGACTACCCCGCCGTGCGAGTCGGCAACCCGGTGCCAATGTGACTTGTGCCGTCGACAAAGCGCGGATCGCGTGCACAGTGGTAGTCGGGGGCCGTCGTCAACGAGACGGCGGTACCGATGACGAGGGGAGCCGAACATGTTGGATGGGCTTGTGGGCTTGGCCCGCGGTGCGGTCGGTGCGGCAGGCTCTGTCGTCGGTGTGCGTCATGGCACCGAGGAGCCGACATACACCGCTGAGCAGGTGACCTCGCGGGTGGAGATCCGTCACTACGGACCACGGATCGCCGCCGAGACATCAGTGACTGCCGACGAAATCGCCGCGCGCAGTGACGGCTTCCGCCGGCTGGCGGGCTACATCTTCGGGGGCAATCAAACCCGGCAGAAGATCGCTATGACTGCACCGGTCGCGCAGCAAAACGTCGGCGTTCGGGGTGAGAAAATTCCGATGACTGCGCCAGTCTCGCAGGGCGCCACCGGTAACGGCGAGTGGCTGATCCGGTTCTTCATGCCGGCCGGGAGGTCATTGGATTCCCTGCCGCTCCCCAACGATCAGGCGGTACAGCTCGTAGCTGTCCCGGCAGAGACCGTCGCCGTGCGGCGCTTTTCCGGCAGCACGAGCTCCCAAGCGGTTGCCCGCGAGACAGCCCGGTTGAAGCGGACCTTGCAGGAAACGGGTTTTGAACCCACCGGCGCGCCGGTCGCGTGGTTTTACGATCCGCCGTGGACCCTTCCGGTGTTGCGGCGCAACGAAATCGCTATACCCGTGGAGCCTCAACCATGATCGGGGTCAAGCCGCACGCGTGAGGCTTTGCCACTCGGGCGGCTATGCGCCGCCGCGAGCTGCCCCAACTCGGCCAAATCTCGCTCGGCGTGGCTCTGGCGAATGTAGACGGTGAGGTCCGCGACCCGCTGCGCGTGGCCGCTGTCCTGGCAGAGCGGGCCGGGCCCCAGGGCGCGACCCGTGCGCGTGATGGTTTCGTCGGCGGCCCGTTCCACCACCACGCGAACCCGGCGCGCCAACAGCTGAGCTGTTCCATTGCGGTCCAACGGATCCCGGTCGATCTGTGCCGCCGCCGCGTCAAGCATCGAACTCCCAGCTGCAAGCGCAGCATCGACGGCGCCGAGGTGTGCCAGCGCGTGCGGGTCAGCCGCGTTGTCTGCGGCACGTCGGTAGAGGGGCTCGGCCACCCGCCGCGCGGCACCGAGCCAGCAGGCGGCCACGCCGATCGCGCCGTACCAGAAGCCGGGCCGCTCGAGGTAGGCGCCCGGATCGCCGACGGCCATTGCGGGTGCATTGGCGAACCGCACTGCGCGGGTGTCACTGTCGGCCATCCCGATGTTGGACCAGGTGCTGGGTAGAGGCGTGACTGCGCAATCATCGATGGCGATCGCGAACAGACCGCGACGGGTCTCTGCCGCGTCGTCGAGTGCGGCGGTGACAAGCGCGTGGCCGCACAACCCGGCACCGGAGCACCATTGTTTGACGCCGTTGAGAATGAAGCCATCAGCGGTTGGGGTGGCAATGACCGACGTGTCGCGGGACTCGGCCGCCCACACGCCCCACAGCTGATCGCCGCGCGGAGGCTCGGCGCCCAATTCGTCGAGAATGGCGACAGCATCGAGATGGGCCTCGGCGAGGCGGGCGGAGACCACGTCTTCTTCGGCGAGCGAGGCGAGTCGCTGCCAGCGTTCGGCGGTGAGTCCCGAGGCGGGTAACGGCAATTCGAGCCGGCCGGAGACGAGCCAATCCTGCACGAGCTTGGCTGTCATGAACGATCACCGGATCCGAGATCTGCCAGGTAGCTGGCGAATCCACCTTCGACGCGCGATTGCGTGCGTCCGGACGTTCTCACATTGGTCCGATGTGTGGTCATCCAGTGCGTGGTGCGCGCTTTGACGCGGTTGACGAGGTCAAGATCTTCGTGCAGCGACACTTCGGCGAAGCCGCCCGCCTGCACGTAAGTGCTCGCCCGAAGTCCGAGGTTGGCTCCGTGCACGTGATTGTGCCCCTCGGCTAGTTGATGCCTTTGCCGCCAGATCCGCTCCAATCGGGAGTCGAGCCCGGCGGGCGTGACGGTTCCGATAACGGCGTCGAAACCTAGATTCGCCAAGGTGAATTGGGTGGTGAGCCAAGTTTCGGGCACGGCGCTGTCGGCGTCGGTGTTGGCAAGCCAGACCTGGTGGTCGGGAATGCCTGCGCGTCGAGAGCGGGTGATCGCATCGATGGCGCCCAGATGGCGGGCACCGCCAACCCGGCCAGCGGCGCTGGTGACGGTGCGGTCACCGTGGCTCTCGACGAGTGAACCGGTCCGATCCGTACAACGATCAAGGACCACGACGACATCGCAAGACACATCAGGGTACTGGCGCCGAATCCGACTCGTCGACGCACGAATACTACGAAGGCACAACTCGATGCGTTCTTCCTCATCGCAGGCCGGCACGATAATTGCCATGTGGCGAAGGCACTTCATGCGGTGTCCGCGCATTCGCGGTAGACCGACATCGGTTCTCCCCACACCTGGATGGTGAGATCGGCGTCGTTGTAGCGGGCCCGCAGCGGCAGGTCGAAGATTGCGGCCGCTTGGGCGAGGGCAGTGGGCCCGTCCAGCGGGATGTCGTCGGTAGGGGCGGACCAGTTCGCGATGAGGATCTCGCCGCGCGGGCGCAACTGACGGCGGGCGGCCCGCAGGGTGGCCAGCAGTTCGGGGCCGTCGAGAAAGTAGGTGACTTCGGAGAGCACGACGAGGTCGAACTGCAGATCCGGAATGTCGATCGGGGCCGCCCCGAGTAACCATTCGACAGCGTCGGTTCGGGCGCGAGCTACGTCGAGCGCCATCTCACTGGCGTCCATCCCGATGACGTTGTCGGCGCGTTCCCGTAACTGTGCGGACAGTTGTCCTGTGGCGCAACCGATCTCCAAGACGTTCTGGTAGTGCTGTCGGCCCAGGCAGGCGAGGGTGAGCGCAAGCCGCCGCTTTTCGTACTCTGACTCGTCGAGACGCCAGGGATCTGTCACGCCGTGCTCGAGCATCGTGTCGAAAGGGGTGGCTATCTGCGCTCGGGAACGGTGTGCGGCGGCATCACCCGCGACGCGCGCCGCGAGGTCGAGCGGCAGCGGCAGAAGAACAGTTTCCATGACCCGCCGGGCTCGGGCGATGACCGAGGGTCCGACAATGGGATAGCCATCCGGAGATGCGAGTTGGCTTGTGTAGCAGTCGATCGCCGCAGACTTTGCGGTCAGCGCTCGCAGTGATGGAGCGACCGTGCGTAGCCGGGCCCAGTCAATGTCGTCGGGCGTGGCCCAGTGCCACAGCCAGACCGGGTAGTGCAGCAATGCCGCGTCACGTTCACGCGCCACTGCCTCGGCCGACGCTGCTACCGCCTCGTGGTCCGAGTGTCCGTCGCACTCGACCGGCGCTATCAACAGGGTCTGAGCGTCAACGAGTTCCAGGAGGTGCTCGCCCATCTCGCCGACGGCGTTGTGCAGGTTCCCATCGGGCAGGTTCCACCAGACCGTTTTGATGTGTGCACCCAGGCTCGAGATGGCCTGCTCTGCTTCAACGCGACGCTCCGTCGAACCGGGTCCGTGGCCGCCGTGGGTCGCGAAGACGACGGTTACCGTCGCTGCACTGTCGGCCAAATCAGCCAACGCCGCGCCCAGGCCCAGCGTCTCATCGTCGGGGTGGGGCGCCACCAGCACGACGTGCGGGTATCGCTGGAGCACAGTGTCGAGCCCTAATCGGGGAACACCGTCCCATCGGGAGTCGAGAAGCCAGGTGGGCTCAGCGGTCCCGGTCTCGCAATGTGTGAATGGTCGTGCGTCAGGCATCCGCTCATCTCCGGCTCAGGTGCGCTGATCACCCGCGGGGCTGGCGTGGTGCGTCTCAACACGTGACTAGATACCCGCTGTGCGGCGATTTAATCGCCGCGATGATGGCAACGGCCGGATGTCAGGGTCTGCTGAAAGTCAGCATGCCCTCTTCGTGGTCGAGTGCCCGCCCCAGAGCGCGCAAACCTTGATCAGGAAGCATGCCGGCGTCGCGCCAGCGCACGAGTTCGTCGCGCTGGGCATCGATGGCCGCTCGCCGCATCTCCAGGAGTGCCTCGTCGTAGGGAAAGGCGGGGATGTCGTCGGTGTCGGTTACTTCGAGCACATCGAGCTGTTGTTGGCGGGACGTGAGCCGAGCCGAGAGTTGCGCGCGCACGGTGTCGATGGCTTGGCGCTCAATGGTGTTGTCGCTCAGCTGCTTCAGCGCTTCCATCCTCTCGATCGCGGCCTGGATTGCGGCTATGCCGGCCAATTTGCGCAGCCGTGACTCGTCGGCGGGCTTGGCGCGGATACCCAAGGCGCGCGCCAAGGGGGCGAACGTCAGCCCTTGTCCGATCAGAGTCACCAGCACGACCACCAAGGTGCAGAACAGCAGCAGATCTCGGAAGGGAAAGGGTGCGCCGGTTTCGGTCACCAGTGGGACCGTGAAAATCGCGGCGAGGCTCACCA
Source organism: uncultured Actinomycetota bacterium (assembly GCA_963824335.1). Taxonomy (GTDB): domain Bacteria; phylum Actinomycetota; class Actinomycetes; order Mycobacteriales; family Mycobacteriaceae; genus Mycobacterium. Next base: position 41,598 of record CAWGPB010000026.1, read on the forward strand.
CCCCGCGGGTGCCGGCCCAACTCAGTACGAAAACCTCGCGGCCACTGAGTCTCTGAGCGTCGGGCTCGCGCGACGGCCCGGCCACGACGGAAGTCGGGGAGGTTTCGCGGTCCGAGCCTGAGACGTCCCCGAGACGGGTGTGCAGCGGTCGGGGCAGCATCTGCGTGACCAGCAACCACAGCGGGCGCACCAGCAGCACCACCGCGAGTGTCACACCCACTGCCATCAGGATGGTCGATGTCGGGAAAGCATCGAGGCCCTTGAGGATTCGTGGCAGCTGCTGCCCGATGAGCAGGAAAACGAAGCCCTCGAGCAGGAAATTGGTCAGCCGCCAGACGGCCCGCGTCTGCAACCGGCTCGCGCCGGACTCCGAACGCGGCAGATCGTGTCCGACAATCAGGCCGCAGACCACCACGGCCAGCACACCGGAGGCCCCGACCTCCTCAGCCGCCAGGTACGCCACAAACGGAGTAGCGAGCGACACCGCATTGGCCGTCAAAATGTCGGATGCCCAGCGGCTGACGAGACGCCGCACGACGGCGATGACCACTCCCACCGCAAACCCGCCGGCGGCCGCCAACAAGAACTGTCCGGCTGCCGACGGAGCGGAAAAGCCACCGCCGCTGGCGGCAGCGACGGCCACCGACAGCGTGGTGAGCGCCGTCGCGTCGTTGAGCAAGCCCTCACCCTCGATCAAGGTGATGATGTTGGCCGGCAGTCCGACCTTGCGTGCGACGGCGAGCGCGGCCACGGGATCAGGGGGTGCCACCGCCGCACCAAGCGCTGTCCCAACCGCGAACGTTGCACCGCCGACCAGCACGGCGAACGCAATGCCGACCGAACACGCAGTCAGCAGAACGAGCGCCACCGACAAACTGATCACCGCTCGCAAGTTGCGCCGGATTTCGACGAGTGACGACTCCAACGCCGCGTAATAGAGCAACGGGGGCAGGATGCAGTACAGGGCGGGTTCAGGCAGCAGAGTGATATTGGGCCCCGGCAGGAACGCGTAGGCAACACCGCCGATGGCCAGCAACGCCGCACTGGGCAACCCGGTCCGTTCAGCGATCCGATGCACTGCCACGATCACGGCGACGGCAGCCAACAGCAACACCAGACCCACATGCAGACTCACCGCTTCATCATCCCGGCTTCTCAGCCTGGCCGGCATGCCCAGGCAGCTGTCTCAGGCCCAGTTCGTGGGGTTTCCGGGACGGACGTCTGGGTACTTTCAGTCGGGGCGGTGCGCTTGCCGCCCTCGATCAGGCACGGAAGGCGGATATGGACAACGTGGCTCGAGTGCGGCAGGCATCAATTCGGGTCGCGAAAGTCCAGCGCCGCATCTGGTTGCTCCAAACGATCTTCTGGCCTGTTCTCGCGATCAGTGGCATTGTCACCGCGATCGCGGTCGGCAGCTGGGTATGGAACCGGCGCAATGCGGCCGTCGAGGCGAATCATGTCGCGCTCGCGTCAACTAACGGTTCCGGCCCGACGAAGCCAACCGAGGGGCGATTGAATGACGCCCCAAGTGGGAACCTATCCGGTTGATCTGCCGGCAGGCGCCGCACACCGGATCTCCGTCGCAACGAAGCGGGAGGAGTGCACGCGTTGTATGACAAGCCGTCCCTGCTGACGTTGTCCGAGCGACACGACGGCGACGCGGTCGTGCTATCCGCAGAGGGCATCGTCGATATGGCCGCGGCTCCGACGCTGACGGATCAGATCCGTGCGATCCTGCGCCAGCGACCAGCTGTACTGGTGATCGACCTCACCGGGGTCACCTTCCTGGCGACCGCCGGCATGAGCGTTCTCATGGAGGCCAACCGCAAGAGCGAGCAACTAGCCATTTCTTTTCGCGTCGTAGCGCAGGGGCCGGTGACCGTTAAGTCGATGCAACTCTTGGGTATTGACGACCTCTTGGCGATATACCCGACGGTGTCCACCGCACTGCATGACGTGCCGCGCCGCGGCACATCGACCGCGTAGGCTGTGAAAACCCTTTGCCGCGTTGATATCTGACAATGAGCCAGACTTGGCGCTGGATCGTATGCCGGACGCCGTCGGGCAGCCTCGACCAGAGATCCCCGGTCCTCTACCCAGCCGCGAGAACCTACTCTAAATTAATAGAGTAGGTTCTTCTGTTTGTACGGCTTGGGTGAAAGGATGAAGGACATTGAGTAACGCCATTGCGGTCTTCAACCCGTCCAACGAGGAGCAGATCGCAGAGGTCCCTGATTCCGACCAAGCGGCCGTCGATGCGGCGGTGGCCCGGGCACGCGAGACCTTCGAGTCGGGCGTGTGGCGTAAGGCGCCGGCAACGCACCGCGCGAATGTGCTGTTCCGTGCCGCGCGCATCATCGAAGAGCGTGCCGACGAGCTGGCGGCGCTCGAAGCCCAGGACAACGGCATGAACACCACCGCCGCCAAGCACATCATCCCGGTATCGGTCGACATGCTGAAGTACTACGCAGGCTGGGTCGGCAAGATTCACGGCGAGTCCGCGAATCTGGTGTCCGACGGACTGCTTGGCAGCTGGGAGACCTACCACACCTTCACCCAGCTCGAGCCGGTCGGAGTCGTCGGCCTCATCATCCCGTGGAACGGACCCTTCTTCGTCGCGATGCTCAAAGTCGCGCCCGCCCTCGCTGCGGGGTGCAGCGCCGTGCTGAAACCGGCCGAGGAGACACCGCTCACGGCGCTGAGGCTGGAGGAGATCTTCCGCGAGGCCGGCCTGCCTGATGGGGTGCTGAACGTCATCACCGGCTACGGCGAGACAACGGGTGCGGCCCTCACCGCGCATCCGGACGTCGACAAGATCTCATTCACCGGATCGACCGAGGTCGGACGGCTGATCGTCAAGGCGGCCGCGGGTAATCTCAAGCGCCTCACGCTCGAGCTTGGGGGCAAGTCGCCGCTGATCATGTTCGACGACGCCAACCTCGACAAGGCGATCATGGGTGCCGGAATGGGTCTGCTCGCCGGATCGGGGCAGAACTGTTCCTGTACCTCCCGGATGTACGTCCAGCGCGGTATCTACGACCAGGTGGTCGAAGGCCTCGCCGCCTTCGCCCAGATGTTGCCGATGGGCGGCAGCGACGATCCCAATTCGGTTCTCGGACCGCTGATCAGCGACAAGCAGCGCACCCGTGTCGAGGGGATCGTGAACGACGGCGTGGCCGGCGGGGCGAAAGTGATCACCGGTGGCAAGCCGATGGATCGCAAGGGGTACTTCTACGAGGCGACGATCATCACCAACACCACGCCCGACATGCGGCTGATCAAAGAGGAGATCTTCGGACCGGTCGGCTGCGTGATCCCGTTCGACGACGAAGACGAGGTGCTCGCCGCGGCGAACGACACTCATTACGGACTGGCCGGCTCCATTTGGACCGAGAACCTCAGCCGGGCGCACCGCGTCGTGAATGAGCTTCACGCAGGCCAGATCTGGGTGAACTCCGCACTCGCGTCGGATCCCTCGATGCCGATCAGCGGCCACAAGCAGTCGGGCTGGGGTGGCGAGCGCGGCAGGAAGGGCATCGAGGCCTACTTCAACACCAAGGCGGTCTACATCGGTCTCTGAGCCGGCAGACGACTAAGCGCGACCGTTCACGTACCGGCTTTGCAGCTTTGTCAGGGTGGACTCGATGCCGGTCACATTGAATTTTGTGGCGCCGATCAGGTGGTAGTAACCGATCGCGTTCTTGATCGGGCCGGCGTCGTGGTAGTCGAACGTCTCAGTGACCCTGGTCGTCGTTGGCGAAAGCGCAGTGAACTCCCAGCGCCAGTGGTGGCCGACCGGGTGACGCCACTCCACCAACTCGTTCGGCTTGACTGCGATCACCGTGCTGGTGATGCGGTAGGGAATGCCCAGCATTTTCATGTGCGTTGAGAACTTCGACCCCGCAACCAATTTCGCGGGCGCATCGATGTTTCCGCCGACGGTGCCCGAACCGTCTAGTTCATGGTGACGACGAGGATCGGCCGCCATCGCGTAAAGTTCCTCCGCCGGCGCGGCCACCTCGACCGATCGGCTGATCCGGCGCGGGCCCGCATCGACAACGTTGACGGTCACGGTATCCCCTTCGGCTGCAACAGTTTTGCACTCAACTGACTTCGATGACGACCTTGCCTCGTGCGTGGCCGACCTCGACCGCCGCCAGCGCGTCCGCGGCCTCGTCGAGCGGCCTGACGTCCTCGACGTGCGGGTCGAGTTTACCCTCCGCGACCAGCGCTCCGACGATGTCAAGGACGCGGCTTGTTCTGTCGCGCTCGATCATGTGTCCGCCCAGCTCGGCGACCGAGGGATCACCGGCGCTGATCAGCTTGCTCCGGTCGGTAACCAAGCCCGCTACTGCGCGAAGGCCGTCGCCGCCGGCCAGATCCAGGATCGCGTCGACGCCATCGGGGAGGATCTGTCTGACGCGTTGCTCCACGCCGTCGCCATAGGTCACCAAGGTGGCGCCGAGAGTCTCCACCAACGCGCGCTTGTCGTCACTCGCGGTCCCGATGACGTTGATGCCCAGATCTCTCGCGATCTGCGCGGCGGCGACGCCCACCCCACCGCCGATGCCGTTGATGAGCAGCGTCTGGCCCTCTTTCAGGCCAAGCTGTGCCACACCGTCATACGCGGTCGCAGCTGCTACGGGCAAGGTGGCGGCGTCGTTGAAGGAAACCTGAGCTGGCTTGCGGGCGGCTGCGGTTGCCGTCACGAGCGTGTATTCGGTATAGCCTCCCGAGCCGGGCGCGACCGAACCGAAGATCTCGTCGTTCTCGGCGAAACCCTCGACGTCCTTGCCGACTTCCCGGACGACACCTGAGACCTCTGAACCGAGCACGGCGGGCAGATCAGCGGCGCTCGCCTCGCCCAACATGCCGGACCGGATCTTCCAGTCGACGGGGTTGACGCCCGCACTGCGCACTTCAACGAGCAGCTCACCCGGCAGCGGGGCGGGCATCTCCAGATCGAGGAACTCTTGGACGTCAGGTCCGCCGTTGCTGCGGTATCCGAATGCTTTGACCATGGGCGACGCGTACCCGGTCGCGGCACGGGTAAACCGAACGGCTAGCGAACGGCACTTTCCACTGTTTGTCGGAGCGCGTCCAATGTTTTGCGGATGTTGATGCGCTGGAACTCCGGAAACGACTTGCCTGAAGTGACAACCCGATCGAAAACCGCCACCAGCGGGTCAGGCCAGGATGTACGGTCGTCGTTCCAGGTTTCGGTGACCCTGGTCTTGCCCGATGTGGTCGGTTCGAATCGGTACTCCCAGGATGCGTTCGCCGCACGCAGGCGCGGCTTCTTCACCCCGATTGTGTGCACAGTGAAGGCGAAGCGTCGTCCGGGCTCGGCAGCGGTGACCGTGCATCGGGTGATCCAGGTCGCCCGGCCACGCTTGTTGCGCCCCTCGAATGTCATACCGACGAACGCCGTCCCGTCGTCCGAGGGGTTCAACACGGTAGCTCCGCGGTTTTCCGGACTCCACGTCGGCATGCGGGTGGGGTCGCTGATCAGCGTATAGAGCTCGTCTGCGCCCGCGTCGATGTCGACGGTGTCCGAGACCGTCAGGATTCGTGCCATGTCACAGGCCTCCCTGTCAGATATCCGTCGGAGGGTACCCCGCTCGGCAGAATAGGCGCGCCGCCTGTTGAGAGGGGATGGCTGAACCATCGCCGGCGACCCGCGGTCCGACCCGAATATCGGCCAATGGCCCTGCACTTCAGGGTGATTCGGGGTACATCCAGATCAGTTCGGTGATGTCGGTGATGCCGAAGAGAAGAATGTCGTCGGTGGCACGCAAGAACATCGTCTCCGATACCACGCTGCGGACAGGAAAGCCCTCCGCGTGATGCCAGTCGACGATGACGTTGTTGGCGGAGCACAGTGCGGTGACGCAGTCAACGGGCGTTCTCGCCGAGTGTCCGTCCATCAGGGCAGGAAGGCCGTATCCGGCGAGCGTGACGTCGGGGCCGTGGCCGAGCATGGTGGCGAAAGCGGGGTTGTTGTAGACCACCATGCCGTCGCGTCCAGATGCGAGCATCGGTACAGGTAGTCGGTCCAGTAGCACCGCCGCGGGAAGTGCTTTGAGGTATTGCTCCGGGCTGCTCGGCGGGGGTCGGCGGCGCCGCTCGGTAAGGCGCGCTTCCCCGTTGGTCAGCCCAGCGGCAGCAGAGTCTTCGGTTGAATGCCCGGAGAAGTTGGCTGCAGAACTCATGCGTCATCCGTGCGGTCGATGATCACCGTGAACACCCGGGTCGCGGCGCGGTAAGCCTAGAGTTCCGCGGTCTTTTCTCACGGCGGAGCCCCACCCGGCCGGCATGTTTTCCAGCCGTTCGGAAATTTACCTGACCGAATCAGATAACGGGAGTCAGAAGGACTAATTTCACCCGTTTAGCGCAACTAGGCAACCGCGAGCAGCGCATTGGACACACCACGAGCCGCTTCCTACGGTTCAGGGTGTGGCGAGCGAGCAACCGGTAGACGGCGACTGGGCCGGGCACACCCGTGGCTCCGCGGCCTACAGCCGCCTGCTCGCGGCGCTAGCCTGCGCGGGCATCGCGACATTCGCGCAGCTGTACTCGCCCCAAGCCGTATTGCCCCTGATCGCATCGGATTTGGATGTCGGTGCGGCCAGCGCCGCGCTGGTGATCTCGGCGTCGACGGTTGGTCTGGCGATCGGTGTCATCCCGTGGTCTGCGCTGGCCGACCGCATCGGCCGGGTGAAGGCAATCTCGATCTCGGTAACCGTTGCCACCCTGGTGGGGATGTTGGTGCCGTTCGCCCCGGCGTTCTCGTTGCTGCTCGCGGGACGCTTTGTCGAGGGCCTGATGGTCGGCGGCGTGCCCGCCATTGCGGTGGCTTATCTGACCGAAGAAGTAGATCCTGTGCACGCCGCAAGGGCGGCAGGCATATTCGTCGGTGGGACGACGATAGGTGGGCTGCTCGGCCGCATCGTGTCCAGCCCGATCGCTGAGATAGCCGGCTGGCGCGTCGGCATCTTCACCGTCGCGGTGATCTGCGGGATCGCGGCCCTGGGTTTCGTCAGGCTGGCACCCGATCCGCTCGGTTTCACGCCGGTGTTGCGTCATGACGCCAATCCTGAAGGCAGCCTTGGTCATCGCCTCGCCGCCAACCTGCGCTCGCCGCGGCAGTTGGTGTTGTTCGCGCAGGGATTCCTGCTGATGGGCGGATTCGTAGCGCTCTACAACTTCCTCGGCTTCTATCTGACCCGCGCACCTTTCCACCTGGCGCCCTCGGTCGTGAGCCTGATGTTTCTGGCCTATCTGGCCGGCACCTGGGCGTCTTCACGGGCGGGCGCCGAGGTCACCCGCTTCGGTCGCAAACGAGTGCTGCTCACGTCAGTGTCGATCATGCTGACAGGGATAGCAATGACGTTGAGCAACAACGTGATTGCCGTCCTGATCGGTCTCGTCGTCGGCACCGCCGGGTTCTTCGGCGCGCACTCCACCGCATCCGGCTGGACAAGCCAAGCTGCACCGGTAGGCAAAGCCCAGGCGTCGTCGCTGTACAACCTGTTCTACTACGGCGGCTCCAGCGCAATTGGATGGTTGGGAGGCGTGGCCTTCGATGCCCACGGCTGGACGGCGGTGGCGGCGACGATCGCGGGGTGTGTCGGCGCTGCCGCGGTGCTCGCCGCGTTGTTCCTGCACGATAGGTAGGCGCCGCGGAAGTGTGGCGAGGTCTGCTCGCCCGTACGCGATACTGTCGGGGTGCTCCAGCAAGCGGTCGACGACGTCGTGCGCGTGAGCGGCGACGTGGAGTGGGCGATTTCCATTCGCGACGCATCAGGCTGCGAGTTGGCCCACCACAACGCCGATCGTGCGATGAAGACGGCGAGCGTCGGCAAGCTGCTTTTGCTCATCGAGGTCGCTCGGCAGCGCGATGCGGGTGAGCTCAGCGGTGCCACCTTGCTCCGCCGGGAGCCCGAGCTCATGGCCGCCGATTCCGGCCTCTGGCAACATCTTCAGGTCGAGAGTCTGTCCGTGGATGACCTCTGCGTCCTGATCGCCAGCGTCAGCGACAACGTAGCGACAAATGTTGTGCTCAACCAGGTTGGCCTGCCGGCACTTCGCGTTCTGGCCGAATCCCTCGGTTTAGTTCACACGGCGTTGCTCGACTACGTCCGAGACCACCGCGGCCCCGACAATCCACCGACCCTGTCGACCGGGTCAGCTTCGGATTTGTCGCGTGTGGTGGGTCAGCTCTCGCGCAACGAGCTGCTTTCTCCAGCTGTGTCGGAGCAGGTGAACACCTGGCTGGCAACAGGAGTGGACCTCTCCATGGTCGCGTCGGCATTCGGTCTCGATCCACTGGCGCATGTTCTGATTGACCGAAATCTCCTTATTCGCAACAAAACTGGGACTGATCCAGGCGTCAGGGCAGATGTCGGGACGATCAGGCGAGGCACTCGGCGGTACTCCTACGCCGTGATCGCCAACTGGGATGCCTCGAACGGTGACTTCCGAGACGTGGCGCTGTCCGGAATGAACGGCATCGGTGCCCTACTGAGGACCGCGATTGAAAGTGAATAGACGTAGAATTGCGGTCGAATCAGGACGCGTCAAAGCGGACCCGCGTCTATTCTGCTGACCAGAAGTTCCACGGCTACGCGTCAATTCATTCGAGAAAGCGAACCCAGATGACCACACATCGCGCACTAACCAGACTTGCCTTTCTCGCAATGGCTGGTTCGGCATTGATGAGTAGCACCGGAATTGCGAACGCCGTCACCCCGCAGGACAACGCATATCTCTCGAAGCTGAGCGCCGTCGGTCTGACCTGGCCGCCCAGCACCGAAGAGGCGCTCATCGGTGAGGCGCATCTCATCTGCTACGACCTCACCTGGGGCTGGCAGCCGCAGCAGATCGCCGACGACATTCACGACCACCTGAACAAGCGGGGGGTCACGTTGCTGGATGTCGGGACGATGGTCGACGCGGCGCACAAGACCTATTGCCCCGGAAACGTCTGCGACGCCCCCACTCTGTGCACATAGCTCACGCACGAATGCGTTCTCGAGGTGGTGTCACTCAGTTTTCAACGGTACGCCCGCCTCGCGGAATACCTCTCGTATCGCATCGAACAGCGTCCGCTGTCCGCGGTGCACCTCGTCGAGGTAGCTGCGTGACAGCGCGCTGTGTTGCCACTCGAATTCGAAAGCCCGGTATTCGGGAGTGCCGAATCCGCCCCTCAGGCAATCAGCCAATGCGTCGAGATTGCGCCCGAAGTATCCACCGGGGCCGTTGACGGCTGTCCCGATCTCCCGGTAGAAGTCGCTGACGGACTTGATCTTTCGGCCGTCGATGCGGTACACCACCGGAAGATTCTCAATCGGCTCGCGCGTCATCGTTGCCTTCCTGCATCAACGACCAGACAGAACGAGTCGTAATGGTCGCCGGTGTAGAAGTACTGATTCGGATCGGACAACGGTTCTCCACCGGTGACGATGCGCCGCGCGGACCGGTCTCGGGCACGCGGTGTGATGACGGTGTATTCGTGGTAGTAGCCCCTGCGTTGTTTGGGCAGGTGACCCTCGTAATTGGTGAACACCTCTCCGTCACTGCGCGGAAACGGAAACGGGCCGCCCGCATGGATCCGTCGCACAGTATCGACCACCTCGTGCGGCAGAGTAGCTATCGGGCAGCTGGATTCGCCGGTTGCGCTGCCTGCCTTCGGCGCCGACTCTGGGTGATCGGTCCGCGCCAGCATCCACCCGCCGACGATGACGATCAGCGCGCACAGCGCGACGACTGCCAACCTGCGTCGACTCACCTGCGCTCCTTCGCTGCCGCACCGTGGCACCTGGCCGAAATGTACTCCAGCGCGTGCGCCTCTCGGGCCGGCGAATGATCGGGCAAGATAAGCGGGGTGGTCGGGGAGGTGCCGCCCGTCCACGCCGCTTGGAGCCGGAGGTGTTCTCGAATGGGTGCAACATTCAATGACGCCAAAGAAGACCTCAAACGCCGCTCGCTCCAGGAGATGGAGCAACATTTCGGCGACAACGGGTGGACATTGCGGCAGAAATTGGCGCTGACCTGCCGTGCATTGTTCGACGCCGGACACGACTCGGGACTGGCCGGACAAATCACCGCCCGGGCGGAGCGGCCCGGCACTTTCTACACCCAGCGACTCGGCCTGGGTTTCGACGAGATCACCGACGCCAACCTGCTTCTGGTCGACGAAGACCTCAATGTCGTATCCGGAGACGGTATGGCCAACCCCGCCAACCGCTTTCACTCGTGGATCTATCGCGCCCGTCCCGACGTGCAATGCATCGTGCACACGCACGCGTTTCACGTCGCGGCACTCTCGATGCTCGAGGTGCCGTTGGTCGTCTCCCACATGGACCTCACACCCCTCTACGATGACTGCGCCTTCCTGGCCGACTGGCCGGGTGTGCCGGTCGGCAATGAAGAGGGCGAGATCATCAGTGCCGCATTAGGCGACAAGAAAGCAGTACTGCTGGCACATCACGGACATGTCATCGCCGGGTCGAGCGTCGAAGAGGCCTGTTCGCTGGCGGTCCTGATCGAACGCGGCGCCAAACTACAGCTCGCCGCGATGGCCGCCGGCACGATCACGCCACTGGCCGAAGAACTGGCTCGCGAGGCCCACGACTGGGCCCTGATTCCCACACGCAGCCAGGCAAACTTCGCCTACTACGCGCGTCGCGCGCTCGTACGTCACCCAGACACTCTGTGCGACTAGCGCCGCCGCGCGTACGCGCTCAGGTCAGCGGAAGCGAACGCCCAGGGTGGCCATACCAAAGATCTTCTTGCCCGCGGATTTCGCGGTGAGAATCACAACGCCTGAGCGGGTCTCCGGGTCCAAAGACTTGATCTTGCCGCCGAATTCGATATCGCAGCCCTCTTTGGCCGACACGATCGCCGGAGCCGACAACCGCACCGCGTAGCGGGTGACTGCACCGGGGTCGCCCGTCCAGGTGGAGGCGAACCCCGCACCCAAACCCATGGTGAGCATTCCGTGGGCGATCACGTCGGGCAGGTTGGCCAGCTTGGCGATGTCCTCGTCCCAATGAATGGGGTTGGCGTCGCCGGCCACTCCGGCGTAGTTCACCAGGTCGCCACGAGTCAGGCGCGCCTGATGCACCGGTAGCTCGTCGCCGACCTTCACGTCATCGAACGACGCCGTCCCCGGTGTGCGGGTGAGACTTCCGTCGGCGATTCGAATCGCACCTTCGGGGCGAACCGTCTTCCGGTAGTCGTCTTCGCCGACCCCGAAAATATCGACGTCGTGCATCATCGCGTTCTGGACCGCCGTCTTGATCGCCGGATCGATGTCCGCGGCGGTGACGCCCACGACGGTGGTGTGCAGGGTGTGCACCCGCTCGCCGGCCGTGTCGGTGAAGGTATTGGTCACCGTGATCAGGTCTCGGCCGGCCATCCTGCGGACCGACGTGAGCTCGACGTCAACGGTCAGTTCGTCGCCGGCCACGATCGGGCGGTGCTGCTCGAACAATTCCTCGGTCTGCATGTAGGTGTCGTAGCCGACGACGATCTGCTCGAACATCCGGCGATTGCAGGTCATGCCCGGGGTCGAGGTAAATGTCAGCGGCGCCACCAGGTCGGAGTAGCCCAGTTCAATAGCGGCGTCGACGTCCCAGTGGGCCGGGTGATAATCCTGCACCGCACGGGCGTATTCGCGTAGCTTTTCGCGGCCCACCAGGTAGGTGGTGTCCATCTGGTAGTGGTGGCCGACGCGCTCTTCAAGTGCCGATGCTTCTGCTGGTGCAGTCATGAATTGCTCAACTTTTCTATCGGCTTGTTCGCTGAAGCCAACCCAAGGACACTAACGCGCGCATGCGCGGCACCACAGCGCGTGCCCTGCTCAGTAGACCTGAAGACGGCGCCTAGTGGTGTGAGGCGCGGGCCAAGTCGATGGCGTACTGATTCATGAAGTGACCCGGGCCGGGTTCGCCGCGTCCGCACGATCCGTCTGAGTCGCCGGGACGCTTGACCCATAGGTAGGCGTCGGCATGACCACCCGAGGTCGCCGTAGTGGGTGGCGCGCCGAGTGCCCGCCCGCTCGGGTTGCACCAGTTGAGCGGGGCGTCCGGCGCCGGTCCGGCACCGTTGCGCGAGGTGTCGATCACGTAGTGCGAACCTCCGGTGCGCCCGGAGATGTCTTCGCCGTAGCCGGTTTCCTCGTCGGTGCTGAAGAAGTTCGAGGTGTTGAGGCTGAACCCGCGGGCATGGTTGATGCCGACCTGGTTGAGCCGGTTGGCGATCTCCGCGGCGGAGAGCCAGCGCGAATGCCCCCCGTCGATGTACACCGCAGCGGCAGGGTTACGCGTGAAGGTGTCGACGGCGTAGCGGATCAGGCTGTAGCGCTCCTCGCGCTGGCCGCCCGACAGGCAGTCGGCCATGTCGAGTGCGTCGGGCTCGACGATGAACGTCGTGGGCGTGCCCCCCACGGTGGCTGCGACGCCGTCGATCCACTGGCGGTAGGCGTCGCCCGATCCGAATCCGCCGGCGGCGAAGCTGCCGCAGTCGCGGTGGGGAAGGGCGTACACCGCCAGCACCGGCATCGCGCCGGCAGCGTTAGCTCCGTTGACGTATCGGCCGATAGCGGCAGACGGGACCGCGTTGTCGATCCAGAACGCCTGCGGCGTGTTGGCGATCGCGTCGAGTTCGGCGCTCGGCGGGTTGGCGCGATGCGCCGCGGCCATGGCCGCCGACGTGGGATCGACGTAGAGGTTGTGGCCGGCGATCGGGTTACCCGAATCGACCAGGCGGATCGGAGGGGCGATACCGGTCTGCGTCGAGGCAGCGGCGAGAGTCAGGCCGACGACCGTCAGAAAGGGAACAACCCACCGGGCGAGCACGCCCATTCCAGAGGAGACCACGTGAAAAAAATGTAGTGCGCCGATTCACAGAGCGCCAATCCGGCCGCCGTCCCGGCCGTGGCCTAGCAGAGAATCAGGGTGTGACGAACCGCATCCAATCGCTCCTGGGCGTTCAGTATCCCGTCGTCCAGGCGCCGATGACCTACATCGCCAGGGCCGAACTCGCCGCCGCCGTCTCCGAAGGCGGCGGCCTGGGAATGATCGAGACGCTGACCCCGGAGGGTCGCGCTGACCTGCGCAGGGTGCGTGAGCTGACCGACCGCCCGGTCGCGGCCAACCTGATGATCCAGGGCTGGAAGCGCGACCCGTCGATCGTCGAGGAACTGGTGGCCGCCGAGGTTCGCCACGTATTCACCTCCGCCGGAGACCCCGCTCTGTTCACGGCCCGGCTGCACGACGCCGGCATGACCGTCATCCACGTCATTGGATCGCTGAAGGGCGCGAAGAAGGCCCTTGACGCGGGGGTCGACGCCCTGGTGGTCGAGGGAGTTGAGGGCGGTGGGTTCAAGTCGGCCCTGGGCGCGTCGACGTTGGTCCTGCTTCCGCTCGTCGCCGACCGTGTCGATTTGCCGATCATCGCGGCCGGCGGGATTTGTGACGCGCGGTCCGCTGCGGCCGCGGTCGTCCTCGGCGCCGAGGGCGTGCAGATGGGCACCCGGATGCTCGCCAGCCACGAAGCCGGCGTGCACGCCAACTTCAAAAACGAAATCATCGCGGCCGACGATGACGGCACCGTGCTGCTCGATCTGCCCGGCAACCCCACGATGCGGGTGCTGCGAACCGGTCTCGCGGCCCGTGCCGCGGCCGCGGAGCCCGGGATTGCGCTGCTCGGCCGGATCACCGATCTGTACTTCGGCGGCGATATGGACGCGAGCGTCGCCAATACCGGTCAGGTGTCTTCGCGGATCATCGACCTACAGTCGGCGGCACAGATCGTCAAGGAAACGTGGTCGGAGATCGACAAGGTGTTGAGCGACAGCCGATCCCGACTCAGTTAATGGGCGGCGAACCACTCGAGTAGCAGGTCGGCCAGCTTGTCGGGTTGTTCTTCGGGTATCCAGTGCGAAACTCCGGGCAGGATCTCGAAACGGTACTCCCCGCTGACGTATCGGGCAGTGTTGTGGGCCGATGCGGGCATGAGCGCGGTGTCCCCGTCGCTCCACACGTAAAGCGTTGGCACGGAGACTTTTTGGTTAATCGCGCGCGGATTGGACAGCGGCATCGCGCGGTACCAGTTGATCGCGGCGGTCAGGGCTCCCGGTTCGCGCATCGCCTCCGCATCCCGGGCGGCCGCCGCCGGCGTCTGCCCGGCCTGCTGCAGCAGCTTGGACATCATGGCGCCGTTGCGCCACTTCATCGACCACTCCGGCACGCGCGGCAACTGGAAGAAGTACATGTACCACGACGCCAGACCCTGACGACTGTTGGCGAACGACTTGATGAACGCCGCGGGATGCGGCACAGACACTGGCGAGACGGTCGTGAGCCGTTCGGGCATCTCCGCGGCTGCGGCCCACGCCACCGCGGCGCCCCAGTCATGTCCGACCAGGTGCACCTGCTGCGCTCCGCTGGCGTCGATCAATGCGCCGAGATCGCCGACCAGTTCGGGGATGCGGTAGTCACGGCGACGGGGCGGGCGGGCGCCTGGCGAGTAGCCCCGCTGATTGGGCGCCAGGCAGCGGTAGCCCTGCGCGGTCAAGCGGTCGATGACGGCGTCCCAGCTGTCGTTGTGTTGAGGGAAGCCGTGCAGCAACACGACGACAGGCCCGTCGGCGGGCCCGGCATCGCGGACATCGAAGGTCAGGCCGTCGTGGCGGTAGTGGTCCATTAGTCAAGAGTGCATGCGTGTTCGAAGGAGTTGAACGCCGGGTCCGTCGAGTTCGTCGACGTAGGGCGCGCAGTTGTTGCGCTGCCGACCAATCCGCGCCCCTCCCAGCAAGTTCCAAGCGTGTGCACAATTGTGAGGTTTTAGTGAACCGTGGCCGAAACTGATACCAAGCCATGCATACTCGATCAGTGGGTACGGGGTCCAGCCCAGGGGCCAGCTCAGCGGGAAGGTCGTTGCCGCATGACGACCGCCGTGAGCGGCTGATTGACGCCGCCCTGAAACTCTTTGAGCGCCAAGGCTATGACGCCACCACCACCGTTCAGATCGCCGCCAAGGCCCGCCTATCGGATGCTGATTTCGCCAGATATTTCCCCACCACTGAGGCGATCATCATGTCGATCGCCGAGGACATGGCACGTGAAACAGCCGTCGCGCTCACAGGGATCGAGAAGGGAATCGACCCGGAGCTTGCGCTGCTGAGCGCCGGCGTCGCGGCGCTGAACACGGTCGTCGAAGGCCGCAGTGAGCTACCGCTCGAGCGGCTTCTCGCGATGGCGCGGGTCGTCAGCGCAACCCGGAATCTGCACAGGAGCGTGTCAGCGGCCCGCAAGCGAGTGATCACTCAAGCGCTCGCCGACTGGATGGGAGTCGATCCGACCGACCGACGGTTACAGCGCGCGCTGACGATGTGGTCGGCCGTGACCGCAAGCGCCTACGTCGCCGCCTCGGAGATGCCGGAACACTACGAATCGCAGCGTGATGGCGGACTCCAGGCTGAGATGATCGCCAACCTCTCGCAAAGTTACGGCGACGTGATGGGCGTGGACCCGCACAGCCCGGCGTGATCCCCGGGGTTGTTTACGCGTCCGCCCCCGGCGGATCCGAGTGCCGCGGCTGATACAACAGCGCACGAACCAGCGGGCGCGGGCCGACGGACCGAAGCATCTGGCTGGCCGGGCGGACCCGTACCCGCTTCGGCCACCAGAACCAGCGGCCCATCAACGTCATGATCGACGGCGTGATCAGCGTGCGAACGACAAAGGTGTCGAACAACAGGCCGATGCCGATCGTGGACCCGAACTGACCGATCGCCCGCAGGTCGCTGCTGAGCATCGCGGCCATCGTGACGGCGAACACCACACCGGCGGCGGACACCACTGGGCCGGTCACGCCCACGCCGCGGATGAGCCCGGTGTTCAGGCCGGCGCCGATCTCTTCCTCGATTCGGGACACCAGCATCAGGTTGTAGTCGGACCCCACAGCCAGCAGCACGATCAACGCGAATTCCGTTGCCACCCAGTGCAACTGGAAATGGCCCAGATGCTGCCAGATCAGCGTCGAAAATCCGAACGCCGCGCCTAGTGACAGCACGATGGTGCCGACGATGACTCCCGCGGCGACGAGAGCGCGGGTGACGATCACCATGATGATGAAGATCAGCACGATCGACGCCACCGCAGCGATCAGGAGGTCGTACCAGGCCCCGGTGGCGATGTCATTGAACGTCGCGGCGGTGCCGCCGAGGTAGATGTCGGCGTTCTCCAGCGAGGTGAGTTTCAGCGCCTCCTTGGCCGCGTTGCGCTCCTGATCGACCGACTTGATTCCCTCTGCGGTCGCTGGATCCACGGCGTGGGTGATGATGAACCGCGCGGCCTTTCCGTCCGGCGACACCATCAGGCTCAACCCGAACTGGAAGTCGGAGTTCTGGAAGATCTCGGGCGGCAGGTAGAACAGGCTCTCCACCCGAGCGTCGTTGAACGACTTGCCCATCACCGCATTGGTGTCGGTCAGGCGATCGAACTGATCGATCAGACTGTTGAACGAGCTGTAGATCGTCAGTGTCGTATCGCGGATCGCTTTGGACACAGCGATGTTCTCGGGAATGATCGCCAACAATTCGTGCGTGGCCGCAGCCGTGTTGTTGAGGTCGGTGGTCAGGGCGTGGAACTTTTCCGCCAGTTGATCGAACCCGTCCAGTGAGTCGAACAACGATCTGGTCGACCAGCAGATGGGAATGTCGAAGCAGTGCTTGTCCCAGTAGAAGTAGCTGCGGATCGGTCGGTAGAAGTCGTCGAAATTCGCGAGGTTGTCACGGATTTGATCCGTGATGGCCGCCGTCTCTCCAGTGGTTTTCGAACTGTCGTCCGCGGCGTTCGCGAGCTTCTGGGTCACCGCGTACTGCTTCTCCAGCAGGGCGATCTGGGTGTCGAGGAAATCGGTGATTTTCTTGATGTCGCCGGTTCGGGCTTTCAAGTAATTGAGGTTGTCGCGGATCGGTGCACTCTGCACGCTGAGCTGGAACGGGATGGATCCGTCTTCGATCGGTGGGCCCAGCGGTCTGGTGATGCTCTGCACCCGTTCGATGCCGGGCACCCGGAAGATGGCTCCGGCGACCTTGTCCAGCACCAGCATGTCTCGGGGATTACGCAGATCGTGGTCCGACTCGATCATCAGTAGGTCGGGGTTCAGGCGGGCCTGGGTGAAGTGTTGGTCGGCCGCGTCGTACGCCTGCACCGACTGGGCACTGTGCGGCAGATAGTAAAGGTCGTTGTAGCGCGGGGTGAATCCCGCCAAGCCGAGGGCGCCGACGATCGCCATGATGACGGAGATGGCGAGGATGGGCGCCGGCCATCGCACGATGGCGGTCGCCAGGCGGCGCCAGCGGGTGTAGTTGAACTCGCGCTTGGGATCGAAAAGACCGAAGCCACTGGCGAATACGATGAGAGCGGGCGTCAGCGTGACCCCAGCCGCCACCACCACCAGCAACCCCACTGCGCACGGGAACGCCAGCGAACTGAAGTAGGGCAGCCGCGTGAACTTCAAGCAGGCCAGCGCCCCGACAATGGTCAGACCGGAACCCAGGACCACCTTGCTGACGCCGGCGAAGGTGTCGTAGTAGGCGGCTTCACGGTCCAAGCCCCGTTCGCGGCCCTCCTGGTAGCGGCCGACCATGAAAATCGCGTAGTCGGTACCCGCCGCGATCGCCAGTGAGGTCAGCAGGTTCACGGCGAAGGTCGACAACCCCATGATGCCGGTTTCGCCCAGCAGCGCAACCACGCCGCGGCCGGTCGCGAGTCCCACGAAGAGGATCACCATGGTCAGCAACACGGTGCCGATCGAGCGGTAAACGAACGCCAGCATCAGCGCGATGATGACGACCGTGATGAGCGTGATTTTGGCCAGGCTCGCATCTCCGACGACGATCGTGTCGGCAGTCAGGGCCCCCTGGCCGGCGACGTAGGCCTTCACCCCAGCCGGCGGCTTGGTGTCCGCGACGATTTTGCGAACGGCGGCAACAGATTTGTCGCCTTCGGCACCACCCTGGTCACCCTTCAGGTTGACCTGAACGTAGGCGGCCTTATGGTCGTAGCTTTCGACACCCGAGGACGTGAATCGCTGGCCCCAGAAGTTCAGCGCATGCTCGACGTGTTCGTGGTCAGCCTGGATCTTCTTGACCAGTTCGTCGTAGAACTTGTGGGCGTCCGGCCCGAGTGGTTTGTCACCGACCAGGGTCACCAGTACGAGGTTGTCGGAGTCGTACTCCTTGAACTTCTCACCGATGTGCTTCATCCCGGTCACCGACGGTGCATCTGACGGCGACAGAGGTACCGAGATCTCCTCGGCGACCTTCTCCAACTGTGGGACGAAGACGTTGACGCCGACCGCCAACAGCACCCACACGATGACGATCGGTAGTGCCAGGACGCGGATCGTGCGGGCTATGCGCGGTTTGTGCTCGACTCCGCCGTGCCGCGCGACGGGGATCTGGTCCGTGTCGCTCGTGTCGTCGCTCACGCGGACTTGTCCAAGCAGGAGACCTGCGCGTCCCGGGTGTTGACTTGCTGCTGGTCGACCAACTTCCCGTCGACGGTGATCCGGCAGCTGATCGAGGGGCCGTCACCCTGGGCGACGACATAGGCGAAGATTCCGGGCATCGCGGCGACGATCGTCGTCGACCAGGGCAGCGTGGTGAAGTTGGCCTTCTGCGGCAGTGACTCCGCGTCCATCCAGTTCACCACGCCGGTCGTTCCGGGAGGCCCCAGGATCTCGTAGATGGCGGTCTTGGGGGCGTACGGCGGGGTCGCATCCCGGGGGTCAGGCTTGGGCAAACCGGGTCCTGGGAAGACGCCGTTGAGTCGGCCCACCGCAACGCCGCCGATGATCAGTGCCACGACCACGACCAGCGGAACCCATAGCCGCTTGAGAATCGTCAACGCTGGGTCCCCCGCTCAGGAATGCTCGATGGGCTGATATTAGGGCAAATCGTCGAGTGCGCCACCGCTAGCCGAACGCCATACCGGCCGAGTGCATTCCCGCAGTGCGACCTCACGCCGTGAACGACCCGAGGGTGGGCCGCTCGCGTGCGGCGGCACAAAGCAACGCTCAGCCGAGGACAGTTGCGGCGGTGTCGGTAAGGCGAAATAGTCTCGGAGACGGCTTTTTTGAGTTGGAGAAGAGGAAACAGCCTGCGCTACAGAAGATTTCGCTGTGCGGCGCTGATTTTGATCCGCCAGACGGCAGGAATCGGAGACGGCTGAATTAGTTTCAGAAAGTAACTAATTTCATTGGGGCATATGACGTCAACGTCGAATTGCACGCCGCATGTTTTGCGAGACGTCGATTGTTCGCTGTCGAGCTGAAACAGCACCGATTTAGCGCCATCGCGCGTAAACTAAACCGGCATGGCTACCAAGACCAAGGCCAAGATCAAGACCTGCGTGCATTGCGGTCACACGTTCGATCTGAACGACCGATGGCGTGACCTGTGCGATCCGCAGTGGCTTCCGGCCGCATCAAATTATTGTTCGCCTTATTGCAGTGACCGGTACCACCTCGAGATGGTGCACTGCTGCTCGACCCACGTGAAAGCGAAGGCTCGGCGCGAAGCCGCCAACTCCGTCCGTTGATCCGGGCTTTACTGAAAGACCCGCCGACGATCGCTAATTTAAGAAAATGTACTTTCGGCGCGACCGGCTTGCCCTGACGTCTTAACCTTCAATGAGCAGCAGCTGCTATTGAATGTTGCGGATTGAAGGCCGGGGCGGATGGACAATGACCTCAGCGCAGAGCCAATCGCCGGGCGAAGTGCGGTCGCGATCGATGATTCACACGTGTCACTGGGGTCCGACGCTGAACAGCGCTACCGGTGGCTACTCGATCACAGTCCCATCGGTATCTGCGTTCACGTCGACGGCCGCTACGTCTACGTAAACCAGGCGCTGGTGCGGAATTTAGCGGCCGACTCCGCTGATCAGCTGTTGGGACGCCGCGTCGCGGATTTCCTGCACCCGGACTCGCAGATTGCGGTGCGCGACTTTATTGCCGCGCGCCGGGACGAAGGCGACGCGACGCCGGCTCTGGAAATCACCGTCCTAGCACTGGACGGGACGACCCTCACCGTCGAGGCGCTGGGTGTTCGCACGCAGTGGGAAGGCAAGCCGGCGCACAAGGTGATCTTTCGGGATCTGAGCGCGCAGAAGGCTGTCGAGGCCGGTCTGCGTTTTCAGGCGGCGTTGGTGACTCATGTCAGCGACGCCATCATCGCCACCACCGCGCACGGCGAGGTCACCAGCTGGAATCCGGCCGCCGAGGCCATTTACGGCAGCACGGCCGCACGCGCGTTGGGGCTTCCGGTCTCCGAAGTGGTCGGCGCCGCCCTGGATCCGGCGAGAATCGTCGCCGGCGGGGGAGTCGAACACGCCACGCACCGCGCCGCCGATGGTTCCGCGCTGACCATGCGGGTGTCAGTATCGCCGATGAGCGACGGGTACGTGGTGCTGTGCGCCGACCAAACCGCGCTGCGGCGGGCGGAAAAGCATTTTCAAACGGTCGTCCGCTCTCTGGAAGAAGGCGTCGTCGTTATCGGCGCGGGCGGCGAAGTGGAATTCGTCAATCCCGCCGCTCTGCGAATCGTAGGAGTGCCGGAGACAGGAAGGGATGCTGTCGAGTTCGCCAAGCTCGCGTCGGTGGCGGTCTACGACGGTGATGGCGCGCTGCTGAGCCCGGACCAACAACCTGTCCTGGAAACCCTCACCGCCAGTCCGCGTCACGCCACCACCTATGGCATCGATCGACGTTCCGACGGCCAGCGGATCTGGCTATCGGTGAACTGGTCGCTCCTGGACCCGACCGATCCCGCGCGCTCGTCAGTGTTGATTTCGTTCGTCGACATCACCGAAAGCCACAATGCCCACCAACAGCTCCTGCATCAGGCCACCCATGATCTGCTGACCGGGCTGCCTAACCGCGCACGCGTGCTCGCGTTGATGACCGAGTACATGGAAGCCAGTCATCGCAGTCTGGGCGCAGTGCTTTTCATCGACTTCGACAACTTCAAAGCCATCAATGACGCATTAGGGCATCACGCCGGAGACACCGTCCTGCAGATTGCGGCGCAACACCTCAATCAAGCATTGCGTCCCGGCGACGTGGTCGGACGTGTCGGTGGCGACGAGTTCGTGGCGCTGTTGGCCGGCCCCTTACAACCGGCAGAAATCGACGATCTGGCCAGGCGACTGCACGCGGCGCTCGCCGAGCCCATTGCCGTCGATCACCACATCGATGCCACGGCAACACGTTACGTCTGGATCAGCGCCAGCATTGGCGTGGTCAGCGTCTGCCCTGACGACAGCCGTAGTGCCGACGAGATTCTGCGCGACTCGGACCTGGCGATGTACCACGCCAAAAGAACGGGGCAGGCGACGAGCCGCTACCAACACACCCCTGCCCGCAGGTCACTCCGGCGAGCGGCGATCGATCGACTACACGCTCACCGTCGCCGGGCCACCGGTTCGTAAGCTTGGCCGCGCCCAGCGCGACCCGTCGCCGCCTACCGCGCCGCGTTGGCTGCGTGAGCCAAATCTGCTGTGACAGAGCGTAATTGATCAGCCGAATGCAGCGGTTCCGGGAAGCCGACGCGGGTGTAGGCGACTCCGCGCGGCGTGTGCACGCGCACGTCGAGTCCGTAGCGGTCGATGCCGGTACACACCGCGCTTTCGGCATCGGGGTAGCCGCCGAAGGCCTGGGCCATCGACGCCAATGCGTCGGCGTGATCAGCGTTGAGGTGCGCGATCGCGCCTGACGCCGTGGGAGTCACCGGATCCGGCTCGGCGGCAAGGTAGTTCGCGCCGGTCGCCGAGTCCATCCGGCCGTATCCACCCACCCATCGCACCCGATCGACCCGCAGCACCCACAGGGTGAAGTCGCTGTATTCGATGTAGAACCGCGCAGCGGGCACCGCAGCCAGATATGCCGCTCGTGCGGCGTCCCGATCGGCGCCCGTTGGCGATTCCACAACGCCGGCCAGCGTGATTCTGCCGGTTGCCAGCGGGTCGGGGTCGCTGGTTGTCGTCACGATCGACAGGCTGGCGCGCGGGTCGCCGGCCAGGTTGCGGCCGTGCTCGGCAAGATTCGATACGCACAGCACCGGAGCGCCACCCACCAGTCCGTACGCCACCAGTGACGCCCAGGGATCGCCATCGGCGGTCAGGGTGGCCAGCGTCGACGCATTGGTGCCGGCCGCAATGGTGCGAGCCTGCTCCGCGGCCGACGGCTGGGCGGTAATGGTCGGGGGCCGCAGCGGCGGCGGCACTGACGGCGCATCTCCGACATCCCCGTGATCGCGATTCACCACAGCCCGCAGCCTACGGAATAAGGCCGCCGGTCGGCACAGTTGGACTGCTCCGTGCCTGCCAAAAAATGTGGCCGGCGCTGAGCTGCGGAAGGAAGCGTCGATGCGTCTCGGTGTGTTCACTTTTTTCAATGCCTCGGGCATAGGCCCGGTTGACCTCGGTGTCGCTCTCGAGACACGCGGGTTCGGGTCGCTGTTCGTTGCTGAGCACTCCCACATCCCGGTCGACGCCAAGACTCCCTACCCGATGGGCGGGCCGATTCCGCCGCAGTATTACCGAACGTTGGATCCGTTTGTGTCGTTGACCGCTGCCGCGGTAGCGACTGAGTCACTGCTCGTGGGCACCGGCATCGCGTTGGTCACCCAACGCGACCCCATCCAGACGGCCAAAGAGGTCGCCTCGCTGGATCTGGTGTCGCAGGGGCGCTTCCTGTTCGGTGTGGGCGTGGGCTGGTTGCGCGAGGAGATCGCCAATCACGGTGTCGACCCGCGGGTGCGTGGCCGTGTCATGGACGAGCGACTGCGCGCCATGATCGAGATCTGGACCAAGGAAAAGGCCGAATTCCACGGCAAGTACGTCGACTTCGACCCCATCTACAGTTGGCCCAAGCCGCCGACGACGCCGCACACACCCGTGTACATCGGTGGTGGTCCGGCGAACTTCTCCCGCATCGCCGACCTCGGTGCGGGCTGGCTGTCCCTGAGTCCTTCCGCCGACGCGCTCGCGGGTGACTTGGCGGCGCTGCGTGAGGTCGCCGGGGCGGGAGTTCCGGTGATCGCGTCTCATGTCGGGAAAGTGACGGCTGACGTCTTGGCTGGCTACCGCGATCTCGGTATCGAGCACGTCACCGTCGAGTTGCCGACCCAACCTCGCGACGAGTCGCTACGCCGGCTGGATGCCTTGCACGCGGAATACGCCCAGCTGGGCTAGTTTTCGCGGCTTTTCACGACTGCGTGATATAGTTAATCAAGCTAAGTAAATTGCAGACGTAGAAAAGGTTATCGACATGGCTCGTACTGACAAGGATTCGTGGGACCTGGCATCCAGCGTGGGCGCAACCGCCACCGCGGTCGCCGCATCACGCGCACTGGCGTCACAGAATCCCGATCCGCTGTTGAACGACCCCTGGGCGGACCCGCTGGTCCGGGCGGTGGGCATCGACACGTTCGTGAAGCTCATCGACGGACAGATCGGGCGGGGTGACGACGATCCGTTGCTGAATCGTCGCGCCATCAGCGAGCAGATGGCAGTGCGCACCCGATTCTTCGACGACTTCTTCATGCAGGCGACCGAGGTGGGCATTCGCCAGGCCGTGATCCTCGCGTCAGGTTTGGATACCCGGGCTTACCGCTTGCCATGGCCGAGTGGCACCACGGTCTTCGAAATCGATCAGCCGCAGGTCATCGCGTTCAAGACGGGTACGCTCGCCGACCTCGGTGCTGAACCGACCGCTCAACGGACTACGGTCGCCATCGATTTGCGCGAAGACTGGCCCGCGGCATTGCTCGAAGCCGGATTCGACCCACAGCAACCGACGGCCTGGAGTGCCGAGGGTCTGCTCGTGTACCTGCCACCGGAGGCCCAAGACCGCTTGTTCGACAACGTTGCGGCGCTCTCCGCCCCCGGTAGCCGCATCGCCACCGAGCACATGGACTTGCGGAATGTGCCAGCGGACTGGGCCGAGCGGCTCACCGAGCGCTCCCGGCGGATCGGCTCGAACATCAACCTGGCCGAGTTGTTCTACACCGGCGATCGCAACCCGGCCGCCGATTACCTCGCGGCGCACGGCTGGCGAACGGACATCAAGACGACCGAACAGGCTTACGCCGCCAACGGTTTCGAGGTGCCCAACGACGAGCTGGCATCCTTCGGTAGTGGATCCGGTTACCTGACAGCCGCGTTGGTGTAGGAGCGGCGACGGATACGGTTCAGGGATGGCCGTCGAAGAATTCGTCTATGCCCATCGGGCCACCGGCCCGCTGACGTTGCGGGTCTTCCGGCCCACCGGGCCGGCCCGGCGCGCGATCGCGGTACTGCATCTGCACGGCGGCGCGTGGCGGGTGGGAACGCCGGCCATGCTCGATTCCCGGTCGGCCGCATTGGCCGCGCGCGGATATACCGTGATTCAGGTCCAGTACCGGTTGCTCGGTCACGCCCCGTGGCCGGCGCCGGTCACCGATGTGCGGTCAGCACTGCGATGGGTCACTGCCCACGCGGATGACCTGGGGGTGCGGCCGGATTCGCTTGTGCTGTGGGGACATAGCGCCGGTGCACACATCGCGTTGACGACTGCGGCGACCCTCGCCGACAGCACCCTCGATGACGGCCACGATGACCCGGGTGCACCGATTTCCGTGGCCGCGCTCATCGACTGCTATGCGCCGGTGAGTTTCCGCGCGGAGCAACCCTCGCTTCTTCAGATGGGGCCCGCCGGAATCGATCTCGCCGCAATACTGGCCAATCAACGAAGCGATGGGGCCCTGCCGGCCGTCGACCTGCTCGAAACGACATGCACCCAGGCGCAGGCCGACGCCATCAGCCCGCTGGCGCTTGTCGGCCCGGATTTCCCGCCGACGATGATCGTGCACGGCACCGCCGACGTGTTGATCCGGCCGATCAACTCCCGACGGCTGGCGGACGAACTCGCCCGTCTCGGCGTGGTCTCAGAACTGGTGGAATTCGCCGGATGCAATCACGAATTCGACGCCGCGCCCAGCTACGGCGCAGCTGTCGTCGCGCACGTCGATGTCTTTGTGCGGCGAGTGCTGCACGAGCCGACGCTCGCTGCCGAAATGCGGCAGTACTCGATGTTTCGCTGACAGGATAGGTGGATGCCGTTCGCACCGGTCAATGGCCAGAGGTTGTTCTTCGAGGATGGCGGCGGCGACAAGCCGGTCGTTGTGTTCAGCCACGGCAATCTGATGAACCGCTGGATGTGGGCTCCGCAGATCGAGGCGCTACGCGCCGAGTTCCGTTGTCTGGTATGGGATGAGCGTCTGCACGGGCTCACCGAAGACGACCACGCCTTGTACACCTACTGGGACTCGGCCTCCGATCTACTGGGCCTGATTGATCATCTCGACATCGAGCGCGCGGCGCTGGTCGGGCATTCACAGGGCGGATTCTTGTCGCTGCGCGCGGCGCTGCTCGCGCCCGAGCGGGTCACGGCGCTGGTTTTGATCGACACCGCGGGGGTAGCCTGGCCGCCCGAGGCCTTGGCTCAGATGCAAGGCATCAGTGACGGATTCCGCACCGGCGGCCCGGACGCGGTTGCCGCGGGCCTGCTCGACATGCTGCTCGGCGACCCGGACATTCATGACGATTGGCTCCGATCCTGGCGTCAGCAGCCTAACGATCGACTGGCAGATGCGGTGAAAGTGCTGATGGGCGTCGATGACATCGCCGGCCGTCTTGGCGAAATCTCCCAGCCGTCGTTGGTCGTGCATGGCGAAGCCGACGAGCCCGTGCCGCTGCAACTCGGGCGCATGCTCCGAGACGCCCTACCCCAGGCCGTTGATCTGATTGTGGTGCCGGGTGCCGGTCATACCCCAAGCTTGACGCATGCCGAGCAGGTCAATCCACCCGTGACGGCGTTTCTGCGCCAATTTGCTTGAGCAGCGGCAATTTCCGGCCGCACTACCGAAACGTGTTCAGTCTGTCCTCCACCTGGAGTGCCCGCAGTGCCTGCGCTGCCGTCTCGTAGGCTTTCACGACGCCCTCTAATCGCGCGTTGGAGCCGTCGAAGCACGCCCAGTCGAAAACGGCCTGGCAGACGTGGTCAGCTAGGTTACGCAAGATTCCGTCCCGGGGAGGGTTGTCGATGACCCTGATCGCCGCGGCGCACAGTGGGCCCTTGTCGACCCCATCGCTGCGTAAAGCCTGGTGAGCCAGCGACACGAGTTCGCGGGCATTGTCACCCTCGAAGTCCATAAAACTCCTTGCCCGTCATCGATTCTCGGCCCGGTGCCGTCGATCGGCCGAGTGGTAAACGTAGCCGGGCAACGGGCACATCCCGGCTACGGTCAGGTCACAGAGCGACATCTTCGATACCGGGCGGCCGAACGATCCGCGTGATGCGGCGTGTAGGTTCTGGTGATGGCGGCGTCACGATGACCGGGTCGGCGCGGGTACCCCGGGCGGCGCAGTGGATCGCCGAGAACGACACCTTGATCAGCCGGCGCGGGCATCGCATCGCCTATCGGCGTCGCGGCACCGGCCCGACAGTGCTTCTGCTGCATGGGTTTCCGACCTGGTCGTACGACTATGCCGAGATAGCGAGTGACCTGGCCGTCGACCACGACGTGGTCACCATGGATTTCCTCGGCTACGGCGCCTCGGACAAACCGAGCAGCTACACCTACTCGGTGGCCGAGTCCGCGGACACCGTCGAGGATCTCGTCGCGCACCTCGGGCTGACATCGGTGCGCTTGGTGGTTCACGACTATGGCGGAATCGTCGGTCAGGAACTCCTCGATCGCGCCAACCGGGGCCGGCTGTCCTTCGCCGTCGATGACGTCACCATGCTGAACTGCGGGATCGTCTACAGCGCCTACCGTCCGACCCGGATGCAGAAGTTGCTGATTTTGCCGGTGATCGGAAAGCTGATCGCCGGCCGGGTCAGCGCGGGCCGGGTCCGCTCAGCACTCGACGCGGTTCGTGGAACGCCGCTGAGCGACAACGAGTTCGACGACCTATGGCTCGGCATGTCCAAGGACGACGGGCACAAGTTGTCACACCTGCTGATCAAGTACAACGCCGAGCGCGCGATTCACCATCAGCGGTGGGAGTCGGCGTTGGCTGACTGGACGGGCCCGCTGCATCTGGTGTGGGGAATGGCGGATCCGGTGTCGGGCGGCCACGTTCTGGAGCAGGCTGTGAAGGTCTTGCCGGACGCTGTGGTGACCGAACTGCCCGGGGTGGGTCACTATCCGTCGTCGGAAGCTCCGCAGGCGGTCGCCGCGGCGGTGCGAAACCGCGGCTGAGTGCGGTTCGGGGCTATCGGCCTTGTTCCTGCAACTTGGTGACGAGTTGGAATGGCACCGCGACAAACAACGTGCCACCGACGAGGTTGCCCACGGTGGTGATCGCGATGTTGGTCAGCAATCCGTGGGGGCCCAGGCCCCACGTCAGCGCGGTGTGCGGAGCTTCCGGGTGAAACGCCGACAGCAGTAGCGGTAGCCCGAGGAATCCGATGTTGGCGATGACGTGCTGGGTTGCGCCGATGACGAATGCGAAAGGCCCGTAGAAGGCAAATCCCATTCGCGCAACGTCGGTTCGCGCCTTGAAGAACAGACACATCGACGTCTGCAGAAACCAGGTGCACACCACGGCCAGCAGGATGGCGGTCGGCGTCGGTTGCGAGGTCTTGGCTGTTGCCACGATGGCCGCGCGTTGCGCGAACGCGCCCAGGTAAGGACCGCCCGCCGCGGCGCATACGGCAACGAAAGTCAATGCCCCGAGGCAGTTTCCGGTCAGACCGATCAGCAGCAGCCGGAGGTAGCCGAGCAGAGACATCCGGCGCTGCAGAATTGCCATGGCTCCGGCCGCCATATCGGCGGTGATCAGCGACATGCCCGACACCAGGATCAGCGCGAACGACATCCCGAACGCCACACCCATCAGCAGGCTCGCGATACCCGGTGACGAGACCCCGGTGCTGACCACGAGAGAGAGCAGCACGCCGAAGGAGACCATGCCACCGCCGACCAGCGAGCGAACCAAGAAGCTCCACGGGTGGGCGGCCTTTTCAACGGCGATCTCGGCGACCCGGGTGGTCATCTCGCCGATAGTGAACAGTTCAAACGGATCGCGAGTAGCTGACGATCGGGACGCCTTGGTCAGCGGCTCGGCACCGTTGCTGGTGAGTGTTGGCACGGACATGGTTGTCTCCCAGTGAAAGTCGTCTGTACTTCAGCGGCCGGTGCGCAGTTCCCAGCGGAGCTGGGCTTCTGACGGGGATTGCACCGGTATGAACGCGGCCTCGCGGAAACGGCGGCTCGCGTCGGTGCGGCGTGCGTAGCCCTTGCCGCCGGCGGTCCGGATCTCCAGGGCCGCTGCCGCGCTGACAGTGTCGGCCGCGGCCAATCGCAGCGTCAGTAGATCGCGCTTCGCGGGTGTGGCCGCGCCGCCAACAGCCGCGGCGAAGGCCGCCACCTGCGACTCGACTGCCGTCAATTCCGCTGTCAGCGTGTTGAATTCGGCCGCAAATGCCGAGTTGACGCCACCCAGACTAGGCGCTACCTCGTCGAGGCACCGGCGGGCCAGCCCGACGCACATCGCCGACTGCAGTACCAGAAACGTCGGGCGGACCTGGTTCAGAAACGACTCGATGTCGCGACTGAGGATCTGGTCTTCGCCGATGTAGACGTTGTCGAGTGTGAGGAAGGACGAGGCCGTGCTGCCCAGCGCGAGTAGCTCGAAGTGATTACCGATCGTGACACCCTCGGAGGCGAGCGGCAGCGCTACGACGATCTTTTCACCCGGTTCGGTGTGCGCGGCAGTGACCATGACGGAGTCGGGATAGAGGTTGCTGGCCCAGCGCAGGGTGCCGGTGAGCCGGTAGCCACCGTCGGCAGGCGTCGCCAGCAGGTCCAGGGAGCCGCAGCCTGCGGCGTCCTTGAAGGCCGAGGCCATCCCCGTCACCCCCAGCGCCCCGGTGCCGGTCAGGCTGGCGGCGGTGCTGAGCGACCACGGCGTGGCCGCCGCGGTCAGATACTCCACGGTCATGCGATGCGCCCATACCGAGAAGGCAGTCGACAGGCAGTGGCCCGCCACTTCGGCGATCACCGCGGCCATCGTGGGTAGCGCATGGTCGTGATTGCCGGGAGCGCCCAATCCCAGTAGGCCGCCGCGGGCCAGCAGTCCGACGTTGTCGCGCGTATCGCGATCGCCCTGATCCAGATCTGTTGCATTGCCGGCAATCTGGGTGACGACATCGGATGTCAGAATCGCGGGGCGGGTCTCGGTGTGAGCGAGTTCGGTGGTCATCTCTGTCCTCGAGTCGGATTATTCGACGGTCAAGGTGGAATCGACGGATGCCGGCCGGCGCAACGTGTTCACCACAGGTGACCAGTGGATGGCGTTGTCGTGGATTTCCTGCAGGACGTCGGTGTCGGCGTCGCCGGCCAGCACCACCTGGCTGCGAATCGCGGTGAACCCGGGGACCTTGTCGTCGGGAGTGTCACCGACGCCCCAGACCGCCGAGATGTCGATGTCGCCTTCCATGCTCACCTCGATCCTGGTCAGGGCGACACCCCGGTGAGTGGCGTTGGCCAGCAGGCCGACCGCGATGCATGAACCCAGTGCTGCCAGAACGGTTTCCGACGGGTTCGGTGCCGCGTCGTCGCCCAACAGCGCCGGCGGCTCGCCGACCAGCATCGGCGCCAGATCACGCACGTAAGTGAGGTTGCGAAAGTTGGATTCGCACAGGGTTTTTGCTTTGAGGGTCTTTTTCCCGGTAGTCGGGTCGGCCTTGGCGTTACACGAGAGTCGGTCCAGCCCGGCGGCGTCGATCGTGAGGGCGTGGCCAGAGAAGGTGGTCATAGGTGCTGGCTCCTTGAAGTTCGGCGGTGACTGTTCACACGGTGGCATAGACAGACCACTCTGTCTATATCCTGAAATCCAGGTCGGCGGCGCGACGGTCGCGAACGCCACGGAGGGCCGTCGGCACCGCAAGTACCGTGGCACGGGGCGATAGCGGCGGTTGACCAGCACCTACACCGACATGTCGCCCAGAGGTGCCTACGGACTTCTCGTGGAATGAGCGGGCGTCCCGCGTGATCGAATCGCGGTGATTCGAACACCGCGGCGTCAGGAGTGGGCGGTGCGTGCCGTGATGATGGCGTCTTCGGCGAGGCCGCGCCCGAAGCGGATCGGCTCCACGGATTGTTCGACTTTCGACGCCACCAGCGCGCCGTCGTACAGCAGCTGGATCTGGCGGGCCACTGGCGCGGGTCGCCGAATGCCGGCCGCTTTGATCCGAGCGCTCAACGTGGAGCGGACCCACCGGCGGTGTTCGTCGATGGGTTCGAAACGTACGCCTGGAAATTCGGACGCGGCGCTGGTGTAGAGGCACCCGGGGAAATCGTGTCGTAAGCCTCTGGCGTGCGCCAGGTCGAAGAACATCAGTGCCTGCGCAACTGGATCGGTGATGCCTTCGATCGCCTGCGTGAATCGGTCCCGGTCAGCCACGTCCAGTTCCGTCAGGTATGCGATAACCAGCGCATCCTTGGAGCCAAATGAGCTGTAGAGACTGGCCTTTGCGCAGTCGGCTTCGCGCAGAATGCGGTCGATGCCCACAGCCCGGATCCCGTACTTGCCGAACAGATCCGTCGCCGTGGCGAGCAGCCGGTCGGCCGGCCGCGCAGTCTTGGCCGCTGCGGTGGTCATGACAGCCAAATTAGCACGCCTAGACAGAGTGGTCTGTCCGTGTGCGTGCTACTCAGCGGCAACGATTTTGGCGATCTGCTCGGCGACCGCCGCACGGATCTCGGAGTCATCGAGATCCTGGAGCCCGAACGCAACCCGCAGAGTCGGTCCCAGTAGACCCCATCCGACCTGCAAGGCCATGCCATGGGCGGCCAACAGTCGCGCTGTCCGATCATCGCTGTGATCGGCGCGCACCTGCTCCAGAAACGCCTCCATGCCCGGAAAGCGCTGCTGCAGTTCTTCCACGGGAAAACCGTCGAGGGTGGAGCGCACCATGACGCGCGCCTGGACTTCGTAGGCGGCTTCCACTTCTGACTGCGCGGCCCCGGAGGCCCGCAGGGCCGCTGCCGAGTCCGCGAGATGCTGCAGCGTCGCCGCCAGAAGTTGGCGCTTGCTCCCGAAGTGGCGATGCAGCAGGCCGTGGTTGACGCCGGCTCGGGCGGCGACCTCCCGGATGGACGTCGCGGCCGGGCCTTTCTCGGCGAACAACTGTCCGGCCGCTTCGATGACGGCCGCCCTGACCTCGTCTTTGCCAATTGGCTTCGCCGTGGTCGAAACCGTTGCCTCCGCTGTAGCCATCTGTGTACGGTAGCTCACAACGGCCGGTGTAGACAGCCGCCTACGTGAAAACGTCGCAGAAGGAGCAGAGATGAGTAGTGACCTCCGCGTGGTGAAGCTGGGTGAAAACATCGGGGCGCGCATCGAAGGGGTGCGCGTGGGCGCTGTCGACGCCGAGACCGCAGGCGCGATCAATCAAGCGCTGGTCGACCACAAGGTGATCTTTTTCCGCGGGCAAAACCATCTCGATGACGACTCCCACTACGAGTTCGCCGAAAGCCTCGGCGTACCGACCACGCCGCATCCGACCTTGAAGTTCGACGGAAGTCGCGTGATGAAACTGGAAGCCATCGGAGGTGGCGGCGCCAACCAGTGGCACACCGATGTCACGTTCGTCGATCGCCCGCCGAAAGCGTCCATTTTGCGTGCCGTCGAGCTGCCGCCCTATGGCGGGACGACCACGTGGGCGTCCACGGTCGCCGCATACCAACAGCTCCCACAGCCGTTGAAGGAGCTCGCGGAAAATCTGTGGGCCGTGCACGACAATGCTTTCGACTACGCCCAGATCGATCCGGCCAAGCTGGCGGCGGCCGAAGCCGACCCCGAGGCGATCCTGAAATACGCGGCCCAATTCCACTCGACGCATTACGAGACGCAGCACCCGGTCGTCCGGGTGCACCCGGAATCAGGCGAGAAGTCATTGCTGTTGGGCTCCTTCGCCAAGTCTTTCGTCGGCCTCAACGGGGCCGAGTTCGCGTCGTTGTACCGGATCTTCCAGGATCGGATCACCTGGCTGGAGAACACGATTCGGTGGAACTGGGAGCTCGGCGACGTCGCAATCTGGGACAACCGCTCAACCCAGCACTACGCCGTCTCCGACTTCGGCAATCAGCGCCGCGAGGTCCGTCGCATCACGCTCGCCGGCGACATCCCGGTCAGTGTCAACGGAGAGCGCAGCCGAGTCGTCGCCGGCGATGCCAGCGACTATTCGATCGTGGACACTCCGAAACCGCTTGTCGCCTGAGCGCGACGGCGCCGACCCAGCGCCCAGCCAGGCGGGATCTGGCGACCCAGCGCCCGGCCAGCCGGGGTTTCGCGATGCCAACGCAGTGCAGGTCTGAGCGTTGCGTCCTTACTGCGCAAGCAAATTCACGATGCCGGTGAACACCGTCGGCAGGGCCGCCGCGGCCGGCACGATGCGTGACCGGGCCGGAGCGTAGGCGCTGGCTTGCAGCAGGGCGGCAGTCAGCATCCGATAGCGCCGCGTCAGTTGACGCCACTGCCGGTCGTAATCTCCCGGCCGCCCCGCGAGGACGCACTCCACCAACGCTTCGGCCGCACCGAAGGCCAGCCCGAGGCCTTCGCCGGTGAGCGCATCGACATAGCCGGCGGCGTCCCCGACGAGTAGGACTCGCCCGGCCGTACGTCTCGACACCTTCTGCCGCAATGGGCCGGCCGCGCGATCGGGCTCGTGGGGGTGCCCATCGATCCGCTCACGCAGCGCGGGGAACTCCTCGAGGTGACGATCGAATCCGCCCCGACTCGAGCTGAGCAACGCGATACCCACGCAGTCGTCCGCGACCGGCGTCACGTACGCCTCGGCGCCGGCCGCCCAGTGCACCTCGACGTGGTCGGTCCACGGCGCGGTCTGGACGTGCCGCCGGATGCCCCAACGCCGCGGGCCGGGACTGATCTGTCCCAAACCCAGCGATCGGCGGACAGGGGAGTGCAACCCATCGGCCGCGACCAGGTATCGCGCTCGCCAGCGCCCGGCGTGAACTGTGTTGGCGTCCTGGCTTATTCCGCGGATCTCGTCACGGACGATGTCCACGCCGGCGTCGACCGCCGCGTCGATCAGTGCACTGTGCAGCACCGTTCGGCGCACGCCGCGGCCGGCACCGCGTTTGAACTTCGCGTCGACCTGGCGATCGCCGTCCCGGTAGCTGATGCCACGGATCGGCTTACCGAGTGGATACACCTCGAGCTTCTGCAAGTGGCCCAGGGTGTGCGGCATCAGGCCTTCACCGCACGCTTTGTCGATCGGTCCGCGGCGCCGTTCGGCGACAACCACATTCAACCCAGCCCGGGCACCGTGGATCGCGGTGGCCAGTCCCGCTGGTCCGCCACCGACCACCAGAAGGTCGATCACGTCAGGCTCGCCAACGCGGCGTTCTCGACCCTGACCCGGGTACTGAGCAGCCACGCGTTCAGCAACGAAAAGATTAGCGCGGTAAGCCATGCGGTGTGCACCAGTGGCAGCGCCACACCTTCGGTGATCACGGCGACGTAGTTCGGATGGGGTATCAGTCGGTAGGGACCACCGGTGACGCGATTGGCGCCCGGGATGACGATGACGCGGGTGTTCCACTGGTAGTCCAGCGTGGTGATGCACCACCAGCGCAACACCTGCGCCGCCAGCACCAGCGCCAACATCGGCCAGCCGAGTGCTGGAATGAAGTTGCGGTGCAGTGCGATTGGCTCGACGAGACAGCCCACCAGCAGGCTGAAGTGCAGCACCACCATCGCCGGGTAGTGCCCGGCGCCGAACTCGACGCCGCCATGTGTCTTACTGACGGTGCGATTACGTTCGGCAACCCGGACTTCGACGAGTCGTTCGATGGCCACCGCGCCGACCAGCAGCGCATACCAGGTCATCGCGCCGTCACCGCCAGCGCAGCATGACGAGTTCGGAGCAGAAGCCGGGCCCCATGGCCAGCATGATGCCCGGGCTCCCGGCCGGCGGCTGCTTGGCGATCGTGTCACGGAAGACGTGCAACACCGACGACGACGACAGGTTGCCGACCTCGTTCAACGAGTGCCACGTCAATTCCAGTGCGTCGTCGGGTAACCCGAGCGACGACACGATTGCCTCGATGACTTTGGGTCCGCCCGGATGGCTCACCCACGCACCGACATCCGCGATGTCGACCCCGTAGCTGGACAGCAACCCCGTGACGTCGTCGGCCAGATACTGTTCGACGACGTTGGCCACATCGGGGGACAGGATGAGGCCGAAACCGGTGGAGCCGATCTTCCAGCCCATGGTGTCCTGCGAGTCGGGGTAGAGGTGGCTGCGCGAACCGAGGACCTCCGGTCCGCGAGCGCTGATCTGCTCGGCGCGGCGTTCCCCGACTGCGACAACCGCAGCGGCGCCATCGCCGAACAGCGAGGAACCCACCAGCGAAGCCAACGACGGCGTCATCGCGGGGAAGGTGAGCGAGCACAGCTCGACAGACAGCAGCACCGCGACGTCGTCGGGCGCACCGCGCAGATAGTCGTTGAGCCGTCCGACGCCGGCGGCACCGGCGACGCACCCCAGGCCGAACATCGGAACCCGCCGTACATCGGGGCGAAGACCCAGCCGCGTGGCGATCCGGGCTTCCAGGGAGGGCACCGCGAGGCCGGTTACGGTGGTCGACATCACCACGTCGACGTCCTCGGGCCGCAGCCCCGCCTCGTCGAGCGCAGCGGACATTGCCGCGCAACCGAGCTCGACCGCGTTCTCGATCCAGATGTCGTTGGCGCGGCCGAAGTCGGTCAACGACGCGTACTGCTCGAGCGGCTGAACGAGGTAGCGACTGTCGACCTTGGAACTCGCGTGGAACTTGTGCAGCAGATCTCCGTAATCCCTGAACGCCGGAAGTGATGCGAGCATCTCGGTGATCTCGCTCTGCTCATAGCGATACTCAGGCAGAGCGCCCTGCACGCCGGCTATCACGCTGCCGGCCTTGTGGGCCCCGAATTCGCTGGCTTTCAGACGTGCGCTCATGTTCCTGACCCTCCGTGGACGACGTGATGTGCCGGCAACACTGCCGTGTGGCGAAGCTGGGAGCTGTCGCGGCAATTGTGCCGCGATAGCCGGGACTTTCACTGATTCCGAATTGCCGTGTAGACGCGTCAACAACGCGGGCGTCCACGGTGATTCCGGACAGCGGCGTCCACGTTCGCCGGTGAGTTTATTGCTCCGCACCGCGATCATGGGAACGCCCGTTCTGCCGTTCTCAACAGCCGATGACTTTTGTCAACGATTGATGACTTGAACATACGCGTGGCGGCGTACCTAGTCAACGGCTGATGACATAAAATTGGGTCGACCATGACGAAGCGACCGCGCAATGCTGCGCAGACCAGGGCTGACATCCTGGAATCCGCACGTCGCAGGTTCGCTGCGGATGGATATGACCGAACCACGCTGCGGGCGATCGCGTCGGACGTCGGCGTGGATGCCGCGATGGTCACCCGGTATTTCGGGAGCAAGCAGGATCTCTTCGCGACCGCCACCGAGTTCGCCATCGAACTTCCCGATCTGACCGATGCAGCTCCCGACGACATCGCGGACATGTTGTTGCCGCGATATTTCGCCGTCTGGGAGGAAGATCACTCGTTCATGGCGTTGCTCCAGGCGGCGATGACCAGCCGGGTCGCCGCCGACAAACTCAACGAGACCCTCGCCGTCCACGTCGCCCCGACGCTGAAGGCCGCCACCCCCGACCACGACCAGCAGCGCATCGCGCTGACCGACGCCTTCGTCATCGGGCTGGCCGCAACCCGGTCGGTGCTCGGCAATGTCCCGGCGGCCGATCTGAGCCGAGAAGAACTGCGGCAGTGGGCAGCTCCGGTGTTCCGGATGCTGTTGGTGGGTCCGGCGCCGTCATGACCGTGACCCGGCCGCGCAACGCCGCGCAGACACGGGCGGACATTTTGTCCGCCGCACGCCGTCGCTTCGGGTCCGAGGGATACGAGCGGACGACCTTGCGGGCCGTGGCGGCCGACGTCGGGGTGGACGCGGCGTTGGTCATCCGGTATTTCGGCAGCAAGCAGGATCTGTTCGCGGCCGCGGCGGACTTCGAGATCGACCTGCCCGATTTGTCGGATGTCGATCCCGACGACGTGGCCGCGATCCTGCTGCCACGCTTTTTCGCGGTGTGGGAAGAGGACGAGACCTTCTTGGCGCTGCTGCGTGCCGCGATGACCAGCCCGCTCGCCGCCGAGACGTTGCGGCGGGTGTTCGCCGAGCAGGTGGCGCCCAAGCTGATCACCGCCACCCCCGACCATCCGATTCAGCGCATCGGATTGATGGGCGCCTTCATCATCGGGCTGGCGATCAGCCGGTACGTACTGGTGAATCCGCCGATTGCCGGCCTCGACCGCGAGGAACTCAGCCGCTGGGCCGCCCCGATCATTCGGCAACTCCTGGTGGGCCCGGCGCCACCGTAGTGCCGGTGTCAGCTGTGTCGGTGAACATGCAGTATCGCGTCCACGAAGGCTCGCGGGGCTTCCTGCGGAACGTTGTGTCCGGCGCGGACCCTACGCACGGCGCGCAGTTCGGCGAAGTGCCGTTCATGCGAGTCGGCAGGTGGCACAACAGGAATGAGTCCGTCACGCTCGGGATCGAGCACGACCGTCGGCACCGTGATCGGTGGCTGCCCGGCGATCGCGTCCTCTAATTCCTGGTAGGCCGGGTCGCCAGCGACCAGCGCGTAGCGGTGCCGGTAGGAATGCACGACGACGTCGACAAAGTCGGGGTTGTCGAATGACGTTGCCGTAGAGTCGAACTCGTCGTCGGTGAAAGACCAGTCCGGCGACCATTCGTGCCACAGCAGACGAGCGAATTCGCGGCGATAACTATCCAGTCCGGCTCGGCCACGCTCCCCATGCAGGTAGTACTGATACCAGAGCAGGCGCTCGAATTGCGGAGGCGCTGGATGTCCGGCGACCGGAATATTCTGCACGTGGTAGCCGGATATGGTCACCAGTGCTCGCACCCGCTCCGGCCACAACGCCGCTGTTAGGCACGCAGCCCGGCCACCCCAGTCGAAGCCCGCCACGATCGGCGCCGACAAGTCCAGTGCGGCAATGAGTTCGCGAAGGTCGACAGCAAGCGCCGCCTGCTGACCCGAGCGCAGCGTCGTGGAGTCGAGGAAGCGGGTCGGCCCGTAACCGCGTAAGTACGGCACGACCACGTCGGCTCCGGCAGTGGCAAGCGCGGGAGCGACTGCGTCGTAACAGCGTGGGTCGTAGGGAAATCCGTGCAGCAACACCACCGGCCAACCACGGGGGTCTCCGTGCCGCTCGAATGCGGTCTCCAGTACCCCGGCCCGGACTGTGGCGATCGGGTGATGCGTCACGCTGAAATCTTGGCAGGGGCAACCTCGAGGTCTCGGCTGATGTCGTCGAGCGCGCGTCCCCCCGGTTCGCGGATCAGCATCGTCGTCGCGATGGCCGCGGCGTAGCAGCAGAAGCCGATGAACGTCACGGCCCGCAGTCCGTGGCTACTGAGCACCAACGGCACGACAAGAGCGCCGGCAAACGCACCGACCTTGGCGATGCCGGCGGACAACCCGTGAAATGTGCTGCGAACGGCCGTCGGATAGGACTCCGCTGCCAGCAGCATCGTGGTGTAGTTCGGTCCGAACGCGACGCCGAACAGGGAGAGGCCGAAGACGGCGGCGAACGGCACGACTGTTGCGCTGAGGCTCGGCACGACAGTGATCAGCAGCATCGACAACGCGCATAGCCCGAATCCGACCGTCTGAAGCATGCGGCGTGGTATCCGGTCGAGCACGAGCAGACCAGCAATCGCGCCGACCAGGCTGAACGTCACCACCAGGATGGCGTTGACCGCGATGTTGGACACGACGCTGCCGTGCGGCGCGATGCTCTTGATCAACAGCGGCTGGCTGACGTAGTTCCCGTAGACCGCGACGTTGAAA
Organism: uncultured Actinomycetota bacterium; assembly: GCA_963824335.1. Classification (GTDB taxonomy): domain Bacteria; phylum Actinomycetota; class Actinomycetes; order Mycobacteriales; family Mycobacteriaceae; genus Mycobacterium. The sequence goes on from CAWGPB010000026.1 coordinate 79,639, forward strand.
AAGAACCAGCTTCCCGCGGTGCCGGCGAACACGATCCAGAGCCTGCGGTTCTTGAGCACCGAACGTGCCTGCGGGGCGGGCTCGTTCGACGTCTCCGGGGCGGTGAACGTTCGCGTGCCCGCGCGGGAGAACGCGTCGAAGTCGTCCTGCGCCTGCTGCTCGTCGCCGCGTTCAGCTGTCCACCGCGGTGATTCGGGCATGTGCCGGCGCTGGTAGAGCACCAATAGTGAAGGCAGAACCCCGAATCCGAGGATCAATCGCCAGGCGAGTTGGCCGGGGACACCGGTTGCCAGCAACAGCAGGCTGACGAGGTAGGCGAAGACTTGGCCGAAGACGTAGAAGATGAACGTCAGGCCGACCAGCGAACCGCGGTTCTGCCTGTTCGCGTACTCGGTCATGATCACGCCGCTGGCCGGGTAGTCGCCGCCGATCCCGAGGCCCAGGATGAGCCGGCCGATCAGCAAGACGGTGAAGTTGGGTGACAGCGCCGACACCAGCGCGCCGATGATCATCAAGACCGCCTCGAGTCCGTAGACCCGCCGGCGTCCGAATACGTCACCGAGGCGTCCGAACAGCACGGCACCGAAGGCGACCGCGAGCAGGGTCGAACTCGTCAACATCGAGATCTGCCCGCCGTTGAGATGAAACTGGGGCGTGGCGAGCAGGGTCACCGTGCCGATGACGTTCAGGTCATAGGAGTCGGTGAAGAACCCCGCTCCGGCGGTGGCGGCCGCCTTGAAGTGAAAAGCGCTGAGCTTCGCGTCGTCGATCGATTTCGCGACGCCGGGCCGATCGACTGCCGTGGTCACATGTCCTCCAGGTCCCGCATCCGCAACTTGTCTTGATAAGTACCGTCTGTGCTGGCTGCCGCGCCTGTCAATGCCTGTACCGGCAGTATTGGGAGAATTCAGGTGGAGTTCACCCAAGGGCAAGGCCATCTTGTTCGCGAGTTTTTCCCATTAATTCGGCCACATGTATAGTCAAGTTTGTGACGATGGCATTGCACGAAGAGATTGCCGGCAGCCTGCGGGAACAGATCCGCCTGGGCGAGCTGACCGTCGGCGTCGCGCTTCCGTCGGAATCGCAGCTGTGCGAACGATGGAACTCTTCACGTGGGCCAGTGCGACAGGCCCTTGCCACATTGCGGTCCGAAGGACTCATCGCGGGCGGTCGCGGCAAGCCGCCCGTTGTGTGTACGAGTTCGATCGGCCAGCCCTTCGACACCCTGTTGTCCTACTCGGCCTGGGCCCACTCGATCGGGCGCACACCCGGGCAGCAGACGCTGGAGTTGGCGCTTCGCCGGGCCGACGAGCAGGCGGCGTCGGTGCTGCGGGTGGACGAGGGCGTTCCCGTCGTGCAGATGTTGCGGCTGCGCTATCTCGATGGCGAGCCGGCGATGCTCGAACGCGCGACATTCGTCGAGCATGTTGGTCGTCGCTTGTTCGACTTCGACTTCGACTGCGACTCGGGCTCGCTGTGGGCGTATCTACTTTCGCAGGGCGTGCAGTTCGCTACCGCCACACATGTGATCGACGCGGTCGCCGCCGACGTCATCGATGCCGAGCATTTGGCGGTGTCCGAGGGCGCCCCACTGCTGCGCCAGCAGCGGACCACGTACGGCGCGGGCGGCGACGTCATCGAATACCACGACGACCGCTACCTCCCGGCGATCGTCAGCTTCACCCTGCAGAACACACTCGACGCCCGCTGTGCCTTGACGCGCAACGCCACACTCTGAATTGGAGCACGCATGCCCACCTTCCCGCCCGAACTCGTCGTCCTCGACATCGCCGGGACGACCGTCGACGAGGGCCAGCACGTCTACCGCGTTCTCGGTGAAACGGCAAAGGCGCACGGCGCCAACCCAACTGAGGCCGACATCGCCCGTTGGCACGGCTCCGCCAAACATGAAGCGCTGCAAGCGCTGCTGACCACTGTCGACGGCACGCCGCCCACTCTCGAGCTACTTGCGACGGTGATCGACGATTTCCGCAGCCGGCTGGTGGCTGCATACACCGAACATCCCCCGACACCGTTGCCGGGCGTCCCCGAGGCGTTGGCTACGCTGCGCGCTGCCGGCATCCGAGTCGCGCTGAACACCGGATTCGACCACGACATTGTCGGCTCGGTGCTGAATGCGCTTGGCTGGCAGGGAGACTCGGTAGTCGACACGGTGGTCTGCGGCAGCGATGTGCCAGCCGGCCGCCCGGCGCCCTTCATGATCTTCCGGGCGATGGAGCAGCTGGGTGTGACTGACGTCGCGCGAGTACTGGTTGCCGGCGACACCCCGCGCGACCTGGAAGCCGGCACCAATGCCGGTGCGGGCTTCGTCGTCGGAGTTCTCACCGGCGCCAGCGACGCCGCTGAGCTCGGTGCATATCCGCACACTCATCTGCTGCAGTCGGTTGCCGACTTGCCGGCGTTTTTCGGGATCGACGCAAAGGTCGGCAGCCCGTCATGATCGACCAGACAGTGGCCGCGGTCTGGCGCGGCGACGGCGACATCGCCGTGGAGCCCATCGCTGTGCCGCCACTTTCCTCCGGCGATGTCCTGGTCCGGGTGCGACTCGCGACCGTGTGCGGCAGTGATCGCCACACCGTCAGCGGACGGCGTGCTCAGCCGTGCCCGTCGATCCTTGGTCATGAGACTGTCGGCGAGGTCGTGGCGCTGGGTGCCGACCAATCGTGCGACGTCGACGGCCGAGCCCTGCACCTCGGTCAGCGGGTGATCTGGTCGGTGACATTGCCGTGCGGGACCTGCGATCGATGCCGTGCGGGTGTGAGCGCCAAGTGCCGCACCGTGCGCAAGGCCGGCCATCAGGCACTGCACTCGGATTGGGGGCTGTCCGGCGGGTACGCCCAGCATGTCCTGCTGCCACGGGGATTGGCGATCGCCGTCGTCGACGACGACCTGAGCGACGCGGTCGCCGCTCCCGCCGCCTGCGCGACGGCGACCGTGATGGCGGTCGTCGAGCGTGCGGGCGTGCTGGCCGGACGCCGGGTGGTGGTCATCGGGGCGGGCATGCTCGGACTCGGCGCGATCGCGGCCGCAGTCACGGCCGGGGCCGCATCGGTGGTGGCGGTCGATCCCGCTGCCGAACGACGTGATCTGGCAAGGCAATTCGGCGCCACCCAGGTTGCCTCGTCGGCTCGCGACACCGGCACTAGCGATGTACTGCTCGAATTCTCCGGCTCGTCGTCGGCGCTACACGACGGACTCGGTGAACTCGATGTGCAAGGCGTCGCCGTTCTCGCCGGCGCGGTCGCCGCAGATGCGCCTGTCGGGTTCGACCCCGAGCGGGTGGTGCGCCGCCAACTGTCGATCCTCGGCGTGCACAACTACGAACCGCGGCACCTGAGCGCTGCGCTGAGGTTTTTGAGCGACACCGGTGACCGGTTCCCGTGGTCGGCTTTGGTGGCCGAACCGCGCCCGCTCGATGACCTCGTGCATCTGCTCGTCGACCAACCTGGTTCGGCGCCGCGGTACTCGATCGCCCCGTGATGCCGATGAGAAACGAGACTGTTAGTCTCGGAAGCTCCGGGGTAGGACAGCTGCATTGCTGAAGGGGGAAACGCGTGGTCGACGCGATGACCCAGCCGACCCAACGCGGCGACTTCGCTCTCGACGGCTTATCGCAGCGAGCTCGCCTCTGGTTGCTCACGGTGGTCTGCTTCGGCGTGCTGGTGGTCATCTCCTCGATGGTGGCGCTGAACACCGCGCTGCCCGACATCGCGATCGCCACCTCGGCCACTCAGACCCAGCTCACCTGGATTGTGGACAGCTACACCTTGGTGCTGGCCTGTCTGCTGCTGCCGGCCGGCGCGCTCGGTGACCGGTACGGTCGGCGCGGCGCGATGCTGGCGGGTCTGGCCGTGTTCGGCGTGGCGTCTCTGGCGCCGGCCGTGCTGCCGGACCCTGTGATCGTCATCGTCGCCCGAGGGTGTGCCGGTGCGGGCGCGGCACTCATCATGCCCGCGACGCTGTCATTGATCACTGCCGCTTACTCGAAGGAGGAGCGGAACAAGGCAGTGGGCATCTGGGCCGGTGTGGCTGGATCCGGCGCCGTGATCGGGATGCTCGGATCCGGTGGCCTGCTGAGTTTTTGGTCGTGGCATTCCATCTTCTGGACCTTCGCGGGTGCGTCGCTGACCATCTTCATCCTGACCTTGACCATCGCGAGTTCGCGCGATCCTGAGGCGAAACCACTGGACTGGCGGGGCGCGGTGGTGATCGGCGGCGCCGTGGCGACCCTCGTCTTCGGCATCCTCGATGCGCCGGAACGCGGCTGGACCCATCCGCTGGTGGTCACCAGCATCGGTGTCGGACTGCTACTGAGCCTGGCTTTCGGCTTTGTCGAAATGCGGCAGCGCTATCCGCTGCTGGATGTCCGACTGTTCACCGTTCCCGCATTCGCCACGGGCGCCGCGACCATCACGGTGTTCTTCCTGTCGATGTTCGGCTACATGTTCCTGGTCATGCAGTACATGCAGCTGATCCTGGGCTACAGCCCGAACAAAACGGCGCTCGCGTTGACCCCCATCATGGGCCCGATGCTGGTCCTGTCGGTGCTGTCGTTCTGGTACCTGCCCCGACTCGGCCTGCGCGCGGTGGTGTTCAGCGGGCTGCTGCTGATTGCGGTCGGCGTGCTTTGCCTGCTCGGAATCACATCGGGTTCCGGCTACTGGCGAGCAGCCTGGCCGATGTTGGTGATGAGCGTCGGTATCGGCCTGTGCACCGCACCGACGACGTCGGTGATCATGACGACCGCTCCCGACGACAAGCAGGGTGTGGCCTCGGCGGTCAACGATGCCAGCCGAGAAATCGGTGCCGCGCTGGGCATTGCGCTGGCGGGTTCGATGCTGGCCGCACAGTATGCGAAGACGTTGGCGCCCAGCCTGATCGGATTACCGAAATCGGTGGGTGACGCCGCCTCCACATCACTGAGCCAGGCGCTGGAGGTCGCCCGGCGACTGGGACCGGCAGGCACCCGACTGGCCGACGTCAGCAAAACCGCATTCATCGACGCCATGCATTCATCGCTGTTGGTGCTCGGCATCCTGATCGCCGTCAGCGCCGTTCTGATCGGACTGTGGGCACCGGGGCGCGACGACCAACAGTTACGGCCAGTGCGAAAGCTTCTGGAGCGGCGACGCGCTAAGTAGTTCACGCCGGCCTTACCAAGATCTAGCCCGAGTTGGCGCTGCAGACTAAACGTCCAGCGAACCGGTCGTTGCGATCAGGCTGATTTACACAGCTGTCTTTCAGGGAAACGCTGGCTACGCTCCAGATCTCGTCGCTGATGAGAACGATCAGCGCGCATTGCGGTCTATCGCCGGTGACCGCCGATCCCCACCAATCTGAGACTAGGAGGCGGCAATGACGGAGCCAGCGCAGCCGAAAAAACGCCGCATCAAACTGCCGTTTGCACTATCGCGAATCAATGCGCTCGGCATCGCCGCGATCGTCGCTGCGGCGAGCCTGATCGCCGTCCACAACCTGCATCACGACAACTCGCCGAACCAGATTCTCAACGTCTCCTATGACCCGACCCGCGAGCTGTACGCCGAGATCGACAAGGACTTCGTCGACGAGTTCCGGAAGAAGACCGGCGTCACGGTGGAAGTCAAGCAGTCGCACGGTGGTTCGGGCCGGCAGGCCACTGAAGTCATCAAAGGTCATGAGAAGGCGGACGTCGTCTCGCTGGCATTGCCGAGTGACGTGGACGCACTGCGCAAGCGCGGCCTCATCGCGGCCGACTGGCAGAACCGTCTTCCGAACCATTCGGTCCCGTACACCTCGACGATCGTCTTCGTCGTCGAGAAAGACAATCCGCTGGGGATCCACGACTGGCCCGATCTCATCAGAGACGGCGTTGACATCATCAACCCCAATCCCCGCACCTCAGGCAACGGAAAGCTCAGTGTTCTCGCGGCCTGGGGTTCGGTGACCACGCGCGGCGGCAGCGAGCAGGAAGCCAGCGACTACGTCAGGGCGTTTTTAAGCCACGTGAAGGTCGCTGACAGCGGAGCGCGCGGCGCCGCCACCACCTTTTCCGTCGAGAAAATCGGCGACGTCCACGTGACTTGGGAGAACGAAGCCCTGCGGGAGGTGGCGGAGAACAAAGACCAATTCGAAATCGTCTATCCGCCGGTCAGCATCCTCGCCGAACCAGCGGTCACCTGGGTCGACGCGAATGTCAAGGACAAGAAGCTGGCGTCCTACTCCAAGTCATATCTCGAGTACCTCTACACCCCTGCCGCACAGGAAACCGTGGCGCAGTACGGCTACCGCCCGATCAATCCGGAGATCCTGGCCAAGCATGCGGATCGGCTGCCGCCCATCAAACTGTTCCCCATCACTGCGATCGCCAAGAGTTGGTACGACGCGCAGGAGAAGTTCTTCGGCAGTAACGGCATCTACGACGTGGCCTCCTCGGCTCCGGCCAGGGTCGCGTCGGCACACCCGCGGCGAAAGACGAAGACCCCATGAGCGTTCTGAGTAATCTGAAAAACCTCGACTACGGCAAGGACAAACTGCGTAGCGACCTGATAGCGGGCCTCACGGTCGCCGCGGTGTCGCTGCCCCAGGGCATCACCTACGCATTGGTGGCCGGCGTCGACCCCAAATTCGGCGTGTACTCGGCGATCGTGGTGACCTTCGTCGCGTCGGTGTTCCAGTCGTCGTCGCATCTGGTCAACGGCCCGACGAGTGCCATATCGCTGTTGGTGTTCAGCTCGTTGGCGTTCATCGACCCGGAGAACCGGACGGTCCTGTTCGAGGCGCTGTTCCTACTCGGCGTCCTGGTCGGCACCTTCCAGATTCTGATCGCGGTGTTCCGGCTCGGCGATCTGACCCGGTACATCTCTGAATCTGTGATCCTCGGCTTCATCCTGTCCGCGGCCGTGCTGATCGCGCTGGGTCAACTCGGCAATGCGCTGGGAGTGAAAGACCAAGGCAACGGCCGGCAGTCGGTCCTCACACGGACCTACCTCACCCTGTTCCACGGCGAAGCCTTCAACTACCGTGCGCTGATCATCAGCGTCGCGACCATCGTCCTCGCCGTCGTGCTGCGGCGCTTGGTGAAACGCTTCGGGCTGCCACAACTGGACCTGCTGGCGACGCTGATCTTCGCGGCCCTGATCGCTTACGTGGCCGGCTGGGCGACCGAAGATCACACCGGCAACACCGCGATCAAGCTGACCGCGAAGATCCCGCAGAGCCTGCCGCACCCGCACATCCCGTCCGTGCAACTCAACGAGGTGACCCAGTTGGCGCCGGGCGCGCTGGCCATCGCGTTCATCGGGCTGCTCGAGGCCCTGTCGATCGCCAAGGCCATCGCCTACGAGAGCGGGCAGAAGATCGACTACAACCGGCAGATCATCGCCGAAGGCCTGGCGAACCTCACCGGTGGCTTCTTCCAGGCCGTGCCGGGCTCGGGTTCGGTGACGCGCTCGCCGATCAACTACCAGGCCGGCGCGAAGACCCGATTCTCCGGCGTCATCGCCTCTGTCGGCGTCGCGATCATCGTGCTGTTGTTCGCGCCGTTACTGCACTACATGCCCCGGGCCGCGCTGGCCGGACTGCTGCTGATCACCGCCGCCCGACTGATCGACATCAAGCGGTTGAGCTACGCGATCAAGGCGTCGCGTTACGACGCGGGACTGGTGATCCTCACCGCGCTCGTCGGCGTATTCGTCGACCTGGACACCGCGGTGCTCCTCGGCGTTGGGCTGTCGATCCTGCTGTTCGTGCCGCGGGCGGCCAAGCTCAAGGCGCGGGAACTGGTGGTCGCGCCTGAGCGGGTGGTCCGCGAGCGGGTACCGGGTGACCCGTCCGATCCCTCGACGCTGATCTATGACTTCGAGGGTGAGCTGTTCTTCGGCGCCGCACCCGACCTGGAGCAGTATCTGGAAGTGCTGGGCCGGCGGATCAAAGACGACGACATCAAATACCTCGTCCTGCGACTGAAGCGGGTACGTCACCCGGATGCCGTGGTGATCCAGCGGATCGAGAAATTCGTTCGGGAAGAAACCGAACGCGGCGTCACGGTGCTGCTTGCGGGCGTGCAGGACGACTTGTGGACGCTGCTGACGAACGTCGGGTTCGACACATGGTTCCCGTCTGAGCGGGTCTTTCCCGAGGAAGAAGTGGAATTCTCCGCGACGCTCAAGGCCGTCCGCTACGCCCACGCGCTGCGTGGCTTCGACGAATCCGGCGAAAAGGTTCCCGCGGAGGCTGTCGGCACCAACGGCGATGCGAAGCATTACTACTACCTGGTCTAAACGCGGCTCGATCGGCAGACGTATTCTCGCCCAATGACATTGGAATCGTCGCGCTATGGCGCACGCCGGTATGTGATTGTCGGCGCCGGCGCGATCGGTGGCACAGTGGGCGGGTTGCTGGCGCGCGCCGGCATTCCCACCGTGCTGGTGGCCCGGGGTCGTCACGCCGAAACACTGGCGTCCGCCGGGCTGACGCTGAGAACGCCGGACGGCATCTTCCACACGCCGGTCACCGCGGTGTCAGAGGCCGAGAAACTGCGGCTGACTCCCGACGATGTCCTGGTGTTCACCACCAAGACCCAGCAACTCGACGTGGCACTGCAGCAGTGGGTGGATCAGCCGGTGCACGGCGCGGGAGGTGTCGTCGGTACCGCGGGCGATCTGCTGCCGGCCCTGACTGCGCTCAATGGTGTTGTGGCCGAGGAGAAAGCGCTGCGCTATTTTCGGCGGGTCTTCGGGATCTGTGTGTGGCTTCCAGCTGTGCACCTCGAAGCCGGTGAGGTGATTGTCCGCTCGTGGCCAGTGGCTGGTCAATTTCATGTCGGCCGCTGGCCGTCTCAGTTGCGCACATCCGCCGACACCCAACTGCTGGGCGAACTGGACGCCGCATGGACCCCAGCGGGAATCCGGATCAACGTCGTCGACGATGTCGCTCCGTGGAAATACAACAAGCTGCTGAGCAACCTCGGCAACGCGGTGGGCGCCCTCGCTGCCGGCGGGACCGATCTCGGCGCACTGATGGCATCGGTACGTGACGAGGCCGAACGCGTATTACATTATGCCCGAATTGAATTCGTGCCGTTTGAGGTGTCCACCGCGGCCCGGGTCAACGGACCGAAGCCACGGGCGGTGCCCGGTTCGGACACCGGAGCGAGCAACTCGACCTGGCAGTCACTGAGCCGCAATACCGGCGACGTGGAGACCGATTTCTTCAACGGTGAGATTGTCCGCATCGCCTATCAGCATGGGATCGACGCACCCATCAACGCCGCATTAGCCCGGGCGGCGCGCGAAGCTGTCCGGGACCAGGTTGGGCCAAGCCACTATTCGGTCGCACAGCTGACCGAAATACTCGGCCTCACCTGACCGACGAGAGTCGCCCGTTCAGAAGAAGAATCCCGCGTACGGCGCGTCCCGCGTCGCGAACAGTTGATCGGCCATCGCAAGGTGCGCCGGTTCGTCGGCGCGGGCCAGTCCCGCTATGGCCAGACTGTGCCACGTCGTGCCACCGAGCAAGACCGCACCGAGTCCGGCGATGCCGATGCGCAGTTGCGGGCGTTGTTCGGTTCGTTCGGCGCCGTCGCGCATGATCGCCACGGTGACGGAATTGTCCGGCAGCAGTGGGTCATCGACGGCGATGGTCAACTCGCCGTCACCCTCGTACTGCCTTGCTGCCAAAGTCTTCTCGACGTCGACGATGCGGAGCCAGGTTTCGTCGTGGGTGGCGGTCACCCTTGCCGCGCGCTGATCGAGCAGCAGCCAGGGCAGCGGGTCGTCGAGCGGAAGCATCCAGAACATCACCCGGTCGATGAGGTCGAGTCCGAAGAGAAATCGCAACAGGCCGAGATAAGAGTCGACGTCGGGGGCGAAGAAGTCTTCCACCACGATGGTCCGCTGATCGCTGACGAACCACTTGTCGGTGTCGATCGGGCGGTAGCGGACGAAGCCGGTCTCGGATCCAGGCGCGCCATGAACCGCGACATACCAAGGGCCGGGGCCTGATTCAGTGCGTAGCCGTGCGCCGTGCCACCATACATCGGGGCGGTCGATGGTTCCCGGTCGCGACGGCCGGTGGGCGGCGTAGATGCGCGGCAACGCATCCCACACGTCGGTGGGCTCCAACAACCGCACCGGACCGCCCGCGCCGACGCCCGGACGAAAGGCAGCCCTTGCCGTCTGCACCTCGACGGTCTGTGAGGAACTCGCCACGCCGTAGCCGTACCGCTCGTAGATGGTGGCCTCCGACGCGCGAAGCGTCGCAACCGCCTCACCGCGCGCGGCGGCGTCGTGCAACTGGTGGCGAACAAGATCGGTGGCGACGCCCCGTCGGGTGAACGACGGCAGCACCCCGATGTGGGTCACGGCCGCGTGGCCGACCAGGGTTCCGCCCGGAAGAGTGAGTCTGCTCGTCACGGCGTCGGCGGTGCCGACCAGTTGGTCATCGACGAATGCACCAATGGTGCGGCCCGGTTCGAGCAATTGAGCGATCTGTCCCGGCGCGAGGTCGAGCCGCGGGAACCCGATCATGGCGGTGCGGAACACGTTCGCGGCAGCGATGAGGTCGTCCTCGCTGTCGAGCACGCGTATCTCGGTGGTCACCCCGCCATCATGTCGCGTGCCGGGGACGCCGCGTCAGCTGCCCTGCCCGTCGCCGGGAGCTGGCTTGTAATCCCGATGATTTCAACGGCATCGGCGGTATCGGCTGCCCACATGCGTTGAGGTAAATCCGCACCTCAACGCAGACGCGTTCGCCTCATTAAAGTTCTCGTTGTACGGACGTGCGCCGCGAGTGGGGCCGATGAGCCGGAATTTGCGGACGAGTCAGCGTGCTGGTGCCCGATGTTCTGTCGTCGCACTGGTAGCGGTTCGTACCCGAAGAAATGAGGGCGGTCATGCCAGATTCCTCCACGCCCATCCACCTCGCTGTGGCTTTGGACGGCGCCGGATGGCACCCAGCCGCGTGGCGCGAAGCCGATGCCCGACCGGCCGAGCTGTTCGAGGCGACCTACTGGGCCGACCTCGTCACGCAAGCCGAACGTGGTCGGTTGGACTTCGTCACGATCGAAGACTCGCTCGGCCTGCAGTCTGACGACCCGTTTGCACCCGACGACCGCACCGACCGGGTCCGCGGCCGGCTGGATGCGGTGCTCATCGCGGCCCGAATCGCTCCTCGCACCAACGGGATTGGACTCGTCCCCACTGCCACGGTCACCCAGACCGAGCCGTTCCACGTATCCAAATCGATTGCGACGCTGGACTATGTCAGCACCGGCCGGGCCGGTGTTCGAGTTCAGATATCAGCACGACACGACGTGGCAGACCATTTCGGGCGCCGCCCGCTGCCGCGGCTTCCGGCCGCCGAGCTCGCGGATCCAGCGGTCCAACACCAGATCAACGAGTATTTCGCTGAGGCGGTCGACTACGTCGAGGTGCTGCGCCGGTTGTGGGACAGCTGGGAGGACGACGCCGAGATCCGCGACGTCGCAACGGGACGGTTCATCGACCGCGACAAGCTGCACTACATCGACTTCGAGGGAAGATGGTTCTCGGTCAAAGGACCCTCGATCACACCGCGCCCGCCGCAAGGCCAACCCGTCGTCGCCGCGCTCGGCCACGGCACCGCCGCCTATCAACTCATCGCGTCCAGCGCCGACGTGGGTTTCGTGACACCACACGATGCCGCCCAAGCATCTGACATCGCCGCTGACATCGGCGCGCTGCAGCGGGCCGTCGGGCGTGAATCGTCCCCACTACACATCTTCGGCGACGTGGTGGTCTTCCTCGACGACGAAGCGAGCACCGCACGGAACCGGCGGCAGCGACTCGACGAGCTGGCCGGCACTGAATACCACAGCGACGCAGATATTTTCACCGGAACACCCGCAGAGCTGGCCGACGTACTGCAGGAGTGGCACGCCGCCGGTCTGACCGGATTCCGGCTGCGACCCGCCGCGCTGCCGCACGACCTGCTCCAGATCACCGACGGCCTGGTGCCCGAATTGCAGCGCAGGGGGTTGTTCCGCACCGCCTACGAGGCCGCGACGTTGCGTGGCCTGCTCGGGTTGCCGCGCCCCGCCAACCGCTACGCCCTCGCCTGACCCGTACACGACAGGATTTGAGTCAATGAGTAAGCCGATCAAGCAAATTCACCTGGCCGCCCATTTTCCCGGCGTCAACAACACCACGGTGTGGAGCGATCCGGCGGCCGGAAGCCACATCGAGTTCAGTTCCTTCGCGCGGTTTGCGCAGACGGCCGAGCGGGGCAAGTTCGACTTCCTGTTCCTCGCCGAAGGTCTACGACTCCGCGAACAGAACGGCCATATCTACGACCTCGATGTGGTCGGGCGGCCCGACACCTTCACCGTCCTGGCCGCGCTTGCGGCGGTGACCGACCGTCTCGGCCTGACCGGCACGATCAACTCGACGTTCAACGAACCCTATGAAGTCGCGCGTCAATTCGCATCGCTGGATCACCTTTCCGCTGGCCGGGCCGCGTGGAACGTCGTGACCTCGTGGGATGCCTTCACCGGTGAGAACTTTCGCCGTGGCGGCTTCCTTGCCGAAGATCAGCGCTATGAGCGGGCTCGGACGTTCCTGCAGACCGCCAACGAACTTTTCGACTCGTGGCGCGGCGACGAGATCGTCGCCGACAAAAACACCGGTGCCTTTTTATCGACGCCGCGCGTGGGCGAATTCGAGCACCGGGATGCGCATTTCGACATTCACGGGCAGTTCAACGTGCCGCGGAGCCCGCAGGGACGACCGGTGATTTTCCAGGCCGGCGACTCGGACCCAGGCCGGGATTTCGCGGCCTCCTCTGCGGATGCGATCTTCTCCCGGCACAGCACCTTGGGCGCCGGGCAGGCGTTCTACGAGGACGTCAAAGGGCGGCTGGCTCGTTACGGACGGCGCCGTGAGGAGTTGCTCATCCTGCCGGCCGCCTCCTTCGTGATCGGCGACACCGATGCGGAAGCCGAAGAGATTGCCCGCGAGGTGCGACTGGCGCAGGTGTCGCCGCAAACGGCGATCAAGTTCCTCGAACAACTGTGGAACCGCGACCTATCCGACCACGACCCCGATGGCCCACTCCCCAGCGTCGACCCACTCGTGGGAGAGAACACCATCTCGCGGGGCCGGGCCAGCGTCCGGATGTTCAAAGACTCGATCGCGATCGCCAACGACTGGCGATCCAAGGCCGAGGCGGAGAACCTGACCACCCGCGAACTGATCATCGAGGTGCTGGGACGCCAATCCTTTGTTGGCTCACCGCAGACCGTCGCCGCAACGATCAACGACTTTGTGCAAACCGATGCCAGCGACGGTTTCATTCTTGTACCGCACATCACGCCGGGCGGCCTGGACCCGTTCGTCGATCAGGTGGTGCCGCTGCTGCAGGAGCGCGGCGTGTTCCGGGCCGACTACGCGGGCACCACGCTGCGTGACCACCTCGGTCTGGCTCCGGTGCCGAAATCCGGCCGACACCGCGGCTCGGAAAGCGCGACCGGGGTGGCGTCCTGACGACCATGGGGACACATCTGGGAGTACTCGACCTCGTTCCGATCTCGTCCGGATCGACTGCCACGCAGGCCCTGCTCAACAGCATCGATCTCGCTCAGCACGCCGAAAGCTTTGGCTATAGGCGTTATTGGTTCGCCGAACACCACCTCAACCCGGGCGTGGCAGGCACGTCGCCCGCGGTTCTGCTTGCCCTGACCGCCGCTCACACCTCGACGATCCGGCTCGGATCGGGTGCAGTTCAAATGGGCCATCGCACTGCGCTGTCCGCCGTCGAGGAATTCGGATTGCTGGATGCCCTTCATCCCGGGCGATTCGACCTGGGCCTCGGACGGTCGGGTGGCAAGCCCCGCGAGCCGGTGGCATCGGTGGCGCCGACGCGGACGCTGGTCAACGGCCGCACCACGAACGGGCTGCTGATACCGCCGAAGTTCGACTTGAGGCCGTTGCTGAAATCGCCACGCTTCGGCCTGCACAAGACACTGCTGCAGCTGCCGCATGCGGAATCGCAGGATTACACCGATCAGGTGGATGATGTTCTCGCGCTGATCGCGGACACCTACCGATCGGCCGAGGGGATCGAGGCCCACGTGGTACCTGGGGCCGGGGCCGACCTGCAGATCTGGATCCTTGGCAGCAGCGGAGGAGAGAGCGCAATTGTGGCCGGCGACAGGGGGTTACGGTTCGCGGCCAACTATCATGTGGCTCCCGCGACTGTTCTGGAAGCGGCGGACGGCTATCGGGCCGCCTTCACACCCTCGGCCGAGCTCGACCAGCCTTACGTCGCGGTCTCGGCGGACGTCGTGGTGGCCGACGACGAGGCCACCGCCCGTGAGCTGGCGACCGGTTACGGCCTGTGGGTGCGCAGCATCCGCACCGGAGAAGGCGCGATCCAATTCCCGACGCCCGAGCAGGCGCGCCGGCATACCTGGAGCGATTCCGACCGGGAACTCGTTGCGGATCGGGTGGAGACCCAGTTTGTCGGAACCGCGGTCCAAGTGGCCGATCAGCTCGAGCGGCTACGCGATGCGACCGGGGCCGATGAACTGATCATCACGACCATCACCCATGACCATCGCGACCGAGTGCACTCATATCGTTTGCTCGCCGACGAGTGGGCGCGTCGCTGAGCTAGGCGAAGAGTCGAACCCGGACTTATCTGCCGGTGCGCTCGCGGTGCTTGCAGCCCGGCCAGCAACACGGCCGGCGCATGCCTTCCTCGAGTTCTTCCTGGGTGCGGCGGATGCGACGCTCTCGAGTGGCCTCCTGCTTGGCATCGTCGACCCAGCAGATGAATTCGTTGCGCGCCAGCGGGGTGATGTCCTTCCACGCCGCCAGTGCGGTGGAGTTGGCCAGCAGCGCCGTACGAAGGTCCGCGGGAAGCTTGTGGACCACCCCGCCGGGCACCCGGTTACCGCTCATGGCGCCAGATTAATCGCCGATCTCGGCTGGGCCGGCGAGCTAGCGTGGATGTCGTGACTGGTGTGTTCGCGCGCATGGTGCCGATGTCATCCGGCCGCTGGCTGAAACCGACTACGGTGCATACGAATTCGCCGTCCGCGATCCCGAGGGCAACTTGTGGTCATTCGGCGACTACCGCGGTGAGCCACTTCCGGGCTGACTGCGATCGCTCATCGAGAGGAGCACGGCATGCGAGCCACGAAAATATTCGCCAACCTGCGAGTCGCGGACATCGACGCCGCGAAGGGTTTCTACACGGGCTACCTGGGGCTTCCCAACGAAGAGTTCAACATGGGCTGGGTGGCCCGGTACTCCTCACCTGACGCCCAGGCGCGGCTCCAACTCGTCACGAGTGATCGCACGGCCGCGGAAGACTCGGTGATCTCGGTCTGCACCGACGACATCGACGCCGCGTACGCGGAGGCGCAGGAACTGGGCTACGACATCGTCCATCCGCTGACCACGGAAGCCTGGGGGCTGCGGCGTTTCTTCGTCCGGGCACCGGACGGCAACGTCGTCAACATCGTGAATCATCACGACTGAAATTCGATGTTTTGGACGCGCGTGGACGGGGTAAAAAAATCCACATGTCCATTATCAGTGTGTTGAAACCGTTTGTTGTTGGTGGGGCTGTTGCCGCGGCGATGGCTGTAATGCCTGTGGCGGCAGCCGAAGCGAGTGCGAACCAGACCGGCGTGGCTCCCACTCACGTGATCTTCAAGCAAGACCCGGGTGGCAGTGGTTGTGCTCCCAATGGCACCTGCGGATCTGGCGGCCAGAACGGTGGTCCCGGCGGTGGTCCCGGGGGCCAGGGTTGCGTTCCTGGCGTCGGCTGCGGCTCGGGCGGACAGTTCGCAGGTCCCAACGGCGTGCCGGGCGGATGCCTTGCGGGCGTCGGGTGCGGCCACGCCTGATCCAACCGACCAGAAGTTGACTCATGCGGCCTGGGTGAACCCAGGCCGCATGAGTCGTCTGACCGGGTGAACGTTACTCGCCCTTGAGGCTGCCGATGCCAAGCGAGTAGTCGGTTCGTGCCGGCTTTCCCGTCCCCTGTTGCTCCGCGACATAGGTTTCCGGGTCGCTGTCCACGATCGTCAGCCCACGCGTGGTCGGGTGCTGGTTCATGAATTCGCGGTACTGAACGCCCAGGGACTCGCGAAGTCCGATCGGAGCGTTGCGGCGAAAGTCGGCCAGCCCCTCACGCTCTTCCTCGGCCATGTGTTCGTCATTGGCCACTCGGGTTCGACCGACTGCCGCCCACCACTCGTCGGTGGCTATCCCCGCGGCGGCGGCATCGCGGACGCCATCGCGAATGTCGTTGTGGTCGCCGATCGCATCGAGGGTCTCGCCCTCGGCCTCGTCGCTGCCACGGGTGAGGAGCTGCGGGTAGAAAATCTTCTCTTCGATATAGGCGTGCACATCGAGCTTGTCGGCGAGCGGACGCCAGACCCGTTCGAGGGCGCGCTGATCGACGGGAGTATGCGCCTGCAGTTCGTCCAGCTTGGCGAACTGCTTACGAAACCAGTTGTGGTCGTCGAGGATCAACGTGGTGATGTCAGCCATTGCGTCCAGTAAATCAGCACCGCCGCGTACGCGCTCCGATTCAGGTCACCGGCCCCGCGCCCCGTCGGCAGCAGGCTTCCAGCAGATCGCCAACACCGCGGCGATGAGCGCGGAGGCGCCGGCGGCCGAAGCGACGAACACCCAGCCACGCCGGACCGCGGCGAGGTCCACCCCGGGCTGGTAAATCATCGTCAGCGCCGTGGTGCCCAACACCATGCCCATCTGCCGAGCGGTATTGGTGACCGCCGAGCCGGCACCCCACCGGTGGGCCGGCAGCGCGACCCCGGTGACCGCGGACAGGCTCGGCATCACCAACCCGACACCGATACCGGTAAACAGCTGAGCGGGAAGGTAATCGGTGAAGTAGTCCGGCACCGGCCCGATGGTGCACAACCAGATCCCGATCCCGACCGCGTAGGACGCCGCGCCGACGGAGGCAACCGTGCCGATGCCGGCCTTACCGATCAGCCGCCCGGCCATCGTCAGTGAAACAATCACGACGACGATCGGCCCGGGCGACAGGCACAGGCCGGCGACCGCAGGCGGCATGCCCCACACTGTGGTCAGCAGCAGGACGCCGCTCAGCAGCATCGCGCCGTGTGCGGCGGAAAAGACCATCAGCGCAAGGCAGCTCGACCACATCGGCAGTATGCGCACCGCGGCCAGGTCCACTGCCGGCGATGGATGGCGTAGGGAACGCCACACTGCCAGGGCCATTGCGCAACCGGCCCCGACGGCGGCAACCGCTATCGCGGTCGCGTTGTGGCCGACCACCGGCAG
Organism: uncultured Actinomycetota bacterium; assembly: GCA_963824335.1. Classification (GTDB taxonomy): domain Bacteria; phylum Actinomycetota; class Actinomycetes; order Mycobacteriales; family Mycobacteriaceae; genus Mycobacterium. The sequence goes on from CAWGPB010000026.1 coordinate 96,960, forward strand.
TTCGATCAATGCCCACACCAGCGCACCGACGCCGACCACCAGGCTCAGCGCGCCGAACAGATCGGGAACGCCTGTACCGGTTCCGCGGGCATTCGATAGCACGACGCTTCCGGCGACGACCGCTACTAATCCGACCGGCACGTTGACGAAAAAGATCCATCGCCAGGAGAATTGGACCAGTAGGCCGCCGACCGGCGGCCCGAGTGCGGCAGCCATCGCGCCCACTGCCGACCAGGTGCTGACGGCGACGGCACGCCGCGAAGCGGGGACGGCCGCGAGTAGGAGCGCGAGCGAACTCGGCATGAGCATCGCCGCACCTAATGCCTGAACAGCACGGGAAGCGACAAGCACGGTAAACGACCCGGACAGTCCGCAGGCGGCCGATCCCACCGTGAACACGATCACACCGCCGAGAAAGATCCGGCGATGGCCGTACCTGTCGCCCAGCCGGCCCGCAGGATTCATGAAAGCCGCGAAGACGAGTGTGTAGGCGTTCAGAATCCACGACATCGCCCCGAGGTTGGCCGTGCCGAACGCGTGGCGGATATCGGGAAATGCGATGTTCACGATGAACAGATCCAGGCTGGCCAGAAACGCTGCGGCAGAAACGACGACCATGGTGGCGGTCGGCCGTGCTGCCGGTAACTGGGTCGTCGTCACGCCCGCACCGCGGTTGAGTTCGATCGACAAAGAAACCCCGCTACCTGGATTGCTGGATATACCAAACAATACCTAGGTGCCGGTCGGCCGGATACCGCTACACGAGTTGAATAGATCACTACGCTCGCGGTCATGACCATCCCGTACGACCACGTGCTGCGCGAGCAGATCCGGGACCGGCTCGGCGGTCACGACCGTTACGTGGTGGCCGATCCGACCAAACGGCGTGCGGGCGTCGCGGTGTTGCTGGTTGACTCGGAGATCGGAGAGGACCGGATCGACCCGGCGCCTGTCGACGATTGGATCGCGGGCCGCCCGATGCCGGAGACGCTCGACGGTCGCATGGTCGACGTATCCGGCGGTGCAGCATTCCTGTTGTGCCGCAGAACCTCTCGCCTCACTTCGCATCCCGCGCAGTGGGCGCTTCCGGGTGGCCGTCTGGATCCGGGGGAGAGCGCGGTCGACGCAGCCCTTCGGGAACTCGATGAAGAGGTCGGTATCAAACTTGCCCCGTCCAACGTGCTGGGCCTACTCGACGACTATCCGACCCGGTCGGGATACGTGATCACCCCGGTGGTGATCTGGGGTGGCGGGCGACTCGATCCGCAGCCGGCGCCGGACGAAGTCGTCGCGGTGTACCGCGTCGGTCTCCACCAATTGCAGCGGCCGGACTCCCCGCGATTCGTCACCATCCCGGAAAGCTCGCGGCCGGTCGTTCAGATACCGCTCGGCAATGACCTCATCCACGCCCCGACCGGTGCCGTGCTGCTGCAGCTGCGCTGGCTCTGCCTGGATGGCCGCCATGATCGGGTCGACGAGCTGGAGCAGCCGGTCTTCGCCTGGAAGTGACCGCGGCTTTCGATGACGGCCGCATCGCCCCAGCGAGATCTACGCCAGCGCGGACTTCTCGACAACCGTCCACGTCACCGTTGATTTCGATGCTCAAGCGAATCGTGGATCAGTACAGCATCTTTCGGGTGGTCGGAGCCTTCGCTAGTGCCGGTTCCCGGAAGCCGGGTCCGGGCTCGGGCGTGACGTTGTGTGCGGTGATCTCTTGTTGGCAGTGCGCACAGACCAGTATCGGCTCGGCGGTGTGACCACACGGTTGGTGATGCAGCACGATCGGCGGTCCCTCGGGATGTGGGAGATGCCGGTCGCCCCATTGCATCAACACCACGATGGCCGCGAACAGGTCTCGGCCGCTGTCGGTCAGCCGGTACTCGTGACGGTCGGGATCGCTCGCGTACAGCACCTTGTCCAGCAGTCCCTTGTCGACAAGGGTCCGCAACCGGGTGGACAACGTGGGCCGCGGAATCTGCAGGTTGCGCGCCAGCTGGCCGAACCGTCGCACCCCGAAGAATGCCTCGCGCAGGATCAGCAGCGTCCACCGCTCGCCCACGATCTCCAGGGCGCGCGCAACGGATTCGCCCTCGAAGCGATGGGATAGATCAGGGTATTCCATGGTTCAGCCAATGTACCGGTTCAAAAACTAAACCGGTAGTGCTACCGTCTGAACCACACACACCGTCGTGCGAAGCGAGGACGTATGGACACCGATGTCACGACCGCGCCTGCGCTCACCCGCGCGCGGGCGATCGCCGAACTGGCCCGTGGCATGGCCGATCAGATCGACGCTGCCCGCAGGCTGCCCCCGGAACTGGTTGACGCACTGCGTGACTCAGGCCTGCTGCGGGCCGGCGCGCCGGTCGAGGTCGGCGCTCTGGAGCTACCCGCAGGCACTGCGCTGCGGTGTGCCGAGGAGGTGGCGCGCGGCGACGCATCGGCCGGCTGGTGCGTGTCGATCGGGATCACCGCCACCCTGCTGGTCGCATATCTGCCGCCGCATAGCCGCGACGAACTGTTCGGCGACGGCCGGGGTCTGGCTGCGGGGGTGTGGGCGCCGCAGGGCAGGGCCACGCGCGTTCCTGGAGGTGTGGTGGTCTCGGGCCGCTGGGCGTTCTGCAGCGGCATCACTCACGCCGACGTCCTGTTCGCCGGCTGCGTGCTGGACGACAAACCGGCGGTGGTGGCGCTGCCCACCGATCAGCTGCAGATCCTGGACACCTGGCACACCCTCGGTCTGCGCGGCACCGGCAGCCATGACACCGTCGCCGACGAGGTCTTCGTTCCCGACGAGCGGGTGCTCTCGATCTTCGACGGCCCGGTGATCGACCGCCCGCTGTACCGCTTCCCACCGTTCGGGTTCTTCGCCGCCTGCATCACGGCGGCGGCAATGGGTAACGCGCGGGCCGCGATCGACGATTTCGTCGAACTGGCCGGCAGCAAGAAAGGTGTGGCCGCCAGCCGTACTCTTGCCCAGCGGTCCACTATCCAGGTGGCCGTCGCGACGGCCGAGTCGGCGCTCGAAGCCGCGCGTGCCGGCTACTACCAGGCCATCGAAAGCGCATGGCAGGCAGCCGAAGACGGGCCGTCGGTTCCGTTGGCGGTACGCACCCGGCTCCGGCTCGCCGCGACGCACGGGGCGCGCATCTCGGCCGATGTCGTTCGATCGATGTACGACCTCGCCGGGGGCAGCGCCATTTACGACGGCGCACCCCTGCAACGCCGCCTGCGCGATGCGTTCACCGCCACTGCCCATTTCCAGGTGAACGAGGCATCGCGCGAACTGCCCGGCCGCATCCTGCTGGGTCAGCCCAGCGAGGCGGCGATGTTGTGAGGTCGCCGATCGAAGCGGTGTTGCCGTTCTGGTTGGATCGGCCCGATCTGGAGGCGGTGGAGATCGCCGAAGCCGTCGCCGTCGCCGGAATCGGTGGGCTGTGGATCGGCGAGATGGCGACGTACGATGCCTTCGCATTGGCCACCGCCATCGGCATTCGCGCACCGGGTGTGGGGCTGCGGATCGGCCCGTTACCGATCAGCGTGCGGACGCCGGCGTCGATCGCGTTGGGCGCCAGCTCAGTTGCCGCGATCACCGGTGCTCAGGTCGACATCGCGCTGGGCGCTTCCAGCCCCTTCATCGTGTCCGGGTGGCACGACCGGGACTGGTCGCACAGCGCCGCGCGGATGCGGGAGGCAATCGAATGCCTGCGACCGATCCTGCGTGGGGAGCGCAGCGACTACGACGGCCGCTTCGTCCGCTGTAACGGATTTCGGCTGCGGAACCCGTTGCTGCACAGCCGGATCGGCATCGGAGCGTTCGGCCCGTCGATGATGAAGCTCTCGGCTCAGTTTGCCGACGAAGTGGTGCTGAATTTGGCGTCACCGCAGCGGGTCGCGCAGGTCCGTGAACAGATCGAGCAGGACGCTGCCGACGTCGGGCGTACGCCGCCGCACATCACGGCGTGGGTTCCGGTTGCGGTGCAACCCGGCGAGGCCGCGTTGCGCCAGCTGGCCGGGCAAGTCGCGGTGTACCTCGCCCCGCCCGGATACGGTGAGATGTTCTGCGAACTCGGGTTCGCCGATCTCGTCGAACGGGCCCGCGCTGGTGCACGGCGGGCGGACCTGACCGCGGCGATTCCGCTCGAATTGGCCCAGCAACTGGCCGCATTGGGCACACCGGATCAGGTCGCTGACCGGATCCGGAGCTACCTTGATGCCGGCGCCGACACCGTCGCGGTGATACCCGTGACCGCCGGAGACCCGGCCGGCCGAATCGCCCTCGGCTGCGCCGCAGACATTTCTCGCACACCCTCGTCAGCTCAGGAGACCGCCTCGTGACCACCGTCAACACCCAGTGCCGACTTGCCGCCCGCCCGACCGACACGCTCAATGCGAGTAACTGGTCGATCGTCGAGGAGCCCAAACCCGTGGCCGCCGAGGGGCAATTCGTCGTGCAGGTCGACTACCTGTCCATCGACCCGGCGATGCGCACGTGGTTGAACGCCGGCCGCAGCTACGTGCCGCCGGTCGAGATCGGCGAAGTGATGCGGGCGCTCGGCGTCGGCCACGTCATCGAATCGCGACACCCCGGCTTCGCGGTGGGAGACGACGTATCGGGGATATTCGGTGTCCAACGCTATGCCGTGTCCGACGGCACCGAGGTCAACAAGATCGACACCACCCTGGCGCCGGCGCCGGTGTATCTCAGCGCCCTCGGTATCAGCGGTCTGACCGCGTACTTCGGCTTGCTCGACGTCGGCCGGCCCGAGCCGGGCCAGACCGTGCTGGTCTCCGGGGCGGCGGGCTCGGTGGGCAGCATCGCCGGGCAGATCGCCCGGATCAAGGGGTGCCGGGTGATTGGCGTTGCCGGTGGCCAGGACAAGTGCCGCTGGCTTCTCGAGGACGTCGGCTTCGACGCCGCGATCGACTACAAGAGCGCCGACCTGCGCAAAGAGCTCAGGGCCCACGCCCCGGACGGTGTCGACGTTTATTTCGACAACGTCGGCGGCGCAACACTGGAGGCCGCCCTGAATCGGCTCGCTCGCGGCGCCCGGATCGTGCTGTGCGGGGCGGTGTCGCAGTACAACGACACTCCGCGGGGCCCGTCTAACTACATGCAACTGCTGGTCGCGCGCGCATCGATGACCGGGTTCGTCATCTTCGACTACGCCACGCGATACCCGGAAGGGGTTGCGCAACTGGCGAAATGGCTTCACAGCGGCGAACTGCAATCACATGAGCAGATCGAGCGCGGCGATGTCGACGCCTTCCCCGACACCCTGCTCAAGCTGTTCCGTGGCGAAAACACCGGCAAGCTGATCCTCGCGTTGGGGGAATAGGCGGCCGATGTTGATGCGGTGATGCGATAGCATCAACCGATGCGGACAACCCTCGACATCGACGACGACGTGGTGGCGGCGGCACGCGAACTCGCCGCCGGTGAGCGGCGGTCTCTGGGCGCGGTGATCTCGGAGTTGGCGCGCCGGGGCCTCACGCCCGCGCGCGTCGACACCGCCGACGGGTTGCCGGTCATCCGAGTACCGGCGGGCACGCCGCCGATCACGCCGGAAATCGTCCGCCGTGCACTCGACGAGGACTGATCACCGACGATGGCGCTGCTCGACGTCAACGCACTGGTCGCTTTGGCGTGGGACTCTCATATCCACCATGTGCGTGTGCGCGAATGGTTCGCGGCCAATGCTTCGCAGGGATGGGCGACGTGCCCCATCACCGAAAGCGGGTTCGTCCGCGTGTCGACGAACCCCAAAGTGCTCCCCAGCCCTATCGGGATGGCCGACGCGCAACAGGTCCTTGCTTGCCTGCGCGAGACTGATGGCCATCGGTTTCTCACTGACGACGTCTCCGTCGTTGACGACGACGTTCCAACCATCGTCGGACATCGCCAGGTGACAGATGCGCATCTGCTCACGCTCGCGCGACGCAGGGGAGTGCGACTCGTGACTTTCGACGCCGCGATTATTTCGCTCGGCCAGGGACGCGATGTGGAACTGCTGACAGCGCTTTGAGTATGGAAGTGTGTGTTGGTCACACGGGAGCGGAGCCGCTATTGATAAGCGCACGAAAGATGTTGCTCGGCAAGGGAATCCTTCGAAATCCCTAATCGCCACAAAGCGTCACTATGACGTAGAGTGGCGAACCGGGAAGGGGTTGCCTGTGGAGTGCGAACCGCAAAATCCTCGCGCCCAGCCCGAGCGCTAGATAATGCTGGTTATTCATTCCTAGGTTGACAAACGTATGTCTACTGCGGGCTCGTCGAACGTCGAACCGACTGGCCCCTGCGCAACGCTACAAGTCAGCGCTGAGGTCGCCGTCGCTGCCGTCTAGGTGCAGCACCTCGGGGGGCGTGATGGCTTTCACTGCCTCGCTTAGGATGGCATACCCGGGCGCGCGCTCGAACCGCAGCGCCCGCCGGCTCTCGTCGACCACAAGCTGGTAGAGCCGCACACCGAACGTCACTGGCTTGTTTCCGTTGAACCGGATCTCCGATCCGCTCTCACGCTTGACACTGGCGCCGGTGGCGAGGTCGGCGACGGCTACCACTTCAGTTCCCAGGTCCAGGTCTGCGCCTGCCTTCGTCACGGCCTGAATAAAGACCGACTCTGCTGTTAGGACGTGTGAGGCGAACGCGATCGTGCGGCCTTCGGTGATCAGCCGACCTTGTTGTGGTCCAATCCTTGTCGAGCCAAGCGATTGGCTGACTGTGCCCAGCGACACGCTGCGTTGTACCACTCCGGTGACCCCGATGCGCAGGTGCGCTTCACGTATGCTCTCGATCCGGGCCTTGAGGCTAGCCAGGGCGGGTAACCCGACAGCAATGAAGAATCCGGCGAGGAATTTCAACCCAATATCGGCTTGCAAGACGCCGGTTTTCTCGATGGCGATGTCGGCGCGGTCCTCGCACCTGACTGGGAAGTTCGGAAGCTCTCCGACGATTAAGTCGTTGAGCTGTCCGACGGGTTCGAACGGACCGTGGCCTGTGAAGTCGACCCAGGTGCTTAATGGTTCCACTCCGGTGCGCATGTTCCGCAAAAGGGTGAACTCATCGCGGGAGACGATGGACAGCAGCGGGTCTGTTGTGGTGCGGCGACACATCGCAGATCTCCCTTACGTCGGTTCCTGTGGTGTTGGTCTTGCCGTTACAAGACGCGCCTCAGGGTGCCCGTAGACGGTGTAAGCCAATGATGCCCACTCAGCCTCTGGCAAGGTGTGTTGGCGCCCCTGCCACGAAGCCGCCGCTAAGGAGTCCCCGTTGTTGAGGGCGTCGTAGAAGTGTTCTGCGAAGCATTCGGCGGTAGAAGCCCGTACTCGCCAGTTGGTACCGATGTACGACCCGGCACCGGCCGACAGGAATTCCTCGACCCAGCCGGCGGGTCCGCTGAGTTGGGGGATTGTCGCGTTGGTGGAACAGGCATTGAGAAATACCAGCGGCCGATGAGTCAGCGAACCTGAGTGAAGAGTTTTGATCCGGGCAACGCTGTACATGCTGTTGGCGATATGCATCGAGGGATTGCCCTCCACCACAGACATGTGGCCCGCGTAGTGAAGTAGATCGAAGTCACCCTGGTGAACGCGGGTGTTAAGGGTGCCGGTGTCAGTGATCACCGCACTATCATTGGCACCGAGACGGCGCTGCAGTGCTTTGATCTGATCCGCGAAACTGGTCGTGTCGTCGTGATCCCCCTGCAGCTCTTGACCTTCCACAAGCAGTGGCTGCGCGAATGCTAGAGCCGCAGTCGGTGGCCCGGTGCCCGTCCTCCACCTAAGAAAGGGCACCCGGTTTGCTAAGTAGGATTCCGGACCTTGCTGGCGTTGGGACAACAGTTCCCACGCCAGCGACTCGTCGTCTGTTTCGATCTTGAGCGACTGCCAGTCGGCTAGACCGCTAACAAGAAAATCTTGTATCTCCGAGGGCAGAAACTCGTACAGATCGATGCCCAACTCGCGCACCAGGTCGGCGTCCTCTGCCGCGGGGCGTCCTATGTAGTTTGCGCGCGCGATGCTGTCGAGAAGATTTGTCTGTCGTGTCCGCACTCCGTCGATGCGGGTCGGATCGATCGACGTTTGGGCAACGAGAGCCACACCGGCGTGGCGGCCGTCCAGAGCGACAAAACGGAGGGTCCCTGCGGCCGGGGAACTCACCACAAGCAAGCCCTGGGTTGTTGTCAGCGGGGCGAGGTTAATCGCTTGCGGGTCAGAACTCATAGCTGGCCCCAGGGTCTGCCCAGCCTCAACGTCGAAGACCAGCGCCGCCAAGACCTCGCCGTAGTGATGAAAGCACACGACCGCTTGGTGCCTACCTTCGGATCTGGCGCGCACCTGCCACGCGTGCCATCCGGTGGCCCGGTCCGGCGGCACGACCAACTCCAGATCCTGCTCCGATTCCAGCGACATACCCTTGGATGGGTTCAGCATCGCGTGCACGCGGGTCCCCGCGGCCGGCAAGTCAACGGCGACCGCCGAGCCGTCTTCGGGCCTGGTAACGCCGATCTGCACCGCGATCCAGAAACTTTGATTGACCTGGACGTGCTTGTTATAACGCCCCTCGATGTAGCGCAGCACGCGGCCCGGTGTGCGTCTGTCGGGCTCGGTGACAACAACCGCAGTGGGCTCGGTGGCCGCCGCAGTGATCTGCAGGTCGCCACCCTCGCCGACCTGCAGATCGTAGTTGACCCCTGTGATCGAGGCGAGTTCGCCGCTGATGCTGTCGAGCGTCGCGGTGGGCGGCTGGTCAAGAACTAAACTCGTGACGACCGTCGGCTTCACCAGGTCGGCCATGCCAATCCTCGCGGACAGGCCCGTCGCCCACGTGGTGGCGTTTAGCGTGTCGAATGGGATCAGCACCACCGAAGCCAAGTCGGATAATTCTGTGAGCGAGCCGGCGAGATTGTGTTCGGGAGTCTGCCACTCGGGTGGTGCCCATTTGGCGACATGCCATTTCTGGTCGAGGTGGCGGAGACGCCAAGGTGCGGCATCCATGATTCCCGCGATCAACGCCGCTGGTCTGGCCTCGACGAGTTCGTGTGAGGCTAGGTCGACCGTGACGTCCCGCGAACCCTTCAGCGTCTTGGGCCCGACACGGATCATGTGGATCCCGCTGGCAAGGTCGTCCGCCTGTTGCTCAGCGAGCGTCGCGACCATCCGCTCAGCGCCATATGGGGTAGAGAAGCCAAGAACCAAAAAGCGTGAGTTCGTCATTCAACCCGACCGCACCCGTCACATGTTTAGGAATGAGAAGGAACCTCGACTCTGCCAGGAGTGTATCGGTGCGGCAGGCCTTGGCGGGGCGGATTAGTTCCCGATTGCGCCGGTTGGACCGAGCGACAGCTGAGACCGCAGCAGTGACGCGCTCAAATTCGTACCCCTCGATGCGGGCGGAGCGCTTTGTGTCGGTTCGACGCTGAGTATACGAAATTTCTCGCGCCGCCGACAGGGAAATGCACGCGAATATCTCGTGCGGTTCGCAACGATGTGCAGTGAGTTGCAGAGACCCCACGATAATCGGATACGCCACGTCCGAGAGACCGCGAGACCGAGCGCCTACGCGGTCCGGGAGCTTCCCACATGCGTCGGCTTGTCGTCAATTTCCTTCTCGCCTAACATCTTTGGCGGGTGAACCCCTTCTTCTGAAGCGGTCTTCGTATCGGGAGGCGCTGCTGGCGCTTCTGTCGCCTGTCGTGGCGGTCTCGACTTTGTCGGCGCCCCCGGGTGTATCGGGGCTTGCTTACCGAGGGATCCTCCGCTGGCACGGTGGCCATCGCGGGTCAAGCCGGTACTGATCGAGGTCGGTGGGTGCGCGGCCTCCCGGGGACAACTCGAATTTGCGACAGGGTGTTCTCGGCGGTTCGCCGCATCGACGCTGACGGGCGCCACAGCAACGTGCTGCCGATTGTGCGGCGTCGCGACTCAGTGCGCGAGAAGGCGTTCCTTCTGGTTGTTAAATTCTTCTTCTGTAAGGAGTCCGGAGTCGCGGAGGTCGCCGAGTGTGATCAGTGCTTCAGCGAATTGATGAATGTCGGCGGCGATCGCCGTCCCCTGGCTGCTCGGCGAGGTGGATGTCGCCATAGGGCGGGAGCGTGACATCGATCTGGTGCGGTCCTGACACCCTGGGTTGGTGGTGCCGGTGATAGCGCGGCTGGCCATGTTCGCCAGGGTCATCTCACCGAAGAGAGTCCCGGGGCTGGCTGCCACGATTTCCGGTGCGGCGCTCACGCTGGCGGCGGGTGCTGTCAATGCGGCGAGCCTGATTTCCGGTGCCGCGACGGTCCAGCCCTGCGGAACCGACAGGCCACCAACCAGTGATGCTCGACCCAGACCCCCCATCGCTGCTGACGCCTCCGTGCCAAATCTGGTCGGCGCCCGGTCGATCAACACCCTCTCGTAATTGTGCGGGAGCGCCGGCAATCCGAGGTCCGGGATTTTGACCCTGAGCCCCCCATAAATTTTGTGTATCAGGTCGTAGATAGAGTCCGCCTTGTCCTGAGTCGTGAGATCCCGATTTACCGACTCGTCATACTTCATGTCCGTAAAAATGGAGGCGGTGTTCAGCGGCGTCAGCCCAGCCTGGGCCACGTTAGGAATGAACAGCTCGTTGGACTCCAGACTCGACAAAGCATCCAGAATCGGCGTGGACACCGCGCTGGTTGACGTGGTTGGGATTACCGGCAGTGCCGCCGAAATCGCCTGGGATACGGCCGACTGCGCGCCATCCGAGGGCGACGACCCGTTCGTGGTCTGGGGCGCCGGTGTGAACGGTGTCAGCGTTGAAGCGGACGCCGACGCACCCGCGTAGCCGTACATGGCTGTGGCGTCTTGTGCCCACATCTCGGCGTAGAGGGTCTCGGTGGCAGCGATCGCCGGACTGTTTTGTCCGAACAGGTTGGTTGCCACCAGCGCCTGCAGCAGCGCGCGGTTTGCCTCGATCACGGTGGGCGGCACCACGGCCGCGAAGGTGACTTCGTAAGCGGCCGCCGCCGCTTTGGCTTGGATGGCTGTCTGCTCGGCCTGGGTGGCGGCGGATCTCATCCACGCCACATAAGGTCCAACAGCGGCTGTCATCGCCGCTGACGCGGTGCCCAGCCAAGGCCCCGCGCTCAGCTCCGAGATCACCGATCCGTATGAGGTTGCCGTCGAGTGCAACTCGGTGGCAAGCCCGTCCCAGGCCGCCGCGGCGGCCAGCATCGGCCCTGATCCAGGGCCCGTATATATTCGCCCGGAGTTGATTTCCGGGGGTAACAGTGCGAAATCCATTGCTGCACAACCTCCTAGCCGATCCGCGCCGCGTTGGTAGCCTCGGTGAGCGCATACGACGCCCCAGGCAGAGTCGAAGTTCTTTCGTTTGCCCAACGCTGCATAACTGCAGCTTGCGCCCCTAGCGTCCGGTTGCGTGCAGAATTGTTTGAATTTTCAGACGTGATGTCGGTGAAAAACTCCGAGAAGACTTTCTGACAACTGTCAAAAAATAGGTGACCGTGCCCTTGGGTAGATCGATTCAGAGGAGATGTGGCGGCGGCCAAGTTGGGGATGGTCCGCTCTCACCTTGAGGCCCCGACGGCGAGGTCATCGCCAACCGGTCAGGGATATCAATTAATTCGAACGCGGAGAAAGCTATTGAGCCCATGAAGACGCGCCCAATGCCGAGGTCGGAGGCTATAGCGACGCCAAGGTCTGGCGCTATTTCCCCTCCTGCTGAGGCAGTATCTGACGATGGCGTCGGTCACGAGCTACGTCGCAATGAGCATGTTGAGTTCTTTAGCCGTGCTTATGTTTTCGTTGATCTGGCTCTATATCAAGCCGGCGTGCCGATGAGCTTTTCGGTGCACGAGCAATATGGCGTCACCGACGTCATCTGCTTTACAGCACTGCCCTACCTGGGGGTGCGCGATCGCCTCCGATGTGATACGTCAGACGGTCGTCGTGGTCACGTCGACGCCAGGCGCTGGCGAATGCCGTTGCTAGGTCAAGGTATACGGAGAGTTGTTGGAAACACTCTCGCCGGGCCGATACAGTTCGAGGCAGTCGACCACCCTCTCGAAGACGCGAATGCCAAGGTAGTGACGTCCTTACTCGGTTTCTGGCCCGGCCAGTATTTGTCGTTCTTCGCGAAGTAGGTCTCGCAAAATTGGATGTGCTCCCCCACCCGTCTATCGACACCAAAAAGCGCCCCGGCCGTAGCCACGGAATTCAGGCACTCTCACGGACGTCGAACTACGCCCGCAACGTAGCAAAGCGACCGACCAAAGCGGTGCAACCCGAGATCGGTACTGCCCAAGGTTTGTGCAGAAACTGGCACCACGACTCGTCGCCGGTGGCTCCGTCTCTTTCCGAAAGGTATTGCTGTCGAACGGTTTCGGCGATCCTTACCTCGGTTGACGCGGCGCGTGGCCCTAGAGGGCCCTCAGAAGCCGTTCTCGGACCGGCGGTCTGGTCGTCTCAATGACCTCTGGGGCCAACAATTCGGCAGAACCTTCCGCGTGCCGGGGTTCGGCGAGCCGGCGCTGATCGCCGTCGGGAAGGAGTGCGAAGCGGTCGGGAGTTCGCCAGAGTTCGACGGTTTGCATCAGCCAATAGACGCTGAACTCCAGGATCAGCGCTGTCTCGACAACGATGACCCAGTGACTCCAGTTGTCGAGCACGAGGTGCAGCACCACCACGGCGATCAACGTCACGATCATCGCCGCCGCGATGGCCTGGTAGAGCACGCAATAGAGGTGCCGATAGGGCGATTTGGCGTCATCTTGACAGCTGACGACGAATGCCGTGGTCACCACTGTGGCGATGATCGCCAGAAACATGATCACCGCGGCAATGCCGTGTGCGTTCGAGTCGAACCGTTGCGGGACAACGATAAAAGCGACAAACCCCGCGGCCACGATCGCCCACAGCAGGGACAGCGATGCCGAGCCCAGGGCGGTCCTGGGCACGGCGGTGTTGGTGCGTCGGTACAGCAACAACGACACCACGCGAGCCACCACCAAAGCGATCGCGACGGCCCACACATTGTTCGTGATGGCAGGCGTGACGTTAAAGTCGGCGGCCAGGTCGTGGCGTCCGCACAGTAAGACTGGTCGGGTAGTAGGGACCACGGCGACGATAAACGCCAGAATGCCCGCCAAAGTGAGCAGCACATCTTCGCTGTCGCTGCTGCCCTTGTAAACGATGAACAGCACGCCGAGTGCCCACAGCACTGCGATGAAGATGCCATGCGCGGTGGTGAAGTAATAAGCGCTGATCGACGTTTGCCAGCAGCCCGCCGTCAGCCGCTCGCCGATCACAGCCGTGCCGAGAACGACGATCATGATCGCCATGCCGCCACGTAGGTAGCGGTAGGTATCCAGGGTGATGTCGCGCCGATGTCGCGTTGGATCGCCTGGCGTTCTCATCTGCAGCTCACCTGCGTCACCGGAACAGTCATTCGTCTACTCCACGGCACTCGGTTGACCTGTACAGAGCGATCCGGGCCTCGGGACCGCACGGCGCGTGGATAACTCATTACCCGCTTGAGCGGGCGCCGGTGGCCGATCCATGAAAGTAGCGAGGCTGACGTGCTACCACGGGTCATCGGCCCCGTTGGCGGTGTGCCTGAAGCGACTAGAAGCGGTCGGCTGCAAAGCGAGCTGTCTGAAGGAGTCCCCGGGCGATAGGGTCCGTCGGCGCCAGCCGCCCCGAGGACGTCACCCGCAGCGGCGGCCGCACGGGCAGGCACAGTTGCCACCGCAGCCGGTCCAGCGCGCGGAACGGCGCCAGCATCGTGGGCTCCCGCAGCTTCCAGACCGAACAGCGCTTCGCTCGGCTGCCCGCCGCGTCGAGGATCCCGTTGACCGCGCGCCGCGCTGCCTCGTTGGCTCCTTCCATCGTTGCTAAATCGGTGTAGGTGCGCACGAAATCGGCCGCCAGGAAGAGGTTCGGTATCGCGGTGACCGCGTCGGGCCGGTCGGCCCAGGAGCCGGCGGTGTTGATCAGCAACGGCTCGAGGTTCGTCGCAGATGTTGGGTTGGGGAACTGGATATCAGGATCGAGGAACCAGTTAGCGACGTTGGCCGGCTCGATCAGGTCGTCCTTGATCGCGGCGGTGATCTGTCCCCACACCTCGGCGTGAATCTCCGGTTGGGAGCAGGCCATTGCCACCTTGCCGGTAAGCGGTCCCGGCTCGGTCCAGTCTGAAATGTCCACCGACAGAATCCCGTTCGCCGTTCCGTCGCCGCACCGCGTGAGATCGACGTTGGGCCAGAACTGTTTCTGCGAAATGGCGGTAAGCGCCCACTCGGAGTCGATGAGGATGATGTGCCCCTTCGCCAGCGGCACGTCGTGGCGCAGATAGAACATCATGCCGTTCATCCAGCGCACCACGAGCCGGGGTAATGCGGCCAGCCGCGGCTCGGCGGTGCGCAGCGCGTCGGATACCAAATCCCTTAGCCGCTCGACCGGCATGGCCATCACGTAGTTTTTGGCGGTTACCTGTTCGGGGCCGTTGGCGCCGTGCACGGTCACACTGACGACGCGACCTCCTTCGCAGTTGATCCCTGACAGAGCGCAGTCGTCGCGCAGTGTGACGTTGAGGTTGCGGAGGTGGGCCAGCCACGGGTCGATCCACACCTCGCTGGTGGGACCGTCGAGTACCCGGTCCACTTGCTGGCCGGTCACCACGTCAAGCAGCAATTGACACAGGATGAGGCCACCGGTGCGCGCCGAAATCTGTTTAGCCTGGGCTGCCACGAGCGTTCGCGTCAACCCGGTCGCAAGAAATTTTTGAAAGGCCGGCGACTTATTAGCGGCGTCGGTGTAGTCCCACCAACTCACCCGATCCCATTGTTGGTAGCGACGGTCGTCGCATGAGCACAGCAAGATGAGGAGGCGTTCGAAAAAGTAAATGAGCTCTTCGTCTTTGACGCCAAGCTTGGTGCCAAAATCCCACCCGAATTTGATTGCCAATTCCAGATTGCCGAGCGACTCAAAGGGTGCCGTCGGTACGAGCAGCTTCTCGCCACCCTTCTGCGCGATACGGATGTCCTCGGTCTCGGTGAGGTGGTCAGAGACTGTCTTGGCGCCTGCAGGTTTCGTGTTCGAGGGAATCCGCGACATGGTGTCTGGCAGATGGCGATAGAAGCCCGGGAAGAATCGGAAACCGTGTTCCGCTGGCCAGTCCTGGCGTTGTCCTGTGCCCGAATTGGGATAAGGCATCGATCGAGCTTTCCCGCCGAACGTTCGCGATTCGTACACCGTGACTTTGAACCCGCGCTCGGCAAGTTCATGGGCGGCGCTGAGCCCGCCGACCCCGCCGCCCAATACCGCGACATCATCCACGGATTGACCCTACGGTGATCGCCCATCAATCGCATTGAAATCTACGACGCGGTAACGCCCGCTGTTCCGCCTGGTATCAGGCAGGAGACTGGCGTCGTCAGGTCATCTGGTCGGCGATCGCCATGTGGACCTGATAGCCGCACGACACCGCGCGCGCCCGGTAGCGGTCGGCCCACTCGCGATAGCCGACACCATCATCTCGTTCGCGTGCCATCAGGGCGCGAAGACGCAGCAGGGGGATCTCGTTGAGCACGAATCCCTCCTCGGTGGGCACGGCAGCCAAACGATCGATCACCGCCTGCGCCTCCTCGATGTCACCGTTGGAAGCGCGTCGGAGCAGAGACTCGACGAGAACCGACGCGCAGGCGCCCCGATAGATCATCTCGCCGGTGTTGAACTCGTCGTCGAGGACCGCGCGGGCGAGCGCGATCGCGCCGTCGAGATCACCGGTGCGCGCTTTCTCCTTCGCGACCTCAATGTCGACGACCGGCAGTGCCAACAGATAAAAGCTTCCCTGCGCCGCCGTTTTTCGGGCTTTCGCGAGCAACTCGAAGCCGGCCGCGCGGTCTGGGCTCTCGGCGTTGACCAGTACCAGCCCTCGGGTCAGGCGGGCGATGACCAAGTTGAAATCGTCGGCCGCTTTCTCGGCAATCTGCAGCACCTCGGCGGTATGGCTCAGTGCCGCGGAATCAGGCACGACAGTTCCGTTCGGCACCGTCCAGTACTTGAACCACGCCGCGATGACTCTGGTGGTCGGGTCGAACGACCGGACCCAAGCGATGCCATCGTCGAGATCGTCGAGCCAGCCTGGAATGCCCAGGCAGGCCCGGGCCACGCCCCTGCCGCTGGTCATCAGGGCAAGGGGCGATCCCAGCACGACGTTGCCTTTGGTCAGGTCGCCGGCGGCGAGGTCGATGACGCACTGCGTCAGACGCAGGGCCTCATGAGCCTCGCCGGCGAGGTACTTGGTGTACGACGGTCCATACAGGAACCCCACCGCCAACTCCGCGTCGCCGATCGATTCGATCAGCTCCACGCATTCCGAAGCCAGTTGCGCACCTTCTCGGTAGCGCGCGCGAAATGCCATCGCCGGTACCACCCCGGCCATCGCTATGGCCAGCGACCGCTGGTCCCCCGCGGCTCCGGTCAGCTCGCGTAGTTCCGCGAAAGCGGCGTCAACGGCGCTGCCCGCGATCCGCCACGCGCTTCCGCACAGCAGCGTCAGAGGTGCGACCCGCATCCACGTGCGGTCGGGGTCGGTGGTCGGCAACCTGTCAACGACGTTGCGGGCGCGCTGCCAGCTCAATCGCGCGGCGCCGATGTCGCGGTATATCGACCAGGCTCCCGCGCGCATGTGCCAGTTGAAAGCGTCTCGGAGATCGCCCGCCGACTCTAGATGGACGGCGATCAGCGCGGCGTTCTCGTCGGCCGAATCTGGCTCGCGCACCTGCAGCGTGCGGGCAAGCCGGCGGTGCGACTCCGCGCGCCCGGCCTTCAATTGCGACTCGTAGGCCACCGTCCGGATCAGCGGATGCCCGAATGAGTACTCGGTGCGCGGAGTGAACGTGACCGGATAGATGAGTTCGGCAATCGCCAACTCCTCCAGCGCCACGTCACCGAGCAGGCTGGTCAGCGTCCCCTCGTCGAACCTGGAACCTATGACGGCGGCGGCGTTGAGTGTGCGTTTGGCACGCGGCTCGAGGCGGTCGATACGAGCGGCGATCGTGGCGTGGATCGTGGCGGGAACACTGATATCGGCGACATCGCCGACACAACGGTAATCGCCCCAATCCCCTTCTAGGACATGGCGTTCGAGTAGGTCGTGCACTATCTCCTGGGTGAATAGCGGATTCCCCGCGGCCCGTTCGGTGACCGGTCCGGCCACGCGCTGCACCGACGGGTGCGAGCCGAGCATCTCGGCCGTCAAAGTAGCTGCCTGCGGATTGCTCAGCGGCGCAAGGGTGATCGTTTGAGAGCCCGGCAGTCGGGCCAGCCCGCCGGGGTACTCCGGCCGATAGGTGAGTAACACCATCGAGTGCGTCTGCGGCATCACTTTGAAGAATTCGCCGAACATCGTCTCGCTGGTCTCGTCGATCCAATGCAGGTCTTCGATGACGTACAGCGCCGGTGCCTGCCGCATCAGCAGCGCGGTGTTGATCATCTTGGTGAGCCGGCGGCGCCGCGCGTCAGCCTCGATGGCAGGCAACGCCACTGTGCTGTCGGCGATGCCGATCAGATCCTGCAGCAACAGCAGATCGTCGGGGTCTGCTGCGGCGAACCGGGACTGAACCATAGCGCGCGCCGTTGCGGCGTCCATGTCGTTGACGCGCAACACTCCTCGCACCATTCGACCGAGAACATGAAAAGGGACCTCGGTTTCGTGCGCTTCGCAAAACGTCGAATGGACTTCGACACCAAGCTCGTTGGCGATCGATGCCAGCTCGCGGACGAGCCGGGTTTTGCCGATGCCCGGTGGCCCGACAACGCCAGCTACGCATCCTCTACCCGCGATCGATTCGTCGAGAATTCCGTTGAGCGCCCGCATCTCCCACTGCCGCCCGACCAGGGGCCACGTGCGCCGACGCGACAGCACCGGGTCGGCCACCGTGCGTAGCAGTCGGCGCGCTAAGACGGGGCGGTCGGAGTTCTTGATCTGCACCAGTTCGGGTTCCTCAAGCACGGCGACGTGTTCGACGAGCCGGGCCGTGGACTCGCTGATCATCACCCCACCCGGCGGCGCCAGGGATTCCATTCGTTGCGCCATCCCGACGTGCTCGCCGAAGGCGGTGTACCGAACCGGTGTGGAACCGAAGTTTCCTGCGACAACCTGTCCGGAGTTCAGGCCGACCCGGAGCCGTAGCATCGCTTGATCGCGCGCGGCCACCTCGGCGGTCAGAACTTTGGTTTCCTGTTGAATGCCAAGGGCGGCCAGGCAACCCCGCAGCGCGTGGTCCTCGAGCGCGACCGGCGCCCCGAACAGGGCCATGATGCCGTCGCCGGTGAACTGGTCGACCGTCCCGCCGTAACGACGGACTACGGTTGCGGCGCAATCGAAAACAGCACTCATGATCTCGCGAAGCCGCTCGGGGCCCAGTGCCGCAGCCAAGTCCATGGATCGCACAACATCGGCAAACAACACCGTTACCTGCTTGTACTCCCCCCGCTCCTCCGGCGGCGCGGCTGCCGGAACGCACGTCGCACACAACTGCGTACCGTCTCTTAGCTGTTCGGTCCCGCAGGAGGGGCAGGGTCGAGTCATGGATTCCGTCCAAGCCTCCGCAGTTACGGCATCCCACGCCAAAGCAAACCTGAAACGCCGCCGTGCGACCCCTATAGCTACTGTGGATCGCCGATTGACAACGATACGTCGCTGTCCAGCAAATTTCGCGGCTTCCCGCGCTCTCTGTCATAGGTCGTCGGCGGCTAGGAAAGACACCGGACCTTCCATGAGTTCCACGGCGACGTCGGCGCCTTCCCCGATACCCTGCGCAAGCTATTCCGCGGCGAAAACACCGGCAAGCTGATCCTGGCGCTGGGGGAATAGCTGGGACGCGCGAACTGGTTGCATAGAGCCATGGCTGCTTTTAGCGAGACCCAGCGTGAAGAATTCCTGGCCGGCAAGCACGTCGCGGTGTTATCCGTGGCAGCGACCGACGGACGTCCGCCGGCAAGCGTCCCGATGTGGTACGGGTACCAGCCCGGCGGGAACATTCTGGTCAACACGGGCGTGGGGGCACGTAAGACCAAGCTCATCCAAGCGTCCGGTGTGGTGACGCTGGTGGTGCAGCGCGAAGAACCGCCGTACCAGTACGTGGTTGTCGAGGGCACCGTCGTCGACACCACCACGCCCGCCCCGCTGGACGTGCGCGAGGACATCGCTATCCGCTATCTCGGAGAGGAAGGCGGCCGAGCATTTGTCCAGGCAATGGCGGATCAGCCGGGAATCCTCTTCACGATTCGGCCCGACCGCTGGATCACCGCGGACTTCTCCGGCGAACTGTAAATCTTTACGCGTTTTCCATTTTCGAGCACACTGCCGCTCGTCGTGTCGCGGCTGTGGACGGCGTGGTCTGTCATAGGATCGCGGTCTCAAGGTCGTTGAGCTCGAAAGCCCTTAGGAAGCAACTCAAATGGACGCCGACCGGATCACCAACCCGTTGCGACTGGCGAGGGGTTCGCACCAGCCCGGATCGGGCAAGGGATGCGCGATGAACGTGATCTCCTACATCAACGGCGACGAGCAGATCACCGACTTTCCCGCGACGTCGGCCCGTCCCTTGGCGTCCTTCGTGCAGTTGTGCAACGACCTGCTGGCCGAGCCGGACGGCTACCTGTCGCCGAAGAACAGCATGCTGGTGCTCGACCTCGGCTGGCTGACCGTCGGGACCGCCGACGTCGCTGACGCGGTCATGCACATCTGGGTGACCAAACTGCTGACCAGCCCGCCGTGGGGCGTGCTCCGGTATGCCGGTGACACTGCGGCCAAGGCGATCGCCGATATCGCCGACCTGCATCGCACATTCGTTCCCGGCGACGTGCCGTCGATCGTCAACTGGGACGGCGCCGCGCGCGCCGGCCGTGCCGCCGCTGAGGCGGCCGACGGCGCCGAGTTGTACGCGGTGCGGGCCGCCTGCCAGTCCACGGCGCTCGTCGAGACCGACGACTGGGACACCCTCGACGCCGTCACCGGCAACGCGCTGCGCGCGCACCGGCTGGCCAACGGGGACGCCGGGGCCGCGCGAATTGTGGAGGTCACGCGCAACGCGATTCGATCCTGGCGTCGCCTCGCCGGGTTGAGCGTGGTGAGCAATGACCCGATCCCGGTTGCCGGCGTTCGGACTCGCAAAGTCGTCGCCGCTTAAATCAGTTCTGCCGGTGGCTATCTCGCCGTAGCCGTATCGCCCTGAAGATCGCGGCCGACGCCGCAAGCGCTGCCATGCCGGTCAGGATGATGGGTGCCCCGCGCAACCCGACGCTGGTCAACAGCAGCGGCAAGCCGAAGCCGATGTAGGTCAACGCATAGAACGCGCCGGTCAATGCGCCCCGGACATGTTGTGGCGCCGCGGCTTCCAGGTCGATCAGGCCCTCGCGTAGCGACAGGCCGGATGCGCAACCAAGAATGAGCAGCAGCGGCACAGCCAGCGTGAGCGTCATCGTTGCCGGCGCCACTGCGATCAGCGCGTAGGCGAGCGCAGCCAGCGCCGCGCCGACAGTGCCGGCCCGCGGGCCCCAGGAGCCTACGCGGGCGATGACCTGGACGACGCCGCTGGAGCCGTTGACGATCAGCGCCGCGATGCCCGCGGCGGTGGGAGCCGCCAGCCCGGTGTGCACCCTCGCGGGAATGGTGATGAATCCCAGCGTCGCCGAAGCGAACACCCACGGCGCCAGCGGCATCGCCCAACCCAACGCCCCCTTGGCCGAAAGATGTCCTGCAGTAGAACTTTTCGTACCGGTAGAAGCCGATGGCGCTGCCGTTCGCCGCGCCGCCAGGACCACCACGATCATCGCAATCACAACCAGCACCGCGGCCCGAACGAGACCTCAACGCCGGAATCTCCGGCCCCGGCGATCAGCCCGCCCGCGAACGGCCCGATGGCGAACCCGGTGATCAGCACCGCGCCGGCGGTGGCCGCGCCGGCGGGGCCGCGTAGGTCGGACGCCCAGGCGGTGCCCGACGTCATCGCCAAACCCACGCCGGCGCCCACGACCAGGCGACCCACCAGCAACACGTCGGGCTGTTGGGACAGCAGCATCGCAATTGTGCCGATCACCGCGGTCGCCGAGCCCGTCAACGCCACAGCCTGGCGGCCGAACGCATCCGATGCCCGGCCGCCGATCAGCAGGCCGGGTAGCAATCCGAGCGCGTAGATCCCGAAGACCGCGTCGAGCGTGGCCGTACTGAGGTGCTGGCGTTCGCTGATGCTGGGCATCAGCGCGACGAAATGATTGGCGACCCAGCCGGTGACCAGCAGAATAGCCAGCACAGCCCCGAACTGGCGGCCGGATCCATCACTCGCGCGCGAGCGCGGCCCCGGCAGCAGGCCTGTTGCTCCTTCCGGCGCGATCATGCAATCCCATTTCTCCTCGTAGACGCGATCAATCACGACCACGACGCCTGGCAAGTTATTCCCGGCCGGACGGTGATCGCAACGCGATTAACTCGATATTCAGCGCGGCGAACGGGCACCGCCGACGCGGATGCGGCCCGCCGGGTAGGGCTCCGGCTCTATGATCCGCACGTGGCAACCAGCGGCGATGCGGCGATCTACACGCCGGTACCCGGCAAACCTGCACTCCTGTTGGGTGCCTTCGACATCGCCGATGTGGGATATGTCGCAGCGGAATTCTTCATCTCGGGATCGGCGCGGTCCTACCGTCCTGCGGCCGACCTCGGATCCGACGGCTGCTGGAGCGTGTCGCCGGGAGAAGCCGCTGACTACACCACCCGGCTTGTGGTGCTCACCCCTGATCAATCCCGCTTCAACGGCACGGTGCTGGTGGAGTGGCTCAACGTGAGCGGCGGCATCGATGCGCCCGCGGTGTGGATGATGGCGCACCGAGAAATGCTGCGTTCCGGCTACGCCTACGTGGCGGTCTCGGTGCAACGCGTCGGCGTCGAGGGCGGCGCGAATCTCATGGGTATCGACATGTCGCTGAAAAGCCAGAACGCGGACCGGTATTCGCCGCTGCACCATCCGGGCGACGCGTATTCCTACGACATCTTCTCTCAGGCCGGTCGGCTGGCCAGCGATGAAGAACTTCTGGGTGGGCTGCATCCCGACCGGGTCTTGGCACTCGGCGAGTCGCAATCGGCGTTGTTCCTGACGACCTACATCAACGCCGTCGACCCCATCGCCGAGGTTTACGACGGCTTCCTGGTGCATTCCCGCTTCGGGTCCGCTGCCCCGCTCGACGGCAGCTCGATCTTCGATGCGCTGGACATCGACTCGTCTCAGGCGGTGAGGTTTCGTCCCGACCTGCGCGTCCCGTTGCTGACGATCATCACCGAGACGGACCTCTTCAGCGGCCGGCGACTTGGGTATTACAAAGCGAGACAGCCTGAGAATGAACAACTTCGGGTATGGGAGATTGCCGGCGCGGCTCACGCCGACAACTACACGATCCAGGTGGCGCCGATTGACAGCGGGTCTGCGGCACTCGCGGACGTGGTCGCGGCCTATGCGCCGACGAACGTGCTGATGGGTCAGGAATTAGACCACTGCATCAATTTCGCACCCCAGCATCACTACGTCCTGCAGGCGGCGCTGGCGGAGTTGAACGGCTGGGTGAGCACCGGACTGGCCGCGCCCAGCGGCGCACCGATCGACATGGCCGGTGATGAACCCGCGCTGGATTCCCATGGTCTGGTCCGGGGTGGTGTCCGGACACCGTGGGTCGACGTGCCGATCGCGCGGACATCCGGTGTCGGGGGCGGCGAGAACACGATGTCATCGATCTTCGGCTCCGGCGAGCCGTTCGACGCCGCGACTGTCCAACGGCTTTATCCGGACGGGGTGGCGGATTATCTGAAACGCTTCACCGCGTCGCTCGATTCGGCGATCAGCTTGGGATTCCTGTTGCCCGCGGATCGCACGGAGATCCTCGATCTAGCCGCCGCGACGTTCCCGAGCGCGGATTCGAGTGTTAGAGCGGCGCAGCCTCGAGTGTCAGGCTGAACAGGGCATAAGCCAAGCAGAACAAGAAATTCAGCGTGACCAGGACCATGCCGACAACGAGCAGTGAGCGGGTGCCGCGGCGCTTGATGCGCCGAATCTTCGCACTGAACTGATCTCGTCTGAACTGCGTCGCAATCAGCGCGAAATTGAAGTCAGCGACCTCAGCGCAGGCGACCGGCGAACCGGCCAGCATGTGCCGGAGCCGATCCGGCGACGTAGTCACGCCGACCCGGGCAAGTCGACGGCTGAGTCGTCGCGCTTGCCGGCGGCCCGCGACGTGATTGCTCACTCGCAGTAACTGCCCACGCTCGTTCCCCCACGGGGTCGAGGGCGTCATCACACGCCGAAGTGTAGCCAGCCGAAGTCGAAATTGGGCCCCGTCGGGATAATGATTACACGTATGATTTTTTTGACCGCCGGGCGGTGTCCGCCGACGGCTTCGACTAGCAAGGGGCAGTGATCATGGGTGTGCTCGACGGCAAGGTCGCGATCGTCACCGGAACCAGCAGGGGTGTCGGCGTGGGCATCGCGCACGAATTGTTGCGCGCCGGGGCCACCGTCATCGGGTGCTCACGGTCACCGCTCGACGCTATTCCCGGTGTGGACGCTGAGACGGGGTGGGCGGATCGTTCCCACCAAATGGTCTGCGATCAAGGCGATTACCACGCGATCGACGGCATGGTCAGCGCGGTGGCCGAGCGGCACGGGCGGGTCGACATCCTGGTAAACAACGCCGGCGGGACAGTTCCCGCGCCGCGCGCCGAGGACATTCCCGCGCTGGTGTCGCGCATCCAGGGGGCGCCCCGCTCCGAGGACGACTTCGAACGCACGGTGTTGTTCCACGCATTCGCCATCCAGATGAACCTCATCAGCCCGCTGTGGTTCGCGATCCGGGTGTACCGCCAGATGCGCCACCAGGACGGCACCGGCTGCATCATCAACGTCTCCAGTGGCGCGGGCCATCCTGCCGGCTCGCCGACACTGGTGTCTTACGGTGCCGCGAAGTCGGGACTCAACCACCTCACTCGGTCCCTCGCCGAGGAATGGGGTCCGGCGGCCCGGGTCAACTGTGTGGCGCTGGGCCCGACGATCACCGACAACTTCCGCTCGTTCGTCCTGCCCAAGGACGACCCGACCGGCTCGACGTACTTCGAGGCGCTGCCGCTCAAGCGTGGTGGTGAGCCCGAAGAGGTCGGCCGCACGTGTGTCTTCCTCGCCTCCGGCGCAGCAGATTTCATCAACGGCACGACCATCGAAATCGACGGCGGCATGCTTCCGGGCGTGCTCTACGACGCCGGACTCAAGACCATCACCGATCTGCTCTGAAAGGACTGCAGTGACCCGTCGAGTAATCCAGTTCTCCACCGGCAACGTCGGAATCCACGCGCTGCGCAGCATCGTCGAGCGTCCCGACCTGCAACTCGTCGGTGTCCACGCACGCGGGCAGGACAAGATCGGGCGCGATGCCGCAGACCTGTGCGGGCTAGACCGGCGCACCGGGGTATTGGCCACCGACGACATCGACGCGCTGATAGCCCTGAACGCGGACTGCGTGGTCTACACCTCGCAAGCCGAGACCCGCCCGCACGACGCGTTGGCCGAGATGAGTCGTTTTCTGCGGGCGGGCACGAACGTCGTTGGCACGTCGTTCGTCTGGCTGGTGGCGCCGGAGCAGGCCGACGGTTGGCTTCGCGAGCCGTTGGCGAAGGCGTGCGCCGAAGGCGATACGACGTTGTACATCAACGGAATCGATCCCGGGTTCTCCGGCGACACCCTCGTCTACACCGCGCTGAGCCTGACGGCTCGGGCGACCGCAATCATCGTGCAGGAGATCTTCGACTACGGAACCTACGATGACGCTGAATTCACCGGCGTCAGTTTCGGTTTCGGAACCGCGCCGGATCACACGCCGGTGATGTTCTCGCCCGGTGTTCTCACCTCCATGTGGGGTGCCCAAGTGCGCAGCCTGGCCGTGGATCTCGGCATCGAACTCGACGAGGTCCGGGAACGGGTCGAAAAATGGGTCACGCCGGTGCCGATCCCATGCACCATGATGACGGTCGAACCGGGCGCCGTGGCCGCGGTCCGGTTTGCGGTCGAAGGCGTCCGCGGCGGCGAGGTGATCATCACCATGGAACACGTCAACCGGCTCACCGATGCCGCCGCGCCGGATTGGCCGTATCCGCCCGACGGGCATCCCGGCGTCCATCGCGTGCGCGTCGAGGGCAGTCCCGGCGTCGAGATCAACACCCACGTAGGCGTATCGGGGATTGACCACAACCAGGGCGGCGTCATCGCCACCGCGGCCCGCGCCGTGAACGTCATCGACGCCGTGTGCCAGGCTCCGAGCGGAATCCTCGCCGCGCACGATTTGCGGCCGACCGACCACGTGCGTGGCGTGCTGTGGTAACTCCAATGCCATGACCGCACCCCGTCGGCCACCCACCGGCGCCCAGCCCCGCGCTGAACGCACTCGCGCAGTCGTCATCGACGAGACGGTGCGCTGCATCCTCGACGAGGGATTCGCCCCGCCCAGCGTCCGGCACATCACCGACCGGGCCGGTGTAACCTGGGGCGTGGTCCAGTATCACTTCGGCGATCTGGACGGCCTGTTGATGGCGGTCGTGGACAAGGGTTTCGGTGAATTGCTCGACGCGCTGGACGAGCTCCCGTCCGAATCCGTCCGCGAGGGGAGCGTGCGGGCGCGCACCGAGTTCGTCATCGACACGATCTGGGACGCGTTCTCCAGCCCCACCTCGATGGCTGCCCTGGAGATTCTGATCTCGACCCGCGGGCTTCGCGACGCCGTCGCCAACACCCACCTCAAAGACCTGATGGCCACACTGACGAGGCTTGGCCGACACCTGGGCGAAGGACTGTCCGCGCCACATGCCGGCCGGATCGGCAACCTCGTCTGGGCCACTCTGCGCGGCCTGGTGGTCGCACAGATGACATGGCCAGAACCGGTGGACTCCTCCCGCGACCGCCAGGCGCTGATCGAAGTGATCACCGCCTACGTCGAGTCGCGCGGCGGCTGAGCCGGGCTACGGCAAATCAGTGGACAGCAACGTCAACGGGAGTCCCAGCACCGAGATCTCGATCTCGTCGAGCTCGAATCCGTCGCCGCCCCGGTGTTGCTGGAACTGAGTCCGTGAGCCGTATCGCTGCGCCACCTGCTCAGCGGCCGAGGCGTCGCTGACCCGGATCACCACCGAATACACGCCGGGTCCGTTGCGCTGCAAGAACTGCGCCACCTCGCCGCTGCCGTCAGCTACCAGGGGGGTCACCAGTTCCAGGCCGCCGTCCCAGTCCAGTAATACCTGCAGGCCCACATCGTCGAGCTCGATGGTCTGGAATCGAAAGCCCAACTCCGAGAAGAACTCCGCCGTCTCGCGCAGCTGTTCGGCCGTCACCGCGAACACCACGTGATGAACGCTGGTTGCGCGAGTCGGCTCGTTGGTGGATTCGGCCACAAGAAAACATTACAGGTTTCATGGTTTGGCCGATTTGGTGACCCGCAGAGGTGGTGACCGCGACCCGGCGGATCACCATTTCCGCCAACTAGAACCTGTTACAGTTTTGCCGCATGGGCCGCAAACGCGTCGTCGTCGCCGGTTTGGGAGATGTCGGCATCCTCGCCGCGATCCGGCTCGCCAAACATTTCGACGTCGTCGGCGTCTCGGTCAAACCGGGCCTGGTCAGCGGCCAGGAGCTCGGTGTCCGGCTGGCACGTCCCCGCGATTGGGCCCGCGACTACTGGATCCCCTTCGACCGGTTCCGCCGCCTGGATAAGGTGCGGATCATCCAGGGCGCGCTGACCGGGGTGGACCTGGCGGCGCGAAAGGTGTCCGGTCACGGTGACGACGGCACGCCGTTCGTCGAGGAATACGACGCGCTGGTCATCTCGACCGGAGTCAGCAATGGCTTCTGGCGGCGGCCGACCCTGCAGTCGGCCGCCGACGTCGGCGCTGACCTCCACGCCGCACACGACCGCCTGGCCGCCGCCGCGTCCGTGATCGTCGTCGGTGGTGGAGCGGCAGCGGTGACCAGCGCAGTGAACCTGGCAACCACGTGGCCGGACAAGCGAATTGACCTGTATTTTCCCGGCGATCGCGCCCTCGGCGACTACCACCCGCGGATCTGGCAGCGCATCCAGCGCCGCTTGACCACGCTCGGGGTCGGCCTGCACCCGGGCCATCGAGCCGTGCTGACCAACGGCTTCGCGGGCGATGAGATCACCAGCGGGGGCGTCGACTGGAGCACCGGGCAACCGGCGGCTTCGGCTGACGCCGTGCTCTGGGCGATCGGGCGGGTGCAACCCAACACCGACTGGCTGCCACGCGAGCTGCTCGATGACGGCGGCTTCGTTCGCGTCACCCCCGAGCTCCGGGTGCCCGGCCACCCGGACGTGTTCGCGGCCGGTGACGTAGCGGCCACCGACCCACTGCGCAGCTCTGCCCGCAATCGCGGCGACGCGCTGGTCGCGCGCAATGTCCGCGCCGAGCTGGCCGGCGGGCGTTCGGCCACCTACCGCGCACCCGGCCGTCGGTGGGGCTCGATCCTGGGCATCCAGCCCGACGGGTTGGAGGTCTTTCTGCCCACCGGGCAGGCGTTCCGCTTGCCATCATGGCCGGTCGAACGGGTCGTGATGCCATTGGTGGTGCGCCGCGGCATGTACGGCGGGGTGCGGGAGAACCGGCCTCCGGTCTGAAGGTCGCGTCGTCAGGCGCGCCTGCCGCGCACCCACTGAAAAGTGCCACTGCTCTTGACCCGCACGCTGGTGAAGCCGTGGCTTTCCAGGATGTCGCCGACTTCGTCTTCTTCGAAAATGTGCGCGCCGCCGGTGGGCAGCGCGCGCCACAGGTCAAGCGGAGGGCGCAGAGTGGGAACCATCACCGCCAGTCGTCCACCAGGCTTCAGCACGCGTCCGATCTCGGACAGCGCGGCCGCGGGATCGGGGATCAGCTGCAGCACTGCAAGGGAGATCGCGGCATCGAAGCTCCCGTCGCGGAAAGGAAGCTTCTGCGCGTCGGCCCGCAGGAAACCCACCTGGGGTCCCGCTGCGGCACGCACCGCCCGGGCCAGCATCGGCTCGGAGATGTCGATGCCCAGCGCGAGCCCGTCGGATCCGGCGGCGTGCGCGAGGGACGTGGTGACCGAGCCGGGACCGGCGCCGACGTCCAAGGCGACTCCGCCCTCGGGGATCTCCAACCAGTCGATCGGAAGCTGCATTGCGGCGATGAATCGCCGGGTCAGCGCCTGGGCGTTGTCGTAGACGAACGACCCGATCGGCGAAGCCCAGGCCGCCTGGATAGCGCCCTTGTTCTTGGCGACATCGTCATCGGCAGCCGTAACGCCCAGCAAATCCAGGTAGCCGTTGCTGACGTCCGGCTCGGCAGGTGGGTCGACGAGCAAATCCAACGCTCTACTCAAGGCCGGCGGCAGCGTCGTCTTCAGGTCAGTCATCAATGTTCCTTTAACGAAATCCCAAGTTTCACAGGCGTTTACGCATTGACAACCGCAATTCGCAGGGCCCGTGCTTCCGTCCGCAGCCTACGCCGGACGGCCGATCCTCTCCACCCGCCGAGGTCGCAGTCCCGGCGGCGGGGCTAATGTCGAAAGGTGACTACATCCTGGTCGCCGAGCCGACTCGGCAACCTGTCGGGCAAACGCATCATCGTGACCGGGGCAACCAACGGGGTGGGCCTTGGTACCGCGCGCCTGCTGGCCCGCGCGGGTGCGCACGTGATCCTGGCCGTCCGCAACACCGAGTTGGGCGCCCAGCGAGCCGCCGAGATCGGCGGGTCTACCTCGATCGCCAAACTCGATCTCGCCGACCTGGCGTCGGTGCGGGCATTCCCCGACCAGTTCGACGGCGACGTCGACATCCTGATCAACAACGCCGGGGGCTTGAGCCAGCATCGCACCGACACCGTCGACGGCTTCGAAATGACGATCGGCACAAACTTTCTGGGCCCGTTCGCGTTGACCAACCTGCTGCTGAACCGGGTGCGTTCGCAGATCATCAACGTCGGATCCGACGCCCACAAGGGCGCAACGCTGCGGCTCGATGACATGCACCTGCGCTCGCACAAGTGGGCGGCCTACCCGGCGTATGCGCGCTCGAAGCTGGCCGTGATGCTGTGGACCCTCGAACTCGACCGTCGGCTGCGGGCCGCGCACTCGCCGGTGATCGCTCAGCTCACCCACCCTGGTTGGGTCTCGTCGAATCTTTCCAACGTGTCCGACAAGCGCCTGATGGCGGGATTCCACCACGTGGTCGCGGCGTTGGCGGACCGATTCGGCAACGACATCGAAGAGGGCGCCGCCCCGACGTTGTATTGCATCAGCGAGCCGATCCCGCCGGGCAGCTATGTCGGTGTCGACGGACGTCTTGGCCTCAAGGGCGGCCCGGTGCTCATTGGCCGCTCGGCACTTGCGGCCGACTACGAGATTGCTGGCAAGGTATTCGAGTTCGGCGAAAAAGAAACCGGCACAACGTCTCCCGTCTGATCAATTCGGAGTGGCGAAAATCGCCACCGCGTCTCCACCCACCGATACGCCGGCCGGGCCAATTCGCTCGATCAGCCGCGCCCGCAGTTCGTCCGCTTTGTCGGCGGGGACCAGCAGCTGATTCGAGAACGTGAACGCGATGTCGACCCACTGCTGTGCGGTGTAGTGCAGGTCATGCGGGTACCGCTGCTGGGTGACGGTGAAGCCGGCCTCAGCGATCAGCGTGACGATCTGGTCGGGATGGCCATCGTGCCGGTGGGTTTCGATCTCCATGTAGTCCCGATAGATCGACTCGAATTCGGCGCGTGTCGGGTTGGTAGGGCGTAGCCGGTTCCAGATCAGGGCCAGCTTCCCGCCGTCGTCGAGGATGCCGCGGATCTTCGGCAGGGCCACAGCCGGATCCACCCAGTGGAATGACGCGGCGAACACCACCCGGTCGAATCGGCGGCCCGCAGGGTCCCAGTCCTCGAACGTCGAGAGTTCGACCGGGATGCCTTTGGCTCGTGCGAGGGCGGCCATGCGGGCGTCGGGTTCGACGGCGAGCAACTTGGCGCCGCGGTCGATCATCTGCATCGACGCGATCCCGGTTCCGGCGCCACCCTCCAGGACGCGGTGAGCGCCGGGGGAGAGCACGTCGTCGATTAGTTGCTCGGGATATCGCGGACGAAAGGCGTCGTAGTTTTCTGCTGCACCACCAAATGAGTTGGCGCGCTGACGATTAGTGTGGAGATTCAGTCGCGGCGGCATGCTTTCGAGCGTAACGAGGCAACTTGTGACCGAGCTGTGAGGGAGTGCTCAGGGCGCAGTCATATTCGGTGGACCGCTGGCTTCTCCGCTCAAGAGGTCGTCGCTGACGTACTGGGTGAACAGGTCGGCGAGTGTGTGTGCAAGTTCGGCGGAATCGCTGACCGGCGACGTGGCCGCGGCCTGCAGTGCGCCGTCACGGGTTAATACCACGAGGCCGTGCACCAGCGCCCAGCTGATCAGGGCCAGCTTCGGAGGATCTCCTGGTGGCGGGCGTCTGATTCGTGCACCTCGGGCAAGCTGCGCGCGAGCGTAGGCGCCTGGTACTTCTGGCCGGTCTGGCCCATCCTCGGGATGGGCATCGGTGTCGTCTCACACGCTGTCCCGGTGCACAACTATCTGCGCAGCAGGGGTTTTCGCGCTACTGCCTGACGGTCGCGCGCTCCCGTACGAGCGTACACAGCTGCCAGATGCCCGGCACGCCTCTGAGCTCGTACTCGCCACGATCGGCGAACCGGTGGCGCGAGCCGGTGACGATGTCGCGGACCGTCGATGACACCAGCACTTCACCGGCACCGGCCAGGGCCGCGACGCGTGCACCGATGTGCACGGCCATGCCGGCGACGTCTTTCTTCGAGGCGCCGCGCACTTCAACCTCGCCGGCATGAATGCCGACCCGCACCTCGATACCCAGCACCCGGACCGCCTCGATGATGGCGTCCGCGCAGGAGATCGCGGCGCTGGGGCTGATGAACGTTGCGACGAATCCATCACCGGCCGTGTTGACTTCGTGTCCGCGGAACCGATCGAGTTCGTGGCGAACGATGCTGTCGTGGTTGTCGAGCAGATCCCGCCACCGGTCATCGCCGAGACTCGCGGCGCGTTCCGTCGAGCCGACGATGTCGGTGAACATGATCGTGGTCAACACCCGCTCGGCGCCGAAACCGCCGCGCACTCCGGTGATGAACTCTTCGATCTCGTCGAGCATCGGTGCGGTGTCGCCGACCCAGTACAGGGCATCAGCGCCCGGCAGTTCGACGAAGCGCGATCCGGCGATGTGCTCGGCGAGATAACGCCCGTTGGCGACCGGCGTGAAATCAGGGTTGTCGCGATGCATGATCAGCGTCGGCGCGGTGATACGGGTCAGGGTGTCGCGGACGTCGGACCGGCGCACGGTCTCGATGACGGCGCGGGCCATGCTCGGTGAGGCGGCGCGGTTGCCGGCCATGTCCCACCAAGATCGGAAGGCGGCATCGCCGGCGACGCTGGGCGCGATGACGCCCAGGATGTCGACGCCCTGGTCGACGGCATCGGGCTCCATCGCGACCGTGGCGAACGGATCGGTCTCGGCGATCTCGTATCCGATCGGATAGTCGTCGGCGCGCAGGGTGCGCGCTGCCCCGTTGATGATCACCAGGCTGCTGACCCGCTCGGGATAGTCGGCCGCCAAGACCAGTCCGGTCATCGACGCGAAATAGGGAGCCAGGATGGTCGCCCGCTCGCAACCGATCGCATCCATCACGGAAATGGCGTCCTTGGCCCAGAACTTCGGCCCGATCATGTCCAGCGACGGGACGCGTGACGACATTCCGATGCCGCGCTGGTCGAGCCGAATCACTCGGGCGAACGACGCCAACCTTCGGTGAAAGCGGTACATCGACGGCTCGGTATCGACCGTGTCGATGGGGATAGACGGCCCCGGCAGCACCAGCAGGTCGGTCGGCCCATCGCCGAGGACCTGGTAAGCGATGTCGACCTCGCTGCAACTGGCGTAGCGAGTCCGCGGAAACTGCGCCACGGTTACAGGTTAGAGCAGGAAACCGACACGTTGAGTGGTTCTTCTCCGCGGTAGTCGCCTCCTGGGCGCGCGGCCACGAGTATGCAGGTATCAGACAGCGACGAGAGGAACAACGCATGCAGTTGACGGGGAACACCGTCCTGGTCACCGGAGGGGGTACCGGGATCGGCCGCGGTCTGGCCGAGGCCTTCCATCAATCGGGGAACAAGGTCGTCATCGTGGGCCGGCGCGTCGAACTGCTGAAGAAGGTCGCAGAGGCCAACCCCGGGATGGAATATCTGTCGCTGGATCAGGGCGATGCCGCTGACATCCGGCGATTCGCCATCGAGCTGAAAGACCACCATCCTGACATCAACGTCCTGGTCAACAACGCCGGCATCCAGCGGGTCGAGGACATCACCAGCGGTGGCCCCGGGACAGCGGAGCTAACCCTGGCCATCAATCTGCTCGGACCCATTCGGCTCACCTCGGCCGTGCTGCACCAGTTGCTCAGCAAGCCGCACGCGGCAATCCTGAACGTGACGTCCGCGCTGGCGTTCATTCCCAGCGCGCTCACGCCCACCTACTGCGCGAGCAAGGCGGCGCTGCATTCGTATACGCAGTCGCTGCGCTATCAGCTGCGTGATACCGCGGTCCAGGTCATCGAAATCATTCCG
Source organism: uncultured Actinomycetota bacterium (assembly GCA_963824335.1). GTDB lineage: Bacteria > Actinomycetota > Actinomycetes > Mycobacteriales > Mycobacteriaceae > Mycobacterium. The sequence goes on from CAWGPB010000026.1 coordinate 129,668, forward strand.
CCGCATGTGCAGACGGCATTGCAAGGGCAGCGTGGATTCGACCCGCGGGCAATGCCGCTCGAGGAGTACATCGCCGAGACGATGTCACTGCTGCGGACCACCCCGGACGCCGAGGAGATCGTCGTCGAGGCCGCCAAGGGTTTCCGGTTCGCCGAGCGAAACGGGTCCTTCGACAAGGTCTACCCCATCCTCAACGAGCGGATGACCGCGGAAGCCAACTAGGGCAGCGGCGTCGAGCGTGCAGCGTGTGAGCGTTGGGGACGCGCTTACCGCGCCTATCCTGCACAGTCGGCAATCAAGCGCCGGCCATTCAGCGCTCCTCCCGGAACTCGACGTGCCGACGGACCACTGGGTCGTATTTCTTCAGCGTCAGCCGGTCGGGATCGTTGCGCCGGTTCTTGCGTGTGACGTAGGTGTAGCCGCTACCCGCGGTGGATCGCAGCTTCACGATCGGGCGAATTTCGTTGCGCGCCATCAGATTCTCTCACCCGCTAGGCGTAGCCGGGCAACTACGGCTTCGATGCCGTCGCGGTCGATCACTTTGATGCCTTTGGTGCTGACCCGCAACCTGATGCGCCGGTTCTGCGATGGCAGATAGTAGGTCTTGGTCTGGATGTTCGGTGACCAACGCCGCCGGGTGCGACGGTGTGAGTGCGACACGGCGTTGCCGAAACTCACCGAGCGTCCAGTCACTTGGCAGCGTGCGGACATGCGACCGTTTCCTTAATGAAAATCGTTTTCGACAAGGCTCGCGATGGAATGTAGCGTGTCGGGAGACTTAATGAAAACCATTTTCAAGAGGGGGTGGGATGCGGACACCTGTGGTTCTCGTCGCCGGACAGCACGGAACCGATGCGGCGGCCGGTGAGTTGCTGCGGCGACCCGGAACAGTGGTGGTCGAGCACCGATTCGACGGCCAAGTGGTGCGCCGGACGATCGTCAGGCTGCGCGACGGCGATCTGCTGGTCGCCGAGGAGGCGTTGGAGCTCGCGCACGGCTGCCTGGCGTGCACCATCCGCAACGACCTGTTGGTCCTGCTGCGCAAACTGCACCGGCGCGCCGACGTGGAGCGGCTTGTCGTGCACCTGGCGCCGTGGCTCGAGCCCGAGCCGATTTGCTGGGCGATCCACCACACCCGCGTGCGGGTGGGACCCGGGTACTTCGACGGGGCCGCCGCCCGCGACGTGGTAATCGCCGGAGTCCTGACATGTGTGGACACCGTCGACTGGCTGGAACAGGCGCTGGGCGAGGACGAACTGTCCGACGGACGCAGGGTCGCTCAGACGGTGGTGGGCCAGGCTGAGTTCGCCGATGTCCTGGTGCTGAACAATCCCGACCCCGCGACCCTCGCCGTGCTGCGGCGGCTTTCGCCCCGCGCGCGGATCACAGTCGGCCTCGACCGCGTCGAGTTGACGCTGGCGCACGTGGACGAGGAATCGCGGCGTGGACGCAGCGACCATCCGCATGCTCCACTGCTGGCGGGTCTCCCGCCGCTGGGCGCCGACGGCGCGATCAGGATCCTCGAGTTCAGCGCTCGCCGACCGTTTCACCCCGAGCGGTTGCATGCTGCGGTGGACACCTTGCTCGACGGTGTGGTTCGTGCGCGCGGCCGGCTCTGGCTCGCCAATCGGTGCGACCAAGTGATGTGGCTCGAGTCGGCCGGCGGCGGGCTGCGGGTCGCTTCGGCGGGAAAGTGGTTGGCGGCCATGACATCATCGGAGGTCGCCTACGTCGACCCAGACCGCCGGGCCTTCGCCGATCTGATGTGGGAGCACCGGTTCGGCGATCGGCACACGTCGATGACGATTCTGGCGTGCGGCGCCGACCCGGTCGCGATTGCCGACGCGCTGAATGGCGCGCTGCTTACCGACGAGGAGCTAGCCCAGCCCGATACCTGGCATCGCTACGACGACCCGTTCGGTGACTGGCATCAAGACCCCTGCTACGAAACACCCGATCTGGCAGGCGAATTCTCGGCACACCGCAACAGCAACGGAGAATCCGAATGAAACCCGGCATCCATCCCGACTACCGACCGGTGGTGTTCCAAGACGCGAACACCGGCGCGCAGTTCCTCACCCGCTCGACGATCACCAGCTCACGCACCATCAACTGGGACACGCCGCACGGCATGCGGACCTACCCGTTGGTGGTCGTCGAAGTATCCAGCGACTCGCACCCGTTCTGGACTGGCACCAAACGCACGCTCGACACCGAGGGTCGAGTGGAGAAGTTCTACCAGCGCTACGGCCGCCGCTCGACATAGCAGCGGAAACCGAAGAGCGACAAGTTCAGTCGCGGATAAACCCTTTGTTCCGCATCAGGAAATCAGCCAGGAAACCGTCGTGCGGAATCTCCGGCGCCGTGTGGTGGGTCGGGTGATGGCCGCCGTACACGTTGGCGATGCTCGGTTCGGCGAGTAGATCGTCGACCAGTGCGTCGTCATCGGTGATCGCACTGATCACCAGCGAATGCCGCAGCGGCTCGAGACCGTCGGCGCGCGACCACGGCGCCACCCAGACGCACGGGAACGGCAACTCGACGTTGAGCTTCGCCACGTCGGGTCTGGCCAGCAGATGTACCGCCGGGCGCAGGGCCGCGTAGCCGTCGCCGAGTGCGGCGACAACGTGATCAGCGCCCAACAGTGCAGTGCTGCCGGCGGCTACCCCGGCCAGATGGCTCGCCAAAGCCGTTGCAGCGTAGAGGTTCTGAGTCGGCAGAGCGTCATTGCCGATGATCGACAAGCGTTCGGCTATCGCCGCGGCCAGCGGCGCGGGGTCGCCTTCGTAGAGCACGGCGGTGGTGTTGACGCATGCCACTCCGCCCAGATCGGCGATGGAATCGACGATGGTGTCGAGGTAATCGCGCCAGTCGTGGTCGGCGGTGATCAGGATCTTCGCCCGGCCCGGACCGTTGACGAACACCGTTGCATCGCCGGCGTATTTGTCGACGACGTCCTGGCCGCCGTAGACCATGGCGAGATCGGACGACCGGATCATCTCGTCGGCGCCGCGATGGTCGGTGGGTAGGTAGACGGCGTCGTGCGGGCGAAATCCGGACTGGCGCAGCGCCTGGATCAGGCGGTGGGCGGTGAGCGGTTCGCGGCGTGACGGTCGAACGGCGACCCGGTAGCCCAGGGCCAGGGCCTGCGGCCACAGGCCGTGCACGCCCGGGCCGTTGCCGGAAGCGAGGACAGCGAACACGTTGCCCCGCCGGGCCCAGACCGCGCCACCTTGTCGGGCCCGTTCGTCGTGCCAGTCGAGCACCGCCCCCGACGGCCGGGCGGACTGCACCGCACCGAATGCCGATGCCACACCCTCGGCGACGGCACGAGCCCCGGCACGGGTCACCGTGACCGGCACCCCGGAAATCCGGCTGGCCAGATCGGTATACGCATCGAAGTCGAGACCGGCGATCACGCCGTGGGCGAAGGCGTCGGCGGCCTTGGCAAGCGCGGCGTCTCGCTCATGGGCGGGCAGCGGCCGGACACCGCGTTGAGCGCCGATCGCGCGCGAGACGTACAGCGGCGGCGCAAGAGTGAGCTCAGCGACAACGACGCCGTCGGTGGTGCTGACGGGCTCTCGGCTACGGGTGCGATAGGTCCCGTCCGGGCCGAGCGCATCGATGACGATCAGATCGGTTGTCTCGGAGGCCATCTCAGTAGACTCCTTCGATGACTGGCTCGCCTTCGAAGGCGGCGACGGGCCGCACCTCGCTCAGCGAATCACCCACCTGGGCTTCAAGTCCCGGGAGTCGGATGGCGCTGTCGCGCTCCAAGTTGTTCGGCAGGAACATCCCTTTGCTGATGTGATTCATGATCACCTGGCCACGTTGCCCGTACGGCACCTCGTCGCCGGTGTCGGGGTCGACCACCCAGAACGTCGCGTAGGGGCTGCGCGGGTGGAAGACGAAGGGTCCGTCGCCGTCGATGCGGTGGGTGATCGCCTGGGAAAGAATCATCGTGCTGCCGAACGCCATGGTGATCGTCGCGTTCGGGAAGATCCCGCCGAGCAGGTCCAGCGTGTCGACGTCGACGTGCGCGCCGCTGAGCAACATGAAGCGGATCTTCTCGTTGACCAGGTTGACCACGTCATCGGCACGGGCGATGGCCTCGAGCAGCGGCGGAGTGGTGTGCAGATTTGCGATGTTCTGGGTCTGCAGCACATGGACCGCCTGCTCGACGAGGTGGTCGACATAGCCCGTCATCTCCGCGGCGGCGTTGCGGGCGACCAGCTTCTTCACCCAGCGGGGGTCCAAGTCGATGGCGTGAAAGGTCGAGCCGAGTCGCTCGGAGACCAGACGCGAGAAGTAGCCCACTCCGTGTGGCCCGCTCGGCATCATGCAGAGAAAGCCACCGCCCCGGACGAATCCGCCGTCGGCGAAGTCCGCGGTCTGCCACTGCACCACCTGTGCAACCCAATCCGGCAGCTGCACAGTCCTTTTCGGTGCGCCGGTGGTGCCGCCGGATTCGAAGATCTGCGGCACCGGCGTCGGTGATCCATAACCGCGCGGAATCAGGTCTTCGACGGGCTCGGTTCGCAACTCGCTGAGCAGATTCGGAAACAGTCGCAGGTCGGCGAAGGTCGTGACGTCGGTGAGCGGGTCGAACGGCAATGTCCGGGCCGCCCGCAACCAGAAAGCGCTGCCGGTCTCTTCGCCGAAGTGCCAGGCGATCGCGGCACGCAGATAGGCCTCCGGGTCGCCGACCGGTTGTGATCTCGGCACGTCCAGCAGCGAGAAATCGATGTCGCCCATGGGTTCGATCATGTCGCAGGCCGGATCGCCAGGGAAATGGGCATCCCGCGAATCTGCTTTACCGCGAATGGTTTTCGTGCGGTATTCACCGGTTGTCGCCACAGCGTTCGCTGCCCGGACATCTTGCTGGGCGCGCCAGCCCCGCCGTCTAACGCCGGTATGGCTGCCAGCGGTCTTCCGGCTGAGCGAGCCGGTCGGCGATCACCGTCAGGGTCTGCACGTTGTGCCCGTAGCCCAGGTGGCTGCTGCGCACTTCGACGTTCTCGGTCCGAGGAGCGGGCACGCTGGTGCAGCACTGCCAGGCCACGATGCCGTCGGACTTGCTGTAGATGCAGGTCGTCGGGACTGGCAGCGGTTGGGCTCGACGTTGCAGGGACCGCTCGGAGACGGACTCGGTGGCGTCCGCGCCTCGGTTCACCAGCCGCCAGACCCGCCAGGCGGTGCTGGCCTGATGGTTGCCGCGGAAAGGCGAGCCCAACGTGATCACCGCGCGGACGTCGTCGGGCAGCGCGCGGGCCAGTTCACGGGCGTAGATCCCGCCAGCGCTCCATCCGATGAGGCTCACCCGTTGGCCGCCGTTGCGTTCGCGAATCTGATGCAGGCGCGCCGGCAACGATTCTTTCATGCTGGCGCGGTAGCCCATGTTGGTGCCGAGCCCCCAGTCGTAGACTCGATAATTCAACTGACGCAGCACATTACGCAGCAGATTGGTCGACGGTGGGCCGGCCAGGAATCCGGGCAACACCAGGACGGGATGGCCGTCACCGGGTGGCCAGCCCGCGATGCGCCGCATCGCCAGCCGCGCGGACAGGTACTCCAGCCCGGTGCGCCACTCAAGTGTGCGGAGCAGGTGTCCCGGTTGTGCCGCGTTGGCGGCGTCGGGGACTTGCCCGGATTGCTCGGCGACCGGCTCAGGAATAGAAGCCATCCAGGGTCTCCTTGTTTTGCTCGGCGACCACCCCGCGCTTCACCTTCAGCGACGGTGTCAACTGCCCGCCCTCGACCGAGAGGTCGTGGTCCAGCACAGCCCACTTCTTGATCGTCTCCCAGCGGTTGAGGCTGGCGTTGAGCTTCTTGATGTCTTCCTCGATCATGTCGCGCACAGCGTCGGACTTCGTCAGCTCCTCGTAGTCCTTGCCGCTCAGGCCGTGGTCTTTGGCCCACCCGCCGATCGAGTCCTCGTCCAGGGTGACCAGCGCGACGGCGAAATTCTTGCCCTCGCCGAACACCATGAACTGACTGGCGTAAGGGCACAGCGTCGCGAACTTCGCTTCGATCGCCGGCGGGGCGACGTACTTGCCGTTGGACAGCTTGAACAGTTCCTTGATCCGGCCGGTGATGGTCAGGAAACCGTCGTCATCGAGCTTGCCCTGGTCGCCGGTGGACAGCCAGCCGTCTTTGAGAGCGTCGGCGGTGGCGTCGTCCAGATGGTGGTAGCCGGCCATCACACAGTCACCGCGGAACTGGATCTCGCCGGCGTCAGTGATCCGGACCTCGGTGCCCTCGAAGGGCAGCCCGACCGTGCCGAGCTTGTAGTTGTCCGGCCGATTGATGAAGCCTGCGCCGGACGACTCGGTCAGCCCGTAGCCCTCCAGGATCAAAACGCCTGCGGCTTCGAACCATTCGGCGATATCGCGGTTGAGCGGCGCGGACCCGGAGATGAAGAATCGGATCCGCCCACCGAACACATCGCGGATCTTCGAGAACACCAGCCCGTCGAACAATTTCTGCTGCAGCACCAGGTGCGGCCAGACGAACTTGCCCTCGCGCCGGCGGCGGGCGACCTCTTTGCCCACCGCGAACGCCCACCCGAACAGGATGGCCTTGGCGCCCTTCTGCTGCGTGATGATCTTGGAGTAGGCCTTCTCGAAGATACGCGGGGCGGCGCCCATGAAGGTCGGCTTGACCACTCCGGTGTTCTCGACGATCTTGTCGACCCGGCCATCGATCGCGCTGGCGAAGCCGCACGCCAGCTGGGTCGAGATCAGCACCTTGCCGAAGGCGTGCGCCAAGGGGAGCCACAGCAGCTGCACATCGTCCTCGCCCAGCAGACCCATGCCGGCGATCACGGCGCCGTCGTACACCCAGGCCCGGTGGCGCAGCCGCACACCTTTCGGCTTGCCGGTGGTCCCCGAGGTGTAGATCAGCGTCGCCAACTGGTCCGGCTTGGTCTCTTCGGCAACCTTGCTCACGCAGTCGGCATGCTCGGCAAGGTATTTCGCGCCCTGGTCGGCAAGGTCGTCCAACGTGATCACCCAGTCGTCGTCCGAGTCGCCCTCGAACAGCACGACTTTGGTCAGATTGGGCAGCTCGCTGCGCTTCTCGGTGAGCTTCTCGAGCTGGCTTTCGTCTTCGGCGAAGACGATCTTGGAGTCGGAGTCGGCGAGGATGTACGCGGTGTCCTCGGCGTTGGTGCTCGGGTAGACGGTCGTCGTCGCCGCGCCGGAGCACAAGATCGCCAGGTCGGCCAGAATCCACTCGAGCCGGGTGGTCGAGGCGATACCGATCCGGTCCTCGGGTTCGACACCGAGCGACAACAATCCGGCCGCCAGCGGCTCGACCCGGTCAGCCGCCTGCTTCCAGCTGATCGATTTCCAGTCACCGTCCTGCGGGATACGGAAGGCCTCTTTGTCGCCGGATTTCTCGACGCGCCGTAAGAACAGCTGCGCCAGGTTGGCGGCCTCGATGTGGGTGGCACTGCTCTGGCTCATCTGACTTCCTTTAACTCTCAGCAACGTCGCAGACGAACCTAAGCATGACGATCCGTCGTTGATCGATTCACGACGACCCTCCGCTACCCGGCTTCGCCCCATGACGACCCGCTGCACCCGGCTTCGCCACGTTTGCGGTCGTCATGATGATCTTGCTGGGAGTGCCCACCTTCGGAAGGCCAAAACGTAAATTTGGCGTCCGGTTAGGCGTTCGCCGTGGCTTCCGCCAGCTCGGGGTTCACCATTCCAGCGGTTTTGGCCAACCAGTTGGGCGCGAGCACCGACAGCCCGGTGGCCGCCGCGGTGGCGCCAGCGACGCCCGTCCAGGCGACCGGTCCCAGCGGCGTGCAGCCGAAGAAGTGACTGACACCGGGCGTCTGCACGATGGCCACCAGCACCGCCGAGCTGCCCAGCGCCGTCGCCACCACGAGCGGGCTGTGCCGGCGGGTCAGCAGCGTCTGCGCCAGCTGCGTCATCACCAGGGCGGTCAACCCCATAGTCGAGGTTCGCCTCTCGGTACCCGGCGTCCAACGCCCGATGGCCCAGGCTGAGGTGGCACCGATGGCTGTGACCGCGCCGCGGGTGACGATCTGGCGCATGAGCTCCACGTCCAGCGACGGCGTCGCCCCGGTCAGCATCGCCCGCTGATACGCGCGGCGGGCTTCGAGGGCCTCTTCTTCGGTCTCGTATTCGTCGGAGTCGGGTTCCTCGAACTGCGGTGTGACGGCCACCGCCAGCGCCGGGAACATGTCGGTCAACAGGTTCACCAGCAGCAGTTGGCGGGTTCCCACCGGCGCCCGCCCGCTGCCCAGGGCTGTGCCGATGATGGTGAACAGCACCTCGCCGACGTTTCCGCCGACCAGGATGGTCACCGCGTCGCGCACACCGGCCCACATGCTGCGGCCCTCGACCAACGTGTCGAGCAGGACGCCCAGGTCCTCGTCGGTCAATACGATGTCCGCGGCGCCGCGGGCGGCCGACGAGCCTCGACCGCTCACCCCGATGCCGACATCGGCCATCCGGATCGCGGCGGCGTCGTTGGCCCCGTCACCGACCATCGCGGTCACCCGCCCACAACGCTGCAGGGCTCCGACGATCTGCACCTTCTGCTCCGGGCTGACCCGGGCGAACACCTGCACATCGGCGACGAGCTTGGCGGCCGCGTCCTCGTCGAGGCCGACGAGTTCGGAACCAGTGATTACTCGCGCGTCGTCGGGCAACCCCAACTGGCGGGCGATCGCCCGCGCGGTCACCGGGTGGTCGCCGGTGATCAGCACGACGTCGCGGCCGGCGTCGACCAGTGCTTCGATCAGCGGGCGCGACGAGGGGCGTGCGGTGTCCGCCAGCCCGACGTAGCCGATCAATTCCAGATCGTGCGCGGCAGCGTCGACGGCGTCGGCATCGGTGCCGTCGTCGTCGGTGTCGTGCTTCCAGCTGCGCTGGGCGACGGCCAGCACCCGCAAGCCCTGCTCGGCGAGGTTGTGCACCAACGCCTCCGCGTGATCGAGATCGGCTTGCGGGTCGGCGAACCGGCAGCGCGGCAAGACGACCTCGGGGGCGCCTTTGAGCATCAGCACGGGTTGTTTGGGATCCGCGGCGAGCGTGCCGATCGAGGCGGCGAAACCGCGGCTGGACTCGAACGGAACCTCGGCGAGCAGATCCCATTCCGCATCGCTGCTGCCGGCATAGGATTCCGCGGCCTTGAGGATCGCCTCGTCGGTGGCGTGCGCGTGCCCTTGCGACTCGTGCGGTTGGGACGACGCGCGCCCGGCTGCCCGCAGCACCCGGGTGGATTCCGGGTCGGCGACACCGGGGAACGGTCCTTGCGGGCTGGTGGCGGCCGGTACCGCTAGCACCAGGCGCAGGCGGTTTTCGGTGAGTGTGCCGGTCTTGTCGAAGCAGATGGTGTCCACGCGGCCCAGCGCCTCGATCGTCCGCGGAGCGCGAACCAGCACGCCGCGCGTCGAGAGCCGTTGCGCGGCGGCCAGCTGGGACAGCGTCGCCACCAACGGTAGACCTTCCGGCACGGCGGCAACGGCGATGGCGACGCCGTCGGCAACCGCCTGCCGCAAGGTGGCGCGGCGCAGCAACGCCAGACCCGTCACCGTGGCGCCGCCGGCCAGGGTCAGCGGCAGCACCTTGCCCGTCAGTTCACGCAGCCGGGCCTGCACTCCGGCCGACGACTCGACGTCGATGACCGCTGAGATGGCGCGATGCGCGGCGGTACCCACGCCGGTGGCGACCACGATCGCCCGGGCGTGCCCCGCGACGATCGTGCTGCCCTCGAACAGCATGCTGGCCCGCTCGGTGTCGGCGGCGGCAACCGGATCGACCTGCTTGTCGACCGGCAGCGACTCGCCGGTGAGCAGCGACTCGTCGACCTCGAGATCTTCGGCAACCAGCAGTCGGGCATCGGCGGGCACCACGTCGGGCGCCGCCAGGTCGATGACGTCGCCGGGCCGCAACGCGCTCGAGGTCACGGTGACCAGACGCTCGGCCTTGCGGGCCGCCTCCAGCCGGCGTCGCGCAGTCGCCACGGTCGGGATGACCACCCGACGGGCGAACTGGTCCTGCTCGGCGAAGAGTTCAGCGGCTGCCGCCTCGGCACGTAACCGCTGCGACCCACCGATCACCGCGTTGACGGCCATCACACCCCCGACCAGCAGCGCGTCGACGTTGCTGCCCAAGATCGCGGAGGCGGCGGCGCCGACGGCCAGGATCGGGGTGAGTGGATCGGATAGTTCGGCCCGGGTCGCGGACAGCAGCTTGCCCGCCTGCCGCGCCGGTCCCCGCAACGGCGAGACGATCGGGCTGTCGGACAGGTCTGACAGGACGCGCCGCCAGCCCGGCAAGCCGGGCTCGATCGCCAGCGGGCTGACCCGCCCGGCCAGCCGCGCGTAGACGATCTCCGGATCGAGGGCGTGCCAGGCGGTCAGCGGTTGCGGGGTGGGGTCGGGTTGGCGCAGCACCCTGGTGGCGGCGAAAGCCCCGGACATCAGCGCGCTGGCCGCGGCGGCGTTCACCGGGTTGAGCCAGCGCCGCAGCGCCATCGGGTTGGTCGGCCCGGTCGGGTTGCCGGTGACCAGCAGCAGTCCGGCCAGCGTGGTGCCGCCCTTGGCGAGGTTGACCGACGACTCGCTGGCCTGGCGGGCGGCGGGCAGTGCCGAGAGGATCCGCACGGCGGCGGCCAGGTCGGTGCCGGTGATGATGTCGGCGCTCCACGGGGTCGCGGCTTTCGGGTCGTCCAGCGCGACACCGACGTCGGCGATCGCCAGCGCGGCCAGCGTGTCGGTCGAGGCGAAGTCGGGATGCAGCGCGGTGATCAACAGCACCGGCCCGCGGTCGGTGCGCAGGTCGCGAACCAGCTTGAGCAGCGGCGTGCCGCTCGGGTGGCTGGCGGCGACGCTCGCGGCCAGGTCCTGGGTGCCGGCCACGTGACGCAGGACCACGCGGGCGCCGGTGCGGTTGGCGATCTGAAGCAGGGGAATGGCGAACGGGTCGACCTCCCAGCCAACCTCGACATGGCCGACGGTTTCGCCGTCGACGACCAGGTCGGCGTGTTCGAGGCCCTGGGCGGGGGTGGCCGAGGGTCCCTGCGGTCGCAGCCAGCGCAACCGCGCCGTGTTGGCCGGCAGCTCGTCGGGGTCGGGCTCCGGCGGCTCCTCCGAGTGCAGCAGCGCGTCGGCGACCTCGTAGACCCGGTCGTCGTCCCAGCCCTGGATGTCACCGCGAGCGAGCAGCACTGCGCGGTGGTCGCCGCGCAGCGCGGCACCGTCGATCACGACGACCTTCACCCGATCCAGCCGGCGCAGGGCGCCGGGGTCGAGAATCATCTGCCCGTCGTCGGCCAGTCCGCGGCCCAGCACCGCGGCGAAAGCCTGCCGGCCCATGTGCGCGGCCTTCGGGATCCCGGCCAGCACCGCGCCGGCCGCGTCTTCGGGGCCGCCGCCGGCGACCAGGGCGCTCGCGGCCGCGATCAACGAACCGTTGGCGGCCGAGTCGACGTACTCCTCGATCGGTCCAGCCATCGATCCCTTGGCGGTGTCGATGGCGGCGTCGATCGATCCGTCGACCACGACGTGTGATGCTTCACCGGCCGATGCCGCTGCCCAATTATGCTGTGCTGCTTGAGCTTTGGCGACACCGGTCGATGAGATGACCGGGACGACGGGAGCCTGCGGCCGGTTGGGGGAGGCCAGTTGCGGCTCCCGGTCCCGCCAGCGACGGCGGTGCGCCTCGGCCTCGGAGATCTGCAGGACGCGCTCCGCCAGGTTCAGCAGCGGTGTGCCGACCGCCTGGGTCAGCCCGTTGGCCGCTGCCGTAGTTGCTGCGAGCGCGAGGTCGGTGCCGACCCGGCCCAGCCGCGATTCGAGCACCGCCACTACCCGCGGCTGATCTTTGAGCAGGGCGGCGGCGGCCCGGGTGGTTTTCGGTGCGGCGGGCAAGTTCACCACCCAACCGGTCACCGCGGCGCCGATCGCCAACGCGTCGAAGGCGGCCGCGGTCAGCGGTACGAGAACCGCCAGCGGGTTGCCGGGATCAGCGAACGGCGCGATCCGGATCTGCGGCTCACGCCCGGCGGCGAACAGGTCGGACGCCGCCGAGTTCACCACGTCTCGGACAGTCTCCAGCACGACGTCGGCGTCGGCGCCGTCGTCGAGTTCGACCACCAGGCGGCCCAAGGCCCCCTCGACGTGTGCGTTGGCGACGCCGGCTATGGCGCGAACCGGTACTTCGACCACCGCGGCGTGTTCGTGCCAGCGAGGGAACGGCAGCAGCGGGTCAAGATCCAGGTGCACACGTCGTCCGCTCTGCCACCGCACGGTCGCCGACGCGTCTCTGCTGCGGTTGGTCGAGCGGCCGGTGCCCAACACGCGCGCCGTCGAATGACTCACCGTGTCGATCACCGGGGCGGTCAGCGTTTGCACGGCATCGGCGGCACTGGCGACGCTGTGCGCGCCGGCCTGCAACATCTGGACTGCTCCACCGGCCACACCGCCGACCAAGGCGGTCACACCTGGAACCCTCATCACACACCCTTCACACGTCTGCTGTGTCGATCAGCGCCGCCTTCGCAACGCGGCGGCCTTCGACGAAATGGGGACAAGGCTGACGTCCCCGTTATTAGACGAGCGTACGTGTTGCCTCAGCGCCCGGCCGTGTGAAGAAGTGGCGTTGCGGCCTAGTTGCACCCGCTGACGTGGATCCGGCGGCCGGCCCCGACACACACACTGACCGGCGGCGGAGGAGGCGGCGGCGGCGGGAAATCCCCAGGCAGCGGCGCGTAGTCGCCCGGCGGTGGGACGTAGGCGTTGACCGTGTCGGCCACGTTGGTGCAGCCGCTCACCGAAATGCGCCTGCCGACGCTTGCGCACACGTCGGCGTTGGCCGTACCGACCGGAAGCACAAGGCAACCCGATACGATCGCCGTCATCACCGCTCCCGCGGCTACCCACGACCGCGATCGATTCCGGATCATGCCGCGCCCTGGCCGAGCAGGGGTGTCCACTGGCAACGCTGTCTGATGTCGGTCAGCGGTTGCCGGATGCCCTCGAGCTCCGCTTCTTCCTGAGGATTGGCGCCGAAGTAGTTCTGCACCTGGGTACCGACCTGATCTTTGGGCTGATCCTGAAGGCCGGTATAGAAGCCATTCACATCGGGATGCGTGAATAGGTAAGTCGACAGCGACGTTGCCACGCCGGCCGCGACGCTGGCGACATCCGCGGCTGAGCAGTTGGGTGGTCGGGGCGCTGGGTCGGCGGTGGCTTGTCCGGCGGCACCGGAGATCAATGCCCCGGCGCCGATCACACCGACGATCACCCGTCGTGACATGAATTCTGAAAGGGACACACTGGCTCCTTCGTAGAGCGATCGATGGGCGGGCGTCCCCCCGCTAGAGCTAAACAGACGCAGCCGACCGTTCTGGTGGATTGACCTAAATGATCAGCGCGTCGGCGGCAGCCCAAACACGGAAAACGGCGCTGGATCGAGGAAGATGACACTTCTGCGAGATGGACGCGCGCTCGCTGAAGCGCGCTGTCGACGGCGGGACGAGATCCTCGGCGTCGTGGACCGCGCCGGCATGCGGTGCGGTGCGCACCCCCCGCGATGTACCGCCGCCCCACCGGCCGCGACTCGAGCGCGTGTCGCCACGTGAGACAACACGCGGTGCGACAACGACGGCTCTGAGGTGCCGACGGGGCATTTCACCACACGGTTTGCGACGTTGTCGGAGAAGTCGTGAGATTTTTTGAAAAAGCCTCCCGACAAGTCGATTCTCTCCTTCGCGTGTCCGGTGAAAGGTTTGCTGCGAACGTGCCGCCGCAATTCGGTGACAACGTTTAATGGTGACATTGACAAATGGCATCGTTAGGCATGTACTCGAGTCATTGCTCCGTATCGGGGCCACTGAGCGGATGGAGTCAGGTGAGCGTGTCAGTGCCAATAAAGACCCTCGAGACGCCGGCCGTCGGCGCCCGGCAGACGCACAGGGTGCCTTCCCGTGGTTCGCTGCGGTCCCGGGCCGCAGCGACGGTGAGCGCGCTGACGCTGCGTCAGGTCAGTGCGGTGCTGCCCGCCGGTCAAGCGTGGAGCGTGTGGGTGTCGCGGCAGATCGTGGCGCGCATCATGGATGCTTGCGGCCCGTCGTTAGCCGGGGTCCAGGTGGAGCCCGTGGACACGGTGCTGCCCGATCGGCGGCGGGTGGTCGGGGAGTGGGTGCGCGCTCGCGGCGCGCAGCGCACCGATGCGGCGATCTACTTCGTGCACGGGAGCGGCTATGTGCTGTGTTCGCCGCGCACACATCGCCGGCTGGCGGGGTGGTTGTCGGCGCTGACCGGGCTACCGGTGTTCTCCATCGACTACCGGCTGGCGCCCAAGCACCGCTTTCCCGCGGCGGCCGATGACGTGGCCGCAGGGTGGGACTGGATACTCACAACTGGCGGTCTGTCACCGGAACAGATTGCGGTAGTGGGGGATTCGGCGGGCGGGCATCTCCTGGTCGATCTGATGCTGCAGTCCGATAGTTCACGACGGGCGGCGGCCATGGTGCTGATGTCGCCGCTGATCGATCTGACGTTCACCCTGGCCCTCGGCCGGGAGCGGCTGCGGAGAGACCCCGCGATCCGTGCGGTCGACGCGGCCCGTCTGGTCGACTTGTACTGCGGCGAGGTCGATCCGGCCCATCCGCGGTTGAACCTCGACGTCGCCGGTGGCCCGGTCCTGCCACCAACGCTCATCCAAGCCGGCGGTGCGGAGATGCTGGCCGCCGACGCCCACCAGCTCGCCACCGATATCCGGGCGGCGGGCGGCGAATGCGACCTGCAGGTGTGGCCAGACCAGGTGCACGTCTTCCAGGCGTTGCCGCGGATGGCTCCCGAAGCACGCCAGGCCATGCATGAGGTCGCCGACTTCATCAGCGAATCTGTCGCGCACTGATGGCGAAGAAACGCAGCCACGGCGCGGCGGCGGTGATCACCGGCGCCGGCAGCGGGATCGGAGCAGCGTTTGCGGTCGAACTGGCCGCCCGCGGTGGCGCGGTGGTGTGCAGTGACATCGACGAACACGCCGCCCAGGTGACCGTCGACGCCATCACCGACCAGGGCGGCAACGCGACCGCAACGCGCTGCGACGTCGCCAAGATCGATGACGTCGAAGCGCTGGCGAAGCGGTCCGAAGCCTTCTTTGGCGGGCCACCAACCCTGGTGATCAACAACGCTGGCGTCGGCGCCGGCGGCACCCCCATCGGTGATGTCTCCCTTGATGATTGGTCCTGGACGCTGAGCATCAACCTGTGGGGGCCGATCCACGGCTGTCACGTATTCACCCCGATCCTGCGCGAAGCTGGACGCGGCGGCATCATCAACGTCGCATCTGCTGCCGCATTCGGGGCTGCCCCCAGCATGGCCGCCTACAACGTCAGCAAGGCCGGCGTGCTCTCGCTGTCGGAGACCCTCGCCGCCGAACTGGCCGGCACCGACATCGCTGTTACGGTGCTGTGCCCGACATTCGTCAAGACCGGCATCGTCGAATCCGGACGCATCACCACGGCGTCCACCGACCTGGCCGACAAGATGATGCGCTGGACCGGGATCTCCGCCCAGCGGGTCGCCCGGTCGTGCCTGAACACCCATGACCGCGGCGGCTTGTATTGCATGCCGCAGCTCGACGCCAAGATCGGTTGGGGCATCAAACGATTCGTCCCCACCGTCTACACCCGGTCGGTGGGGCTGCTGTCTCGCCTCGGAACGCCCACACCGCAATCAGAACCGGTGATCACCGCCTGACAGTTTCTCGCCGGAACATCCAAGCCACGCTTAAACGAACACCCCGCACGAAAGGTTAGGAACACCATGGCCATCGATATGGATGTCATGCTCGCCAAGATCAAGGACCGCCAGTGGGCGCTGGCCGATATCGATTGGGACGCACCCGGTGCGGAAACCATCAGCGACGAATTCCGGCCCAAGCTCAAGGCTTTCATGGCCGACCTGTGCTGGATCGAGAATGTCGGTGCCCGCGGGTTCGCCGCGATGGCCAAGAAGGCGCCGACGCCGACGCTGGCCGAGATCTACCGGTACTTCCACGCCGAGGAGCAGCGGCATGCCAACGCCGAACTTGCCCTGATGAAGCGGTGGGGCATGCTCGACGAGGACGGCGAGATCCCCGAGCCCAACGTCAACATCCGCCTGGCCATCGAGTGGCTGGACCGCTACTCCGACGACATGTCGCTGTCGATCCTGGGCACCGTCATCCCGATGCTCGAGGTCGCTCTCGACGGCGCGCTGCTGAAGTTCCTGCTCGACGAGGTCCACGACCCGGTCTGCCACCAGGTGTTCGAGAAGATCAACAATGACGAATCACGACACATCGCCGTCGATTTCGAAGTACTGAACATGATCGGTAACGCGACGGCACGCAAACTGGCCGTCCAGTTCATCGGTAACGTCGCAACCCCCGGGGTCATCATCGGAGCCATCATGTACATCCCGCTGCTCAACAGGATGCGCAACAACATCGTCGAGATGGGACTGGAGCCCGAACGCCTCTACACCGCAATGAAGCGATTCAGACAACTCGGCAGCCGTGGCGAAACCACCTGGCGGGTACCGACTTATCAGATCCTGAAACTGCATGCCCGGATGGTTGTCAACCCGCGCAACCCCTATCACTGGGTCGCCAACCCGATGGTGAAGCTCTCCGACCGCTATCCCACGACCCTGCTGCGGCCGATCCCGACGTGGTTCAAAGAACTTACTTACAAGCCGGCCGCATGACCGCGACCACAGGGATCGATATGCGCGACGACACCCGCCAAACGTTGATCGTCGGGGCGGGCTTCACCGGCATCGGTGCGGCGATCAAACTGCGTCAGGCCGGCGTCGACGACATCGTCATTCTGGAACGCGCCGACCGGGTCGGGGGGACCTGGCGGGACAACACCTATCCCGGTGCGGCGTGCGACATCCCGTCGCACCTGTACTCGTTCTCGTTCAACCAGAACCCGCGATGGTCGCGGGTGTACTCCCCGGCCGGCGAGATCTGCGCCCACATCGAGGAGATGGCCGACGAGTTCGACGTGCGCCGCCTGATCCGGTTCAACACCGAGGTCACCGGGTTGTCCTTCGACGAGGACGCCGGCGTGTGGACCGCGACGACCGACCAGGGCACGACCGTCCTGGCCCGCACCGTTGTGCTGGCCTCCGGGCCGCTGGCCGATGCCAGCCTGCCGAACATCCGCGGCATCGAGACCTATCAGGGGCACAAGATCCACTCCGCCCACTGGGACCATGACTACGACTTCGCCGGGAAGCGGGTCGCGGTCATCGGGACCGGCGCCAGCGCCATCCAGATCATCCCCGAGCTGGTCAAGCAGGCCGAGTTCGTCAAGGTATTCCAACGCACGGCGGGGTGGGTGCTGCCCAGACTGGACACCGCCGTCCCACCCCGACTGCAGAAAGCATTCGCCAAATACCCTGCGGTACAACGGCTTGCCCGTGAAGCCTTGTTCTGGGGTCACGAGGTCAGTGCGACCGCGCTGGTGTGGGACACTCCGCTGACCGGGCTGGTGGGCCGCCTCGGGAAGGCCTACCTGAATCGCCAGGTCAAGGATCCGTGGCTGCGCCGCCAGCTGACGCCGGACTTCACGCCGGGTTGCAAACGCATGCTGGTCTCCAGCGACTACTACCCTGCGCTGCAGCAGGAGAACTGCAAGCTCATCGACTGGCCGATCGCCACGCTGAGCCCCGCAGGCATCCGCACCAGCGACGGCGTAGAGCACCACCTGGATGCCATCGTGTTCGCCACCGGTTACGACGTGCACCTGACCGGTCCGCCGTTCCCAGTCACCGGGGTGGGCGGTCGCTCGTTGGGCGAGGAGTGGGCGTCGGGTGCGCAGGCCTACAAGAGTGCCAGCGCGCACGGCTACCCGAACCTGTTCTTCATGTCCGGACCCAACTCCGGACCGGGCCACAATTCGCTTCTGGTTTACGTCGAGGGCCAACTCGACTACGCGGTGGCGGGCATCACCGCCATCCTCAACAACAACCTTCGCTCGCTCGACGTCCGAGCGAGCGTGCAGCGCCGCCACAACGAGAACCTGCAGCGGCGACTCACCCGCACGACATGGATGTCAGGTTGCAGCAGTTGGTATCTGACCAAGGACGGATTCAACGCATCGATGTACCCCGGGTTCGCGACTCAGTACCTGGCCCAGATGCGGGACTTTCAATTCGGTGACTACCGTGCAGTCGCCCGAGACGCGACGACCCGCGTGCTCGCCCGATCGAGTGCGTGACGCGGCGGGCTGAAATGGCCACCAGCAGAAGGCCGCGCAGGCGAGCCGGGACCGTTGCGACGTTGCTGGCCAACCTCCGCCGTGCTCCCAAACAGATCCGGCGCCAGTCCCGCGAGGCCATCGACACCGCCGTGGGGCAGCTCTTCGACGCCGCAATCCGTCAGGCGTACGGCGATGCGAGCACGGATGGGGAGTACCGGATCGACGATCTGGCGCGCTTGGCCGGCACCACCACCCGGAACATCCGCGTCTACCGTGACCGCAAGTTGTTGCCCCCACCGTTGCGCGTCGGCCGTGTCGCGCTGTACAACGACACCCACCTGACGCGGCTGCGGCTGATCACCTCGCTGCTCGGCCGCGGCTACAACCTGACGCATGTCGATGAGATGCTCAGCGCCTTCGAGGACGGCAAGACCCTCGCCGACGTTCTGGGCATCGAAACCAAGCCGGTCGGCAGCTGGGGCGCCGAGGAACCCGAAACCCGAACATTGCTCGAGGTCAGACGGCTCATCGATGATCCCGAGGCGTTCGACCGGCTCGTCGGCTTGGGATTGATCCAGCTCGACGGACAACAGGCCACCGTCCTGCGCCCCAAACTGATCGCAGCCTTCGCCGAGGTCCGCGACTACGGCATCAGTGTCGGCAAGCAGATCGACCTGCACGAACAGATCGTGCCGCTCATCGACGAGATCAGCGCCATTCTCGTGCGCGCCGGCGCCCACCACGTCACCGGTCGCATCACACCCGGCCAGGCGCTGCCCGCCGACGCCGAGATGGCCGACCTACTCACCTTGCTCGTCCGGTTGCGCACCCAGGCCGTGTCGTCGGTGACCGCCACCCTGACCTCGTCCATCGAGTCGACCATCGAATCCATGGTCGCGAGCCTGCTCACCGAGTTCGTCGACCACACCACCGACACCGCGGTGCCGACACCGTCCCCACCGTCGGCACAGCCGCCCATCCGGCGGTTGAGCAGCAGACCGTGACCCGCGGCTCAGGACGCTCCCACGAATGGCTCGCCGGGGGCGACACCCGCCGAGTTGCCGCGCGGGAAAAGATCCTGAGCGCCGCAGCAGATCTGTTCGCCGAACACGGGGCCGACGATGTCACCGTCGAGCAGGTCGCCGAGCGGGCCGGCTGCTCCCGGGCCACGCTGTATCGCTACGTCGGCGGTAAAAGCGCGATCCTCGAACGCGTCATGTTCCGCAACGGGCTATCCATCGTCACCCATGTCGCGCGATACCTCGAGCAGGTCCACCAGGCCGATCGCCCGAGCGCCGCTGTCCATGCCTGCCTCGCCGAAGCCCGCAGCGACCGCACGATCATGGGCATGCTCGCCAAAAGCAGCGTCGAGCAGTTTCGCACCTACTTCACCACCATGTCGGATCCGTCGATGTTCGCCACTGCCCTCGGGCTGGACCTGAGCGCTCAGGACGCCCAGGTATTCGCTCGAACCCTCCTATCGCTGCTCACCTGGCCCGCGGACAACGCTGATGCCGAACGCCACCTCGTCACCCGGATGATCGCCTCGCCGAACCTGCCCGACCGCGCGACGCTGTAATCGGTTTCTCGGTCCCGCGATGGCGCTGATCGATCAACGAGCGGCGGCATGTGAGATGGTCACCGAACGAATGCGGGCTTCACAAACCTTTCGACGAACTCCCGTTCGACGTCACGATCTTCGATCGGATTGTGGATCAGCGACCAAACAGTCCGCACGATCGCAGTCCCGGACAAGGTGTCGGTGGGGTCCAGGCCGCTCACGGTGAGGGCCAGGCTGATGATTGCCGGTGAGCTGACGGTACGACCGACCAGGTCATTAGCGGGCCGCTTGAGCCCGTCTTTGACGATGGGTTCGGCCCGGGCGGCCGCCGCGGCCGCCAACACCACCTCGACCACCCGCTCGGCGCCCTGAAATCCACTGACGGCGCCCTTGATTTGTTGAACCACTGCGATCCCGATCTGAAAGATAACGGCGTCCCGAATCGCTTCTTTGCCACCGACGTAGCGGTACAACGTTGCCCGTGAGCAACCGGCCCGCGCCGCGACCTTGTCGGGGTCGAGGTTGTCTAGGCCATGTTCGCGAAGCAGTTGCGTTGCCGCCGTGATGATTCGTTCTCGCGACTGATCACGACGGCTACCACCGGTGAGCCAGTCCTGCGCATCGCCTGGTTCCTTGGTCATTGTCGCCCCCACGACCTCCCTGGCTGCCGGTGATGTCTCGACCGAGCCGAGCCGAGATTCACGACGTGGTCCTGGCATGGCCGCTTGTCGATCTTCGCTGCACCGCGACAGCGCAAGGGGTGCGGAAATCCCGCTAACCGGCTATGGATGATCCGTTGCTCCATAAGCACTCGGTCATGTCGGTGACGGTGATCAGCAGCAGTGGGTCATCGTCGCGGATCAGCAGCGGTTGGGATACCAGGGTGGCTACGGGGTAGCCGTCGACGTGGCACCAGTTGGTCATGGCGCCGGTGTCGGTGGTTTGCAACAGGGTCACGCACTCTGTGGGCAGGGTGTGCGACCGTCCTGCCAGCAGGGTGTTCAGCGGTCGGCCGGTCAGGGTTGTGGCCTTGGCGTGGCCGAGCAGCCGGGCGTAGGCGGGGTTGGCGTAGATGATCAGGCCGTCGAGTCCGACGGCTACAGCGGGTGTGGGCAGTCGATCCAGCAGGACGCGGGCGGGCAGTTGATCGAGGTAGCCGGCCATGGTGGTTGGGGGTGGCCGCCGGCGGCGAAAACGTCCAGTCGGCTGGGGGCGGTGATCGACCTCGACCGTCGCGGTGAGTTGCAGTGCATCGACCCCGACGGGCACCACATCACCACGACGCATGCGCCACCCGAGGGCCGGCGCGGCGATGAATCTGACGCGACGAATCCCACGGGAAGTACCCTGATGGCCGCCGATGCCGGTGGTGCTCCGTGCCATATCTGCCCCTTGGGTAACCGCCACTTATTTGAGCGGGCGCGCACAGGCTGGCATCGCGTGAGTAAACGTGTCAACGGGTCGTATTCAGGCCGAGAAATAGCACGTCAGCGACTACGTCGCCGACGTCTCATGATGGCCGGGCTGTGGTTGCGCAAACAGCGAGGCCGCCGGTCGCCCGGGGTCACTCGTTGTCTCAGGCTGAGAATTGCCCAGTCGAGGCTGTGATGGAGATCACATTTCAAGGCCGGATGTTGGGCGGTTGGGATGTCACCGCAGCGCTTGTTCGAGGCGGTGGGTGCGCGCAGTAGGTTCTTCCCGGGGAAACCGGAAGGGGGACGGCATGTCGGGAGCGACCAGCGACGTCTGGGAGGCGATGTCCACCGCGCGGACGATCCGACGGTTCACCGACGAGCCGGTCGATGACGCAACGTTGGAGCGCTGTCTGCAGGCGGCGATGTGGGCGCCT
The DNA here is from genome assembly GCA_963824335.1 of uncultured Actinomycetota bacterium. Taxonomy (GTDB): domain Bacteria; phylum Actinomycetota; class Actinomycetes; order Mycobacteriales; family Mycobacteriaceae; genus Mycobacterium. The sequence goes on from CAWGPB010000026.1 coordinate 151,321, forward strand.
TCGGGTGCCAACGCACAGGCGTGGCGATTCGTGGTGCTGTGCTCGGCCGAGCAGCGGGCGGTGGTGGCCAAGGCCGCGGCCCGCGCCCTGGAAGTCATCGAGCCCGTCTATGGCATGAGCCGTCCCGCCGCCGACGACGACAGCCGGCGCGCCCGCACCAACCGAGCGACCTACGAGCTGCACGACCGGGCTGGCGAGTTCACGTCGATTCTGTTCGCGCAGAAGCATTTTCCGACGGCGTCGGAGCTGCTACTGGGTGGGTCGATCTTCCCGGCGATGCAGAATTTCCTGCTGGCTGCGCGCGCTCAGGGTCTGGGCGCCTGCCTGACCAGCTGGGGCGCGTACGGCGGCGAGCAGTTGCTCCGCGATGCCGTCGGTGTACCTGAGGACTGGATGCTGGCCGGCCACATCGTGATTGGTTGGCCCAAGGGGCGGCACGGGCCGGTACGGCGCCGGCCGTTGAGTGACGTGGTCAATTTCGACCACTGGGACGAATTCGAGCGCCAGCAGCGGTGAACCGGCTAGCCCGGCCACTCGTGAATCGAACGGAAAGGTCGTTCGTCAGCGGCACGGAAGGCAGGCGTGAGCGATATCGGGCAGGCAATCAGCAGGTACGGGTTGGCACTGGTTCTGGCGTGGATCGGATTCGGCAAGTACATCAAGATGGAAAGCCGGGTGCTGATCGAGCACAGTCCGTTGATGAGTTGGGTCTATGACGTGTTCAGCGTCAATACCGTGGCACGCGGTCTCGGGACACTGGAGATCATTGCCGCGATTCTGATCGTCACCCGGCCGGTGTCGGCGCGGCTGTCTGCGATGGGCAGTGCACTGGCGGTCGTGCTGTTCTGCGGGACCTTGAGTTTCTTGTTCACCACGCCCGGTGTGATCAGTCGGTTCGCCGGACCCATCCCGGTGCTCTCGGCAATGCCCGGTCAGTTCCTGCTCAAAGACGTTGTGCTGCTTGGCGTCGCGGTATGGACTCTCGGAGAGGCGGTGTCAGCTTTTGATGCCGGCGGTGAACAAGTCGGAGATGGCCCGCGTCCATAGCGGCCGCCGCACCCGGTGTTGCTCGACGATGGTGAACCCGGCACCTTCGAACAGCTGCCGCATCTCAGCCCGGGTCGGATTGTGCGCAGGGGCCATCCTGGCGGCCGGCAGGAGTTGCTGCCGGGCACTCATGGTCGACACCGCCACCAACCCGCCGGGCGCCAACACGCGATGGAATTCGCGCAGCGCCGCAGGCTGATCGAAGAAGTGGAAGGCCGAGGTCGTCACGACCGCGTCGAGGGTTCCGTCGTCGAAGGGCAGCCGTTCGGCGGGGCCGCGCCGCCAGTCGACGTCACTCGATCGGGATTGGGCCTGTTTGAGCATTCCCTCGGACATGTCCACGCCGTAGACCGCGGCGGGATGTAGGTCTCGCTGGATGCGGTCGGCCAGAATCCCTGTGCCACAGGCGATATCGGCCACCCGCGCCGACTGGTGGTCGCGCAGTTGCGCGACCACCTCGTCGTGCGCCGGGCGGTAGACCCACTGCTGCAGAAACGGCAGGTTGTAGGCCGGGGCCGCTATGCCCCAGAACCGCGTGACGGCGTCGTTGAAACCGCGACGTTGCGGTGCCTGCTGCGTCACTTGGTCGAGGTGTAGTAGATCGTGTCGGCCATCGACACCGAGTCGCTGGTCTGCGGGACCGGCGGAAGACCATGCTCGGCCAGCAGCTGGCTCATCGGCTGTCCGCTCGAGCGCCATCCCAGCCCGCTCATGTACTCGGCGACATCGTTGCGGTCACCCTGGTAGCCGAGCTCCTCGAAGTTGAGGTCGAAGCCGTGCGCGCGCCATTTGTCGGTGGCCTGCTGCATCAACTCGCGTGCCTTCTCTTGATCGACCTCGGGCATGTCCGGGATGGCCTCGGTGGCCAGCCGGCTGCCGTCGGCGCTGAGCGCGGCGATGTTGTCCAGCAAGCGGTCCTGCGCCTCCGGTGGCAGATAGCCGAGCAATCCCTCAGCGATCCAGGCGGTCGGCTGGGTCCGGTCGAAACCGGCTTCAGTCAGCGCGGCCGGCCAGTCGTTGCGCAGGTCGATCGCGACCGTACGACGGTCGGTTGTCGGGCTGGCACCCAGATCGGCCAGCGTCTGGGTCTTGAACGCGATCACCTCGGGCTGGTCGACCTCGAAAACGGTGGTGCCGGTGGGCCAGTCCAGTCGGTAGGCGCGGGCGTCGAGACCGGAGGCCAGGATGACGGCCTGGCGGATGCCGGCCTCGGTCGCCTCGGCGAAGAACGCGTCGAAGAACCGTGTCCGGGCGGCCATCGCGTCGGGCATCTGCTGGAGCTTCCAGGTGGAATCGTCGGCGTCGACGTCAGCGGCGTTCAGATCTCCGGAGGCCCAGCGGGTCAGGAAGTCGACGCCGACGGCGCGGACGAGGGGCTCGGCGAACTGGTCGTGGATGATGGGGTTGTCGGCCTTGGTGGCGACGGCTCGGGCTGCGGCCACCATCGTCGCGGTGGCTCCTACGCTCGTGGCGAGGTCCCAGGTGTCGTTGTCGGTGCGCGGCATTGCGTGCTCCTTGGGTAGTCGGGACGTTATTTAGTTAGCATAACAAGTATTTAGCTAACCTATCAAGTTCGCCCGTTGATCGCGGCCGTGAACTGGGCGACGCGGCGTCCGACGGTGTCGATCCGTCGGCGCGACAGGGCCTGCAGTGGGTGCACGGCGACGATCATGGGCACCCGGCCACGGTGATCGAAGACCGGCGCGGCGATGGTCGCGACCGGCCGCTCTTGACGTGCGGTGTCGTCATCGGGCAAAAAGCCGATGGTGGTGAATTCCATCAGCAACTGATCGGTGATCTCGCGGACGTGATCGGGCAGCCCGTCGCTGGGGAGTCGCTCCATGACGCGGGCAGCCTGGGTCAGTGCCGGTGTGGTGCAGTCCACGTCGAATCCGCGCTGCCGGGTGCGAGCCAGTACCTCTTCGAGCCGACGGGTGAGCACCGGGTTGGTGGCCGCGCTGCGCTCGATCCACGCCTGCTGCTCCTCTGCCGTATCCCACGCGGCGAAGGCGACTCCGAAAGGCGGCGCGTAGCGGATCTGCTCGCCGGGTGCGCCGATCGACCGCTGGCCGGCGTCCTCGAACGAGGTGATCACCAGCGAATCGCCGACTCGTTCGACAACCGAAGTGGCATAACCGAATTCGTTGGCGAGATCGAGCGCAGCCGTTCGGGCTGCGAGCGCAATTGGCCGGGCCGTCTCAACCCGCGTCGCGACCACCGCCAGCGCTGGGCCCAACGAGTAGGTCTTGTCGACCGGATCGCGGCTGACCCAACCGCGATCACAGAGGGTGGCCAGGATGGCGTGAGCAGTTGCCTGGGTCAGCCCGAGTTGGCGCACCACATCGGAGAACCGCAGTCGGTGTTCGCCGGAACCGGCGAGTAGTTCGACGACGTCGAGAACCCGTGCGGTCGGAGGTGACGGTGGAATGGCTTGACTTCCTTTCGCCAGGCTTCCTAGTCTGAGCCTCTGATTGTCGAGATGCTATCTCGAATAATCGAGAAAACCCAGGCACAAAGGAGTGCGCGGATGCGTGCGGTGGTGTTGCGCGACGGTCGGCTCGACGTTCGGGAAATAGCGGATCCGCTGCCCGGACCGGGTGAGTTGCTGCTGCGGACACTGAGCACCGCGATCTGCGCGTCGGACGTGCATTTCATGGATCACCCGGAAATGGGGATCGACGACCCGACGGGCCGTTCGCTGTACGACGCGGATCGCGACATTGTGCTCGGCCATGAGTTCGTCGGTGAGGTGATCGGGCATGGACCGGAGTGCACCGATCAGTATCCGGTTGGCACCCGCGTCACATCCATTCCCATTCGCGCGGTCAACGGCGGCGCAGACGGCGTGCGGATCATCGGCCAGCACCCGGAAGCCCAGGGCAGCTTCGGTGAGTTGGTCGTGGTCGGCGAATCGCTGGCCAAACCGGTCGCCGGCGACGTGTCCAGCGACGCCGCCGCTCTGACCGACGCGTTCGCGGTCGGCGAGTTCTACGTGCGCTCGGCGCGGATCGAACCCGGCGAGATACCCGTGGTCATCGGTGCCGGTGCGATCGGGCTGTCGGCCGTCGCCGCGCTGGCCGGCCGCGGCATCGAACCGATTGTCGTGTCGGACTACAACGCGGATCGTCGAGAGCTCGCGCTCAACAGCTTCGGCGCGCACATCGCGGTCGATCCGGCGGAGAAGTCTCCGTTCGACGTGTGGCGGGAGCTGCGCGTGGCGCGCAATGTGTGGGGCCCGATGGTCGTCTTCGAATGCGTCGGCGCATCGGGCCTGATACAGAAGATCGTTGACTCCGTGGACATCGGAACCCGGATCTATTGCGCCGGTGGCTGGTACACCGGCGACTCGCTGAACATCACCGACGCCACCCGGCAAGGCGTCACCATCCAATTCGGCGGTGGGCCACACCCGCAGGACTGGTACGGCACGCTCGACGCCATCGCTTCGGGCCGACTCGATCCGCTGCCCAGCGTCGGCGCAGTCATCGGCCTCGACGAGGTGCCGGACGCGCTGGATTCGGCCCGCAAGTCCGACGGTCCACCGCGCATCGTCGTGCATCCGAACGGAGATCTGAAGTGAGCGAACGGGAAGACCGCCAGGATATTTCGGAAGTTCTACTGCGCTACGCCACCGGCATAGACCGCCGGGATTGGCCATTGTTGCGCACGGTGTTCACCGACGACTGTGAACTGGACTACGGCGAAGTCGGCTCCTGGCGTGGTGGCGACGCGATCACCGAATTCATGGAGCAGGCGCATGCGATGGCCGGCCACACCATGCACCGGTTGACCAATCAGGTGATCACCGTCGACGGCGACAAGGCGCAGGCGCGGACGTATGTCGACGCGCTGATCATGGTGGGCGAGGCCAACTCCGGCGTGAACGCGGCTGGGTTCTACGACGACGATCTGATCCGGACCACCGACGGGTGGCGGGTAGCCCGTCGCCGGTTCGTCCAGGTGCGGATCGCGCCGGTAGGCCAGCCGTCATGACGTTCGCAGAGAAATACGGACCGTGGGCACTGGTGGCCGGCGCCTCCGACGGCGTCGGCGCCGCGTTCGCCGAAGGCCTTGCCGAGCGTGGGGTCAACGTCGTGCTGCTGGCGCGGCGGCAAGCCGTACTGGACGAGGTCGCGACCGGGATCGCCGAACGCACCGGCGTGCAAACCCGTACGTTGGCAATCGATCTCGCGAGCCCTGACGCATCGGCGCAGGTGGCATCGGCGACCGACGATCTCGACATCGGCTTCCTGGTCTATTGCGCGGGAGCCGATCCCAATTTCGAGCCGTTTCTCGCCAACCCGATTGGCACCGCAGAGGCGATGGTGCACCGCAATTGCGTGGTGCCCATGCAGTTGTGTCATCACTTCGCTCCGGCGATGGTGGACCGGGGCCGGGGTGGCATCGTGATTTTCGGGTCGGGCGCTGGACTGGCCGGCGGACCGAACATGGTGGCCTACGGCGCGACCAAGGCATTCGACATGGTGTTCGCCGAAGCGCTGTGGAGTGAGCTGCACGACAAGGGAATTGACGTGATCGGCTTAATCCTCGGCAAGACCAACACGCCGGCCCTGCGTCGACTCGAACACACTAGGGGAGTGCTGAGCTCGGAAGACGAAGCGCCGTCGGATGCCGCCAGTGTCGATGACGTGATCCGCGATGCGTTCGACAACCTCAGTAATGGGCCGACGGTCATGGCGGGCGACATGATGCGGGCCGTCGCGCCGATGTTGGCGTCGCTGACGCGCAACGAGGCAGTCAAGCTGGTGACGCAAGCCCAAGCGGCCGTCATGGGTGCCGACAGCTGAGGAAGGCAAAGATGGATGCCGCCACCGAACTGCGCGAGATCGAGGCGATCAAACGCTTGAAGGCCCGCTACTGCCGATACCTGGACACCAAGGATTGGTCGGCGTGGCGCACTATCTTCGCCGATGACTTCGTCAGCGATACCGCAGAGTCGGGCGGCCGGGTGATCGTCGGGGCTGACGAGTTTGTGGCCTACATTCGCACGACGCTCGGGAAGCCTTCGCAGCCCACGGTGCATCAGGTGCACGCGCCGGAGATTGATCTGTTGTCGGAGACGACTGCGCGGGGCGTGTGGGCTCTCGAGGATGTGGTGCGCCTCGCGCCCGGTGTGAACCTCAACGGTTATGGCCACTATCACGAGACCTACGAAAAGGTCGACGGGCACTGGCGGATCAAGACATCGAAACTCACCCGACTCCGGGAAGACATCTTCAATCCCTTTTTCAGGTTTCGAGTTTCACAGCGGCTCCGCGACGTCGGAGCCAAAGTGGCGCAACGTTTCTTGCCGTCATGAGAGCCTGAACGCCACACATCCCAGGCCCCGGAGGACCTGGGATGTGTGGTTGTTGCTGGTTCGGACTACAGCCCGAGGAACGCCAGCGGGTCGATCGCTGTGGTCGCAGCAGAACCCGCGTCGACCGCGGCGCCGAACGCATCGCCCGGGTTCAACCCCGCAATGGCGTCTATGCCGGCGACCAGCGAGTCCAGGTTGACGTTGCCCAGCGGCGTCACCAGTGTGTCGGTGACCGTGTCGGCTCCGCCGTCGACACCTGGGATAGCGGTGTAGACATTCTCGATCCCGCCGCCGATGTTGAAGACGTCGTACACCGACCCCTCGGTCGGCAGATCCGGTGATGTTCCGGTGACAGTCGCGACAGTGAACTCCGTGTTCGTCAAGCCCAGTAGTTCGGTCACATCCTCGTTCCCGACGATGCTTCCGACCTCAGTGGTGCCGTCGTAGACATTGAAGTCCTGCGGCGCCAGCGCCAGCACGAAGCCGCCGAGGTTGGGCGTCCCGCCGCCGATCTCCAACAGCGGCGGTGCACCGATGATCGAGTAGACGGTGTCGTAGCCCTCAGCCCCGGAGGCGGCGAGGGTGGGATCGAACGTCGTACCGCCGATGGTGAAGGCGTCGGCGCCGATGCTGCTGTCGCCCGCCTCGAGACCGGTGAACGCGGCACCTGGGTTGAGCGGTTCAGCGGCGTCGATGTTGCCGAACAACGAGTCGAGGTTGATGTTGCCGAACGGCGTCACCAGGGTGTCGGTGACGGTGTCGTCGGCGGGTGTCGCGCCCGGGATCGCGGTGTAGACGTTCTCATAGCCGTTGCCGAGGTTGAACGCGTCGTAGACCGATCCCACCGTCGGCAGTTCCGAAGCGCTGCCACCGTCAGCTGCGGTGGCACCGGTGACGATGAGTTGAGTATTGGTGAAGCCCAACAGGTCTGTGACATCCTCGCCGGTGGTAATGCTTCCGATGTCGGTGGCAGTTGACCCGCTACCGCTGTACACATCGAAGCTTTGGGTCGCGAAGTCGTCGACGCTGTCGGCCGGGTTCCCGATCGACGAGCCGCCGATCTCCAGCAGCGGCGGGAGACTGGCCAGCGGGGTTACCCCGTCGAAGCCCTCGCCGCCGGCCGCGAGTGTCGGGTCGAGGGTGAAGCCGCCGATACTGAACGCGTCCGTGGCGCCGCTGATGTTGCCTACTTCGAGACCGGCGAAGGCGTCGCCGGGCTGCATGGGTGCGGCGGCATCGATGGTGCCGAACAGCGAGTCCAGGTTGACGTTGCCGAACGGCGTGATCAGGGTGTCGCTGACCGTGTCGGGGCCGCCGGTGGCACTGACGATGTCGGTGTACACGTTCTCGTACCCGTTGCCCAGGTTGAACTCGTCGTAGACCGATCCCACCGTCGGCAGGGCCGAATCACTTCCACCGGCGGCAGCGGTGTCACTGGCGACGGTGAATTCCGCATTGGTCAAGCCGAAAAGACTCGCGACGGATTCGTTGCCTTCAATGCTGCCTAGGTCGGTGCCGCTGGTCGGGTCGAACACCTCGAGGTTTTGCTGCGCAAGAGGCAGGATCCCCAGGACGGTTCCGCCGCCGAGGGTCAACAGCGGCGATGAGCCCTCGAGCGGAGCGACGAGGTTCCAGCCCTCGACTCCGGGCGACGTGAAGGGGTCGAAGGTGTAGCCGCCGATGGTGAAAGCGTCGGCACCGGTGGCGCTGACGTCGGCGACGGCGACCGCAGCCTGCAGAAACGCGGTCGTCAACAGCCCGCCGGTGGCCGCCAAACCGGCCAGTATCAAGCGATTACGCACAGGTCTTACTCCTACTTGGTCGTGTGTGTGATGCAGGGGCGGGCGTGTTGTTACTTGTGAGTAACGACACGGCACGCTACTCAGCAGTAATATAGAAAGTCAATACAAAATCTTGGTGTCCTCTCAGGTTGTCAGCGAATTGCCAGCTAATTGACAGCGCGTCAGTAAGCTGAACCTGCAGTTCACAGGCCTGAGTTCCGGCCAATTGGATGTTTGAGCTGGGGTTACGCACAGCTCACAGCCTGAGAGGCGCTCTGTCTCGGCACTCAGGTCGCGATGAGCCCAGAAACCCGATTTCAGGAGTGGCGCCGGACTTATACTTCGACGCATCGGAAATAACATTCTCTCTAAAAGAGAAGCTGTGTCCACACGCGAAGGAAGTGGGTCAGGCGATGGTAGGAGCCTGCGACGGCAAGGTCGCTCTGGTGACGGGCGCCAGCCGTGGGTTGGGCAAGGCGATCGCGCAGCGGCTGGCCCGCGAAGGCGCCACCGTCGGGCTCACCGCGCGGACGATGGAGCCCGATCCCAAGTACCACGGCTCGTTGCAACAAACACTCGACGAGATCACCGCTGGCGGCGGCTCCGCGGTCGCCATCCAGGCCGATCTGTCGCAATCCGATGACCGAGAACGCCTGTTCACTGAACTCATCGAAAAAGCAGGCGCACCAGACATTCTGGTGAACAACGCCGCCGTGACGTTCCTGCGCCCGCTCGACGAGTTCCCGGAACGCCGGGCGCGCCTGATGATCGAAATGCACGTGTTGGCCCCGATGCATCTGACCCGACTCGCGATCCCGGCGATGCGCGAGCGAGGTCGCGGGTGGGTGCTCAACGTGACGTCGGTCGGCGGCGACCTGCCCGAAGGGCCGCCGTTCTCGGAATTCGACCGCACTGCAGGCTTCGGGGTCTACGGCACCGTGAAGGCGGCGCTGAACAGACTCACCAAAAGCTTCGCCGCAGAGCTTTACGACGATGGGATCGCGGTGAATGCCGCGGCCCCGTCGAACCCGGTGGCCACTGAGGGCGCCGGCGCGCTGGACCTGGCCAAGACCGACACCGAAGACATCGAGCTGATCACTCAGACCGCACTCACACTCGTCACCGCCGACCCCAGATCAATGACCGGGCGGATCGCCCACACGCAGCCGTTCCTGCGTGAAATCGGGTGGTTGCACTGATCGACCCGTTGAGAAGTGAAGTGCGAGAACTAGATTGGTTCTGCGCGCTGGCCTGCTTCAAGTCGACCGCGACATGGTCGCTCATTATCAAACACAACCGCCGGCGGAGCGCGCCGGACCCGGGGCTGGAGGCCATGACCCAGGTGCTGGCGCGGCTACTTCGTCGGGCCGGTGAATTACTCGATTAAACGTGTCACGCAAAGAACCGAGCGAATTAACGCTGCGTGGCTCCGGGGCTAGCGTCTGACAGTCCTTGCTGGAATCCCTGATCGATCGGATCCTGCGGGAACAAAAAGAAGTGCGGAAACAGAGGCGCCTGCGGGTTTGGCGCTTGGCACGAGCAACTGAGATCGCCGAATGAGCTCGGATCGGCGAACGCCGGCGCCGCCGTACCTGCACCCGCGAGGCCGGCGATGAGCGCGGCGACGAGGACTTTTGCGATCATTGAGCTTCTCCCGCTGTAGCTGCCCCGATGATACCCATTTCGGGGCGCTGGTGCGTCAGCGCGCAATTCGCTCTCAATTCACCGAGGCATACTGCGAGCAGTAAGCGCCAACGCTCGCGCCGACGAAGTAACCCGCGTGATAGGGATCGAGGTCGGTCTGGTCGATCACGTTTTGGGCGACCTGGGACTTGGGTTGGCCGTTATCGAGTTCTGCGCACACTTCGTGAGCTGCCACGATGGCTGACTCTGGCGACTGGTAATGGATGTCGCGAGACTGCAGTGCGGCAATGAATTTGTCGTCGACAGGGTCGGCGCGAACGGCCGGAACTTCCGTAGCGAAAGGTGCCAGCAGCGCGGTAGCCATCAAGGTCGCGGCCACCGCGAGCGCTCGGCCCGTCGACCGGATGCAGGCCCATGCCATGCCCGAGCCTTTCTGCGCGGAGGAGAGGGCGTTTCGCACATTATCCGGACTGACCCTCGGCAGACAGGTTAGCCACGTGGAATGTCGGCCAGCCTGTCGGCGAATTTCTCCTCGGCCGCCTGACGAAGCCGCAGTATGTGCTCGGACGGGAAGGTGTCGGGTGCAGGCTCGACGTTCTTCAATAGCAACCGCGCGAGAGTCACCTTGTGCACTTCGGTCGGACCGTCGGCCAGCCCCAGCACAAACGACTCGGTGAGGTACTGCACGAACGGCATCTCGTGCGAAGTTCCCAGCGAGCCGTGGATCTGCAGGGCCCGCGCGGACACGTCATGAAGCACCTTCTGCATCATCGCTTTGACCGCCGAAATATCACCCCGAACCGCCTGATAGTCGTTGAACTGATCGATCTTCCAGGCGGTCTGAAGGGTCAGCAGCCGAAATGCCTCGATCTCCATCCACGAGTCCGCGATCATCTCCTGCACCATCTGCTTGTCGGCCAGCACGCTGCCTTGCGTGTATCGCGACACCGCACGCTCACAGATCATGTCGTAGATGCGACGTACCAACCCCACGGTGCGCATGGCGTGGTGGATGCGTCCGCCACCGAGCCGGGTCTGTGCCACCGCGAACGCGCCACCGCGTGGTCCGAGCATGTGGTCATGGGGTACCCGCACGTTCTCGTACCGGACGTAGCCCTCGCGGCCGCCGCCGCCGAGCGGCTGGTAACCGAGCCCGACGTCGCGCAGCACATTGATGCCCGGCGTGTCGGCGGGGAGCACGAACATCGAATATCGTTGGTATGGGGAAGCTTCCGGGTCGGTCATCGCCATCACGATGATGAACGACGCCATCGACGCGAACGACGAGTACCACTTCTCGCCGTTGATCACCCAATGGTCGCCGTCTTGCGTCGCGGTCGTGGTGAACACCTTCGGATCGGCGCCGCCTTGTGGCTCGGTCATCGAGAAGCAGGAGATGATCCGGTTGTCCAGCAGAGGTTCCAGATAACGTTGTTTGAGCTCGGGTGTGCCGTAGTGGGCCAGGATCTCGCTGTTGCCGGAATCCGGTGCCTGAGAACCGAAAACAATCGGCGCACATTCGGACCGGCCGAGGATCTCGTTGAGCAGCGCGAGTTTGACCTGACCGTAGCCTGGTCCGCCGAGGTGCGGCCCCAGATGGGTGGCCCACAGCCCGCGCTCCTTGACGATCTTCTGTAGCGGCGGGATCAACGCCTGGCGTACCGGATCGTTGAGGTCGTGAGACTCCTTGACGATCAAGTCAATCGGTTCGCACTCCGCGCGCACGAATTCGTCCACCCACTTGAGTTGCACTGCCCACTCCGGGTCAGTTGAGAAGTCCCAAGCCACCGATCATCCTTTCGCTAGCCAGTTGTCGCCGCTGCGCAGCGGACCCGTCACGACTTCCATGATTGCCGGCGCGCCGCCGCTTCCTCGGTCGCGTGGCTGAGCACCTGGTTGCGGTTCTCGAGTTCAAGGGCGGGACCGAGTCCGGGGGCGTCGGTGTTGACCTGCAGAGCCCGCTTCGTCAATTGAACGCCCAACGGGGTGAGTTCGGCTATCCGAGAGGCGATTTCGAGCGCCCGGTCTGCGAGTTCCTCGGGTTCGGTGACCTCGCTGACCAGTCCGCGACGGTCGGCTTCCTCGGCGGAGACGGTACGTGCGGTCAGCATCCACTCGGCTGCCGCACTGGTCCCGACAATCCGCGGCAGGAAGTAGCTCATCCCCATCTCGGCGCCGGATAAGCCGAGCAGGATCGCGCCGTTGCCGAAAGTTGCTGCGGTCGAGCATATTCTGATGTCAGCGGCCAGGCATAGCGCCAAGCCCGCGCCGACGCACGGACCGTTGACCGCGGCGATCACCGGTTGCGGGACGTCGCGGATTGCCTGCGGCAGCGCCGCCATCGTCTCCTGGAAACGTAGGCGGTCGATCGCGGGATCGGTGGCTGTGGGTAGTCGCGGGCCGAAGTTGTGCATGTCGATGCCCGAACAGAAGCCGCGTCCGGCGCCGCTGATCACGACGGCGTTGACCGAGGCGTCGGCGCCCAGGCTGGCGAGCGTGTGGCTGAGCTCGTCGACCATGACCTCGTTGATCGCGTTCAGCCGCTCCGGCCTGTTCAGGTGCAGCACCACCACGCCGTCAGATGGCCGCTGAAGGCTCAGCGTCTCGGTCGCCATCACTCGAGCCCCCTCCATCGCGAGCTCTGGAACACTCATTCGCAGAATAGGAGAATACTATTCTCGGCGACCGGTCTAGCGCAACGGACCTAGACGAAGTCCGATCCGCCGTCGACGTTGACCGTCGCGCCGGTGACGTATCCGTTCCGCTTGGACGCCAGGTAGGTGGTGATCGACGCGATCTCCTCGGGGAGCCCGGCCCGCCCGAGGTCGCACGGCTGGTGGAAGTTGTTCTCGATCCACGTCATGACGTCGTGCGGGTCGGATGCGTCGAGCCCGTCGGCGGCGAGAATGTCTTTGAGGTTCTCGGTGAAGCTCGCGGTCACAATGGTGCCCGGGCAGACGCAGTTCACCAGGATCCCATCTTTGGCAAGGCTTTTCGACAGGTTCTTGGTGACGCTGGACAGCGCGGCCTTCGACGCCGTGTACGCGACGATGGGTGGGCTCTGCCGCTGAATGGAGTGCGCGGACAGCGTGACGATGCGGGCCCAGTCCGCGGCGCGCAGCATCGGCAGCGCGGCACGCACGGAGCGGACGCCGGACATGGTGCCGAGCGTGAAGGCCGCGTCCCAGTCGGCGTCGTCCATCTGCTCGAAAAACCCGTCACCCGGACCGATCGTATGAACCAGGCTGTTCAGCCGGCCCCACCGCGTGGCGACCTCATCGAAGCCGCCCGCGATCGATGCGGCGTCGGTCATGTCCACGCTGATCCCGACAGCGTCGGGAGCGCCGGCCGCGAGCAATGACTCGACCGCGGCGTCCAGGGCCGCTTGGCCGCGCGCCATCACCGCGACGCTGGCGCCGTCGGCCGCAAGCGTCTGCGCGATCGCCAGACCCATGCCCTTACTGCCGCCGGTGACAACGGCCGTCGATCCGGTCAGTCCCAGGTCCATTGCTGCTCCTTATAGTCGGTCGCGCGCGGCGATGTCTTCGATGGTTGCGGCCTTGACTCCGAGTCCGCGCAGGCAGAAACGAAGAGCGCGGCTGCGGACCACGGCGCGTTCGCAATCGCCTGCGGCCCAATGCCGTTCGGTGCTTGCCCACACCACCCCCTGGATGGACCGGGCCTCGGTCACCGGGTCGATGTGGTGGAATACGCCGCTGTCGACCCCACGGCTGAGCTGGTCGATGAGCGGCTTGAGCATTTCTTCGAAAGCGGGCTGAATCAGCTCGGGCGCGGCGAAGATCTGCGACTGCGCCTCCAGCGACAGCCGGCGCAGGTCCGATTTGATGTTCTCGTCGAACGCCAGATCGAGCCGGCCGTCGATCCAGGCGCCAACGGCCTCGACCGGGTCGGCGGCCTTCGCCATTTTCCTTTGTAGCCGCCGCTTTTCGGCCTGGGCCATCTCGAGAAAGACCGCCGCGACCACCTGGTCCTTCGATTCGAAGTGCCGATAGAAGGCGCGGGTGCTCAGCTCGGCCCGGTCGAGGACGGCCGCGACGCTGAGCCGACGAACTCCTTGTTCACGTAATGCTTCGGCGGCGGCGACCAGGATGGTGCGGCGCACGTCGGGATCGGGTGCCAGCTTGCTACGCCGCCTGGTACGGGGAGCGGTCATGCGGAGCCGTCGCAGTCGCTGCTCCAGCGCCCTGGGTGCATACCTAGCCTTAAATGAGAACAGCATTTTCGTTTAGTGTTCGATCACTACACAGCGGATCGCCAAGATTGTCAATGGCCGGGCGACCCTTCTGTGCCGACGCAGAAGACAGGGCTGTAACAATCACAAGGTCACGACCGTGACGTCTGGCTCGCGGCAAGGAGGGCGACGTTGACAGATCTCGAGACCGCCGACGGCGTGACGATCGTCCGGTTCGACAACGCGCCCGTAAACGCGCTCGACCTGGACTTGCTCGAGGTCATCATCGCCTCGATGGGAAGCGTGCAGGGCCCGGTGGTCCTCACTGGTGCCGGCCGGGCTTTCTCGGCCGGGGTCGACCTGCGAGCCCTTGTCGACGGCGGCACCGACTATGCCGAGCGTTTTGTCGCCGCGTTGTCAGAGGCGTTTCTCGCGATCTACGACCACCCCGCGCCGGTTGTCGCGGCGATCAACGGCCATGCGATCGCCGGTGGCTGCGTACTGGCCATGTGCGCCGACGCACGGTTGATGTCAGGCGGGACGATCGGCCTCACCGAACTCTCCGTCGGCGTCCCCTTCCCGGTGGCCGCCCTCGAAATCTGCCGCGATGGCATGGGGGTATCAGCGGCCCGAGCGGCATTGCAGGCCAAGACAATCGACGCGGACACGGCGCTGGCCCGCGGTTGGATCGATGCGGTGGTCCCGAAGGACGACCTGCTTCCCCAGGCGTTGGCCACCGCGCGTGAGCTCGGTCAGTACTCGCCGGCCGCCTACGCTGCCACCAAAATCCAGTTGCACAAGCCGGTTCGCGCCGCGATCGACGCCGGCACCGAGGCGGACGCGGACGTGCGGGCCAGCTGGATATCCGAGGAGACCCGCGGCCGGATCGCCGGATTCCTCGAGTCGCTGGCCCGCGGCCGCTGACACGTCGTGAGCCTCTGGATCGCCCACGCCGAGCGGACAATCAGCGAAGAGATACCCGCTCCGCCGGACGTGGTGCGCGACTTCTACGTCGACCTGGACAACATCAAAGAGTTTCATCCGCTGGTGGTTTCGGTCCAGGTGCTCCACCGCAGCCAGACCGATGAGGGCTACCGGCACACGTATCGGGTGCGTGACCGTATTCCGCTGGGGCCGTTGTCGTTGCCGATCAGCTATTGGGCGCAGGTCCAGGTCCCGACGCAGGGCGACGTGATCACCGAGGCGCGCCAATTCCCCAGGGTGCGGCTCAACGGGGTGGTGAGCTTCCAGCCGACCGAGGCGGGCACCCGTCTCACCGAGCGGCTGACGATCGCGGCTCCCCGCCTGCTCGCCACCATGACCGAACGCGAGGCGGTCGATGCCCACGTCACCATGCTGGCCGGCATCCGCAGCCACTTCGAAAGTCGTTGAACGTCAGACCAGTTGCTGACGCAGGTCCTTCTTCAGCACCTTGCCGTAACTGTTCTTCGGTAGTGCGTCCACGACCAGATACCGCTTCGGGCGTTTGAAGCGGGCGATACGTGTCAGCAGATGCGCGTCGAGTTCAGCAATGTCGGCCGTACCTACGATGAACGCCACCACGACCTCACCCCACTCCCGGTCGGGTGCGCCCACCACACACGCTTCGGACACCTGGGGATGTTCGAGCAGCGCTTCTTCGACCTCGCGCGGATAGATGTTGGAGCCGCCACTGATCACGACGTCCTTCGAGCGGTCGTGCAACGTCAGGTAGCCACGCGCATCGAAGGAGCCCATGTCGCCGGTGCGTAGCCAACCGTCCCGCAGGGTATCGCCGGTGGCCGCGGGATTGCGCCAGTAGCCGCCCATCACGACGTCGCCGCGGCAGACGATCTCACCGATCTCACCGACCGTGGCGGGTGTCCCGTCGGCGCGGAGCACCGCGACTTGCGTGCCCGAGCGCTGGTAGCCGACCGACCCGAGGACAGCGTCGTCGGCCGCCTCGTGGTCGGCTCGACGCAGGCCGGTGATCGTCATCGGTGATTCGCCCTGGCCGTAAATTTGCGCAAACACCGCGCCGAACGCCGCCAGCGCTTTCTTGATGCTGTCGACATACATCGGGCCGCCGCCGTAGATGATGGTCCGCAGTTGTGCCGGACGCGCGCGCCCCGTCTCGATCACCCGCTGCACCATGGTCGGCGCCAGGAACGCGCTGCAGCCGGGGTGGTGTTCGCAGAGGTCGAGGAATTCGGCCGGCTCGAATCCGCCACGCTCCGAGATCACTTGGCGGGCGGCGCGGGAGACATAGGCCGGGATGTAGAGCCCGGAGCCGTGCGACATCGGTGCGGCGTGCACCAGGCTGCACCCGTGGTCGGGGTTATCCATGTCGGCCAGATGCGCGACCGTCATCGCCATCAGATTGCGGTGGCTGAGCATGGCGCCCTTGGACCGGCCGGTCGTTCCGCTGGTGTAGAACAGCCAGGCCAGCGTCGAGGGCTCGGTGCTCGGCGCCGCAACCGGGTCGGCGTGCAATCGTCGTGAATACTGTTCTGATTCAATGACGTCCACCGAATGGGTGGAATCCAGGTGAGCGGCGATCGAGGCTGAGGCGAAGACGTGCGAGGCTTCGGCGTCGTCGAGGATCTGCGTCATCTCACGGGGATGCAGCTTGTAGTTGATCGGGACCGCGACGCACTCCGCGGCCCAAATCCCGAACAGCAACTCGACGATCTCCGGCCGGTTCTCGCTGGCGATCGCGATCCGCTCGCCGGCCGGGTACTCGCGGCGGATCGAGCCGGCCAACCGCAGCGCACGCTCGCGCAATTCGCTCCAGGTGCAGCAGCGTCGCAGACCGTGATACACCGCGCCATGGTCGGGAAAGCGTTGCGCGGCTTGGTCCAGCAACGCAAACAGATTCACTGCGCCGTCCACTCCGATGTCAGTGCATACTTCGACAGGTATTTCGTCGAACTCCATCCGCCGTCGACCACGATCGTCTGCCCGTTGATGAAGCTGCCGCCCGGCGAACACAAAAACGCCACCGTGCTCGCCACGTCGTCGACCGTGCCCAGCCGCTGGTGTGGGGTCATCTCGACCTGCATCCGGCGAAACCGGGGATCCTGTAACCGTTCTTCGGTCATCGGCGTCTGAATCACGCCGGGGGCGACGGCGTTACAGCGGATGCCGTGTGCCCCGTACTGGCACGCGATATGGGTGGTCAAGGCCGTCAAGCCGCCCTTGGCCGCCGAATACGGACCGCCGCGCAGCCCGCCCACGACAGCGAACGTCGATGTGATATTGATGATCGCCGACCCAGCCTCCATGTGCGGCAACACATCTCGTGCGAGCCGAAACGGTGCGCGCAGCATCACGTTGAGAAATTCGTCCAACGTCTCGTCGTCGGTGCCGTGCAGCGGCGTTGGGCTGCCGACTCCGGCGTTGTTGATCAAGAAGTCCACGTGACCCCAGCGCTCGACCGCAGCCGACACGATGCGCGCGGGCCCGTCGTCGCTCGTCACGTCGACCGCCACCGTGGCGACACGGTCGGGATCGCCGATCGCTGCGGCCACTTCGTCCAGCCGGGCCTCGTTCCGGCCGGTGGCCAGCACGGCCATCCCCATCCCGGCGAGCTTGGTCGCACACCCGAATCCGATTCCACCGGTCGCGCCGGTCACGATCGCTACCTGCATGTCATCCATCCGTCGTTGTCAGTGCCGCCCGGATTCGATGCTTGAGCACCTTGCCGGCGTCGTTTCGGGGTAATGCCTCCCAGATGACCACCTGCTCGGGCGCTTTGAAGATCGCGACTCCGTGAGATTGCAGGAAGACACGCAGGCTGTCCACGTCGGGATGTGGTTCATCGTTGGGGACGACGACGGCACAGGACCGCTCGCCGGTGCGGGCGTCGGGTAGGCCGACAACGGCGACCTCCGCGACACCGGGGTGGCTGATCAGGATGTCTTCGATCTCTTTGGGTGCGATGTTCTCACCGTTGCGGATGATGATGTCCTTGGCCCGACCGGTGATGACGAGGTAGTCGTCGTCGACCCAGCGGGCCAGGTCGCCGGTGCGGAAATAGCCGGCACCGTCGAAGGATTCGGCCTCGTCGACAGCATGGAGATATCCCACCAGCATCTGGGGGCCGCGGGCGTGAATCTCGCCGTCGTCGCCGTCCCCGCGCAACGCGATCTGCGCGAATCCGGGCCGTCCGTCGGTGTCTGCGGCGTGGTCAGGATCGCGCGGCGCGCCTACCGTGGTCACTGGAACCTCGGTGGAGCCGTATACCCGGGTGACGGCGGCACGGGCGAAATAGTCTGCGGCTCTTCGGATCAGCGTCGGCGACACCGACGCGCCACCGCAGATGAACAGTTTCAGCTCAGGCAGTCGGGTGCCGGCGCGTTCGGCTGCCGCGAGCAACTGCTCCAGAAACGGCGTCGCCCCGGCGATATGAGTGCACCCCAGTCGCCTGATGAGGTCGACCGCGGCGGCGGCATCCCAGCGGTCCATCAGCACGGCCGACGTGCCGAGCAGCAGCGGACATTCGAATGCGTAGATGCTTCCGCCGATATGAGCGATCGGCGACGGCACCAAGAACCGGTCACCGTGTCGTACCTGCCAGTGGTCGCGGAGCTGGGTGATCAACGCGTGCATGGAGTTATGGCTGTGCAGAACGCCTTTGGGCCGGCCAGTGGTACCCGATGTGTAGAGAATCATCCGCACTGCATCGGGATCCAGCGTGGGCAGGTCGATTGACGACGATTTCGCCGTGGGCAACGACGTGCCATTGCGCACCACGACGACCTCGGGTGGGTCCGCCAACTGCGCGACGACCCGAGCCAGCATCGACGCGTAGTCGTGCCGCCCGAACACCGACGGCACAAAGATCATCCGGGTGTTCGCGTCGCCCAGAATGAACAGCAGCTCATGATCCCGCAGCGAGGGGAGGATCGGGTTGACCACCATGCCGGCGAGCGTCGCCGCGAGGTAGATGACCGCGGCCTCATGCCAATTGGGCAGCATGAACGACACGACGCTGCCGATCGGCATCCGGTCCAGCATCGCCGCGGCCAGCGCTGTCGCCTGCTCGTGCAGGCTCTGGCAGTCGAGCTCGCGGTCACCGTCGATCAGTACCACCCGCTGCGGGGTGCGTTGCGCGGCGTCGGCGAGTGAATCCGCCAGCGTGTCGCCCACCCACCAGCCCCGCGCGTAGGCTTCCGCGGCCCGCTCGTCGTCCCAGCGGACCGTTCGTCCGCCGATCAGTTTGGTGTTCGACATCGCCGCATGTGAGATTAGCCGCGGACCCGTCGCATCGTCATCGTGTGACGGAAACGGGATGCCGGATGGGTGTTGATCGTCAGCTGCGCGACTTCACCGTCGGAGGTCGCATAGGTGCGTTGGACCTCGAGCCCGGGGCTGCCGATGTCGACGCTGAGTTGCTCGGCCAGTGTCGGAGAGATCAGCACCGCGGCGATCTCCTGGCGAACCTCGACGATGCTCAGCCCGAAAATGTCTTCGATCAGGGGAAAGATCGGACCGGTGTGTCGTGGCAGCAGTCGCCCGACCCCGGCGAATGCCCGGTTGATGTAGTACTCGGTCCGGCAGACCGGGTACTCGGCCCCGTCGATCCGGCGAAAGCCCTTGACAGCCAACCACTCTTGACCGCCGGCAAGCCCGGTCCGGGCGGCCATCTCGTCATCGATCACCGCCATGCCGGTGGATTCGATCGCGAACTGCGCACCGGTGGCGAAGGCCAGCAGGTCGTTGATCGAGACGACGTCTTGGACGTAGGAGTCCGAGGACGGACGCGGTACCACGAGCGTGCCGGCCCGCGGCCGCGACGCGACCAGGTTGTCGTCGCGCAGCCGCCGCAGCGCTTCCCGGACGGTATACCTGCTGACCGAAAAGCGCTCGCACAGCTGATGTTCGGTGGGGAGTTGCGACCCGACCGGGTACACGCCGTCGACGATCTCTTTCCGCAGCGCGCGTGCCACCTGCAGGTAGCGGTGGTCGGTGGTGTCAGCCATCGTGACCGCCCCGCCGAAAGGCCAGCAGGCTGCCGTCCGCATCGGCCGACACATACAGCGTGCCGTCGGGCCCGGCGGTGATGCCGGCGAACGGACCCTGTGGCCCGGAGAACGGCGGCATGCCCTTCAGCGGCTTGGGCACCACGCCGGGCGCGGCGCCGAGCGGCAACCCGGAGGCGATCGTGCACCGCGACCCGTTGTCGAGATCCACCGCAACCAGCTCCTTGGCCCCGGCGTCGACGACATACAGTCGGTTGCCGTCGACCAGAATGCCTTGTGGACGGTCGAATTCGGCCGCCACGGTCGTTGGCCCGGACCCGGTGAGCGTGACCACCCGGCCGGCGCCGGCCTCCGACACCAGCCACCGGCCGTCGGGTGCGACTTCGACCCCGACCGGATCGGCCAACCCGGACGCGATCACATCGACCCGCCCGCTCTGGATCGCCACCACCCGTCCAGTCCCGAGTTCGGCCGCCGCGATGGTCCCGTCGGCCGCGATCGCCACGCCGTAGAGCTGATCGAATCCGTCGGCCAACACCTCGCTTTCGCCGTCGGCCGGCCGGTAGCGCGAGATCTGGCCACCGGATGTTGTGACGACGAACTCGCCCGGTCCAGCGGACGCAAGCCCGCGAAGGAACCCCGGATAGCCGGGCGTGAACAGCATGCTTACGGTGTGCAAGGCGCGGTCGGGACCGAGCACGTAAAAGTAGGTGCCGTCAGCGACATACAGCCTGCCGTCGGCGCCCACGGCCAGATCCAGTGGCCAGTTCAACCCGCCCGGCAGCAGGGCCTCGGTCGACCCGTCGGCGAGGATCTCGGTGATCTCGCCGGTGAAGTTCGAGACGAACAGCCGGTCGCCGACGAAGGTTGAATTATCCAGCCCCGGGCTGAGATTCGCCAGCACCGTCTGCTCGCCGGAGCGTGGGTCGATGCGCAACACCTGGCCGCTGTGCACCTGAGTCGAGACGATGAGGCCGGCCGAGTCGAATTTCACCGAGTCCGGCACACCGAGGCCGGAGGCGACCGTCTCGGGCTCACCCCCGTCCAGGCCGATGCGCCAGATCTCGTTGGCGCCCATCACCGGGAAATACAGCAGGCCGTCCGGGCCGACTTCCATCGCATTAGGCGACGGGACGTTCTCCGCAAGCACCTTCGGTGCGCCGCCGTTGAGGTCCAGCTCGAGAAGCCTTCCGCCCTCGCGGCATTCGCCGATGAACAACCGGCCCTGGTGAACGGTGATGCCGTTGGCCGAGGGGATATCGGCCCGCAGCACGCGCGTATGGCCGTCGGGGCCGCGTGCGCTGACCCGGCCGTCCATCACCTCGGTGGCGTAGAGATCACCATGCGGACCGAACGCCACATCGTCGGGCGCGATGATCTCGCCGCCCTTGGCGCTGATGGTCTCCAATTGACCGGTACCGACGTCGAGCGCGCTGATCTGGCTGCCGGTCACCTGTGCGATGTAGATCCGGCCATCGGGGCCGGTCCGCAGGCCGTTGGCGCCGAACAGCCTGCTGGGCGGGGTGAGCCGGTCCATGCGCCATCCCGCCGCGAGGGTTGGTGACCCCACTGCGCCGGAGCGGCCTTCGTGCAGCAACATCGGTATTGACCTCCGTGGCCTGTGCGTCGCGCAGGACGTTAGCAACCGTGTCTGGTCCAGACAATACCCAGGGATAGCTCAACGGGCGGCACTTGACGCTCAGCCATTTGCGGAGAATCATATTCTCAATTATGCGTATCGAGCTATCTTGTCCGGACAAAAAGGGCGAATAATTCCTGGTGGTCGATAACCTGCTCAGTCTCGAGCGGCGCGTGGTCGTGGTGGCCGGCGCCGCGGGCGGCGGCATCGGCACCACCGTGACCCGGATGGTGGCCGAGGCCGGTGCGACGGTCATCGCGGTGAGTCGGTCCAAAGAAAATCTCGACGACCACATCGTCCCGCTTGTCCAGCGCGGACTGCCGATCGTGCCGGTGGCCGCCGACGTCGCAACCGAGGACGGTGTGGCCGCCGCCATCGAGCACGCCCAGCGTGCCGACGGCGAGCTGCACGGCCTGGTCAATGTGGCGGGTGGCGCGGCGCCGGAAACCTGGATGCCGTCGACGCGAGTGACCCGCGGCGACTGGCGCGACCTGTTTGCCCAGAACCTGGAAACGGCGTTCTTCATGAGCCAGGCCGTCGCCGCGGAACTTAAAGCCCACAAACGCCACGGGTCCATCGTGTCGATCTCTTCGATCAGCGGGATGAACACCGCGCCGTTCCACATCGCCTACGGCACAGCCAAGGCCGCGATCGTGGCGATGACCCGGACGATGGCCGTCGAATTGGCGCTCGACGAAATCCGCGTCAATGCCGTTGCGCCCGGGGTGACCGCGACACCGGCATCGCTCACTTACGTCGGCGATGACGCCGAGCGCGATCACCGTGCGATCGCGATGGGCCGGCGCGGCCGACCCGAGGAGATCGCCGGCGCCATTCTGTTCCTGCTGTCCGATCTGTCCAGCTACGTCACCGGCCAAACCTTGTTGGTTGACGGTGGGCTGGACCTCAAGTGGACGCATCTGGACGCTGACAACACCTCGCTATTTCTCAAGGACGAGTCTTTCCGAGCAGCGATCAGGAGCGTGGAGTGACCGACGCCGAAGTCGAAATAGAAGCAGTCGAACAGCTTTCCGCTCCGATGACGATCGGGGTCGAGGCGTACATCTCCGAGGACTATGCCCGCGCCGAGCGGGACAAGCTGTGGCGCAAGGTGTGGCAGCAGGTCGGCCGCGTCGAAGAGGTGCCCGAGGTGGGCAGTTACCTGACCTACGACATTCTCGATGACTCGATCATCGTGGTGCGCACCGGCGAAGACGAGTTTCACGCCCACCACAACGTCTGCATGCACCGCGGCCGTCGGCTGATCGACACACCGCAGGATGCCAAAAACGCTTGCGGCCGTGCCCGTAAGTCGTTTGTCTGCGGCTTCCACGGCTGGACCTATGGCCTTGATGGGGCGTGCACTCACATCCGCGAGCGGGCGGACTGGCAGGATGCGCTGACGCCCGACAACACTCACCTTCGACCGGTCGAGGTGGACACCTGGGGCGGCTGGTTGTGGATCAACATGGACCCCGACTGCGAGTCGCTGGCCGATTACCTGTTTCCCGCCGCGAAGATCCTGGATCCGTTCGGACTGGAGAACATGCGCTGTAAATGGCGCAAATGGCTATCGTTCGACTGCAATTGGAAGGTCGCTATGGAGGCCTTCAACGAGACCTACCACGTCTACACCACCCATCCGGAGTTCAACCAGTTCGGTGAATTCAAGGGCTGGGCCAAGGCCCAGGGCAGGCACAGCAATATCGGCTACGACGCTCCCAAAGACCTGGAGACCACCAAATCCAAGATCCGCCTCGGCATTGGCGCCGATCCGCGGGTGTCCACCGCGCAGATGCAGGTGTACACGATGGAGGAAACCAACGCCACCACCACGCAGACGCTGGTGAACGCCGCCAAGCGACTGGTCGACGAGCTGCCCGAGGGCACACCCGCCGACAAAGTTCTCGAGCATTGGCTGGCGTCCGCGCGCCGCGATGACGAAGCCCGCGGCGTGATCTGGCCGACGATCCCGAGCGACATCCTCGGCCAGGCCGGCACCGCGTGGCAGGTCTTTCCCAACTTCCAAATCGGGCAGGGGCTGACCAGTGCGCTGTGCTACGGCGCACGGCCGCATCCCAGCTACAACCCGGACAAGTGCATTTTCGAGGTCTCGGTATTCGAGCTGTACCCGAAAGGCGAAGAGCCCCAGACGGAATGGGAATACACGCCGGTCGGTGACCCTCGGTGGCGGTCGGTTCTGCCGCAGGATTTCTCCAATATGGCCGCCGTGCAGCAGGGCATGAAATCCCTTGGCTTCCCAGGCACCAAGCCCAATCCATACCGGGAACGCAGCACCGTCAACCTGCACTACCAACTGTCGAAATACATGGGCACCGGTGAGCCCAACGAGCTTTGAGCGAGAAGGAGACACCGATGACCACCGCTGACACGCCGTGCGGGCCCACCGACGTACCGCAGGCTGTCGACATAGACGCGATGCGGGCCAAGTACGCCTGGGAGCGCGAGAAGCGCCTGCGCACCGACGGCGGCGCGCAGTACCTCGAACTCGACGGTGACCTGGCCGACCTCTACGAGGTAGACCCGTACACGCCGGTGACCGACCGCGCCCCGATCGACGAGGACATCGAGGTGGTTGTGCTCGGCGGCGGGTTCGCCGGATTGTTGTCGGGCGCCTACCTGAAAAAGGCCGGCGTGCAGGACGTTCGGATCATCGACATGGCCGGGGACTTCGGCGGTGTGTGGTACTGGAACCGCTTCCCGGGTATCCAGTGCGACAACGACGCCTACTGCTACATCCCGATGCTCGAGGAACTGGAGTTCCTGCCGAGCAAGAAGTTCGCCGACGGCGCCGAGATCTTCGCGCACTGCCAGGCTATGGGCAAACACTTCGACCTCTACGACGGCGCGATCTTCTCCACCCAGGTCGAGACCATGCGCTGGGACGAGAGCAGTAAGCGCTGGTGGCTGACCACCAACCGCGGTGACGACATCCGCGCGCGGTTCGTGGTGATGGCGCAGGGCTCGTACAACAAGCCGAAGCTGCCGGGTATCCCCGGTATCACGGAATACCTGGACGCCGGCGGTCACGCGTTCCACTCCGCGCGCTGGGACTACGACTACACCGGCGGCGACGCCAACGGCGGCCTGCACAAGCTGGGCGACAAGCGGGTCGCACTCGTCGGTACAGGCGCCACCGGCGTTCAGTTGGTGCCGCATCTCGGCCGGGATGCCCAGCAGCTCTTCGTGTTCCAGCGCACCCCGTCGTCGGTGGACATGCGCGCCAACACGCCCACCGATCCGGCCTGGGCGGCGGCCCTGCAGCCCGGTTGGCAGGAGGAGCGCAAGCGCAACTTCCACAACTGGTCGCCGTTCGTCGGGGTGGTCTTCGGGGAACCGGACTTGGTGTGCGACTTCTGGACCGAACTGGGCCGCAACATGACCGCCCGCATTGCCGCCAGCCCGGATCCCGCCTCGCTGGGGATCGAGGAGATCATGGCAATCCGGGAGGAAGAGGACTACAAGATCATGGCGCGGCTGCGGAGCCGCGTGGCCGCCCTGGTCGACGACCCCGACACTGCCGAGGCGCTCAAGCCGTACTACCGCTTCATGTGCAAGCGGCCGTGCTCGAGCGAGACGTATCTGCCGGCGTTCAACCTGCCCAACGTGACGCTGGTGGACGTATCGGAATCCAAGGGCGTGGAACGCCTGACGGAAAAGGGTATTGTCGCCAACGGCGTTGAGTACGAGGTCGATTGCGTCGTATTCGCCAGTGGGTTCGAGATCTCCACGGAAATCAATCGGCGCTTCGCGATCGACGTCATCGAGGGCCGCGACGGGCAGTCGTTGTTCGACTACTGGCACGACAGGTACCAGACGCTGCACGGCATGACCACCCGCGGATTCCCCAATCAGTTTTTCACCGGCTTCATCCAGGGCGGCGTCTCGGCCAATACCACCGCGATGTTCGAGCAACAAGCCGAGCACATCGCCTACATCATCGCCGAGGCGCGGAAACGCGGCGCGACCACCGTCGAACCCAGTCAGGAGGGCCAGGACGGCTGGGTCAGAACGATCGCCGAACTCGCGATCGACAACTCGGCCTTCGAGATGTCTTGCACCCCTGGCTATTACAACAACGAGGGTCAGGGTGGCGCGAAAGACAACGGTGCGTTCCTCGGTGATTTTTACTCGCCGGGCTTCTATGCCTTCGGTGACCTGATCGCCGACTGGCGCGCCAGCGGTGACCTGGAAGGCCTCGAGCTTTCGTGAACGAGTTGCGATTCGACGACCGCGTAGCCGTCGTCACGGGCGCCGGCCGAGGGCTGGGTCGTGCGTACGCGCACCTGCTTGCCGCTCGCGGGGCGAAGGTGGTCGTCAACGACGTCGGGGGTGCCCTCGACGGCGACGGCGTCGACAACGGCCCGGCCGAGCAGGTGGTCGGCGAGATCACCGCCGACGGAGGCGAAGCGGTCGCATGTAGCGCGTCGGTTGCGACCCGCGAAGGCGGAGAGGCGATCATCGAGACCGCACTCGAGCGCTACGGGACGATCGACATCCTGGTTCACAACGCGGGCAACGTCCGTCGCGGCACGCTGAAGGACATGAGTTACGAAGACTTCGACGCTGTGCTCGACGTGCATCTGCGCGGTGCGTTTCATGTGGTTCGGCCGGCTTTTCCGGTCATGTGCGCGGCAGGCTACGGCCGCATTGTGCTGACGTCGTCGATCGGCGGCCTGTACGGAAACCACGGCGTGGCCAACTACGCGGCCGCCAAAGCGGGCGTGATCGGGTTGTCCAATGTTGTTGCGCTCGAAGGCGCCGTCGACGGCGTGCGGTCCAACGTGATTGTGCCGGCCGCCGTGACGCGGATGGCGGACGGCATCGATACTTCCGCCTATCCGCCGATGGGGGCGGATCTTGTTGCGCCCGTGGTGGGTTGGTTAGCCCATGAGACGTGCTCGGTGACTGGCGAGCTGTTCATCGCATTGGCGGGTCGGGTTGCGCGGGCGGTGATTGCGGAAAGCCAGGGCGTGTGCCGGCCTCGTTGGTCGGTCGAGGACGTCGGCAGCCATCTCGGCGCGATCCGAGACGTCGAGGCGCCACTCATCTTTCCGGTCGTGCCGGATGGGCACAACGAGCACATCCGTTACAGCTTCGATGCGGCTCACCGCTCGAACGACCAAGGAGCCCTCCATGGCTAGCGGATTGGGCCCGATGGCGGGTGTGCGCGTAATCGACCTGACTGCGATGGTGATGGGACCGTATTGCACGCAGATCATGGCCGACATGGGTGCCGACGTCATCAAAGTCGAGCCGCCGCAAGGAGATAACACCCGCTACATCTCGGTAGGTCCAGCGCCGGGCATGAGCGGGGTATTCGTCAACGTCAACCGCGGCAAGCGCAGCATCGTCCTGGATCTGCAGACTGACCCAGGGACGCGTGCGCTACGGGCTCTCATTGAAACCGCCGACGTGTTCATCCACTCGATGCGGTCCAAGGCAATCGTCAAGCTCGGCTTCGGCTACGAAGATGTTGCGGCGATCAATCCCACAGTCGTCTACACCAATTGTTACGGGTACGGCCGGCGGGGGCCCGATCATGACCGACCCGCTTACGACGACACGATCCAGGCCGAATGCGGCCTGCCAGCCGTGCAAGAGCAGTTGACCGGCCAGGCTGATTACGTCGGAACCATCATGGCCGACAAGGTCGCCGGTTTGACGGCACTCTACGCAACGATGATGGCGTTGTTTCATCGCGGGCGCACCGGCGACGGGCAAGAGGTCGAGGTTGCCATGTTCGAAACGATGGCCTCGTTCATGCTCGTCGAACATGCCAACGGCGCCCTGTTCGATCCGCCGCTGGGGCCCGCGGTGTATCCGCGTACCGTCGCGCGCAACCGCCGCCCGTACCGCACCAGCGACGGCTACATCGCAGCGCTGATCTACAACGACAAGCACTGGAACGCGTTCATGAAGGCCGTGCAGCCGCCGTGGGCCAGCGAGCGGTATTCGACATTGGAACTGCGTACACCCGAGATCGATACGATCTACGGGTTGGTGGCCGAGACGATGAAAGAGCGTTCTACCGCCGAGTGGTTGACGTTGCTGCGCGAACTCGAAATACCGGCCGCGCCACTGAACACACCGGGCGCGCTGTTCGACGATCCGCATCTCAACGCGGTCGGCATGTTCGAGACGGTCGAGACCCCACACGGATCGGTGCGCTTCCCGGGCGTACCAACCTGGTTCTCGCGGACACCTGGGCGCGTCGCAGGCCCGGCGCCGGAGCTCGGCGCCCACACCGCCGCAGTCCTCGACGAGCTGGGCCTGGCCGTCGACATGAATCCAAATTCCGGTTCGGGATAGCGCTACTCAACGAAATGCAGTGCAACTGAAGGGGTTTTCCATTATGTCCGTGCCCGTCTACAAGCGCATCCTCGACCTGTTCGAGGCCGAGGGTGTGAACACTCTGTTCGGTATCCCGGACCCCAACTTCGTGCACATGTTCGCCGAGGCCGACGCTCGCGGGTGGTCGGTGGTTGCACCGCACCACGAACTGAGCGCGGGTTTCATGGCCGAGGCGGCTTCGCGAATGACGGGTAGGCCCGGCCTGTGCATTGGCACGCTCGGCCCGGGCATGGCGAACATCGCGGGGGCGATCCAGTGCGCGAAGGTGGAGAACTCGCCGGTGATTTTCCTGGGCGGCCAGCGGGCCCGTATCACCGAGCGTCGGGTCCGGCGCGGTCGCATCCAATTCGTCCGCCAGGAACCACTCTTCGCGCCATCGGTGAAATACAGCGCCTCCATCGAGTACGCCGACCAGACCGATGAGATCATCCACGAGGCTATCCGTCGGGTGATGTCCGGAACGCCCGGACCGGCCTACATCGAGTACCCGTCACACGTCATCCTCGAGGAGCTCGACGTGCCGGATCCGCTGCCGCCCAACCGGTATCGTCTCGTCAACCAGGGGGCTGGTGCAGCCGAGATCGCGGAAGCCGCGAAGCTGATTCGCGAAGCGAAGAGCCCGATCCTGTTGGTGGGCCACGGCGTGCACACGTCGCGCACAGGTCCTGCGGTCAAGGAACTCGCCGACTTGATGGGCTGCCCGGTCATCCAGACCTCCGGAGGTACGTCGTACATCCCGGGTCTGCAGCACCGAACGTTCCCCTATCTGTTCTCCCCGGCGGCCAACGAGGCAGTCGAGGAATCCGACCTGTGCGTCGCGCTCGGAACCGAACTAGGTGAGCCCATGCACTACGGCCGGACCCAGCATTGGGCAGACAACGATGCGAATCGCAAATGGGTGTATGTCGAACAGGACCCGGCCGCCATCGGCGTCAACCGCCAGTTCGACGTGCCACTTGTGGGCGATTTGCGCGGCGTCGTGCCGCAGCTGGTCGACGCACTACGGGATACGCCGCGCACCCCGTCCGCCAACCTCGAGAAGTTGGTCGCCGCCGACGCCGAGGAACTAGCGCAGCTTGCCGTGAGTGCGCCGTCGGGACGTTCACCGATTCACCCAGCGCGCTACGTGGTTGAGGCCACGAAGGCGTTCAACGATCTTGAAGACGGCATCCTGGTCCGCGATGGCGGCGCAACCGTGATCTTCCAGTGGACTTACTCACAGTCCAAGCCGCGGGATGTCATCTGGAACCAGAACTTCGGCCACCTCGGCACCGGATTGCCCTACGCGGTCGGAGCGTCGGTCGCCGAGGGCGGTAAGCGGCCGGTGATGCTACTGACCAGTGACTCGGCATTTCTCTTTCACATCGCTGAATTGGAAACCGCCGCGCGCCTGCAGCTTCCGCTGGTATGCGTAGTGGGTGTCGATCACCAGTGGGGTCTCGAAGTGGGCGTCTACAAGCGCACCTTCCCCCAGCCGTCGCCGCAGCCCGGCGTGCACTGGAGCAAGGACGTCCGGATGGACAAGGTCGGGGAGGGCTTCGGCTGCCACGGCGAGTATGTCGAGAAGGAAGACGAGATCGGACCGGCCATCGCCCGCTCCTACGCCAGCGGCAAAGTCGGTGTGGTGCACGTGTGCATCGACCCGAAGGCCAACTCCGAGGAAATGCCCAAGTACGACCGATTCCGCACCTGGTACGCGGAAGGCACCCAGTAAGGCCACGCTGTAAGAAAGGGATCGATCCGATGCGCGAATACCTGAAGTTTTATATCGACGGACAATGGGTCGACCCGGTGCGGCCGAATCCTTTCGACGTAGAAAACCCGGCCACCGAGCAGGTTTCCGGGAAGATTTCGCTGGGCTCGGCGGCCGATGTCGACGTGGCAGTCAATGCCGCCCGCCGGGCGTTCGCCGGCTGGTCGCAAACCACCCGGGAACAGCGCCTGGACCTGTTGCAGGCCATCCTCGCCGAATACCAGAAGCGCGCGGACGATCTCGCCGAGGCGGTCACCGAGGAAATCGGGGCGCCGGCGTCGCTGGCCGCGGGCCCACAGGTCTTCCTCGGCATCGGGCACCTGATGACGGCCATCGATGTGCTGAAGAACTTTTCCTTCGAGGAACACAAAGGGGAAAGCCTGATCGCCAAAGAGCCCATCGGCGTTTGCGGGTTGATCACGCCGTGGAACTGGCCGATCAACCAGGTCGCGGTCAAGGTCTACCCGGCGTTGGCGACCGGCTGCACCGTCATCCTCAAACCCTCTGAGGTGGCACCGTATTCGCCCTACATCTTCGCCGAGATCCTGGATGCCGCGGGCGTGCCGCCGGGGGTGTTCAACCTGGTCAACGGGGACGGCGCGGGCGTGGGCGTGGCCCTGGCGAGCCACCCCGACATCGACATGGTGTCGTTCACCGGCTCCACTCGCGCCGGTGTCGAGGTGGCCAAGCTTGCTGCCCCAACCGTGAAGCGGGTGACCCAGGAGCTCGGCGGCAAGAGCCCCAACATCGTCCTCGATGACAGCGGCTTTGCCGAGAGCGTCAGCGCCGGCGTTGCCAACATGATGCCGAATTCGGGGCAGAGCTGTAACGCGCCGACGCGCATGCTGGTCCCGAATTCCCGCCTTCCCGAAGCTATCTCGATTGCGCGAGAGGCCGCCGAACAGGTCACGGTGGGCCAACCCAACGCAGGGACGACAATTGGGCCGGTGGCCTCGAAGGCGCAGTTCGACAAGGTTCAGCGTCTGATTCAGAAGGGCGTCGACGAGGGCGCGACCGTAGTGGTGGGAGGTCCGGGCCGGCCGGCGGGGTTGGACAGGGGTTACTACGTCAAACCGACCGTCTTCGCCCGTGTCACCAACGACATGACGATCGCGCGCGAAGAGATCTTCGGGCCGGTGCTGTGCATACTCGGCTACGACGACATCGACCAGGCCATCGAGATCGCCAACGACACCGAGTACGGCCTCGCCGGCTTCGTTTCCGGAGCCGACCTCGACCTGGCACGTGACGTTGCCCGCAGGATCCGGGCCGGCTGGGTGACGATCAATCACGCGTTCGACATGAATGCGCCGTTCGGCGGTTACAAGCGCAGCGGTAACGGTCGGGAGTGGAGCGAGTTCGGGTTCCACGAGTATTTGGAAGTCAAGAGCATCTTGGGTTACGCGCCGTAAGGTCGCGCACCGGCTTCGGCCGACCATCAGGGAGGTTGCAATGAAGTGTCGTGCGGCAGTGCTGCGTGGGGTAGGCGAGGACTGGGAGATCCGCGAGGTCGATCTCGATCCACCCCACGCCGGTGAAGTCCTGGTGCGGATGGCCGTTGCCGGTATCTGCCATTCCGACGACCACCTCGTCACCGGCGACGTATTGCCGACCCCCGAGGTGCGGGCCTCGACCGGTATCCCTGAGCCGGACTGGTTCCCGATGCTCGGTGGTCACGAGGGCGCTGGTGTCGTCGAAGAAATCGGGCCGGGTGTGACGTCGGTGCAGCCGGGCGACCACGTGGCGATGTCGTTCATTCCCGCGTGCGGCAGTTGCCGGTTTTGCGTGAACGGTCAGAGCTACATCTGCGACGCCGGCGCAAGTTTGTTCTCGAGGGAGATGCCTACCGACGGAACCTGTCGCCGGCATCTCGGCGACGAAAACCTGATGGCTTATGGACAACTCGGCACATTCGCCGAGTATGCGGTGCTGACCGACAGGTCCGTCATCAAGATCGACGACACGATTCCATTCCATGCTGCCTCACTGGTCTCGTGCGGCGTCAGCACCGGCTGGGGTTCCGCAACGGTGTCGGCGGGCACCGAGCCCGGTGACACCGTCGTCGTCATCGGTACCGGAGGCGTCGGGATGAATGCCCTGCAAGGGGCGCGCGCGGCCGGCGCGACGTCTGTCGTTGCAGTGGACCCGATTGAGTCCAAGCGGGATTCGGCCAAGATCTTCGGCGCCACGCACAGCGCCGTCTCCGCCGAGGAGGCGATACCGCTGGTGGCCGAGATCACCGCCGGCGTAATGGCCGACCGCGTCGTCGTGACCGCCGGCGTTGTGCACGTGGAGTTGATCCCGTTGGCCATGCGACTGCTTCGCAAAGGCGGGACATGCGTGGTCACCGGCATCACCCCCTACACCGAGCCCTTGGTTCCGCTGATCCTGCAGGAGATGGTGCTGTCGTCCAAGCAACTCAAGGGAGCGCTCTACGGCGGGATGAATCCGCGCACCAGCGTGCCGTTGCTGTTGTCGATGTATCAGGGGGGTGCATTGAAACTCGACGAGTTGGTCACCCGCCACTACCAGCTTGATCAGATCAACGAGGCGTTCGTGGACCTGCGGGAGGGCCGCAATATTCGCGGACTGATCGATTTTGCCGGCAGCTGAAGTCCCTTCCTGAACAGGGAACCGTTTGCGGTTCGTTCTCCGACGACGGCGCTGCTTCCCCGGGAAAGAACCGGCGAAGGTCAGGAAGTAGAAGTCGCGATGTTCGAAACCATGGCATCGTTCACGTTGGTCGAGCATGCCAACGGTGCCATGTTCGACCCCCGCTGCGGCCCTCTACCCGCGGACGGTCGCGCCGAACCGCAAGCCGTACCGCACCGGCGACGGACCTCCGGCCGCGCGGAGTTGGCGCGCGGCAGCATATCTCGGCCCCCGCCGCGCCGTGTCTGCCGTTGATGCGCACTGCCCGGACCTAAACTGGCGCCT
This sequence comes from uncultured Actinomycetota bacterium, assembly GCA_963824335.1. GTDB lineage: Bacteria > Actinomycetota > Actinomycetes > Mycobacteriales > Mycobacteriaceae > Mycobacterium. The sequence continues at coordinate 183,972 of CAWGPB010000026.1, forward strand.
GCATCAGCAGGGAGGGGCACCCGAGCATCGGCGGCATCAAGGCCACCGACCAGGAAACCGGTCGGCGCGCTGGAGAGGTGAACATGGAACCGGCCGGGGCATACCCCGTGCCGGTTCATTCTGCTCGGAAGCCGCGCTGGGTCGCCCCGCCACCGGCAAGCCGGTCGACCACCCGCCGGGTCAGTCATGACGGTGACCGTCTAGAACGCCGCCCGGGTATTCGCGCGCTGGATGGTCTGCGCGCGCTGGCCGTCGGATTGGTGCTCGCCGATCACGGCGGCATCCCCGGCATGGCCGGCGGGTTCCTGGGCGTCGACGTGTTCTTCGTGCTCAGCGGTTTCCTGATCACATCTCTGCTGCTGGACGAACTGGGCCGGACGGGCCGGATCGACTTGGCCAACTTCTGGATTCGGCGGGCCCGCCGACTGCTGCCGGCGCTGGTGTTGATGGTGCTGACGGTGGCCGTCGGGCGCCAGCTTTTCGCACCGGAGGCGATCGCCAGCCTGCGCGACGACGCCGTCGCCGCCTTCTTCTGGGTGGCGAACTGGATGTTCGTCGCGGACAAGACCGGCTACTTCGCCCAGGGATCTCCGCCGTCGCCGCTGCAGCACGCCTGGTCACTCGGCGTGGAAGAGCAGTACTACATCGTCTGGCCGCTGGTACTGGTCGCGGTGGCCGTGGGACTCGCGGTCCGTGGACGTCGTCGGAAGAAGCGGGCCACGGTCGGCGCGGTCCGCCTGACGGTGTTCCTGCTTGCCACGCTCGGGGCGCTGGGCTCCGCCGCGGCTGCAATTCTGCTCGCGTCCAACGCGACCCGCGACCGGGTCTATTTCGGCACCGACACCCGGGCCCAGGCGCTGCTGGTGGGCGCTGCGGCGTCGGCGCTGCTGGTCGGCGACTGGCCGGCGCTCAATCGCGGGTGGTCGCTGATCCGGTCCCGAACGGCCAAGTGGATCGCCCGGTTACTTCCGGTGATTGGCCTGGCGCTGCTCGGGGCGGCCGTGCATTTCGCCACCGGCAGCGCCCGCGAGTTCCACTGCGGCCTGCTGATCGTGGTTGCGCTCGCGGCGGTGCTGGTGATCGCCCCGGTGGCGCTGGATCAGCGCGGGCCGGTCGCCACCGCGCTGGCCTGGGGTCCGCTGGCCTGGCTCGGCGGCATCTCCTACGGCATCTACCTGTGGCACTGGCCTATCTTCCTGGTTCTCAACGGCCAGCGGACCGGCTGGCACGGCCTGTCGCTGTTCGCCCTCCGGTGCGCTGTGACCCTGGCGATCTCGGTGGTGTCGTGGTGGGCGATCGAGCAGCCGGTCCGAAAGTGGCAACCGATGCGGGTGCCGCTGCTTCCACTGGCCGGCGCCACGGCGGCGACCGCGGCGGCCGTCACGTTGTTGGTGGTGCCGGTCGTTCCGAAGGCCGGTGTCAGCGCACTCGACGCCAGCCTTCCGCCGGGTGTGTCGCCGGTCGCGGTGGTCTCACCGTCGCCTGCCGAGAGCGTTCGGCCCGCGCGGGCGATCACGAAGCGAGACCCGCGGCGTCCGTTCACCGTATCTGTGTTCGGCGACTCGATCGGCTGGACGATGATGCACTTCCTGCCGGCAACGCCGGGATTTCAGTTCGTCGACCACACCGTGATCGGTTGCAGCCTGGTGCGCGGCGGGCCGTACAGCTATCTCGGCCAGGCGCTGGACCAGAAGAGCGAGTGCGAATCATGGCCGGGCAGGTGGACCTCGCAGATCGCCGCCGATCAACCCGACGCCGTCCTGCTGGTCATCGGGCGCTGGGAAACCGTGGACCGGGTCAACGAGGGACGGTGGACTCACATCGGGGATCCGGCCTTCGACTCCTACATCAGCGCCGAGTTGCGGCGTGCGGTCGACATCCTCAGCTTCAGTGGTGCGCCGCTGACCGTCGCGAACTTGCCGTACAGCAGACGCGGTGAACGGCCCGACGGTAGTTTGTATCCCGAGGATCAGCCCGAGCGGGTGGACGAGTGGAACACCATGCTGGGCAAGACGATTGGCAATCGCCCGGACGTTCGTATCCTCGACCTCAGGAAGAAGCTGTGTCCGCAGGGAACATATACGGCTGACGTGGACGGCATCCATGTCCGCAGCGACGGCGTGCACCTGACCGAGGAGGGCGTGCACTGGATGACGCCCTGGCTCGAACAGTCGCTGAAACCGCCGACGGGTTAGGTCGCCGCGTAGCAGCTGAGCTCCATGCTGTCGCTGTCGCGGACGGCGAAATTGAAACTCACGTAACCACTTTCGTCACCGTGGACGTAGTCGAGGTAAGGCCGCGTCTCGGCACTCTCGGTGTTGTCGGCGACGACCAGGGCCCCTGGCGACAATCGCGGCTCCAGCAGCTTGATCACCGGCAGGTAGAGCTCTTTCCACCCGTCGAGCAGCACGAAGTCCACCGGGCCGTCCAGTTCCGCAAGGGTGGACAGTGCATCGCCCTCGAGGACGGTGATCAGGTCGTCCAGACCGGTCGCGGCGAACGTCTGCTTGGCGGCCGCGATTTTGGATTCGTGGATCTCCGTCGTCACCACCCGGCCGGTGCCGTTGTCGCGTATCGCCGAAGCCAGGTGTAGTGCCGAAATGCCAAAGGACATACCGAATTCCACGACGGTTGCCGGCTTGGTTGCCCGCACCAGCGAGTAGAGCAGTCGGCCGGACTCCGGCGTCACGGGGATATAGAACTCGCTCATCGCGTCGGCGCGTTCCTGGACGGTTCTGCCCGCGGACATGTTGGGTGGCCGCTCGCGCAGCAGCGACATCTGTTCCTGCGACTCGGTGTACATCCGGTCCAGGGTCTCGGCGACCCGGGAATCTTGCAAGGTAGTAGTAGCCATGCCGTCGAGCCTAGGCGTTAAAGAACGCTAACGGGCACTTACCTCAGCCGGCCGACTGCGGCAGCAGGACGATTTTGCCGTGGGTGTGCCGTTGCTCGAGTTCTTCGAAGGCGTCGACGACGCGGTCCAGCGGGTAGCTGGCGGCCACGTCGAAGTCGAGTGCGCCAGATGCGATCAGATCGGCGATTTCCTGCAGCACAGCCGGTGTCGAAGCCTCCGCGCTGCCTTCGGTTTTCGCGCCGACTTCGGCGGCCTTGGCAAACGAGATGATCGTGTTGATGCGTTCGCGTGGCACGCCGAGATCGACGGCTAGCTGCACATACTCCGGCCCGAACAGGTCGATGAAGGCGTCGACACCGTCGGGTGCGGCCTGCTGCAGTCGGGCAGCCAATCCGTCGCCGTACTCGACCGGCTCGACGCCGTGCGCGCGGAGCCACTCCGCATTGGCCGACGAAGCGATGCCCAGCACTCGCACACCTTGCAGCGCCAGCAGTTGCACCACGAGACTGCCGACTCCGCCGGCGGCAGCCGAGACCGCCACGGTCTCACCGGACTGCGGCGCGACCGCCCGAACCGCGGCATACGCCGTGGCGCCCACCACGTACAGCGAGCCCGCGACCTCCCAACTCAACTCGGCCGGTTTGTGAATCAGCTGATCGACCGGGACGCTCGCATGGGTCGCATGACTTGACCGCTGAAAACTGAACCCGAGTACCTCGTCGCCGACGGCGAAATCGCTGACGCCGTCTCCGACCTCGATGACGACACCGGCCAGGTCGCTGCCCTCGCCGGAGGGAAAGGTAGCCGGAAATCGCTCGTGCAGCGCGCCGGTGCGGATGCCGGCCTCACCGGGATTGATGCCGGCCGCGCGAACCTCGACGAGCACCTCGCCAGCCCCGGGCTCCGGTCTCTCGATATCGGTGACGTAGAGGACGTCGGGCCCGCCGTAACTATCGAACCGGACCGCGCGGGTGAGTGGATTCGCCATGCACGCGCCAACCCGGCTCCGCGCGGATGTATTCCGACAGCCCGCGTCACGACACGAAGGCTAAGCCACCACTTTGATCGGGTCGCCGATGTGAACCGTGTCGAAGTACCACGCGGCGTTGTCCGGACTGAGATTGATGCAGCCGTGGCTGACGTTCGCATAGCCCTGGGAGTCGACCGACCACGGCGCGGAGTGCACATAGACGCCGCCCCACGTCACGCGGACCGCGTACTGCGCGGTGATCTTGTAGCCCTCGGACGACTCGAGTGGGATGCCGATGGTGCGCGAATCCATCACCACCGTGCGCTCTTTCGACAGCGCGGAGAAGTCGCCGATCGGGGTGGGGCGGGTGGGCTTGCCCATCGAGGCCGGCATCGTGCGCAGCACCTCACCGTTCTGGGTGACCGTGAAGGTGTGCGCGGAAATGCTTGCCGTGCCGACGACTTCGTCGCCGGTCTCGAAACCGGTCGACAACGCGTGCACCGCAACGCCGACGTGGCTGTGCGCGGGCCAGTACCCGTCCGGCTTCCACTCGACGACGTTCGGTTCGGGCCAATCGAAGGCGCCCGTCATGTGGTTCGGCGCAGCGACTGTGATCGCCCGCTCGGCTGCCGAGCGGTTGGTGACAGGGCTGGTGAACGTGACGATCACCGGATGGGCCACCCCGACCACCGCGCCGTTGGCCGGCAGGATCGATGCGACAGTGCCGGACGGGGTCGGGGGTGCGATCGCCGCCGTGCCCGGTGCGGCCGAGCCCATCACGGTCAGCGCGGCGATCACTGCCGCGCGCCAACCCGTACGAATCGCTTTACCCACGGTGCCCACCCTCCGAGACGATGCGGGGCCCCGCCCGCAGTGCACATCTCCAATATGCCCTACGTTCCGCTCAGCAAAGCGAACATAAGTTGCGCACGTCGCAATTAGTGCCCCATAGTACAGGCCATATGCCCAGTTGAACGGCCTATTTTCGGCAGCGACACCGGGTTCGCGCCCTTGAGCTGAAGGCGGGTTGGCAAGCGCGGGTACGGATGTGGTGTCGGACCGGGGCCGGCTTCAGCCGTGCCAGCTGCTCCAGTGCCGCACCGCGACGGCGATCACTGGGCCGGTAAGTGAAACCGATTGATACTGAAGATATTTCGCTCGCAGCAGATCCAGTCCGTCATGGAACGTGCTGCCGTCGTGATGGATGGTGGCAATCCCGTCGGCGCGGACCCACCACAGCTGCGTCCAATCCTCGTCGTAGTGGTCGACCAGCAGGGTTACCTGCGGGTTGCGCTCGATGTTGGTCAGCCGGCGGAGCCGAG
>CAWGPB010000027.1:0-39030 GCA_963824335.1 uncultured Actinomycetota bacterium
AGCCGATAGGATGGCATTCTCACTCCGCGCGCATATGGGAGGCCCCGGCAATGTAGTACGCGCTTGTCCCGTCTCGAAGGCAGCGGCGACCTGATCGTCACGTCGTATCCCCGGGTGGGTGGTTTCCCGGACGATCCGGTACCGACCGGCGGTGACGATCCGCAGAAGATCGCGATGCTGGGACTGACCTTCGACGACGTGCTGCTGCTGCCGGCTGCCTCCGACGTGGTGCCGGCGAACGCCGACACGTCCAGCCAGCTCACCAAGAAGATCCGGCTGAGGGTGCCGCTGGTCAGCTCGGCGATGGACACCGTGACCGAGTCGCGGATGGCGATCGCGATGGCCCGGGCCGGCGGCATCGGCGTACTGCACCGCAACCTGCCGATCGCCGAGCAGGCCGGACAGGTCGAAACCGTGAAGCGTTCGGAGGCCGGCATGGTCACCGATCCGGTCACCTGCAACCCGGACAAGACGTTGGCCGAGGTCGACGCGATGTGCGCCCGGTTCCGGATCTCCGGGCTGCCGGTCATCGACGACGCGGGCGCGCTGGTCGGCATCATCACCAACCGCGACATGCGCTTCGAGGTCGACCAGTCCAAGCATGTCGCCGAGGTCATGACCAAGGCCCCGCTGATCACCGCCCAAGAGGGGGTCAGCGCGGATGCGGCGCTGGGCCTGCTGCGCCGGCACAAGATCGAGAAGCTGCCGATCGTCGACGGCCACGGCCGGCTGACCGGCCTGATCACCGTCAAAGATTTCGTCAAGACCGAACAGCATCCGCTGGCGACCAAGGACAGCGACGGCCGGTTGCTGGTCGGGGCCGCCGTCGGGGTCGGTGACGATGCCTGGGTGCGGGCGATGACGCTGGCGGACGCGGGCGCCGACGTGCTGATCGTCGACACCGCGCACGCCCATAACCGGCTGGTGCTGGACATGGTCGGCAAGCTCAAGGCCGAAGTCGGCGACCGGGTCGAGGTCGTCGGCGGCAACGTCGCGACCAGGTCGGCGGCCGCCGCGCTGGTCGAGGCCGGCGCAGACGCGGTCAAAGTCGGCGTCGGTCCCGGGTCGATCTGCACCACCCGGGTGGTGGCCGGGGTCGGGGCGCCGCAGATCACCGCGATCCTCGAGGCGGTCGCGGTGTGCGGCCCGGCCGGTGTGCCGGTGATCGCCGACGGCGGATTGCAGTACTCCGGCGACATCGCCAAGGCGCTGGCCGCCGGCGCGTCGACGACGATGCTGGGGTCGCTGCTGGCCGGTACCGCCGAAGCGCCCGGCGAGCTGATCTTCGTCAACGGCAAGCAGTTCAAGAGTTACCGCGGCATGGGGTCACTGGGCGCCATGCAGGGCCGGGGAGAGGCGAAGTCGTATTCGAAGGACCGCTACTTCCAGGACGACGTGCTTTCCGAGGACAAGCTGGTGCCCGAGGGCATCGAAGGCCGGGTGCCGTTCCGCGGTCCGCTGTCGTCGGTGATCCATCAGCTGACCGGTGGCCTGCGCGCCGCGATGGGCTACACCGGTGCCGAGACCATCGAGGCGCTGCAGCGGGCGCAGTTCGTCCGGATCACCGCGGCGGGCTTGAAGGAAAGCCATCCGCACGACATCACGATGACCGCCGAAGCACCCAACTACTACGCTCGGTGAACTGATCGAAGGACCGCTCATGCGTGACATGGTCGAGATCGGCATGGGCCGAACAGCCCGGCGCACTTACGAACTCGGTGAAATCAATATCGTGCCGTCGCGACGCACCCGCTCGTCGCAGGACGTCACGACGGCCTGGCAGCTCGACGCCTACCGGTTCGAGATCCCCATCGTGGCGCATCCGACCGACGCGCTGGTGTCGCCGGAGTTCGCGATCGAACTCGGCCGGCTCGGCGGCCTCGCTGTGCTCAACGGCGAGGGCCTGATCGGCCGCCACGCGGACGTGCAGGCCAAGGTCGCCCAAGTCATCGAAGCGGCGGCCAAAGAGCCCGAACCGTCGGCGGCCGTGCGGCTGCTCCAACAGTTCCACTCCGCGCCGCTGGACCCCGAGCTGCTGGGTGCCGCGGTCGCCCGGATCCGCGACGCCGGGGTCACCACCGCAGTCCGGGTGAGCCCGCAAAGCGCCCAGGCGCTGACGCCTGTGCTGGTGTCGGCCGGCATCGACCTGCTGGTCATCCAGGGCACCATCGTCTCCGCCGAGCGTGTCGACAGCCATGGCGAGCCGCTTAACCTGAAGACCTTCATCTCCGAGCTAGACGTCCCGGTAGTCGCGGGCGGCGTGATTGACCACCGCAGCGCGCTGCACCTGATGCGTACTGGCGCGGCGGGCGTCATCGTCGGTTACGGCTCCACCAGCGGAGTGACCACAAGCGACGAAGTCCTCGGCATCAGCGTGCCGATGGCCACCGCGATCGCCGACGCCGCCGCGGCCCGCCGCGAATACCTCGACGAAACCGGCGGCCGTTACGTGCACGTGCTCGCCGACGGGGACATCCACACCTCCGGAGATCTCGCCAAGGCCATCGCCTGCGGCGCCGACGCGGTGGTGCTCGGCACCCCGCTCGCGGAGGCCGTCGAGGCGCAGGGCGAGGGCTGGTACTGGCCGTCCGCGGCCGCCCACCCGTCGCTGCCGCGCGGTGCCCTGCTGCAGATCGCGGCCGGCGAGCGGCTCTCGCTGAACCAGGTCCTCAACGGCCCGTCCGACGATCCGTTCGGCTCGCTGAATCTCGTCGGCGGTCTGCGCCGTTCGATGGCCAAGTCCGGTTACTGCGACCTGAAGGAATTCCAGAAGGTCGGGCTGACCGTCGGCAGTTAGCGGGCCATCTGACCGCCCGGCGACGATGCGCGCCGTCTGGCGGCGCGGGGAGAAGGCGGGCCATTGACCAGGTTTTCTGGCTCATTACCGACCGGTAAGTACATACTGGGAACGTGGAACCTGACTACGACGTCTTGATCATCGGTTCGGGTTTTGGCGGCAGCGTCACCGCGCTGCGCTTGACGGAGAAGGGCTACCGGGTCGGCGTTCTCGAAGCCGGCCGGCGCTTCGCCGACGAGGACATGGCCAAGACCTCGTGGAACCTCCGCAAATTCCTGTGGGCGCCCAAATTGGGTATGTACGGCATCCAGCGCATCCATCTGCTGCGCAACGTGATGATCCTGGCCGGCGCCGGCGTTGGTGGTGGGTCGCTGAACTACGCGAACACGCTCTACGTGCCGTCGGAGCCGTTCTTCGCCGACAAGCAGTGGTCGCACATCACCGATTGGCAATCGGAGCTGATGCCGCACTACGAACAGGCCAAGCGAATGCTCGGCGTGGTCACCAATCCGACCTTCACCGACGCCGACCGGGTGCTCAAAGAGGTTGCCGAGGACATGGGCTGCGGTGACACCTTCGTGCCCACCCCGGTCGGGGTGTTCTTCGGGCCCGACGGCACCAAGACGCCCGGTCAGACGGTTCCCGACCCGTACTTCGGCGGTGCCGGCCCCGACCGCACGGGCTGCCTGGAATGCGGCAGCTGCATGACCGGATGCCGCTACGGCGCCAAGAACACGTTGCTCAAGAACTACCTCGGCCTCGCGGAATCCAAAGGCGCAGAAGTGATTCCGATGACGACCGTCACGAACTTCGAACAGCGCGAAGACGGGATCTGGGAGGTTCGCACGGCCCGCACCGGGCGCTTCGTGCGCCGCAAGAAGCGCACCTTTACCGCTAAGCACGTGGTGCTGGCCGCAGGCACCTGGGGAACGCAGCATCTGCTGTTCAAGATGCGCGACAAGGGCAAATTGCCTGAGCTCTCCGAACGGCTGGGCGAGCTGACCCGGACCAACTCCGAGTCCATCGTCGGCGCGGGACGTTTGACAGTCAGCCCCGATCTGAACCTGACCCACGGGGTAGCGATCACCTCGTCGATCCACCCGTCGTCGGACACCCACATCGAGCCGTGTCGCTACGGCAAAGGCTCCAACGCGATGGGTCTGCTGCAGACGCTGATGACGGACGGCCCCGGCCCTGGCGGCAGCGACGTGCCGCGGTGGCGGCAGCTGATCGACAACGCGGGCAACGATCCGCGCGGCACGCTGCGTCTGCTCAACCCGCGGCGCTGGAGCGAGCGGACGATGATCTCGCTGGTGATGCAGAACTTGGACAACTCGATTACCACGTACACCAAACGCGGCAAGCTGGGGCGCCGCCGCTATGTCAGCAAGCAGGGCCACGGTGTGCCGAACCCGAGTTGGATCCCGGCCGGTAACGAGGCCACCCGCCGCATCGCCGAGAAGATCGACGGCGTCGCCGGCGGAACCTGGGGCGAGCTGTTCAACATTCCGCTCACCGCGCACTTCCTCGGCGGCGCGGCGATCGGCGACAGCCGCGAGGCCGGCGTCATCGACCCGTACCACCGGGTCTACGGCTACCCGACGCTGTTCGTGGTGGACGGCGCCGCGATCTCGGCGAACCTGGGAGTGAACCCGTCACTGTCGATCACCGCGCAGGCTGAACGGGCGGCGTCGCTGTGGCCGAACAAGGGGGAGAGCGACATTCGTCCCCAGCAGGGTGAGGCCTACCGTCGGCTCGACCCGATCGCGCCGGCCCACCCGGTGGTGCCGGACTGGGCGCCCGGCGCGCTGCGCTGGCTACCCATCGAATCGATCAGCGCGGTGGCTCAGGAGCAGAGCCCCGGCAGCGACAATGCAGAGCGCAGCGATGCTGAGGAGCGCCGCAGAAGCCCCGGCAGCGTCAGCTCAGCTGGTTGACCGAGCGGTAGGCGTTCCGGTGCATCGGAGCGCGTCCCGGTGGCTGCTGAGGCGTGGGCAACAGCGGCTCGCGCTTGATTATCGTGACCGTCGTCGGTTCGGTCGTGCTGAGTTCTAGTTCCTCGCCGGCATGCAGAATGGTCAACTGTTGATCCTTGGGTCCGTCGCGCAACGTGTAGGTGACCTCGTCGTGGATGACATCCACGGTCAGCCGAAATTCGCGCCAGCGCAACCGAAATCGCAAGCGTGAGATGGCGTCGGGCAGGTACGGGTTGAGGGCCAGGACGCCCTCGTCGTCACGCAGGCCGCCGAAGCCGGCGACCAGCGCGGTCCAGGCGCCGGCCAGCGACGCCATGTGCAGCCCGTCCTTGGTGTTGTGGTGCAGATCGCGCAAGTCGACCAGGGCCGCCTCGTAGGTGTAATCGAGCGCCAGGTCCACATGCCCGACGTTGGCGCACATCACCGCTTGGGTGCAGGCAGACAACGACGAATCGCGCACCGTTCGGCGCTCGTAGTAGTCGACGTTGCGGGCCTTCTGTTCGTCGCTGAATTTGTGGCTCTGCCAGTACATCGCGAGCACCAGGTCGGTTTGCTTGACCACCTGGGCCGAGTACAGCAACGCATAGGGCTCGTGCAGCAGCAGCGGGTATTTGTTTCTGGTCTCGAAATCCCATTCCGCGTAAGTGGTGAAGCCTTCGGACTGCGGGTGCACGCCGAGCTCTTCGTCGAACGGAATGTGCGCCGCATCAGCGGCGTCGCGCCACGCGGCGGTCTCTTCGGTGCTCACACCCAGGTCGCGGGCGCGCTCGGAATGCCGTGCGCACGCATCGGCCGCAACCCGCAGGTTGTGGGCCGCCATCATGTTGGTGAACACGTTGTCCCGCACGATCGCGGTGTACTCGTCGGGGCCGGTCACCCCGTCCAAGTGCCACACCCCGTGGCGGTCGTGGTGTCCGAGTGAATGCCACAGCCGCGCCGTTTCGACGAGCACCTCGAGTCCGACCTCTTTCTCCAGTGACTCGTCGCCGGTGGCAACCCGATAGCGCTCGAAGGCCATGGCGATGTCGGCGTTGATGTGCCACGCCGCGGTTCCGGCGGGCCAGTACGCCGAACACTCCTGACCGCGAATCGTCCGCCATGGGTAGGCGGCGCCCTTGAGGTCCAGCTGCTCAGCGCGCTCTTTCGCCAGATCCAATGTCGAAGCGCGCCAACGCAATGCGTCGGCAGCGGCGTGCGGCAAGGTGTACGTCAGCACCGGAAGGACGAATCCGTCGGTGTCCCAGAAGATGTGGCCGTCGTAGCCGGTGCCGGTCAAACCCTTGCTGGCGATGCCGCGGCCTTCGGCCCGCGCACTGGCCTGCAGCAGGTGAAAGAGCCCGAACCGGACCGCCTGCTGACAGATCGGGTCGCCTTCCACCTCGACATCGGCGCCGTCCCAGTAGTCGTCGAGGATTTTGCGTTGGGCGTCCACCAGGCCCTGCCAGCCGCTGTACCGCGCGCTGTGTAGGGCGGCAGAAGCCTGGTCGCGCAACGCGGGACGGGATCGTTGACTCGACCAGCCATAGGCCAGGTATTTCACGATGCGCAGTTGTTGGCCCGGTCGCAGTCCGCAGATCACGGTGGTGCGCGCCAAGTCGTCGCTCGCGTCGTTGCTGATCTCGTAGCGGCCCTCGACCTCGATCTCATGGTCCATCGCCGCAGCCATCATCAACGCGCTGGCGCGGGTGCGGTGCATCAACAGCGCGCCGCATTCGGTGCTCTCGTGCTGGACCGCCTCCAGCGGATTGTCGAGGATCGCGGCGACCCGCGGATCGCCAGAGGTCGTGGGCTGTTCTTCGTTGGCGACCAACTCGGATTGCACTGTGACACGGACGAATTGGTCGACTGCCTCAACCACGTACTCGATCGCGACGACGCTACGCTGGGACAGTGACACCAGCCGGGTCGACCTCACTCTGACCTGCTTGCCGACCGGGGACTGCCAGTGCGCGTCGCGGGTCAGCGTGCCGGCGCGTAGGTCGAGGATCCGCTCGTGGCTGATCAGCTTGCCGTAGCGCACGTCGAACGGTTCGTCGTCGACCAGTAGACGCAGGATCTTGCCGTTGGTGACGTCGACGACAGTCTGTCCGGCCTCCGGATAGCCGAAGCCTGCTTCGGCGTAGGGCAGCGGCCGCACTTCGTAGAACGAGTTGAGATAGGTGCCGGGCAGGCCATGCGGTTCACCTTCGTCGAGGTTGCCGCGAAGTCCGATGTGCCCGTTCGACAGTGCGAACAGCGACTCCGACTGGGCCAGTACGTCGAGGTTCAGCTTGGGTTCGCGGACTTGCCACGGTTCGACGGGCATCGTGTCATCGGGGATCATCACGGGCTCCTAAAGTAGTTCACCGAGGTCGGTAACCACGACATCGGCTCCGTGGCTGCGTAATTCGTCGGCCTGGCCCACGCGATCGACGCCGACCACGTAGAAGTTGCCCGCCCGGCCGGATTCGACGCCGGACAGCGCGTCCTCGAAGACCGCCGCCGCGGAGGGCTCCACGTTCAGCAGTTCGGCGGCGCGCAGGTAGGAGTCCGGCGCTGGCTTGCCGGCGATGTGCTCCTCGCGCAGCGTCACGCCGTCGACACGCTGCTGAATGAACTTCTCCAACCCGGTGATCTCCAGCACCTCACGGGTATTCGCACTCGACGACACCACCGCGGTGGCCAGACCGGCCGCAGTCACCTTCTCCAGATAGCGGCGCGAACCCTCGAACACCTTGACGCCGTCGGAGTGCAAAGTCTCTTGGAAGGCATCGTTTTTGCGAGTACCCAACCCATAAATGGTGTCCTTGTCGGGGCCGTCGTCGGGGTCGCCGTCGGGCAGCTCGATGCCGCGGCTGGCCAGAAACGAACGCACGCCGTCTTCGCGCTTCTTGCCGTCGACGTATTTCAGGTAGTCCTTGTCCGCGTCGAACGGGACGAACTTCTCGCCGCTCTGTTCGGCATGTTGCTCGAGGAACGAGTCGAACATCACCTTCCAGGCCTTCGTGTGCACGCTGGCGGTGTCAGTCAGTACACCGTCGAGATCGAACAGGCAGGCGTGCACCGCATCCGGTAGACCTAGCACGACGGACCTCCGCTTCTACATGACTTCGGCCGGGGTTTTCGGCCGTGGGTCGTTATTACCTCACCATGCCCGAACCGGGTTCGCCATCCGTTCCGGCCGACCGAGTGTTTCCCTGCTGTTCGGCACCCGACCTTGCAGCGGGGCGTCAGGTCGGCGCAGTGCCGGTGAACACGCCTTCGGCCAACCGGAGCCACGCTTCGCGGAATCGGTCGGTGTCGATGCTGCCGGGCGTGCGGCCGACCAACAATTGCGCGATCGGCGGGTAGGCCAGCGCCGCCAGCAGCACGGTGCCCGTCGCTTCGGGATCCTCGACCATTGCGGCACCGGCATTCTTCGCGCCGCTCAGCGCGCGACCGATCCGCTGATAGGCGGTCGTCGTCGCCGCCGACCACACGTCGTCGATCATGTCGTCGAGCGCCTCGGGCTCGCGGAACATCACCCGAAGCAACTCGGCGTTGTTCTCGATGTTGGCCAAGATCTGGTCGGAACCCCTGCGCAACGCTCCCTGGACGTCGGTAGGTCGGGTCCGGTCGTAGTCGTCACGCATGGCGCCCATCTGTTGCACTTGCCGCCGCACCGCCTCCTGCAGCAGTGCCTTCTTGGACGCAAAGTGCTTGTAGAGGGCTCCCGACCCGGGGGATAGGCCACAGGCCCGCTGGATGTCGGCGATCGATGTGGCGGCATACCCCTGGCGGGCGAACAACGCTATGGCCGCGTCCAGCAGGCGTTCGCGCGTGCTGGCATCAGGCCCGGTCATGGGCGTGACGGTACCTCGACGCGAGAGTCGGCGGTGAGTCAGCGCTCACCGCCGCGGAGGCTCAGCTCGCGGCGGGTTCCACCGCACGCAAGGGTGCGCCGCTGATCACCCGGCTGCGTTGGCCGTGCACGTCGACGGGGACATCGCCTTGCACCGTGACGCGGTGCATCAGCCGGTACTGGTCGTCGTAGTCGTCGACGGCGCGGTGCTGGGTTGCACGGTTGTCCCAGATGGCGACATCGCCGGGCGCCCAATTCCATCGAACAGTGTTCTCGGGCATGGTGATTCGACGTTGCAGTAACTCGAGAAGGGTGTGCGACTCGTAACTGTCCAGCCCGACGAATCCGCGGACGAAGTCGCCGGCCACCAGCGTGCGTTCGCCGGTCTCGGGATGGACCCGCACGACGGGGTGTTCGGTGCGAAAGTCGATCTTCTCGAACCGGGCTCGATGCGACTTCTGATCTTCCGTCTGTGCCTCGGGCGCGGCGACGTAGTCGAACCGATTGCTGTGCAGCGCCCAAAGGTTCTCGGTGAGGTGTTTGAGCGCCTCGGGCAGCGCCTCGTACGCCGCAGCGGTCGACGCCCACAGCGTCGATCCGCCGTAGCTGGGCAGCGTGACGGCGCGCAGGACTGAGGCGGCGGGATAGTTCGCAACGAACGTGACGTCGGTGTGCCAGCGATTGGCTTTGCCTTGCTCGGAGTCGATCGGCGTGATGACCGGCATGCTCTCCTGCTGCATCGCGGGGTGGGCGATGGGCGTGCCGATGCGTGCGGCGAAGGCATGCTGGGCGGCATCGTCGAGGTGCTGTTGGTCGCGAAAGAAGATCACTTTGTGGCGCAGCAACGCTTGTCGAATGTCTGCGATGATGGCGGCATCGAGATCGCCGGATAGCTGCACACCGTCGATGCGGGCGCCGATGCGGCTGCCCAGCTGGGTCACGGTCATTGCCATGGGATGTCCTCTCGGCCGGTATGTAGTCGTTCGACTACAGTGGCGTATCGCGAGTGTAGACATATGACTACGAAAACGTCAACCCCGCGGCTGCGCGCCCGAGCCGGCGGTTGGCGTTGCGCACCCCCGGAACAGCAGCCGCTCGCCTCTAGACTGTGGCGGTGGAGTCAGCATCGCCCCGTCCCGTGCTGGTCGTCGATTACGGCGCGCAATACGCCCAGTTGATCGCTCGCCGGGTGCGGGAGGCGCGGGTGTTCTCGGAGGTGATTCCGCATACCGCCTCGGTCGACGAGATCAAGGCCCGCGATCCGCTGGCGGTGGTGCTGTCGGGCGGTCCGGCCAGCGTGTACGCCGACGGCGCACCGCAGCTCGACCCGGCATTGTTCGACCTGGGCGTGCCGGTCTTCGGCATCTGCTACGGGTTCCAGGCGATGGCCCAGGCGCTCGGCGCGACCGTCGCACGCACCGGCACCAGTGAGTACGGCCGAACCGAGCTCAATGTCGTTGGCGGCGAACTGCATGCGGACCTGCCCGGCACGCAGCCGGTGTGGATGAGTCACGGCGACGCGGTCACGTCCGCGCCGGAGGGCTTCGACGTGGTGGCCACCAGCGCGGGCTCCCCGGTGGCCGGGTTCGAGAACCGGGCGCGACGGTTGGCCGGCGTGCAGTACCACCCCGAGGTCTTGCACAGCCCGCATGGACAGCAGGTGCTCACCCGGTTCCTGCACGAGTTCGCCGGTATCGCCCCGGATTGGACGCCGGCCGGTATCGCCGAGGCGTTGATCGAGCAGGTGCGCGCTCAGGTCGGCGACGGCCACGCGATTTGCGGGCTGTCCGGCGGGGTGGATTCGGCGGTCGCCGCCGCGCTGGTGCAACGCGCCATCGGTGACCGGCTGACGTGTGTATTCGTCGACCACGGGTTGCTGCGCGCCGGTGAGCGCGCGCAGGTGCAGCGCGACTTCGTCGCCGCTACCGGTGCCAATTTGGTGACCGTCGACGCCGAAGCAACCTTCCTCGAGGCGCTGTCCGGCGTCACCAACCCCGAAGGCAAGCGCAAGATCATCGGACGGCAGTTCATCCGGGCATTCGAGGGCGCTGTGCGAGATGCACTGGGGGACAACAATACTGACTTCCTGGTGCAGGGCACGCTGTACCCCGACGTCGTCGAGTCTGGTGGCGGAACGGGCGCTGCGAACATCAAGAGTCACCACAACGTCGGCGGTCTGCCCGACGACCTGAAGTTCAAACTCGTCGAACCGTTGCGGCTGTTGTTCAAGGACGAGGTGCGCGCCGTCGGTCGCGAGTTGGGCCTGCCCGAGGAAATCGTTGCGCGCCAGCCCTTTCCGGGGCCAGGTTTGGCGATCCGCATCGTCGGAGAGGTCACCGCGGAGCGGCTGGAGACGCTGCGGCGGGCCGACTCGATCGCACGCGAGGAATTGACCGCGGCCGGTCAGGATCAGCAGATCTGGCAGTGCCCGGTGGTGCTGCTCGCCGACGTCCGCTCGGTGGGCGTGCAGGGCGACGGCCGGACGTATGGGCATCCGATCGTGCTGCGTCCGGTGTCCAGCGAAGACGCGATGACAGCTGACTGGACGCGCGTTCCCTACGACGTGCTGGAGCGGATCTCGACCCGGATCACCAACGAGGTGGCCGAGGTCAATCGGGTGGTGCTGGACATAACCAGCAAGCCCCCGGGCACCATCGAGTGGGAATAGCCCGCTACGGCTGCTGCTGCCGATCCACCAGACGTTTCATTGACTGTCGCATGGGTGCGTGGTACCAACTAACCAATTGAAAACATCATTTTCAATTGAGCGCTGTGCTGACGTAGCTGGAGGGCAAACGTGGCCGAAGAAGCCGTCGACAACGCCCAACCGGCCTGGAAACAGACGATGGCATGGCTGCCGCACTCGATCGCGGAGGCGGCGCTGTCGCCAGGTGACGGCGAGGCCCCCGACCTCTCAGGGGCGTGGGCCCATCTGCAGGAGCGGCTGAACGCGGCCGAGCAACTCGTACGGTCCTCCCCGGTCAACAAGAATCGCCTCGACCACGGGTCGGGGATGCGACACCTGCTGGTGTTGTTGGCGGTCGGCACGGACATGGCACTGCGGGCGGATCCGGACCCGGTTCTCGCCGTCAACCGGGCAAGCATGGACGACATCGTCACCTGGGGGCTGGAATGTCCGGACTGTGTGTACCTGAATGCGAGCCTGCGCGCGGGCGAGACGTACCGGATCTTTGGCAGCCGGGGCACGGCCCGATACGTCGGCCTGCAGACGATGGACGGAATCGCCGCGACGGCTAACTGCCTCGTCGACGAACTCGAGGTCGACGCCGACGGGAACTTCGAAGCGATCCTGTCCGCGCAGGAGCACGACGGCAACTGGCTGCGGCTGACCGGCGATCATCCGACGCTGACGGTGCGAAACTTCTTCTACGACTGGGACACCGAGGTTCCCGCGTCGTTGCATATCGAGCGCATCGGCGACGAGGTGGCACCACTGGCTCGTTCTGTCGAATTGGATGTCTCGGTGTCGCGCCAGCTGCACGCGTTGGGCGACTTCGTCTATGACAACCTGAAATTCTTCCTCGACTTCGGTGCCATGCCGCCGGCCAACGGCTTCATACCGCCGATGGACATGAGTGACATGGGTGCGGCAGCGGAAAACCGTCCTGTGATCGGAAGATTCGAGCTCGAGCCCGACCAGGCGCTGATCCTCGAGGTCGAGCCACCCAAGGGCGTCTATTGGAGCATCTCGTTGGGCAACCCGTGGTTGGAGACGATTCACTACGGACGCCATCAGTCCAGCCTCAACGGACATCAGGCGGTGATCGATCCCGACGGGATCTTCCGTGCCGTCATCTGCGCGACGGATCCTGGGGTGGCGAACTGGCTGGACACCGCGGGTCACAGCAACGGTGCGATGCTATTGCGTTGTGTGCGAACCGAAACCGCGCCGGTGCCGACCGTGCGCGCGGTGAAGGTCGACGAGGTCCTGTCGTTGTTGCCTGCCGACACCACCATGACCACCGCGGACGAACGCTCTCGCGTGATCCAAGCCCGGCGCCACGCCGTCTACGAAAGGTTCTACCGGTGACTTTCTCCGCTGACGATCTCGAAGACGGTGCCCGAGCCGCTACTGGCCTCGATGATTTCGGCTCGGCCTATTACCGCGAAGGTCTCGAGCGGACCGTCGCCGCGTTGAACACCGAAGCCGACCTCAACGATCTCGGCCGGGTCATGCAGCACGCGACCATCAGCAACGCGTTGATCCAGCGCCTGAAGATCATCGAGACCTACAAGCAGCATCCCGAGATCGGCGACGAGGTCGTCGACGGCCCGATCGTCGTCCTGGGTCTGCCGCGCACGGGGACCACCGCGCTGGGCCAATTGGTTTCTGCCGATCCACAATTGAGATCGTTGCGCACCTGGGAATCCCAGGCGCCGACCCCGCCGCCCGAGGCCGCGACCCAGCACAACGATCCGCGCATCGCGCAATGCGCCGAGGGCATTGCGATGATCGACCAGATGTTTCCCGAATTTCGGACCATGAACAGTTTCGACGCCGAATCCGCGACGGAATGCCAGGACCTGATGGGCATGAGCTTTCGCACCTTCCACTTCGACGGGGTGGTACGGGTCCCGAGCTACGTCGAATGGCTGCTGCAAAGCGACATGCGCGAGACCTACACCTTCCACCGAGATGTGTTGAAACTGCTGCAGTGGCATTGCAAGCCGAGCCTGTGGCACCTGCGGACGCCGGTGCACATGTTCGCCCTCGAATCGTTTGTCGACGCGTACCCGGATGCCAAATTCCTATGGAGCCATCGGGATCCGGCAAAGGTGCTGGGCTCGGTCTGCAGTCTGATCGCCTATGTCCGGAGCTGGAGCAGCGATCACAAGGACCCTGAAGAGCTCGGGGCCGAGCAACTGGCGTGGTGGGCCGAGGGCATGGGCCGTGCGATGGACTTCCGTAAGAAATTCGGCGATGACCGTTTTGTTGACGTGTCTTTCGCCGATCTGCAAACCGACCCGGTCAACACGATTGCCCGCAGCTACGAAAAGCTCGGTCTCACGTTCACCGATGCGGCGCGCGCGAGAGTGCAGGAGTGGGCAGATGGGCACAAGCCCGGTCAGCATGGCACCCACACATACGAGCTGAGCGATTACGGGTTGACCGAGGAAAAGGTGCACGACGCGTTCGGCGATTACATGGCTACCTTCGATGCGTCAGCATGATCGGGCCGACACCAGAGCCGGCGGGCGCCGAAAGCTCGAACCCGATCCGCATACCCATGCGCTCATCCTCGCCGCTGCCGCCGAAGTCGTTCGGGCCGAGGGAGTTCCGGCACTGTCCATAGCCAGAGTGCTCAGCACAACGCAGCTGGGTACCCGAGCGTTTTACCGGCATTTCGAGTCGAAGGATCAGCTGGTTGCGGCGGTTTTCTTGGAGATGGCTCGCGCCGAGGTGGTGCGCCTGGAGCAGCGGATGGCCGACTCTGACCCGGTTCGCGCGGTGGCAGCCTGGATTGACGGTCGGCTGGACCTTGCCTTCAATCAGCAGATCCGCTCCGATCTACGCCAGATGTCACTCGAGGCACAGAATCAAATGGTCGCCGCGCCCGAACTCGTCGCCCCCGCTTACCGGGAAATTCTGCGTCCGCTTGTCGAACAACTCACGCGCGGAAAGGATCTAGGGATATTCGCCGAGATCGATCCCGATGGGGAAGCGCTGTCCGTGCACGGTGTCGTGTGGACCAACATCGAACGGCATTGGGGGATCGCCCAGCGAGATCCTGCCGAAATCCGCAGGCGCGTGCAGTCTTTCTGCTTACGCGGCCTCGGCGTCACGCCGGAAATGATCGCGGACGTACTCAGTGACGCGCTGCCGAATCGACCTGGTCGGGGGAGTAGTCGATGACCGGGGTCGAGTCGCCGTAGATGTCGAGGGTGTGCAGGAAGCGGTGCAATCCCATGGTGGACGCGCAGGTGAAACCGAGTTCGATGATCTGTGCAGCGGTGAAATGCTCGCCCAATTTTCGGTAGAACGCGTCGTCGATCATGTGGTGATCGCCCGACAGCAGGTCGAGGAACTCCACGGCCAGTTGCTCTTGCGGCGTCAACGACTCATGCCGCGGCGCGAGCAGGCACGCTACGTCGTCTTCGGTGATCGACTCATGCTTGCGCGATTGACTGCACGGCTCGCACTCGCCCAGCTGGGCGCTGCGGATGCGCAGTAGCTCCAGGATTCGGCCGCCGAGCAGAGAGCCGGCTCCCAGGTGCGTCCTGGCCATGTCCACCTGCGCGAGTTGGGCGCTGCGATACGCGAAGATCTGCAGGGGAACCGGGGTCGCGTAGAGTCCGGCCGCGACGCCGGCCTCCACGATTTCGCGGGAGCGTGCGCTGAGCTCTGGCATCGGGATTGGCGCTATACGCGGCATCGAAACAGGCTAACTTTCTTTAGCTTCATAAGAACCGGCCTTGGGAGAACTCGACGTCCAGACTTGCCGGAAAGGTCGCGATAGTCACCCGAGGCGCCGGCGGAATCGGTGCGGCGACGGCATATGAATTGGCACGCGAAGGTGCCGCCGTTATAGTGAAGGAAAGCGCGGCGTGCGGGCGAACACCATCGTGCCCGGATTGATCCTGACCGACGCCGTGCGCGCGCATCTGTCCGAGGACGTCATCGGTCGCCTCGGCCACGCCACGCTGACGCCGTACCTCGGAGAGCCACAAGACGTCGCCGATCTCGTTGTTTTCCTGGCTTCGGAGCAGTCTCGCTACATCACCGGACAATGATCGCGGTCGTCGGCAGGATGTCCGCACACGTCATGCTGGACACCGGGGACTAGCTCTCGGTCCGAGCGCGTAGGCGCCGGTCTCCGGATGGTGGTACCACCCGCTCGCTGCCTGGGTGCCGCCGTCGACGTGAATTGTCTGCCCGGTGATGTAGCCGGACATCTCAGACGCGAGAAAGACTGCCGCGCCTGCCATCTCGTCGACGTGACCCGCGCGTCCGAGCGGAACCGTGCAGGCCGAACCGTTCTTCGGAACCCGGGGGTGCGATGTTCCTGATGCCTTCGGTCAAGGTGATGTCGGGGGCCAGGGCGTTGACCCGGATTCCATACGGTGCGAGTTCGAGGGCAGCGGTCTTGGTGTAGTTGATGACCCCGGCTTTGGCGGCCGCGTAGGTCGCGTAACCGGGTGCGGCGCGGACACCTTCGATGGAGGTGACGCTGATGATGCTGCCGGCCAACTTCTGCTCGACGAGGCCGCGGGCCACCCGCTGGGTGCACAGGTAGACGTGGCGCAGATTGGACTTATACAATGCGTCCCAACCGTTTTCGCTGGTGTCGAGTATCCCCGACCAGAAGACTCCGCCGGCGTTGTTGACCAGGATGGTGACCGGTCCGAGTTCGGCGACCGTCTGCGCGAGTGCGGCGTCGACCGCGGCGCTGTCCCGGACGTCGGTGGTGATGCCCAGCGCGCCGATCTCTTCGGCGGCCGACGCGCAGGATTCGGGGTCGCGCTCCCAGATCGCCACCTTGGCGCCGAATGCCGTCAACCCCGCGGCGATGCCGCGGCCGATACCGGCGCCGCCACCGGTGACCACTGCCACGCGGTCGGTCAGAAGGATGCTTGCCGGATCGATCGCCATGAACTGGAGATCCTATATTTGCACTTCAGGGATTACAAGATTTACTATCTTTGTTAGATATGTAGTCGAGAAGGGTGTCGACCATGGCCAGCACGATCTTCGTCACCGGCGCCACCGGCCAGACCGGCGGCAATGTCTGCGAACAGCTGATCGAGCGCGGCGACCACGTCCGCGCGCTGGTCCGCAATCCGGACGAGGCCACCGAGCTGGGCGGGATCGGCGTCGAATTGGTCAAGGGCGACATCAGCGATGCCGACGATGTGCTGCGCGCAGCCAAGGGGGCCGAGGCGGCTATCCACTGTGCGGCGCTGCTGGGCGGGGCAAGTCAGGACCTCGACGACTTCAAGGCCGTCAACATGGTCGGCACCACCAACGTTCTCGATGCGGCGAAGAAACACGGCATGCGTCGTGTCGTCGCCCTCAGTACCGCCACCTTCATCAACCTGACCACCGACCTCGACTTCGAAGAAGCCCCCGTTCTGGAGGACCCGCCGGACGACCCTTATACGGTCACCAAGCTCGCCGCGTTCTCGGAAGCCCACAGGCGTGCGGCCGCAGGCGAGGACGTGCTGACCTGCCACCCCGGCGCGATCTACGGTCCTGGCCTGGTAGCGCAGCGGGCTCTGCATCGCACCAGTTTCAACCGGGTGTTGTTGGCCGGTATGCGCGGAAAGATCAAGCGCTACCTGGCATTTCCGGTGACATGGGTGGCGGGCAAGGACGTCGCGAAAGGGTCGATCGCCGCCCTGGATCGCGGCGTGGCCGGTGAGCGTTACCTGTTGATCGGACAGCCGCAGGCGAATATCACCACCGCCGCCGGTATCAACCGCGCCTGCGAAATCGCCGGAATCGACCATCGCGTACGAGGATCTCGATTACCGCTCCGATCCGGAGGCGTTGACCGCCGAGTTCGGGCCGACATTGATGGCCATCGCGGAAGCCGCGGCCAGGGACGTTCGCAAGCCCAGATCGAACGACAACCTCACCACCAGGCGCCTGGGCTACGACCCGATGTCGTTCGATGACGGACTGCGCCTGCTGATCCCATGGCTGCGCGAACTCGGCCGGCTCGATCCGGTGCCCGCCTGAATTCCGGGCTGGAATCTAGGAGTTACCGTCGTGTCGATTGCTGAACCGCGCCAATCCCGTTCTGATTACGGCGATCTGGCGGATCGGATACTCGATGCGGCCGGGCGGCTCGTGCTGAGTATGGGCGCCCGGAAGTTGTCGTTGTCTGACGTGGCAACGCTGGCCGGGGTGTCACGACCGACCATCTATCGCTACTTTGCGTCCAAAGAAGACCTCATCGATGCGCTGGGAGCGCAGGTACGACGTCGTTTCGACGCGGCGATGGAACGGGCGATGAGCGGGGTCACCGGCCTCGCGCGATGGGAAGCCGCGGTCGATGTCGTGGTGACTTTCGTGGAGGACCAGCCGCCCGGGCGGCAACTCGACCTGGATCCGGGCTTCGCGCAGGAACAGATGGCCCGGGCATTGCCGATGATCACCGAGAGATTGATGGTGGTCTTGCAGCAGTGCGCTCGTGAGGACGGCTTCGATGCCGCGGCGAGCGCCCGAGACCTTGCTGGTGCAATCGCGCGAGTCGCATTGAGCCACTACATGTTTCCAGATGCCGACCCGTCGGCGGGGCGCCGGCAGATCCGTGCTGCGGCCGGTTTGCCTGACGTCGACCAGACGTCCAGCTCGGAATCGAAACACAGGAGGACCCGTTGACCACGTCGAAAGTCGTCTTTGATCCGTTTTCCAGCGACTTCTTCAATGCCCCCTTCGCCACCTACCGTCGGATGCGTGACGAGGAGCCGGTCTATTACAGCGAGAATTACGATTTCTATGCGCTGACCCGGCACGCCGATGTGGTGGCGGCCATGAAGGATTCCGAAACCTTCTCGTCGTCGCGCGGAGTCGATCTCGAGATGGTGCAGTCCGGTAATCCGGTGCCGCCGTTGATCATCATGATGGATCCGCCCGATCATCGCCGGATGCGCAACCTGGTGAACAAGGTGTTCACCCCACGCGCCGTCGAGCGCCAGCGACAACTGGTCATCGAACAGATCGATCGATTTCTCGCCGCGGCGAATCCCGACGAGTTCGATGTCGTGCAAGACTTTTCGGCATTGTTCCCGGTGGAAGTGATCACCCCGATGCTCGGCGTGCCCGCAGAGCTCCGCCAGAAGGTCCGGCTGCTGCTTGGACAAGATGCTCGAGCGGGAGTACGGCAACGTCGCGACGCCCGAGGAAGGTGTTCAGGCCGGTATCGAGACCGGACTGATGTACTACAACATCATTCAGGAGCGGCGTGCCGATCCGCAGGACGACATGATCAGCGATCTGATCGCCGTCGAAGTCGAGCGCGACGGCGTGGCGACCAAGCTCGACGACATCGAAATCGCCGCCTTCGCATCGATGTTGGGTGGCGCCGGCGCCGAGACGGTGACCAAGTTGGTGGGCAATGCGGTGGTCACGTTCGCCGAGAATCCAGATCAATGGCAGATGTTGCTCGACGACCGCAGCCGGATTCCTGCCGCGGTGGAGGAGTTGCTGCGGTGGGAGGCGCCCGCACAGTACCTGGTGCGCTACAGCATGAAAGACGTTGAGCTGCATGGCACCACGATTCCTGCCGGAAATCCGGTCCTGCTGTGTCTGGGTTCGGCCAACAGGGACGAGCGGGCGTTCACCGACGCGGATACCTTCGACATCGACCGGGACCGCAGCCAGGCACAGAACCTGGGGCTGGGTTACGGGACGCACAGCTGTTTGGGTGCCGCGCTGGCCCGAATGGAGAGCGCCATCGCGTTGGACAAGTTGCTGGATCACATGCCCCGCTACACAATCGTGCAGGAAGGGCTCAGGCGGGTGGCGATGACCAACGTCATCGGCTGGAACAACGTGCCGGTGCGCGTGGGGCGGAGTCGCCGCGGCCGACGCCGAGAGTGCAACCAGCGAGACGTCTCCGCGACATACCTGTGCCTCGCGAGTTAGCTGGCCGACGCCTGCGACAGGCATCCGCTTGACGTTGTCGGTGGGTGGGTATTGACTGAGGGTATCGAACATACATTCGAACATCAGTAGTAACACCCGTACCGCAGGAGTAGTTGATGACGGCGATGCTTGCTTCCGAACAGCCGCATCACGACCGTGCTGAACAGCTAAAACAGCTGCGACGGCAGATGGCGGCGGTATCCGGGAAGGTCGGTTCTCCTCGCAGCCACGGCCACGCCCAGGTGGACGACCTGCTTCCGGATTCGGAAACCAGGCTCCCGGTTCCGCCGTTGCTGACGGATGTGTTGCCGAATGCGTTGCCACGGGGAACGGTTGCGGTGCTGTCGGGTGCCCGGTCGCTGCCGCTGAGCATGGTGGCCGCGGTGACGGCCGCCGGCGGGAACGCGGCCATCGTCGGCCAGCCGGATGTCGGCCTGCTGGCCGCGGTCGAAATGGGAGCCGATCTGAGCCGGCTCGCGGTGATCCCGGATCCCGGGACCGACCCGGTAGAGGTGGCCGCGGTGCTCATGGACGGGATGGATCTGATCGTGCTGGCGCTGGGAGGGCGCTCGGTGCCACTGACCCGGGCCCGGGCCGTGGTGGCCCGTGCTCAGCAGAAAGGCTGCACGCTGCTGGTCACCGACGGCGACTGGCAGGGTGCGTCGATACGACTGAAGGCTCGGGTCTGCGGTTACGAAACCACTTCGGAACAGCCGGGTTTCGGGCGGATCAGCAAGGTGCGGCTCGAGGTGTGCGCCGCGGGGCGGGCGATCAGGCGGGCTCGGACGGGGTGAGTAAGTGTGGCTTCCCGGGTATTGGCGATGTGGTGCATGGACTGGCCCGCGGTCGCCGCGGCGGCGGCCGCGGGACTGCCCGCGACGGCCCCGGTCGCCGTCACGCTGGCCAACCGGGTGATCGCCTGTTCGTCGGCGGCCCGTTCGGTAGGTGTGCGGCGAGGGCTGCGGCGGCGCGAGGCGTCGGCCCGCTGCCCGCAACTGCACGTCGTCGCCGCCGACCCCGACCGCGACGCCCGCTACTTCGAAGGAGTTGTCGCGGCGGTGGACGACCTGGTGCCTCGCGCCGAGGTGCTGCGTCCCGGCCTGGTGGTGATGCCGGTCCGCGGGGCGGCCCGGTTCTTCGGGTCCGAGCAGCAGGTCGCCGAGCGGCTGACCGACGCAGTGGCGGCGGCCGGCGCCGAGTGTCAGGTCGGAATCGCCGATCAGCTGTCGACAGCGGTCTTCGCCGCCCGCGCGGGCCGCATCGTGACGCCGGGGGATGACGCGCGCTTTCTGTCGGCGCTGTCGATTCGGCAACTCGCCACCGAGCCCAGCCTGTCCGGTCCTGGGCGGGCCGATCTGGCGGATCTGTTGTGGCGGATGGGAATTCGCACGGTCGGTCAGTTCGCCGCGCTGTCGCGCACCGACGTCGCCTCCCGGTTCGGCGCCGACGCGGTGAGCGCACACCGGTTCGCCCGCGGCGAGCCGGAACGCGGGCCGTCTGGGCGCGAGCTGCCGGCCGAGCTCGATGCGGTGCTGCACTGCGATCCGCCGATCGACCGGGTCGACGCCGCGGCGTTTGCCGGGCGCTCGTTGGCCAGCGCGCTGCATCAGACATTGCTGGCTGCCGGGGTGGGATGCACCCGGCTGGGCTGTCCATGCCGTCACCGCCAATGGCGAAGAGCTGAACCGGGTTTGGCGATGCGCCGAGCCGTTGACCGAGGATGCCACCGCCGATCGGGTGCGCTGGCAGCTGGACGGCTGGTTGAACACCCGGATCGTCGTGGATCGGCCCACCGCGCCGGTGGTGCAGTTGCGGCTGCAGGCGGTGGAGGTGGTGTCGGCGGGGGCGCTGCAGTTACCGCTGTGGGGCGGCCTCGGCGAAGAGGGCCGGATGCGGGCCCGTCGAGCGCTGGTCCGGGTGCAGGGTCTGCTCGGCCCGGAGGCAGTGCAGGTGCCGATGCTGTCCGGCGGTCGCGGGCCGGCCGAACGCATCACGTTGACGCCGCTGGGCGACGAGCCGGTGCCGCTCGCCGACCCGAATCGGCCATGGCCCGGTCAGCTGCCGGAACCGTCGCCGACGGTGCTACTCGACGATCCGGTGGAACTGCTTGATGTTCAGGGCAATTCGATTCGGGTGACCAGCCGGGGGTTGTTCTCCGCCGACCCGGCCCGGCTGACCGCCCGCGGCCGCGACAACCGGCTGCACTGGTGGGCCGGCCCATGGCCGGTCGACGAACGGTGGTGGGATGACCGGCTCGGGGCCGGTCAGGGGGAAGCCGCACCGCCCGCGTGCAGGTGCTGCTGGAAGGCGAGCGGCCGTCCGACCCCGGTACCGCGCTGCTGCTGTGCTACCGGCAGAGGAGGTGGTATCTGGAGGGAATCTACGAGTGAAAGCCTTCTCAGCCCAGCCCAGCGGCGAACGGCCCCACTCGATCGACGAACCGGTCGAAGAACACGATCGGATCGGCGTCAACGCCGATCAGCGCGTTGGGTTTTCGCCCCCAGCGTCCCGACCAGTCGGTGACGGTCATGCCGCGGGTCAGGGTGCCGGTCAGTTCGACGTCCACGGTGGCCTGCCGGGTGGCGACGAGCTGTGGGTCCAGCGCGACGGCCGCGGCCAGCGGATCGTGCAAGTGCGCCAGGTAACCGTGGCCCAGACGGTGGTAGGACTCCAGGTAGAAGCGGGTCGCATCCTCGATCACCCGGATCACCGGATTGGTCGACGAGGACCGGGTGCCCGGCTGGTCGTCGACGCTCAACGCGGTGGTCGTCGCGCCTGCGCTTGCTGCCAGCCTGGTCAGGATGTCGGGCGTGAGAGCGATCTTGCGGGTCACGTCCAGTCCGCACAGGATCGGAAGGCTTTGCGGCTCAAGGGTTTCCGTTGGCGACCAGGCGGCGAGGACTTCGGCTGCCGCCTCCGGGTCGAAGGCGATGTTCCACTCAGCCACCGTGTTGGTGTTGCCGCGGTAGTCGTACGCGCCGCCCATGATCACCAGCCGGCGCAACAGATTCGGCAGTGCCGGTTCCTTGCGCAACGCCAGCGCCAGATTGGTCAGCGGTCCGGTCGCCAGCCCGATCAGCTCGCCCGGGTGCGCGTGGGCCGCACGCACCCATGCCGTTGCGGCATCATCGGCGTCGAGTTGCCGATCGGTCGGCGGCAGTTCGGCGTACCCCAGGCCCCGTGACCCGTGGACTGCGCTGTCGGCCGGTGCGACGGAATTCAGCGGACGCTCGGCGCCGCGCGACACCGGCACGCCCTCGACGCGGCACAGGTCCAGCAGGCCCAGGTTGTTTTCACAGACGTGTTCCACACCAACGTTTCCGGCCGTGGACGCAATGCCGACCAGTTGGGCGTCCGGACTGGCCAACAGGTAAATCAGCGCAATGGCATCGTCGACGCCGGTGTCGACATCGGCGAAAACTGGTGCGGTGGCCACCGCGGAGACGATACCTGCTCGTGCCTATTCGGCCCGGTCGGCGACGGCCTCAGTTATGAGCGGCAACCCCGACCAGCATCAGCACGTGGTGAGCCGGACTTCCCGGTGGTGCGAACAAAGCAAGTTCGGTACCATGGTGGCGCGCGCGTTCCAGCGCTTCGGCCAACACCCGCAGTCCGGAAGAACCCAGGTGGGTGGCCGACGACAGGTCGACGGTCAAAGGGTAAGTGCCGGAACGGCTTTTGCGCGCGATCTGGGTCTGCAGAGTCGGTGCCGTGGCGTTGTCGACGTCTCCTGCGACCACCAGGCGATCGTCGACGATCTCGGTAGAAAACTCGTGCGCAGTGGGACGTTCAGTAACGGGCACGACGTTCGGGTCGATCACGATGCGCGCGGGCCGACACAGCCGGTGCGTGATCGACGCGGTGGTACCGCTGTCGCTGCCGACGATGCGGCTTTCGGTGGCCAGTGCATCCGCCAGCATCAGCCCGCGGCCGCGCATGCCTGGGTCCGCCGACGGGGTCTTCCACTGGCCACGATCGGTCACCGAGGCATGGACCATGCCGTGGGCGTCCAGCGTTGCCTCGACGTCGATATGGTCGGCGGTCGCTGAGCGGTACCCGTGCTCGAAGGAGTTCTCGACGAACTCGCACAGGACTGCACGATGATCATGACGTCGACTTCGTCGGCGCCGATGTCGGACAACCAGGCCCGCAGTGGCCCGCGCACCTCGTAGGCCGCTTGGACGGTGGCAGCGACGGTCAGCTCGAATGGCGGCGGTGGTGTACGTCGCTGCGCGGCAAGCAAAGTCACGTCGTCGTTGTAGCCAGTGGTGCGCAGCATCAATTCCAGCGTCTGCGAGCACAACCGCTCGACGGGACGTGATGTCGTCTCGATCGGGAACGCCGAGCCGCCAAGGACGCGAGATGCGATGTCGGCGAATTCGGCGGTGCTGGCGGCCAGCGGACGGCCGGGGCGCTCGATGATGCCGTCGCTGTAGAGCAGCACCGCATCATCCACCTCGATGATGTCGGTGCGAGTGGGGAAGCCGACCCGCTGCCCAGCGGGCCGGCGCCGGTCGGGTCGAGAAACCGTGGAACGCCACCACTGATCAACAGCGGGGGAGGATGTCCCGCAGTGCAATATTCAAACGCTCCGGTGCGGGCGTCCAGGCGGCCGATGCACAGGGTTGCCGCTTTCGATCCGGGCACGAACTTACTGAATTGGTCTACCGCCGTGAGGCTTTCGTGGATGTCGTTGCCGGCCAACAGTGCCATCCGAATCGCAGTCCGAAGCTGAGCCATCACCGCCGCAGCTTCGACACCGTGCCCGACAACGTCGCCGACGACCAGAAAGACACTTCCGTCGTGGCCGGGCACCGCCTCGAACCAGTCACCGCCGGCGCCGGTGTCCTGGGTAGCCACCAAGTATTCGGCAGCAATGTCGGTGCCAGCCAGCACCGGCAGCGCCGGCGAAAGCAGGGCACGTTGGACGTGCATTCCCAGATCCCGTACCTGCGCGTACCGCTCGGACAGTTCTGCCTCGCGCGCTTCCGCGGCGCGGCGTTCCTGTACCGCAGCGGTGACATCGGTCAGCATCACCTGAGTGCCTTCGATGCTTCCGTCTTCGGCCGCGCGGGGACTGACGACGATATCTCCGCAGACCTCTTGCATCGTTCCCGATCCGTCGAAGTCGAACTGGAAACGCCACTCCCGGCCCTGCTGGATCTCTCCGGTCCGGTAGACGCGGTTCAGGATCTCGATCAGGTTCTGATTTTCAAATTCGGGAAACAGTTCTCGCGCCGGAACTCCGAGTCTCACCGCGGGAAATGCGGTCCGGGTTGCCGCGTTTGCGGCGACGTAATGATGCTCTGGACCCGCGAAAGCGACGATAAATGTGGGAAGACTGTCGAATGCCCGCCGGACCAGGTCGGCTTTACCGATCGTGTTGTCCAAGTCCGGGTCGTCCCCCACGATGTGAGGGTAACCCGAGTGGAGTGACAAGACCGTCTTACCAGTGCACGCCGGGAACCAGCCGCACGAGTCGTTTGACCGGACCCGGGACCCGGACACGGGTAACCGCGGCGCGGGCCGGCCGTCTCGGCTGACGTGACGACTGCTGTTGGGCAACGCCTTTCGCGTCAGATGGAGCCGACGCCGTCTCACCGCGCGCTGCGGCCGAATCCGGATAGCCGAGATACACCTGATGCAGGATCCGGCGTGACAGTTTGGGGGTGAAGTAGTGGCCGGCCTCGGACAGGGTGCCCAGCGGGGTGTCGATCCGCAACGGCTTGTCGATCAACCCGCGAACCACCATCGCGGCGGCATGTTCGGCGGTGATCGGCGGAACAGGGTTGAGCCGCCGGGAGGGCTTGATCATCGGGGTGGCCACCAACGGCATGTGGATGTTGGTGAATGTGACGTGATCAGAAAGGGTTTCGGTCGCGACCACTTCGGAGAACGCGTCGAGCGCTGCCTTGGTGGGCAGGTAAGCGCTGTACTTGGGGCTGCGAGCCTGCACGCCGGCGCTGGAGACGTTGACGACGTGGCCAAACCGGCGCTCGCGCCAGTGCGGCAGCAATGCCAGCACCATCCGCACCGCGCCGAAGTAGTTGACCGCCATCACGCGTTCGTAGTCGTGCAGCCGGTCGGTCTGGTTGACCACCGATCGGCGGATCGACCGGCCCGCGTTGTTGACCAGGTAGTCGACGTGATCGAAGCGGCCCAGGATGTCTTTCACGGTGTGTTCCACCGACCCGGAATCGGTGACGTCGCAGGTGAAGGCGTAGGCCTGACCGCCGTTGGCGCGTATCTCGGTAACCAGATCGTCGAGCGCGTCGGCGTTGCGGGCTAGCGCGAATACGCATCCGCCCCGTTCGGCAACCGCGATGGCGGACGCGCGGCCGATACCGCTGGACGCTCCGGTGATGATGACGTTCCGGCCGACCAGAGCGCCTTCCGGATCGTCGCGCCGGGCCCGGTCGGGATCGAGATGCTCGGCCCAGTATCTCCACAGCGCCGGCGCGTAGCTGCCGAACTCCGGCACCGCAATGCCGGTTCCGCGCAATGCTTTCTGTGTCTGCTCGGAGATGAAGGTCGGAGCAAGGTCCACCACGTCGAGCACCTCGCCGGAGATGCCCAGTTGGGTGGCGACCATGTTGCGCCACAGCTTGGGCCGGCCACGCGCCTTGAGCACCGGCGCCGCGACCGACCGGGGCAGGGATCCGCGCAACGGCGGCAAACCCGCCGCGGCTGCGACTCCGCGGTAGATGCCTTGCAGCCCAATGGTTTTCGGTGAGGTCAGGTGGAATGTCTGGCCATCGCGGCCGTCGGCGTGGATCAACGCGACCAGCGCGTCGGCGACGTAGTCCACCGGCACGATGTTGGTGCGACCGGTGTCGGGCAACATGATCGGCGTCAGCCGGGGTAGGACCGCCAGCTTGGCCAGCATGCCGAAGAAGTAATACGGCCCGTCGATCTTGTCCATTTCGCCGGTGCGCGAATCGCCGACCACCACCGCAGGCCGGTAGATCCGGTACCGCAGCCCCGTCGTCGAGCGCACCAGTAATTCGGCTTCGAATTTCGTCTGGTGATACGGCGTCGGGAGCTGCTGGCCGATGTCGAAGTCGTCCTCGGTGTACTCGCCGCGGAAGTCGCCGGCCACCGCGATCGACGACACGTGATGCAGCGTCGCATCGAGTCGGCGCGCCAACTCGATGACGGCCTGGGTGCCTTCCACGTTGGCGGCCCGCTGCTCGGGTTCGGCGGCGGTGATGTCGTAGATCGCCGCGCAGTGCACGACGTGGCCGACGTCTCCGAGTTCGGCGATCGCCTCGTCGGCGAGCCCGAGGCCTGGCTCAGTCAGCTCACCGACCAGCGGTTTTGCCCGGTCTCCCCATGCTGAGGCCAACCGTTCGAAGCGGCCGAGCGAGGAGCGACGAACCAGGACCCACACTTCGGCGTCCGGATGGGCGTCGAGCAGACGGGACACCACGCGGCGCCCAATAAACCCGGTACCGCCGGTAACGACATAACGCATGCAAGACATCGTGCGCTCGGCGCGGCCGCACGTCAACGCAGTGTGACGCGATCGTGTCGATCAGCGCGACGACGGTGCCACGGAGTCTTTTTCTTCCGGGTCGTCCCACAGCAGGAGCTGACGAACGGCAGGCCGCGATCCGTAGGGTTGCAGCATCGAGCTGGCCGGGCGCGGGCGCACCCGTAGTGGCCACCAGAACCACCGGCCGAGCAAGGTCGCGATCGACGGTGTCATGAACGAACGCACGATCAACGTGTCGAACAGCAGACCGAGACCGATCGTGGTGCCGATCTGGCCGAGTGTCTGCAGACCGCTCAAGACGAATCCACACATCGTCACCGCAAACACCAGACCAGCGGCGGTGACCACCGAGCCGGAGCCGGCCATCGCGCGGATGATGCCGGTCTTCAGTCCTGCCGGAATCTCTTCCTCGAACCGGGAGATCAACAGCAGGTTGTAGTCCGATCCGACTGCCAGCAGCAGAATGACCGCCAAAGGCAATACCACCCAATACAATTCGATACCCAGCATGTACTGCCACAGCAGTACGGACAGACCGAACGACGCGCCCAGCGACAACGTCACCGTGCCGACGATGACGATCGCGGCCACCAGGCTTCGGGTGATGAGCATCATGATCAGCAGGATCAGGCTCAGCGACGCAACGGCGACGATCAAGATGTCGTAACTCGCCATGTCCTCGATGTCTTTGTAGGTCGAGGCGGTACCGCCGAGATAGAAGCTGGAGTTCGCCAGGGGAGTCCCCTTGACGGCTTCGTGTGCCGCGAGCTTGATCGGCTCGACGCGGGAGATGGCCGCGGGCTCGGCCGGGTCGCCTTCGTGGGTGATGATCATCCGCGCCGCTTTGCCGTCCGGCGAGACGAACAGCTTGAGTCCGCGTTTGAAATCGGGGTTGTCGAACACCTCCGGCGGCAGATAGAACAGGTCGTCGTTCTTGGACTTGTCGAACGCCTGACCCAGCGCGGCCGGGTTGTCGTTGGCAACCTCGGACTGCTTGTTGATTCCGAGGTTGGTGGCGAAGTTCTTCAGCGTCAGCTCGCGGTTGACTTCCTGGCTGGCGATCTGCGGTGGTATCAGCCCGACCAGTTGCGGCTGAATCGTGTCCAGCTTGTCGAGGCTGACCACCAGGTCTTCGAATTTCTCGGTGAGCTGGTCGATGCTGTCTATCGCCTCGAAAGGTGTTGCGTAGCGCGAAGCACGCGGGGATGTCGTAGCAATGCTTGTCCCAGTAGAAATAGCTGTGCAGCGGCCGGAAGAAGTCGTCGAAATTCGCCAGCTTGTCCCGTACTTCGGAGATGATCGCCAGGGTTTCGTGGAACTTCTGGGTCTCCTCATGCGTGGCGCCGGCGAGTTGCTGTTGCAGGGCATATTGCTGCTGCAGGATGCCGATCGTTTTGTCGAGTTCTTGGGACTGTCGCAGCAAATCGTGCGCGCGGTCCGATTGGTACTTGAGGTTCTGCACCTGCCCGACGCTTTGCTGGCTGATCTGGAATGCGATCGAGCTGTGGTCGAGCGGTGTGCCCAGCGGCCTGGTGATGGTCTGCACCTGGGCGATCCCGGGAATGTGGAAGATGCCCTTGGCCACCTTGTCCAACACCAGCATGTCGGCGGGATTGCGCAGATCGTGGTCCGCCTCGATCATCAGCAGCTCGGGTTCCAGCCGCGAGCGCGGGAAGTGTCGCTCCGCGGCGGTGTATCCGACGTTGGCCGCGGCGGTAGCCCGGAATGTAGGGGCGGGTGTCGTAACTGGTCTTGTAGCCGGGCAGGGCCAGCAGGCCGATGAGGGCGATGGCGATGGACACCACCAGGATCGGCCCGGGCCACCGGACGATCGCGGTACCGATTCGGCGCCAGCCACGGGTTTGCAGCACCCGCTTGGGGTCGAACAGACCGAAATGGCTGGCGACTACCAATACTGCCGGACCCAGGGTGAGCGAGGCCGCCAGCGCGATGAGGATGCCGATCGCAGCGGGTATGCCCAAACTCTGGAAATAGGGCAGCCGGGTGAAAGCGAGGCACGCCACCGCGCTGGCGACCGTCAGGCCCGAGCCCAGCACGACATGAGCGGTCCCTTTGTACATGCTGTAGAACGCGTCTTCTCGCTCTTCGCCCGCCGAGCGGGCCTCGTGATAGCGGCCGACGAAAAATATCGCGTAGTCGGTCCCCGCCGCGATGACCAACAGTGTCAACAGATTGGTCGCATAGGTGGACAGGCCCAGGATTCCGACACTTCCAAGGAAGGCAACGAATCCGCGCGCGGCCGCCATCTCGATGAGAACGGTCGCCAGGACAAGGGCCGTGGTGGCGAACGACCGATAGACGAAGAACAACATCACCGCGATCACCGCGATCGTCAGCGCCGTGACTTTGTTGGAACCCTTACTGCCCTCGGTGAATTGGTCGGCGATCAGAGGGGCGGCGCCGGTCAGGTAAGCCTTGACGCCCGGCGGTGGTTTCATCTGGTCGACGGTGGCGCGGACGGCGTCGACGGATTCGTTGGCCAACGCCTCGCCCTGGGCCCCGTTGAGAAAGAGCTGAACGTAGGCGGCCTTGCCGTCGGTGCTCTGCGAGCCCGCCGCGGTCAGGGTGTCACCCCAGAAATCCTGGATGTGCTGGACGTGCTTCGTGTCCTGCTCCAACTTGTGGATCAGCGCGTCGTAATACTTGTGCGCGTCGGCGCCGAGCGGCTTGTCGCCCTCGAGCACGATCATCGCCGAACTGTCAGTGTCGAACTCGTGGAACACTTTTCCGATGTGTTTGAACGACTGATACGACGGCGCCTCCGGGGAGCTGAGGCCGACATTGTGCAGTCGGCCGACCTCTTCCAGTTGCGGCACAAGGATATTCGGGAGAGCCGCCAAGGCCACCCAGAAAAGCAGGATCGGTAATGCAATGCGATGGATGACGCGCGGGACGCGTGGCCGGGGGACGCTGTGATTGCTCATCCGGACTTGTCCAGGCAGAAGGTGTACGCGCTCAATTCGTTCACTGTCCTCTCGTCTTTGACGACGCCGTTGACGGTGATGCGGCATCCGAGCGTGTTGCCGTTGCCTTGGGCGACCACGTTGGCGATGACTGCGGGATCGGTGGTGGTGATCGTGTACGACCATGGCAGCGGGGCGTTGTCGACCCGTTGCGGCGCGGCATGGACGTCCTGATAGTTGATGGTCGCGGTGGCCCCGGGAGCGCCGAAGACTTCGTAGACGACTTCCTTGGGGTTGAACGGAACGATCTCGTTCGAGGCGCCGCCGCCGTGCGCGGCGTTGCTAGCCGAGCCGAAGGCGCCATGGAGTCGATAGACGGCAAACCCCGCGAGGGTCACCACCACGATGGCGACCAGAATCATCCAGCGCCGCCGGACCAGACGTGAAATACGGTTCATCGACTGGCCTTTCGGGTAAGGCTCGGAATGATGACCTCGTCGACGAGAGCTTGCACGGTGTGTTCGGTGGGCGGTCGGTTAGGCATGATGGACCGGAAGATCAGATAGCCGGGCAGCAGGTCCCAGAGTTCGTCGCTGATGACGGCGTGGTCGATCTCGCCACGGTCCGCCGCCTGGCGCAGGACCTCCTGGATCAGGGCCTTGCGTTGATCGAGGAACTCGTTCTGCATCGCATCGTGGAGTGCGGGGTGACGCGAGACCTCGACCATCACCGCGCGCATGGTGCCGGCCTGTTCGCGGGCGTGCTGGCAGATCACCTCTCCCAGCCGTAGTAGATCGCCGCGCAGCGTCCCGGTGCCGGGGGCCACCGCGACCTGGCGGCAACCCTCGATGAAAGCCGCCAACACCAATTCGGCTTTAGACGGCCAGCGTCGGTACACGGTTGCCTTGCTGGCGCGTGCCATGGCCGCCACGGCGTCGATGGTCAACCGTTCATAGCCGTGCTCCTGCAGCAGCTGCAGCGTGACGTCGAGCAGCTCGGTCTCCCGCGACGACCAGGGCGAGTGGTCCGCACTGGCACGGGCAGTCTGGGTCACAGCGCATACCCTAGAGCGAATGATGAAGTACTGTCCAGTACCGTACTGCCGACCTAAGTCTGGTCAGTAGCTGAAGTCCCGAATCCCGTCCCAGTCGACCAACGTCCAGCCCGATGCCGGGCTGCCGGTGATCACCACGCGGCCGAGGTTGGGCAGCGGATGGCTGGTCGCGAGGCTGTTCTTGGGGTTCTTCACGTTCAGCAACGTCCAGTACATGATCGACTCGGCGTGGGAGAACGCCACCGGCTTGCTGTTGCCGCTGTCGTAGATCCTCTGAACTGCCGCGCTGAACTGATCGTTGAATTCCTGGCCGCTGACCGAGCCGGGAACGGCGTCCTGGACGTCGCCCTTCAGCCACAGCGATGGCGCGACCAGATAGGTCAGGTCGGACCGCTGCACCGGGGAGTTGTTGAATCGGCCGGCGTCGATTTCACGCAGACCGGGCAGAATTTCGACGTGCTTGCCCAACGCGTGGGCCAGTGGCTCGGCGGTCTGCTGAGTGCGGACCATGTTGGAAGCGTAGATGGCGTCGAAGTTGTTGCGCGACAACTGATGAGCGAGCTGTTCGGCCTGGCCCAGGCCGGCCTCGGTGAGACTCGGGCCGGGGATGTCGGTGTTGATGACGTGCTCGGCGTTGCTCAGCGACTCGGCATGCCGGATGAAGGTCAGCGTGATGCTGCGCATCTGCGGTGATCCCGAGCAGGCGCCGACGGTGATCACGGCGGCGAGTACGGCAGCGGCCTTCCAGATGACGGTGCGGGTGCGATTGCGCATGGCGATAGCCTGCCTTGCCGGGGCCTCCGGCGTGGCGCGTTTGCCAGGGTTGGGTGAATAAATCACCCAGGCGGTCGGGTGATGGAATGACGGGACCAAGCGGGATGAGCGGAGCCGCCCGACCGAAGAGGAGACCCGAATGGCGATCGACCCGAAAGCTGTCGGTGCGACCACCGAACCCATGCTGTTCGAGTGGACCGACCGCGACACGTTGCTCTATGCGCTCGGTGTAGGCGCCGGCCTGGAAGATCTGAAGTTCACCACCGAGAACAGTCATGGCATCGACCAGCAGGTACTGCCGACCTACGCGGTGATCTGCTGCCCGGCGTTCGGCGCGGCAGCCAAGGTCGGATCGTTCAACTGGGCGATGCTGCTGCACGGTTCGCAAGGCATTCGGCTGCACGCGCCGCTGCCGCCCGCGGGGCGGCTGTCGGTGGTCACCGAGGTGGCGGACATCCAGGACAAAGGCGAAGGCAAGAACGCGATCATCATGTTGCGTGGCCGCGGCAGCGATCCCGACACCGGCACGCTGCTTGCCGAAACGCTGACCACGCTGGTGATCCGCGGCGAGGGTGGCTTCGGGGGGCAGCCGGGCGAGCGTCCGGTCGCGCCGCAGATTCCCGATCGCGAGCCCGATGCCCGGGTCGCGCTGCCGACCCGTAAAGACCAGCCGCTGATCTACCGGCTTTCCGGCGACCGTAATCCGCTACACAGCGATCCGTGGTTCGCCAAGGAACTGGCCGGTTTCCCCGAGCCGATCATGCACGGGCTGTGCACCTACGGGTTCTCCGGCCGCGCGCTGATCGCCGAGCTCGGCAACGGCGATGCCGGAGCGATCACCGCCATCGACGCGCGCTTCACCAAGCCGGTGTTTCCCGGCGAGACGCTGACCACGCTGATCTGGCGCACCGAGCCCGGGAAGGCGGTGTTCCGCACCGAAGCGTCCGGCACCGACGGAATCGAGGCGCGGTTGGTTCTCGAGGATGGCGCGGTGGAGTACACCGAGGTTTAACCAGGTCGACTACGTGGCAGTCCCGGGCATGGCATTCACACTCACCTACAGCGATGGGCAATCGACCGATTACGACGACGGCACCAAGTGGGAAGTCGACGGCGGGGTCGTCAAGCTAGGCCGCGACGACGGGGACTGGACGGTGTTCGTCTCCCCGAGCCACTGGGCGACACTCGAGTTGGACACCGGCAAAGAGACGAAGTCGGACGACGATAAGGACGAGAAGGACAGCGACAAAGATGACTGACCGCCTTACCTGACAGGTAATCGTGGTGCCGAGGTACCGCGGCTAGCATCGGGGCGATGACGACCGTGACCCGGAGCTCGCGGGCAGCACCGGCAGTCGGTCAGCTGCTGCGCGAGTGGCGTGAGCGGCGCCGAATCAGCCAGCTCGACTTGTCGATTCAGGCCGAGATCTCGGCTCGGCATCTGAGCTTCGTGGAGACCGGACGCTCGCGGCCGACCCCGGGAATGATCCTGCGACTCAGCGAACAACTCGACGTGCCCCTGCGTGAGCGCAATGCGTTGTTGCTGGCCGGCGGGTACGCGCCTGCCTACCCCGAACACTCGCTCGACGAGCCGGAATTGACCAGGCTGCGCGCCGCGTTGCGGCAGATCCTCACCGGCCACGAGCCCTATCCGGCCCTGGTGATCAACCGATGGTGGGACATGCTCGACGGCAACGCCGCCGTCGCGGTCCTCATCGACGGATGCGATCCCGCACTGCTGACGCCGCCGATCAACGCGCTGCGCGTCTCCCTGCACCCGGACGGCATGGCATCCCGGATCGCCAATCTGCCGGAGTGGCGCGCGCATGTCCTCGAGCGGCTGCACCGTCAAGTCCGGGCAACGCGCGACCCGCGGCTGACCGAGTTGTTGGCAGAACTGTCGGGCTACCCGGGTGGCGAGGCGCAGCGTCCCGAGCCCACCGATGTCGCGGTTCCGCTGCGGTTGTGGCACCACGGAAAAGAGCTGGCGTTCTTTTCGATGACCGCGGTGGTCGGCGCCCCACTCGATGTCACCGTCGCCGAGGTGGCGATCGAGTCGTTTTATCCCGCTGATGCGGATACCGCCGAGGCCCTGCACGCAGTGGGAAAGTGAGCCGATGACCGACACCGCCGCAACGGAGATGATCCACGGCCTGGTCCCGCTGGCCGTGACCCTGGGCATCACCGCGGACGTGGCCGGGCCCGAAAAGGTTGTGCTGAGCCTGGATTGGGCGCCGGGCCTGACCACCGGCGGCGACGTGCTGCACGGCGGAATCGTCATGGCGCTGGCGGATACGTCCGGCGCGGTGTGTGCATTCCTGAATCTCCCCGAAGGCGCAGGTGGCACGACGACCATCGAGTCCAAGACCAATTTTCTCGCTGCCACGCGTTCCGGCACGGTCACGGCGCATAGCCACCCGCTGCACGTCGGCAAGCGCGTGATCGTGGTCGAGACGGAGATCCGCGGCGATGACGGCAAGCTGGCAGCCAAAACCATTCAGTCGCAAGCGGTCCTGTGATCAGTCCGCGAGCTGGCGGGCGAGCCGTTCGGTGAACTCACGCACCCGGTCCGGGTCGTCCAGCGCGTAACGCGCGGCGGTCGCGCGGTCCCCGTCGTCGGTGTGGCGTACCAGGATCGCGATGCCGTCTTCGGCCACCGCGTCGAAGGCGTCCTCGTCGGTGATGTCGTCGCCGAGGTAGATCGGCAGCAACGAATCCGATCCGTCGCGGATGTAGTCGAGCACCCAGCGCAGTGTTTTTCCCTTGTCCCAGTCGACATCTGGACGGAGTTCGATGACTTCACGGCCGGTCGTCACGCGGAGGCCAGTCCGCTGGCCGGCGCGTCGCACCGCCGCGGTCACCTCGCCGATGCGGTCACGCGCGGCGTTGCGGTAATGCACGGCCACGCCGAATCGTTTGTGCTCAACGGCGACACCCGGAATATCGCCGAGCTGCTCGGCCAGCGCGGCTGCCGCCTCTGCCAATAGCGGGATGCTTGCGGCTGCTTCGGTGTTCTGGTGGTGCTCGCCGTCGGGTCCGGTCAGCTCGAACCCATGACTGCCCGCATACCAAAGGCCGGGCAGGCCGATCCGCTGCCGAACGTCGGCCAGGTCTCGACCGCTCAGGATCGCAACCGGACACCGAGCGCTCAGCGATGTCAACGCCTCGGCTGCGCCGTCGGCCAGCCGTGCCGAGTCGGGGTCATTGACGATCTCGGACAGCGTTCCGTCGAAATCGAAGAACACCGCGGGCCGTCGTTGGGGTGTCAGATCCAGTGCCTGCAAGCCGTCGGGCAGTTCGGACATTCTGCGATCCCCGGCGCGGACGTCGATCTCGTTCACGTCCGTGACCACGGCGTCGGCGTCGTGGTTGCGCAGGCTCCCGGTCGGGTCGACCGCGACCACCAGTGCGAATCCGCCGGTCCGCCCGTCCGTCACACCCTGTTCGGTCGAGGTGATGACGGCGCAGCGGCCGGGTCGAACAGCCAGGGCGGCGGCCGTCTGGACCAAGTCGGCGGCACCGGATCGATCGAGGCGGACGCCGACGTCCCGCAGGTGCCCCGCGAAGATGGTGTCGGGCTCGCCGTCGAGGTCAAACAGCACGGCGTCCAAGCGGCGCGGGTCGATGATGACCGACATTCGCCGTCCCGCCTTCCCGGGCCGCCGTCGCGGCGCCGGTAGTCAGGTTAGCTGGTGAGGGTCAGACCGATTTTCTGTCGAACAGCAAGATCGAGTCCTGGCTGAGCATGTCCAGCCGTGCCACCCCGATCTTGATGCCGTCGGCCAGCTTGTCGATGTCGGCGCCGGCGTCGTAGTCGGCGGTGATGCCGAACACCAGATCGTCGGCGTAGCTCACCACCGCGATGCCGGTGCGCAGCTGCAGGGCGATCGGCGGAATGGGCATCAGCCGACTGACCGTGTGGCCCATCATCTCTAGCCGACGGTGCGGACCCGGGACATTGGTTGCCAGTGTCACGATGCCGCGTTGCGGCAGGCGGGTGAGCAATCGAATCAGCCACGAGGACAACATGAATGGGATGTAGCCGGTCATCGACACCGCCATGTTGCCGGCCTGGCGCTGCCCGCCCTGTTTGGTGCGGGCCAGCCTGCTGTGTACGGCGCGCAACTGCTGGATCGGGTCATCTTCATCGACGGGAAGGTAGGGCAGCATGATCGAGATTCGGTTGCCCGGCGTGTCCGCGGAGTCGGGTGAGCGGACCGACACCGGTACCAGAGTGCGCAACGAATCCGGCCGGGGTTTTTCGCCGCGGTGCAGCAGAACGGATCGATAGCCTTCGGTGATCGCGGCCAGCGCGACGTCGTTGATGGTCACGTCGAACTTGCGGCAGACCTGTTCGACATCAGCGAGTGGGACGCGAACCGCACGATAGCGCCGCATCGACGTAACGGGTCCGACCAGCGACGATCCCGCGCTCGGGCGGATCAGACCGGCCGCGATCTCGGTTGCGCCGCCGACCGTCCGGGTCACCGTGTTGGTGATTCCGGTGGCGGTCCGCCAGAGGTCGCTCAGCGGGTTGGTGCGCGGCGCGCGCTCGGGCACCGGGGTCAGGTGCGGGTGTCGGCCCGTCCGCTTCGCCGCGGGCCGGGCGAACACATCGCCGTCGATCTCGTCGCACAGTTGGGCAAGGATGCGAATCGCCGAGACCCCGTCGGCCATGCAGTGGTGGACCTTCATCAGGATGGCCCACCGATTGCCTTTCAGGCCTTCGATGACCCAGCACTCCCACAGCGGGCGGTCGCGGTCCAGTCGGCGCTCCAGCACGTCGGCGACAACCCGGAACAGTTCGGTGTCATCACCTGGCCGCGGCACTGCTATCCGCCGCACATGGCGGCTGATGTCGAATGCCGGATCGGCAACCCACTGCGGCGCGCCGACATCGAAAGGCTGGGTGCGCAGCATCTGCGTGAATCGAGGAATCGATTTGACACGTTCTGCCAGAACAGCTTTGAATTTCTCGTCCTTGGGCGCCGCGCCGTCGATGATGGCGATTCCGCCGATCGCCAAACTGACGTTGCGATCCGAATCCTCGGCCATGAGGAAGCCTGCATCGAGCGTATTGAGTTGCTCCACGAGCTATCACCGCCGTTCGTTCTTGGGATTGCACTTGAGTATCGGCGGTGACCGCTGGTCAGAGGTGGCGGCAGTATTAATTCATGTAAACAACTGGAGTCGGTTGCGTGGCAACACAGTTGGAGTGCCGTTCGTCTCTCACCGGCTGAGATTCTCTGAGAGTTTTTCGACTTCTATCAAAGATGTTCTAGGTCAATACATTTAAGTCGACTGACTCTGCGCTATTTCGACGAGAGTTTCCGCCAACTGGCAACTGCAACCACGATCCCGATCAGCATCGTGATCGGACCAGTGATGGACCAGGTTGTGGTGTTGCTCATCACACTGCCGCCCAGCACCCCGAATCCCTGGAGCGCCCAGATCAGACCGAACAGTGTGACGATCAGCCCGGCCGCGAATGTGGCGACGAAAGTTCTTCTCATCTAGCGATGGTAGGCGCGAGTGGGCTATTCGAACATATATTCGATACACTGAGTCGATGGGGTGGAGCAACGGACCGCCGGGCTGGTCGGAGATGGAACGGGTGCTCTCCGGCAAACCTCGCCGTTCCGGAACGCCAACCGTGTGGACTCCGGCGGATGAGGCGCCGTGGTCGCGCAAACGGATCGCCTACCAGCCGCCGGACGAAGACCGGCCGGTTGGAGCGTCCGTCCCGTACGCCGAGCTGCATGCGCATTCGGCATACAGCTTTCTCGACGGGGCCAGCGCGCCGGAGGAATTGGTCGAAGAGGCGGTGCGGCTGGGCCTGCGGGCCATCGCGCTCACCGACCACAACGGACTCTATGGTGCGGTGCGGTTCGCCGAAGCGGCCGTGGAACTGGACATGCAGACGGTGTTCGGCGCCGAGCTGTCGTTGGGGTCCGGCGCCAGGACCGACGATCCCGATCCGGCGGGCCCGCATCTGCTGGTGTTGGCTCGCGGGCCGGAAGGCTACCGTCGGCTGTCGCGGCAGCTGGCGGTGGCGCATCTGGCCGGCGGCGAGAAGGGCAAGCTGCGTTTCGACTTCGACGCGCTCACCGAGGCGGCGGGCGGCCACTGGCACATATTGACCGGCTGCCGCAAAGGCCACGTCCGCTCCGCGCTGGCCACCGGCGGACCGGATGCGGCCTCGGCTGCGCTGGCCGATCTGGTGGACCGGTTCGGCTCCGATCGGGTCAGCGTCGAGCTCACCCACCACGGCTGCCCGGTCGATGACGACATCAATGCCGACATGGCCTTGTTGGCCAAGCGGTTCGGGCTCGGCAGCGTGGCGACTACCGGAGCGCACTTCGCTGAACCGTCACGGCGGCAGCTGGCGATGGCAATGGGGGCGATACGTGCCAGGCAGTCGCTGGACGAGGCGGCCGGCTGGCTTGCGCCGCTGGGCGGTTCGCATCTGCGCTCCGGCGAGGAGATGGCGCGGCTGTTCGCGCAGCACCCCGACGCGGTGACGGCCGCGGCCGACCTCGGCGAGCAGTGTGCCTTCGGCCTGGCGCTGATCGCCCCGCAGTTGCCGCCGTTCGATGTGCCGCGGGGGCACACCGAAGACAGCTGGCTGCGGGAGCTGACGATGGCCGGAGCCCAGCGCCGCTACGGTCGTCGGGATCAGGCGCGACGGGCGTATGCCCAGATCGAGCGTGAGCTGGAAATCATTGCGCAACTCAAGTTTCCGGGATATTTCCTGGTGGTCTACGACATCACCCGGTTCTGCCGGGAGAACAACATCCTGTGCCAGGGCAGGGGATCGGCGGCCAACTCGGCAGTCTGCTACGCGCTCGGTGTCACTGCCGTCGACCCGGTGGCCAACGAGCTGCTGTTCGAGCGCTTCCTGTCGCCGGTCCGCGACGGGCCGCCCGACATCGACATCGACATCGAGTCGGATCTGCGTGAAAACGTCATCCAGTACGTCTACGACAAGTACGGCCGCGACTACGCCGCCCAGGTCGCCAACGTGATCACCTATCGCAGCCGTATCGCGGTGCGCGACATGGCCCGTGCCCTGGGGTTCTCGCAAGGGCAGCAGGACGCGTGGAGCAAGCAGATCAGCCACTGGAGTGGACGTCCGTCGGACATCGACGGTATTCCCGAGCAGGTGATCGAGCTGGCTGACCAGATCCAGAACTTGCCCCGGCACATGGGAATCCATTCCGGCGGGATGGTGATCTGCGATCGACCGATCGCC
Source organism: uncultured Actinomycetota bacterium (assembly GCA_963824335.1). Lineage (GTDB taxonomy): Bacteria > Actinomycetota > Actinomycetes > Mycobacteriales > Mycobacteriaceae > Mycobacterium. The sequence goes on from CAWGPB010000027.1 coordinate 38,705, forward strand.
GACGTCTGCCCGGTCGAATGGGCCCGTATGGAAAATCGCAGCGTGTTGCAGTGGGACAAAGACGATTGCGCAGCAATCGGTTTGGTGAAATTCGACCTGCTCGGGCTGGGCATGCTCTCGGCGCTGCATTACGCCATCGACCTGGTGGGTGAGCACAAAGGCATCGAGGTCGATCTGGCCGCGCTGGACCTGTCCGAACCGGCGGTGTACGAGATGTTGCAGCGCGCAGATTCCGTCGGGGTGTTCCAGGTGGAGTCCCGCGCGCAGATGGCGACCCTGCCGCGGCTCAAGCCCCGGGTGTTCTACGACCTGGTGGTCGAGGTGGC
>CAWGPB010000028.1:0-61581 GCA_963824335.1 uncultured Actinomycetota bacterium
CCAGGCAGTCGCTGGACGAGGCGGCCGGCTGGCTTGCGCCGCTGGGCGGTTCGCATCTGCGCTCCGGCGAGGAGATGGCGCGGCTGTTCGCGCAGCACCCCGACGCGGTGACGGCCGCGGCCGACCTCGGCGAGCAGTGTGCCTTCGGCCTGGCGCTGATCGCCCCGCAGTTGCCGCCGTTCGATGTGCCGCGGGGGCACACCGAAGACAGCTGGCTGCGGGAGCTGACGATGGCCGGAGCCCAGCGCCGCTACGGTCGTCGGGATCAGGCGCGACGGGCGTATGCCCAGATCGAGCGTGAGCTGGAAATCATTGCGCAACTCAAGTTTCCGGGATATTTCCTGGTGGTCTACGACATCACCCGGTTCTGCCGGGAGAACAACATCCTGTGCCAGGGCAGGGGATCGGCGGCCAACTCGGCAGTCTGCTACGCGCTCGGTGTCACTGCCGTCGACCCGGTGGCCAACGAGCTGCTGTTCGAGCGCTTCCTGTCGCCGGTCCGCGACGGGCCGCCCGACATCGACATCGACATCGAGTCGGATCTGCGTGAAAACGTCATCCAGTACGTCTACGACAAGTACGGCCGCGACTACGCCGCCCAGGTCGCCAACGTGATCACCTATCGCAGCCGTATCGCGGTGCGCGACATGGCCCGGGCCCTGGGGTTCTCGCAAGGGCAGCAGGACGCGTGGAGCAAGCAGATCAGCCACTGGAGTGGACGTCCGTCGGACATCGACGGTATTCCCGAGCAGGTGATCGAGCTGGCTGACCAGATCCAGAACTTGCCCCGGCACATGGGAATCCATTCCGGGGGGATGGTGATCTGCGATCGACCGATCGCCGACGTCTGCCCGGTCGAATGGGCCCGTATGGAAAATCGCAGCGTGTTGCAGTGGGACAAAGACGATTGCGCAGCAATCGGTTTGGTGAAATTCGACCTGCTCGGGCTGGGCATGCTCTCGGCGCTGCATTACGCCATCGACCTGGTGGGTGAGCACAAAGGCATCGAGGTCGATCTGGCCGCGCTGGACCTGTCCGAACCGGCGGTGTACGAGATGTTGCAGCGCGCAGATTCCGTCGGGGTGTTCCAGGTGGAGTCCCGCGCGCAGATGGCGACCCTGCCGCGGCTCAAGCCCCGGGTGTTCTACGACCTGGTGGTCGAGGTGGCGTTGATCCGCCCCGGACCCATCCAGGGCGGATCGGTCCACCCGTACATCCGGCGGCGCAACGGCCTCGACCCGGTCGTCTACGACCATCCGTCGATGGAGCCGGCGTTACGGAAGACGTTAGGAGTGCCGCTGTTTCAGGAACAGCTGATGCAGCTCGCGGTGGACTGCGCCGGCTTTACCGGAGCCGAGGCTGATCAACTGCGCCGCGCCATGGGGTCCAAGCGGTCGACTGAACGCATGCAGCGGCTGCGCGGCCGGTTTTACGACGGTATGCGGAGCCTGCACGGCGCTGCCGAGGAGGTGATCGACCGGGTCTACGAAAAGCTGGAAGCCTTTGCCAATTTCGGCTTCCCGGAGAGTCATTCGCTGAGTTTCGCGTCGTTGGTCTTCTACTCGTCGTGGTTCAAGCTGCATCACCCCGCGGCGTTCTGCGCGGCGCTGCTGCGTGCGCAGCCGATGGGCTTCTACTCGCCGCAGTCGCTGGTGGCCGACGCCCGCAGGCATGGGGTGACGGTGCACGGTCCCTGCGTGGCCGCCAGCGTGGTGCATGCCACGCTGGAGAACGCCGGCACCGAGGTGCGACTGGGGCTGGGCAGCGTCCGTCACATCGGAGAAGACCTGGCCGAAAAGCTGGTAGAAGAACGAAAAACCCATGGTCCCTTCGCTTCTCTGCTGGATATGACGACGCGGGTGCAGCTGTCCGTGCCGCAGACCGAAGCGTTGGCGACCGCAGGCGCGCTGGGCTGCTTCGAGATGTCGCGGCGCGAGGCGCTGTGGGCGGCCGGCGCGGCCGCCACCCAGCGGCCGGATCGATTGCCGGGAGTGGGCTCGTCGTCGCATGTTCCGGCTTTACCCGGGATGAGTGAGATGGAACTGGCCGCCGCCGATGTGTGGTCCACCGGAATCTCGCCGGACAGCTATCCGACCCAGTTCCTGCGGTCGGATCTCGACGAGATGGGGGTGGTGCCCGCCGCTGATCTGTTGTCGGTGCCCGACGGCGACCGGGTACTGGTCGCCGGGGCCGTCACCCACCGGCAGCGGCCCGGGACGGCTCAAGGGGTGACGTTCATCAACCTCGAGGACGAGACGGGGATGGTCAACGTGCTCTGCACGCCGGGGGTGTGGGCGCGGCACCGCAAGGTGGCGCAAACATCGTCGGCGCTGCTGATCCGCGGTCAGGTTCAAAATGCCAGTGGCGCAGTCACTGTCATGGCTGAACGTTTTGCCGAGCTGACCTTGAAGATCGGATCGAAGTCCCGCGACTTCCGGTGACGGCGCGCGTGGGTGAGTAGTCTCCAGGCATGGCCCTTAACCTTTCTGTCGACGAACTCCTCACCACCACCCGTTCGGTTCGCAAGCGCCTCGACTTCGACAAGCCGGTGTCACGCGACCTGCTGATGGAATGCCTCGATTTGGCGTTGCAAGCGCCCACCGGCTCCAATTCGCAAGGTTGGCAATGGGTTTTCGTGGAGGACGACGAGAAGAAGAAGGCGATTGGCGAGATCTACCTGGCCAACGCCAGGGGCTACCTGAGCTCGCCGACACCGGAATACCGCGAGGGCGACACCCGAGGTGAGCGGATGGGCGCAGTCCGGGATTCCGCCAGTTACCTCGCCGAGCACATGCACGAGGCACCCGTGCTGATGGTCCCGTGCATCGAAGGCCGCGAAGACTCTTCTCCGCTCGGTGGTGTGTCGTTTTGGGCGTCTTTGTTCCCGGCCGTCTGGAGCTACTGCCTGGCGCTGCGCTCACGCGGGCTGGGCAGCTGCTGGACGACGCTGCACCTGATCCGCGGCGGCGAGCAAAAGGTAGCCGACATACTCGGCATTCCCTACGAGAAGTACAGCCAGGGTGGCCTTTTCCCGATCGCCTACACCAAGGGCACCGATTTCAAGCCGGCCAAGCGGCTACCGGCCGAGCAGCTCACGCACTGGGACACCTGGTAGGTCACCCGTCGAATCGCACCTTGACCGCGACGCGGCCTGCACTGTCGCGGGTGGCGACGGCGTGGCCGGACCGGTCCGCGCCGTCCAAGCCGACCAGGGTGATCGTCCCGCCGTCGCCGAGGAAGTTGCGCCACCACGACTTGTTGTCGGGGAAGGCCACGCCGATCGTCACCTCGTCGCCGCGGCGCGAATAGGCAACCGGGGTTTCGAACGTCTTCCCGGAACGCCGTCCGACGTAGCGAATCACGATCAGTCTGCGCCGGATGACACCGCCCAACAGCGGCACCTTGGCCAATTCGCTGAAGAAGGCGTTGGCCCAGCGGACGATCGGTCGGTCGTTGAGTCCCATTCGACCGATGCTAATCAGAACCGCGCGGTCAACGAGCCCCGGTGAAGTCCTGCTGCCGCCACGCTTCGTAGATCGCCACCGCGGCGGCGTTGGCCAGATTGAGTGACCGCCGGCCGTCCAGCATCGGGATGCGCACAGGTGCGGTGATGTGCGGATCGGCCAGCGTCGCCGCATCCAGACCGGTGGGCTCCGGGCCGAACATCAACACATCTCCAGGCTGGTAGCTGACGTCGGTGAACAATCGCGTCGCGTGAGCGGTGAACGCGAACACCCGCTGCGGTGCGATCGCAGTCCATGCGTCATTCAGCGACGGATGGACGGTCACCGAGGCGAGGTCGTGGTAGTCCAGGCCGGCCCGACGCAGCTTCGGCTCAGAGAGGTCGAAACCCAACGGCTCGACCAGATGCAGTTCTGCTCCGGTGGCCGCCGCGGTTCGGATTGCATTTCCCGTATTGGGCGCGATTCGAGGTGAGTAAAACAGCAGCCTGAACACAACACACGGTAACTGGAAACAGACCTTTTGCCGGATCTGCCTGCAGTCGCACACACGACGGATTGTGTGCGGTCCGGGCCCAGCGCGGCGGTCTGTAAGCGTGTTTACCTAATTTGCTCGGCGATAAGTGACCGGGTCACAAGGGCGTCGGTGAACTCTGTCTGTTCAGTAAGAATTGTGGTCACTACAGCCGCAGCCTGGCATACTCGCTGAATTGCCAGGCGTATATCGCTTGCCCGTCGCTCGGGGCGAGCGCAATTAGCAGGAAGTCTGATGAACGACGCGCTAACACTGCGATTCGGCGGAGCGGACGCTAACACCGCGCTGATCCGGTGACGATGTTTGCCCGCTTCCCGCGGACGAGTGCGCCGGACCAAACTCGGCCCGCCGAGAGCTACGACCCCGAATCCGGCTCGACGAAACGCCCCGCGTCGTGGTCGCTGCGTAATTGGCCGGTCCGGTGGAAAGTCGTTGCCATAGTCGCGCTGCCTTTGGCGCTGGCAATGGTTTTCGGGGGATTTCGCATTGCGGGTGCATTCAGCGATGCACACCGGCTTCGGTTGGCGGCTGACCGGGCCGAGATGGTTCCGGCGATCACCAAATACATGTCGGCGCTCGACGTCGCGTTGCTCGCGCGCTCGACCGGTGGCGACGCCGACGGAGCGATAAAGAACTACGACGCCCGCAAAAGTGAGCTCGAAGCCCGCCTGCGCGGAACCGACGTCTCGGCCGATGTGAGCGCCGGTGTGGACGCCATGCTGGACGACGGCCAGTCGCTGCTGGACAAAGTGGCATCGAACGCCCTCAGCTTGCGGCCCCGGGTGATTTCCTACGCGCCCATCCTGTTGACCGCCGAGAACGCGATCGACAGCTCCCTGCGCGTCGACAGCGAGCAGATCCGCGCCGAGGCGCAGGGGCTCAGCCGGGCGGTCGGGGCCCGCGGCCAGATGATGATGCAGCAGACGCTGATCGCCCGCGGTGCCGATCTGCCCGAGCCTGAACTCCGGACCTCGATGATCACCCTGGCCGGCACCGAGCCGTCGACTCTGTTCGGCATGGCCGAAGTGCTCGGCGCGGGCTCGCCGGAGGCCAGGACGCTGCAGCAGCAGATGGTGACCCGGATGGGTCTGATGTCGGATCCGACGCAAAAGCTGGTCAACAACCCCGTACTACTGCACTCGGTGCAGACCACCGACGGGATCGCCTCGCAGATCATCAAGGACATCACCGCGAAGGTGACCAAGGCCGTCGAGGACCAGGCTCACGACCGTCGTAACGCGGCGATCCGCGACACCGTCCTGGTGCTGGGCGCCATCGTTGCCGCGCTGGTGATCGTGTTGCTGGTCGCGCGTTCGCTGATCCGGCCGCTGCGGGTGCTGCGCGACAGCGCGTTGAAGGTGGCGCACGAGGATCTCCAACGGGAGATCACGCGAGTGCGGGCCGGTGACGAGTCGCCGCCCGACCCGCTGCCGGTGCACACCACCGAGGAAATCGGTCAGGTCGCGCACGCGGTCGACGAACTGCACACGCAGGCATTGCTGCTGGCCGGCGATGAAGCGCGGTTGCGGCTGTTGGTCAACGACATGTTCGAAACAATGTCGCGGCGCAACCGTTCACTGGTCGACCAGCAGCTCTCGCTGATCGACCGGCTGGAGCGCAACGAAGAAGATCCTGAACGGCTCGACAGCTTGTTCCGGCTCGACCACCTGGCCGCCCGGATGCGCCGCAACGGCGCGAACCTGCTGGTGCTGGCGGGCGCGAAGAGCTCACGGGGAGACCAGCGCACGCCGGTGCCGCTGTCGTCGGTCATCCACGCGGCGACCTCCGAGGTCGAGGACTACCGCCGTGTCGAGACGTCGATGGTGCCGGATTGCGCGATCGCCGGAGCGGTCTCCGGTGACATCGTTCACCTGCTCGCGGAATTGATCGACAACGCGCTGCGCTACTCGCCGCCGTCGTCGCCGGTCCGGGTGTCGGCGGGATTCCGCAGCGACGGAGCGGTTCTGCTGCAGATCGTCGACGCCGGGCTGGGCATGACCGACGGCGACCGCCGGATCGCCAATATGCGCCTGCGCGCCGGGGGAGAGGTCAGCCCCGACAGCGCCCGCCACATGGGCCTGTTCGTGGTCAGCCGGTTGGCCGACCGGCACGCGATCCGGGTGCGACTGCGCGCCTCGTCGCTCGAGGACGCGCGGTCGGGTAGCACTGCTGAGGTCTACCTGCCGTCGACCGTGTTGGCGAGCGGCGACGCCGGCACGATGGCGCCGCGTGAGACGGCATCGGCCCCGGCAGCGTTCGTGGCACCGCCCGCGCCACCGGTCGCCGTGCCCGACTACGTCGCCGACCTTGCTCCGGAAGAAGACGCTGGCGAGCGCAACGGCTCGCATTCGACCGAGCCCTCGATCAGCCTGCTACCCCGGCGCAGGCCCGGAAGCAGTGGCATCACCGGCGCCCCGGATGCCGCGCCGGATCGCGACGAGCAACCGGCCGTCCCGCAGCCGGAGATCGTCGAGCCGACTCCGGAACAGCCTGCTGCACAACCGGTTTCGAATACATCATCATTCTTCGGCTCGCGGGTCCGATTCACCAAGGAGAGCCGCCACCGACCCAAAGCCGAGCCGCCTGTCCAGGTCCCAGTGGCCGAGTCCGAGCTGCCCCACTCCGAGCTACCGCAGTCCGATCTACCCGAGGTCGATGACGTCTGGGCCGCCGAAGCTGCCGTCGCGCCGTCGACCGAGTCGCCCGAGGACGATCTGATCTACCAGCGGATGCTCTCCGAATGGTTGGTCGACCCGCGCGAGCTGGCGCAGAGCCCGGATCTGGACTGGCAGTCGGTGTGGGACCGCGGCTGGTCAGCGGCCGCCGAGGTGGAGAACACGCCCATACAAACGCACACCGAGCAGGGTCTGCCGGTGCGTGACCCCGGTGCCCGGCTGGTGCCGGGCGGAGCCGATCAGAACGGGAACGCGCACCACCGGGCCGGCGGTGACGATAATGGAACCGCTTCCAACGGCGGATCGGGGCGCCGTCCCGCACATCAGGCGCCGGCACGCGACCCCGAGGCCGTCCGTACTTCGATGAGCAGTCATTTCAGCGGCGTCCGCGCAGGACGCGCGCATGCCCGTGACGACGATCAAGGAACCGATCCCGAATGACCTCTGGCTTCCCACCCATGCAGCCGAGCCAACCCGCACCCTCCGACAATTCGCTGGACTGGCTGGTGTCGAATTTCGCCCGCGAAGTCCGCGGGGTGTCGCACGCGATTCTGGTGTCCGTCGACGGGCTGCTGGTGGCGGCCAGCGAGCGTCTGCCGAAGGAGCGGGCCGACCAGCTTGCCGCGGTGTCATCAGGTCTGGCCAGCCTGGCCAACGGCGCCGCGCAGCTGTTCGACGGTGGCCAGGTGCTGCAATCGGTGGTGGAGATGCAGAACGGCTACCTGCTGCTGATGCAGGTCGGCGACGGATCCCACCTGGCGACACTGGCCGCGACGTCGTGTGACATCGGGCAGATCGGATACGAGATGGCTGTGCTCGTCGAACGGGTGGGCAACGTCGTGCAATCGTCCCGACGTGCTCCATTGCCGTCGTGAGTCGCCATGGACAATCACGAACGACTGGGAATCGAACCGCCGCCTCCTGAGGCGAGCCTGGTTCGCCCCTACACTCTGACGGCCGGCCGCACCAAGGCCAGCGTCGACATCCCGCTGGAAGCGCCGTTGCAGGCGTTGCAGTCGGCGATGTTCCACCGGTGGCCGCCCAATGATGTGCGGGGCAGAATTGTCCAACTGTGCGTCAAGAGCCCATCGGTGGCCGAAATATCGGCTCGTCTGAATTTGCCGCTCGGTGTGACGCGCGTGTTGGTCGGCGATCTGGTGACTTCGGGCTACCTTCGAGTCAATCGGACGTTGACCGAAAGCTCCACCCGTGATGAACGCCGCGAATTGATAGGAAGGACGCTCCGTGGCCTACGAGCGCTCTGATGCGGGGGCTCCTCCGTATCCGAGGTCGCGCGATACCGCGTCCACAAAGATCGTGGTCGCCGGTGGATTCGGCGCCGGCAAGACAACTTTCGTGGGTGCGGTGTCAGAGATAATGCCGCTGCGGACCGAGGCGATGGTCACCGACGCCTCGGCCGGCGTCGACATGGTCGACGCCACCCCGAACAAGCGGACCACGACGGTCGCGATGGACTTCGGCCGGATCACCCTCGGCGAGGATCTGGTGCTCTATCTGTTCGGAACGCCGGGTCAGCGCCGATTCTGGTTCATGTGGGACGACCTGGTGCGCGGCGCTATCGGCGCGGTCATTCTGGTGGACTGCCGGCGTTTGCAGGACTGCTTCGCTGCGGTCGACTTCTTCGAGCATCGCAACCTGCCGTTCCTGATCGCGGTCAACGAGTTCGACGGCTCGCCACGGTATCCCGCCGCCGAGGTGCGTAAGGCGCTGACGCTGCCGGCGCACGTCCCGGTGATCAACGTCGACGCCCGCGACCGCAGATCGGCGACCAACGCGTTGATCGCAGTCAGCGAATACGCGCTGGCGAGTTTGTCGCCCAGCGCGTAACGGTTTGGGCGTAGTGGATTGGAGCGATTGCGAATTCGTCGGCCGTGATTTTCGCGACGACGATCTCAGTCGCCTGCGGACCGAGCGGGTGGTGTTCACCGAATGCAACTTCAGCGGGGTCACGCTCGCCGAGTCCGAGCATCTGGGGTCAGCGTTTCGCAACTGCACCTTCAACTTGACCACGCTGTGGCACAGCACGTTTCGTCAGTGCACCATGCTGGGCTCGGTGTTCACGCGGTGCCGGCTTCGACCGTTGACCCTCGACGAGGTGGACTTCACGCTGACCGTGCTCGGCGGAAATGATCTGCGCGGCATCGACTTGAGTGGCTGCCGCCTTCGTGAGGCCAACCTGGTGGAAGCCGACCTGCGCAAGACCGTGTTGCGCGGGGCCGACCTGTCTGGGGCGCGCACCAACGGAACCCGTTTGGACGACGCCGATCTGCGCGGCGCCGTCGTCGATCCGTCGTTGTGGACGACGGCATCGTTGACACGGGCGCGGATCGACATCGAGCAGGCGCTGGCCTACGCCGCGGCCCACGGACTGCGGCTGGACGGGTGACTATCGCTTGAGCCGGATGCGCCACCGCACAAAGCCACCGTAGAACAAAGACAACGCGGCGAGCATGCCCAGGTCTAGGAACAGAATGTGCTGGGAGTGCTGCCAGATCGGGTCGTTGGTCGGAATCTGCTTGACCTTCACCAGGTCCGGGAAGTCGATGGAGGACGCGCCCGCGGCGTAACCCCAGCGGCCGGGCGTCAGCCAGGACAGCTGGTTGAGTCCCGCCCGGCCGGTCACCGGGATCATTCCGCCGGCGAGCACCAGCTGCGACATGATCGTCACCACGAGCAGCGGCATGATCTGCTCGGTGGTCTGCGCGAGGGCCGACATCATCAGCCCGAGAATGGCCGACGCCACACAGGTGCCGGCGACGGTGATGAACAGCGAGAACGTGGCGTCGCCGAAGAACGGCGGATGCGCTGTGGGAGCACCCTTTCCGAGCCGGACGATGATTGTCGCGATCGCCGCCTGGGCGGTCGCGAAGACGCAGAACACAAACACCTTGGCCAGCAGGTAGGCGGTGGTGGAGAGCCCGACCGCCTGTTCTCGGCGGAAGATCGGACGCTCGCCGATCAGGTCACGAATGGTCAACGCCGTACCCATGAACACGGCCCCGATATTGAGCAGCACCATGATGTACTGCGGCTGAGTGGGCGCCAGACCCAGCGGATCAGCTGGTCCCAGACCAGGTTTCGGGCCCTTCACCGTCAGCGACAGCGCGCCGATCAGGAACGGCAGCACCGCTAAGAACACCGAGTAGCCGCGGTCGGAGATGACCAGGCGAACCTGGCGGCGCGCGATCGTGGAGAGCTGACGAAGAAGATCGGTGTGCACGGGCTCGCCGAGATCCGCCGGGCTTTCCTTGTCGGGTGCCGTGGACTCCGGCCTGCCGCCGCGTTCCATGAAGCGGCGGTTCGCCTCGTCCGGATCGGCGCCGACATTGGCGAAGATATCCGCCCAGTTCGTCGTGCCCAACGCCTCACCCACCTGACTGGGTGGCCCGTTGAACGCCATTTTGCCGCCGGGCGCCATCAGCAGAATCTGGTCGCAGACGTCGAGGTAGGACACCGAGTGGGTGACCACCAGCACGACGCGGCCGGCGTCGGCGAGCTGGCGCAGCATCAGCATCACCTGACGGTCCAGCGCCGGGTCGAGACCGGAGGTCGGCTCGTCGAGCAACAGCAGCGACGGCTGGGTCAGCAACTCGAGCGCGACCGATGCGCGCTTGCGCTGACCACCGGAGAGCTTGTCCACCCGGGTGTCGGCGTGCTTGGTCAGGTCGAGTTCCTCGAGCACCTGCGCAACGACCTGGGCGCGTTCCTCTTTGTTGGTGTCCGGCGGCAGTCGCAACTCGGCGGCGTAGCCCAGCGCCTGGTTCACCGTCAGCTGGCGGTGCACCACGTCGTCCTGCGGCACCATCCCGATCCGGCTGCGCATCGTCGCGTACTCGGCGTGGATGTCGTGGCCCTCGAAGGTGACGTTTCCGGAACTGGGTCGGGTGTATCCGGCGATCAGCCGCGACAGCGTGGTCTTGCCCGCACCCGAGCCGCCGATGATCGCGGTCAGCGTGCCGGGCCGGGCCGTCAGCGAGATGCCGTCGAGCAGTTCCTTGCCGTCGATCCTGAAGTGCACGTTGTTGACCTCGAGGCCGCCGGTGCGGGTGGCGGCTTCGGTGCGCCGGATCAGCGTGCCGTCGGTGAAGACCAGGTCGATGTTGCCGATCGTGACGACGTCGCCATTGCTGAGCACCGCCGACCCGACGCGTACCCCGTTGACGAAGGTGCCGTTGACGCTGTGGGCGTCCCGGATCTCGGTGCCGAGCGGCGAGTCGACCAGGAACGCGTGGTGACGAGACGCCAGCACGTCCTGGATCACGATGTCGTTGTCGTTGGCGCGCCCGATCGTCGCCGAACCCGGCGGCTTGTCCGGTGTCAGCGAGCCGGGCAGGATCGCCTGGATCATCTTGGTGGCCAGGTTGCCCGATTCGGGCGGCGTGCTGATCGCCGGCGCCGGTCCCATCTCGGTCCTCGGCGCAATGTTCACCGGGGGAGCCGAGGCCACTGGCGCGGGTTGCCGGACGGGAGGGGGTGCCGGATGCAGCGGGCCTGCTGGGTAGGCGGGCGGGCGCGGTCCCGGGTAAGGCTGCTGCGGCGGCGGCCCGCCGGGATACGGGCGCGACGGTCCAGGGCCGGGACTTTGGCCGGGAGGCCCTTGCAGTCGCGGTCCGGCCGGTGGGCGGGGCGGCGCCTGCTGCGGTGGGGGTCCCGGCCGCGCGGGCGGGCCTGACCTGGCGATCGGCATGGACGCCGTCTGTGGCGGCCGGCCGGCAATGCCGTCGTGTTTCCCGATCTCGAAACTCAGTAGCGGGCCGTCGGGGTTGCCGATGTTGACCGTCTGGCCGTCGTGCAGATCGATCACCGGCACGCGGCGCCCATTGGCGTAGGTCCCGTTCAGCGAGCCGTTGTCGATGGCCAGCCAGCGGCCTTGATCGAAGCGCAGCAGCAGGTGAGCCCGGGAGATCAGCGGATGCGTGATGCGCATGTCGGCGCGCAGATCGCGGCCAACTACGACGTCGTGACCTGCGGCGAAAGTCCGTTGTGCTCCGTCGTACCGGACTGTCAGCGCGGGCGGCGCGGCATGACTCATCACCCCAACATTAGATGCTTGGCTCACTGCACCGACTGTATCGGCTGCCGTTCAATCTCCATCGAGTGACACGAGCAATCGAGACGGCTGCTGGTCAGTGCGCCAGGAGGTCGGGGGCTCCGGTGACCACGCATTGGGTGCGGGTGTAGATCGTGGGCATGCACCGGTTGCAGTGCGTGCACGCCGAACGTACGGCGGTGCCGTCGCGGGCGATGCGGTTGATCAGGTCGGGCTCGGCCAATAGTGCCCGGCCCATCGCGACGAACTGAAAGCCTTCGGCCATCGCCAGATCCATCGTCTCGCGATTGGTGATGCCGCCCAGCAGAATCAGCGGGATCGTCAACTCGGCGCGAAACTGCTTGGCATGGCGCAACAGATACGCCTCGCGGTAGGGATATTCGCGGAGGAACTTCTTGCCCGTCATCCGCATGCCCCAGCTCAGCGGCGGTGCGAACGCTCCGGCGAACTCCTTGAGCGGAGCGTCGCCATGGAACAGGTACATCGGGTTCACCAGCGAACTGCCCGCCGTGAGTTCGATCGCGTCCAGTGCGCCGTCGTCCTGCAACCACTTCGCGGTAGTGATCGCCTCGTCGACCGAGATGCCGCCGCGTACGCCGTCGGACATGTTGAGCTTGGCGGTCACCGCGATCTGATCACCGACGGCGCGCTTGACGGCAAGCACCATCCCGCGAGCGATCTTGGCCCGGTTCTCCAGCGACCCGCCGAACTCGTCGTTGCGACGGTTGATCAGCGGGCTCAGAAACGCACTCGCCAGATAGTTATGGCCCAAATGCACTTCGACGGCATCGAATCCGGCGTCGACGGCCAGCAGGGCCGCGTTGGCGTGCGCGGCGATCACGTCGTCGATGTCTTGACGGCTGGCCTTCTTGGCGAACCGCATGCCGATTGGGTTGAAGAACCGCACCGGCGCGAGTGCCGTGGCCTTGTTGGAGCGGGCGTTGGCCACCGGTCCCGCATGCCCGATCTGCGCGCAGACCGCCGCGCCCTCGGCGTGAATCGCATCGGTGAGCCGGCGGAAGCCGGGCACGGCTTCTGGGCGCATCCAGATCCCGTTGCCTTCGGTGCGGCCGCCTTGGGAGACCGCGCAGTAGGCCACTGTGGTCATGCCGACCCCGCCGGCCGCCGGCAATCGGTGGTATTCGATCAGGTCGTCGCTGACCAGCGCGCCGGGGGTGCGGGCTTCGAAGGTTGCGGATTTGATGATGCGATTGCGCAGCGTGATGGGGCCGAGCTTTGCCGGTGCCAGCACGTCCGGGGCTTCGGACATGTGTGGAGCCTAACGGCGATCGCAAGGTCGGCGGAGCCGAACGCGGCGGGTCGCCGTTAATTCGGCAACAGTGGCGATCGCAAGGTCGGCGGAGCCGAACGCGGCGGGTCGCCGTTAATTCGGCACAGTGGCGATCGCGAGCGCACATGCGAAACTGGACGACGTGGGTGCAATCACGTTGGACGGCAAAATCACGCGCGACGAGATCTTCGTCGATCTCAAGGAGCGGGTGGCCGCACTGACCGCGGCGGGCAAGACGCCCGGCCTGGGCACCGTCTTGGTGGGCGACGACCCGGGCTCGCAGGCGTACGTCCGTGGCAAGCATGCCGACTGTGCCAAGGTCGGCATCACCTCGCTGCGCCGCGACCTGCCCGCCGATATCAGTCAGGCCAAGCTCAACGAGACCATCGACGAACTCAACGCCAATCCCGAGTGCACGGGTTACATCGTGCAGCTGCCGCTGCCTAGGCACCTGGATGAAAACGCGGCACTGGAGCGCGTCGATCCGGCCAAGGATGCCGACGGACTGCACCCGACGAACCTGGGCCGGCTCGTCCTGATGGAGTCGGCGCCGCTGCCCTGCACCCCGCGTGGCATCGTGCACCTGCTGCGTCGCTTCGACGTCGAGATCGCCGGCGCGCACGTCGTCGTGATCGGCCGCGGTGTGACGGTCGGTCGGCCGCTTGGTCTGCTCCTGACCCGTCGTTCGGAGAACGCGACGGTGACGTTGTGCCACACCGGAACCCGTGACCTGCCCGCGCTGACGAAGCAGGCCGACATCATCGTCGCCGGCGTCGGCGTTCCGCACATGCTGACCGCCGACATGGTGCGTCCCGGAGCGGCCGTGATCGACGTCGGCGTCAGCCGGGTGGACGGCAAACTCGCCGGTGACGTGCATCCCGACGTGTGGGAGGTGGCTGGGAAGGTCTCGCCGAATCCAGGTGGCGTCGGGCCGTTGACCCGCGCGTTCCTGTTGACCAACGTGGTCGAGTTGGCCGAGGGACAGTAAGCGTGCGCCGACTCCGACCCCAGTGGCCGATCGTCTGGGTTGTCCTGATCTTCGTGGTGGCGTTCAGCTTGGCGGCCGCCAACTTCTGGCGCCGTGGCGCACTGCTGATCGGCATCGCAGTAGGCCTGGCCGCGGTGCTGCGGTTAGCGCTCACCGAGGACCGTGCCGGGCTACTGGTGGTGCGCAGCAAGGCAATTGACTTCACCATGTTGGCGTCGGTCGCAGCGGCGATGGTCTACATCGCCTGGACGATCGACCCGCTGGGAACCCGCTAGACGCCCGGAATTCCCGTCACTCCCGGGGTTTGCGGCTGACCATAACGGTTGCCGCCCATCAGGTTTGCCATTTCATCCGGGCAATACGTCCGGATCGCGATTGTGGTGAACATCTGCGCCACCCGCGGCGACATGCCCCGATGCGCGACGCCTGAAGCCGCGGCGGCGAAGCTGCCGCCGGGCGCAGCGAGCATCGGGCAGATGGACTGACCGACGGCCATCGCGTTGCCCGGCTCGCCGTATTCGATTCCGGCATGGCTGAGCGCGTCGATGAAGTTGTCGTCGCTGGGATCTGCCTCGCCTGGTATCGAGAACGCGGTGGCCACCGTCAAAAGACAGCCGACACCTATCAATGCTCGTACGGCCAACGGTTGGTTGCTCAGTGCCGGCATCCAATTGCGACCCATACCCACCCCCAGATGTCTGATGTGTCCGCATCGAACTTTGGTCTACCGCAGTCACGTTCAGAACACGACGGGGTTAAGGTTGGCGCACGTTTAGGGCGACACGCGGTCTAGCGTGTGGCGTAGCGGCGTGTCTTGGGTTCGCGTACCTGACAATTCGGTCATGACGGGTGGAATCTCGCGTCAGACATTTCTGCGCGGCGCCGTAGGGGCGTTGGCCGCGGGCGCATTTGTCGGCTCAGGACGTGCCGGCGGCGTGCCCATCGCCTCCGGCTGGGATGGGCTGTCTATCGGTGGGCAGGTTATCCGGCCCGACTCTCCGCAGTTCGGTTCGGCCAAAGCGGTTTTCAACGCCAACTACAACGGGATGGCGCCGGCGGCGGTCGTCGTCCCGACATCCCCGGCCGATGTGCAGAAGGCGATGACGTTTGCGGCCGCCAACAACCTCAAGGTCGCTCCGCGTGGCGGTGGGCACTCCTACGTGGGGGCGTCCACTGCGAACGGCACGATGGTGCTCGATCTGCGGCAACTGCCCGGTGGCGTCAATTACGACGCCGCGAACGGGCTCGTCACGGTGACACCGGCGACGAGCCTGTACTCGATGCATCAGGTCTTGGCGGCCGCGGGTCGCGGAATCCCAACCGGTACCTGCCCGTCGGTGGGTGCTGCGGGTCACGCTCTGGGCGGTGGCCTCGGAGCGCATTCGCGGCATGCCGGCCTGATGTCGGATGCTTTGCGGTCGGCCACCGTGGTGCTGCCCAGCGGTCAGGTGGTCACTGCGTCCGCCAATTCGCAGCCTGACCTGTTCTGGGCGTTGCGCGGTGGCGGTGGCGGCAACTTCGGCGTCACCACCTCGCTGACCTTCGCCACCTTCCCGACCACCGAGGTCGACGCGGTGAACCTCAACTTCCCCGCGCAGTCGTTCGCCCAGATGCTGGTGGGTTGGCAGAACTGGCTGCGCACCGCCGACCGAGGCTGCTGGGCACTGGCGGATGCCACCGTCGACCCGATGGGCACGCACTGTCGCATCTTGGCGACCTGTCCGGCTGGATCGGGTGGCAGCGTCGCGTCCGCCATCACCGCGGCTGTCGGCCTCCAACCCACCGGCACCGACAGCCATACGTTCAACTACTTGGACCTGACGAACTATCTCGCCGTCGGTAATCTCAATCCTTCGCCGCTCGGATATGTAGGCGGCTCAGACGTTTTCACGACGATCACGCCGGCGGCGGCACAGGGGATCGCGGCGGCTGTCGACGCGTTCCCGCGCGGAGCGGGTCGCATGTTGGCGATCATGCACGCCCTCGACGGCGCTTTGGCCGATGTGCCCACGGGGGCGTCGGCTTTCCCGTGGCGACGGCAGTCGTCACTGGTGCAGTGGTATGTCGAAACGCCCGGGGATCCGTCGGGTGCGCTCGGTTGGCTCAATACCGCACACCGGGCGGTGCAGCCGTATTCGGTTGGCGGGTATGCGAATTACCTCGAGGCGAACCAGCCGGTGGCGCGCTACTTCGGCCCGAATCTTGCGCAGCTGAGCGCCGTTCGGCAGAAGTACGATCCGCGCCGGGTGATGTTCTCCGGGCTGCCGGTGTGAGGGCTCAGTAGGTGAGGTTTTTCGGCAGCAGCGCAGTTTTGTCGAGACAGTAATTGGACAGGGCCGCACCGATCGTGAGCGCCGACTGGTGCATCGTGATCCCGGCCGCGCTGTTCTCCTGGTGGACTGCCGCAACCAACGGATCGAAGCCGACCGCGGAGATCCGGTCACAGAGCGCGCGGCCGTAGGTGAATGCCGTCGCCGGACTGTTGGCCGGGACACCCACCGAGCGAATCGCGGCCTCGTAGGCAGTGTCGTCATCGTCAGCGTGGGCCAGTGGTGCGGCACCCAAGGCCAGGGCACATCCAACCAAGAGCAGCGTCGGCAGCTTCACACCCGCAGGATAGCGGGAGACGTTATCCACAGTTGCGGATCTATCCACAATGTTGCTTTCGCAGAAGTCGGTATGTCAGTGTGCAGCAATATAATTCGAATATGCGTTCTAGTAGTCGTGAGGAGATCGTCGAGGTCCTTGACGGGCTCGAGGCCGGCTACAAGCGTGCCCTGGATTTGACGTTCGATGCGCTGACCACTCCGGAGCGGCTGGCCGTGTTGGAGCGGTTCGAGGGCTTTCGCCGCCAACAACCCGCCATCGAACACGGGTTGATCAACCAGCTCGCCGCCCAGGCCGATGCCACCGAGTTGGGTGGCAAGCTGGCTCCGGCGTTGGCGAATCGGTTGCTGATCAGCCGCGCTGAGGCCGCACGACGTGTTCACGAGGCCGCTGATCTGGGTGAGCGGCGGGCGTTGAATGGTGAGGCGTTGCCGCCGCTGTTGGAGGCGACCGCTGCCGCTCAACGTAACGGGGACCTCGGGGCCGGGCATGTCGCGGTGATCCGCAGCTTCGTCCACCGGCTGCCCGACTTCGTCGACCTCGAGACCCGGTGCAAGGCCGAGGCCGATCTGGCCCGCCTGGCCGGCGAATACCGCCCGGATGAGTTGGCCAAGCTGGCCGACAAGCTGATGGACTGCCTCAACCCCGACGGCGACTTCACCGACATCGACCGCGCCAAACGCCGCGGCCTGACCATCGGCAAACAAGACCTCGACGGGATGTCGCCGATCAGCGGATGGCTCAACCCCGAAGCCCGCGCCACCATCGACGCCGTCTTCGCCAAATTGGCCGCACCCGGGATGTGTAACGCCGAAGATGAGACGCCGTGTGTCAGCGGCACCCCGTCACACGCCGCGATCCAGGGCGATACCCGCAGCGCGCCGCAGCGCAACCACGACGCTCTGCTCGCCGCGACCCGTGCGCTACTGGCCTCCGGCGAGCTGGGTCAGCACAACGGCCTGCCGACGTCGATCATCGTGACCACCACGTTGCAGGAGCTCGAAGCCGGTGCCGGCCGCGGACTCACCGGCGGCGGCACGCTGTTGCCGATGTCGGATGTGATCCGGCTGGGCTCCCACGCCCATCACTACCTGGCGATCTTTGACAAAGGCAAAGCCCTGGCGCTCTATCACACCAAACGGTTGGCTTCCCCGGCACAGCGAATTGTGCTGCACGCCAGGGATCGTGGCTGCACCTTCCCCGGCTGCACCATCCCGGGCTACCTCTGCCAAGTCCACCACGACGACCCCTACGCCACCCACCCCGTCACCGACGTCAACACCCTCACCCTGGTCTGCCACCCCAACCACCCACTCACCGAACAAGGCTGGATCACCCGCAAAAACAGCCGCGGCGACACCGAATGGATCCCCCCAGCCCACCTCGACCGAGGCCAACCACGCATCAACACCTACCACCACCCCGAGAAACTCCTACGCGCAGAAGACGACGACGAGCCGGAGTGAGTGCGCTAGTACGGCAGTGTTGTCGGCACCAGCGTGGCCTTGTCGAGGCAGAAGTTCGACAGAGCCGCGCCGATGACCAGCGCAGAGAGATGCATGTTCAGGCCGCTCGCACTGTTCTCCTGGTTCACTGCTGCCACCAGTGGGTCGAAGCCGACTACGGGAAGCCGGACGCACAATTGCCGGCCGTACGCGGGTGAGGCCGCGGGACTTCCGTCCGGAACGCCCACGTTTTTGATACCGAACATGTATGCGTTGTCGTTTTCGTCAGCGTGCGCCAGCGGTGCAGCGCTCATCGCCAGCACGCAACCGACGACGAGCGATGTCAGTTTCACACCACGAACCATAGCCGCGATCAGTCGACGTCAGGACAGCGTCGCCCGCACGCACACCGTGACGTAGGGCAGCGCAAGTCCACCCGCGTTGGCCAGGGCGGGATGGGTGGCCAGCAACTCGCGCACCTGATCCAGTGTTTTGGTGCGGACCTGGGTCGGCGAGGTGATGCAGTAGCTTCGGGATGCGACCAAGTCGATCAACGCTTGCGGCGTCAGGTAATTCGTCCACTCGACCTGGTGTCGCTGCACATCGGTGAACGGCTCGGGCAGCGTGACGTGGTCGCGCATCGGGTCGCCGTCGCGGCCGATGATCCGGCCCAGTTCGCGCACCCACCCGGACCGCTCGTCGCGGGTGTTCCACACCAACCCCAGCCGCCCGCCGGGCCGCAGCACTCGGGCCAACTCGGGAATCGCGCGCGCCGGGTTGAACCAATGCCACGCCTGCGCGACAAGCACTGCGTCAACACTGTTGTCCGCCAACGGAATATCCTCCGCTGTACCCAGCAGCGCCGGCGTATTCGGCAGCGAGACGCGCAGCATCTCCAACATCTCGGCGATCGGGTCGACGGCGACCACGTCCAGCCCGCGCTCCACCAGGCGGCTGGTCAGCTTGCCGGTCCCGGCGCCGAGGTCCAGCACATCGTGCGCGCCGGGCGGCAGCAGCCAGTCGATCGCCTCGGGCGGGTAGGACGGGCGGCCGCGCTCGTATGCGGCCGCTTCAGAGCCAAACGACAATGAGCGAGCCTGTGACGGCCGGGTCACCGCGAACACGCACCCTTCGCCGCGGCCAGACCCAGGGTCTGTCGCACCAATTCCCCGACCGAATCGGTCTCCACCAGAAAACCGTCGTGCCCGTAGATCGAGTCCACCACCTCGAGTCCGTCGCATCCAGGCAACAGATCGGCCAGTTCGGCCTGCAGGCGCAGCGGGTAGAGCCGGTCGGAGGTGATCCCGCCGACCACCGCCGGCACCGGACAGCCGCGCAGCGCAGCCTCGACACCACCGCGACCGCGGCCGACGTCGTGACTCGACAGCGACTCGGTGAGCACCACGTAGCTGCCGGCATCGAACCGCGACACCAGCTTGTCGCCCTGGTGATGCAGATAGCTCTGCACCGCGTAACGGCCACCGGACGCCGGATCCTCGCCGGCCTGCGGCTCGTTGGCGAAGCGGGCATCCAGTTCTGCCTCGCCGCGGTAGGTCAGGTGGGCGAAGCGGCGGGCGATCTCCAGGCCGGCGTCCGGACTGCGGCCAGTGCCGTAGTAGTCACCGCCCTGCCAGTTGGGGTCGGCCTTGATCGCCGCGATCTGGGTGCACTGGGTGCCGATCTGGTCGGCGGTGGCACGCGCGCCCACGGCCAGCAGCAGGCCCGCGCCCACCCGGTCGGGGTGGGCGACCATCCATTCCAGCGCGCGTGCGCCACCCATTGATCCGCCGAGTACGGCGGCGACTTCGGTGATGCCCAGCGCGGCCAGCGCCGCCACGTCGGCCTCGACCTGATCGCGGATCGACACCAGTGGAAACCTTGAGCCCCAGGGCTTTCCGTCAGCCGCGATTGAGCTCGGTCCGGTCGAGCCGCGGCAGCCGCCCAGCACGTTGGTTGCCACCGCGCACCACCGGTTGGTGTCGATGGGTGCGCCGGGCCCCGCGATTCCGTCCCACCAGCCCGGTGTGGGATGGCCGGGCCCGGCAGGTCCGGTGATGTGCGAGTCGCCGGTCAGCGCGTGCAGCACGACGACGACGTTGTCGCGCGTCGGTGACAGCTCGCCCCAGCGTTGGACGGCGATGCTGACGTCGTCGATGACCACTCCGCTTTCCAACTTCAGCGAGCCGACATCCACAATGCCGACCTCGCCTTCGGCGGGCAGCGTCTGTGTCGACATGTCAGAGATTGTCACCTGCGGACTCCTCAGAACGCCGCCACGGCGTGCGGGTCGCCGGCTCCGGAGGCTGGGATGCCGCGGTATGGGCGAGCGGCGGCGAAACCCAGCGCGAGGTCAGCCAGAATGTCGTCGATGCCCTCAATACCCACCGCGAGGCGCACCAAACCGGGGCTCACCCCGGCTGACAGCTGCTCAGCCGCGCTGAGCTGGGCGTGGGTCGTCGACGCCGGGTGAATGACCAGCGAGCGCACGTCACCGATGTTGGCGACGTGGCTGTGCAGCTTCAGTGCGTCGACGAACGCCTTGCCGGCGTCGACACCGCCGGCCAGCTCGAAGGACAACACGGCCCCGGTTCCCTTGGGCGCCAGCTTCTTTGCCCGCTCGTACCACGGCGAGCTCGGCAGCCCGGCGTAGTTCACCGACAGCACGTCGTCGTGGCCGTCCAGGTATTCGGCGACCCGCTGCGCGTTGGCGACGTGCCGCTCGATCCGCAGGCTCAGCGTTTCCAGGCCCTGGGCGACCAGGAACGCGTTGAACGGCGACGCCGCCGAGCCCAGGTCGCGCAGCAACTGCACGCGCGCTTTGACGGCGAACGCGGGCGGTCCCAGCTCCGCGTACACCACGCCGTGGTAACTGGGGTCGGGCTCAGTAAATCCAGGAAAGCGGCCCTGCGTCCAATCGAAGGTGCCGCCGTCGACGATCACACCGGCGATCGCGGCGCCGTGGCCGCCGAGGTACTTGGTGGCCGAGTGCACCACGATGTCGGCGCCGTGGGCGATCGGCTGGATCAGGTAGGGGGTGGCGACCGTGTTGTCGACGATCAGCGGCACACCCTGCTCGTGGGCCACCGCCGACACACCGGGGATGTCCAGGATGTCGATTTGCGGGTTGGAGATCGTCTCGGCGAAGAACCCCTTGGTGTTGGGGCGGACCGCGGCGCGCCACGAGTCCAGGTTGTCCGGGTCTTCGACGAAGCTGACGTCGATGCCGAGTTTTGGCAGCGTGTAGTGGAAAAGGTTGTAGGTGCCGCCGTAGAGCCTGGGGCTGGAGACGATGTGATCGCCCGCGGCGGCCAGGTTCAGGATCGCGAATGTCTCGGCGGCCTGCCCCGAGGACAGGAACAGCGCGGCCACCCCGCCTTCCAGCGCGGCGATGCGCTGTTCGACGACGTCCGTGGTCGGGTTGCCGATCCGGGTGTAGATGTTGCCCGGCACTTCCAGACCGAACAGCGCCGCAGCGTGCGAGGTGTCGTCGAACACGTAGGACGTGGTCTGGTAGATCGGCAGCGCGCGGGCGCCGGTGGTCGGGCAGGGATGCTGACCGACGTGGATCTGCTTGGTCTCGAACGACCAGTTTGCGGTCGGATCGATGTCGTTGGTGGTGGTGTCGGAACTCACGATTGGTTGCTTTCCGGGAAAAGCGTCAGCGACGAACGATGGGTCGGCCCATGTAGGTGCGCATCAGGTTTCCCTGTCTACTCCGGGGGGCCCATCACGGAGGACCCGCGCTTGCCGCGTAGCCACGTCTTGGCTACGAAACCTGGTCTTCACCCGGAGCACCCCACCGCGGTTGGAGGGTTGCCGGCCAGCGAGCCGGGGCTTGACGCTGGCGCTCATGACCGACATGAAGCTTAGCTCATCAAGCCGAAACGGTGCCAATGGCGTGCACTCCGTACCCTCGGGTATGGAGTGCGGCCTGATCGAGGTCGACAACAGCGGAAACGTGCTTGATAACGTGACAGCAAGATTCACCGCGAAGCCCGTCAGGATCTAACCGATACCGGGAGAAACACCGTGTGCGCCGACCAGCCGACCATCATCTACACGCTGACCGATGAGGCGCCGCTGCTGGCGACCTACGCTTTTTTGCCGATCGTGCGGGCGTTCGCCGAACCCGCCGGGATCACGATCCAGACGAGCGACATTTCGGTCGCCGCGCGGATCCTGGCCGAGTTCTCCGACTACCTGACCGACGAGCAGCGCGTGCCCGACAACCTGGGCGAGCTGGGCCGGCTGACCAAAGAGGCCGACACCAACATCATCAAGCTGCCCAACATCAGCGCGTCGGTGCCGCAGCTGGTGGCCGCGGTCAAGGAACTGCAGGGCAAGGGATTCAAGATCCCCGACTACCCGCAGCATCCGAAAACCAATGAGGACAAGGAAATTCGCGACCGCTACGCCAAGTGTCTCGGTAGCGCGGTGAACCCCGTTCTGCGACAGGGTAATTCGGATCGCCGCGCGCCGAAGGCGGTCAAGGAATTCGCCCGCAAACACCCGCACAGCATGGGGGAATGGTCGCAGGCATCGCGCACCCACGTCGCGACCATGAAGCACGGCGATTTCTACCACGGTGAGAAGTCGTTGACGCTGGACCGTGCGCGCGACGTGAAGATGGAACTGAAAACCACGAGCGGCAAGACGATTGTGCTCAAACCGAAGGTCTCGCTACGCGACGGCGACGTCATCGACAGCATGTTCATGAGTGTGAAGGCGCTCTGCGACTTCTACGAGGCGGAGATCGAGGACGCCTACGAGACCGGCGTGATGTTCTCGCTGCACGTCAAGGCGACGATGATGAAGGTCAGCCACCCCATCGTCTTCGGCCATGCGGTCAAGATCTTCTACCGGGACGCCTTCGCCAAGCACCAGGATTTGTTCGACGAACTCGGCATCAACGTCAACAACGGACTGGTCGACTTGTACAACAAGATCGAGGCGCTGCCGGCGTCACTGCATGACGAGATCGTTCGCGACCTGCATGCCTGCCACGAGCACCGGCCCGAGCTGGCCATGGTCGATTCGGCCAAGGGCATCAGCAACTTTCACTCACCCAGCGACGTGATCGTGGATGCGTCGATGCCGGCAATGATCCGCGCGGGCGGCAAGATGTACGGTGCCGACGGGCGACAGAAGGACACCAAGGCTGTCAACCCCGAATCCACCTTCTCCCGCATCTACCAGGAGATCATCAACTTCTGCAAGACCCACGGTCAGTTCGACCCGACCACGATGGGCACCGTGCCCAACGTCGGTCTGATGGCGCAGCAGGCCGAGGAGTACGGCTCGCACGACAAGACGTTCGAGATCCCCGAAGACGGTGTCGCCGACATCGTCGACCTCGAGACCGGCGAAGTACTGCTGACGCAAAACGTTGAGCAAGGCGACATCTGGCGGATGCCCATCGTGACAGACGCGGCGATTCGCGACTGGGTCAAGCTGGCGGTCACCCGGGCGAGGAACTCGGGCATGCCGGTGGTGTTCTGGCTGGACCAGGAGCGTCCGCACGAGAACGAACTGCGTAAGAAGGTCAACACCTACCTCGCCGACCACGACACCGAGGGCCTCGACATCCAGATCATGTCGCAGGAGCGCGCCATGCGGCACACGATCGAGCGGGCGATCCGCAGCCAGGACACCATCGCCGCCACCGGAAACATCCTGCGCGACTACCTGACTGACCTGTTCCCGATCTTGGAGCTGGGTACCAGCGCCAAAATGCTGTCCATCGTGCCGCTGATGGCCGGCGGGGGAATGTATGAGACAGGTGCGGGCGGATCGGCGCCCAAGCATGTCCACCAACTGGTCGAGGAGAACCACCTGCGGTGGGATTCGCTCGGCGAATTCCTGGCGCTGGGAGCATGTTTCGAAGACATCGGGATCAAGACCGGCAACGAGCGGGCCAAGATCCTGGGCAAGACGCTCGACGACGCAATCGGCAAACTGCTGGACAACAACAAGGGCCCGTCCCGCAAGACCGGTGAGCTCGACAACCGCGGCAGCCAGTTCTACCTGGCGCTGTACTGGGCGCAGGAACTCGCGAAGCAGAACGACGACGAAGAGTTGCGCAAGCACTTCGCCGGGCTGGCCGAGGAGCTGGGCAAGGACGAGGACGCGATCGTCGCCGAACTCGCCAAGGCGCAAGGCGAACCCGTCGACATCGGCGGCTATTACCGACTCGACGACGAGAAGACCATCGCGGTGATGCGGCCGAGCGAGACGTTCAACGCCGCCCTGGCGGCTGCCCAGGACTGACCGGTCAGTCCACCAGCCCGCGGAGCGTCTCGATCAGCTTGACGCGCTCGTGGGCGGTCTCGGCGACGGGCACCACGTTCAGCGTGGTCACACCGGCCTCGCGGAAAGCCGCGATCCGTTCTTTGACGAATCCGGGCGTACCGATCAGCGAGATGTCGCGCACCAGGTCGTCCGGAACCGCCTTGGCGGCAGCTTCCTTGTCGCCGGCCAGGTAGAGCTCCTGGATGCGGTCGGCCTGCGCCCCGTAGCCGTAGCGGGTGGCCAGCGTGTGGTAGAAGTTCTTCCCCTTGGCGCCCATGCCGCCGATGTAAAGCGCTAGATGGGGCTTCACGATTTCCCTGAGCGGCTCGACGTTGTCGCCGATGGCCAGGGTCGGGCCGGCGAACACTTGCAGATCGCCCAGAGCCGGGTCGCGGTTGGCCTGGCCGGCGGTCAGCGCCTCGCCCCAGACGTCGTGTGCCTTCTCCGGCAGAAAGAAGATGGGCTGCCAACCTTCGGCGAGCTCGGCGGCGAGCTCCACGTTCTTGGGTCCCAGTGCGGCGATCAATATCGGGATGCGTTCCCGCACCGGCTTATTGATGAGTTTCAAGGACTTGCCGAGGCCGGTGCCCTTACCGGCGGGCAACGGGATCTCGTAGTGCTCACCCTGATATTGCAGCTTCTCACGCCGCCACACCTGGCGGCAGATCTCGATGACCTCGCGGGTGCGCGCGATCGGTGCGTCGTAGCGAACGCCGTGGAAACCCTCGATCACCTGAGGGCCCGACGCGCCCAGGCCCAGGGTGAACCGGCCGTCGGAGACGTAGTCCAGCCCGGCGGCAGTCATCGCGGTCAGGGTGGGTGTGCGGGTGTAGAGCTGCAG
This sequence comes from uncultured Actinomycetota bacterium, assembly GCA_963824335.1. Classification (GTDB taxonomy): domain Bacteria; phylum Actinomycetota; class Actinomycetes; order Mycobacteriales; family Mycobacteriaceae; genus Mycobacterium. The sequence continues at coordinate 25,203 of CAWGPB010000028.1, forward strand.
GATGCCCGATGCCAGCTCGACCCGTTCGGTGGTGGCCGCCAGGTAGCCGAGCGCACTCACCGCGTCGTACGAATACGCCTCGGGGACAAAGACAATGTCCAGCCCGGCGCGTTCGAGGTCGGCCACCTCGGCAGCCACCTCTTTGAAGCCGCCCGCGTAGTTGATCCCTAGTCCGATTCGCATGCCTGGCTGCTCCCTGTCGCTCTAAGCCCGAGTGAACTGGTCGGCCAGTTCGACGGCTTCGGTCTGGATTCTCGGAAACTCTGCGGCCATCGCTTCGGACAACGCCTTCGCACCGGAGAGCGGTCGCACCATCACCTTAAAGTCATCGATCAGGCCGTCGTCATTGACGTGGATGAAGTCGCAGCCGTTGACGGTCACGCCGGGGGCACCCGCGATCCCGGTCTGGAACTCGAGCGCGTGGTGACCGCCGTTGCTGTCGTGGATCTCGCGGACATAGCGAAAGTCTTCGAAGACCCGCAGCACGCCGCACAGGATCGCGGCGGTGATCGGCTTGCCGACGTAGGGCTTGAAGGCCACCGGGCTGGTGAACACGACGTCATCGGCCAGCAAGGCCTGGATGGCCGCCTCGTCCCGATCTTCGACCGCCTTGCGGAAGGGATGCATCAGATACCTCTAATGGTCAATTTGTTGAGTAGGTGTGCTCGACAGTAAAGGCTCGACCCCCGATGTGTCTATAGGCTAATAATCAATTTGTTGACTATTAATGGGTTACGATCGCGGAATGTCGTTGCATGACGCCGTGCTGGCCGCCCTCCTCGAGGGCGAATCGTCCGGCTACGACCTGGCAAAAGGCTTCGACGCATCGGTGGCGAACTTCTGGATGGCCACGCCTCAGCAGCTATACCGGGAGCTCGAACGCCTCGCCGAGCAGGGTCTGATCCAGGCCCGCATCGTGGAGCAGGAGCGCCGGCCCAACAAGCGGATGTTCTCGCTGACCGATGCGGGCTATGAAGCGATCCGCCAGTTCACCGGCCGGCCGGCGAAGCCGTCGGCGATCCGCGACGAACTGCTGATCAAGGTCCAGGCCTTCGATGTCGGTGACGCTGCGGCGGTTCGCGACCTGATCATCGAACGCCGCGACCGGGCCGAGGTGAAGGTGCAACGCTACGAACGGCTGCGCACCCGGATTCTCGACGGACGCAGCGAAGAGGAGTTCCTGGCCACGGCGCCGCGGGTAGGTCCGTACCTGACCTTGATGCGGGGCATCTCCTACGAGGAAGAAAATGTTCGATGGGCCACGCGGGCGCTGGCGATCGTCGAGCAACGTCAGGGCGCCGGGTCCGTCAAGTAGTGGGCGAGCACCGGGCGTAGCCATTCGAGGATGTGGACGGCGCCGGCCGCGCGGCCGCGCCTGGTGCCGGCGACCGCCTAGGGCGGCGGCTGCTAGCTAGCCGGTGGGTCGACGGCCCGGTGCTGCGAGCTGTGCTGGCTGATGCTGTGCTCGCTGATGAAGGCGTCGATCGCTTCGGTCACCCGGGCCGGTGCCTCGAACATCGGAATGTGTCCGACGCCGTCGATTGTGGTGATTCGAGTATTGGCCGGCAGCTGGGCCTGGAAGTAACGGTGGGAGCGGGGCGCGGGGAACACCCGGTCCTTTCCGCACAGCACCAGATGGGCGGGCACGGCGGTCTGCGCCAACTCCAGCAGCCCCGGCTGTGTGAGCGATTTGACCAGCAGCTGGAAGTAGGCGGGGCAGTGCGCGACGTCGTCGACGATGGCGGCCAGCTGTTCTTCGCTGACACCATCGGGGGTCCCGCTGACCGGCAGCGTGGACAGCTGACGGGTGTAGGGCAGACGCAGCGCGCGGGGTCCCAGGAGGCGAGCGAACACCCAGAACGGCATCCCCGCGACGAACTTGGCGACCACCTCGAATTTGGCCGGCGCCCAGCGGGTCCACCCGCCGGCCGGCGCGATGCCGGTGACTGTGCGTGCCCGGCCGCGACGTTCCAGTTCGAATGCCACCCAGCCACCCAGCGAGTTGCCGACGATGTGGGCGGTGTCCCAGCCCAATGCGTCGAGTTGCCGCTCGACGTGGTCGGCGAGCACCGCTGAGCTCAGGAACCAGGTACCGGACTTGGGGCCGCCGTTGTGGCCTGCCATCGTTGGGGCGAAGACTTCGTAGCGACCGGTGTCGGCCAGTTGCTGGGCGACGGTCTCCCACACCAGCTGCGAGATCAGGAATGGATGCAGCAAAAGGACGGGTTCGCCAGATCCGAGATGGATGGGAGCACGGTTAGGCATGCAGCGACACTAAAGCCGTTACCGCCGGTACCGCAAGAAGTGTCGGTCCCCACATGAAAAGATCGAGGGATCATGACTAGCGCTACCGCCCTCGCGTCTCCCCGGGTGTTCTCCGGTGTGCAGCCGACCTCGGACTCGCTTCACCTCGGAAATGCGCTGGGCGCCGTCACCCAGTGGGCTCAGTTGCAGGATGATCACGACGCCTTCTTCTGCGTCGTCGACCTCCATGCCATCACCGTTCCGCAGGATCCCGACACGTTGCGGCGCCGGACCCTGGTGACCGCCGCCCAATATCTGGCGCTCGGGGTCGACCCGGCCCGCAGCACGATCTTCGTGCAGAGCCATGTCCCCGCGCACGCGCAGTTGGCCTGGGTGTTGGGCTGTTTCACCGGCTTCGGCCAGGCGTCGCGGATGACGCAGTTCAAGGACAAGTCGACGCGGCAGGGGAGTGACGCCACCACCGTCGGCCTCTTCACCTATCCCGTGCTGCAGGCCGCCGACGTGCTGGCGTACGACGCCGAGTTGGTGCCGGTCGGCGAAGACCAGCGTCAGCATTTGGAGCTGGCCCGCGATATCGCGCAACGGTTCAACAGCCGCTACCCGGACACGTTCGTGGTTCCCGAAGTCCTGATTCCCAAGGCCACCGCGAAGATCTACGACCTGCAGGACCCGTCGGCGAAGATGAGCAAGTCCGCGGCCACCGATGCGGGCCTGATCAGCTTGCTCGACGCTCCAGCGTTGTCCGCCAAAAAGATTCGCTCCGCCGTGACCGACAGCGAGCGGGAGATCCGCTTCGACCCGGAAGCAAAGGCCGGGGTCTCGAACCTACTGAGCATCCAGTCCGCGGTCACCGGCGTCGACATCGCGAAATTGGTCGACGGGTACGCCGGACGCGGTTACGGCGACCTGAAGAAGGACACCGCTGAGGCGGTGGTCGAATTCGTGACGCCGATCAAGACCCGGGTCGACGAATTGCTCACCGATCCAACCGAACTGGAGTCAATACTGGCCGCCGGGGCGGGGCGCGCCGATGACGTGGCCGGGAAAACCGTCGACCGGGTTTATGACCGGCTCGGGTTCCTGCCGAGACGTCCTTAGCGGGTTGTTGTGAGCGAGCCGGCCAAGCCAGGGATCCTCGATCGTCTGCGGGCGCGGTATGCATGGTTCGACCACGCCATGCGGGCCAACGATTGGTTCGACGAATGTCAGGGCAATTTCTTCGCGGCCGGACTGACGTACTACACGATCTTCGCGTTGTTCCCTTTGCTGATGGTCGGTTTCAGCGTCGCCGGATTTCTGCTGTCCCGACGTCCCGCCGTGCTGTCCGCGATCGACAACAAGATCAGGCACGCGGTGCCCGGCGCCTTGGGACAGCAGATGCTCGACCTGATGAATTCGGCGATCGAAGCGCGGGCGTCGGTCGGTGTGATCGGCTTGGCCGTGGCGTTGTGGGTCGGCCTGAACTGGATGAGCAACCTGCGGGTTGCATTGACCGAGTTGTGGCGGCAAGCCGACGGTGCGGACGGTTACATCCGCACCAAATTTTCCGATCTCTTCGCGATGGTGTCGTCGTTCGTGGCCATCTTTGCCACCCTCGCGCTCAGCGCGCTGGCCGGAGCGGGACCGATGGCCCGACTGTTGCGGTTGCTGGGTCTACACGACCTTCCGGTGCTGGACGCGATCCTGCGATCGGCCTCAGTACTGGTGTCATTTCTCTTGTCGTGGTTGGTGTTCGGCTGGATGATCGCGCGGCTACCCAGAGATCCGGTCAATTTCACCAGCGCGATTCGGGCGGCGTTGCTCGCGGCGGTCGGCTTCGAGCTTTTCAAGTTGGTCGGGTCGATCTATCTGAAGTCGGTGTTGCACAGTCCGGCCGGGGCCACCTTCGGGCCGGTGCTGGGTCTGATGGTTTTCGCCTATGTGACGGCGCGGCTGCTGCTTTTCGCGACCGCCTGGGCGGCGACGTCGACGCCCGCTCCGCCGCCGGCGGTGCCGACCCCGGCCCTGCTGCCGGCTGCGCCGGACGAAGCGCCGGAACCCGTCGCCGTCGTCCCCGGTGCGCCGCCCGCCGACGGTCTCACAGCGCGACAGGCGCTAGCTGCCGCTATCGCGGGTGCAGTGTGGGCTCTTGGCCTTTCGTGGTTCATCCGGCGCGGCACTGAGGAATAACTGCCGAGACGCTCAACATCGCGGGTGTCTCTTTAACGAAACAATTGGGCAACGACAGGTCGCGCCGCCGTCCGGGAGTGTCATCCTCAGGGGCACGAACAATTGCGCTACGCAAAGGCGGGTAGGCGATGTCTGCACCAAATCTCTTCCACAAATTGGCAGCGGAAACCATCGGCACATTTTGGCTGGTGCTCGGTGGCGTTGGCAGCGCGGTCTTTTCGTTGAAGGCCCAATCTGATCTGTTCTCCCTCGGCATCGGCTATCTCGGTGTCGCACTGGCGTTCGGTCTCACCGTGCTGACCGGTGTGTATGCATTCGGGACCATCTCCGGCGGGCATTTCAACCCGGCTGTGACGCTCGGCGCCGCGCTGGCCCGCCGAGTGGAATGGAAAGTGCTACCGGCCTATTGGATCGTGCAGGTGATCGGCGGTCTGCTAGGCGCGCTGGTGGTGTACTTCATTGCGTTCGGCAAGCCCGGGTTCATCGCGACAGGGCACTTGGCTGCCAACGGCTACGGGGTACATTCACCGACCGGCTATTCGCTGGGTGCCGTGATCCTGGCCGAGATCGTGTTGACCGCGGTATTCCTGTTCGTCATCCTCGGCTCGACCGACACGCGGGCGCCGAAAGGCTTTGCCGGCCTTGCGATCGGCTTGACCTTGACGATCATCCACCTGGTCGCCATTCCGATCTCCAACACCTCGGTCAACCCGGCCCGCTCGACTGCCGTCGCGTTCTTCAACGGTGACGGGGCGCCCGGACAGCTGTGGGTGTTCTGGCTGGCGCCGCTGGTGGGCGGAGCGATCGCCGGTATCGCCTACCCGCTGCTATTCGGTCGGGCGGAAGAGGCCCCGTCCACCGCGAGCGACTAGCTCACCAATTTCAGGCCCGCGATGCAGCCGACGACTCCGGCGATCAGCAGCACCTTGACCGGCGAGGCCGTCTCCTCGCCGGTCAGCATCGCGTAACCGACGGTGAGCGCCGCGCCGATGCCGACCCAGACGGCGTAGCTGGTCCCGGTCGGCAGGCTGCGCATCGCGAAGGCCAACCCTGCCATCGAAAACAGCAGCGACACAGCGAAAATCAACGATGGAATGAGCCGGGAAAACCCCTCGGACCGGTCCATCGCGGTCGCCCACACCGCCTCGAGAACTCCGGACGCCACCAAAATCAGCCATGCCATCGCACGCGTCTCCCACACCTCACCGTCCGTCTACCCAACTGCCGCCGGCCATGACGGCGTGCACTGTCAAATCCTGGTTCAGTACAACAAGATTGGCGTCGCCGCCGACACGCAGGGCACCGGCACCGTCGATGCCGAGTGCCCGCGCCGGTGTCGTCGACGTCATGAGCACCGCCGCGATCAGCGCGGCGTCGCGATCCGGGCCGAGGCCGGCCGCAGCGCTGAAGACCTGGTCCATGGTCGCGGTGCTACCCGCGATGGTCGGGGTGCCGCGCACCCGCGCCACACCCCCGACAACGTCCACCGGCACCGCGCCGAGCCGATACTCGCCATCCTCTGCGCCCGCCGCCGCGGTGGCATCGGTGACCAGCGCCACCCGCTCGGCACCGGCCGCCTGGACCGTCGTGTGCACCACCGCGGGGTGGACGTGGACACCGTCTGCGATCAGCTCCACGGTCACCCGCGGATCCTCCAGCAGCGCCAGCGCAGGGCCCGGCTCGCGGTGATGCAGTGGCCGCATGGCGTTGAACAGGTGAGTGCCGACGGTGGCGCCCAGCTCGATGGCGTGCCGGGTCTGCTCGTACGTCGCATCCGTATGTCCCACCGCCACAACCACTCCGGCGCCCACGAGACGAGTGATCGCGTCATCGCTGCCGCGGCGCTCGGGTGCCAGGGTGATCATCCGGATCGTCCCGTCGCCGGCGGTCAGCAGCGCATCGATCTCGGCCGCCGTTGCGTCACGCATCTGGGTCTGGTCGTGGGCGCCGCAGTGTGCCGTGCTCAGCCAGGGCCCCTCGAGGTGGATGCCGGCGATCATCCCGTTGCGGGTGGCCTCGCCGAGTCCGCGCACCGCTGCCAACAGGTCGGAAAGGGGCGCGGTGACCAGGCTGGCCAGTGTCGTGGTGGTGCCGTGCCCGCGGTGAAAACCGGCCGCCTGCAGGACCTCTGAGACATCACCTCCGAGGAAGGACGCGCCACCGCCGCCGTGCACGTGGATGTCCACGAATCCGGGGACGAGCAGCGCGTCGGGCAGATCGACGTCAGGGGGTTGCGGTGGCGCGCCCGCACCGCACCCCACGATCGTGGTGCCGGAGGTGTGTACCCAGCCCGGACGGGAGACGCCTTGTGGGAGGACGACTGTGCCGGCCGCGATCAGCGGCATGCCGGTACATCCGTTGCCGCGCTGGGCGTTTCGTCGGGCCAGCGGCCACCGCTTTCCCAGAAGTGGCGGATCTCCTCGAGTTGTCGCCCTTTGGTCTCCGGGGCGAAGCGGTAGACGAGAAAGAAGCCCAGGGTCGCCAGGAGGGCGAATACGGTAAACATTCCCGCGCCGCCGAGCGTATTCAGCATCGTCAGGAAGACCGCTTCGACCAGCGCGTTGGCTGTCAGGTTGGCGGTCAGCATCGCGCTGGATCCCAGCGACCGCAGATGTGCCGGGAAGCTTTCGCCGGCGTAGACCCAGACCAGCGCCCCGAAGCCGAAGGTGAATCCCATGGTGAACATCAGCAATCCGGCGTAGCCGAGTCCGGAAACCGCGTCGGATTTGGCGGCGAACACACCGATCAGCACCGCGTCGCCGACGATCATCGCGGCGATACCGGACAGCAGAATGGGTCGGCGACCGATCCGGTCGACGAGGACCAGCGAGGTCAGAACGGCGACCAGCGAGGCGATTTGGATGAGCGCGGGCAGCACGAGCAACGAGAAGTTGCCTTCGAATCCCATCGCCTGAAACAGCAGCGGGCTGTAGTAGATGATTCCGTTGATGCCACTCAACTCGGCGAAGAAGCCGAGGCCGACGACGAAGGCGGTGGCGCGCAGGTACGGCAGGCGCAGCATCTCCAGCAACGAGCCGCCGCGCTCTTCGCGCATCGCGTCGGCGATCTCGGCGAGTTCCTGCTCGACGTCCCGGTTCGGCTCGACGCGCAGCAGCGCCTTGCGGGCGTCGTCGACCCGGTTCTTGAACAGATACCACCGTGCGGTGTCCGGCATGGTGGCCAGCAGCGGCAGAACCAGCAGCGCCGGCACCGCCGCCAGCCCGAGCATCCACCGCCAACTGCCCGAATCGGCCAGCGCAAAAGCCGACAGGTAGCCGCCGATGATCCCCAGGATGGTTGCCACCTGGTAGGTGACCAGCAGCGAACCGCGCAGTTTCGTCGGCGCCGACTCGGCGATGAACACCGGGGTCACGGTGGCGGACAACCCGATGGTCATGCCGAGCAGCATGCGGGCCGCCATCAGCCACGGCATGGACGCCGCCGCGGCGCCCAGCAGCGAGAACACCGCATAGCCGCCCGCCACCAGCATCATCGACCGCTTGCGCCCGATCGCGTTGGCCAGGAATCCGCCGCTCAGCGCGCCGCAGATCTCCCCGATCACGACCATCGTCGTCAACAGTTCCTGCTTGCGCACGGTCAGGTTGAAATCATTGGTGATGAACAGCAGTGCACCGGCGATGTTGGACAGGTCGTAGCCGCAGATGATGCCCAGGGTCGCCGCGGTCACGCCGATCATCAATTGCCGTCGTGTTCGCAATGATTCGCCGATGCGGCTCACAAGCTCCCCTCCGGAGTGGGCCGCCCCGGTCTTTTGAGCCGCTGCTTAGTGCTGCGGCCGTCGGTTCATCGAGCGCGCCACCATGATCAAGCCGAACACGACGACCGTACCGATCACCGCGACACCGACCCTAACCGGCAATGCGTCAACGCTGGGTATCAGCGCGGACGCGTTCGCGGCGGGCCCGCCGCCCTTGTCGCCGGGCGCGGATGCGGCGGACGGGGTGACCAGCGACGGGTCGGGTTCGATCAGGGTGCCCACCCGGGTTCCCGGCGCGGTCGCAAAACCGTAGTCCAGCAAGTGCGCGGCTTGCTGCCATGGCGGGATCGGCAGCCGGGTTCCGTGTAGCAACACCGCCATCAGTCGGCGTCCGTCCCGGTTCGCGGCGCCGACGAACGTCTGGCCGGCGTCGTCGGTGTAGCCGGTCTTGCCGCCGAGCGCGCCGGGGTAGTGGTAGAGCAGCTGGTTGTCGTTCTCCAGCTGGTAGCCGGGGCTGTCGGCGTGTCCGGGGAAGTCGAACTTCTCGGTGTGCACGATGTCGGCGAAAGTCGGGTTCTCCCAGGCATACCGATAGAACAATCCGATGTCGTAGGCCGACGTGCTCATGCCCGGGCCGTCCAGACCCGACGGTGTCGCGGCACGAGTGTCTTTGCCGCCGAGTTTTGCCGCCAGCGCGTTGATCTTGTCCAGCGTGCTCGGCATGCCGCCCAGTTGCATAGCCAGCGCGTGCGCGGCGTCGTTGCCGGAGTGCATCAGCAGGCCGTGCAGCAACTGGTTCACGGTGTAGGTGCCACCCGGGGCAACGCCGACCCGGGTGCCCTCCGCGGCGGCATCCTCAGGCGTGCCGTCGACGGTCTTGTTGAGGTTGAGCTCGCGCATCGATGCCATTGCCACGAGCACCTTGATGATGCTGGCCGGACGGTGCCGGCCGTGCGGGTCGCGTGCCGCGACGATGGCGCCGCTGTCCAGGTCGGCCACCAACCAGGCCTCGGCCGAGATGTCGCCGGGCACCGGCGGGGTGCCGGCGGCGGCGACGACGCCGCAGCCGCTCAGCGCGTTGCCGCCGATCGGCGACGGTGGCACCGGCAGCGGCAGCGGTGGCTCGCCGGCTTGCGGGACTTCCGACGAGTCCACCGCCGCCGGAGTCGCCACTTTGTAGGGGCACGGGTCGTGCACCACAGCGGGCTCGGCAAACGCGGCCGGCATCCCGAGCAGCGCCGGGGTGCTCAGCATGAAACCGGCCGCTGCCAGGCATGATGCAGTGCGCAAGAGTGTCATCGTCTGAGCAGAGTAGGCGATCGGCGGCCCGATTCCCTGGAGCCGCGCTGTGACTGGTGTTACGGATGTTGCAAATCCAGGTAACAAATGCCGGGCCCGGCGATGCGGCCGAGCCATAGCCGTCCCGGCGTTTCCACCACGCCGGTGGCCAGGCCGAAGTCCGCGTGTTGGGTGTGCAGCTGGGCGACCACGTGACCGTCGTCGGGGTCGAAGCCGACGACCCACACCGTCGAGCGGGGATCGGGCAGCCAGCGGTAGGGCAGGAGCCGCCACATCACGCTGCGGATGATCGGCGCGCGCGGGCCCAGCCACTCGTTGAGCGCGTTGCGGTCCGACACCAGCGCCACCCAGATTCGGCCGTCGAGGCCGGTGGAGATGTTGTCGGGATAGCCCGGTAGGTCGGTGACCAACGGGGTGATGGTGCCGGCCCGCTCTCCGGTCAGCCAGTACTTCGATACCCGGCATCCGGCGCTCTCGGCGAACACCACCGCCGACTCGTCACTGGTCAGCGTGACGCCGTTGGCGAAGTAGAGCCCGTCGGCCAACTCGGTGACCGTGCCGTCGGGATCACGCCGGAACAGCGATCCGGTCGGGCGCCCCTCGATGACGGAGCCCTTGTAGTACTCGTAGTAGAAGCGGCTCGTCGACTCGGTGAAAAAGATTGTGCCGTTTGATGATTCGACGACATTCGAGCAGAAGGTCAGCGGGCGGCCATCGATCTCGGCGACCAGCGTCTCGATCGCCCCGCCGGCCGGGTCGTACCGCAGCAGCCCGCGGTGGCTGTCGCAGATCAACAGCCGGCCGTCGTGGGCGACCGCCAGCCCCAGCGGTCGACCGCCGGTGTCGGCGACCACCTGCACGGACTTGCCATCGGGGCTGACCCGGACGATGCGACCGTCCTCGACACCGGTGAAGATGTTGCCGTCGGCGTCGGCGACGACGTCCTCGGCGGCGGTGCCCGGTACGTCGACGATGTGCAGTGCCGCAGTCAAATTCGGTTCGGGGAGCGGCCGCGACAGCGGTGGCCGCCACCGGATCGGGTCAATAGGCGGTTTAGCCAAGCTTGTCTAGCTCCTCGGTCAGCACACTGCGCACGATGGCTTCGATGGTGTCGAACTCGGCCTGTCCGCTGATCAGCGGGGGAGCGAGCTGGATGACGGAATCACCGCGATCGTCTGTGCGGCAATACAACCCGGCGGCGAATAGGCCCGCCGACACCCGGCTCAACAGGGCGCGCTTCTCGTCGCCGTCGAAGGTCTGCTTGGTCGCGGTGTCTTTGACCAATTCGATGCCGAAAAAGTACCCCTCGCCGCGGACGTCGCCGACGATCGGCAGGTCGTACAGCTTCTCCAACGTGGCACGCAGCGCGGGGGACTGTGCTTTGACGCGGTCGTTGAGACCTTCGCGCTCGAAGATGTCGAGGTTGGCCAGTGCAACCGCGGTGGACACCGGGTGGCCACCGAAGGTGTAGCCGTGCGGAAACATCGTCTCGCCGTCGTTGAACGGCTCGAACAGCCGATCACTGGCGATCATCGCACCCAGCGGCGAGTATCCCGACGTCATCCCCTTGGCGCAGGTGATCATGTCCGGTACATAGCCGAAATCGCTGCAGGCGAACATCGATCCGATGCGGCCGAACGCGCAGATCACCTCGTCGGAGACCAGCAGCACGTCGTAGTGGTCGCAGATCTCGCGTACCCGCTCGAAATAGCCAGGGGGCGGCGGGATGGAGCCGCCCGCATTCTGCACCGGCTCGAGAAAGACCGCGGCGACGGTGTCAGGTCCTTCGAACTCGATCGCCTCGGCGATGCGGTCGGCTGCCCATCGTCCGAAGGCCTTGATGTCGGCGCTGAACGGTTCGGGCGAGCGGTAGAAGTTGGTGTTGGGCACCCGGAAGCCGCCGGGCGTGACGGGTTCGAAGGGTGCCTTGTATTTCGGCAGGCCGGTGATGGCCAACGCCCCCTGCGTTGTGCCGTGGTAGGCGACCGCTCGCGAAATGACTTTGTGCTTGCCGGGTTTCCCGGTGAGCTTGAAGTACTGCTTGGCTACTTTCCAAGCGGTCTCGACGGCCTCGGTACCTCCGCTGGTGAAGAACACCCGATTGAGCTCGCCCGGCGCGTAGCGGGCCAGCCGCTCGGAGAGCTCGATCGCGGGCGGCGTCGCGTATCCCCATAGCGGGAAGAAGGCCAATGTCTCGGCCTGACGGGCGGCGGCCTGGGCGAGCTCGGCGCGACCGTGACCGACCTGCACGGTGAACAGTCCGGACAGTCCGTCCAGGTAGCTGTTGCCGCGGTCGTCGAAGATCATCACGCCGTCACCGCGGGTGATGACCGGCGGGGTGATGTCGGGGCCCTGCCGGGCGAAGTGCAGCCAAAGGTGATCGGTCATGTGGCACGTTGTCGTGCAAAGCTTTTCAGCTCGGCAGAGAGAGCGTCGGCCTGCAGCAACGTCGGCGCCAGCCCCGGATCGGTCATCCGGGCGCGGAAGGCCAGGCCGATCGTCACATCGTGGTCGGGGCGGTACTCGACCGTGATGCCGTCACCGGCACGGACCTCACCGGAGGACAGCACACGAAAGTAGGCGCCGGGCATGCCGGCCTCGGTGAAGGTCTTGATCCAGCGTGGCAGGTCCAGGAACGACGCGAACGTCCGGCAGGGCGTGCGCGGCGCAGACACTTCCAGGAGCAGCGTTCCGGTGCCGATCCGCCATCGTTCGCCGATGCGGGTCTGCGTCAGGTCGACACCGGCCGTGGTGAGATTCTCACCGAACATTCCGTTGTCGAGGGCGCGGCCGAGTTGCGCTTCCCAGTGGTCGAGGTCCTCACGGGCGTAGGCGTAGACCGCCTGGTCGGCTCCGCCGTGCAGCTTCGGATTTCCGATGGTGTCGCCGATTAGTCCGCTGGCGTCGCTCTGACTTCGCCCGGGCGGGCGCACCAGGACCGCCTCGGTCACGGGCTGCTTGTCGATTCCGGTCAGTGTCGACTGCGCCCGCGGATCGGGATTGACTCGGGGTCGGGCGACGTTCACCGACAGGACGTGCACCCGCTCACAATAGCGGCGAGCGCCTCGTCATCCCGTGACAAGCCAGCCCATGCCGGCTGCCAACAAAGAACAACCGACGAAAGCGGCCAGCGCTACCGGGCGACCGGCGCGCGAATTGGTCGGGCGCTCACGCAACGGGTCGATGGCGAAGCGAGTCGCCACATAGCCCACCAGGGCGAACGCGCAGATCGTCCCGCGCGGCGTGCCCACCGCGAGCAGCACCGCCGATCCGCCCAGCAGCAGCAGCGACCGGGCGAGTTCGAGCAACTGCACCGGATAGCGTCGCTGCCGGCGGCCCTGGTGATCGGGCAGCCACAACCCGAACCGGCCGTCGGTACTTCGCCCCGAACAGCGGCCGTTGAGCAGGCAGCCCACTCTGGTGAAGGTCATTCCGGCGAGGATCGTGAACGTGGCAGCGTCCCAGAACGCCACGAACGGAAGCCTGAAAGCGTTGAGTACAGCCGGCGACAGAGCCATCGCCAGCACCAGGCCGCCGTAGAGCGTCATCCCGCCCTCGGATCGCCGCCAGATCCGGCGCAAGTCATGCCGATAGATCGCCCAGCGGTCGAGCACGAACCAGATGCGGGCGCCGATGACGGCCGGGGCGAACAAGACCAGCATTGCGGCCGCGGCAGGCGACCGTGGCAGCCCCACGACTGGCGCAATCGCGTACATCACATAGAAGCCGCAGACCAAGCCGAGGTACAACAGCGCCGGATAACTCCACACCGGCATGCCGCGAACGTTGAAATGGATTCTGCGCATGCGGCTCACCGCGACTCAGACCAAGGATGCAGCAGTGGGCGCTCGGTGACCACCTCGCGCACTATGCCACGTCGTCAGCGTCCGAACTCGTGTTTGCGCAGCACGAGTTTTCCGTTACCCGGTCAGCGGGTGAACATCAACGCCCGCTTGACCTCTTGGATCGCCTTGGTGACGTCGATGCCGCGCGGGCAGGCGTCAGTGCAGTTGAACGTGGTGCGGCAGCGCCAGACACCGTCGACCTCATTGAGGATGTCGAGCCGCTCGGCGGCAGCCTCGTCGCGGCTGTCGAAGATGAATCGATGCGCGTTGACGATGGCCGCGGGGCCGAAGTAGCTGCCCTCGTTCCAGAACACCGGACAGCTGGTCGTGCACGCCGCGCACAGGATGCACTTGGTGGTGTCGTCGTAGCGGGCACGGTCGGCCTGGCTCTGTATCCGTTCCCGCGTCGGCGGATTACCGCTGGTGACCAGGTAGGGCTTGACCGCGCGGTAGGCGTCGAAGAACGGTTCCATATCGACGATCAAGTCTTTTTCCACGGGCAGTCCGCGGATCGGCTCGATCGTGATCGTCAGCGGCTTACCGGATTTTCCCTTTTTGGGAGCCGGCAGCAGATCGCGCATCAGGACTTTGCACGCCAGTCGGTTCTTGCCGTTGATGCGCACCGCGTCGGACCCGCACACACCGTGCGCGCAGGACCGGCGGAAGGTCAGCGTGCCGTCCAGGTAGCTCTTGACGTAGATCAGCAGGTTGAGCAGGCGATCGGTCGGCAGGCACGGCACCCGGAAGCTCTGCCAGCCACCGGAATCGGCGTACTGCTCCGGGTTCTCCGGATTGAATCGGGCGATCCGCAGCGTCACCATCACCGAGCCCTCTGGGATCGCTGGTAACGGCGGGTCACCGGCCGGGGCGGTCTGCACCTCGGAGTCCGAGCTCATCAGTACTTCCGCTCCTTGGGTTCGTAACGGGTCTGCACCACAGGTTTGAAATCCAGCCGGATGTCGCTCAGCAGATCGCTGCCTTGTTTATCGGACCCAATTTCCTTATAGGCCATGGTGTGGCGCATGTAGTTGACGTCGTCGCGGTTGGGGTAGTCCTCGCGGGCATGACCGCCGCGAGATTCCTTGCGGTTCAACGCGCCGACCACCGTGACCTCGGCCAGCTCCAGCAGAAAGCCGAGCTCGATGGCTTCCAGAAGGTCGCTGTTGAAGCGCTTCCCCTTGTCGTGCACCGAGATTCGCGAATACCGCTCTTTGAGCGTGTGGATGTCGGTCAGCGCCTGCTTGAGCGTCTCCTCGGTGCGGAACACCGCGGCGTTGTTGTCCATCGTCTGCTGCAGCGCCCCGCGAATGTCGGCGACCCGCTCATTGCCGTGCTCGGACAGGATGTCGCCGACCCAGCCGACCACCATCGTCGCCGGGTCAGCCGGCATGTCGACGAAGTCGTGGCCCTGCGCATAGGCGGCGGCGGCGATTCCGGCGCGACGGCCAAAGACGTTGATGTCCAACAGTGAATTGGTGCCCAGCCGGTTGGCGCCGTGCACCGATACGCATGCGCATTCGCCGGCGGCGTACAGCCCCGGCACGGTGTTGGTGTTGTCCCGCAGCACCTGACCGGTGATCGTGGTCGGGATGCCCCCCATCACGTAGTGGCAGGTCGGGTAGACCGGAACCAGCTCCTTGACCGGGTCCACCCCGAGGTAGGTGCGGGCGAACTCGGTGATGTCGGGCAGCTTGGCGGCCAACACGTCTGCGCCGAGATGGCGGACGTCGATGTACACATAGTCCTTGTGCGGACCGGCTCCGCGACCCTCCAGCACTTCGCGCACCATCGAGCGGGCGACAATGTCGCGGGGCGCGAGGTCGACGATCGTCGGCGCATAGCGCTCCATGAAGCGCTCACCTTCGCCGTTGAGCAGCCGGCCGCCCTCGCCGCGCACGGCCTCGGAGATCAAAATGCCCAGCCCGGCCAGGCCGGTGGGGTGGAATTGGTGAAACTCCATGTCCTCCAACGGAAGTCCCTTGCGGAACACGATGCCGATGCCGTCACCGGTCAACGTGTGGGCGTTGGAGGTGGTCTTGTACATCCGGCCCGAGCCGCCGGTGGCGAGCACCACGGCCTTGGCGTGAAAGACGTGAATGTCGCCGGTGGCCAGTTCGTAAGCGACGACGCCGGTGGCTACCGGGCCGTTCGGAGTGTCGGTGAGCACCAGGTCGAGGGCGTAAAACTCGTTGAAGAACTCGACGTCGTGCTTGACGCAGTTCTGGTAGAGCGTCTGCAGGATCATGTGGCCGGTTCGGTCTGCGGCGTAACAGGATCGCCGCACGGGTGCCTTGCCGTGGTCGCGGGTGTGCCCGCCGAAGCGGCGCTGATCGATGCGACCCTCGGGAGTGCGGTTGAACGGCATGCCCATCTTCTCCAGGTCCAGCACCGCGTCGATCGCTTCCTTGCACATCACCTCGACCGCGTCCTGGTCGGCGAGATAGTCACCGCCCTTGACGGTGTCGAACGTGTGCCACTCCCAGTTGTCGTCCTCGACGTTGGCCAGCGCCGCGCACATGCCCCCCTGGGCCGCACCGGTGTGGCTGCGCGTCGGGTAGAGCTTGGTCAACACCGCTGTGCGCACTCGGGGTCCGGCTTCCACGGCCGCCCGCATTCCCGCGCCTCCGGCGCCGACGATCACCACGTCGTATCGGTGTTCGCTAATCATCTGAACTCCCTAACCCGAGATGTTCGGGTCGAACGTAAGCAGCACATAGGTCCCGAGCACCAACGTGAACGTCATCGACAGAACGAGCAGGCTGTTCAACCAGAAGCGGGTGGAATCTTTGCGGCTGTAGTCGTCGATGATGGTGCGTAACCCGTTGCCGCCGTGCAGTTGTGCCAGCCAGAGCAGCACCAGATCCCACGTCTGCCAGAACGGCGAGTGCCAGCGCTGCGCTACGTAGTTGAAGTCGATGCGGTAGACGCCGTCCTCCCACATCAGCATCACGAACAGATGCCCGAGTGCCAGGAATACCAGCACGATGCCGGAGAAGCGCATGAACAGCCAGGCGTACTTCTCGAAGTTCGGCATTCCGCCGCGCCGGCGCGGGGACCGCGGATTGTCCAGGCTGGCTGGACGGTCGTGACTGCGCTGCCGGACCGGCGCCACGTCGCCGCGGCCCAATTGCAGATCAGGTGAGCTCATCGGAAGTGTCCGATCATGTGGATGGCGACCACCACTGCGGCGGGCACGATCACCAGCAACCAGACGATGCCGATCGTCCACAGCATCTGCCGCTGATAGCGGGGTCCCTGGCCCCAGAAGTCGATCAGGATGACGCGGATGCCGTTGAGCGCGTGATAAAGCACCGCGGCGACCAGCCCCAGCTCCATCAAGCCCACGATCGGTGTCTTGTAGGTCGCGAGGGTTTCGTCGTAGGCCTGCGGGCTGATCCGGACCAGGGCGGTGTCCAGCACGTGGATGAACAGGAAGAAGAAGACGGTTGCGCCGGTGATCCGATGCAATACCCAGGACCACATCCCCGGGTCGCCGCGATAGAGGGTCCGCCGCAGACGCCGTACTCGCGAAGACTCCTCCGGCGTGGCCGGGTTCGCGGATGTCGTCGTCATCGGCGCCTCCCTACAATCACAGCGGGCAACTCAATTTAGCCCTATTCGCGTGCTCGACCACCATTCTTGCGACCGATTCACGCGCTTCGTGTCCACCGACGCTTTTGCACGCGCAGAATCTAGGCTGGTCGTGTGAATTAGCCAACAGCGGACGGGGTAGTTCGGATGCATTGCAGTGGCGCGTGGAATCGGGACCGTGGCTGACTCTATCGACTGGAAGATGCTGCGCGACAGTGCGATTCACGCAGTAGGTGGGGCGTATGCGCCCTATTCGGGCTTCCCGGTGGGCGCGGCCGCGCTGGTCGACGATGGCCGGGTTGTCACCGGCTGCAATGTGGAGAATGTCTCATATGGCCTAGGTCTCTGTGCGGAGTGCGCGGTGGTGTGTGCTCTGCATTCGACCGGCGGTGGCCGACTGCTCGCACTGGCCTGCGTCGACGGCCGGGGAGCGCCGCTGCTGCCATGTGGCCGTTGCCGTCAGGTGTTACTGGAACACGGCGGACCGGAACTGCTGATCGATCATCGCGAGGCGCCCCGGCGGCTCGGCGACCTCCTGCCGGAAGCCTTTGGGCGGGAGGATCTTGCCGCCTACCGGGACGGCGCATGAGTCAGCGCGACGGCGACGAAGATGCCGGCGCAGCCGGGGTCGAGGAGTGTCGCCATGATTCATGACGCGCCGACGGTGATCCGAACCAAACGCGACGGGGGCCGGCTGTCTGACGCCGCGATCGACTGGGTCATCGACGCCTACACCCGCGGGCAGGTCGCCGACGAGCAGATGTCGGCGCTGCTGATGGCGGTGTTCCTGCGCGGCATGGACTACGGCGAGACCGCGCGATGGACGGCGGCCATGGTGGCCTCCGGCGACCGGTTGGACTTCACCGACCTGCGGCGCGACGGCCGCCCGGTCCGCACCGTCGACAAACACTCGACCGGCGGGGTGGGCGACAAGATCACGCTGCCGCTGGTGTCGGTGATCGCCGCGTGTGGAGGGGTTGTGCCGCAGGCGTCGGGCCGCGGGCTCGGTCACACCGGCGGCACTCTGGACAAGCTGGAGTCGATCGCGGGTTTCACCGGAACTTTGACCAATACGCGTGTGCGTCAACAGCTTTGCGACGTCGGCGCGGCCATCTTCGCGGCCGGGCAGCTGGCGCCCGCCGACGCGAAACTGTATGCGCTGCGCGACATCACCGCTACGGTCGAATCGCTGCCGCTGATCGCCAGCTCGGTGATGAGCAAGAAGATCGCCGAGGGGACCGGCGCCTTGGTGCTCGACGTCAAGGTCGGCTCCGGCGCACTGATGCGCTCGGAAGCGCGCTGCCGCGACTTGTCCGAAACCATGGTTGCGCTGGGCGCCGAGCACGGGCTGCCCACCTGCGCGGTGCTGACCGACATGAATCGTCCCCTGGGCGCGGCGGTCGGCAACGCGCTCGAAGTCGCCGAAGCGTTGGAGGTACTGGCGGGCGGCGGTCCGCCGGACGTGGTCGAGCTCACCGTGGGTCTGGCTCGCGAGATGCTCGACATCGCCGGCATCGACCGGCGCGACCCCGAGCAGACGTTGCGCGACGGTACGGCGATGGATCGGTTCCGGGCGTTGGTCGCCGCGCAGGGCGGGGACTTGGCCGTACCTTTGCCGGTTGGTAAGTACACCGAAACCGTCACCAGCAAGCGCAACGGCACAATGGGTGACATCGACGCAATGGCGGTGGGGCTGGCGGTGTGGCGGCTCGGAGCGGGCAGATCCCGTCCGGGCGAACAGGTCCAGGCCGGCGCCGGAATCCAGATCCATCGCCGCTCCGGGAGCCCGGTGGCGGCCGGTGACACGTTGTTCACCCTGTACACCGACACCCCTGAACGGTTTCCCAGTGCGCTGGCCGAATTGGATGCGGGCTTCAACGTCGGCGATGGGCCCCCTGCCGAGCGGCCCCTGATCATCGATCGGATCACCCCATGACGACGCCGCTGACCACCGAGACGATCAAAAGGGCACCCAAAGCGCTGCTGCACGATCACCTCGACGGCGGTCTGCGCCCTGCGACCGTGCTCGACATCGCCGGCGAGATTGGCTACGACGGCCTGCCCGCGACCGAAGTCGACGCGCTTGCCCAGTGGTTTCGGACCGCGTCGCACAGCGGCTCACTGGAGCGCTACCTCGAGCCGTTCTCGCACACGGTCGCGGTGATGCAGACGCCGGAGTCGCTGCACCGCGTTGCCTACGAATGCGTGGAAGACCTGTCCGCGGACTCGGTGGTCTACGCCGAGGTGCGGTTCGCCCCGGAGCTGCACATCAACGGAGGCCTGTCATTCGACGCGGTGGTCGACGCCGTGCTGGCCGGATTCGCCGACGGAGAGAAGGCGGCGGCCGCCGCCGGGCACCCCATCGTCGTGCGCTGTCTGGTCACCGCGATGCGGCACGCCGCGATGTCCCGGGAGATCGCTGAGCTGGCGATCCGGTTTCGAGACAAGGGCGTGGTCGGGTTCGACATCGCCGGTGCGGAGGCCGGCTACCCGCCGACCCGCCATCTGGATGCGTTCGAGTACATGCGAAACAACAACGCCCGCTTCACGATTCATGCAGGAGAGGCGTTCGGGTTGCCGTCGATTCAGGAGGCGATCTCCTACTGCGGTGCCGATCGGTTGGGCCACGGCGTGCGTATCGTCGACGACATCGACGTCGCCGCGGACGGCGAGGTGCGGCTCGGCCGGCTCGCATCCATCCTGCGGGACAAGCGGATTCCGCTGGAGATGTGTCCGAGTTCCAATGTGCAGACCGGTGCGGCCGCCAGCATCGCCGAGCATCCGTTCGACCTGCTGGCCCGCACCCGCTTCCGGGTCACCGTCAACACCGACAACCGGCTGATGAGCGACACGACCATGACCCGTGAGATGGCGCTGCTGGTCGACGCGTTCGGCTACGGGTGGAGTGATCTGCTGCGCTTCACGGTCAACGCGATGAAGTCCGCGTTCATCCCGTTCGGCGAGCGGCTGGCGATCATCGACGAGGTGATCAAGCCGCGTTACGCGGTTCTCATCGGCTAGCCCTCGTTGCCGGCGGCTACATCACGACGTGACCGGCGTCGACGGGAATCGTTATGCCCGTCACGTAGCGCGCCCTCGGGCTGACCAGCCAGAGCACCGCCTCGGTCACATCCTGCGGCTCGACCAACGGCACGTCGGGCAGCAGCATCTGCGAGACGGCGGGGTTGGGATTCTCCAACATCCGGTTGATCACGAAGTCGTTGAGGATCATCGGCGTCGCAACGCCGCTGGGATGTACGGAGTTGACCCGAATCTTGTGCGGCGCGTAGGCGTTTGCCGCCGAGCGCATGAGCCCGACCACGCCGTGTTTGGATGCGGCATAGGCGAACATCGCGGTGCTGCCGTCACCGCCGCGGCCAATCAGGCCCTGCGACGAGCTGACCAACACGACCGATCCACCTTTGCCTTTGCGAATGATCGAGGGCACCGTTGCCAACAACGTGTGCCACACGCCCTTGAGGTTGGTGTCGACGATCGTGTCGAACAGCGGTTCGGCACGAGTCTGCGGGTCGCCGATCGCCACCACACCGGCGTTCGCGATCACGATGTCGACCTCGCCGAGATCGTCGATTCCGGCCTGCACACCGGCCTCCAACTCGTCGAGGTCGCGGACGTCGGCGATCACCGGCACCACCTTTCGCCCCGTGGCCCGGACCAGTTCTACGGTCTTGTCGAGATCGGATTTCGTCGCCAGGGGGTAGGGAATGGTGTCGACATCGGAGCAGATGTCCACCGCGATGATGTCGGACCCCTGCTCGGCCAGGGCGACGGCATGGCTGCGCCCCTGGCCGCGGGCCGCGCCGGTGATGACCGCGACGGAGTTGTCTAGTTCGCCCATGGGAGGAACGTACCTTCCGATTCGGCCCAAAACGATCGAGACGTCCTTCGGTTCTGCCAGTATCTCAGCGTGGATAGCGCGCGAGAGATCGCCAACCTGATTTACCACTACGCCGAACTCCTCGATGCCGGTGACTTGGACGGCGTGGCCGGGCTGTTCGCGCACGGGCGCATCTGCGGAGTCGAGAACGGGCCGCCGGAGACGGTGTTCGAGGGAGCCGAGGGTGTCCGGCGGATGTATGAGATGGCCACCCGAATCTATGAGGACGGCACCCCGAAGACCAGGCACCACACCAGCAACGTTGCGCTTGACGTCGACGAGACCGAGGGCGCCGCTCGTAGCCGGTCCTACTACTGCGTCACTCAGGCGACGCCGGACTTGCCCCTGCAGGTGATCGTGACCGGCCACTACAAAGACACGTTCCACCGGCTGGACGGCGTGTGGTGGTTCGACAGTCGCATCATGTTCGTCGACCAGGTCGGCGATGTCAGCCAGCATCTGAAGTTCTGATCGCGTGGCAGACCCGCAGGCCTTCGAACTGGCCGCAGTGCTCGCCGACGCTCAGCGCAAGGAGTCGCTGAGCGACTGGGGCCCAGCCGAATTCGAGCAACCACTCACGATGCTGTTGGCCGACTACGCGACCGCCGACCTCAACGCCATCGGCGTGCTCATCCTGCGCGCGGGAATCGTGCACAGCCTGCGAATGCGATTGCGCGCGCACGAGTGGATCCGCCGGCACCCGGAGATTCTCGAGGAGCGCGTGGTTGCGCCGGTCGTGGTGGTCGGGATGATGCGCAGCGGCACCACCCTGCTGCAGCGGCTACTGGCTGCCGACCCGCGATTTCAGTGCGCTTACGGCTGGGAAGTCGTCGAAGCGGCGCCCCGATTGGACTACTCGTTCGTCGGCGTCGATCCGCGCATCGCGATCAGCGAAGGCCGCGAAGCCAAGTCCCGCGAGTTGGCGCCGGACCTGTTCGCCATTCACCCGATGTATGCACGGGAGGCTGAAGAGGAGATCGTCTTTCTGGCCGACGCGTTCCTCTCGCACGTCCCAGAGTCCGGCGCGCACCTGCCGAACTATCGATCCTGGCTCGACACACAGGATTTCACGCCCGCATACCGCTATCTGCACCGCATGCTGCAGTTCCTGCAGTGGCAGAAGCGGCAACGAGATCCGGGGCGGGACGCGCCCTCCGCGCGCTGGGTGCTCAAGTCGCCGGCCCATCTCGGCTATCTCGACCAACTGCGAGCACAGTTTCCCGACCTGCACATCGTGCACATGCACCGCGACCCGCGTGCCACGATCGCCTCGGGGGCCAGCCTGAACGCGACGCTGCACGCGATGCATGCCGACACCGTCGACGTCGACCGGGTGGGCGCGCAGTGGTTGCAACGGATGGGCTGGACCAACGACCGCGCGATGGCGACCCGGGACGGCTGGACCGATCAGGAGGAACGGGTCACCGACATCGCCTTCGATGACGCGGTTGCCGACCCGATCGGCCAAGTGACCCGGGTCTACGACGCCATTGGGCTGCCGCTTACCGTCGAGGCTGAAACGGCCATGCGAACGTGGCTCAAAGAACGGCCCCGCGAAACGGCACGCCCGCCGTACGGCCTGGCGGACTACGGCCTGCGACCGGAGCAGGTCGATGAGCGGTTCACCCAGTACAACAAGCGTTTTGAGCAGTACGTCGGGAAATAAGGAGAGCACATGGCATCAGACCCCGTCGCGACAGCGGCTCAGCACGAGCAGGAGCTGGCGGCGCTCGAGCTGATCGAGCACCCCGTCGTCAAAGCGGCATATGAGTCCGTGGCCGAGACCTGGCTGGGCCGGGCCAAGGCGTCCGAAGCGATGCGCGAGCGGTTCGACGACGCGTTCGCCGAAGTGATGTTCTCGGCGGCGATATGGTCGTCGAACCAGGACAAGCTGCGGCCCAAGGTCAGTTGCATCACGCGGCTGGCGCATCCCGTGCAGGGCCATCGAATCCCCGGATCGCGTTGGGGCATCGACAATCCCGACAGTGTGTATCGGGTGATACCGATCTCGGGAGACGAGCGCTACGAAATTCACGGCCGGGTCGGCACGCACCGCATGACCGAGAACTACTTCACCCTCTGGGACGCCAACATGGGCACCGTCGACGTGCTCAACGGCCGCACCATGGCGGTGGACTCCGACGGCAGCTTCACCATCACCGTCGACGCCGAGCCCGCCAACGGACGGCCCAACCACGTGCAGACCACCTCCGCCGCGCACGAGTTCTACATCCGCGATGTGCTGCTGGACTGGGCTCACGACGACCCCAATTACTTTGAGGTGCAACGTCTTGGCGGCAAGCCCTCGGCCCCGCCCCGCACCCGCGACGAGCAGGCCGACGCGACCGCGGCGATGATGGCGTACTTCGCCAATTTCACCGGCAAGCTCAGCCACGGCGTCTACAAGATGCCGCCCAACCACTTCAACCTCGCGTGGTCAGCCGACAAGGTCGGTGCGATGCGCAACCAGGTCTACGTCATGGGCCGCTTCGAACTCGCCCCGGACGAGGCCTTCGTGGTCGACGTCGGCGATGGCGGCGCCGAATACTTCACCGTGCCGCTGAGCAACATCTGGGGCACCACGCTGGACATCATCGACCGCACCGGCAGCCTCAACAAGGCGCAGTCGGTCGCCAACGGCGACGGCAGCTACACCTACGTCATCGCGCCGAGCGATCCGGGAGTGGTCAACTGGATCGACTCCGACGGGCTGGGTGAAGCCATCCTGACGCTGCGGATGGCCGAGTTCGGCGAGGCCGGTCCCCGGGAAGACCTGGGCGCCCACGGCCGGGTCGTCAAGCTGGACCGGCTCGACACCGAAGTGCCGGACCTGCCTCGGGTGACTCCCGAGCAGCGCAAGGCCGAACTCGCCGATCGGCGTGCGGCCTATCTGCGGCGGCTGCCGGAAGGGACGGCCTGACATGGCGCGCTGGCTGATCACCGGATGCTCGACCGGCTTCGGACGCGAGATCGCACACGCGGTCCTGGCGGCCGGCCACAGCGCGGTGGTCACCGCGCGGCGGTCCGAGGCGGTGCAGGACCTCGCCGACGAATTCGGTGACCGCGCACTGGCCGTCGCACTCGATGTCACCGACGCCGGCCAGATCGCGGACGCGGTGTCGGCGGCCGAGAACGCTTACGGCGGCGTCGACGTGCTGGTCAACAACGCCGGGCACGGCTATCTGTCGGCGGTCGAAGAGGGCGAGGACGCCGAGGTCCGAAAGCTCTTCGAGGTCAACTACTTCGGCGCGGTGAACATGATCAAGGCGGTGTTGCCGGCCATGCGAGCGCGCGGCTCGGGCCACATCGTGAACATCTCCTCGATGACAGGCCTGGTGGCCAACCCGCCCAACGCGTACTACTCGTCGACCAAGTTCGCGCTCGAGGCGGTGACCGAAGCGCTGGCCACCGAGGTCCGACCGCTGGGCATCAAAGTCACCGCCATCGAGCCGGGTGCTTTTCGCACCGACTGGGCGACCCGCTCGATGAAGGAGTCAGCCACTCCGATCGCGGATTACACCGACGTGGCGGCTCGCAAGGACCTGATCAAGCAGTTCGCCGACCATCTGCCGGGCGACCCCAAAAAGGTTGCCGAGGCGGTGCTGATGGTGACCGAACTCGACGATCCGCCGCTGCGCTTGCTGTTGGGCCGCGATGTCCTGAAGGCGATGCGCGACAAAATTGCCGCGATGTCGGCGTCCATCGAGGAATGGAAAGCCGTGACCAAGGACGTGAACTTCCCCGGCTCGTGATGGGCTATTCGCGCCGCAGGCGCGTGTCGACAAACTGCTCCAGCTCTTCCCATGCCGCGACCGCGTCGGCGTACGGGGCTGCCGGTTTGCTGGTCGAGGCGGGCTCGAGGACATAGGCGACCAGCTTGCCCAGCGGCTCGTCGAGGTCGAGCGCCTTGTCGACGGTGGTGTCCTCGGAGTACTCCCCGAGATCACGCAGGAACTCGACGGCCAGCTCGAGTTGCTCGTGGTCCACTGCCTCCGGCCCGCCGGCGAAGTCGTCGGCCAGCCCGCTCAGCACGTAGACGTTGTCGTCGGTGATGTCGACGCGCAGCGAGCCGTCAGTGGCCGCCGTGCGGATGTCGTCATAGGTGCTCAGGTCGGACAAGTCGTGGTCGTGCTCGTCGGCGAGGTAGCGGGCCAGTGCGCGCTCCGAGCTGAACACGCTGATTCTCCCGTTGCGGCCCAAGAAGATCGGGCGATCGTCGAAGTA
This sequence comes from uncultured Actinomycetota bacterium, assembly GCA_963824335.1. Lineage (GTDB taxonomy): Bacteria > Actinomycetota > Actinomycetes > Mycobacteriales > Mycobacteriaceae > Mycobacterium. Next base: position 50,212 of record CAWGPB010000028.1, read on the forward strand.
GCAGCGCAAGGAGTAGAACGTGTTCGCGCCGGTCATGATCCGGATCGGATCGATGCCGACCTTCGTCCAGAAGTCCTCGTCGGCGCCGAGCACCAGGACGTCGCCGGCCGCGCGGTCGATTTCGTCGTCGTCGTCGGCCGCGGTCTCGGGTTCCTCAGTGGTCTCCGGCTCGGTCTCGGGCACTTCTTCTTCGTAAGGTTCGGCGAGCTCGGCCTCGGCGACCTTGGCCACCGAGCTGTCCACGTCGGGGATGGTGACGATCTCGTCGACGGCTTTGAGTACGTCATCCCAGCCGCGCCCGACCACGTCGGCGATGGCGTGCCAGCGCTTGAGCCCGGCCTTGCCGCTGAAGTGGTCGATGCCGCCGCTCAGCGTGCCCAGCGTCGGGTTGCCGTTGAAAAACTTCATCACCGCCGGCAGCTCGCAGACCGACCCGATCGACGACACGATCGTCAACGCGTTGGCCAGCGTGGCGAGCGACTCGGCAGTCGGCTTGTCCGACACCAGTTCCTCGACCGCGACCAGGTCGAAGTGCTTGTCGTCGGCCGGCTCCAACTTGTGGGCGTTGGCCTTGGTCAGCTCTTCCCACGCCGGGTGGTCGACCAGGTCGTTGTCGGAATTGGTGCGCACGAACGCGACGAGATCGGCCGCCGTCTCGAAGGTATAGAGGTCTTCGTCCTTGCCCAGAAACGCCTCCCACTCGTCCCCGGAGTCGCGCCAGCGGGGTGCCCACACCGTGTAGCGATCGCCGTCGGTCAGGCTCAAGCGGATAGGCACGAGGTCAGCAGCCATGCGGCTCACAATAGCGACGCTGTACTCGCCGGATCGGGTCAGGCACCCCAGATGTCGGCGATCGCGGGCGCCCGGGTCGCGAGGCCGAGCTTGGGCAGCCCGTACATCTGCTCGATAGTGGACAGCACGTTGTAGTGGCTGATCGGCTCGTCGTAGCTGCCGGGCCGGACGCCGGCGCCGTAGAGCACGGTCGGAATCTGATTGCGCGAGGTGTTGTCGTCCTCGTCCCAGGTCAGGATCAGCAGGCTGTTGTTGGTCCGCGCCCACGAGGCGTACTGCGACAGGTTCTGGTAGAGCCACTGGTCGCCCTGTGCGATCGAGCCGTCGTGCATGTCGTTGTCGAGGTTCGGGATGACCATCGAGACGGTCGGCAGGCCGGCGTAGTTTGCCGGAGCCGGAAACGCCGAGAACGGAAGAGATCGCGAGCCGGGGATATTGGTGAAGCTGGCCCAGGGCACATGCTTGCGCGCATATTTGCCGGCCCGGCAGTCTTCCGAACCCGGCGCCGGCAGGCTTTCCGCGAAGCCGGCGAACGTATAGCCGGCTGCGAGAAGTTGTGAGCCGAGGTTGGGCGCGTTGCCCGCATTGACCGGGCAGACGTTTTCCTTCACCAGGGTGTTGCCGGCGAACAACGCGTAGTAATTGGGTTCGCTGGGATGCACCTCAGCGAAGGATTGCGACATCATCGCGCCGTTGGCGGCGAGCTGGTTGATGAAGGGGGCCGCCTTGTTGCCGATGATGTTGGACTGCGAGCGGTTCTCCTCGACCACGATGACGATATGAGCGGGGGTCGGAACCGCCGCCGCCGTCATGTCGATCGGCCGGTCAAACGACCGCTGAACAGGGACGGGCCACAACATCAGAGCCGTCGCGACGGTCAGGGCGCCGACGAGGCTGACCACCGGATTTCGCCTGACCCTGCGCCTAGATCGGCGTTGCATGGCCGCAGTATATGAGTGGTGCCGGCGCAATCGGCAGCGCCGCGCTGCACGTGTCGGCTGGCGCTTCAATGAAAAACAACTGTGAGTTTGCCGTGTTGCATTACGCTTCAGCCACGCAGGGTCGGGGGTGCCGTCCGCGGGCGTGGAGGTTTCGATGACTGCTGTGCGGACTCGGACGGTGAGTGCCGTTGCCGCGGCGGCCGCGTGCGCCACAGCGCTGAGCCTGACGCCGGCTTTTCATCACGGTGTGCGGGCGCTAGTGGCCGAGGTGTCGTTGGTCGCCGGCGAAGACCTCGGCTGGATCATGGGCGGCACCGGAAACCCGATACCCGATCAGGACTACCTCAGCAGCGTCGAAAACCTTTACCTCGGCCAGTACTCCGGCTACAGCTTTGAAGGCCTCGAAACGCCGGAGCAGTTCTGCCCGATCGAGTGCTCGGCCAGCCAGCCGGACCTGGGTTTCGGCGACTCGGTGAACGCCGGCGCCGGCGATCTCAACACCGTGATCGTCCCTGCGCTGCAGGCCGGCGACAACGTGTCGGTGCTCGGCTACTCGCAGAGCGCGACCGTCGCCACCGTCGAGATGAACGAGCTGATCAACAACACGCCGGCCGGCGTCAACCTGGACGACCTGCACGTCACGCTGCTCGGCGACCCGAACAGCCCGATCGGCGGCATCCTGGACCGTTTCCAGTTCCCGGACGGCGTCGGGCAATTCAGCGTGAGCCCTGAGCCGCAACACGTCCCGTTCCTCGATATCCCGCTGGACTTCGGAACAACCCCCACCACCGGGATCGCGACCGACATCTACACCGGCGAATACGACGGCTTCGCGAACTTCCCGGAGGACCCCACCAACCTGTTCGCCGACCTCAACGCGCTGATCGGCATCGAGACGGTGCATCCGTACTACCCGGACCCGACCCCCGGCGTGAACTTGGACACCGGAAACATCATCGACCTGGGCAAGATCGGTGACACCACCTTCTACGACATTCCCGCGCCGCTGCCGACGTTGGCATTCCTCTACGACGGCGGGCCGGCCGGGCAGTTCTTCTACGACTCGTTCGCCCCGTATGCGACCCTGTTCGACGACTGGGGCTACGGCAACCCGGGTGATCCGGGCGCCGGCATCGACGTCGACGGTGTCGAGCCGATCGGTGTCGCCGGGCCGTGGACGGTCGACGCGACCGGCCAGCTGGTCGAGTCCGTCGGTTCAGGCTTTGCTCCGCAGATGGATCCGCTGCAGATGCTGGCCGGTCTGGAATACGCCGGGGTACAGACGTTGGTCGGCCCGATCAACGACCTGCTGGCCGACGCCGGGCAGTCGCCGCTGCCGACGTCGTTCATTGACTCGCTGCTGTCGGGCTACGACTCACTGAACCAGCTCGACGCGTCTCTGCTCACCGAGTTGACCACCTTGTCGGCGAGCATGCCGTCACTGGCGCCGGATGTCATTTTCAGTGGCGAGCCGCTGATTTCCGCGCAACCGCTGATCGACCTGGTGGGATACGGTTTCGACGCCTTCAACTTCTTCGGCGCCTGAGGCACTGGCGTCACATCCGTACCAGCGACCGGGCATGCCCTACTTCTCGAAAAAGCACCATATGTGATATCACCGGTTGGGTTGAGCGCTGGTGATATCGCATGTGGTCACGATTCAATAGACGCACTATCCCCTTGCCGAGGGACTGCTGAGACGGGTGGGATCGCCTGATGGACCTGCACGTCATCGACCATCCGTTGGCCGCGGTCCGGCTGACCACTTTGCGCGACCAGAACACAGATAACGCGACGTTCCGCGCCGCGTTAGGCGAGCTCACGCTGATGCTGGTCTACGAGGCCACCCGTGATCTGGCGCGCGAGAACGTCGCCGTGCGAACACCATTGACCGAGACCGTCGGCACGCAGCTGGGAACGCCGCCGCTGCTGGTGGCGGTACTGAGGGCCGGGCTGGGCATGGTCGAGCAGGCGCACACGCTTCTACCCGAGGCGCAGGTGGGCTTTATCGGCGTCGCCCGCGACGAGGAAACCGCTCGGCCCACACCATATTTGGAGTCGCTGCCCGACGATCTGCGCGGCCGGCCGGTGATCGTGCTCGACCCGATGCTGGCTACCGGCGGTTCGATGACGCACGCCATCGGCCTGTTGCAACGCCGCGGCGCCGACGACATCATCGTGCTCTGTGTGGTGGCGGCTCCGGAAGGTGTTGCGGCGCTGGAGAAAGCGGCGCCCCGTGCCCGACTGTTCACTGCGGCGGTCGATGAGGGCCTCAATGACAACGCCTACATCGTTCCGGGTCTCGGCGACGCCGGCGACCGCCAATTCGGACCCCGCTGACCTATAACTTGCGCACCGCAGTGGCGAGTTCATCGCAGAGCGCACTGGCACGGTCGCGGTCGTTCGACCGGACCTCGATGTAGAACTTGACCTTCGGCTCGGTCCCCGACGGCCGGACCACGACCCGGGCTGTCGTGTCGGAGTCGCCGCCGGCGAAGATCAATGCATCGGTCCGCGGGATCAGATCGGTTGTCGTGACGTCGAATCCGGCCAGCTGAGCGGGAGGCGCGGCGCGAAGGCGGCGCATCAGCGCAGCCGCCTCGCCGGTGTCGGAGACCGGACGCGACACCGCGGCGCCGATATGCACCCCGAAGCGGCGGGCGAGGTCGTCCAGTGCATCGGGAACCGACCGGCGTGAGCTCTTGAGCGTCGCGACCAGATCGCAGACCAGCACCGCGGCGCTGATGCCGTCCTTGTCGCGCACCGCGGCCGGGTCGACGCAGTGGCCGATGGCTTCCTCGTAGGCGTACACCAGTGTGCTGCCGGGCAGGTCGGCATCGGCGCGGGCCAGCCATTTGAAACCGGTCAGCGTCTCGACGTGCCGGGCTCCCCAGTGTGCAGCGATCGCCGTCAGCATCCGCGACGACACCACCGTGCTGGCCACCACGCTGGCGCAGCGTTGCGGCGCCTCGATCTGCGAGAGAATGTAATCGCCGAGCAGCCAACCGGTTTCGTCACCGGACAGCATCCGCCAGCCAGCCGTCGTCGGCACCCCGACGGCACACCGGTCCGCGTCAGGGTCCAGGGCGATGGCCACGTCGGCGTCGGTCTCGGTGGCCAGCGCCAGCAGTGCATCAGTAGCACCCGGTTCTTCGGGGTTGGGGAACGTGACGGTAGGGAAGTCGGGATCAGGGAGGAATTGCGTGGCAACGGTGTGCACATCGGTGAAGCCGGCGCGCCGCAGCGTTTCGACGGCGACCTCGCCGCCCACGCCGTGCAGCGCGGTCAGGGCCACCCGAACCGGACTCGATGACGAGCGGCGTACCCGGGCGGCCCGCTCGATGTAGCGCTCCACCAGTGCGGAGTCGCCGGGGGCGACCGCGGATCTGGCGATCTCGTCGGCGAACGGTGCTGCGGCGATAGCGGTTTCGATCTCGCGGTCGGTGGGGGCGACGATCTGGATTCCGCCGTCCAGGTACACCTTGTAGCCGTTGTCGGCGGGTGGATTGTGTGACGCGGTGATCTGGATGCCGGCCGCCGCGCCGGTGTTTCGGACCGCGAACGCGAGCACCGGGGTGGGTACCGGCTGCGGCAGCAAGGTCACCGAGAAGCCCTCGGCGGCAAAGACTTCAGCGGTCGCGGTGGCGAACGCGGCCGATCCGTGCCGCGCATCGCGACCCACGATCACGCCTCTGCCGGTCAGCCCGCGGCCGGTGAGCACCGTGGCCAGTGCCCAACTGGCGCGCAGCACCACGGCGAGGTTCATCGCATCCGGGCCGCCGCGCACCGGGCCACGCAGCCCGGCGGTGCCGAACGACAGCGGCCGGGCGAACCGCGCCGCCAGTTCTGCCGCGTCGCAGCGGGCGAGTTCGGCGGCCGTCACCGGGTCGGGGTCGTGCGCTATCCAATCCTCCGGTTGCACGGGACTCCCTCTAAAGCCGTGCGACTACGTCGGCCAGCAGCGCACCCATCCGAGCTGCCGACGCGGCGCCGGTCTCGAGCACCTCGACGTGGCTGAGCGGCTCGCCGGTGATCCCGGCGGCCATGTTGGTGACCAGCGAGACCCCGAGCACTTCGGCACCCGCGGCGCGCGCCGCGATTGCCTCGTGCACGGTAGACATGCCGACCAGGTCGGCGCCCAGCGTCCGCAACATCCGGATCTCGGCCGGCGTCTCGAAATGTGGCCCGGGCAGCCCGGCGTACACGCCTTCGGCCAGTCCCGGATCGACCTGGTGGGCCAGCGCACGGAGTCGGGAGGCGTAGGCGTCGACCAGGTCGACGAACTGGGGCCCGACCAACGGCGAGCGCGCGGTCAGGTTCAGGTGGTCGCTGATCAACACCGGCTGGCCGACCGTGAAGTCTTCGCACACCGCGCCGGCGGCGTTGGTGAGCACCACGACGCGGGCACCGGCTGCGCATGCGGTGCGCACCGGATGGACGACGTGCAGCAGGTCATGGCCCTCGTAGGCGTGCACGCGGCCGGCCAGCACCAGCACGCGGTGCTCGCCGATGCCCACCGAGAGCACCTGGCCGCTGTGGCCGGCCGCCGATGGCGCATTGAATCCGGGCACGTCGGCCATCGGCAGGGTCGCGGTCGGCCGGCCCAGCGCGGCTACGGCCGGTGCCCAGCCGGACCCCAGCACGATCGCCACATCGTGGTCGGCGATCCCGATGTGATCGGCGATGAACTGCGCCGCCGTACGCGCGAGCGCATCAACGTCGGGCCGGCCGTCATTCACACCTCGGCAGCCTAATCGGCGCCGCGGACGCTGAGTCGGTTCAGCGCTCGCAGGAACACGTCGCGCTCCTGCGCGGAAAGCTGTCCGAGCCAGCGCTCCTCGCCGCGCTGGATGTCCACCTGCACCGCGTCTTTGATGGAGCGGCCCGATTCGGTGATCGCGAGGAGGCGCGCGCGGCGATCGTCGGGATCGGGCGTCCGCTCGATGTAGCCGTGCTGCTGCAACTCATCGAGGGTGGGGATGATGCGGGTCTTGTCGGCGCCGATCGCCTCGGCGAGTGCCGCCTGGGTGCGGATCGGTGAGTGATCCAGGACGCTGAGAACGATGTAGGCCCACATCGACAGGCCGTGAGCCGCCAGGACGGGCTGCTCGGCGGCCACCGTCTGGCGGGCCAATTCCACCAGCATCTCCGCGAGGTCCCGACGCGTCGCCTTCCGCACCACGTGGTGAGGATACGACTGGACATATAATAAGCAGTCGCATACGATAAGCGTATGCATACAAACCACGATGTTCGCCCGCTCCACCGGATCGCGGTGCTGGCCTCGGTAGACCTTGTTTCGCTGGTCACCGCCGACGACATGACGCTGGCGACGCCCTGCGTTGGCTGGAACCTCGCCGACCTGCTCGCGCACATGACGGTGCAGCACCGCGGCTTTGCCGCTGCGGCCCGCGGCGACGGCAACGACGAGGCGGTATGGCAGATCGACAGTGTCGCCGCCGCGGTGGCCGCCGACCCCGCCGGCGCCTATGCCGAGGCGGCTGCTGAGGTGCTCGACGCGTTTGTTGGCGCCGACGTGCTCGACGGGGAGTTCGCGCTACCGGAGTTCGGGCCCGGGGCGATGTTCCCGGCGGCGATGGCGATCGGTTTTCACTACGTGGACTACGTCGTGCACGGCTGGGATGTGGCTCGCACGCTGGGGCAGTCCTTTGAGCTTCCGTCCGACGTCGTGGCCGCCGCGTTGCCGCTGGCGCTCGTGGTGCCCGACGGAGACTTCCGCACCATGGACAACGCGCCGTTCGGCCCGGCGATCCCGTCGACGGATCCGGCCGGCGACCTCGACCGCATCCTCGCCTATCTCGGCCGCTCGCCGCAGTGGCGGGCGCCCGTCGTGGTGGGCGATCGCCGCTAGTCGTTGTGCCCGCCGCTGATAAGCGGTGAGATACTGCGTCGATGGCTTCAACCCCGGCGCTGGATCGCGTCGACGACACCGTGCAGCGCCGCAGCACCGACCTCGTCGAGTTGTCGCACGCGATCCACGCCGAGCCGGAGTTGGCATTCGCCGAGCATCGCAGTTGCGCCAAGGCGCAAACGCTGGTGGCTGAGCGCGGTTTCGAGATCACCGCGGCGGCGGGAGGTTTGGACACCGCGTTTCGCGCCGACTTCGGCAGCGGTCCGCTGACCGTCGGTGTGTGCGCCGAATACGACGCGCTGCCCGAGATCGGTCATGCCTGCGGCCACAACATCATTGCCGCGGCAGCCGTGGGCGCCGCACTCGCGCTCGCCGATGTCGCCGACGAGCTGGGTCTGCGGGTGTCGTTGCTGGGAACACCCGCCGAAGAGTTCGGTGGCGGAAAAGTCTTGATGCTGGACGCCGGGGTGTTCGACGACCTGGCGGTATCGGTGATGGTCCATCCCGGTCCGGTGGATATCGCGGCCGCCCGCTCGCTGACCTTGTCCGCGGTCCGGGTGATCTACCGCGGAAAGGAATCTCACGCATCGGCCGCACCGTTTCTGGGTGTCAATGCCGCGGATGCGGTCACCGTCGCCCAGGTGGCGATCGGATTGTTGCGCCAGCAATTGGCCCCGGGGCAGCAGGTGCACGGCATCGTCACCGTGGGTGGGCAGGTCGCCAACGTCATCCCCGGTCGGACCGAGCTGCAGTACACGATGCGGGCCACCGATGCGTCGTCGTTGGCCGATCTGGAAGCCAAAGTGGGCGACTGCTTTCTGGCCGGCGCGGTGGCCACCGGCTGCGACTATCACGTCGAGCAGACCGAGCCGATGTACGACGCACTCAAGCCGGACGCCTGGATGGCCGAGACTGTTCGTGCCGAGATGACGCGACTGGGGCGATCGCCGGTCGATCAGGCGCTCGAGGCGGCGCTGCCGCTGGGGAGTACCGACATGGGCAACGTCACCCAGAGGATGCCCGGCATCCATCCGATGGTTGGGGTCGACGCCGGCGGCGCGTCGTTGCACCAGGCTGATTTCACCGCGGCAGCCGCCGCGCCCACGGCCGACAAAGCTGTCCTCGACGGCGCAATCATGTTGGCGCGCACAGTTGTTCGACTTGCTGAATCATCCGAGCAACGCGACCGGGTGCTGGCGGCACACTCCCAAAAGCAGGAGGAGCGGCGCCGATGACTCTTGCCGACCTCGCGGATTCTTGGCTCGCTGCCCACTACGACGATCTGGTCGGCTGGCGGCGGCACATTCACCGCTACCCCGAGCTCGGTCGTCAGGAGTTCGCCACCACGCAATTCGTCGCCGAGCGGTTGGCCGAGGCCGGGCTGAACCCCAAGGTGCTGCCCGGTGGGACCGGTCTGACGTGCGACCTCGGCCCCGACGGCGAACCGCGCGTCGCACTGCGGGCCGACATCGACGCACTGCCGATGGCCGAACGTACCGGTGCTTCCTACGCCTCGACGATGCCCAACGCCGCGCACGCCTGCGGTCACGACGGGCACACCGCGATCCTGCTGGGGACGGCGCTCGCCCTGGCGGGCGCACCGGAACTGCCGACCGGGATCCGGCTGATCTTCCAGCCCGCAGAGGAGCTGATGCCCGGCGGTGCGATCGACACGATCGCCGCGGGTGCGATGGCCGGGGTGGGCCGGATCTTCGCGCTGCACTGCGATCCACGTTTGGTGGTCGGCAAGGTCGCGGTGAAACCGGGGCCGATCACGTCGGCAGCCGACATGATCGAGATCAGCCTGTCATCGCCCGGCGGGCACACCTCGCGCCCGCACCTGACCGGTGACCTGGTCTACGGGCTGGGCACCCTCATCACCGGAGTGCCCGGCATCTTGTCCCGCCGGATCGACCCGCGCCACAGCACGGTGATGGTCTGGGGCGCGGTCAATGGGGGAGTGGCCGCCAACGCCATTCCGCAGAGCGGCACGCTGGCCGGCACCGTTCGCACCGCCAGCCGCGAGGCCTGGCTGGAGATGGAGGAGATCGTCAGGGAGGCGGTGGCCGCCCTGCTGTCGCCGCTGCACATCGAGCACACGGTGCAGTACAACCGCGGCGTCCCGCCGGTGGTCAACGAAGAAGTGTCGACGCGGATCCTCACCCATGCCATCGAGGCGCTCGGCGCGGACGCGCTGGCTGATACCCGGCAGTCCGGCGGCGGTGAGGATTTCTCCTGGTACCTGGAGGAGGTGCCGGGTGCGATGGCCCGGCTCGGCGTGTGGTCGGGGCACGGTCCGCAGTTGGATCTGCATCAGCCGACGTTCGATCTCGACGAGCGCGCCCTGGGAATCGGGGTCCGGCTGATGGTCAACATCGTCGAGCAGTCGATCGCCCTCGGTTAGACGCGCGCACTGTGCCGCGGCACAGAATTCGTTAGGTAACGATGTCCCTCGGAACACCGACGACCAGGCGCGCGGCTGACAGAATTCGTTGCAACAACGCGACGGAAGGGCATACGTCTCATGGTCTCTGAATCCACTGTCTGGGACGTCACCTACGACCTGCTGCGCACCTTGGGCTTGACGACGGTGTTCGGCAATCCAGGGTCGACAGAGCAGACGTTCCTCAAGAACTTTCCCGACGACTTCACCTATGTCCTTGGTTTGCAGGAAGCTTCGGTGCTGGCGATGGCCGATGGCTTCGCGCAGGCGACCGGCAAGCCCACGCTGGTGAACGTGCACACCGCCGCGGGCACCGGCAATGCGATGGGAAGTCTCATCGCCGCGTACAAGAGCAACACGCCGTTGATCGTCACCGCCGGGCAGCAGACTCGCGAGATGTCGCTCTGTGAGCCATATCTGACGAACACCGGCGCGACGCAGCTGCCGTTGCCGTGGGTCAAGTGGTCGTATGAACCGGCCCGCGCCGAGGATGTTCCGGCGGCCTTCATGCGGGCCTACATCGTCGCGACCCAACCTCCGGCCGGACCGGTGTATCTGTCCATCCCCCTTGACGATTGGGAAAAGCCGGCGCTCGGCCCCGCGGTCGTGCGGACAGCGAGCACACGGACCGCGCCGGATGCGGATCGGCTGCGCGCATTCGCCGACCGGATCAACAGGGCGCAGCGGCCGGCCCTGGTGATCGGTCCCGAGGTGGACCGCGCCGACGCCTGGGATGCCGGCGTGGAGTTCGCGGAGAAGGTCCACGCGCCGGTCTACGGAAGTCCGCTGACCGACCGGGCGGGCTTCCCCGAGAACCATCCGCTCTGGCAGGGCTTGTTGCCGATGACGATCGCGGAAGTCACCGAGGTATTGCGGGGTCACGACCTGGTGGTCGTCGTCGGCGCGCAGGTCTTCCGCTACTACCCTTATGTGCCCGGCGACTATCTGCCCGACGGCACCGAGCTGTTACACATCACCAATGATCCGTTCCTGACCGGTGCGGCGCCGGTCGGTGACAGTCTGATCGGCGACACGTTGCTGGCCCTGCAGCAGTTGACTCCGCTGATCGAGGTCGCGTCGGACCGGCCTACGCCCACGCCGCTGGACCGGAGCCCCGCCACCGTCGAAGCCGCGAGCGCCCCACTGACTCCCGACCAGGTCTACTCCACGCTGAGCACCGTAAAGCCGCCGGACGCGGCCCTGTCGAACGAGTCGACGTCGACGTTGGCGGAGCAGCAACGTTGGCTGCCCGCCACCGGACCGCGTTCGTTCTTCGCCACGGGTAGCGGCGGCATCGGCTGGGGCGTACCCGGCGCCGTCGG
>CAWGPB010000029.1:0-84794 GCA_963824335.1 uncultured Actinomycetota bacterium
CACAGGTGTGGACAGGACAACGTCCAGCGTGCCGCAGCCTACCCCTGACGGCTCGCGGGATCGGCGCTCACGACGGCCAATGGAACTCAGCTGGCCAGGAGGCCGATCTGCCATCCTTGCTTCGTTGTCCGGCGCCGTTTCGGTGTGAAACAGCACCGACCGAAGCTAACAGTTTTCGAGGCTCTCGCCAACCGTTCCGCAACATTGAGAACGCATCGGAGAAGATTGCTCCGGGCACCGGTGGCGGGTGTGACGGCAGTTAAGGATCGGTCCCGAGAGGACCGTCATCTGGGTGTGGTTTGACCCGGGGAAGACCGGTCAGTACCCTCATACAGTCGCCCGAAAGTAGGCGATACGGCTGCGATCCGAGCACTGAGCCCGGGGGCCGCGCCGGTTACCAGCGAGATACAAAGCCTATCGAGGCGTCGTGCGGGAGAGCGTGACCCACCGGCATGGGAAACCGTGTCGATCACGATGCCAGATGCAGCAAGGAGAGAGTCGTGGCAAAGGGCAAGCGGACCTTCCAGCCGAATAACCGGCGCCGTGCCCGCGTGCACGGTTTCCGGCTGCGGATGCGCACCAGGGCCGGCCGGGCGATCGTGTCGAATCGGCGTGGCAAGGGCCGTCGCTCGCTGACTGCCTGACCCTTCAGCTCCGGTGTGACGGCGGTGCTTTCCGCGCGTAACCGCATGACGCGGTCGACCGATTTTGACGCGACGGTCAAACAGGGAAAGCGAACCGTCCAACCGGACATGGTCATCTATATGCGGCATGCCACCGGCGATCCCAAACTCGGACTGATTGTCTCGCGATCGGTCGGCTCGGCCGTGCAGCGGCACGGACTCTCCAGGCGGCTACGTCATGTCGCCCGCGATGTGATGGCAGACCTGAATCGCTCGGAGCACGTGGTGATCCGGGCTCTCCCCAGCAGTCGCAGTGTCGCCTCATCCCGTCTGGGTGAGCAACTGCGAGCCGGCCTGCGGCGCATCGAGGCAGCGGGACCGAAGCGGTGAGCGCCGTGATGTCGATGCTGCGGGCCGCCGAGTTTGCAGCCGCGCGCGGTGTGATTTTCGTGATCCAGCTCTACCGCCACATGGTGTCACCGTTGCGGTTGCCGACGTGCCGGTTCACCCCGACCTGTAGCGAATACGCGGTCACCGCGCTCGCTGAATTCGGGCTGGTGCGGGGGAGTTGGTTGGCAGCAGTCCGGCTGGCGAAGTGCGGTCCGTGGCATCGGGGAGGATGGGACCCGGTACCGGAGCGCCGAGGAGCCCGGGCCCAAGACTGGGACACCCCAGCAACGCTAGGGGAGAGTGATTCTGTTGTCGTTTGATCCGTTCAGCCTGGACTATTTCTATTACCCGGTCTCGGCGATCATGTGGCTTTGGTACAAGGCGTTCTCGGCTGTGCCTTTGCTGGGTCCGAAAAACTTCCTCACCTGGACCCTGGCCGTGATGTTTTTGGTCTTCACGCTGCGGGCGATCCTGTACAGCCCCTTCGTCCGCCAGATCCGCACCACGCGTCAGATGCAAGAGCTGCAACCACAGATCAAGGCGCTGCAGAAGAAGTATGGCAAGGATCGCCAGCGGATGGCGCTGGAGATGCAGAAGCTGCAGAAGGAGCACGGGTTCAACCCGATCCTCGGCTGTCTGCCGATGCTGGTTCAAGTCCCCGTCTTCCTCGGGCTGTATCACGTGCTGCGCTGCTTCAACCGGACCTCGAGCGGGATCGGGCAGCTGGGTCTCTCGCCCGAGCGCAACCGCTCGTTGGGCAATTACGTCTTCAGCGCGACCGACGTCGGTCACTTCCTGGACGCCAACTTGTTTGGTGCACCACTGGGCGCCAGCATGACGCAACGGGGCGCAAGCCTGCAGGCGTTCCAGGGTTTCGAATTCAGCCGGCCGGCCGTTGCGGCTGTCGGTGTGCCGGTGATGATCCTGGCCGGCATCGCCACCTACTTCAACAGCCGCGCGTCGGTGGCTCGCCAGAGCGTAGAGGCCGCGGCGAACCCGCAGACCGCGATGATGAACAAGTTGGCGCTCTACGTCTTCCCGCTCGGCGTGGTGGTCGGTGGACCGTTCCTGCCCTTGGCGATCATCTTCTACTGGTTCGCAAACAACATCTGGACGTTCGGCCAACAGCACTACGTGTTCGGGATGATCGAGCGCGAAGAAGAGGAAAAGAAGCTCGAGGCGATCGAGCGCCGCGCGGCGAACGCACCGGCGCCGGGTGCTAAACCCAAACGCTCGGCGGCGAAGGCGACGGCTGCCGGTAACGGCGCCGGCGACGTCTCGCACGCCGCGACGCCCAAGCAGCCGGAGGACGATGCGGGGAACCGCACGCCGCGGCCGGGGGCCAAGCCAAAGAAGCGCGGACGCTGACACACCACCGTCCGGTCATCGCATCGGACACCACACTTCACCGGGCGAAGCCCGGGCACCGGTAAGAAAGGCAGGCTAGTCATGACAGACACCGAACAAGCAACAAACGGACAAGAAGCGCTAACGGCGGACGAGTTGGAGGTTGCCGCAGACGCGGACGGTGCCGCTGCGACCGAGGGCGATCAGGAAGAGCGGTTGGTCGCCGAGGGGGAAATCGCCGGCGACTACTTGGAGGAGCTGCTCGACCTCCTGGACTTCGACGGCGACATCGACCTGGACGTCGAAGGCAGCCGTGCGATCGTGAGCATCGACGGCAGCGACGACCTGGCCAAGTTGGTTGGCCGCAAGGGCGAGGTGCTCGACGCGCTGCAGGAATTGACCCGGCTCGCCGTGCACCAGAAGACCGGGGTGCGTAGTCGGCTGATGCTGGACATCGCGAGCTGGCGGCTGCGCCGCCGCGAGGAGCTGGCAGCGCTGGGCGACAAGGTCGCCAAGCGGGTCCTGGAAAGCGGCGAACGCGAAGAACTCGCACCGATGACGCCGTTCGAGCGCAAGATCGTTCACGACGCGGTCGCTGGGGTCAGCGGTGTGCACAGCGAGAGCGAGGGCGTCGAGCCCGGCCGCCGCGTCGTCGTCCTGGTCGACTGAAACAGCCAACGAGTTACAGCAATGTAGTTCGGCCGCACGTCGCGAGCGGGAGCGGACGGGAGGGATGTTTCACGTGAAACATGCCGATTCCCACGACCGTGCGGCGCCGCTCGTACCCGCCGCGCCGGATGCGGCCGCGGCGATCTTCGGCGAACGCATCGGCGTAGCCGAGCGTTATGCGGAACTGCTGGCGACAGCCGGCGTGGAGCGGGGCCTCCTCGGTCCGCGCGAAGTCGAGCGCATCTGGGACCGCCACCTGCTGAACTGCGCGGTGGTCGCGGAGCTTGTCGAGAACGGCGAGCGGGTGGTCGATATCGGCAGCGGGGCGGGGCTACCGGGGCTCCCGATGGTGATCGCCAAACCGGGCCTGCGGGTCGTGCTGGTCGAGTCGCTGCTGCGCCGCACCGAGTTCCTCGAGATGGTCATCGCAGAGCTCGGGCTCGAGGCCGAGGTCGTCCGCGGCCGCGCTGAGGATGCCGACGTTCGTCAGGCGGTGGGCGGCTCGGATGCGGTGACGTCGAGGGCGGTGGCATCGCTGGACAAGCTCACCCGATGGAGCCTGCCGCTGCTTCGTCCGGGCGGCCGGCTCCTCGCGATCAAGGGGGAGCGCGCCCCCGACGAGGTATCCGAGCACCGGCGTGTGATGGCCACGTTAGGCGCCGCGGATGCCAGGGTGGTGGAATGTGGCGTGAGCTTTTTATCCCCACCGACAACGGTGGTGGTGGCCCGACGGGACAAGCCGGAAAGAGCCCGGAATTCGTCGCGACGACGATCGAGCAGGGAGAGCCTATGAGCGCGCCGCATGACTCGTTCGGACTCGGAAGTGAGACGCATGTTTCACGTGAAACATCGGAATTGGACACCCCGATCGGCGCCGCGGCCGAGCGTGCGATGCAGGTGCTGTCCAAGGCGCATGCCCCATTGAGCCGGCCCAGCCATCGCCGGCTCTTCACCATCGCCAACCAAAAGGGCGGCGTTGGTAAGACCACCACCGCGGTGAACCTGGCCGCCGCACTGGCTATCCAGGGACTCAAGACACTCGTGATCGATTTGGATCCGCAGGGCAACGCGAGTACCGCGCTGGGAATCACCGAGCGGCACTCCGGGTCGCCGTCGTCCTACGAGGTACTGCTCGGCGAGATCTCGTTGAAGGACGCGATGCGGAAAAGTCCGTACGGCGATCGACTTTTCTGCGTGCCCTCCACGATCGACCTGGCCGGCGCCGAGATCGAATTGGTCAGCATGGTGGCCCGCGAGAATCGCTTACGTACCGCGCTGGCCGAACTCGATGAGCTCGATCCCGAAGCCCCGTTCGACTACGTGTTCATCGACTGCCCGCCGTCGCTGGGACTGTTGACTATCAACGCGTTGGTCGCGGCGCCGGAGGTACTGATCCCGATCCAGTGCGAGTACTACGCGCTGGAGGGGGTGTCGCAATTGATGAACAACATCGAGATGGTGAAGGCGCACCTGAATCCCGGACTTGACGTCAGCACCGTCATCCTCACCATGTATGACGGCCGGACCAAGTTGGCCGACCAGGTTGCCGAGGAAGTCCGCCGGTTCTTCGGCCCCAAGGTCTTGAAGACCATCATTCCGCGCAGCGTCAAGGTCTCCGAGGCGCCCGGCTACAGCATGACGATCATTGAATACGATCCCGGTTCACGCGGCGCGATGAGCTACCTCGACGCCAGCCGCGAACTTGCCGAGCGGGGCGGATCAGCACCCGATAGAGGGGAATCACGATGAGTCAACCGACGCGCAAAAAGGGTGGCCTCGGGCGGGGTCTCGCCTCCCTGATTCCAACTGGACCAGCCGAGGGGGACACCGACGCGGCCCCACTCGGCGGGCCGCGGATCGGTGCCGCAGCCGCCGACGTGTTGATGGGCGGTCCGCCGGCGCCGCAGTCGGACATCGGTGCGGTATACCGCGAAATCGACCCCACTCAGATCGAGCCGAACCCGCGGCAGCCACGGCAGGTGTTCGATGACGAGGCGCTCGCCGAACTCGTGCACTCGATCCGTGAGTTCGGGCTGATGCAGCCGATCGTGGTCCGCGCGCTCGACCGGACAAGTGGCCCTCGCTACCAACTCGTCATGGGGGAGCGGCGCTGGCGCGCGGCTCAGACGGCTGGCCTGACCGCCATCCCTGCGATCGTGCGGGAGACGGCCGAGGACAACCTGCTGCGCGACGCCCTCCTGGAAAACATCCACCGGGCCCAGTTGAACCCGTTGGAAGAAGCGGCGGCGTACCAGCAACTGCTCGAGGAGTTCGACGTCACCCACGACGAACTCGCCAGCCGGATCGGTCGGTCGCGGCCGTTGATCTCCAATATGATCCGGCTGCTGCGCCTGCCGATCCCCGTGCAGCGGCGCGTCGCGGCCGGCGTCCTGTCGGCCGGTCACGCCCGGGCGCTGCTGTCGCTCGAGGCCGGAGCGGAGGCGCAGGAGATGCTCGCGACGCGGATCGTCGCGGAAGGGTTGTCGGTGCGCGCGACCGAAGAGGCGGTGACGCTGGCCAACCGTGCCGGGCCCAGCGAGCCATCGGCACCGCGACGCAAGCCGATCCAGATGCCCGGGCTCCAAGATGTGGCCGAGCAACTCTCCGGCGCCTTCGACACACGCGTCACGGTCAGCCTGGGCAAACGAAAAGGCAAGATCGTGGTCGAGTTCGGCTCCGTGGAGGATTTGCAGCGCATTGTCGAGTTGATGAACTCGTCGAAACGCTGACCGCCCATACCGACCCGTTACGTCACTGTGACATTCTGCCCGATCGAGTCGAACTGACATGCCGAGAAAAAACGAAATCCACTGCACCGCAAGCGATTTGAGCGGGAGCAGCCTGCTCGGCAACGGTGGTGTCGCGCAGCGGCCCGAAATGGTCGGCCACGCGCCGGCGCGGGGCGGGCGGACGGGACCGAGCGGGTGTCGCGGCCGTTGGCATCGGGGTACGCTCGGCTGCGAGGTGGGGGCACCACCCGTTCGCGGGGAAGCAGGGCCAACACTCTGTTCGGTGGCCCTACCGCTTGGAGGCCCAGGAGTCTAGTGTCTGCTCGAATCACACCGCTGCGCCTCGAAGACTTCGATCAGCTTCCGAAGCACGCCCGCCGCTGCGTCTTCTGGGAAGTCGACCCTTCGACCCTCGGTGACAGCGAACATCTCGCCGATCCTGAATTCGAGAAAGAAGCGTGGCTGTCGATGGTCATGCTGGAGTGGGGATCGTGCGGGCAGGTGGCCACGGCCGCGCCGGCCGATTACGCCGAGGGGGATCCGGCGTGCCTGGGCTACGTGTTCTACGCGCCGCCGCGCACCGTGCCGCGAGCGCACCGATTTCCCACCGCGCCGGTCTCGGCCGACGCGGTGCTGCTGACGTCGATGCGGGTGGAACCCGGGCCGGCGGCCGACGAGTTGCCGTACAGCCTCGTCGAGGGGGTCGTCGACGAATTGGTCCGCCGCGGCGTGCGGGCGCTGGAAGCATTCGGCCGTACCGAGGCCGTCGCGGAGTTGGCCGGCCGTGCGAGTACCGACCCCGAGTTGCTGCCGGTGCTCAAAGTGCTGGGGGACTGCTCGGCCGAGCACTGCGTGATCGATGCCGAGTTTCTGCTCGGCGCGGGATTCATTGTGGTTGCCCCGCATCCGTACTTCCCGCGACTGCGGCTCGAGTTGGACAAGGGCCTGGGCTGGAAGGCCGAAGTCGAAGCGGCGCTGGAGCGGCTGCTGGAAACGGCTTCGCTGCAACAACCGGTCGCCGCGGGGGTATCGGCAGTGTCGTCGAAGTCGTCGGCTAGGAGCCGGTGACCCGGCCGGCCTGCTCCACGGCCAGCTCGTGGGCGAGCAGCTCGGCGAAGGTGAATGTCCCGGTGGGCCGGTCGTTCTTCCCGAGCAGGTAGAGCCGCTTCACCGCGGCCAGGATTCCCTCGGCGATCGCGTCGCGGGTCTGCGGGGTGATCAGCATCGCGCGATCGCGCGGGTTGGTGATGTAGCCGACGTCGACCTGCACGGTGGGCATCCGAGTCAGCCGGAGCAGGTCCCAGGTCCGACCGTGCGTGCGGCAGTCCCGTAAACCGGTGCGCGCCACCACTTCTCGCTGAATGAAGTCAGCCAGATTACGGCCGATCGTCGACACCGAACCGTGTGAGTTGCCGAAGTGGAACGACGCGACTCCGCTGGCGGACGGGCTGGCCTGGGTTTCGCAACGCAGGCTGATCATCAGGTCGGCACCGACGGCGTTGGCCGTCGCCGCGCGTTCGTGATCAGACGGACTGCGATTGGTCGGCCGGGACAGGAAGGTCTCCATGCCGATCGCGGTCATCCGGCCCTCGAGGCGACTTGCCAAGTCCCACAAGATGTCTGACTCGCTGATCGGCCCCGCCGAACCGTGCGTGATCAGACCGTGGTCGTTGCCGCCGCGACCCGGGTCGATGATGATCCGCTTGCCCGACAACTTCGGGCCCGATCGGCGGACCAGTTCCTCTTCGCGGATCGCGTGCAACGACCCACCCGTCACCCGTGAACTGAGAAAGTACAAGGAGCGCAACGTTTCCGGGCCGCAGATGCCGTCGGCGTACATTCCATACTCGCGCTGGTAGGACATCAGGCCGTTGTGCGTCTGCAGGCCGAAGTACCCGTCAACCAAGCCGGTGTAGAAGCCGAGATCCTGCAGTCGGTTCTGCAGCGTTGCGACGTCATCGCCGTACATCGGCGCACCGAACTGGTGATGCAGCGTGCGGGCGCCCAACCGGTACGACGCTTCGCGCAGCGCGCGGTTGGTGGCCTCGCCGACGATGCCGTCGACCAGCAGCCCGCGATGCTGCTGAAATGCCCGGACGGCATGGTCGAGTTCGTCGTCGAAGACGTCGACGGCGACGTGTCGTCCGGTGCTGAGATCTGAGTCCGCTCCGTCGAGGTGGCCGAGCGCGATCAGCGCGACCCGGATCTCGGTGACCGCCGCACTACGGTCACCTCGGCGCAAGAGATCGCCGTCACCGCGGTGCGGTCTCGACATGCAAAGCCTCCGGTGAGCCGTGTGAGCAGCCCTGCCGCTTTATTGACAGGCTTGGCGGTATTGTCTCAGACGCTCGCCGATTTAGGGAAAACGCCAGGCGAAGCGGCGCGATACGTGCCGTCCTAGCCGACCCCGGGAACGGCGTCGGAAAGCTCCCGCAAGAGCGCCGCCTTGCCCTTGGCTCCGACGATGCGCTTCACCGGCTCGCCGTCCTTGAACAGGATCAACGTCGGAATCGACACCACATCAAAGTTGCGGGCGGTCTCGGGGTTGGCGTCGACGTCGAGTTTCGCGACGGTCAGTTGGCCGACGGATTCCTTGGCGATCTCCGCCAGCACCGGTGCGACCATCTTGCACGGACCACACCAGGTAGCCCAAAAGTCAACCAGCACAGGCGTACTGCTGGCCAAGACGTCACTCTTGAACGAGGCGTCAGAAACGTCCACGGTCGCGCCGTCGGACTCGGTCTGTGTCATCGCACGTACTCCAATCAGAGGGTCGCTGCCGCCGGTTCTCCGGCGGGGTGGGTCTGGGTTCGCTCGCCTGGCTCCGCGTGCTCGGCCAGCCAGCGCTCGGCATCGATAGCCGCCGAACAACCGGTACCCGCAGCGGTGATCGCCTGCCGGTAGGTGTGATCGACCAGGTCGCCGGCGGCAAACACGCCGTCGAGCGAGGTGTAGGTCGTGTGGTCGCGGACCAGCACGTAGCCGTCGTCATCGAGGTCGACCTGGCCGCGGACCAGTTCCGAGCGGGGGTCGTGGCCGATCGCGACGAACACTCCGGTCACCGGCAGGGTGGATTCGTCGCCCGATACGGTGTCGCGCAGCTTGAGGCCGGTCACGGTGTTCTCGCCTTCGACGGAGACCACGGCGCTGTTGGTGCGGAAGGTGATTTTGTCGTTCGCTCGGGCCCGGTCGAGCATGATCTTCGAGGCGCGGAACTCCTCGCGGCGGTGCACCAGCGTGACGCTGCGGGCGAATTTCGTCAGGAAGGTGGCCTCTTCCATCGCCGAGTCGCCACCGCCGATCACGGCAATGTCTTGATCCTTGAAGAAGAAGCCGTCACAGGTGGCACACGAGCTCACGCCGCGGCCGAGCAACTCCTGCTCACCCGGTATGTGCAGGTACCGTGCCGCAGCACCCATGGCCAGGACCACGGCCCGGGCCTGTAGCGTCTCGCCTTCGGAGGTCGTAACCGACTTCACCGGGCCACTGAGCGACACCGATTCGACGTCTTCCATCCGCAGGTCGGCGCCGAAGCGCAGTGCCTGCTCACGCATCTGGTCCATCAGCTCGGGTCCTTGGATTCCCTCGCGGAATCCGGGGAAGTTCTCCACCTCGGTGGTGGTCATCAGCGCGCCTCCGAAGGCGGTCCCTTCGAAGACCACCGGCGCCAGCTGTGCCCGGGCGGCGTACAGCGCCGCGGTGTAACCGGCGGGTCCGGAGCCGATGACGATCACGTCGTGAACGGTGCTGGTCGAGGAACTCATACCAACCTTTCGTCAATACTTGAAGCCGCTGTAATGCACTGGAACGCCAGGGTAGGCGGTGCTGTTCCCGCGAACATTACGGCCGGTGGACAATCCTGTCAGCCGACAGGCCGGTGTTCGCCGAACTGCAGGTCGGCGC
This sequence comes from uncultured Actinomycetota bacterium, assembly GCA_963824335.1. Lineage (GTDB taxonomy): Bacteria > Actinomycetota > Actinomycetes > Mycobacteriales > Mycobacteriaceae > Mycobacterium. The sequence goes on from CAWGPB010000029.1 coordinate 9,662, forward strand.
CACCGCGAGCGCCGCAAGAGTCTCGGGCGCGTCGCCGGGCAACACCAAGAGCACGGCTGGGTGGCCGGTGATGGTGACCGGGCGGGCGCCAAGCACCGGGGTGTTGGCCGGGTAGCCGAGACCAGCCAGGCACGAGGCGCGCCGGCGAGGATCGGTCAACGGCCCGAAATCCGGCCCGCGGTCCAACAGCGCGACGATCTCCTGATCCGATAGCGGAATCGTCTGCGGCGGGCGCGACACCGTGATGTGTTCGATCGTGGTGGGCCTACTCGGCAGCTGCGCCGGCGGGGTGATCAGCGCGCTGACGCCCAGCCATGCCGCTGCGGCGGCCGCGGTCAGTCCCGCGGCCGCGAATGCCAGTCGAGTTGGGCGCGGGAATTGCCCACGATGCACGGCGTGAGCGGCACCGCTGGGTTCGGCACCCAGACTGGCGGCAATGCGGTCGACGGTGGCGGGCTCGACCGGTGGTGCCGAGGCTGCGTCGGTGCCCAGCGCAGCGATGTCGCGGCGGACCCGGTTCAACGCGTCCATCGTGTGACGGGCATCGGGATCGGTGCGGATGTGCTGCCGCAGCCGCGCGGCGTCGGCGTCGTCAAGCAGGCCTGCCTGCAGGTCGGCAAGTGCGTCCGCGGTCGGCGCCTGCCCACCCTCGTCGTCCATCCGCACCAGTGTCCGTCATCTGCAACGCGAATGCCACGAGGGGTTGACTCCGCTGAGATGACGCGCGGCGGCGACTGAAGATACACTTTGCGCAAGCTGAGGGGAATTCAGTTAAGGGGCGAACTGAGCGGCGGGGATTCCCGGCCACGCCGCGCCGACGCGGGACAACACTGGCACATCACGTCAGGAGAACGCGGTGGCGGTACTCGCCCTGAAACTTCTCGACCGTGCGCATCGTGAGCTGCGCCGAGCCGACCCCGATGAACAGCAGTATCGATGGCTGATCGAGCACAGCCCGGTCGCCATCTGCGTTCACGCCGACGGCCGCTACGTCTACGTCAACCAGACCTTGGTGCGCAAGCTGGGGGCCCAGTCGGCCGACCAGCTGCTCGGGCGCAAGATCACCGACTTCATCCATCCGGATTCGTTTGCCGCAGTGCGCGGGCAGATCGCCGCACGGCAGCGCGACGGAGATGTGAGCCCACCGCTGGAGCTGGTGATCGTCACGCTGGACGGCATCACGCGTGAGGTGGAAGCACTGGCCGTGACGACGCAATGGGAGGGCCGGACCGCGCATAAGGTGGTGTTCCGGGACCTCAGCGCCCAGAAAGCCAGCGAGGCGAATCTGCGCTTCCAGGCGGCTCTGGTCGATCACGTCAGCGACGCCATCATCTCCACCACCACGACCGGCTTTGTGACCAGCTGGAATCCCGCGGCCGAGGCGATCTATAACCGGTCGGCAGTCGATGCGTTGGGCCTGCCGATCGCCGACGTCGTGGGGACCGACCTCGACCTGGCGGCGGTCGTCGCCGGCGGGGGAGTAGTACACACCACCCACCGCGCCGCTGACGGCTCGGAGCGGGCGGTGCGCGTCTCGGTGTCGCGGATGAACGACGGATACGTCGTCTTGTGCGCTAACCAGACGGCCCTACGGCGCGCTGAACAGCATTGCCAAACCGTCGTCGCGTCCCTGCAAGAGGGAGTCGTGGTCCTCGCGGCGGACGGGTCGGTGGAATCGGTCAACCCGGCGGCGCTGCGCATATTCGGTACGCCGACAGCGGGCGTCGACTTCGCGACAGCGGCCGACGTCGCGGTATATGACGCGGACGGTTGTCTGCTCACCTGGAATCAGCGCCCGGTAATGGCGACCTTCAAGCGCAGCCCGCGCCAAGGCCGCGTTTACGGCTTCGACCGATTCAGCGACGGCGAGCGGATCTGGGTGTCGCTCAAATGGTCGCTGTTGGACCCCGGCGATCCGGACCGTTCTTCGGTGTTGGTGTCGATTGTCGACATCACCGATCAACACAATGCCCACCAGCAGCTCGCTCACCAGGCCACCCACGATGTGTTGACCGGGCTGCCCAACCGCGCCCACCTGGTGACGTTGATCAACGAAGCGATCGGTCCTGATGAATGCCGCTGGGGAGCAGTGCTTTTCATCGATCTCGACAAGTTCAAAGTCATCAACGACGAGCTGGGTCACCACGCCGGCGACACCGTTCTCGAAGTCACGGGGCAGCGGCTCCGGGCCGCTTTAGGTCCGGATGACGTCGTCGGCCGGGTCGGGGGCGATGAGTTCGTGGCACTGCTGGCTGCACCGATGCGGCGTGTCAAGCTCAACGCACTGGTCCGGCGGTTGCATAGCGCGCTGCGCAAACCCATCCGCATCCCCGGCGCGAGTGCTTGCGGACCGGCGAGGCGTGTTCACGTCGGCGCCAGCATCGGCGTCGTCGCGGTACAGCCCGGCGAGCAGCGCTGCGCCGCGGAGATACTGCGCGCTGCCGACGCCGCCATGTACCGCGCCAAGACCACGGGTGCGGCGACGTGCCACTTCGGCGACGTCGCTGAAGTGCATGCGGGGCGGCCTAAGTCCACCCGCATTGCCGCGCAGCCGATTCGGGCGTGAGGCCGGCTAGCCGGCGGGGCGATGCGTGTCGCTCTGCAGATAGCCCAGGGTAGTTGCCAACCGGGCCCGGGCCCGCGCGCAGCGACTCTTGACGGTGCCTTCAGCCACACCGAGCAACCGGGCGGTGTCGGCGACCGAATAGCCGTGCATGTCAACGGCGACCACGGCGGCCCGCTGCTCGACAGGCAACCGCATCAGCGCCCGCTGCACCGCGATCGCCGTCTCGACCTGCGCGGTCCGGTCCGGCACCGGGTAGACATCGTCGAGCACGGTGGTCAGGTGAGTCTTGTTGCGGCGCAACCGGTCCAAGCATGCGTTGACGACGATGCGGTGCAGCCAGCTGCTGACCGCGGCATCGTGCCGGAACGCGCCGGCCGCGCGGTGCGCTGACGCCATCGCCTCCTGCAGTGCGTCCTCGGCGTCCTCGGTGCAGCGGCTGGTCAGGCGGGCGACGCGGTGCAGTTGCCGGTGATGACGGTGGAAGAGTTCGGCAAAGGCAAAGCGGTCCCCGGCGACATGGGCCGCCAGCAGTTCGGCATCGCTGCGATGCTCAGGTCGTTCCTGCCGAATCCGTTGCGCGAAGCCCACTCGCCGGACAGTAACCAACCGGCCGAAACCCGGCACTTCACTCCGGCGGGCCTGTCAGGACTTGGCTTGCACGGTGACTTCGGAGAGACTGGTGCGGCTTTGCCCGTTGGTGGTTCCGAGCGTCGGAATCCACACCAGCACGTAGGTGGTGGGCGAGGACGCGTTGACCGGAATTGTGTTGTGCCCCGGGTGCATTGCGGCCGGCTGGCTCAGCACCGCGGTGTCTTCGAGCTTGCCCGGTGTGGCCGTCGCCGACGAGCGGATCTGGATCTTTGTCCCGTTGCTGGGCAGGTCGACGTTGACCGCCCCGACTACGGTGGGCTGCGGCAGCTGGAGCATCAGGCCGACCCCGCTCTTGAAGCCGGGGAACGGCACCGGGTCGTGATAGATGTCGGTCTCCCACGCGGTACCCGGACTGCCGTCGATCGCGAGCGCGGCCGACGCGGGGTTGTCGGCTTCACCGCCGGGGGAGTACACCGTGGCGCCGACCGGTTTGATGAGGCTGCCCGCGGCGGCGCCGTCGCCGGAACTCGAGGTCGACGGGCCGTTGAGGCCGAGCTGATCCTTGTCAAGGCCACTGACGTCGCTGAACATCCGGCTCAGTACCGAAGCCAACACCAGCAGCGCCACCAGGATGACCGCGGCTCCGGCGCTTACCCCGATGATGATGGCCCGGCGCCGGCGCAGGCGGGCCTGCTCTGGATCGCCGCCGACGGCTGTTTCACGACGGGGCCGCGCCGGCTCCGGTGGGGGCGTGTTCTCGTCGATCGGGGCGAGCAACTCGGTGCGGTCTGCGACCACGGTGGCTTGCTGGAGCAGATTCAAAAGAGTTGCAGCGCTGCGTATTCCGCCATCCAGTTGGATCGAGTGGGTGGCTGCCGCGGCGATCTGGAAGGGAATGTCTTCATCGATCGAACTGGGGTCGAGCGCCTGGCCGGACGAATCGCGCGGAGCGGGCGCCAGCCCGCTCGGCACGCCGGACTCGGGCAGCGGCCACTTGTTGACCAACAGCGCATACAGCGTGGCACCGATGCCGCGGATGTCGTCTTCAGGGCTGATGTCCGGCATGGTCGCCGGGAAAGCAAGCACGACGTCGCCCTCGATGCTGACGCGCACCCGGCCCGGGTGGTCGATCGACAGCGCGACACCGGCGTGGTGGGCGGCTTCGGCGGCCGCGGCCAGGGTCTGCATTGCGCGCGAGGCGCCGGCGGCCGACGGCGAGGTGTCAGCCACCTCCTGCAACGATCCACCGCGGACCCATTCGGTGACGACCAGGCCGCCGGTGCCGGTGTGCACCACGTCGAGAATGCGGGCGATCCCGAGCTTCTCGATCCGGCTCAGCTTCATGGTGCGGGCCAGAATCTCGCGGATCTGCTCGTCGGGCAGACTCCCGTCGGGATCGACGAAGGTCAGCGCCACCTGCCGGTTCAGCGCGGTGTCCAGCGCCTGCCAGAACTGCAGGTGCGGCGCACCGCCGTGGAAGACCAGCAGCCGGTAGCGACCGCGGGCGATGCTGGCGCCGGGGACCAGATGCTGTTCGTCCGATGGCAGCGGCGGCGACTCGGACTCCGCCGCGCTTGGCGTATCGAACTCGATCGGATCGCCGGCGGCGAACGCGGTGGTCTCGAGATCGGAATCGGACGATCCGCCGTTGCTGGGCAGCGAGGGTTCGGGTACGGCGACCGTGTCGACCTGCAGATCGGTGGGCACATCCGGATGGAAGTCGTCGGCGACCGGCGACGAGGGTGCGTCGGAGACAGCTTTGGTGGATGCGCTGTCCGGTGAGCCGTCAGTCATCGCCGATTCCCTCCCCGTCCCCTCCTCGGTGGGTTGTTCCGGACGCCCGTGCCGACTGGGTTCTCGTGCCGGATGGCCCGCCCGACCGGACGGATTGCTGTGCTCAGGGTACGTGACGATGCCGGGGCGCAACAGCTGATGTCCGCCACCGAAGGCAGGCGCGTTGACGTTGGCTGACCTGCCAGAAGAGGGCGCAACGGCAGCGGGAGGAGGTGCGGGAGTGGAGGGATTCCCGCGAGCCGGGGCCAGGCCGATCCAGCGGCGCAGGACGGCCAGCGCCGCTACTGCCTCGGGTACCTGCGCGCGGACCATGACCACGGCCACGATCGGCACCATGATCGCCGCGATCACGACCAGCCGCAGCAGCGAGCCGGCGCCGCCCCCGTAGGCGGTGAGCCGCTGCATGCCGGTCAGCACGTCGACCAGGTAGGCCACCAAACCGGCGAGCAGCGACGCTGTCGCGGTGACCAGAATCGTGCGCACCTCCGCTACCGCGAGCAGGTGACCTCCACTGGGCCGCAACGCATTACGTAGCAGGAGATAGCCCGCGACCGCGCCGGCCACGAAGCCCAGGCCGTTGGCCAACCCGAGGTAGCCCGCGACGAGGTCGGGGTTGTCGGTCATCTGCGGCGCGACCAGCGACGCGGCGATCTTGACGATCGTGATCACCACGATGATCGCAATCGGGGTCCACGGCTGCTGCCGCGCGTAGAAGACCCGCAACTGCAATAACACCACCGAGTATGGCAGCAGCGTGAACGCCGACATCGCGATCGCTGCGCCCAGATGGCCGGCGTCGACGTCGCCGAAATGGCCGTAGGCGAACAGCGCGCTGCCCATCGCCGAGCCGCCGACGGTCATGAACGCCACCGTCGGGATCAGCGTGACCATGGTCAACCGGGTGGCCAGCGACAGGTCGGCGAGCACCCCGCCGGTGTCGTCGGCCGCGGCGTTGCGGCTCAGTCGGGGCATCACCACGGTCAGCACCGTCACGCCGATCATGCCGTAGGGCAGCATCAGCACCAGCCAGGTGTAGTTGTAGATGGCCGGGCCGGAAGCGGCTGCGGTGCTGGCGATCTGGTTGGTGACGATCAGGCCGATCTGGCTGATCAGCACGTAGCAGACCATCGCGGCGGCCATCGCGCCGAAGCGCTTGAGCCGGTCGTCGATTCCCCACAGCGGGCGAAGGCTGATCTTGTGGCGCCGGATCGCGACCACCAGCACCGCCGTCTGCGCGAACACGCCCAGGGTGGTGCCGATGCCGAGCACCAGCAGCTTGGCGTTGCCCATGTCGACCGGATCGATCGACAGTGGTCCCGGTGCCGCCAGGTAAGCCCCCAGGGTGGCGATCGCGACGACATTGTTGAGCACCGGCGCCCAGGCCGGCGGCCCGAATACGTTGCGGGTGTTGAGGATTGCCATGAACACCGAGGAGAGACCGTAGAAGATCACCTGGGGAAGGAGCAGGTAGGCGAATGCGACCGTCAGCGGCGCGTTCACCTGCGGGTCGCGGCCCAGCATCAGTTGCACGAGTAAGGGCGCGGCCGCGACCGACAGCACCGTCGCGGCTAGCAGCACGGTGGTGGCCAGTGTCACCAGGCGCCGTACGAAGGCCGCACCGCGGTCGGCATCGTCGCGCTCGGCACGGGCGAGCACCGGCACGAAGATCGCGGTGAACGTCGCTTCCAGCACCAGTGCGGCGACCAGGTTCGGCAGCTGGTTGGCCACCGTGAACGCGCTGGACAACGCGGCACCCAGGATCGCGGCCAGCAGCACGATCCGGGCGAAGCCGGTGACGCGGCTGACCAGGGTTGCCAGCGCCATGCCCCACGACCGGGACACCAGCGCGGCGTCGGAGAGCTCCGGCCGGGGCTGCGGCATGGCGCGGCTCATGCGCTCTGCTCGTCGTCCGGCGGGTCCGGCCGGTCGAGGTCGGCGGGGTCGGGCTGTCCGCGGAAGCGGTGCCACAGCCGTCGTCCCGCCAGCGCCACCAGCACGGCGGCTGCGCTCATCGTGATCGCGAACAGCACCTTGCCGTAAGCGTTGGAGTGCACCGAGAGCCGCACCGGCTCACCCAGCGGCACCCCGTCGGGAGTGTGCAACGCGGCATCGATCGCGACGCGCTGGGTGAAGTTGACCTCGATCGGCACCCGCATCGGCAGGTATCCCGGCGGTAGCTCGATCTCGCCCGGGTCGGTCACGGTCATCCCGGGTGGCACGTCGAGGTGCAGCCGCACCCGGATCGGCACCGCCAGCCCGTTGTGCAGGACCAGCGGCAGCGGACTGTGCTCGGTGGCCAGCGTGTAGGACCCGGTCGGGGTGACGACGGTGACGGCACCGAACTGGTCGTCGAGCGCGTGACCGAGTACGTCCAGACGTTGCTGGGCCAGCCCGTTGCGGGTGTCGGGCCGCTCGGCCTGGCTGACCGCGCGCAGCATGTCTTCGCGCAGCGGCGCGGTGTAGCTGACACCGTTGAGCCCGCTGCGCGGATCGGCGGTCAGGGCCGAGGTCAGGCCCGCCAGCCGGCCCATTTCCGTCGTGATCTTGGTGATGACGGCGTCGCTGAACCGGCCGCGTCCACCGGCGCCCGCATCCGGCGGCAGCGTCCCGTTGACCAGTTGGACGGCCGACGCCTCCCCGATCAGCGCCGGCAGCGGTCGCGGCACCGCCAGGCCGGAGCGGATCGCAGTCGCCAGCGTCGTCATGATCGCACCCGCGTCCTCGGGCCGCAGATTCCAATTGGTCGGCGGGAGCAGAATCTGGGTGCGCGGGTTGACCTTTGGCTGCAGCGCGCGCCACAGCATCGACCCCAGCGCATCCTGACGACGAGCGACGTCAGAGTCGTGCCGAAGCCGAACCAGCAAGGCGGGGTTGAGGTAGCTCGGTGCGACGGGATCAGCGCCGGCCGCCGCGAATGCGGCGCCGACAGCGGGGTCGAACGGCGCGAGCACCACGTGCGGCGACAGCCGCCGAGGCGCGGTGTCCGGGGTGGTCGGCAGCGCGGCGGTGGAGTCACCGACGGCGGAGTCCGCGGGCGCGACCACCACCGTGTTGCCGATGGCGCTCAGCAGGTCGACGCCGCGGCTGGTCAGTGCGCCGTCGGGGATCAGGGTGGCGCCGCGGACCGCGACGACGCCGAGGATCTGGTCGACGATGTCGCCGGCGGCGCTGGTCGCGGCCGCGCTGAGGCCGGATTCCCCGATCCGTTGCACGGCGTCCAAGTCGGCCTGGGCGTAGGGCAGCGGCGCGACGCACGTCCGGTGCGCCAGCCCGCGCAGCCGGTTCAACCAGTTGGTCGCCGCGGTCTGCCCGGTCCCGGGGTGCGTCGGGGTGCCCGGCTCCTGGGCGGGGCCGGCGGAGGTCTCCGAAACCACATAGCCGGCGGTCATCGCGTTGACGGTCACCAGCAGGTCCGGGTCGACGGCCAGACACACCGAGCGGCCGACGGCGCCGTCCGGGTCCACGTCGCGGCTGGTGGCGAATTCGGCGGCGGACAGCAGCACGTCTAGCCGGCCGCCGCCGGCCAGCGATGTGGCCAGCTCGTCGTCCATCAAGCGCACCGGAATCGTGCCGCCGGGAACACCGGGTGCCAGCCGGGGCCGGTCGGCCAGTGGCCACAGCATGGTGACCGGCACAGGTTTGGAGGTGTCGGGCGCGATCACGGTGTCCAGCGCGCCCGCCGCGCCGCCGGCGGTGTCCAGCGGATCGGGAGGCACGCCGAGGACCGGCAGCAGGAAGCGGGCGTTGTCCAGCCGCGCGGGTGCGCCGTAGTCGGGTGTGCCGTTGACGTTGACCAGCACCGGGTAGACGCCGGGCGCGGTGATGTCCAGCGAATGTCCGGTCCCCGACCGCATCGGAGCCGACAACGAGAACTTGACCTTCTGGCCACGCTGGAGCGCGGGGGAGACCGTCGCGAACTCCATCGCGGCCTCGTACTGGTCGGTGTCACCGTCGAGGTTGGTGCGCAGTCCGATAGAGACCGGCACCGGCGCTGCATGTTCCAGGCGCAGCATCACGTCGTGGACCGGCCGGTCGCCGATGTTGGTCACGGTTCCGGCCACGGTCACCACCGGCTCGCTGGTGGTAGTGACGACCTGCGGGGTGACCTGTTCGATGCTGACCTGGACGAACGGCGCGGCGCCGGGCTCACCCGCGGCCGCGGTCGGCAGCACGCCGACGCTCAGGCCGGCCAGGATGCCGACGACTGCCAGCAGACGCGACAGAACACCCCGCCGGAGTCGCGGTGCCGTCGAACCGCGGTTGATCGCCGCCAGCGGGTGTTGCCCCCACATCGAGTGGCTCTGCATCGTTGTCGGCGACCCAGCCCCTCAGGGCCTCGGTCCGCTGCCGTTCTTACGGCCTCGGACGGGCTCGTCGGCCCGGCGGATGCGGGTGCGCGAGTGGGTCTGCGGCCGTCGCCGCGGAGTGCTGGGCGGTAGCGGCGGAAGCGCGGCCGGGCCGTCGCTCTGCAGCTTGTCGATCAGCTCGTCGGCCACTTCGGCGAGCTTGCGTTCGTCGGCGTAGGCCAACCGGGAGGGCAGCTCGGGGATCGGCACCCACGCCACCTCGGCCACCTCGACGTCCTCGTCGGACAGCTCGCCGCCGGAGAAACGCATCAGATAGTGATGGACGGTTTTGTGTACGCGCCGGCCGTCGGTGACGAACCAGTAGTCGATGCGGCCCAGGGCCGCCAGCACGCTGCCTTGAATCCCGGTCTCCTCGGCTACTTCCCGGATCGCGGTCTCCTCGGCCGTCTCGCCGAGTTCGATGTGGCCCTTGGGCAACGACCACAGCATGCGGCCGCGCCGGTCCACCCGGCCGATCAGCGCGGCGACCTGCTCCTCGCGCGGGCGATCAATGTTGTCGATGACCAATCCGCCGGCCGACGTCTCGTGCACGGTGCGCAGCCGTTCGGGTCCGCGGCGCCCCGGGCGACGCTGCCCGGACTTCGCGGTGTCAGAAGGCGTGGCGTCGGCAGTCGGCTCATTGCTGGATTTGGCTTCGCCTGAACCTGCCGAGCGCCGACCGCGGCGCCTCCCCCGGCGCCGACGCGGTTGCGGATTTTCGCCGTCGGACACCCAAGCGATAGTAGCTGGCGTGCTCAGAGGCTCTGGGCACACTCGCCGGTCGTGACTCGTCCGAGACACGATTAGGCTTTCCGCGTGTCCGAAGCCTCTGACGACGCGGAACTGTTGGCCGCTGCGGCAGTCGCGTTGAACAGCCACGCCGATGTCCTGCGCGGGCTCGGCGCGCTGTTCGCCGACGCCGGGCACGAGCTGTACCTGGTCGGCGGTTCGGTGCGCGACGCCGTGCTGCAGCGGCTGAGCACCGATCTGGACTTCGCCACCGATGCACGCCCCGAGCAGCTGCAGAAATTGCTGCGGCCGTGGGCCGACGCATTGTGGGACACCGGCATCGACTTCGGCACCATCGGCGCCGAGAAAAGTGGTCAGCGCTTGGAGATCACCACGTTCCGGGCCGACCGCTACGACGGGGTGTCGCGCAACCCGGAGGTCCGCTTCGGTGACTCGCTCGACGACGACCTGGTCCGTCGCGATTTCACCGTGAACGCGATGGCCGTGCGCGTCACGGCGGCCGGCGCGGCCGAATTCGTCGATCCTCTCCATGGTCTGGCCGCACTGCGGGCCGGCGTGCTGGACACCCCGGCACAGCCGTCGGTGTCGTTCGGCGATGACCCGCTGCGGATGCTGCGCGCCGCCCGATTCGTCTCGCAACTCGGTTTCAGTGTGGCGCCGCGGGTGCTGGAGGCGATCCTCGACATGGCCCCGCAACTCGGCCGGATCACCGTCGAGCGGGTGGCGGCCGAACTGGACAAGCTGTTGCTCGGGGCCGACCCGGTCGCCGGCATCGACCTGATGGTGCAGACCGGGATGGGGGACGTGGTGCTGCCCGACGTCGGCGGCATGCGGATGGCCATCGACGAGCACCACCAGCACAAGGACGTCTACGAGCATTCGCTGACCGTGCTGCGGCAGGCGATCGCGCTGGAAGACGACGGACCGGATCTCGTTCTGCGCTGGGCGGCGCTGCTGCACGACATCGGCAAGCCTGAGACGCGCAGGCATGAATCCGACGGCGGGGTCAGCTTCCACCACCATGAGGTCGTCGGCGCCAAGATGACCCGAAAACGCCTGCGCGCCTTGAAGTATTCGAAGCAGATCGTCGACGACGTCTCGCAGCTGGTGTACCTGCATCTGCGGTTCCACGGTTACGGCGGGGGCAAGTGGACCGACTCGGCGGTGCGGCGCTACGTCACCGACGCGGGTCCGCTGCTGCCGCGGCTGCACAAGCTGGTGCGCGCCGACTGCACCACCCGCAACAAGCGGCGCGCGGCCCGGCTGCAGGCCAACTACGACGACCTGGAGACGCGGATCGCCGAATTGGCGGCCAAGGAAGACCTGCAGCGGGTGCGCCCAGATCTCGACGGCAACGAGATCATGGAGCTGCTCGGCATCCCGGCGGGCCCGCAAGTGGGGGAGGCGTGGCGGCACCTCAAGGAGTTGCGGTTGGACCGCGGTCCGCTGAGCCACGAGGAGGCCATTGCCGAGTTGAAGACATGGTGGGAGACGCGCGGGAACCCCTAGCCGCGACGCTGCGTCCCATGAACATGGAGTACTGCCTGAGCGCCGGTGACGGCGCAGCGACCATGTGGGAGCGCGGCCCGGATCTCGACCTCGACGGCGACGGTCGGCTCGACGCGGTTGGCCTGGATTTCGACGGCGACGGCCTCGCCGACGACGCGCTGGCCGACCTGGACGGGGACGGCATCGCCGAGCACGCCGTCCTCGACGTCGGGGATGTCAGCGATATCGGTGGGTCCGGCGAACGGTATTTCACCGACGACGGAACCGGGACCTGGGCGATTGCCGCCGAACGGCCGCCGCGGCCGCCGACCGGCCTGCGCTGGTTCGGCCTTGACGGCGTCGAGCACACCGGCAAGCCGCTCGCCGACTTCGGCACCGAGGGCCGCGACGAGGTGCGGCTGCTGGACAGCGATGGCAACGGCTTGGCCGATCGCGCGATCACCTCCGGCGCCGGCGGCGTGACCGCCTATGTCGACACCGACGGTGACGGCCGGTGGGACGTCAAGCTCTCCGACACCGACGGTGACGGCGCCGCCGATGCGGCGAGCGCGGTGGCGCCGCAAACGTAGCTCCCTGCCCGCCGTGGCCGCCCGGTACTGTGACGGCCCATGACCTCCGATGTGTCGCGCCCGGACTCGGTAAGCGCTGCTCTGACCGAGATCCTGCGCGATGACCTGAACATCGACGTCAGCCGGGTTACCCCGGAGTCTCGGCTGGTCGACGACGTCGGCCTGGACTCGGTGGCGTTCGCGGTGGGCATGGTCGCGATCGAAGACAAACTCGGTGTGGCGATAAACGAGCAGGAGCTGCTGGGCTGCGACACCGTCTGCGACCTTGAGAACGTGATCCGGGCAAAGGTCCCGGTCGGCCAGTGAGCGTGCTGGCCACCGCCCTGTCCAGGGCGATGCGCGCCTCAGCTCACGACCTGGTGGTCTTCGACAAGGCGGCCGACGCGTGGACGCGCCGACCCTGGTCGCAGGTTCACGCCCGCGCCGAAGGTATCGCCACGCGGATCCTCGACCAGCCGCAATCCGGCGCCGTCGGATTGGTCGGCGAGCCGACCGCTGACTTCGTCGCGGCCGTCCACGCCACCTGGCTGGCCGGCCGGAGCTTGTCGATCCTGCCCGGCCCGGTCCGCGGCGCCGACCCGCAGCAGTGGGCGCAGGCGACGCTGACCAGGTTCACCGGGCTGGGCGTGCGGACGGTGTTCAGCCATGGCGCTGAACTCGCGCTGCTGAGCGGCCACGATGCGGCCCCGATGGTGCTTGACCTGACGACCGTCGCTCATGAGCCCTCGACCAGCTTCACCCCGGTGGAGCCCGCCGCCGGCACACCGGCGATCCTGCAGGGCACCGCGGGCTCCACCGGAACTCCCCGCACCGCGCAGCTGTCCGCCGAGGCGGTGCTCAACAACGTCAACGCCCTGCTCACGTGCATCGGTGTCGACCCGGCCGTCGACGGCGGATGCACCTGGCTGCCGCTCTACCACGACATGGGGTTGACGTTTCTGCTGAGCGGCGCCCTGGGCGGGACGCCGGTGTGGCTGGCCCCCACCTCGGCGTTCACCGCATCGCCGTTCCGGTGGCTGCGCTGGCTCAGCGAAAGCGGGGCCTCGCTGACCGCTGCGCCGAACATGGCCTACAGCATGATCGGCAAGTACGCCCGGCTGGTCTCCGATGTCGACCTCGGGCGCGTGCGGTTCACCATCAACGGCGGCGAGCCTGTCGACTGCGCCGCAATGGAGCGATTCGCGAATGCGTTGCGCCCCTTCGGCTTCGACGCCGGTGCGTTGGCGCCGTCGTACGGACTGGCCGAATCCACCTGCGCCGTGACGATCCCCGAGCCGGGCAGGGGACTGGTTTACGACGAGATACCCTCGGGCACAGGTGATTCCGAACCACAACGGCATGCGATGCTGGGCGACGCAATCCCCGGCATGGAGATCCGGGTCAACCCGGCGTCCGGACATTCGGCCGAGGTGCCGGGCCGCGATGTCGGCGAGATCGAGATCCGCGGCACGTCGATGATGTCCGGTTATCTCGGCGATGCCCCGTTCGAGCCTGGTTCCTGGTTCCCGACGGGCGATCTGGGCTACCTGACCGACGAGGGGCTGGTGGTCTGCGGGCGGGCCAAGGAGATCATCACCGTCGCCGGCCGCAATGTATTTCCCGCCGAGATCGAGCGGGTCGCCGCGGAGATCCGCGGTGTGCGCGAGGGTGCGGTGGTGGCCGTCGGCACCGACGGCGACGCGACCCGCCCCGGTCTGGTGATCACCGCCGAGTTCCGCGGCCCCGACGAAGCCGGCGCCCGTAGCGAGCTGGTCGCCAAGGTGGCATCCGAGTGCGGCATCGTGCCGGCCAACGTGGTGTTCGTCCGGCCGGGTTCGCTGCCGCGCACTTCGTCGGGCAAGCTGCGGCGACTGGAAGTCAAACGCAACCTGGCGGCGGTGACCACATGAGCGATGACCTGAGTATCGACGAGTACCGGGCGCTGCTCGGCGACGTCTTCAACGACGACGTCACCAAGTGGACCGCGGAAGCCGAAGCCAGCGAACGATTTCCACGCAAGCTGATCGAGCACCTGGGTGAGCGCGGCGTGTTCGCGCAGAAGTGGCTGGGCGGCCAGCACCCCGACGTGCCCAAGCTCGTCGCGTTGGCGTTCGCGCTGGGCAGGCTGGGCTCGGCGGGCATCGGCGTCGGTGTCAGCCTGCACGACTCGGCCATCGCCATCCTGCGTCGCTTCGCCCGCTCGGACTACCTCAAGGACATCTGCGAGCAGGCGATCCGCGGTGAGGCGGTGCTGTGCATCGGCGCATCCGAGGAGTCTGGCGGCTCTGACCTGCAGATCGTCGAGACCGAAGTCCGTTCTGTGCGAGACGGATTCGCAGTCCGCGGCGTCAAGAAGTACGTGTCGCTCTCACCGGTGGCCGACTACATCATGGTGGTCGCTCGCGGGGTGGATGACGACAACACCAGTCGGCACGGCAACGTGCTGGTGATCGCCGTGCCGACCGCGCAGACTGACATCCAGGCGCCCTACCGCAAAGTCGGCGCGGGACCGCTGGACACCGCCGCGGTACACATCGACACCTGGGTGCCCGCTGACGCGTTGATCGCCCGCCCCGGAACGGGTTTGGCGGCGATCTCCTGGGGGCTGGCGCACGAGCGGATGTCGATCGCCGGTCAGGTCGCGGGCGGCTGCCAGCGGGTGCTCGGCATCACGCACGCCAGGATGGTCGAGCGCAGGCAGTTCGGCTCGACGTTGTTCGAGCATCAGGCGCTGCGGTTACGGCTGGCCGACCTGCAGGCCCGGGTGGATCTACTTCGCCACGGGCTCAACGGAATTGCCGCCGAGGGCCGACTCGACCTGCGGGCCGCTGCGGCCGTGAAGGTTACCGCCGCGCGGCTCGGCGAAGAGGTGTTGTCGGAATGCATGCACATCTTCGGCGGGTCCGGCTACCTGGTCGACGAGACGCCACTGGGCCGGTGGTGGCGAGACATGAAGCTGGCCAGGGTCGGCGGCGGCACCGACGAGGTGCTGTGGGAATTGGTCGCTGCGGCAATGAAACCCGACTACGACGGCTACCACGAGCTGGCCGGCGATTAGTCCGGCCGCGGTGGTCGGCCTAGTTGTTTGACGGTGGCGGTTGGGGTTGGAAGGGGTCGTACCACCACCAGTCGGCGCGCTCGCCGGTGGGTCCTGGGTATGGGGGGACGTCGGGTGGGGGATGGTTGGGGGGACGGGCCAGTGATCCCGGGCTTAACGGTCGGTCGGTCTTGTCGGTCACGGTAAGCGCGTCTGCGGGTCCGGTGATGGTGATGACCCCGCGATGGTGCAACCGGTGATGATAGGGGCATAGCAGGACCAGGTTGGCCAACTCGGTGGGGCCGCCGTCTTCCCAGTGCTGGATGTGGTGGGCGTGCAAACCCCGGGTGGCCCCACAACCAGGAACCGCGCACATGCGGTCGCGATACTCCAGCGCGCGGCGTAGCCGCCGATTGATCACGCGGCTGGTTCGGCCGGCGCCGATGACCTGGCCGTGGCGTTGGAACCAGACTTCACAGGTGGCGTCACAGGTCAGGTATCGGCGTTCGGCGTCGGTGAGCAGCGGACCCAGATGCAGCGCCGCGACGCGCTGGGCCACATCGACGTGCAGCACCACGGTGGTGTGCTGCCCGTGGGGCCGCCGGGTCGCCTCGGCGTCCCAACCGGCCTCGATGAGGCGCATGAACGCCTCGCCGGTGCCCGGCAACGGAGGGCGCTGATCGGGCTCGCCCGCGCCACCACTGTGATCGTGGTTCCATTCGGCGATCAGCGCATCCCGATGCGACGCCAAGGCCGCGTCGAACGTCGCCGCGTCCTGGTGGGGAAGTGTGATCCGCCAGCAGGTGGCGCGCTCGGTGCTGGTCTTGGTGATTGAGCGCTCGGGCTGGGGCCGCGGTTCGGGTTCGGGTCGCGGTTCGAGGTTGACCGCGGTGCGCAGCTGGTTGACCGTCGCGACAGCGGCGAGCTGCGCGTAATGCTCATCAGACCCTTGGCCCGCGCGGGCGGCGATGACGCCGACCTGATCCAGCGACAGCCGGCCCTCCCGCAGGCCGGCCGCGCAGCGGGGAAACTCCGCCAGCCGGCTCGCCACAGTCGTGATCGTGTGGGCATTTCCCGAGGACCAACCCAGCTTCCAGGCCACCAACGCCGCCACCGACCGCGCACCCGTGGCCCCGCACAGCTCATCGCGATCCAACTCAGCCACGATCTCCACCAAGCGCCCATCAATAGCATTGCGCTGCCCGGCCAACTCCGCCAACTCCTCGAACAACACCTCCACACGCGCAGCAGGACTCACCGCCACAGAAGATGTTGCAGCCAAGGACATACCGTCATCATCACAGCCGGGTCCGACAAGTTACGGTCAAGTTCTGGCGCTCCGTTTCGAAATCAACGCCAGCGCGAAGAAGTGCGAGTGATCAACGCGCTACCGTCGACCTGACTGGTGACTAGCGGGCCTCGGGGACATCGTCGGGCGTGCGCGGCAGCGCATACAGCGCCATCCGCCGGTTACTCATGTCGTGCTCCCCGAGGAACGTGCAGCCGGCGTATTCACACAGCCGGCGCGCCGAGGTGTTGCGGTGATCGGGGTCGAACATGATTCGGCGGCAACGGGGTTCGACGTCGAAAACGCTGGCAACAATGCGTGGCAGCAGAAACGGGCCGAGCCCCTTGTTGACGATCGACAGCGCGGCGATCGCCGCGTGCAGACCGACGTCGTAGGGGTCGGCGGCATAACGGGTGGCGATGGAATCCTTTGCGGCCCGGTAAACCTCGACGTAGCCGCCGTCCTCGCCGTTCATGGCGCCGACGAACGGCCGCGAGTAGTCGCCCGCGCACTGGGCCCGCAGGTAGTCCCGCCACCGCGCCACCGGCCAGTCCGACTCCCACGCTTCGACCAGGTGCGGCATGTTCATCCACCGCGAGATCAGTTCGGCGTCGGCGTCGGGGTCCACCGGCCGCAGCGCGTAAGGATCGGTCAGCACTGGCGTCGGCGGCGCAGGAGCGGCGCGGACCTCATCGCTGAGCTCGGTCAGCTCCCGCGGCAGGATCACCGGTGCATCAGACATCGAACGGTGAGCCTACCGGAATGGAAGTTAGGATTACCTACCTCCGCCGGGAGGCCCGGCGAAAGCTTGCGCAATCGGCAGCCAGCGCGCCGCGTCGTCGCCGTCCGCGGTGATGTCCAGCTCACGCAGCGCGCGTCGCTGAGTGACTAGAAAGCAGAAATCCTCGGCCGACCCGGTAACCCGTTGTGTGGCAGCCTCTGGTCCCCACGTCCAGAGGCCGCCATCAGGTGCACGAAGCTCGACCCGGAACGGTTCACCCGGCGGTTGTAGCTCGTTGATGACGAACGCGAAATCGCGGGTGCGGACCCCGATGTGGGCGATCGAACGCAGCCGGGCCGTCGCCGGGCGGGTAACGCCGAGCGCGTCGGCGACGTCGAGGCCGTGCGCCCAGGTCTCCATCAGGCGGGCGGTGGCCATCGACGCACCGCTCATCGGCGGGCCGAACCACGGCAGTTTGCGGCCGTCGTCGACGGTCAGCAGCGCGTCGTGCAACTGCGAGCGAGTGGTCCGCCAGTCGGCGAGCAACTCGGTCGGCGGAACGGCGGCCAACTCGTCGGCCGCGGTGTTGACGAAGCCGATCGGGTCGTCAAGAGCGGACTTGACCACGTCGGCGAAGCCGTCCTCATCGGTGACCGACACCAGCGCACCGCGGTCGGTCCAGAGCAGGTGCCCGATCTGATGGGCGATCGTCCACCCGGCGGCGGGCGTCGGCGTGGTCCAGACATCGTCGGGCAGCGCCGCGATCAGTTCGTCCAGTTCGTCGCTTTCGGCGCGCAGGTCGTCGACGATCTGCGAAAGGTCAGCCATCTGCGTACCTTAACGATTCGCTGATAGTCGGTAGATGCGGAGGCTTTATTCGATGAGGTCGTCGGTGGGTGGTCGTAAGCCGTCGTCGGTGAAGGCTGGAAGCACTTCGGTGAAGGCGGGCATCAGGTCGGTCGGATCGCCGTCCCAGGGAAGCGCCAGCAGTTGCCCGACGCTGCGTCGGCCACCGAAGGAACGTAGCGCCTCAAAATCCGAGACGTTGAGTGCGACGTGACCGCGCGCTGTGTGCGGGTCCCCGAGTTCTACGGATCCGATTGTGGGAGTGGTTAACTGCAAAGCCGCCAGGTTCGCTTGTCGGATGAATCGGTCACCCATCGTTGCCGCGAACCCCAGGGCCGCCTTGAACGCGAGATCACCGGCGCGCGACCCCGGTTCCCTCAGCGCGCCGCGAATGTCGTGCTCATGGGTCAAGGTATCGAAGACGAGCTGGCATACCCCGGTATCCGAGGCTAAAGCGAGGTTCGCCGTCACTGAGTCCAGCGACTGCCCCCACAAGTCGAGGAGGCCATCGATGCTGTGGCCGCATAGCCGCGCGACCTGGGCGTCCGCCCAGGGCCCCGTGCCCTTCTTTTCCAGGTTCAGCGCAACGATGTCCTGGGCAACGCCCGCCAGGTGCGCAACCACCTGGCGGATGGTCCAGCCGGGACATGCCGGTACTGCCAGCTCTGCGATGCCGTCGCGCCCGCGAACCAGCGCGTCGACACGCTCGCAGATCAGACGGTATGCCGCAGCCGCGTCACCGATCGGCACCAGCTGGGGCACTTGGCCGTAATGCCCGCTCACAGGTTCTCCCCCTTCGCCAAAGCCAGGCCCGACTGCCGACAAACGCTACACGAATATTAAGAAAAATAAGGGAACCATGTGGTAACAATAAGGCGAGCGGGCCCGGGCAGCGAAATCCCCGGCCGGGGCACATTCGCGCCATCACTTCGGGATCCGTCGTCGTTGAGGGGGACCGGTCAACGTCGACCGTCCCGTCAGCGATTCGCCGCGCGGCCGACGACACTGTGCGCGGCCAGTCCCAACAGGTAGACGACGCTGCCGGCCACGATGAGCATCGGCGAATGGCCGTCGGCGGGGATGACGACGGCCGCGCCGGTGATCGCGGCGAGGAACGCCACCCAGAACAGCGAATCCTGGACCGCGAACACGTGTCCGCGCAGCGCGTCGTCGACGTCGATCTGGATGGCAGTGTCGGCGCACAGCTTGAGCACCTGACCGATCCCGCCGAGCAGGAAGCCACCCACCACCAGGACCCACAGCTGCAAACCGGCCCCGCCGATCTCGATGACGGCGGCGACCGCCAGTGCGCCGTTGGCCGTGGCGTAGCGGCCCCAGCGGCGCACGGCGGGCGGTGTGACCAGATTGGCCAGGAAGGATCCGGCGCCGGCGGCGGCGACGAACAGCAGCGCGCTGCCCAGCGGGGAGACCGCAGCCGTGTGTCCGTTGCGCACCAGCAGCAGCACGACCAGGGAGTTGATGCCGAACACCATCCGATGGGCGGCCAGCCCGGACAGGGTGGCCGCGACGGTGGGGCGGTCCAGCACGGTCCGGATGCCATGCAGCCAGCCGGTGACCACGGCGTAGACGGCCGACCCGTGGATCGCCCGCCCGGTGTCATCGGGGCCCAGCACGTGGTCGGAGAAGCGCAGCGAGAGCAGCAGCGCGATCAGCAACGGGACGATAACCAGGAAGATGACCGACGCGGCGCCGGCGTCTCCGGAGCCGAACAGGGCTCGCGGCACCAGCATGAAGTTGGCGCCGAGAAACGCCGCGATCGCGCCGACCGCCGATGCGATCGAGTTCATCGTGACGACCTCCGCGCGGGGCACCACGTCGGGCAACGCGGCCGACAGTCCCGACGCGACGAAGCGGGCCAGGCCGTTGACCACCAACGCGCCGCACAGCACCAAGAAGTCACGGGCACCCAACGCCAGAGAGATGCCCACGACGGCCACCGACACCACCCGGCCCACGTTGGCGGCGATCAACACCAGCCGGCGGTCCCAGCGGTCCATCAGAGCGCCGGCGAATGGGCCGAGCAGCGAATACGGCAGGAACAGCACCGCGAATGCGCCGGCGATGGCCAGCGCGCCCGAGGCCCGCTCGGGATTGAACAGCAGGGCGCCGGCCAGGCCCGCTTGGAAGAGGCCGTCGCTGAACTGGCTTGCCAGCCGCAGTTCCAGCAGCCGCCAAAAATCGGGCAGCGCACGCACCGAGCGCCAGACAGCCACCGGCGCGCTCGGATGAGTCACTGGACCTGCTTCCCAATCGGGTAGGCGGTGATCGGGCCCGGCAGCGATCGAACCGGGCAGCGGTGCGCCTGTTACAACACTACAAATTCTCGCCTACCGGCCTTCGGGTTGACCCCAGCCGTCGGGCCCGGATGCCATGATGGACAGGTGGCGCAGTCCGAAGACCCAGAGGATTTCATCGCCCCTGCCGCACACCGAGTGCGAGCGGGCACCTTGCTTCTGGCGAATACGGATCTGCTCGAGCCAACGTTCCGTCGCAGCGTGATCTACATCGTCGAGCACAACGACGGGGGCACGCTGGGCGTGGTGCTTAACCGGCCCAGCGAGACCGCGGTCTACAACGTGCTGCCGCAGTGGGCCGAGCTGTCGGGCAAGCCGAAGACGATGTTCATCGGCGGACCGGTCAAGCGCGATGCGGCGTTGTGCCTGGCGGTCCTGCGGGTCGGCGCGGTTGCCGATGACGTACCCGGGCTGCGCCATGTTGCCGGCCGGATGGCGATGGTCGACCTGGACGCCGATCCCGAGGTGATCGCCCCAGCGGTGGAAGGCGTCCGCATTTTCGCCGGCTACTCCGGCTGGACGATCGGCCAACTGGAAGGCGAGATCGAGCGCGACGACTGGATTGTGTTGTCGGCGTTGCCTTCTGACGTCCTGGTCGAGCCGCGGGTGGATCTGTGGGGCCGGGTGCTGCGCCGCCAGCCGCAGCCGCTGTCGATGCTGGCCACCCACCCGATCGACGTCAGCCGCAACTAGTCGGACAATCAAGACTAGGCGGACGTCGCGGCGGCGGGTTCGTCGTCGAGGGAATCGCGGGCGAACCGGCTGGCGATCACCGAGCACACGATCAGCTGGATCTGGTGAAAGATCATCAGCGGCAGCATGATCACGCCGACGGTCGCGGCGGGGAAGAACACCAGCGCCATCGGAAGCCCGGACGCCAGGCTCTTTTTCGAGCCGCAGAACAGCAGCACGATCCGGTCGCCGCGGTCCAGCCCGATCGTTCGGCCGACAAACCAGGTGAACGCGAGCACCAGTGCCAGCAGCACGGCGTTGACGACCGCGACGATCGCGAGTTGCCACGGGTCGACGCTGGCCCAGATGTGTTCCACCATGCCCATCGAGAACGCGGTATAGACGACCAGCAGGATCGACCCGCGGTCGACGACTTTGGTCAACACCGCGTGCCGAAGAACCCAGTCGGCGATCCACGGCCGCATCAGCTGGCCCGCCACGAATGGAAGCAGCAGCTGCACCAGGACGTCGCGGACCGCGGTGGCGTCCATTCGGGCGCCGCCGCTGGTGTTCATCAGCAGCACGACCAGCAACGGGGTCAGTGCGATCCCGACGATGTTGGACAGCGATGCGCTGACCAGCGCGGCCGACACGTTGCCCCGCGCAATCGAGGTGAATGCGATTGACGACTGCACCGTCGAGGGGACCAGGCACAAGAACAGCAGCCCGTTGTACAGGTCGAGGTTCAGCAGCCAGGGCACCAGGCCGCGGCAGGCCAGCCCGAGCAGCGGAAAGAGCACGAACGTGGTGGCCAGCACCAGCAGGTGCAGCCGCCAGCGCTTGACGCCCTGCCACGCCTGCTGCGGGGACAGCCGGGCGCCGTAGAGCCAAAACAGCAGGGCAATGACGACTTTGGCGGCCACCGACATGACGTCGGCGAATGCGCCGCGGGCCGGAAAAAGGGCCGCCAACGCGACGGTGGCGGCCATCGCCAGCAGGAAGGTGTCAATCGGCAGCGCCGAGAGCTTTTTCAGCACGGGGCGTACCGGTCAGTGGCAGGCCAGCGTGCAGCCCGCGCAGGCCCCGCCGCAGCTGCCCACGGCAGCCTCTTGCCGGCGCAGCGCGAATCGCGCGGTCTGGTACGACCCGGCGGCGACGGTCCCGATGGCGCCGACGATGCAGACACAGACGACCGTGAGCGCGGTGGCCGCCGGCGCGGCCAGGGCCACCGCACCGGCGGCGGCCAGCATGGTTGCGGCGGCCAGCTGCGGTGGCGCGACGGACCTCATCACCAGCCCGGCGGTGCTGGTGGCAGCGGGACGGGTCAGCGACCGCAACCCGAGAACGGCCAGGATCCCCGCCGTGCAGACGCACAGCACTCCCGCGATGAGCATGGGGACACCATACGAGGCGCCCGGTCCGGGTGCAGCGGCGGTTGTTAGTGCGCCAGTGCCTGGGTCGGCGCAGGTGCGGCGGCCGGCGGCGGCGGGACGGCAGCCGGGGCCGGGGCGGGTGGCTGGTTGGACCCGGGCGCTCCGGCCCGGAATCCGTTGATGATGCCGTCGGTGGCCTGCGCTTCGCCGACTCCTGCGCCGGCTTCGGTGGTCACGGCCAGCGACACCAGGTACTTGTCCGGCCCGGACGCGACGATGACATTGCGCTTCGAGGTGTTGAGCGTCATTTCGTTCTGCCGGTAGGTGCCCTCGATGATCGACGACGCGGAACTGTTGTAGTCGGCCAGCGAGGCGTTGGTGGTGCGCCATGCCGGTAGCTGCTGGCTGTCGATGTAGCCGTGCGAGATGGCCTCATGCGGATCGAAATCCCCGACCAGCCGGTAAACCACCAGCTGGGCGTTCGGGTTGTAGAGGCTGGCGCTGCGGCGGTTGGCGATCACGACGAACGCGTCCGGGACGTTGGGGTCGGGCACCTGGGTCCAGCCTTGTGGCATCGGCAGGACGAGGTCGAGCGCGTTGAACCCCGCAGCCTTCTGCGGCTCCATCTTGACGCCCTTGCTGTTGAAGAAGTCGCGCAGCGTCCCGGCGGCGGCGGGCATCAATGCCGGCGGGGCTGCAGCCGCCGGCGGGGGCGCCGGTGCGGGTGCGACCGGGGCGGCGACGGGCGCTGCGACGGGCGCGACCTGGGGCGCGAGCCCCGGCATGGCGTTGCCGAGCGCCCCGGGGGCGGCGACCGCCTGCGGCGCGGGGGCGGGAATCGGCGCGGGGACGGGCCGGGGCGGAAATATCGGATCGGCCGAGGCGGTGGGGCTGGCGAGGCTCAGCACGCCGGCGGCACCGACGGCCAGACCTGCGACCGTCACTCGCCAGCTACGGGCTGTCTGCTTCATGTGCTTCGGTCCTTCGGGTTGTCACCGGTGTCGCAGAAAGCGACTGTAACCAGGGCTAAGCGGCGGCATCCAGCGCTGGGACCGAGCTGCAACAGACCTGGGATAAACCCCTGACCGCTCTGCAATCCAACCGAGACCGTCGGTGGTCGGCGGGTCGCTCGACGTCGTCCTTATAACCTGTTGGGCGTGACCGACTCCGACCCTGACGTGCCGCGGTACCGCTACACCGCGGACCTGGCCGGCCGCATCGAGCAGACCTGGCAGGACAACTGGACCCGGCTGGGAACCTTCAACGTGCCCAACCCGGTCGGCTCGCTGGCGCCGACGGACGGTTCATCGGTGCCCGAAGACAAGATGTTCGTGCAGGACATGTTCCCGTACCCATCCGGCGAGGGGCTGCACGTCGGTCACCCGCTCGGCTACATCGCCACCGACGTCTACGCCCGCTATTTCCGGATGCTCGGCCGTAATGTGCTGCACGCGTTGGGTTTCGATGCGTTCGGCTTGCCCGCCGAGCAGTACGCGGTGCAGACCGGCACGCATCCGCGGACCCGCACCGAGGCCAACATCGTCAACTTCCGGCGTCAGCTGGGCCGGTTGGGGTTCGGTCACGACAACCGTCGCAGCTTTTCCACCACCGACGTCGACTTCTACAAGTGGACGCAGTGGATCTTCCTGCAGATCTACAACGCATGGTTCGACACCGCGGCCGGCAAGGCCCGTCCGATCGCCGAGTTGGTCGATGAATTCGATTCCGGAGCGCGCCAATTGGACGACGGCCGAGTGTGGTCGACGCTGTCGGCGGGTGAACGTGCCGACGTGATAGACGGGCGCCGGCTGGTGTACCAGTCCGAATCGATGGTCAACTGGTGTCCGGGCCTGGGCACCGTGCTGGCCAATGAAGAGGTCACCGCCGACGGTCGCAGCGAGCGCGGCAACTTTCCGGTGTTCCGGAAGCGGTTGCGGCAGTGGATGATGCGGATCACCGCCTATTCGGATCGGCTGCTCGACGACCTCGACGCGCTGGACTGGCCGGAGAAGGTCAAGACCATGCAGCGCAATTGGATCGGCCGGTCCACCGGCGCGGCCGTGTTGTTCTCCGCGGCAGCAGGCGATATCGAGGTGTTCACCACCCGCCCCGACACCCTCTTCGGCGCGACCTATGTGGTGCTGGCGCCGGAGCACGATCTGGTCGATCCGCTGGTCGCGTCGAGCTGGCCGGACGGGACAGATCCGCGCTGGACCTATGGCGCGGACACCCCGGGGCAGGCCGTCGCTGCCTACCGGCAGGCGATCGCCGCGAAGTCCGACCTGGAGCGTCAGGAGAACAAGACCAAGACCGGCGTCTTCCTGGGCGCCTACGCGACCAACCCGGCCAACGGCGAGCAGGTCCCGGTCTTCATTGCCGACTACGTGCTGGCCGGATACGGCACCGGCGCGATCATGGCCGTCCCGGGCCACGACCAGCGGGACTGGGAATTCGCCGGCGAGTTCGGCCTGCCGATTGTCGAAGTCATTGCCGGAGGCGATGTCTCGCTAGCGGCCTACGTCGGCGACGGCGTTCTGGTGAACTCGGACTACCTCAACGGTTTCGATGTGGCGGCGGCCAAAGAGACCATCATCGCGCGGCTGGAATCCGAGGGCCGCGGTCGGGGGCGTATCGAATACAAGCTGCGCGACTGGCTTTTCGCGCGGCAACGCTATTGGGGCGAACCGTTTCCGATCGTTTACGACAGCGACGGGCGCGCGCACGCACTGGACGACGCGACGTTGCCGGTCGAACTGCCGGACGTCCCGGACTATTCGCCGGTGCTGTTCGACCCCGATGACGCGGGCAGTGAGCCGTCGCCGCCGCTGGGCAAGGCAACGGAATGGGTCAACGTCGAGCTGGATCTCGGCGACGGGCTCAAGCCGTACAGCCGCGACACCAACGTCATGCCGCAGTGGGCCGGCAGCTCCTGGTACGAGCTGCGCTACACCGACCCGCACAACCCGGATCGCTTCTGCGGCAAGGAGAACGAGGCCTATTGGATGGGGCCCCGGCCTGCCGAGCACGGTCCGGGCGACCCCGGTGGTGTCGACCTCTACGTCGGCGGCGCCGAGCACGCCGTGCTGCACCTGCTGTATTCGCGGTTCTGGCACAAGGTGCTCTACGACCTCGGCCATGTCAGCTCCCGCGAACCGTACCGGCGGCTGGTCAACCAGGGCTACATCCAGGCCTTCGCCTACACCGATGCCCGCGGGGCGTACGTGCCGGCTGCCGATGTCATCGAACGGGATGGCACGTTCGTCTACCCTGGCCCCGACGGGGAGATCGAGGTCTTCCAGGAGTTCGGCAAAATCGGCAAGAGCCTGAAGAACTCGATCTCACCGGACGAGATGTGCGACGACTACGGCGCCGACACCCTGCGGGTGTACGAGATGGCGATGGGCCCGATCGAGGCGTCCCGGCCGTGGGCCACCAAAGACGTCGTCGGGGCGCATCGGTTCCTGCAGCGAGCGTGGCGGCTCGTCGTCGACGAGAACTCCGGTGACGTCCGGGTGACCGACGACGACCTGGACAACGACACGCTCCGCCTGCTGCACCGCACGATCGCCGGGGTCTCCGAAGACTATGCGGCACTGCGCAACAACACCGCTGTGGCCAAGCTGATCGAGTACACCAACCACCTGACCAAGCAGCACCGCGACTCGGTGCCGCGGGCGGCGGCCGAGCCGCTGGTACTGATGTTGGCACCGCTGGCGCCACATCTGGCCGAGGAGCTCTGGGATCGGCTCGGCCACCCGAATTCGCTTGCCCACGGCCCGTTCCCGGTCGCCGATCCCGCGTATCTCGTTGAGGACACGGTGGAATATCCCGTCCAGGTCAACGGCAAGGTGCGTGGCCGCATCACGGTGTCGGCGAACGCGGCTGCCGACGCCGTAGAGGCCGCCGCGCTGGCCGACGAGAAGGTGCAGGCATTCCTGGCCGGCGGCACCCCGAAGAAGGTGATCGTCGTTCCCGGGAAGATGGTCAACCTGGTCGTCTAGCCGCGGGGTCGGAGGATGACCTCGTTCAGGTGGCCGTCGGGCGGGGTGTTGATCGCCTGGGCGACCGCGGCAGCGACGGTGTCCGCGCGCAGTAACCGGCCGGCGTCGTAGTCGCCGCCCTCGAAAGACACCAGCTCGCGTTGCATGTCGGTGTCGGTTCGTCCGGGGTACACCGTGGTCACGCGCAGTGCGGGCTCACTCAGGCGCAGCGAGTCGGCGAAGGCGCGTAGTGCGAACTTGCTCGCCGAGTACGACGCCATGTTCTCCGACGCCGTCCGCCCTGCTCCGGAGTTGATGAACACCACCTGGCCGTCTGAGCGTCGCAGCGCGGGCAACAACGCCAGCGTAACCGCCACTGCGTCAATCACATTCACTTCGAACGTGGTGCGCCACTGTTCGACGGTGGATGCGGCGACCCGTCCGGGCAGCGACACCCCGGCGTTGTGCACCAGCACGTTGAGGTCGCCGATCGCAGCGGCGGCAGCCTCGACGGATTCGTGGTCGGTCACATCGAACAGGACAGGTGTGGCGCCGAGTCGCTCGGCGGTGGCCTGCAGCGCAGGCGATGAGCGGCCGGCCAGAAACAGGGTGTGTGTCGGCGCCAGCGCGTCGGCGATGGCGGCGCCGATCCCGCGGCTGGCACCGGTGATGAGTGCTGTCCGCATGCTTGCCAGCCTAGGGGACTAAGCGCAGCAAGGGTTTACGCGGGCGCATCCCCGTTGGCGGAGGCCGCCGGGCTGGCTACCGGCTCGCTGGCCGCCAGGCGCTCCAGCGCCGCCAACGCACGGGTCAGCGATTCCTGGTCGGCTCCGCTGAGGTGGCTCAGCAACGTGGCCAGGGCGGTGATCCGGTTGGCCAGCGACTCCCGATGAACGGCGAGGCCTCGCGGGGTGATGTCGACGAGCACGGCACGCAAATCCGATGGGTCGCGCGAACGCTTGACCAGGCCGACCTTCTCCAGGCGGCGAATCGCCACCGTCGTGGTGGGCGTGCGAACACGTTCGTGAGCGGCCAGATCGGTCATCCGGATCGGTCCGCGATCGAGCAAGGTGTACAGAATCGAGAGCTGCGCCAGGGTGAGGTCGCTGGCCTGAGCGGCGCCGGCGCTGGGATCGCCGCGGCGCAGGATCGAGAACAGCTTGGAAAGCGAACGGTGAAGCCCCTCCGCCAGCTCGGTGAGCTCGGGCACGGTGGCTTCGGTTTCCGCCATAGTTCGCTAGTCTAACCTGTCGGTACTCCAGTGGCCCGAAATCGGGTTTTGCTGTTACAGCACCTGCGACAAGAAGCGCTGCAGACGCTCGGTTGCTGCGCCCTCGAAAATCTGCGCCGGCGGCCCGGTCTCCACCACCCGACCGTGGTCCATGAACACGACGGCGTCGGATGTCGACCTGGCGAACGCCATTTCGTGCGTGACCACCAGCATCGTCATGCCGTCGGAACCCAGATCGGCGATCAACGCCAGGATTCCTTTGACCAGTTCGGGATCCAGCGCCGAGGTCGCCTCGTCGAACAGCATCACCTGAGGTTGCATGGCCAATGCTCGAGCGATCGCGATGCGCTGCTGCTGGCCGCCGGACAGGGCGCCGGGCCGGCACTCGGCCTTGTGCTTCATGCCGACCCGGTCGAGTTGGGCGAGCGCCAGTTCACGGGCCGCGTCGCCGGAGAGTCGTTTCAGTTTCCGCGGCGCCAGCATCACGTTGGTGAGCACGCTGAGATGCGGGAAGAGATTGAAATGCTGGAACACCATGCCGATCCGCTGCCGCACCGCGGCTGGGTCATCGGCCAAGACGGACTGGCCGTCGAGCAGGATGTCGCCGGCGTCGGGTTCGTGCAGCCGGTTCAGGGTGCGCAGCAGGGTGGACTTCCCGGACCCCGACGGCCCGATCACCGCGACAGTGCTCCCGGCGGGCGCGGTGATGTCGACGCCGCACAACACCTTGTTGCGACCGAACGACAACTGAATTCCCTTGCCCGCCAACGCTACTGACTCGGTCATACCATCTCCTGGCTAGCGGCCAACGCAAGCGGATCGTCCGGTCCGGTCGCCGGCCTGCCCTCCCGGAGCCGGCGATCGACGACGTTGACCAGGTGGGTCAGCGGAATGGTCAGCAGGAGATAGAACAGGCCCGCGGCCACTAGCGGCGAGAGGCTGCCGGTCTGCGCGTTGAGGTCGCGGCCGACCTGGAACAGCTCCCGCTGGCCGGCTATCAACCCCAGGAAGTACACCAGCGCGGACCCTTTCAGCAGCGCGATGAACTGATTGACCAGCGCGGGCAGCACGCGGCGGATGCCCTGCGGAATCACCACCAGGCGCATCGCGGTTCGGTGCTGCAGCCCCAACGCCCGGGCGGCATCCAGCTGGCCGGGCTCGACGCTCTGGATTCCGGAGCGGAAGATTTCGCCGATGTAGGCGGCGGCGGTCAGCCCCAGCGCCGCGATACCCAGCGGAAAGGGGTTGTTGTTCGTCAACCCGCCCACAATGGGCCCGATCCCGAGCCCGATCAGCAGAATGATCACCACCTCGGGCAAGCCGCGGAAGATGTCGGTGTACATCCGCGACGGCCAGCGCAGCCAGCGGGTCCGGGAAATTCCGGCCACCGCAAGCGCCATGCCCACCACCACGCCGATGATGGCGGAGCTGACGGTGAGGATCAGCGTGTTGGGCAGGCCTACGGTCAGCATGGCCGGGATGGCTTGCTTGTAGAGGTCCCAGTCGAAGAACTGATCCCGCAGTTGGCCCAGCGTGGATTTCTCCGGGCCGGTCTCGGTCGTGTCACGGTGGTTGTGTGCGGCGATCGCCGCGAAATCCGGCAGGTGCGGAGTCGGCGCTGCTTTCGATCCCGGCTTCCACCCCTGCGGTAGGGGCCGCGGCACCCAATCGGTGTACAGCTGCGACCAGGTGCCGTCGGCGATCACGGCGTCCAAGCCGGCGTTCAACGCATCGATCAGCGGCTGGTTGTCTTTGGCGACCGGGAACGCGATGAAGCTGCCCGGACTGTAGGTGTACGCGGCAACCTTGGCGCGGTCGCCGGGCCGCAACACCTTGTTCGCCTCCATCGCCGGCGCTACCCACGCGTCGACCTGATGGTTCTTCAGGCAGGTGTAGAGGGTGGTGAAGTCGGGGAACTTCACCGGCTGCACATGCACCGTGTCGACGACGTAGGCCTCTTCGACCGTCCCTTGGATGACGCCGATGCGCTGGCCTGCGCCCAGTTTGTCGAAGCTGTCGAGCGGCGAGCCGGTCGGGACGATCAGCGATAGGTACCCGAAATCGTAACCATTGGTGAATCCGACTGTGCGGCGCCGCTTTTCGGTTGCGATGATCGATGACGAGGCGACGTCAAAGCGTCCCGTCGCCACTTGGGCGAGCAGGCCGGCGAATTCGGTGCCGGCGAAGACGACCTTGAGGCCCAGCTTGGCCGCAATCGCGCGCAACAACTCGTTGTCATAGCCGGTGAAGCGTCCGGAGGCATTCAGGCAGCTGGTCGGGGGACCTCCCGGCTGGGTGCCGACGGTCAGCGTCCGCGGTATATGTAAGCCGAGCGCGTCGATGTTCACTGAGCTCAACGGCACGACGTCGGGGGTCGTGTAGTCGGGTTCCAACGGCGGGCTTGCGTGGACCAGTTGGGCCGGCAGGGCCATCGCGCCCTCTTTGCCCGATGGCTTGCACATGTGATTGTCAGCCGCGGCCGGGGCCGCCGCGACCAGCGTCCAGGTCAGCAGGGTCGTCGCGACCAGCGCCGACAGTTTGGATGCGCTGGGGGTCATGCCCGATCACGCCACCGGCACAGCGCCTCGGCGTCGCCCAGAGCATAGTCCGGTCCGTTGACGCCGACGGTCAGCAACGTCACGCCGAGGGCTACCAACCCTTCCGCGTCGGCCAGCAGATTGTCGACGTTGACGCCGGCCGAGCGCTCGATGGCGTCGGGGTCGCGTCCGACCGCTGCACAGTGCTTGGCAAGCACGTCGGCGGCCTGTGGGTAGCTGTCGACGGTGGTGAACCCGTGCCAGATGTCGCCGTATTCAGCGACCAGCCGGAGCGTCTTCTTGGGGCCTTTGCCGCCGATCAGCAGCGGGATGTCGCGGGTGGGTGCCGGGTTCAGCTTGGCCAGCCGGTCGTTGATCCGGGGCAGCGCGCCGCCCAGGTCGTCCAGCCGGCTGCCGACGGTGCCGAACTCGTAGCCGTATTCGTCGTAATCCTTTTCCTTCCAACCCGATCCGATGCCCAGGATCAGCCGGCCACCCGAGATGTGATCCACGGTGCGGGCCATATCGGCCAGCAGTTCGGGGTTGCGATAGGAGTTGCAGGTGACCAGCGCGCCGATCTCGATGCGCGAGGTCTGCTCGGCCCAGGCGCCCAGCATCGTCCAGCATTCGTAGTGCGCGCCGTCCGGGTCGCCGTAGAGCGGGAAGAAGTGGTCCCAGTTGAAGGCGATGTCGACGCCGATGTCCTCACATCGGCGCACGGCGTCACGGAGGTTGCTGTAGTCCGTGGTGTGCTGCGGCTGCAGCTGGACGCCGATGCGGATCGGTCGGTCGGAGGAGGTCATGGCTTCTACCGTAAGCGCGTCGACCTGCGCGATATGCTCGGTCGCAAATGTCTGACAGCATCGCAGGCGTCGCCATTCCCGACACTTCGCTGGCTCGGGCGGTTACTGCGCACATCAGGGCCGTCGAGGGCGACCTGCTGTTCAACCATTCTTCACGCGTATTTCTCTTCGGGGCGCTGCAGGGCCGCCGCCGTGGGCTGCAGCCGAACCTTGACTTGCTGTATGCCGGAGCGATGTTTCACGACATCGGCCTGACTGAGCGCTACCGGGGATCCACGCTTCGCTTCGAGGTTGACGGCGCCAATGCGGCACGCGACTTCCTGCTCGAGCATGACGTTGCCGCCGCCGACGCGCAGAAGGTGTGGCTGGGCATCGCGCTGCACACCACGCCCGGTGTGCCGGAATTCCTGGCACCCGAGACCGCACTGGTGACGGCGGGCGTCGAGACCGACGTGCTGGGCATCGGCCGCGACGACCTGTCGTCCGACGCGCTCGAGGCTGTCACCGCCGCGTATCCGCGGCCCGATTTCAAGCGGCAGATTCTGGCGGCCTTCAACGACGGTATGAAGCACCGCCCTGAAACGACATTCGGCACCTGCAACGCCGACGTCCTCGAACGTTTCGACCCAGGGTTTGTCCGCGACAACTTCGTCGACACCATCCTGGGCAACAGCTGGCCGGAGTAGAGGGTCAGCCGCCGTCGAGCACGCCGCGCAGGATCTCGGTCAGCACCAGCGGCTGGTCGCTCTGCACGGAATGGCCGGAGTTCTCCACGACCTGCAGGCCCCGGAAGTGCTGAGCCTTGCGGGCGAGTTCGTCGGAGTCCTCGTCGGTGACGAAACCCGATGTTCCGCCGCGCACCAGCCGGACCGGCACCGACAGGCCGGCGACGTCGTCCCAGAGGCCGTCGAAGTCGGGAAATTCCCGGATCGGGTCCCAGCGCCACGTCCAGGTGCCGTTGTCGAGTTGCTTAGTATTGTGAAAAACGCCGCGGCGCAACGATTTCCGGTCGCGATGCGGTGCTGCGGCGGCGGTGATCTCCAGGATCGCGTCGAAGCTGGGAAACTCCCGGTCGCCCTGCATCAACGCGACGGTGCCCTGTTGTTCCTTGGTCATCTCGGCGACCCGCTTCATCGACGACGGGGTGACGTCGACCAGCACGAGTTCGCGCACCAGCTGTGGCGCGATGGCGCCGAGCCCGATCGCGGTCAGCCCACCCAGCGACATGCCGACCACCAGCTCGGCCTCGGGGGCCAGCTTGCTGATCACCGGCGCCACGGCTGCCGCGTTGTGCTGCGGTGAGTAGTCGCCGTCTTCGCGCCACGCCGAATGCCCATGCCCGGGAAGGTCGACCGCCAGCGCGGGCACACCCAGACCGACGATCACGGTGTCCCAGGTGTGCGCGTTCTGCCCGCCGCCGTGCAAGAACACCACCCGCGGTGGCGAGTCGCCCCACTGCAGTGCGCTGATGCCGTCGACCTCGACCCGCCGCACCGGGGGCAGCGGACCGCTGACTCCCGCCTGCTCGGCGTTCTCGGGCAGCAACCCGAATTCGGACAGTCCAACCAGGTCGTCGTCGGAAATATCGGTCATGGCTCTCGACACTAAAGGACCTACAGCACGAAGCGGCGACGGATTCCGCGGAATCGCTCCCACATCGCGGCGGCCCGCTGGGATTCGGTGACCTTCGTGGTGTCGGCCGGAAGGTTGCCGGGCAGGTGCTGGTAGGAGACCACCCGGGTGCTGAGCACGGCAGGTTGACCGTCGAGCATGTGGCGGTAGGTCAGGTTTCCGCGCTCGAATCCCTGGGTGTCCAGCCAGTTCTGGACGCCCGGATCACGGTGCGCCATAACCAGCCGGATCCGTCCGTCGGCGTCGACGGCGGTCCGGCTCGGCGTGTAGCTCACCGGCCGGTAGAGGTAGTCCATGCTGTTGAAGAAGACGCCCATGTTGGTCAGCATCCAGAGGCCGTCGTGGGCGTCGAACTCGACAATCAGCGCCTCGTCGCGGCCCAACTCCCAGTACATGTTGGCCGCGGCACGTCCGCGTTTGGCGTCGGCGCCCGTCGCGTCCACCCGCGGGAAGGTGTTGGGCCGGGTGGCGTCCACGCCGCCGTAGTTGAACGGGAACTCCGGCCAGTCCGACATCAGACCGGTGACGAAGTCTCCTGCCCAAGCCATCGCGTCGGCGAGCACCTCTGCCGTCGGCAGCGGCTTGGGCGTGGACATGTCGACCCGCTCGATCCGAAGCTGCGCCGGTAGCTCATCCCAACGGTCAAATCCCTGACGGATGAACAGCTTTCGCGACTCAGCAGTTGTCGGTAGCCAGTTTCCGGAACGCTCGGGGCCGCCGATGTACAACTCGAACTGACCGTCGTCGCCTACCTCGAGCGCGGTGATGTTGGCTTCGGGTGTGTCACCGAACGGTTCGTGCAGCACCCCGGGGCCGGGCGTGCGACGACCCTGGACGGTGACGTTGAAGAACCGGGCGGTGCCGCGGCTGCCGGTCAGCCGATACGTCGACTGACCGTCGATCCAGGCCTGCTGGTAGGTGAAATCGCCGCAGTCGCCGCCGAGCTTGCGGGTGGGGCCGCAGAATGTGTGCAGTGCCGGGTAGCGGGTGTCGCGGGTCTCCAGCGCCAAATCGAAAGCCTGACCCAGGTTTTGGGTCAGAAACCGGAATGCGTCGACGCGCTGCGCACCCGAGGTCGAGTTGGCGTCTTTGAAGACCTGCTCACCCGCGGCGCGCAGCTGCTCGCAGAACGCGGTCCACGCCTCCTGCAGCGCGGCGTCGTCGCGACCGTCACCGAAGGCCATCTATAGCGCACCCAACTTGTCGAGCATCGCGCTGGCGACAACACACGCGCGCCGGGCGGATTCGAGCCGGCCCTCCTGATCGATGCGGGGGCCGATCAGCTCCAGGTCGAATCCGTGGGCGTAGCCGCCAGCAAGCGCCTGTGCGACGAACGCTTCCAGCGGGATCGTCCCGTCGCCGGGCACTGCGCGGCCGGGCAGCGACCGGTCGCCGAGCACGTAGTCGCTGAGCTGGATCAGCCGGGTGCGCGGCAGTGCCCGCTGCAGTAGTGTCTCCACGTCGCCCTCGGCCCAGCAGTGGAACACGTCGATGCAGATGTCCAGGCCGCTCATCTCGGCCAGCGTGATGGTGTCGCGCAACGTGTGCGCGAAATGAAGGTCGGCGTACAGGCTCGAAGCGTTCTCGATCGCCAATGCCACGCCGCTTCGTGCGGCGTGCTCCACGCACGGGGCAACCATGTCGCAAAACCGTTGTGCCGCTTGCGCCCAGCTCAGAGCGCCCCGGCCGCCGGTGAGCAGGTAGACGGTGCGCGCGCCGACTCCGGCAGCCCCATCGATCACCCGGTCCAGCGCGTCGCGCGCGGCCTGCGGGTCGTTGCCGATGGCTCCGCCGGCGAACAAGTGGTAGACAGCCTCGATGCGGTAGTCGTTGTGCTGCAGCAGCTTGGGCAGCTCCGGGTCGAGGAGCTGGTTGTCCAGGACACTCAACCGGGTGACCTCGAGGTCCGCCCAGTACTTCTGCAGCTCGGTCAAGGTGGCGCCGTAGAACGTGACGTTGTGCACGGACAGGCGCTCGTGCGTCACGTCACCCTCGTTTCTCGATCTCGACGCCGAATCGTTCTCGGAACGGCCGGAACTCCTCGTGCAAGGCGTCGAGGTTTTCGCCGATGTCGACCAGCAACTGGGTCGAGTAGCGGAATGCGCCGTGTCGGTCGCCGCGGTTGTCGGCCAGGTAGGACCGCATCGCCGATTCGGCGGGCGGCGTCAACTCACGGCCGCTGAACTCGTAGTAGCGCCGAACCGTCGCGACCTGATCGGCGACGAAGTCGCTGTAGCGGACGTGCAGGATCCGCGGATCATCGACCATCGGGTTGCTCATCGTGTTGGCGATGCCGGCGCGGGTCAACTCCAGGTGCATCTTGGCCAGAGCGTGCAGGTCGACCGGACCGAACATGCCTTCGGCGATGTCGGCCATCATCATCGTCCGCGAGGCCGCCACCTGCACCGGGTCGCGGTGCAGCCAGACAAGTGTTGCGTCCGGATAGGCCGCAAACATCTCGGTGAGCCGGAAGCCGTGAAAGCCTTTGAGCGCCCAGTACTTTCGTGGGCGGTTGTATTGCAACTGCTGCAACATCGCCTTGTGTAGCCGGTACTGCGCCGGCGCGTCGGTGGCCAGCCCGCCGACCAGCGACTGCATCGGTACCCGCCACCACGCGGTGGGTGTCATCACCCGGAAATCGAACGCCCAGGTGCGCTCGTCCTCGGGCAGCCCGTCGCCGAGCATGTCGTTGTAGGGGTGGCTGTGCAGCCACTTGGGCATCTTGGCGTTGATCTCCCGCCAGTCGTCGTCGGCACGTGCGCGCCGCGCGTCGTCCTCGTCGGCGAGGCCGGGCGGCGGCGACGGGTACATCACCTCCCAGAATCGCAGCGCCCGCGCGTCGGGATCGACCGACATCAGTGCGTGCATCAACGTTGTCCCCGAACGTGGTTCGCCGGTGACGAACATCGGCGCCGCGACCACCTCGTCCGCGATCGGGAAGCGGTTGCGGTCTTCGAGGAAC
Source organism: uncultured Actinomycetota bacterium (assembly GCA_963824335.1). GTDB lineage: Bacteria > Actinomycetota > Actinomycetes > Mycobacteriales > Mycobacteriaceae > Mycobacterium. Next base: position 45,163 of record CAWGPB010000029.1, read on the forward strand.
TCCAATCGTGAGGTCAGCAGCCACCGGCAGACCTCGGCCGCCGCGGCGACACCAGCGTCGTCCATCCCGAGAGCATTGAGGTGGTCGACGGCCATCGTGAAGCGTTGCGGCAGTGTGGGGTCGCCGTAGTCGCTCAGACCCGTCTGCGCTGTTGCGGAGGCCAGCAACTCGGCGGCGTCCAGAGTCACCGGACATCTCCACACAGCGCCAGCAACTCGTCCTCGGCCGCGCGAACATTCGCCGCCGAGGCCGCGGCGTAGTCGAGGCCGGCCATTGCGCCGTAGTCGAGGATCTTGGGTACGCGTAAACCCGCATCCACAAAGGTCTTGACGATCGCGGCCACCTCCTGCGGTGTGCCGTGCGGTACCACGGCAAGCAGCATCTCAGGCTGCGTCTTGGCCATGAACTCGATGACCCGCTCGCGGGTCAGCACGGCGGGGTCGATGTCTTGGAAGCCACGCCAGTCCGGACCCATCGGATGCTCAAAGCCGAAGCTGCGCAACGTCTCCGCGGAGACCTGCAACAGAAAGGCCTTCACCAGCGGTGCCTGCAGGATTTCCGACAGTGCGGCCTCGTTCTCGCCGATCAAGCAGACCTGAATGAAGCACGGTGTGATCGCCATCGGATCGCGGCCGGCGCGCTCGGCGGATGTCCTTACGGTGGAGAGCATTTCGGCGTAATGTTCCGGGGTCCAAGCGCCGGCTGGCCACCAACCGTCCCCGTGGCGGCCGGCAATGTCGAGCATCCGTGGGCCGCTGGCACCGATCCAGATCTGCGGTAGCCGACCGTCGTACGGTTCGGTGTCGAGGCGGGCATGGTGCAGGGTGTAGAACTGTCCGTCGAAATCGACCGGACCGTCGCTCTCCCAGAGCAGCCGGATCACCTGGAGCGCCTCGTCGAATCGCGCGACGGGTCGGGCGAAGTCGAACCCGTACGGCAGGGTGTTCTCGCTTTCGCCGCTGCCGAGGCCGAGGATGAACCGGCCCCGGGCCACGTGGTCGATGGTCAGTGCGGTCTGGGCCAGCATCGCGGGATGGCGCCGGACGGTGTCGACGACGGCGGAGACCAGCGGGACGTTCTTGGTCAGAGCCGCGGCCGCGGCTGCCACTGCCAGCCCGTCGAGATGTCGGTGCGGGGATGGCGAAACAGTTGCCAGATCAGTGAATTCGGGGGTCCAGATCGAGTCCGGCCAGAAGCTGACCATGTGGTCGGGCAGCCAGATCGAGTGGTAGCGACCGCTGTCGAGGTCATTGAGCCGCGACAGATCCAGTGGCAGGGTGGTGCGCAGGAACGCGGCGGGCTGAACCTTCATCGAGACATGATGCTAAGCACTTGCTCAGCACAGCGCTGGCGAAAAACGAAAGTGCGTCCAAGCCCGGTCGGTCTCACGTGCCCTTCGCGATGTTTTCAACGAGAGCATTCGTGGCGTGAATTAATTCCAGAGGCGCTACTTCGATTTCAACTCCAGGCGCGCCAGCGCCGACGAGGACAGACTCATAGCTGAGCAGTTCGCGGGCTACGACGACAGAGATCGCTGAGTCCAGCCCGAACGGCGATACACCATGTCGCGGGTATCCGATTATTTGCTCGAGCTCCTGGGGGCTGGCAACTTCCAACCGTCCAGCATGGAGTGCTCGAGAGGCTTGCTTGAAATCGATGCGCTTGTCGACGGGGCCGACCAGCACCGCGTAGGAAGCTTTCGATTGCGAGCGGCAGAAGACAGATTTCGTCACTCGGGATAGCTGATAGCCCAGTGCGTCAGCGAAGTCTGCAGGTGTGCTGATGTTCGACGGAAAGTCCCGGTGATACCGAATTGCGCAGGAAATACCCAGCGATTCCAGGTGTCGCTGAACCCGGGGATCCACTGTGGGCATGATGCTGAGCAGGTTATCGAACTGTTGAATTGTCGACCGGCCTCGCCCGGTCAGGCCGCCACATCTCTTGCCGATCTGCCGGGCAGGTGCCCGAATTGTCGGGCGCGAATCGCGCGACGTACGCGTCCATCCACGTGTCGTTTTCGCAGAGGAACGGGTAGTCGGTGACCACCATGTGCCGCACGGCGAGCATCGGGAACGGTCCGTCCAACGCCCTGAAGTACGGGTTGCGCAAGCCCCCTTGTTGATGGCCTGGGTAGAACTGGCCGACCATCAGGCCACGCGTCACGAACAAGGTCTTGCATTCGTCCTGGACGGCGTCGATCTGCCCAAATTCCGTCACGTCGGGGAAGACCACGACGACGGCTTTGAAGATCGATTCCGGGCCGTCCGCCGGAGGCAGCGCAGGGAAGGCCGTTGCGATTTCCTGAAGCAGGCTGACCATCTTGTTGTGGTCAAGGTTGTTCCCGCGCACGAATGCCACCCGGAACAGATTCTTTTTGATCGACGTGCCGGCGTAAGGGCAGACGGCACCCGTGCGGCCCAGGTCGGGGTGAGACTTGCTCAGCCAGTTGTCGGCCCAATGCTTGACCGTCGCGAACTCCCATTCCGACACTGCTGGCGGCGCTGGATCGGCGAGCGTTGACAGCGTCACCGAGAGGTTGACGGGACACCGACTCTGCTCATTCATGTCGGCCGCCAAAACCCGAAAGCGTTGCCACGGGCTGCCGACCGGGTGTCGATTCCCGTGATTTACCGAGCGACTCGAGCATGATCCTGGCGAGCAGATCCGCCTCGGGCAGCTGAAGCAGGCCGCTGTGGTCACCGGCAAGACGGTGCCCGGCCAACGTTCCCTTGTGAAATTCGCTCCAGCCCAACAGATCTTTCTCCGCGGCTGCTAAGGACACCTCGCTGACGAACAGGTGCAGCGGCACCCGATGTCCGGGCTGCTGATAGCCACAGGCGATCTCGGTAACGCCGCGATAGTCGAAGTTGCGCTGCGGCCAGGGGGTACAGCTCCGCAGCACCCGAATCGCGACTTCGGCGATTTTGGCCCGCCGCTCACGGGCCGGCCGTCGGCGTAGTGCGCGAAGCCGGCCCAGCAGCGTCAGATTGGCCCGGATGAGTTCGTGCATCGGCGGCGCCACTGCATCGACGATGCCCAGCCACTCGACGTGTTGGCCGGAAGCGACAGCCTGACGGGCGACTTCGTAGGCCACCAGCCCCCCGATCGAGTAGCCCGCCAACGCGAGCGGACCATCCGGTTGCCGTTCGCGGATCGTCGAAAGAGCTTGCCTGGCATGCTCTTCGATGCTCACCGATCGGTCGAACCGCCCGCCGGGTTGTTCGGGGACCAGGGCGTGTACCGGGTTCGCGGGACCCCACTGCGCCGTGAAGTGCCTCAAACTCATCGCCGATACGAGATCGGAGAAGATGAAATGCAGCGGTGGGGCAGACGTCAGTTCCTCAGTCCGGCCGGGGTTTTCGACGCTGAGCAACTCGGCCAGCTTGGCGACGACCCGGCCGCTGTCGATGAACGACGCGAGCGAGAGCGCAACACCAAATGTGTGCTCGATTTCGGAGATCAGCCGGGCCGCCAACAACGAATGACCGCCCAGATCAAAGAAATCCGAGCCGACGTCGGTGACGGGCACACCCAGCAGCTCAGTCCACAGCGCAGCGATCCGCGTCTCCGTGTCGGTCTGCGGGGGCTGGGGGCCAACCCGGCCCGTTCCCTGCGGCGACGGCGCGGGCAGTGCGGCTTTGTCGAGCTTCCCATTGGTGGTCATCGGAAGCGCGCGGAGATAGACGAACGCGCTGGGGACCATGTGTTCGGGCAGCCGCTGGCGTAGCCAGTTGCGTGCCTCGGCCTCGCTGGGGCGTCCCGGCTCGCCGACGATGTAGGCGACCAACTGCCGTTCGCCGTTGGGCGCTTCGCGGGCGACCACCGAGCAGCCGCCGACCTCAGGGTGCTCACACAGGATGGATTCGATCTCGCCCGGCTCGATGCGAAAGCCACGGATCTTGAGCTGGTCGTCGTAGCGGCCCAGGTGTTGCAATCGCCCGTCGGGCAAGAACCTGCCCCGATCGCCGGTCCGGTAGATCCGCCCGCCGACATGGAAAGGATCGTCTCCGAACCGACGCGCATGCTCGTCGGGGCGATTGAGGTAGCCACGACCCACCCCGACACCGCCGATGACGATTTCGCCGGGAACCCCGATCGGTTGCAGCCGGCCGCGGGGATCGGTGACATACACCCGCACGTTCGGCAAGGCTCTTCCCACGGTGACGGTGCCTCCCGGGGCCAGCCGTGCCATGTTGGTGCCACCCGTGGTCTCGGTGGGGCCGTAGCCGTTCCAGACCGCGCCGCAGCGTTGCAGCAGCGCCTCGGCCAGCGCGTCGGTGAGCGTTTCGCCGCCGGCCGCCGCCTTGAGACGACGGTCGCCGCGCCAGCCGGCGGCGATGAGAGCCCCCCAGGTTGTCGGCGTCGCAAACAGATAGGTCGCACCGCTGGCAGCGATCAACCGGCTCAGCGCAGAGGGGTTCACCGCCTCCTCGGTGGTGGCGAGCACGACGCGTGCCCCACACACCAGCGCGGAGAAGATGTCGAAAAGCGCCATATCAAAACTGATGGACGCCACCGACAGCACGGTTTCGCCGGCACGAATGCCGAACTCGCGGGCCAGGGCCTGCATCAGGTTCGTCACGCCCCGGTGCTCGATGAGCACCGGCTTGGGGCGACCAGTAGAGCCGGATGTGCAGATCACGTAGGCGAGATCGGTCGGCGACACACTGCTTGCCACGGCACCCCGGCCGGTCGCGTGCCGTCCGACGTCGCTGAGATTGACGACGGCAGCCGTGATCGCGTCCACCTCGTCCGGCAGCTCACGATCGGTCAGAACGATCGTCGCGCCGACGTCGTCGATGCAGAAGGCGTTCCGGGCGGCCGGCTGGCGCGGGTCCAGCGGCAGAAAAGCCGCACCGGATTGGAGAACTCCCAGAATGGCCGCCACCACGTCGGGCGTGCGGTCCACCAGCACCGCCACCACCGAGCCGGGCCCGGCGCCCGCCTGGACCAACCGCTCTGCGATCAGTGCCGCGCGGTCGTCGAGCTGCCGATAGGTCAGTGTGGTGTCGCCGACCTGGACTGCTATCGCATCAGGCGTGCGTTGGACCTGCGACCTGACGACCTCATGTACGCATTGCGACGAAGTGCCCTCGTCGGTGGTCCGATTCCAGCTCAGCTGACGCCGGCGTTCGGCTGGGGTCACCAGATCATGGCCGGCCAGCGGAATTGCGGGCTCGGCCGCGACCGCGTCGAGCAAGCGGCACCATAGCGACGCCATCTCGCTTGCGGTCTCACGGTCGAACACGTCCGCACTGAAAGCGAATTCGCCCACAATCTGTCCGGCGGGCCGCTCGTCCAACTCGATACTGATGTCGAACTTCGACCACTCGTCAGTCGGCGGGATCAGCGGCGACTGAGATAGCAACAGAGTGTGGAAAAGTCGGCCGTCACGGGGCTCTGGCGGTAGTGCAAGCCCGGCCACCAGCGTGTCGAAAGGCACCGCCTCGTCGACGACCCGCCGGATTCGGGCCACGAGTGCAGTGAAGGACTCTTCGCCCGACACGCTGCAGCGCAGGACTGCGGCACCGTCGCGCAGATCATGCGCGCTGCCCAAGACGACCTCGGTTGAGTCCGCATAGAGGTGTAGCCACCACGCATGTGCGGCAGCCAGCGCGTGAAAAAGACTGCCGCCCGCCGCCCAAGCCGCGCGGCGCAGCCCGTCAACGGTGCTCTGTTCAATCGTCAGAGGGATCGTCGCGTCGGCAAGGTGCGTCGACCGGGACCGCGAACTGACCGAACTCGTCTGGCTCACTGTGTACTCACCGGCCACCGCCTCGTGGCCGCTCAAAGCCGACCTGGTGCTCACCCGCCGTGCATGGCACAGAATGGCGGCGTTTCGGGTAGTGCGACATGGGCCCCTCCTGGGGCGGGGAGGGACCCGCCCGGGGACACCATACCGTAGGTATGTCAATTGTCTCTATACATACCATCGGAAGGTTAGACGCAGCGATTGAAAACCTGCGGTCTCTCTCGCGGCCCCCAGCGCGCGTACGCGTTGTCCCAGTCGCGTGACTTACCGAGTCAGGCATGCACCGATGTGCCCACCTTGTAGCGAAAACTCAGGCGCCGTCTTCCGACTCCAGAAGGCCTTTCGCTCAGAGGCGGGCACATCGACGCATCCCCCGAAAACGAAAGTGCGGCGAAGCCGCACGAGGCGACCTCACCGCACAATCGGTAGAGAGCGAGGGATTACCCCTCGATGATGAACTCTTCGAGCTGGGTCCGGGCAATGTCGTCTGCCATCTGCTTCGGCGGGCTCTTCATCAGATAGGCCGACGCCGCGACAACCGGTCCGCCGATGCCGCGGTCTTTGGCAATCTTCGCCGCCCGCACCGCGTCGATGATGACGCCGGCGGAGTTCGGCGAGTCCCACACCTCGAGCTTGTACTCCAGGTTCAGCGGCACGTCACCGAAGGCGCGGCCCTCGAGGCGGACGTAGGCCCACTTGCGGTCGTCGAGCCAGCCGACGTGATCGGACGGGCCGATGTGGACGTCTTTGGTCTTGAACTCGCGCTGCACGTTCGACGTGACGGCCTGGGTCTTGGAGATCTTCTTGGACTCCAGCCGCTCGCGCTCGAGCATGTTGAGGAAGTCCATGTTGCCGCCGACGTTGAGCTGCATGGTGCGGTCGAGCTGCACGCCGCGGTCCTCGAACAGCTTGGCCATCACGCGGTGGGTGATCGTCGCACCGACCTGGCTCTTGATGTCGTCGCCGACAATCGGCACACCGGCATCGGTGAACTTCTTGGCCCAGACCGGGTCGGACGCGATGAACACCGGCAGCGCGTTGACGAAGGCCACGCCCGCGTCGATCGCGCACTGTGCGTAGAACTTGTCAGCCTGTTCCGAACCCACCGGCAGGTAGGACACCATGACGTCGACGTTCGCGTCCTTGAGTGTCTTCACCACGTCGACGGCTTCGGCGTCGGAGATCTCGATGGTCTCCGCGTAGTACTTGCCGATGCCGTCGAGGGTCGGGCCGCGCTGGACCGTCACGTTGGTGGGCGGCACGTCGGAGATCTTGATGGTGTTGTTCTCCGACGCGAAGATCGCCTCGGACAGGTCGAAGCCGACCTTCTTGGCGTCCACGTCGAACGCGGCGACGAACTTCACGTCGCGGACGTGGTACTGGCCGAACTTCACGTGCATCAAGCCGGGCACAGCGCTGTTCTCGTCGGCGTCGTAATAATACTGAACGCCCTGGACCAGTGAGGACGCGCAGTTGCCGACGCCAACGATGGCGACTCGTACCTCGGTTGACGCCTGCGACGCGGTCTGCTCACTCATTGGGCGTTCTCCTTAACTCTCTTCGTGGGGGGATTGCTTGGCTCTAGGCCTGCTCAGCGCTGCTCTGCGCTAAGCGTTCGGCCGCGATCAGCTCGTTGAGCCAGGTGACTTCTCGTTCGCTGGACTCCAGCCCGAGTTGGTGCAGCTGGCGGGTGTAGCGATCCAGCGAGTTACTGGCCCGCGCTATTGCTTCACGCAAGCCTTCTCGTCGTTCCTCGACCTGGCGGCGACGGCCTTCCAGGATGCGCATCCGTGCCTCCGCCGGTGTGCGGTTGAAAAACGCCAGGTGCACGCCGAAGCCGTCGTCGGTGTAGTTGCTCGGGCCGGTATCAGCCACCAACTCGCTGAAGCGCGACCGGCCCGCGTCGGTCATTTCATACACGCGCCGGGCCCGACGCACCGGCGTTCCCGCCGGCGCGGCGTTCTCGGCGATCATCCCGTCGGCCTGCATCCGCCGCAGTGCGGGATAGAGCGACCCGTAAGAAAAGGCCCGAAATGCCCCAAGTAGACCGGTCAAGCGTTTGCGCAGTTCGTAGCCATGCATGGGTGACTCCAGCAAGAGTCCCAGGATGGCGAGCTCCAGCATGAAGTCACCACCTTTGCCTGATTGAATACGACGCTGCTATGTCGAGAAACTGTCTCGCGTTATTGTATCGGTCCGATATATTCGCCGCTACTTCAGGTGGACAACTGGTGTTCTCACCCCGTTCAACCGCTGGTCGCCGAGGGTCCAACCGGGTTGAAATCAGCGTGCACGCAAGCCTGTTCACCGCGGTCCCCGCGAGGCATAACCAGACAACGTGTCACTTCATCTGCACTGGTTCCTGCCGACGTACGGAGATTCGCGGGATCTGATCGCCGGCGGCCACGGCAGCGGGATGCGCGGCGACCGGCCGGCCGACCTCAAATACCTCATCCAGCTCGCGCAGGCGGCCGAGATCAACGGCTTCGAGGCGGTACTGACGCCCACCGGCCTGTGGTGCGAAGACGCCTGGCTGAGCACCGCCATGCTGATCGGCGCGACTGAGTCGCTGAAGTACCTGGTGGCGTTCCGCCCGGGGCTGATCAGCCCGACGCTGGCCGCGCAGATGTCGGCCACGTTCCAGTGGCATTCGCAGGGTCGGCTGTTGCTGAACGTGGTCACCGGCGGTGAGAGCGCTGAGCAACGCGCCTTCGGCGACTTCCTGGAAAAGCAGGACCGCTACGCCCGCTGCGGCGAATTCCTGGACATCATCCGACAGCTGTGGACTTCCGAGGGCCCGGTGAGCGTGGCCGGTGAGCACCTGCGCGTCGAGCAGGCGTCGTTGGCTCGCCGGCCCGATCCGCTGCCGGGGGTGTTCTTCGGCGGCTCGTCGCCCGAAGCCGGCCAGGTCGCGGCCCGCTACGCCGACACCTACCTGACCTGGGGTGAGCCGCCCGAGCAGGTCAAGGAGAAGCTGGACTGGATCCGGGGCCTGGCCGCCGCGCAGGGCCGCACCCTGAGCTACGGCATTCGGCTTCACGTCATCTCCCGAGATACCAGCGAGCAGGCGTGGGCCGAGGCGGAGCGGTTGCTGGGCGCGCTGAACCCCGAGACAGTGGCCGCCGCGCAGCAGTCGCTGGCCCGCTCCGAATCGGTGGGGCAACGCCGCATGCGCCAATTGCACGGCGGCGGTGAGGAGTACGCGTCCGGGACGGATGCCCGACGGCTGGAGATCTATCCCAACCTCTGGTCGGGTGTCGGACTGGTCCGCGGCGGTGCCGGCACCGCCCTGGTCGGTTCACACGCCGAGGTCGCCGACCGCATCGCCGAATACGCGGGGCTGGGTCTGGATCACTTCATCCTGTCCGGCTATCCGCACCTGGAGGAGGCCTACATCTTCGGCGAGGGCGTCCGGCCAATCCTCTCGGATCGGGGTCTGTTGGATGACAGCGCGCGGATCGGTCGCCCGACCGAGCCGGTCAGGTCGGCATTCTTGCCAAGTGTCGGCGAGGTCAGCGCTTCGTAGGTCCGAAACGTGACCGGCCTACCTCTGCGCACCGGCCGCACAGACGTACTCTGGTCATCGTGCGAATTCAGCGACAGGTGGTGGACTACGCGCTCAAGCGTCGCTCGCTGCTCGCTGAGGTCTACTCGGGCCGCACCGGTGTCACCGAGGTCTGCGATGCCAACCCCTATCTGCTGCGCGCCGCCAAGTACCACGGCAAGGTCAGCTCGGTCATGTGCCCGATCTGCCGCAAAGAGCAGCTGACGCTGGTCTCGTGGGTGTTCGGCGAGCACCTCGGCGCGGTGTCGGGGTCCGCGCGGACCGCCGAGGAGTTGGTCCTGCTCGCGTCGCGGTTCGAAGAGTTCGCGGTACATGTGGTGGAGGTATGTCGAACCTGCAGTTGGAATCACTTGGTCAAGTCGTATGTGCTCGGCGCGACACGCACGGCTCGTCCGCCGCGGAAGTCACGCAGCACCCGGACGGCGCGCGACGGCGCCCGCACGGCCAGTGAATAACGAAGGGCAGCAAGACCGAACAGCCGCTGACAACCCGAAAGGGACAGCGGCAGATGGCGGCTCGAATCAGCCGCGGCGGAGTTCGGGCAGGTCCGTCGTTCCACCCGACGACCGGCTGACCACGATCCTGCCGCCGGTCCAGGACGACACCCCGAACCGTTTCAAGGACCCCGTCGACGCGGTGAAGGCTGCGCTGGACGGCCGTCCGACGTCGCGGTCGGCAGACCGGCGCGACCCGCTGGAGATGGCCTCGTCCGCGCTGGACGCCAAGACGCCGCGGCGTCAGCAGCAACCCCCCGGCGGCCCGCCACCGAGCGGCCCCGGGAAGGGACCGCCCCACCGCAAGCCACCACCGGGCTGGGCTCAGCGCCTCGACTGGGAGTGGCTGAACCACATCAACTGGAAGTGGGTCCGTCGCGGGCTGTACGTCAGCGCAGTGGTGATCCTGCTGCTGCCGATGGTCACCTTCGCGATGGCGTACACGATCGTCGACATACCGAAGCCCGGCGACATCCGCACCAACCAGGTCTCGACGATCCTGGCCAGCGACGGCTCTGAGCTGGCGAAAATCGTTCCGCCCGAAGGCAACCGGGTAGACGTGAACATCGACCAGGTGCCGGTGCACGTCCGCCAGGCGGTGATCGCCGCCGAGGACCGCAACTTCTACTCCAACCCGGGGTTCTCGTTCACCGGGTTCGCCCGAGCGTTCAAGAACAACATCTTCGGTGGTGACACCCAGGGTGGCTCGACGATCACCCAGCAGTACGTCAAGAACGCGTTGGTGGGAGCGCAGCGCGCCGGAATCGGCGGCCTGGTCCGCAAGGCCAAAGAACTCGTCATCGCCACGAAGATGACCGGGGAGTGGTCCAAAGACGATGTGCTACAGGCCTATCTGAACATCATCTACTTCGGCCGGGGCGCCTACGGAATCTCGGCGGCCTCGCAGGCCTACTTCGGCAAGCCCGTCGAGCAACTCACCATCGCCGATGGCGCGCTGCTGGCCGCGCTGATCCAGCGACCGTCGACCCTGGACCCGGCAGTGAACCTGGTGGGCGCGCAGGGCCGGTGGAACTGGGTGCTCGACGGGATGGTGGACGACAAAGCCCTGGAGCCGAAAGACCGCGCGGCGCAGCAGTTCCCGCCGACGGTTCCGCCCGAGCAGGCCCGTCAGCAGAACCAGACCACCGGACCCAACGGGCTGATCCAGCGCCAGGTGACCAAAGAACTGCTCGAGCTGTTCAACATCGACGAGCAGACGCTGAACACGCAGGGATTGCAGATCACCACGACGATCGACCCGACGGCGCAGAAGGCCGCCGAGAACGCGGTGGCGAAGTACCTGGCCGGCCAAGACGCCGACATGCGGACCGCTGTCGTGTCGATCGACCCGCACAACGGCGCGGTCAAGGCGTACTACGGCGGAGCGGACGCCAACGGATTCGACTTCGCCCAGGCCGGGTTGCAGACCGGGTCGTCGTTCAAGGTGTTCGCGTTGATCGCCGCGCTCGAGCAGGGCATCGGCCTGGGCTACCAGGTGGACAGCTCACCGCTGACGGTCAACGGCATCAAGATCACCAACGTCGAGGGCGAAGGCTGCGGGGTCTGCAACATCGCCGAGGCGCTCAAGCGTTCGTTGAACACCTCCTACTACCGGTTGATGCTGAAGCTGAAGAACGGTCCGGAAGACGTGGCCAACGCCGCACACCAGGCCGGTATCGCGGGTAGCTTTCCGGGGGTGTCGCACACGTTGTCCGAGGACGGCAAGGGCGGACCGCCCAACAACGGAATTGTGTTGGGCCAGTACCAAACCCGGCCGATCGACATGGCCTCGGCCTACGCCACGCTAGCCGACTCCGGCATTTACCACCGCCCGCACTTCGTGCAAAAGGTGGTCAACGCCGACGGGAAGGTGTTGTTCGACGCCACCGGCGCCGACAGCTCCGGCGAACAGCGGATCCCCAAGGACGTCGCCGACAACGTCACGTCGGCGATGCAGCCGATCGCGTCGTACTCGCGCGGACACGCACTGGCCGGCGGCCGGGCGTCGGCATCCAAGACCGGCACCACCCAGTTCGGTGACACCGACGCCGACAAGGATGCCTGGATGGTCGGATACACGCCCTCGCTGTCGACGGCGGTCTGGGTCGGCACGGTGCGCGGCGACAAGCCGCTGGTGACCAAGGGCGGCGCCGCGGTCTACGGCTCCGGTCTGCCGTCGGACATTTGGAAGTCGACGATGGATGGCGCGCTCAAAGGCACCACCAACGAAACCTTCCCCAAGCCAACCGAGATCGGCGGCTCCGCCGGGGTGCCGGCCGCGCCGCCGCCGCCACCGGAGCCGCCCCAGATGACGGTCATCCAGCCGACGATGGAAATCGCGCCCGGCATCACGATCCCGATCGGGCCGCCGACCACCGTTCCCGTCGGGCCGCCACCGCCGCCGCCGGGAGCGGTCGAGCCGGGACCGCCGCCCCCGCCGTGACCGTCGCCGAGGCGGATCAGCCCGACATCTCACCGCGGCGGTTGGCCACTGATCTGCGCTCCGCCGAAGACCGGGATTGCCCGAGCCGCAACGACTTTCTGGGCGCGGCACTGTCGAGTGTGGTGGGCGGCCCGGTGGGCCGGCACGCGATCATCGGGCGTACCCGGATTCTGACGCCGCTGCGGGTGATGTTCCTGATCGCGCTGGTGTTCCTGGCCCTGGGCTGGTCGACCAAAGCGCCGTGCTTGCAGACCATCGGGACCGGGCCGGGCGATCAGCGTGTCGCGAACTGGCAGAACCAGCGGGCCTATTACGAATTGTGCTACTCCGACACCGTGCCGTTGTACGGCGCGGAGTTGTTGAGCCAGGGCCGTTTTCCGTACAAGTCGAGCTGGATCGAGAAGGACGGCAGCGGCCAGCCGCAAACCCGCTACGACGGCAAACCGGCGGTGCGCTACATGGAGTATCCGGTGCTCACCGGGCTGTACCAGTACGTGTCGATGTCGTTGGCCAAGACCTACACCGCCGTCACCCGGATGATCCCGCTGCCGGTGGTCGCCGAGGTGGTGGTGTTCTTCGACGTCGCCGCGCTCGGGCTGGCGCTGGCGTGGTTGGCGACGCTGTGGGCCACGGCGGGGCTGGCCGGACGGCGGGTATGGGACGCCGCACTGGTCGGTGCGTCGCCGCTGGTGATCTTCCAGATCTTCACCAATTTCGATGCGCTGGCAACGGCTTTCGCGGTCGGTGGCCTGCTGGCCTGGGCGCGCCGGCGGCCGGTGCTCGCCGGACTGCTGATCGGTCTGGGCGGCGCGGCCAAGCTGTATCCCCTGTTGCTGTTGGGTCCGTTGCTGGTGCTGGGTATTCGGACCGGGCGCCTGCGGGAGGTGGCCCGTACCGCGGCCGCCGCGGTGGTGACGTGGCTGCTGGTGAATCTGCCGGTGCTGCTGCTCTTTCCGCGGGGCTGGTCAGAGTTCTTCCGGCTGAACGCGCGTCGTGGCGATGACATGGACTCGCTCTACAACGTGGTCAAGTCCTTCACCGGCTGGCCGGGTTTCGATACCGACCTCGGTTTCTGGCAGCCGCCGCAGATCCTGAACGCCGTCGTGCTGGCGCTGTTCGTGTTGTGTTGCGCCGCAATCGGTTACATCGCGCTGACGGCGCCGCGGCGGCCGCGGTTGGCGCAGCTGGCCTTTCTGGTGGTGGCGGCGTTCCTGTTCACCAACAAGGTGTGGAGTCCGCAGTTCTCGCTGTGGCTGGTGCCGCTGGCGGTCCTGGCGCTGCCGCACCGGCGGATCCTGTTGGCGTGGATGACCATTGACGCGCTGGTGTGGGTGCCACGGATGTATTACCTCTACAGCGTGCCCGATCGGGGGCTGCCGCAGCAGTGGTTCACCACCACGGTGCTGCTGCGCGACGTCGCGGTGCTGGTCTTATGCGCGCTGGTGATCCGTCAGGTCTACCGGCCCGAGGAGGATCTGGTCCGCTGGGGCGGACGGCTGGACGACCCGGCCGGCGGGGTGTTCGACCGAGCCCCCGATGCGCCGCCTGCGGGCCTGCCGGCGTGGTTGCGCCCACGCGAGGCGCGGCGGCCGGTCGCGGTCGCGGTCGCGGTCGCGGTCGCGGTCGCCGAGCGTGCGACCGTGGCGCCGACTGTGCGCTGACGGCGGAGAAATCGCGAAATGTCCGCCCCGATCGCACACTCGCGGCCCTCAACGCACACTCAATGGTCAACCAGGCGCGCCGCTTGTCGCGGCTTCGCAGGCTTCGCAGGATTTCGCAGGTCCGGCCACCGTCCGGTAGCCTGTGACGGTTGCCGACGCAGGCGACCCTCCTGCCGTGGAGAAATGAGCCACGGCCGCACACGACCATAGGAGGTGATGAGGTTCCCATGCGTCCATACGAATTAATGGTCATCCTCGACCCGACTCTCGACGAGCGCACCGTAGCTCCATCGCTGGAGACTTTCCTCAACGTTGTCCGCAAGGACGGCGGATCAGTGGACAAGGTCGACATCTGGGGCAAACGCCGGCTGGCCTACGAGATCCTGAAGCACTCCGAGGGCATTTATGCCGTCATCGATCTCAAAGCGGAGCCCGCGACGGTGTCCGAGCTCGACCGTCAGCTCAGCCTGAACGAGTCGGTGCTCCGCACCAAGGTGATGCGCACCGACAAGCACTGATGAAAATGCCTGGCTTCTCCGCGGGCTTTACCGGCCCGCATCGTCGCCAGGCGCCCTGTTGGCGAACGACCACGGCACGTCCGAGCCTGTGCGTAGGCTCAGCGCTGACCCAAACGGACTTAGGAGGTCACTGTGGCTGGTGACACTGTCATCACGGTTATCGGAAACCTGACCGCCGACCCCGAATTGCGTTTCACGCCGTCGGGCGCGGCCGTCGCGAACTTCACAGTCGCGTCGACGCCGCGCACGTTCGACCGTCAGACCAACGAGTGGAAGGACGGCGAAGCGCTGTTCCTTCGCTGCAACATCTGGCGCGAGGCCGCCGAGAACGTGGCCGAGAGCCTGACCCGCGGCGCGCGCGTGATTGTGAGCGGACGGCTCAAGCAGCGTTCCTTCGAGACCCGTGAGGGCGAGAAGCGCACCGTGGTCGAGCTCGAGGTCGACGAGATCGGGCCGAGCCTGAAGTACGCCACAGCCAAGGTGAACAAAGCCAGCCGCAGTGGCGGCGGCGGTGGTGGTTTCGGTGGCGGCGGCGGATCCCGTCAGCCGGCGGCCGCCCAGAGCGGCGGCTCGGCCGGTGGCGACGACCCGTGGGGCAGCGCCCCGGCATCGGGTTCATTCGCCGGCGGCGACGACGAGCCCCCCTTCTAACAACTTGTAACGACAGAACGAAAGAGAAAGACCATGGCGAAGTCCACCAAGCGGCGTCCAGCGCCGGAAAAGCCGATCAAGGCGCGCAAGTGCGTGTTCTGCTCCAAAAAGGGCCAGGACATCGACTACAAGGACACGCAGCTGCTGCGCACCTACATCAGCGAGCGCGGCAAGATCCGTGCCCGCCGGGTGACCGGCAACTGCGTCCAGCACCAGCGCGACGTCGCAATCGCGGTCAAGAACGCCCGCGAGGTGGCGTTGCTGCCCTTCACCTCTTCGACGCGGTAAGCGCGGATACACGCAGAACGGAATCAGCGAACAATGAAGCTTATTTTGACCGCCGACGTCGACCACCTCGGCGCCGTCGGCGAGACCGTTGAGGTCAAGGACGGCTACGGACGCAACTTCCTGCTGCCGCGAGGCTTGGCGATCGTGGCATCGCGCGGTGCGCAAAAGCAGGCGGACGATATTCGTCGCGCCCGCGACACCAAGCAGGTGCGCGACCTCGAGCACGCCAACGAGATCAAGACCGCCCTCGAGGGCCTGGGCTCTGTGCGGCTCCCGGTGCGGACCTCCGGCGACTCGGGCAAGCTGTTCGGCTCGGTGACGACCACTGCGGTCGTCACGGCGATCCGCAAGGCCGGCGGCCCCAACCTCGACAAGCGTGTGGTGCGTTTGCCCAAGGGCCACATCAAGGCTGTTGGCAGCCACCCGATCACTTTGCACGTGCACCCCGACGTCGACGTCAACGTCGAGCTGGACATCGTCGCGGAGGCCTGAGCTTTCTTAACCGCAAACCCTCGGTGGCAGCCACAGTCGGCTGCCCCGGGGGTTTCGTGTTTGCATAGCGAACTCATGCTCGGCAGCAACGGCTAGCGAACGTTACCGTCCGTTAACGCTGTTAATCATTTAGCGAAACACAACACGCCCGAAGTGGCAACCGCGGCCGACACGCCGTAGAGATTCCCATCCACACAAAGTGGACAGGTGTGTGGTGCCCTTATCTGCAGTGATGCTGCAATGACGCATATTGCTCCACAAGTTCTCCACAGGCCCTCAACACGGGCGCGGATGGATATGCACACACCATGCACAGGTCTATTAACAACCCCGTTTGGTGTCCTCGCCAGCAACCTTTAACGTCGACCCGTCGCAAGGTGACGCTGGCGTTCGAAGATCGATTACACGGCTCGCGGTGGAGGTCCCGCCGCCTGCGGGCCGAATCGATCACGAGGGCGAAGGCCATGGATCCGCCCGGGGTGGGGGCCCCGATTTTCGGGGGAGGTGGGCGGTCCGGCTGAGTCGAGCGATGTCGGTGGCGTGACTTAACGTCTGGCCATCGGCGTCGAATGTGCGTTCGAGCGTTGTGTAGGAGGCGGGATTTCACGTGGCTGTCGTCGATGATTTAGGACGCCCGAGCGCGGAGTCACCGAGCGAGGACTACGGCCGTCAGCCGCCCCAGGATCTGGCTGCCGAGCAATCGGTGCTGGGCGGCATGCTGCTGAGCAAGGACGCGATCGCCGACGTGCTGGAGCGGCTACGGCCCAGCGACTTCTACCGCCCGGCTCACCAGAATGTCTACGACGCCGTCTTGGATCTCTACGGCCGCGGCGAGCCGGCTGACGCGGTGACGGTGGCCGCCGAGTTGGACCGCCGTGGACTACTGCGCCGGATCGGCGGGGCGCCTTATCTGCACACCCTGATCTCGACGGTGCCGACCGCCGCCAACGCCGGCTACTACGCGGGCATCGTCGCGGAGAAGGCGTTGCTGCGCCGACTGGTAGAGGCCGGAACCCGGGTGGTGCAGTACGGCTACGCGGGCGCTGAGGGCGCCGATGTCGCCGAGGTGGTCGACCGCGCGCAGGCCGAGATGTACGAGGTCACCGAGCGGCGGATGTCGGAGGACTTCGTCCCGCTGGAAGATCTGCTGCAGCCGACGATGGACGAGATCGACGCGATCGCCTCCAACGGCGGTCTGTCGCGCGGGGTGCCGACCGGGTTCACCGAACTCGACGAGCTGACCAACGGCCTGCACCCCGGTCAGATGATCATCGTCGCGGCCAGGCCCGGTGTGGGGAAATCGACGCTGGGCCTGGATTTCATGCGGTCGTGCTCCATCAAGCACCGTTTCGCCAGCGTCATCTTCTCGTTGGAAATGAGCAAGTCGGAGATCGTGATGCGGCTGCTGTCCGCGGAGGCGAAGATCAAGCTCGGCGATATGCGGTCGGGCCGGATGAGTGACGACGACTGGACGCGGCTGGCGCGGCGGATGAGCGAAATCAGCGAGGCGCCGCTGTATATCGACGACTCGCCGAACCTGACGATGATGGAGATCCGCGCGAAGGCCCGCCGGCTGAAGCAGAAAGCCGATCTGCGGTTGGTGGTGGTCGACTACCTGCAGCTGATGTCGTCCGGCAAGAAGGTTGAGTCGCGCCAGCTCGAGGTGTCCGAATTCTCCAGGCATCTCAAGCTTTTGGCCAAGGAACTCGAAGTCCCGGTGATCGCCATCAGCCAGCTGAACCGTGGTCCCGAGCAACGCACCGACAAGAAGCCGATGCTGTCGGACCTGCGTGAGTCGGGATCGCTAGAACAAGATGCGGACATGGTCATCCTGTTGAATCGACCCGACGCCTTTGAGCGCGACGATCCGCGCGGCGGCGAGGCGGATTTGATTGTGGCCAAGCATCGCAACGGGCCGACCAAGACAGTGACAGTTGCTCACCAGCTTCATCTTTCGCGCTTCACCAATATGGCGCGGTAGGAGGAGATCTGCTTTCCGAATGGCGTTGTACTGGAACGCTTTCGGGTCTGAATCTGGCGCGGTACAACCAAGACAGTGACCGTCGCCGACCAGCTGCACCTGCCGCGCTTGACGTAACTGGGGATTATCGGCTTCAAAAGGGGCTTGCTCAGGGGCCTGGGGCCTCTTTGAAAATCCGCTGTGCTGCAGAGGTTTTGGTCTAACCGGGAAACGCCACCTGCGTCGGATCGCGAAGCACCGGCTTCTAGTTGCCAATGTACTCGCCCTGATGTCGGAAAGCCTGCTCATCATCGACAGATGAGCCCCTGTCGCGCTCATTGCTCCGACATTCTGAAGTCAAGTCGAACTGGCACCGCGTTCGGGCTGTGCGCACTTGCCGTTGCCGCCGGCGGATAATCGAACCGCGAAAGCGGCCAGCAAGTGTCGCACGAGCGAAGGTGAAGCGGTGGCCAAGTACCTGATCACTGTGTCGACGGCGAGCCGACACGGACGCACCAAGTTGCACACATTCGGCAAAGAAACCGAGGCGGAGCATCTGCGGTGGTTCATTGAAACACATTCCAGCAGAAAAGAATTGAATCAGCGGAAGGTGCCGGGAGTGCCGTTGCCGACGCCGTGGCCACCCCCGCCGCGGCGCGATCTCGGCGCGGCGTACTACGACGAACTGCCCTCGGGATCGCTTCACCTCGCCGAGGGCGTCGACATCAGCGGCGACACGTTGACCGTCGTCCTCGACGCGCTGCGCTCTGCACAACGGCATGAGGTCGATCTTGACGACCTCCGCCGTGTTGTCTCGCAATGTGGGGGGCGCATCTCCAACCTCGAGCAGCTCAGCGGCGGGAATCGGTCGCTGGCCGAACAGGCGCTGCACGCCGCCATCCTGCGGGAGTGTTCTCCGGTATCATGATCAATGTCCGCTTCGGCGAACTATGAGCTTGGGCGAGAGTTTTTACCCAGGTGCGGCCCGCGGCCTGCGCGGTTCGGTTTCTGACGTCGATCCTCACGGATCGACCAGTTTCCCATGGAGAAACTCAGATGCCGAGCAAAAAGCATCGCGAACAGAACGCCCAACGGCACAGCGCATTTCGGCTCATCGTGCTGGTCAACACTTCGATCTTCGCGGCCAGCCTCATCGCATTGATCATTCTCGCTGACGTGTGGACGGACCCCACCACGACCCAGACCCAAGTTGTCGACCTGCTGATCGCCACCGTGACAGCATCGGCCTCAACGATGCTGGGACTGCTGGTTGGCAAGCTCGCCGGGTAGCCGCATCCGGCCTCACCGGGCAGCGTGCAGATCGCCGCCGGCGCCGATGCCGGCGGCGTCCTGCACGGCCTACTCCCGAGCCCAACCATCCGCGGCTACACACTTGATGACCCTGGTGAAATCAACCCGGACTACACCGGCGTCCCGACGATCGGCCTTGAACGCCTGGAGATTCAGCTAATCGAGGCGACGGCTCGCGGACGCGGCAGCGGTTCTCGGGTGGTGCAGATGCTCGCCGAGCGACATCAGAATCGCCGGCTCTTTGCCTACAGCCAAGATACCGATAGCTTCCGGGCGAGGCTGGGCTGGGAAAGATTCCGCCACCCCGAAGGCGACTGGCGCGCACTATTTATCCAGCCGGGAAACTAGTGTCGGCCTCAGCGTGGACTTGTCTACGGGAATGTCTCCACGCGCGGATCAGCGGCATCGTTAATATGCCTGAATGCCGCTGGCAGGGGGAGACGGATTCGCCGGATACATGATCGTGCGTCAACTGGGCAGTGGCGGTATGGGTGAGGTATACCTCGCCCAGCATCCGCGGCTGCCGCGGCGCGACGCACTGAAGCTTCTGTCCAGGGATGTCTCGGCGGACGAAAGTTTCCGAGAGCGATTTTTGCGCGAGGCGGACCTGGCCTCGACGTTGTGGCATCCCCACATCGTCGGGGTGCATGACCGCGGCGAGTACGACGACCAGCTGTGGTTATCGATGGACTTCGTCGACGGCCACGACGCCGGGCACCTGCTCGTGGAGCGGTACGCCGGTGGCATGCCGGTCGACCTGGTGGTCGAGATCGTGGCTGCGACGGCTTCCGGCCTCGACTACGCACACAACCAGGGGCTGCTGCACCGCGACGTCAAGCCGGCCAACATCATGCTCACTCACCTCGACGAAAAGACTGAGCGACGAATCCTGCTGACAGACTTCGGAATTGCGCGCATGGTCGACGACATCAGCGGGCTCACGGCGACCAACTTCACCGTGGGAACGGTGGCCTACACCGCTCCCGAGCAACTGACCGGCGAGCAGCTCGACGGACGCGCCGACCAGTACTCGTTGGCGGCGACCGCCTTCCACCTGCTGTCAGGCACGCCGCTCTTCGAGCACTCCAATGCCGCGGTAGTGATCGGCCGCCATCTGCAGACACCACCGCCGTCGCTGGCAAGCGTCCGCCCTGAGCTCGCGCCGCTAGACCCGGTGCTGGCAACTGCTCTCGCAAAAACCCCCGCCGACCGATTCGATCGATGCAGCGATTTCGCTGCCGCTTTGGCGGCGGCGACGTCGGGAAAGCCGGGCGCCACGAAGAGCGAGTCGGCAGCACAAGCCACAACGCAAGCGGCGTTCAAATCGCCGCCCACGGGCGCCGCGCAACCGACGCCGCCGGCAGGCGATGACGGCAACGCAGGCTCGAACCGCTGGATAAAAGCGGCGGCCGTATCTGCAGCTGCCGCAACTGTATTGGTGGCGGCCGCGACCATCGGGTGGCTGGTAAAAGACAAGCGGTCGAGTGCACCGCCGCTAACGCCCAGCAGCAGCTCGGCTGCTGCAGCGCCGACGAGCACGCCGCTCAGCGTTGCTCCACCCCCGCCGCCGGCGACGTTCGCCGCCTCAGCGATCGACACCCTGATGCTCTCGCCGACCCAGGTCCGAACACTGACCAGCAACGTGTTCAGCGGCATCTCGCCGACCGAAGACATGGTGATCACGAAATCCTCCTACGGGATGGCGGACAACACCGCCCAGGTCCGGCCACCGTCGTGCGCGGGCGTGCTTTATGGAGCCGAACACTCCGTCTACGAGGGCAGCGGATTTCAGGAAATCCGCGACCAGACGTTGGATCCAAGTAACTACACAAGCGGCAACCAGTTGGAACAGACAGCGGTCGTCTTCCCGAGCGTCGAAGCAGCACAAGCCTCTTGGGCAACGCAAACCAAACAATGGCAAAGCTGCACCGAACTACCAAGCGAGGTCCCCGGCACGACCGGACTACAGATGGGCCAGCGGAACGGCGAAGGTGGCTACGCCTGGACCTTGTCCACCGTCAAGGTCGCAGCGGACATGATCACGCTCAGCATGGCCGGCTATGACAACGAAGCCGGAAGCGACCGAGCATGCCAGCAAGCGCTCGGCGTCAAAAATAATGTCTTGATTAAAGTCGCTGCCTGCCAAGGTATTCAAACCAATCAGCTGGTCTTCCAAGACACCTCCGCCGCCGGCAGCTACGGGCAACGCCTCGCCCGAGCCATTCTCGAGAAGATCACGACCTGACAGTCGAAGGTTCACCCAGCGGGGTCCGCGAATAGAGCGCGCGCGGCGGGTAAGGGCCGCAAAGGCAAGCGGCTCTCGCTGAACGGGCGCGAACAAGACTAATAACGCGCACGGGTGCCAGGCGGATTGGCCGTCAGCGATCGCAGATATGGTTAATAGGTGGGATTTCTAATCCGTATTGACACCGGCAACTTGCACGGCGACCTAGGAGCGTCGGGATGAAGGTGTTCATTTCATCGGTTACGCACCTGCTCAAGGAGGAGCGCGCCGCGCTGCCGCCATTTCTGAGGTTGTTTGATCACGAGCCATTAAGGTTTGAAGATTTTGAGGCTCAGGACCGGTCGAGCCGCGAGGCCTGCTTGGCGGGCGTCGAGGACGCCGATGTTTACCTCTTGTTGCTCGCTTCGCGCTATGGAACACCGTTTCCGGACACAAATCTGTCGCCGACCGCCGAGGAGTTCCGCCGTGCGCGCCGGCGCGGACTTCCCATCTTGGTGTTCAACAAGGAGGTCGATGAGGACGATGAACCGGCACAGGTGGTATTCAAAGCAGAGGTCGGCCACTACATCAATGGCAGGCTCTGGCGTTCTTTTACAGATCCAGCCAGTTGCAATCAGGCTGTCGGCGAAGCGCTGAAGGCCCTTGAGGTCGAGCGAGGCGCGGTAGACCGCAAAGCTCCTTCCGACCCGATCGTCGTGCCATGGCTTAGTGAGATTGCGCTTTCTAAGCCTCCGGTACGGTCGAGTGGATTTATGGATCAGCGCAACGCTTTTGTGCCGCCTTCGGTTTCTGCCCCGGTCCTCGAACTACACGCGGTCGGGGTCGGAGGAACGACTGCGCCTAGCCTCCGGCAACTGGAAGAACGAGCTGGGCGGGTGGCGCGTGATATGCGCAATCTCGGCTGGGTTGCTGAAAGCGACCAGTTGGTCGTAGGCGCCGCCAGTGGTTTCGGTTGGGCACTTCGCCCACCGTCGACGGCATCGTCAGGGGTCTTCCCCGGGCAGCTCACCGTCGAGCAGTTTCGTGGTGCGCTACTGCACTCAGCGGGGATATGCGCGTTTCGGGCGTTGGACACCGACTTCCTCGGTGCGGTAGTTAACCAACAGAGCTTGCAGACAGATCTAGCCGCATTATTTGCGATTATTGCAACGGAGCTGCCTGCGACAGAGTCAGTGACACTGGCCGTCAGCCTGTCACATGCCAATCGTGTCGGCGAGGGTAATCCAGGACTCACCGGAACCCGCAGCGGTGGACAGCTGTCGACTTCGGGACCATCTGAGTTGAGAGCCGGCGCCGACTTCGTAGTGCCAACAAGTCGTTTGGCGAGTGCCGTCGGCGATCTTGGTGCGGACCTAGCGCACGCGGTAATTGCTCAGCTGAGGGAGCGGCGGTAGGCCTGTACTAGTCGTCGGCGGAGTTAATAACGCAATTGAGGTCAGACCGGGCACGCTTACCGCACTACATCATCGTCAGCGACGCTGACAGCACTCTTTGGAGGCGGTCATCTTCCGGAGAGATGATCCGGTTAAAGAGCCGCTGAGTTTACCTCGCCAAGCCGATCCCATCACTCGCGAAAGTACTTACCAAAACTGGTCATTCGGCGGCGACGGCCACGGCGACCGTGTTGTTCACTCATGCCCTAACCGCAAGCCCGAGTACCGATAGGGCTAGGTTGTCGGACCTTCCCGATAGCGTTGCTGATGTGAAGCTATCTCCCTCTGAGGACTACTGGCGGAAGCTGGCTGGCCACGTCACCCATCGGAATGCCGCGGGCTGTCCCTGGTCCGTGCAGACTTACGTGGCCGTCCTTGTTGGGCCCCACGAGATTTCTGCGTGCGTCCCGCGTTACTCGATGACCGATTCCACCACTGACTGGGCCCTCACTGCCGTGACCGACGACGGCAGGCTCATCGTCCTGGCTATGACGTTCAACGCGTCGCACCATGACCTTGAGGGTGAGCAAATCGCCGAGCGGCAGCGAACGCCGGCGACGTTCGTTGTTCACGAAGCATCTGTGCGCAGGCTCGCCGACGTTAGTCGACTTGATATTGAGAGAGTGGCTGGTCGCCCAGACGGTTTCGGGCAGTTATCGCGTCGCGAACTCAACCTCGGTGGCATCAGTTTGACGTTCCGAGACAAACTAGTGGTCCAACTTGGCATCGATCAGATCGGGTTGTACGACGATGACGACCTGGCGCGCACCGATGCGCTGTTGGATGCTGTTCGCGAGCACACAGGGCTGTGAAATGCAAGGGCACGAGCCTAAACGAGTTCTAACGTTGAGCTTCTAATTGGCAACCTGAATATAGGTCGTCGTTATCGGCAAAACTCTGGGGAGACCGCCTGGCGGACCAGATGAGAAGGCTCTCGGGACCTTAGATTATGAGTATGACGCGCTCACACCAAGAGTGGGTTGACCTCTTGACGCAAAACGCGGGGGTTGAAGCGCCCCTCGACGTGGGTACTGAACCTGTCCCAGCCGCTGCTTTACGCGAGTTCTTCTGGCAGGGTTCGCCACCACGCCTTGCCCTCGAAAGCGCCCGCATCGTCGGAGATTTGGACCTATCACACGTGTCCTACTCCCACCCTCTGCGATTCGATAACTGTTTCGTCGAGGGCACGCTGAACCTCGCGTCCGCAAAGTTGAGCCAAATTTCGTTAACCAATACTCATCTCAACGGGCTTGAATTCGGTGGTGCCGTCATCGACGGCGACGCTCGATTCACCGGATTGCAAGTAACCGGAGAGGTCGAAGGGATTGGCGCGCACATCACGGGAGATTTGTTCCTAAGAGATGCCAGCCTGCAAGCGAGTGATGAGGGCCTCGCGGCACTGGCACTCGACGGCGCTCGCGTCGGTAGGGCCATCCAGGCGCAGAACATTAGAGTCGCGGGGCAATTTCGCGCCATCGGTATTCGAGTCGGAGGACAGCTCACTTTGAGCGGAGCTCAACTCGAGGAAGTAGGGGGCACAGCGTTACTGCTCGACGGCGCGGAGATCGACTTTGGCTTATTTGCCAACGACGGATTTCGGGCCGCCGGATCAGTGCGTGCCATTGGTGCCCGGATAGGCCGGTACGCCGCCTTTGATGGCGCCCGCGTCGCTAGCGTCGGCGACGATGCTCTGGCGCTGGATCGCTCGACGATTGCCGGCCTGCTGGATTTGAACGGGGCGACACTGATCAACCCCGACGCAGATGCACTTAGTATCGAGAACGCGGAGATCAACGGGGGAGTCTTCTGCGGGGACAACTTTCACGCCTCCGGCAGATTTCGTGCCGCCGGCATCCACATACGCGGCCCTCTCTACTTCGAAGATGCCACCCTGACTAATCCAGGATCGGTTGCCCTCGGCCTCGAAGGCGCGGAAATTTCGCTCGGTCTCTTCACCCGCGGGACCGTCACATTCGTAGGACAGATAGAGGCGCCAGCACTGCACACCGGCCAACTGGATCTCGAAGGTTGCCGGATAACCAATCCCGACGGCTACGCGCTCCGACTCGACGGAGCCAAGATCGACGGAGATTTTTTCGCCCGCGGGGGATTCACTACGACAGGAGAAGTAGGCGCCTCAGGAATCCACGTCGCTGGGCGACTAATCATCGCGGGAGCAACGCTGACAAATCGCGGCTATGTGGTCAGCCTAGGCAGCGCTGAGATCCAGCATCTCGTTTTAGGGCGTCTGTCCGTTCAAGGAAGATTCGATCTCACCCGGGCAAAGCTGGACGAACTCGAGATCATCGCTGACCCACCAGGCGAATTGATTGCCACAGGTTGGGAAGTCGGCGATTTGAGGGGTCGCCTGCACAAGAGCTGGCACGCCGTCGACCGATGGCTTGCTACCGCGCCGCAGGGCATCGATTCGGTCCAGCCATGGCACGCACTCGCGGACGTCTACGAAAAGAACGGGAATCCTTACCAAGCACGCAGATTGCGCTTCGCCGCGGCAAATCGTCTGACGTCGCAAGCCCCGCGTTGGCCGAGATGGACGGGATACGGCTACCGATTACTTGTAGGACACGGTTATTACCCACGGCGTGCGGCCGCCTGGCTGGCCTTAGTGCTGCTCGCAACCGGCATCATCGTGGACAACTGGGGTCGCACAGAATTGGTGCCGACACGCGCGTCCGAGGCTCTGGCCGCGGCTGAGGCACAGGCGTCCCGAACTCACACGCCGCCGCCGACAACAGCACCAACCGCAGCGATGGCATGCGGCTCATATCCAGATTATCCGTGCATGCAGCCGCTGAATTTCACGCTGATGAATCTGCTTCCAATCGCGGGTGCGGCGCCCTCGACAACGGACTGGGCTGCGCGATCGGACACTTGGCTCGCAGCGGTCTTGCTGTTGTCGAAGTTCGCCACTTGGGCTCTGGCGGCGTTGTTGCTTGCTGGGGTGACGAATCTATTGAAAAAGACGTAAAGGCAACGCAGCAGCGGGGCTTTGGCACAATGCAAACGCCGCGTCCTGGTGCCTAGCTTGTGGCGGTTCTGGAACTAAAGACCCTGGGGCGCAACAGTAAAGCGCCCTGTCAGGGCCAAGCAAGCACGAATAACGACGGCCTGAGGGGCGCTAGCGTGGGCGCCACGCCGAACCAACTATTGTGAAGAAATTCGCGAGCCTCAGGTGTGCTGATCTGACACCGACCGTCGCTGATGAGGTGAACTGCGCTTTTGCAGCGAAGATTAGCAAGCCTCCGCGACACGCCGAAGTCGTGTCAAAGTAGGTAGGCGTGTCTTGTCAATCTTCGTTGCATCTCGACATCAGCCACTTTCATGTGACTCGTGCTCAAAAAGCTGACTCTGCAGAGATATTCGACCCGGTACAGCCCTGATAAGCGGAGTGGCGTAGGTAGAGTGGTTGCGCGAACCTCGACCGCCGCTAGGAGCGTGTCGGACGTCTGTAGGTGATATCGAGGTGCACAACCTCGACATGCTTCCCGGCATCTGATAGTTCGCGCGCTTGCGCGGCTAACTGTTGTTCCACTACGTCGCGGTCGAGAGACGCGACGGTCACGCGGTCTCGGTCGGTGGGGTCCCAGGATTCGATATCCGGCCATAGCACGACGTAACAACCGCGGTCATTGGGGCCTATCATGTACCTGTCCGCTAGCTGGGATCGCATTGAAGTCGAAAGTTCCTTGTTCCAAGCACCTTTCACCTCTACCGGCAGCGATATCGTCGCGAAGGGTCCTGGCTTACCTGAGGCGGCATCTATTTGCATGTCGGTCCGCTCGGGGATACCGCTGGGGTAATTGCGGCGGACTTGGACTTCGCGGTTCACCACTAAGCGGTTCTCGCCCAACATGTCACCGAGTCGTTGGCATAAGTAATCAGAGACTTCGTCCTCAGACTTTGGCATCATGACGCGCGTGTCCCATAACAGCTGCGAGCGCGGATTTGGCCCGGTCAATTCCGTCTGGATATCTACCAGCGCCGCCACGACAACGCGTTGGAGATCGTCGTTAGTGCTGACGAGCGCCGTTCGTTCTCGGCGTGCGAGTGACACAAGTTCAGCGACGCTGTAGGCGTCCCAGGCATTTTGCGAGAAAACACTCATTGCCGTCACTTGGAGTTGGCGAAGCCCGGGCTCTTCCGGCAGGGCGTTAGCGATAACTTCAATTGCCTGAATCGCCTCTGCTGTGCCCCTATCTCGGAGCGCCGAAAGCATCTGGTCGCGCCACTGGCCGATGGCTTCGCGTGCTTCAACTGGGTGAAAGCCGTCTATTTGTGGATCGTCGGAGGGACCAAACGTCCGCCTCAGCCAGAGATAGATGTCGGCCGTCAGTAGCTCTGGCAAGAGGCTGGTTGATATTCGCGACCGGACGATTTCACTGTTGCCGAGCACGTCAAGGGCAAGAGGATGATCAGTGTCGAATTGGGATACGAGTAATGCCCACGAGTTGCTTAAGTCGTTGTCAACGAGCAGGGTTCCGGCTGCTGTTCGCTCTGCGCGACGGTCGGGCTCTTGGCTGCTGAAGCAGGCTTCCAGAATTGGGATCGCCGTTGCCGGCCGCTTGCGCGTTAGGACGTCCACCAAGCCGCTCGTAATCACCGCGGGGCTCTGATCGACGAGTTCAAGGACGAATTGCTCGAGGGTGTCATCGAACAGGTACTCGACCTCGCTCTGCCAGAATTTGAAGTCGTCGGGGGATGCCCCTCGCAGTCGCCGCACTAGCGCTTCGACAAGGACTTGATGCGCGTGCGCGTTCGCACGTCGGAGCAGTTCGATCTTGTCTTGCCAGGCCGGTCCATTTATCGCGCAAGCCGTTGCGGCAATGACAGGCGCCCACTCAGTCCAGTCGGCGGGCGACAACTGGTCTAACCCCGTTGGCCTGAGACGAAGGAGTAACACGAGAGCCCGGTAGGCCGCGATCGACGTTAAGTCAAGGACGGAAGGATCGTCTAACCAGGCGTTGGTGCCGCCCTGTCTCGTCATCAGGTACGCCTCGGCTCCCGAGACGATCCGTACGTGATCTTCGGGACGTACCGCATGCCATCGAGGCACCGAAGTCAGGTCGACCTCGTATTCCTGCTCGGTTAAAGCTCGGCCGAGTTCGATGAATGCGGGGAAGTCACCGTCTTCAATGCGAGCGAGGGCTTCCATGATCCGAACATGGTCGTCGTCCCCCGGCGCTGGCTGGTTCTGCTGTCGCATGTTCGTAAGCCGATGCAGCTTTCGAAGCTCTACGGCTTCTTCGGATTGGAGATCGGTTTGCAGCCAACTTTGGCGCGACACCTGAATCGGGTGAGACTCTTCGAGGCCGAGAAACAGGTCGACGTGGTCTCGCCGGTCGATTACGAAGCTCAACCCAAATAGTCGGTTGAGCGCCGCGAGTCGACTCCCCTCGGCATTTTCTGCCTGATCGACAATCCAGCCGAGATCGTCCGCCGTCAGCAACCCCGATCCCGAAGCCGGTCTGTCGGAGAGGTAGAGGACGACGTTCTCACCCGGGCCGCGATCAAGGATCGCGTTGGCCAGCCGGCGCCGGGAGTCAGGGTCCAAAATGAAGCTGTCATCGCGAAACACCCGGTTGCCGAATCGAAGTCCCTCGTAGTTCTCAGCTCTTCTGGCCGCTATATCTGCGAGGGCTGTCGCCACGTCGTCGCTTATGT
Source organism: uncultured Actinomycetota bacterium (assembly GCA_963824335.1). Taxonomy (GTDB): domain Bacteria; phylum Actinomycetota; class Actinomycetes; order Mycobacteriales; family Mycobacteriaceae; genus Mycobacterium. The sequence goes on from CAWGPB010000029.1 coordinate 73,658, forward strand.
CCGCCGCGCCGGCAAGCTTGACGATTGCGTCGGCCAGCTCCTCGAATCCTGCATCGTCGATCTGTTCGAGATGTTCTTGCAACCAGGAAATCGCAGCCGAGACCTCTTCGCGCTCAAGATTCCGCGCGAACTCGCCTATGAACCTGAGGTATCCACCCACATAGCTGCTGAGCTGGGGAGGCGTCAACGCCGAAAAGACCTGGGCGGCGCCGATCGCATGAGGCCACGACGCAGTCAGGCCGATAGCCAAAAGCTCATCCGCCTCATCAGCGCCGCGAGCCGACTCATCAAGCACTAACGGGGCGAGATCGCTAATCGGTGCAGATTCGAACGAATTGACCGCGTGGCCTGCCCTCGTGCGCAGCCTGGCGTGTTCTTGCGGGTCGAGAACGATTTGAACGAGCTCTGGGCGCAACGCGCGGATTCCGCAGTCGCGAACCAGTTTCACGGCTAGGCATCGCTGGTTGAAGTCGCCGCTCGTGATGTGCGGCCTGACCTGTTCGGCTATGCCGTCGTACGTAAGACCCTCCAATTTGTCACCCCATCCCCAATCCCGACGGCCTGCATCTGCGAAGAGTCCGTCTATGACCGCTGCGCGAAGTTCGTCGGTCGGCAAATCGACTTGTCCGAGGAAGGATTCCGGGTCTTCCTTCGCAAGCCAGTCGAATGTGTCAGGGTTAATAGCGACAAGCCAGGCCGCTGTGACCCGGAGTTGGGGTCGCGCTCGGCCATCAGGGCCGATCAAGAGCGCCCGCACCTTATCGACCGCGAGACGATTGGATTCGATCCATGCCGCGGTCAGATAGTCGCCAAACAAGGCGTGGGCGAAGCTCAGTCGCTTCGGCCCCACAGATGTAAAGAGCCCGGTCGAGAGGGTTTCCTTGACCGCGGCCGCGTCGACCTTAACCAGCTCACCGAGAGCAGGTTCGGAATCCTGGGCGAAAGACGCGATCGCTAGATCATCGTCATTGACATCGTACTGTAGCCCTGTCCACACAGCCGACGAACGCCCAAAGGTGATGCCTGCCGCCACTCGCCGTGCCACGGCGATCCTTTGATCACGACTTAGCGAGCCGACCTGCCCAGCATCAACGCGGCTCTGATTAACCTCCGATGCAAGCCATTGCGTGCCTCGTTCGTAGAGCGCCGCCATTCCTTGCGGCAAGTCTCCATCGTCCTGAAACGACTTCACCAGCAGGCGTAGCGATTGCGGACGTGATGCGAAGGCCGCGGCCCGTGCGCGATCGACCGCTTGAAGGAAGTCATCTGGCTCGTCGCAGAGCTCGGCGGCGATCGTTCTGGCGTCCTGACGTCGAAGCGGCAGCAGCCCAACAACTTTGAATCCTGTCGTGAATCGACCTTCTATCGCGTTTTCAAGAGGCATCGACCAATCGACAAGCCTTGATGCGATGCGCAAGACAAGGCGCTCGGTAGGCCAGCTATTGATCGCGTTGGCGAGGATAAGACCCAACTGTGGGATACGAACCTTACCCTCGTCGAACGAGTCCAGCACGAGCGCGAGTTCGTGAGAACCAGCGTTCCATCGCTCGAGTATCGGATGTTGTAACACCTCGTCAGGGGATCCGATCAGCGCGAGGTCGATCGCGAGCACATCCTGTACGTCGGGTGGAACGAGCTCGCTCGGCGCCTTGAGGACTGTGGTTTTGCCGGCGCCCATCTCGCCCAGCATCACAACGGCGCGGGCGTTTCGAAGTGCTTCTGTTTCAATCGCTTCGGGGTTCGAGCTGACGCGTCCAAAAATCAGCTCGTTGGGATCCGATAGGAATCCATCGTCGAGGTAAAACTGGCGGTCGGGTCTGCACCAGAACCGTTCGATGTCAGCCATGTGGCGCGATACCCGCTCTCGAAGCAGCGGTTCGATGTTTGACTATCGTTGTTGGTTGTGGCCAGGTGTCCTCGACGTCTCGCTGGCCGGTCGCGGCCCGCGATTGCCTGCCCGCATGGCATAGCCGGTCGGCAGGAGCGCGCAGCCGACTGCTCAAGTGGTCGATGGTGAGTCTGGCGATACGGCCTGTCGTCCCGTCAGCCGGCGTCGCGGCGACAGCGTCGCGATCGGCCGCATCGCCTGGAGGCTCGAGGTTATAAGGCGTCACTATGGGATCGTCCGAGTCAAGCTCATCGGTACCGAGCCTAGATCCGCACCCGCGGCGTTGTTCGAGATCCATGGCTGGTCTGTGTGGACACTGGATCATACGGGGGACGCGGCGGCCGAGAGGTTTTCCCGGAGCGATGGCTCCGCCGCATACTGAGCAGTGCAGCATCATTCAGCGGTAAGTTTAGCAAAGACGTGAGAAATGCGATCCACCAACCGATCCCGCAAATGCAGGACAACTTTCGGCAGTTCGTTCACAGGATGTACACGCCTGACTTCTGAGTCGCCGGCCAGGACGTGGCAGCGTCACCTTGGCCGGCGCGGCTCCCATACGGACGTTCGCGGGATCCGGCGAAGAACGTGCCGGCGATAGTCGTTGGCCCGCAACGTCCACACCACCACTAAGCCCGCTCATCAGTGGACAGCGATACTGCCCCTTGAAGGGTCGTCACTGAAGGTGCTCCTCGTTGCCGGGTTCCATGGTCGCCCGTCCATGGGTCGACCGCCGCGGCCTAACTGGTTGCCGTTGTGGCGAAGGAGGCGATGTGATCGATGGTGGTGTTCAGTGCGGTCCGCAGGGGCTCGCCGTCGCGCAAGGTCTTGGCCAGCAGCAGGCCGCCCTGCAGGGCAGCCAGCAATGCCATGGCTAGTTGGTCGGCGTCGGCGCTTTCGACGAGTGCGCCGCGGGCCTTCATCGCTGCCAAACCGTCACGGATGGCGCCCTGCCATCGCCGGTAGCCGACCACAACGTCTTCTCGTGCGATGTCGTCTCTGTCGGCGAGCTCGCTAGCCAACGAACCCAGCGGGCATCCTCCCCGAAAGTCGTTGGCCCGCGCGCTGTCCACGACTGCGTGGGCCCAGTCACGCAATCCGTCGATGTCGTCGAGGTGCGCGAGTAGGGGTTTGTGAAACCCGAGGTTCGTGTCGCTCCAAAACCCGATGACGGCGCACGTGAGGGAGTGTTTGTCGCCGAAGTAGTGGTAGATCTGCGACGCGCTGACCTCGGCGGCGGCCTGGAGATCCTCGAAGCTGGTGCCAGCTACCCCCTGCTGGTACATCAGGGCCGCGGCCGCGGCCAGGATGCGGTCACGGGTGGCTTGGCCCTTGCGCGTGATCATCTCGCAAGGATAGCCGATTTTGGTATATAAACTCCAAAGGCAGCCAACGTTTGTGGAGTGATTACCCCGGAATATCAGGACGGGCGCTCCTCGGACGATGCAGACGCCTATGAGCGCGTATCAGGCCCAGTCGCCAGCGCTTTCACCGCAGATTACAGGGCTTGCAACGTGATACGGGTGCCCAGGATGCGGTCACGCGTGGCTTAGCCCTCATGTGTGACCCCGCGTTGGAGCCCGCAATTCTGGTGTTGACATTCCAAACACGATGAGGTTTTGTGAAGTAGTCATTCCAAATTTACGGAAGGTGGTCGCATGGCACCGGGCCGCGGCGCAGAACCGACCTCACCCATCTGATCCCGGGCGCAACGCCAACAATCGCACGCTAAAACCCCACACGATTAGGAGACTTCAATGAGCAAGCAGCCCTCCCCAAGCGGCCGGATGCGGGGCCAGACGGTCCTGGTCACCGGCACCACCAAAGGTGGCATCGGGTACGAGACCGCCCGCCTTCTCGGTGACGAGGGAGCCACCGTCCTGACCCACGGGCGCACTCCAAAAGCAGCGGGCGCCAGCGTCGCCAGCCTCACGGTCGACAGCAACGGGGCGGGCAGGTTCATCCCAGTCGCCGCCGATCTGAGCTCGATCGCCGGCGCCTGGCAGCTAGCAGACCACGTCCGAGCCGCAGCCCCCCAGGGCATCCACGGTCTGGTCAACAACGCCGGCGCCGGGTTCAACGATCGGCGGCTGTCCCCGGACGGCTTCGAGATGACCATGGCTATCAACCACGTGGCGGTAGCCGCCCTGACCGACGGACTCCTCGACCTGTTGCACGCGGGTGCGGATTCCTTGGGAAGGCCGTCGCGGGTAGCCAACATGACCGCGTTGATCGAGGGCCGCGGGAAAGTCGAGGCCGACTGGTCCTATCCGGGCAAGTACAGCCAGACTCAGGCCTACTTCAACGCCAAGTTGACCAACCTGCTCTACACCTATGCCCTGGCTCGCCGCCTCGACGGCCGCGGGGTAACCGTCAACGCGGTCAGTCCCGGCAGCGTGAAATCGGATTTCGGCGCCAAGGCCGGCGGAATCTTCGGGTTGATGGCACGGTTCGGCGCACCGCTATACGGGCCCCCCAGTAAAGGCTCCCGCGGAGTCGTAAGGATCATGACCGACCCCGACCTGGCCACGGCCACAGGCAACGGCGCCTACTACACGCCCTCCAAACTCAAGAAATCCTCCAAGAAGTCCCGCACAGAGCACCTGCAGGAACAGGTCTACCTGCAGACCGAGCGCGTCCTGCGCGCCCACCGCGACAACCACCCCAGAAGCGTCGGCGATGACCGCGCTCGCCGGACGCCGGAGCGTTTCGAGTAGGGAGTTATCAGGGCAGCGGGGACCGCAGCGACGGATCTCGCGACCTGGCCAACAGTGATGGCAGCCAAAGAATCGGTCACCGAGCCGCACCGGCTTACCCCCAAGGGGCGGGCCACCCGGGAGCGGATCGTCGTGGCAGCAACGCAACTGATGTACGACCACGGTGTCGTCGGCACGAGTCTCGGTGACGTCTACAAGGCGGCCGGCGTTAGCCCGTCGCAGGTGTATCACTACTTCGGGGACAAGGAATCCCTGATCAGGGCAGTCATCGCCCACCGCCTGCACGCTGTGCTGGCAACGCTCGAGGGGCTGGACAGCCTGGAAGGGCTGCGCGCCTGGCGAGACTTGGTCGTCGACACCTATCGCCAGCGGAAAGGTGAGGGCGGCTGCGCGCTGGGATCGCTGGTCGGGCAGCTGGCCGAGCCCTACCCGGAGTGTCGGGCTGACCTTGCCGGTGGATTTGATCGGTGGGAAGCGGCGATCCGCGAGGGCCTACAGGCCATGCGTGACCGGGGGGATCTGCACCGCACGGCCGACCCCGGCCGGCTGGCGACCGCGCTGTTGGCCGCGGTCGAAGGCGGCACCCTGCTCGCGCAGGTCCGCCGCGACCCCGCCCCTATTGCAACGGCACTCGACGAGGTCCTCGACCGCATCGAGGACCTCAGACCCCGACCCGCGCCGTCCATCCGTAAGACGGCAGCACCGACGCTGCCAGCTGCTTGGGTAAAAACCTCAGCGCCACAACCAAACTGACCACACAGCGAGGATTTGCGATCGACGGCGCGCGCCCCAGTGGCGGCCGCCGACCGATAGGTAAGCGATCGCTAACGGAGGTGATTCGGTGAGCGTGGTTCCCATAAGCAGCATCGTCAAACGAGCCCGGCTTCCACTGATTGTCCTGGTGGTGCTTGCGGTTTCGGGGGCTGGTCGTGTCCCGCTTCCACCGGCAGTTCGCATCCCAGAACCTCAACGCCAACGCGGGCGCGGGCATCGAGATCGTCCAGGTCAACCCCAAGAGCATGATCTACGCCCGCCGAGAGTCGAAAGGCGACTTGAGCTCACACTCCACCACGGTTAGCAGGGCGGGGGATCGGCATCCCAATCGGTCAATGTCCAGCCCTCGGAGGGGTTTCCCTTGACAATCACGTGGCCAATGTTCGGCAGCGGCTTTCCGGTTAAGAGTGACGGGTCGGAGTTGTGGACGTTCATCAGCACCCACAGCATGATCGCTGCGGCATGGGAGAACGCGACGGGGTTCTGGTCGCCGCTTTCATAAATTTGTCGGACGGCATCGTTGAACCGCGCCTCAAATTCGTTGCCGTCCAATGAGCCCGGGATTTTCGCGCTGCGGTCGCCCTGGAGCCACCGCAGCGGGGCGGCCAGATAGTTCTGCGCATTGAACTCGGGCTGGCCTTCGTACTCGCCGGCTTCGATCTCCCGCAGCCCAGGCAGAACGTGGACGGGTTCGCCCAGTGCCTGCGCGGTCGGCGTAGCTGTTTGCTGGGCGCGAATCAAGCTGGAGGCATAGACACCGTCGTAGTGGTTAGGGCTCAACTGGTCGGCCGCAGCCGTTGCCTGACACCATCCCTTGGCGGTGAGTTCTGGGCCGGGGAACGAGGTGTCGATCAGGCCCGATGCGTTGCCCCCCGATTGAGCGTGCCGCACCAGCGTCAGCGTGATGGTGCGCGGGCCTGCCGCGCGCACCGATCCACATCCCACGACTAGGTACGCGATGACGGCGACTACAGCGAAACGTCGGAACATCGCAACTCTTTCAGCACGTTATTTCTGGGACGGGCCGTGTTTCGCGTAGCACGGCCATAGCATAAGCGGCGCACTCACAGACCTCTCTCGTCAGAGTAGGACTCGGCCGTCATCGCCGCGTGTCAGTACGGCCGCCTTGTCGTGACCACGATCAGCGGGTCGGTCTAAGACGACAGAGTTGGGCGTGATCGGCTGCGAGTCCCTCGCGTCGAAAGCGCGATCCCTGCCGTCTACGTGGCAGGCGTGACATCGCTGCCGGACCCCTTGACCGATGCCTTGGCGCGCTTCTCGGCCCGCACAGCCTTCTTGCCGCGCACGAACCCGGTCGCCGAGACCGCCGCCGCGAGTAGTGCAGCTTCGCCGTTGACGAAAGGATGGAAGCCGACGCCGGCGCCGCCGCGGCCCTTTACGGGGATGTCGGCGACCTCGGTGACTTTCCAGCCCTTCTCGGAGATCGACAGGATGGCTTCGCCGTTCTCACACGTCAGTGGCAATGCGGCGATCACCTCGTCGCCGTCGGCCGCCAGTTTCACGCCCGCGACCCCGTTCCCTGCTGCACCTTGGGGATTCACCGCGGCAGGGTCGATACGCAGCACCTTCCCGCGCCGGGTCACCAGCGCCAGGTGGTGGCCGTCGGCGAGGACCCCTGACCGCACCAGCCCGGTGATGTCCGGCGCCACCGGGATGTCGCGGATCTTGTAGGGCAGACCGCTGCCCGTGGTGAACTTGATTCGCCCGTCGGTCCACACCGCCCAGCCCAGCCCAGCCGTCAGCAGATCGCCGTGGCTGTCGGAGAACACGCCGCGGTCGTCGAGTCGCCACGCGGCGTTGACCTTCCGCTCACGCGGCCCGTCCTCGTCGACCCCGGACGACACGGGTGTCGCCTCGAGGTCTAGCACCGTACGACGGTCGAACTCGGACCCTTTGAACAGTTTCGCCGTCTCGACCAACTCTTGGTCGATCACCACTCGACGCGCATCCGGATTGGACACCAACTCGGTCAGCTCGAGGAACTCGGCGTCCAGTTTGTCGGCTTCGGCCTGCAGCTCGATGACGTCGAGCTTGGTCAATCGCCGTAGCTGCAGCGCCAGAACATAATTCGCTTGTTCTTCGTCGATCGAGAAGCGCTCCTGCAGCCCCTGGCGGGCGTCGTCGACGGTGTCGGAGCCACGAATCACCGCCACCGCGGCGTCGATATCGAGGTGGATGGTCATCAGGCCGGCCACCAGATGGCGCCGCGCCGTGACCTTCTCCAGTCGATGCTCGCTGCGGCGCAGCACCACTGAATCACGCAGATGCAGGAAAGCGCCGATCAGCTCCCGCACTGTCCACCATCGCGGAACGCGGTCCTCGTCGAGCGCGACCAGGCTGGCGGCGAACGTCGACTCCAGCGGCGTGAGGGCCAGCAGCTGGTCGCGGATCTGCTCCGCGCTGTGCCCGCGCTTGGCCGTCACCACGATGCGCAGTCCGTTGCGGCGGTCGGTCAGATCAGACATGTCGGCCACGCCCGACATCTCACCCGACTCGACCAGGGCCCGGATCCGTTCTTGCACAGTGTTACTCGCGACGCCGGGCGGCAGCTCGGTGACGATGACGTTCTTTCCGTCGACCGACACCGTGCCGCGGACCGTGAGCTGCCCTCTCCCGGTCGTGATGTACTCCCGCAGCCCGGCCGTACCGACCACGCTGGCACCGCAGCCCCAGTCGGGGCCGGGGATGAGCTTCATCAACCTGTCGTCGGTCATGTTCGGGGTCTTCAGCAGGGCCCGACAGGCCGCCATGATCTCGCGCGGATTGTGCGCGGGCACCTTGGTGGCCCACCCTTCGGCGATGCCGACGGCGCCGTTACAGAGCAGCACCGGCCACTGGGCGGGCAGCACCGTCGGTTCGATCCATTCGCCGTCGAACGTCGAGACCATCGGGACGGCATGGTCGTTGAGTTCGGCAGTCAGTGCCGCACCGGGTGCCGATAGCCGCATCTCGGTGTAGCGGTCGGCGGCGGGGATGTCACCTTGGATGCGGGGGAAAGCACCCTGCCCGTCAATGACTTTCACGCGCTGAAAGTCGGCGGCCAGCAACGCCGCCGCCCCGTACATCGATGCGCCACCGTGGGGGTGCAAGTTGCCGGTGACCGCTGAGCAGACTTTGGAGGACTTCTGCGGCTTGTTTCCCGGCAGCAGTCTGGAGTCGTGCATCTGGTAAAGCAGGCGACGCTGGCCCGGCTTGAGTCCGTCGAAGGCCGACGGGATGGCACGATCGCTGACGCTGTAGAGCGCGAAGGTGAGCTGGTAGTGGTTCCAGTAGTCGTCGGCGCTCTGGTCGAGCACCAGTTCGGGATTCTGTTCGACGATGGCAGTCACGTCGTACTCCTAGTCGAGGTCGAGGGCAGCGGTGTCGACGCGGGAGGCGACGTCTGCCATCCACGCGCGCCTGCCCTCCGGCGGCCCACCGAACAGGGTGTGGTGCAGCTTCGGATCGCCGTCGTCGAGGTGTACCCGAATGACGGTGCGGCGCTGTGGATCCAGCACGGTGTTCCAGAAGTCGTCGGCGTCCATCTCGCCCAGACCCTTGTTCCGCTGGACCTCGACCTTGCGTGTGGAGGTGGCCTTCATCTGGGCCACGGCGGCATCGCGCTCGGATTCGTCTTGGCAGTAGATCCGCTGCTGGCCGTCCTTGACCACGAACAGCGGCGGCAACGTCACGTAGACCATCCCGGCTTTGACGAGTGGTCGGTAGAAGTCCAGGAACATCGAGATCAGGCTCGAGTTGATGTTGCCGCCGTCGGGGTCGGCGTCGGAGGCGAACAGGATCCGGTCATAGCGGCACGACTCCGGGTCGCAGTTGTCGCGCACCCCGCAGCCCAGGATGCGTTCAATCGAGTCGAACTCGTCCTTGACCCGCGCTTTGCTCACGGTGAACCCGAACACGTTGGGCGGCTTGCCTTTCAGCGGGAAGGCCGCCTGGAAGGTGGCGTCGCGCGCCGCCTTGATGGTGCCCAGTGCAGAATCGCCCTCGCACAAAAACAACTCCGCGCCCGACCCGCGTCCGCTTTCCCGGCTGGGCAGCAGCTTCGGCGGCAGCGACAGGTTCGTCCCCAGACCCTTGGCCTTCGATGCCGCCCGGGATCGGGCCTTGGCGCCCTCGGCGCTGCGCCGCGCGCGGGCCGATTCCAAGGCCAACTTCGTCCACAGTGACACCGCGTCGGCGTTGCCGGGATTGGCAGCCCAAATGGTGACGCTACGCGCCACGTCGGGGGCCATCGCCACGTTCAGCGACCGCGACGATACCGCGGTCTTGGCCTGAGAGTCCCAGGACACGTCGGGTGCCCGCGTGTCCACGGCGAGCGCGGTCACTGCGGCGAAATCCTGTGCCTCTGGGCCATCTTCGCCCTTGGCCAGACCCAGGTCGCGGATACGGGACGCACGATCGGCCAGCGCTTCGGACAGACCTTTCACCGCGGCCGTCAGGTGAGATCCGCCGCCCGGGGTGCGGACGGTGTTGCAGAACGCGGCGACGGTGGCCGGTTCGGCTGGGCCGGCGGTCAGCGACCAACGGAACGGGGTCGGGCCGCGGCCGGTGGTGTACTCGCCGCGGCCCTCCACCACCGCGCGCACACCGGGCACGGGCGTACCGGCGGCGGCGCACATGAGGTCCAGCAGGGTATCGCTGCCCCAGGGTCCGCTGAACGGCTCGAGCAGGTTGGGCCGGACGACGTCGCCGGGCCAGCCTTCGTCGACGACGATCAGGTGCACACCCGGGGACATTCGCGCCGCGGCGTGCGCTCGCAGCAGTACCTCGTTGATGTCCACGGTGGAGTCCGGCACGACGGTCGCGTCGAACAGGATGCGCACCGTGGTGCCGTGGGCGTCCGGCTTGCGATTGCCGGTACCGCGCAGCTTCTGCGTGTCGGCGCGGGTGAACGGGGCGTCCGGGTCGAAGTCCTTGCCGTCGAACACGCCGGGGTAGCCGCCACCGAAACTCTGCAGGTAGGTCTTCCCGGCCCGCCTTACAGCCACATCGGTTCGAGCGGAGATGAAAACTGCTGCAGCGGCGCCGATTCCGTTCAGACCAGCGCCGGTGCTGGCCGCGTCGGTGTGTGCGGAGAACTTGCCGCCCGCCCGCGCGGTACCCAGCGTCTTGACGATGCCGTTCTTCCCGTTGACCGGGTCTGAGTCGACGGGTAGGCCGCGGCCGTCGTCGGCGACACTGACCGAGCCGTCGGCGTGCAAGGTGATGGTGACGGTAGACCCGCCGTGGCTCGGTTCGGCGACCTCTTCGATCGCGTTGTCCACCAGCTCGCGCAGCGCAGTGTTGAGCACGTCCAGACCGAGGTTCACCGCCGGCCGCAGGCGGGTGTGCTGAACATCGTCGAGTTCGGTGATGTCGGCGGCGGTGTAACTCACTGCTCGTCGCTTTCCTCTATGCCGAGTGGGGTCGGACCGAACCCGCGGACTCCTGCGGGCGATTTACTCGGCAAGCACTGGGGTTTGGCAGGAATGGTAGACGGCCAGCCCGACATCTCTGCGTAGCCGCGGCGGTGAATTGCCCCACGGCTGAAGCCGTCGGCTACTTCTACCGTCACGGGGCCTGGTTGACCACACAGCGACGCGTCCACCACGACGCCAGCCGTGGAGCTGGTGTCACGGAACCTGAGCGATGGTGATGTCCAACGGGTGTGGAACCACACCCGGCCGGCCGGGCAGGGAGATGTCGCGCAGATAGTCGATCAAACGCTCGCGGGCTACGCGCCCCAGCGCCGCAGTACGCGCAC
>CAWGPB010000030.1:0-136408 GCA_963824335.1 uncultured Actinomycetota bacterium
TTGGTGGGGAACGCTTGCGTCAGGCGCGCACTTTGGCGAAGACGAGGAACGAACACCGAGTGGCCCCGGATGGCAATCTGATCCTCGGCGTCCTCGGCGAGGATGTGCTCGCAGACCCGCGACGCGGTCTGTGTGCAATCGTCGGCGTCGTCGATGTCGATAAGTCCGCCCCATCGGTTGGTGAACTCCTGCTGGCCGAACACCCGCCCAAGACCCCAGACAGCGGCCTGTTCGACGGCCAGCCGCTCGGTTCCCAAGGCGGGTTGCGCGTTGGAGGTCAGCACGTAGAGCCGTGGCGTCACGGTGTCATGTTCAGCGAAAGCTTTGGCGAGATGCAGAATTGTGAAAACACCGAGATGGTCGTTCGTGTCATCGCAAGAGTCGGCCGGACAACTAGTAGGGCTCGGCGGAGATGTCCAACGGCCAGCAATCGATGATGCCGGCGAGGTCACCTTCGTTTTCGATATGAGTCGCGATGAACTGGTGGATTTGCTCAGGTTGCTCCGGATTCAGGGAGTAGCCGCCGTCGACCTTGGTCAGTGCGCTGACGGGCTGGCGCAGCAGCACCCGGACGCGATGACCGCTACGGCGAAGTTGGTCTGCCAATGTCGTCCCGACGCCCTCGCTGTCGGGAAAATCAGCCACGACAGGCTGTCCGTTGATGTCGCTGCGCCGCCCGAATCGTCCTCCGTCTCGGTGCGTACAACCCATTCGATCTCGTAGAGGCCCTTGTCGATCCGTTCGGGCGACATGCGCGACGACGCGCTCAGCGCTTGCAACGTGAAACCAGTGAAGACGGCGAACGGCTCTCCGTCGCTGCCGATGAGTGTGATGTCGCTTTCGATCTCGTCTGGTCGCCGACACCACAGTGACTTCGGCGGTCATGTTGTTCGGGCGCGCCGTAGATGGCGCTGCGCCGGACTCGCGTGGGAAGGTAGGCGTCTTCTTCGTCGTGTTGCGACCGAGAACAGTTGTGCCGAGCAGTGTCTGGAAGGCGCCGTCGATCAGCGCCGGGTGGAATCGGTATTGATCGATATCGTCTGCGATCTGCACCGGGGCGCTGATATCTGCTGTCGCCCAGCCGTCTCCGGACGTGATTCCGGTGATGCTCTGAAATGCGTCACCGTAGTCGAAGCCGACGGCTTGGGTGCGGGTGTAAAACTCGTCGCGGCCAATTGTGCTGACTGGATTCGCGTGTGGTGGCGTCTTAGCGCGCCCATGCGGGTGTCCGACTGTGTTGAGTTCTGCGGTCGCCGTTATCGTCCACTTGACGTCACCTCCAGCTGTGGCGGTGAACGCGGCGAATTCGAGTGTTCCGGTGTCGCGGTTGAGTGTGGTGCGCAGTACCGGATCACACGTGTCGTCGAGGATCACCGCGCGGAGCAGGGTCAGATCATCCACGCTGTAATCGGTTGAGCCGTAGGTGGCGTTGGCTGCCGCCAAAGCCATTTCGATGTACACGGCGCCAGGCACCAGAGTGCTTCCCTGCACCTGATGATCAGCAAGGAAGGGTGTGGTGATGGTGCTCAGCTCGACTTCCCAGGTGGGATGAACCCCGATCACCGGTTGCCCCAGCAATGGATGCACCGGCTTGTAATGAAGATCCTCGGTCGCTTCGTGGGTTTCGTTCCAGTAGCGCTTGGATTGCCAGGGATACGGGGAAGTTTGACGAGCCGCGCGGCGTCTCTCGGGTATAGCGCGTCCCAGGCGATCGGATGGCCGTGACAGTGCAGTGCGCCAACGCAATTCATCAGCGTGCGACCGTCGTCCTCGTTGCGCCGCTGCGTTGCCAGTACGACCGTTTCGGTCTCTTGAGCTGCGGCTATCTCGAACAATGACGCTGCGAGAACAGGGTGTGGCCCCAGTTCGACAAAATGCGTATATCCGTCATCGAGCATCCGGCCGATCGCAGGTTCGAAAAGAACCGTGGCACGGGTGTTTTGCCACCAGTAGGCGGCGCCGTCGGCATAGCCGTCCAGTTTCTCGCCGGTCACGGTCGAGTACAGCGGGATTGTCGCCGCGCTGGGAGTCAACTTCTCGAACGCTTTGTTGAGGTCCGCTTTGATGGTGTCCATGTAATGGGTGTGGTAGGGCACTTTCCCATTGAGAAACCGGTTGAAGATCTCACGCTCGTCGAGTTGTCCGGCGATGTCGTCGAGCACCTCGCCGTCGCCGGCAACGGTGACTGTTGACGGGCCGTTGATGGCCGCGATCGACACCCGCCGTCCGATCGCGTCGTGCGTGTCGGCGTCGATCTTCTGCATGAACGATTCGGCGCTGAGACCCACCGCGAGCATGCGGCCCAGTCCACTGGTGCGCTGCTGCAGCCGACTTCGGTGGTAGATCACCTGAATCGCCTGCTCGAACGTGAGGATTCCGGCGAGATAGTGGGCGGCCACTTCGCCGGCGCTGTGGCCGATCACCGCGTCCGGCTTGATCCCGAATTGCTCGAGTTGCTCGGCGAGTGCGATCTGGATCGCGAAGTTCGCGGGTTGCGCGACCTCGGTTTCGGCCATCCGAGAGGGAGTTTCATCAGCGCGAAGCTCATCGATCAATGACCAGTTCGTGTAACGGGACAGCTCGCGGTCGCTGCGCCGAATGCTCTCAGTGAACGCGGGATACACATCGAGCAGACCCCGGCACATCTTCCACCACTGCGGCCCCATGCCGGTACAGACGAAGGCCAGCTTCGGCGTGGTCGGGCTGGTGCGGCTCGCAGAGATCTGCCCGCCGTCGGCAAGGGCTTGAAGTTGTTGCCGGGCATCGTCAATGCTGTCGGCGACCAGGGTCCGGCGGTAGTTCAGGTGCGAGCGACGGCGACTGAGCGTGTAGCCGAGATCGAGCAGTTTGAGGTCGTCGTGCGCGCCCACATGTTCGGCCAGCAGACGGGCCGAGGCCACGAGGGCTTCCTCGGTTCGCGCCGATATTGGCAGGACAGCCAGCGGCGGCCGGTGGGCATGGCTCGAGCCGTTGATCGCGAGCGGGCCGGGGGGTTCGGCGAGTACGACGTGGGCGTTGGTGCCGCCGAAGCCGAACGAGTTGACCCCCGCGACGCGTCGCTGGCCGCCGGGAAACGGGCGACCAGTGCGTGGAATGTCGATTCGCAGATCAGCCAGCGGGATCTGGTCGCTGGGGTTGTTGAGATGCAAGTTCGCTGGAATGAAGCCGTGCTTGAGCACCAACGCCGCTTTGATGAGTCCGGCGACGCCTGCGCCGGCTTCGAGGTGCCCGATGTTGGTTTTCACCGACCCGATCAGCAACGGACTGGTCGCCGGACGTTCTGCGGCGAGCGCGTTCGCGAGAGCCCGGACCTCGACAGGGTCGCCAACAGGAGTGCCGGTGCCGTGCGCCTCGACATAGCCAACTTCGTTGGGGTGCAGGCCCGCTCGTCTTAGGGCTGTCGTGATGGCGGCTTCTTGGGCTTGCGCGCTCGGAACGGTGATGCCGTCGGTGTGCCCGTCCTGGGACACCGCTGTGCCGAGGATCTGCGCGTAAATGTCGTCACCGTCGCGCAGGGCCTGGTCCAGGGGCTTGATGACGACGACAGCGCCACCCTCGCCCCGGGCGTACCCGTCGGCGGACTGATCGAAGGCCTTGCACCGCCCGTCCGGCGCCAGGAACCCGCTCTTCGATTCCGCGATCGCCGTGCTGGGTCCGATCATGATGTTGACGCCGCCGGCGAGCGCCAGATCACATTCACCGTTCCAAATACTGCGCGCCGCAAGGTGAACCGCGACGAGCGAGCTCGAGCACGCAGTGTCGATCGTCATACTGGGCCCGCGGAAGTCGAAGGCGAACGAGATCCGGTTCGCCAGCATCGTCATCATCATCCCGGTCGCGGAATGCGTCTTGAAGAGGTAACGGCTGCTGCGACCCTTATTCTGCAGGAGTTGGTAGTCGAGGGTGAACCCGCCGACGAATACGCCGACATCAGTGCCGGCCAGACTGTCCGCGGATATTCCGCCGTCTTCCAGTGCTTCCCAGGTGGTCCGCAGCAAGAGGCGCTGCTGAGGGTCGACGAGGTTCGCCTCTCGAGGCGAGATGCCGAAGAATTGAGGGTCGAATTGATCGATCTCGCTGAGGAACCCGCCGCGGCGAGTGACCATCTTTCCGACCTTCTTGGGGTTCGGATCATGGTATTTGTCGGCGTTCCAGCGCGTTTCGGGTACTTCGCGCGTCGCGTCGATGCCACGTCGCATCAAGTCCCAGTAGAGGTCCGGGGTGTGGGCGCCGCCCGGAAGGTGGCAGCCGATCCCGACGATCGCGAGGGGCTTGTTAGTGCCGTGTTCGGCAAGCGCATTCATCTTGGAGACCTAACAACCGGTGGTGACATGACGCCTGGATCGTCGACCAGAACGGGCCCGCGTTCGGTTCAACTGAATTCGAGTGCGGGCGCGGTACGGACAATCCATTTGTGGCTGAGTGGGTCGGCGTCTTGCTCCCGGCGGTAGGCGGACCGGAGATCCCGCAGGAAGGTGTCGCGCTGCCAGGCCTGTACCTGCTGCACGACGTCGTCGTCGGAAAATGCGTGAGACTTTTCCGAGAGAATGGTTTCGATCAGCTGACCCGCGACCCGGCGTAACAGCCGGATGTTGGCATCGAATTGTGCCGCGAAGTCTGAGGCTTCCCCCATCATCGCGGTGTGCAGCGTCACCATGAAGTTGTGGGCCACGTACATGTCGACGAACTGCGGTGAGGGAAGGGCTTTCTCGACCGCTGCCCACTCCCGGAAGAACAGCTGCATGCGATTACTGAGCTCGATGAGGCCTTCCAGGTGTGGAACCACCCTGGGATCGTCGGCGACGCTGACGAACCGGCCGTTGGTGTACATCAAGCCCAAAAATCCCCAGTAGAAGGCGATGTCCCAGATCACCTTCGCCGTCATGACGGCCGGCGAGCCCATGAGTTTGTATTGGTTGCAGTAAATGTTGAGCCACATGTCGGCGAGCGACCGGAACAGGGAGTCATTGATACTGGCGCGGGCGACGACATTTTCACCGTCGAGTTCGCGGGTGATCATGTCGGTGATGAGGCCGTTGCCGATCGCGACGAGGTCCAGCCCCGAGGAATACAAGGGATCGAGAAAGACAGCTGAGTCGCCGGTGAGGCACCAACGATCCTGTGCGTCATAGACTTTCGACGACCCGTGGCTGTAGTTCTTCATCACCCTGAAGTCTTTGATCAGGTGCTCGTGCTGTGCCAGGACCGCAGCGAATTGGGGTTCGTGCTCAATGAGCCATGATCGGGCTTTGGCAAGAGTGTTGAAATCGCTGAATGCATGGAAGGCTGGGTCGGCGACGATGCCGACGCTGGTGGCTCCGGACGCGAGTCGGATCAGCCACACCCAATAGCCTTCGCCCATGAGGTGATTGGTGGACATCGCCCGGTCCCCCTCGACCAGGCGTGCCTGCCATTCCGGGTCGTCGCTCCACTGGCCGATGTCGATCTCGGTCGCGACACGTAGCCATACGGCATTGCAGTGGTGCTCGTTGGCGCGCTTGAGTTCCAACTGCCGCGGCAGAGCCCGGTTACGCCCGGACGCGTCCACCACCCAACGGGTGGTGGTGGAGCTGGTGGTGTCACCCTGCTGAACAGAAAGAGTGTGCGGATGGACCCCGTGGCCGAGTTCCACGGAAGTAACCCGGCCAGGAGTGATCTCGACGCCTTCCGACAGACAGCGTCGATTGAGTTCGTTCTCCAGCCTGGCGCGGTCGATCTGATAGGTGACCTGGGGGCTGAAGGAAGAGCTGCCGAGTTCCATTCGCTGGACGATGTCGGTATTTCCATCTTGCGAGAAGAACATTCGCAGACCCATTTTGCGGATCTGACAGTTGTTCAGGTGGTCGGCCAGTTCGAGGCGGTCGCGCAGGTACTGCGCGGAGATCTCGACTGTCGACTCGCCAACCGTGTGGGTGATCTCGGCAATCGGGTGGGCGTGTGGCTCGATCATTACAACTCGCGTGCCCGGCCGTGCGCGGCGGAGCTCGAGCGCGAGAGTCTGCGCCGCGACTCCTCCGCCGATGATGGCGACATCGTGATCCGCGTGGGCGCTGTCATCCTCCACCAGGCGCGTTTTAATTTTGCGCGCCAGCGCGGCCCGTGCCTCTGGGCTCAGTTGTGACAGCTGCGTGTGTAGGTCCACAAGTCCCCTCCCGCTGTTCGGATAGGACAGTTACTTAACATTTAAGAAGCTACACTAAACCGGGTCGCTGGCAAGCGGAGAATGACCAGTCAGGCAAACCCCGAGGACGTACACCATGCCCGCATCGATTGCCATTCATTTCTTCCTTGAACTGGCCGCCATCCTACTCGCGTGCCGGGTTGTTGGTCTGCTGTCGCAATTCCTCGGTCAGCCTCAGGTCGTCGGTGAGATGATCGCTGGCGTCCTACTCGGGCCGTCGCTGCTGGGTCGGTTCGCTCCCGGCGTCCAGCACCATCTTTTCCCCCCGGGGCCGGCAAACGCGGTGCTCTACACCGCGGCCCAAATCGGCCTGGTCCTCTACATGTTCCTGATCGGCCTCAACTTCGACGCCAACCTCATCAAGCATCGGATCGGCACCGCGGTCGCGGTCTCCGCCGCGGGCATCCTCACGCCTCTGGGTCTGGGTGCGTTGATCGCCGCGCCGCTGCTGGCGGGCGGAATCTACTTCGACAAGAGCGTCACGCTCCTGATGGCGATGATGTTTCTCGGTGCGTCCATCGCAACAACCGCGTTTCCCATGCTGGCTCGAATCATCTACGAACGGCGACTGTCCGGAACGCCTTTGGGCACACTGGCATTGGCGTGTGGCGCGACGGATGACGCGCTGTCCTGGTGCATTCTGGCGATTGTGCTTGCAATACATCGAGGCAGCATCGCCGTCGCCGCCACGGCGATCATCGGCGGAATCTTGTACACGTTGCTGCTCTTGACAATTGGGCGTAGAGCTTTGCGCGGACTCGGGACGGTGTCCGAACGCCACAACGACATCACCGCACCGGTGTTGAGCACCGTCCTGATTCTGCTGATGGCGTGCGCCTGGTTCACAGATGCGGTCGGCATCTACGCCATCTTTGGCGCTTTCATCCTTGGTGTCGCCATGCCGTCCGGGTTCTTCGCCAAGCGCCTGACCGCCAACCTCGAGCCGCTCGTCACCACCTTTCTCCTGCCGCTGTTCTTCGTCTACTCGGGGCTCAACACTCAGATCGGGTTGCTTAACACCCCGAAACTGTGGGCGGTGACGCTCGGAATTCTCGCCGTCTCGATTGCCGGCAAAGGAGTGGCGTGCACGCTCGCGGCGCGGCTGAGGAAAGTCCCGCTGCGCGAGTCTCTCGCACTGGGGTCGTTGATGAATGCCCGCGGACTCATCGAACTGATCCTGCTCAACATCGGACTTCAGGCGGGCATCATCACGCCGACGCTCTTCACCATCCTCGTTCTGGTCGCCGTCGTCACCACGCTGATGGCCACGCCGTTGTTCGAGTGGGTCTACGGACGACACCGCGACACTCCAGAGGAAGATCGCCCAGAATCTGTCCGCGAGGACACCGTCGTTCCCGCAACTCCCTGACCTGCCATCTGGCAACGCCCGTGCGTTCAGTGAACAACTGTACCGATTCTGTGGTAGGCATGTGGGCGCGATAGGCCGGCGCGGCGCATCGGTGTTGATGGGAGCAGAGCGTGACGGATTACAAGGTCGTCCTGGTTGGTACCGATGGATCGGAGACCTCGCTTCGCGCGGTCGACGAGGCGGCAGCTATTGCGGCGAAATCCGGCGCGAAATTGATTGTGGCATCGGCCTTCCAGGATGCGGGCCCGCACGCGGGCGGGATTGATCCCGACCAAGCCTCGGGTGAGGGGTACCGGACCGAAGGAAACGCGCCGATCTACGCGATGCTCCGTGACGCGAGCGCCAGAGCCAAACAGGCCGGTGCGCGTGACGTCGAGGAGAAAGCGATCGAAGGCGCCCCGGTCGATGCACTGCTGAAGCTGGCTGACAGCGCCGGTGCCGATCTCATCGTGGTCGGCAGTGTTGGATTCAACTCGGTGGTCGGGCGTCTGATCGGTTCGGTTCCACGCGCGGTTCGTCACCGGGCCAAAACCGAAGTGTTGGTTGTCGACACGAACTAAGACTGTGCCGTCGTTGAGGCGCGACCGTCGCTCCGGGTCGGGCTCGCGAACGGGCTCGCGTCAAGGCGTGTCTAGTGCAGCTGCTGATTCCGCTGGGCCGTTTCGTCGGGCGCGGGCGCGGCGCACGGCTTCATCGATGATCTGTTGCGCCACCTCAGCCAATTTGCGGTGTTCGGCCTGGCTGATCGCGCGCAGTTGAGCAAACGCCTCCTCGGCGGTGCGCCCGCTGCGTCCCCGGATCAGCCCAATCGCCTGATCGATCACCGGGCGCGTCGACAGTGCCGTCTGCAACTGCGCGGTCAGCGCCCGCGCGTGGGCGAGGATCTGGGCGTTGTGTACCGCCACCGCCGCGGGTTTAGCGAACAGCTCCCCCAGTTCGGCGGCGTGTTCGTCGAAGACGTCTTTGTGGTGGGCGTAGACATTGATCGCGCCGATTACGCGATCCGACACCAGCAGTGGCAGCGACAGAGCGCTGTGCACGCCCAAACGGCCCACTCGCGGACCGAATCGGGGCCACATTTTCTCCCCACCCAACGACCCAGACCGCACGGTGCGCCTCTCCAGCGCCGCGGTGATACAGGGTCCCTCCTTGAGATCCACGTACTGAATCTTGTCGATCTCCGCGACGAAAGGGGCGCTCGCGGCTAACGCCTCCACCATGTTGTCCATCCGGTCGACCTGCAACAAGGTCACCCCGGCACCATCGGCGCCGGGTATCGCGCGCACCGCGAATGTGGACACCTCGGTCAGTAGCTCAGATAATCTCAGGCTGCCCGCCACCAAGCCCGCCAGGTCGTTGATCCCGGCCTGCAAGTCGGCGGCGTCATCGCTAGCTTGCTGCGCGCTCAACGACCGCTGCGGTACGCCGCTGGCGTCCTCGGTTAACTCGGTCATGCCTGCGCTCAATTATGTTGGCGGAGATGGGAATTGGCACCGAAGTCCGGTGTCCTACCCGTGGCGCGATCACCACGAGCTACTTGTCACACTGATACTACGCCTGGGGTCGCGCCCCAACCGTTCGATAGTCGCTGAATTCCTTGGGCCGGAACCACGTTAATGCGATCGAGCCACGATCACGGGAACGCGGGCAGCTTGCGCAACCGCCGTACTGACTGATCCCAGAACCATCCCCGCGAATCCGCCGCGGCCGTGACTGCCAACGACCAGAAGCTGGGCCGACTCGGCCTCATCAAGAAGATGATGGGCCGGGTTGTCCCACACGACGTGCTGATGGACGGTGACCTCCGGATAGCGATCCTGCCAGCCGGCCAGCCGCTCAGCCAGGTTCTTGCTCGCAATCGATTGCAGCCCCGACCAATCCATATCCATGCCTTTTGAGAGGTCCGGGTCCCGCCAGGAGTGCACGGCGACCAAGTCCACACGTCGCCCTGATGCCTCGCCGAACGCGATCTCGGTGGCCAATTCCGAGGCAGGCGAACCATCGATGCCGACCACGACGGGCCGACTCAAATCGTTCGGCCCGGCCGGAACCGCGTCCCCGATCACCGCTACCGGGCAATGCGCATGGTGCATCATCCCCGTGCTGACCGAGCCGAGTAGGACTCCACGCAAACGGTGCTGACCTCGGCGCCCCACAACGACCATGTGCGCGTCTTTGGACAGGTCCACAAGCGTGGGCACGGGCACCGAAAAGAAGATCTCACTTCTGATTTCAGGACGGTTAGTTCCGTGGATGCAGTCTTCGGCGATCTTGATCGAGTCGGCAATGATCTTTCGAGTCGATTTTTCCAGGGCCGGGTCTTCTTCGGCGGGCAGCGGAAGAGGGTCGTTAGACAACAGCCAGGGCGCCGGACCCCAAGACGGAGTGACGGACACGTGGACGAGGGTGAGTGGCACATTGCGCATGCTCGCCTCGTGCGCAGCCCACTGGATCGCGCTCCCCGACGAGGATGACCCGTCGACGCCGACCACGACGCCCAAATTCTGTTTTTGACTTGACATTTCGTGCTCACTTTCCTTCAGGACATGGACGTAAAAGCGGAGCGATCAGATCGCTTTGCGCCAAACGTTGTGGGCCAATAACACCGACTGGTCGAGCCCGCGCGAGGTGTCCACCCGGTACGCGTCGTCCCAACCGTTGTGGGCATCTAGAGCGTCCGCGATCTCCGGCGTCACGTCAGAGTTGCCTCCCCGCCGTTCGTTTATCCTCTTTACTGCCATCTCCGCCGGAGCCACGCACATCAGATCCACCAGGGCCGAATGGGTTTCCGCGGCGACACGGTAAGCCTGTGCACGCAGGTGCGGATCGCGCCAGGTGCCATCGAGAATTACTGATTGCCCCTCGCTCAAAAGCACCTGCGCCCGGCGCAGGGCCACCTCGTAGACGATCGCGACATTGTCCGGGGCGTAAAGCCCTGCGTCCAGCACACCTGTACCTCCGCTGACAGCGCCTGATGCCAGAAGTTCACGGCGCACATCGTCCGTCGAGATGACCTGTGCCCCAGACCGTTTAGCGAGCGCATTCGCGAGAGTCGACTTGCCGGTGCCCGGATTGCCACCGATCAGCGCGAGCCGGATGGCACCGTTCTCCAGGTGCTGGAGGGCAATGTCCAAGTGCGTGGCGGCATCCGCTTTACTCTCCGACTTGCCCTGTACCACCCGCATGCAATCGACCTTGGCTCGCACGACTGCGCGGTACCCGATGTAGAAGTCCCGCAGTGACGGAGGCGCGGTGTCCGCCGAGTGTGCGACGTATTGTTCGAGGAAGTAGTCTCCAAGGTCTTTGCGGCCCAGGAATTCCAGGTCCATCGCGAGGAAAGCGGCGTCATCGATGCGGTCGACGTAGCGAAGCTCGTCGTCGAACTCCAGGCAGTCGAGTAGTGCCGGCTGGTCGCCTACGCAGAAAATATCATCAGCGAGCAGATCGGCGTGTCCGTCGACGATACATCCCTCGTCGATTCGGCTATCGAGCAAAGTCGTTCGCCCCAAGATAAATTCGGTGACGAGATGCTGAATCCGAGATAGCGAGCAGTCCGATATTCCCGAACTCGACGTCGCGGCGTATCGGTTGAGTTCCGACAAGTTCTCGTTCCAGCGTTGCACGATCGCGCTGGGCTTGCCCTGCTCACTGATCACCTGGTCCCGCTCAGCCTGCTCGTGAAAACGGGCCAGCACGTTGGCGATACGGTCGAGCGCACCCTGGGCCGATAGACCCGGCTGCTCATGTGTCACTATCGCCGCCAATCGGTCCTCATCGCGATATCGGCGCATGACGACGACTGGTTCGGCGGGCGCACCGCTCGGGTCGGTGAGGTGTGCGACTCCGAGATAACTATCGGGAGACAGCCGGCTGTTGAGCTTGAATTCCCGGAAGCATGCGCGCTCGCGCTCCTCGGTTGTGCGGAAATCGAGATAGTCGGTCAGCACCGGCTTCTTCGCCTTGAATGCTCGGTCGCCGACCAGAAAGACTATGCCTGTGTGGGTTTCGCGTACATCAACGTAGGGAACCGCCGTCGACGTAAGTGAATTAGCGAGCCTGTTTGCCATGATTTCCAACCTTTGTCTCGATGTGTACGGTGAATGGGATTTCGTGCCAGGGCCTTACGATGGTCGCGCCACGATCACCGGCGTATAAACCGCGTGCACGACCGCGTTGCTGACCGAACCCAAAAGCGCGCCGGTCAGGCCACCTCGGCCGTGACTACCCACGACCACCAATTGGGCCGCTTCCGACCGTTCGATCAGCTGGTGGGCCGGCCAGTCGCGAACGACGAGGCGGCGCACCGTGACATCGGGATAACGCTCTTGCCAGCCCGCTAAGCCTTCGGCCAGACTGCGCTCCGCTTCGGCCTTGACGGCCGCCCAATCCAACCCGGGGAGCTCCATAACCTCAACGTCGCTCCACGTGTGCAACGCCATCAGCTCGACACCACGACGCGACGCTTCGTCAAAAGCAATGCCGGTCGCAAGCACCGAGGCCGGAGAGCCATCGATTCCGACCAGCACGGGAGCTTGCTGCGGATGAGGCATCACCGGATCGTCGTCGTGGATGACCGCGACGGGGCAACTAGCGCTTCTCACCACGCCGGAGCTGACGGAACCCAGGAAAAGCCGGTCAGCCAGACCGCGCCCACTGCTGCCCACGACGACCATCTCTGCCGCTTCGGACATTTCGATAAGCGTCGCCACAGGAGGTGAACTCTTCATCTCGCTTGAGATTTTGATTTTGCCGCGCGTCGGTGTGGCGTCCCCAGCGATCTTGACGGCTTCTTCGAGGGCGCGGCGACCGTCGTCTTCTTGCCACATCGCAACGCCGGTCGGCATCGGGATCTGTGGAAACGTCGGCACAAATGCCTTGAGCATGTGGACCAAAGTCAGCGGGATATTGCGCATAGCCGCATCACGCGCGGCCCAGCAGACGGCAAAATTCGACGAGGCCGATCCGTCGACTCCGACGACGATGCCATAACGTTTTTCGGCTGCAGACATTTGTTCTCCTCGGTGTCAGTGCCAGTCACTTACCGAGAACGCTATTTATGTGACAGCCGTCAGTCATGAGGCTTAAGTCCCTGATTGCGCGGCATTGAGACCTCGACGTGTCACACCTGACCGATCGTGAACCGCGGGCAAGCGCGGCAACGCATTTGATGTGCGCTGCGCGCGCGAACGTCGTCGACTACCTAATGATCTGACAACGGAGCGGTCCAATGGACTTGCGTACCGCCCTCGATTGGACTGGTGATCTCGCAGCCGCCACCAACCTGTTCAGCGCGGAACGACATATTGGCCAGCCCGCTGCGGCGGAGATTGTCGACGGGCATGCCGCAACCGTTGTCGATGATGTCGAGCGTCAACATGTCGGCGACATTGACCTCGACGGTCAGTCGTGAGGCGCCGGAATGACGCACGGCGTTGCTGATACCTTCCGCCGCAACCGCTTCGGCGTGCTCGGCGAGTTCGCCGCTAACGGCGGTCATCGGCCCGTGCATGCGCACGGTGGTAACGATGTCGCGATTTCCGGTCAGGTCGGCAACCACTCGTTGAATCCGATTCCGAAAGCCGCCACCATCATCGAGCGGGGATGTCAGCTGAAAGATGGTGGTGCGTATCTCCTCGATGATGGCTTGGAGATCGTCAAGCGTGCGGTTGAGCCGGTCGGAAACGTCGGGCGAGCGTACCCGTGCAACAGTGCCCTGCAGATCCATCCCTGCGGCGAACAACCGCTGAATGACGTGATCGTGCAAGTCGTGCGCGATGCGCTCACGCTCGGCGACAATGGTCAGCTGGCGTGCATGCTCGCGGCCCGAAGCGAGCATGAGTGCAATCGCAGCATGCGTCGCGAAATCGCTCACCAGGTCGAGATAACTGTTGTCGAACGGCGGCCGGCCGGTGCTGCGGGCAACGGCGATCACTCCAGCGACTTCCCCGTGGGCCAGCAGCGGCATCACGATCGCGCTGCGCGGCCCCACGTCGGTGAAAGACTGAATCGGGTAACTCAACGAATCGGTGATCATCGGCTTGCCGGAACGGAAAACGCTACCACTGGTAGAGCCGTCCACCGGAATCCGTTGGCCCATCACCTCGGAGGCATTCAGTCCCACCGCGGCAGCCACCACCAACATATCGATGTCGTCCATCGTCAGATCGGCATCGAACGGAACAAGCACTATCGCCTGTTCGGCTTCCGTCACCGCGCACGCGCGTTCGGCGATCAACTGCAACTGCGACCGACTTGGCTCGATATTCGATAACAGGGCGGTGGTGATCTCGCGGCTAGCGTCCATCCATCTCACCGAAGTACGTTCGCGCTCAAACAGTTTCGCGTTATCGACTGCGACCGCGGCCGCGAACGCCAACGCACGAGCGGCAACCTCATCGGATTCAGAGAACAACCGACCCGGCTCTTTGTGAGTCAGGTAAAGATTTCCGAACACCGTGCCGCGGATGGTGATCGGCACTGCGAGAAATGCATGCATCGGAGGATGGTGCTCGGGGAATCCCACCGCAGCCGGATGCGTGGCCAGATCATCTAAACGCAACACGGGCGTATCGAGGACCGCCAAGCTGAGAAGCCCCTCCCCTACCGGCAAGTGCCCTATTCGCTGCACCGTGTCATCGTCGATTCCCTCGTGGACAAACGTGACCAACGTGCCCTCGGGATCGCGCACGGCCACGGCGCTGTACGGGGCAGAGGTCAACTTCCTGGCCGCCAGAACGATACGGCGCAGTGTTGAGTCCAGATCGAGGTCCGCACCGATCTCGACGATCACCCGCAGCAATTGCTCCATTTGATCGCGCGCTGCCAGCAACTCGTCGAGTTGCTCGTGCATTTTGCCTACCAGGCCCCGCTGGCCGAGCCCGGCAAACGCCGATCCGCTGTCGTCGCCGGCCATCGGATCTGAGACGTCCGAGATTTGAGCCATAGGAACCTAACCCGAGCGAAGCACAGCACGCGCCAGGCGGCGGCAAATGCCTATGAGTAGCTTAGGCGCAACTCGGTCAGGCGCAACAGTTTGTTGGCGAACTGGCGCCAGGCTTAAGCCTGGGAGAGAGCACTCGACTTTCGTTCTCGGGCAAAGATTTGCGTCTCCCCAGCGGGGAGGTGAGACGCAAATTACGTTGGCCTGTCGCTAGTCTGACAGTGTTGTTGCCGGCCTGTTCGAGGCAGACTGCTGATCCAACTTCGAGGCGAACACGGCTGCTTGAGTTCGCCGCTCCATGCCGAGTTTGGCCAGCAGCCGCGATACATAGTTCTTCACCGTTTTCTCGGCGAGAAACATCCGCGCGGCGATCTGCCTGTTGGTCAGTCCTTCACTAAGGAGTCCGAGGAGCGTTCGTTCGCGGTCGGTTAATCCAGACAGCGGATCATTGTGCTCCGCTGCGCCGCGGAGTTTTGCCATCAACGCGGCGGCGGCCCGGTTATCCAGCAGCGATTTGCCGGCACCGACGTCCTTGATCGCCTGAGCCAACTCCATGCCCCTGATGTCTTTGATGACGTAGCCGCTGGCGCCGGCCAGAATCGCCTCGAGCATCGCTTCGTCGGACGTGAACGACGTCAACATCAAACACCGCAGCTCAGGGAGGTCGGACAGCAAGTCGCGACATAATTCGATGCCGCTGCCATCCGGGAGGCGAACGTCGAGCACGGCGACGTCGGGTTTCGCCGCGGCTATCCTTACTTTCGCTTCGGAAACCGAGCCCGCATCACCGATGACCTCAAGCTCAGGGTCGGATGCGAGCAGATCAGCGAGCCCGCGGCGAACGACCTCGTGATCGTCGACCAAGAAAACCTTCACCATTGCAAATCCTTCCTGGCCGTGCGAATAGAAGTATAGAACGCTGGGGCCTTGATCCGATCCGACCCGCGCGCGTCCGACCTGTCAGCGTCCCGGCCGCTGGAGACCGACGACAGCCAGATTGAAATCGGTGTCTCGCAAGGCCATTGCACCAAAGTCGCCGAGGAGCTGCTCGACTTCGGAGGTCTGGGCAGCGCCGACCATGGCCAGCTGGATAGACGCGGCGTGCTGAGCGAGGTAGTCGACGAAAGTGCCGTCCAAACGCACTGTGCGAACGTCGACCTCAGGGTAGTCGTGCATGCAGTGCATGAAATCAGAATGACCCATAGCGGCAGCCTGCTCCGTTCCGCCGCGCCGCGGTTGCGCTGTGGTGAGCACTCGCAAAGGAGCGTCTCTCCGTAGTGCCTCGCTAAGCGCCAACGCCAGAACATCGATGCCATCTGGTGACTCGTCAACTCGCGCAACAATCCACCGGTCGTCCGCTGCGCCCGCGGTGTGGCGATCGCTTCGGACGATTGCAACCGAACAATGGCCAGATTTCGCCACTTCCCTTGCAGTGGAACCTAGCCAGGTATCGGGGTGCTGCGCGGATCCAGTGTCTCCGATACACAGCATTCGCGTGCCACGTGACGCGGCGATCAGCCCCGGCACTGGTAGTCCGTCGATCAGTTCCATCTCGACCTTCAACGACTCGCCCATTGCCTCAATGGCGGTATATGCCTCGTGCACAACCTCTTCGGCCGCCTCCAGTGCCGCTCTGGCTTCGCTCCTGCTAACGCCCGGGTTGGCTTCGGTGACGTAGAGCAGCCGGATGGGGATATCGGTTCCGGCTACCTCGCCAACCGCCCACCGGGCAGCTCGGATGGCTGCTCGCGATCCGTCGACGCCGATGACAACAGAGTTCGGTGGGTATCTCTCGAACATTGCGAACTCCTGACTGAGGGATAGAGAAGCTAGGAAGAACGGTACGGATCAGTCCGGAGGCTGATTAGAGCATTTGGTCCCCATGGTCGGCCGTACCGTAGGAAGGTGAGCCGTTCCGAGTCAGAACCCTTCAGTCACGACCGCGAATCGTACGAAAGCCTCTACCGCGGAGGATCCGCGCTACCCCAGTAGTTCGCCAAGAGCATTCGTCACCTGCGCAATCGTGTCTTCCCAACCGTGAACCTCGATACAGTCAATACCCATTGCCTTGATGGGATAGTCGTTACCGCTGGGGTCCAGCCGGTCACCGAAGAAGAGAATCTCACGTTCGGTCAGACGGAGCGCCAGCATCAACCTTTTTGCCCCGTAAGCCTTGTCGATACCGCGTCGAGTCACATCGATGGAGGTCGAACCGCCACTTTTGACGTCAAGATCCGGGAGTCTTGCCGCCGCGAACCTGCGCAACGACTCCTTCTTTGAATTGTCGGGATCCCACGCCGATTTCACATTGTCGGGTGCGCCCTGGCCCAGTGCAGAATATGTGACCTGGCTGCCTCGATCCTCAAGCGCGGGGCCCCACGTATCATCCGTCCACAAGCCGAGCTTCTCAGCACCGTTCCGCAGCACTTGACACGCGCGGTTCTTCTCGCCGGAAGACAGCTTCTCGAAATACATCTCGATCCAAGCGCTTTCGTTCCACCGCAGATAACGGGTCCCACAGGTGGGCATCAAGTGCAGGCGCTCAAGGTCACAGACCTTGCCGAGATGCTGCAATACTTGTGCGTCGAATTGCTCCCAGCGTCCGCCAGAGATAATGCACACGTCGATGGCTGAGAGCAGGGCGCAGAGCATCTGGGCGGTGGCGGGCGAGATATCGCTTTTGGACGCCGCGAGCGTACCGTCCAGATCGAACATTGCCACGCGGTACCGTTTCATCGAGGGCTTACCGGGGATATCCGATTTACCTTCTCTCACAACGAGATCCGTATCCCGGGACTCGCCGATACCGTCCTTCATCGTGACTATCTGGCCAGGACAGCGTTGGGGTGTCCACGGATGATCGCGGTCTCGATCTTGACGGGCTGCCCGGTGGCTTCGACCGCTGCAGAGGCGGTGAGCAGCGCTGCCTCGGCGTACTCCGTTTCCAGGCGCACGGCTTCGGATTGTCGTTCGAGAATGTAGATCAGCCGCAGCGGACTGTCACGAGACACGGCTTCGTCGACTGCCCACTGGGCCGCGTGCATAGCGGCCGCAGATCCGTCGATGCCGACCACGACCGACGTCATGACGGAGTCGGGCTGTCGTGTTCGGTGCACCAGTTGCATCGGCGGGGATACTCGGCGCGGGGAGGGTCGGCTTCGTGTTCGATCCTCCCCCCGTGAGGACAGTCGCTGCTGTCGCGGAAGTGACGATCCCCAGGGCCGCTGGGAGTGTGAAGGAGATCGCGCATGGGCGCGTGCACCCCTACATCCGGCATTTCGTCACCGCGCCGGATTCCAATGCCAGTTTCGGATTTCGGGCAGGTCTTGGCCGTGGGTGTTGATGTATCGCGTGTGTTCGACGAGTTTGTCGGCCATGGTCTGTTTGAGGTAGTCGCCGGCGGCACCGAGCTGCGGGAGGCGGTCGATCACGTCGCCGACGAGGTGGAAGCGATCGAGCTTGTTTTGCACCCGCATGTCGAAGGGGGTGGTGATGGTGCCTTCTTCAATGTAGCCGCGCACGTGCAGATTTCGATTGGTCCTGCGGTAGGTGAGTCGGTGGATCAGGCTCGGGTAGCCGTGGAAGGCGAAGATGATGTGTTTGTCTGTGGTGAACAAGGAGTCGTAGTCGCGTTCGCTGAGTCCGTGCGGATGCTCGCTAGCTGACTGAAGCCTCATCAGGTCCACCACGTTGACGACGCGAATCTTCAACTCGGGCAGGTGTTCTCGAAGGATCGAGACCGCGCCCAGCACCTCAAGGGTTGGAGTGTCCCCGCAGCACCCCAGGACTACATCGGGTTCGACACCCCGGTCGTTTCCGGCCCATTCCCAGATGCCAATGCCTTCGGTGCAGTGGACCACCGCGGCATCCATGCTGAGCCACTGCGGCATCGCGCGTTTCCCGGCGACGATCACGTTGACGTAGTGCCGGCTGCGCAGACAATGATCGGCAACGGAGAGCAGGCAGTTGGCGTCCGGCGGCAGATACACCCGGACGATGTCGGCCTTTTTGTTGACGACGTGGTCCAGAAAGCCGGGGTCTTGGTGGGTGAAGCCGTTATGATCCTGCTGCCAGACATGAGATGCCAGAAGGTAGTTCAGCGATGCAATGTTGCGGCGCCACGGCAGTTGCGCGGTGACCTTGAGCCATTTGGCGTGCTGGTTGAACATCGAGTCGACGATGTGGATGAACGCCTCGTAGCAATTGAACAGCCCATGCCGGCCGGTCAGCAGATAACCCTCCAGCCAGCCCTCACTTTGGTGCTCGCTAAGCATCGAATCCAGTACGCGCCCCCGTGTCGCAAGGTATTCGTCGTTGGCTGCGGTGCGCGCCTCCCATTGCCGATTGGTGACCTCGAAGACCGCGCCGAGCATGTTCGACAAGGTTTCATCGGGGCCGAAGACCCGAAAGTTGCGCAGCTCGTCGTTCAGTGTGATGACATCACGCAGGAAACCGCCCAGCACGCGGGTGTCCTCGGCCTGCACCGCTCCGGGCGAGGCCACCGCGACCGCGTGGGCGCGGAAATCGGGCATCCGTAAGTCTCGCAGCAGTATTCCGCCGTTGGTGTGCGGGTTGGCGCCCATCCGCTGTTGCCCCACCGGGGCGAGCGCGGCCAGATCAGGTAGGAGCCGCCCGCTCTGATCGAAGAGCTCGCTGGGTTTGTAGCTGCGCATCCAGCTGTCGAGGTGCTCGACATGCTCAGGATGGCGCTCGTCGACGAGCAGCGGCACCTGGTGCGCCCGGAAGGTCCCTTCGATCTGCAGGCCGTCAACGACTTTGGGTCCGGTCCAGCCTTTCGGTGAGCGCAACACGATCATCGGCCAGCGCGGGCGGGTGGTCTGGCCATCGGCGCGCGCCGT
Source organism: uncultured Actinomycetota bacterium (assembly GCA_963824335.1). Lineage (GTDB taxonomy): Bacteria > Actinomycetota > Actinomycetes > Mycobacteriales > Mycobacteriaceae > Mycobacterium. The sequence goes on from CAWGPB010000030.1 coordinate 19,350, forward strand.
GCGCTGGATGCGGTGAATGCCCTCGATCACCGAATCGAGGACGGTGGCCATCAGTTCGTGCATGTCCTCGGGGTCATCACCCTCGACGTAATGCGGGTCCCAGCCGCACCCGCGCAGAAACTGGTCGAGCTCCTCGGGTGCGATGCGGGCCAGCACAGTGGGGTTGCTGATCTTGTAGCCGTTGAGGTGCAGGATCGGCAGCACCGCCCCGTCGCCGACAGGATTCAGGAATTTTGTGGAATGCCAGGCGGTGGCCAGCGGCCCGGTCTCGGCTTCGCCGTCGCCGATGACACAGGCCACTATCAGATCCGGATTGTCGAATGCCGCGCCGAACGCGTGACTCAACGAGTAGCCCAGTTCGCCGCCTTCGTGGATCGAACCCGGAGTCGTCGGTGCCACATGGCTGGAAATGCCGCCGGGGAAGGAGAATTGGGTGAAGAGCTTCTTCATCCCGTGTTCGTCCAGGCTGATGTCGGGATAGATCTCGGAGTAGGAGCCCTCGAGGTAGGTGTTGGCGACCAGGGCAGGGCCGCCGTGACCGGGGCCGGCAACATAGAACATGTCCAGGTCGTACTTCGTGATGGCCCGGTTCAGATGGACGTAAATGAAGTTCTGCCCCGGCGTCGTCCCCCAATGGCCGACCACCAGCGGTTTGACATCCGATAGCTGTAGCGGTCGTTTGAGCAAGGGATTGTCATACAGGTAGATCTGGCCGACCGAGAGGTAATTCGCCGCCCGCCAGTACGCGTCCATCCGATGCAGGAGTTCAGGTTCCAACGTTCGGGCCTGCGGCATAGGGCGTCCGTTGCTCGGCACGTTGCCGGTGCTTTGTCGATCGGGTTCGCGACCGGTCTGTGTCATGGCGCGGAGTCCGAAAGCAGGCGGATGAGCTGGCACTCGTCGAGCGCGGTCCAGGCGCTGCGGGCAGCGCACCACTGATCAGGATCGTCCTCGAGGCCAAGGGCCCCAGCGCCGCGGGGCGCGTGCTGCTCCGGTGCGGCACCCGGCATCATCACCTGGGCGATCGCATGTTTCTGCAACCAGTAACCACACCCGATGAACGACAGGCACATCAGAGCGGGAATCACTCTCGACCCCCCGCGGCGGAAGTTCCGTTGCCCACCGTCGCCGGAATGAGGATCGGCGGCTGTGGCTCTGGCTGTATGGCGGCGCCGCTTTCCCGGGCCAGGAAAGCTCCGAGCTCAGAGATGGTCGACATCAACGGCGCCGGGAAGACGACGGTGGTGTTTTTGTCCACACCGAGTTCGACAAGGGTCTGCAGGTTACGTAGCTGCAGCGCCAGCGGATGGGCCATCATGGTGTCCGAGGCGTCGCCCAAGGCGGCCGCTGCCAGCGATTCGCCCTCGGCGGCAATGATTTTCGCGCGTTTTTCCCGCTCCGCCTCGGCTTGGCGGGCCATCGCCCGTTTCATGGAGTCGGGCAGTTGGATGTCTTTGAGCTCCACCAGGGTGACTTGCACGCCCCATTCGATGGTGGTGACGTCGAGGATCGCGCGGATGTCGAGGTTGATTTTGTCGGTTTCGGAGAGCGTTTCGTCCAGTGTGTGCTGACCGACCACCTTGCGCAGCGTCGTTTGGGCGATCTGGTCGATCGCCGAGTAGACGTTCTCGATCGCCACGACCGACTTCACTGCGTCGACGACTTTGAAGTAGGCCACCGCCGAGACGTCGACCGAGACATTGTCGCGGGTGATAATCCCCTGGGACTGGATCGGCATCGTCACGATCCGCAGCGAAATCCGGTGCAGCACATCGATGAACGGCATGATGAGCCGCAACCCGGGCTGGCGCTCGCCGATCACCCTGCCCAACCGGAACAGCACACCGTTCTCGTACTGTTTGACGATTCGCACTGCCATCGCCAACACCAGCAGTAACAGTAGGACCAGAACAACGCCGACGACGCCCAGCCCTTTCATCGCCGTGCACCTGTCGGTGAGCCGTGCTGAGGGGTGCTGGCGGATGCGTCCTGGGTGACCGCCGCTGCTCGCGGGCGTCGCCAGGGTTTCAAGGTAGCCGGTCGAGTGGAGAAACTCTGTGGAGCATTCATGGTGATCCTGATGTGCAGATGATCACCGGCATGTGAGGGCCTCGAAGCGAAAGCTCCTGGAGTTCTGCGGCGGACAGCCGAACTCATCCCAAACCAGCTGAATTCTCAGCGCTTCTCACGGTACACCCGCGGGGACGACCCCGCCGAATCCCTTTCAGGGCTGCGTTTTCTCGGCCCATAAACAGGTACCCGACGGTCTCTGCGCCGCCGTGGACTCGGACTACGTGGAGCCTGTTGCCCCGGTCCCGCTGCGGTGGTCGTCTGTGTGTAGGGCGGTTACCGCTTCGTCGACGGAGGCGAACAGGTGGTCCTTCCCTATCAGTTCCAGCAGCCCGCTCCGCGCCAGATCCCTGCGGACCGTGTTGTTGGTTCGTGCCATCGCGAAAGAGACGCCGCTCGAGTCGAGTTGGTCAAGCAACTGGCGCAATGCGTGTGCTCCGGTGTAGTCAATGTCGGTCATGCCCATCGCGTCGAGCACGACGAGCGTCAAGGCGTGATCCGCCTGGTCGATAGCGGCGGTCATCTCCGTTCTGAAATCGGTGGCGTTGGCGTACCAGAGGGGTGTCGCGAACAGCACCACGAGCAACCTGGGAACCTCGACCGCGTGTTCGGTGCCAATGAGCGGGGCCCAACTGGTGGTCGACGGAATGCGTCCCAGGACGTGAAGGTGGGGGCGAGCGCTGCGGCGGGTGCGGTCCAGGATGGCCAAGGCGACCGCGACCCCGATGCCCTGCTCGACGCCAACGAGGGCAACCGTCAGCAAAGTGACCAGAGCCAACCCGAACTCGAAACCGTCATAGCGGGCGATGTCGATCAGATCGCGGATGTGCACAATGCGGGTGGCGATGAAGATCAGGATCGCAGCCAAGGCCGCCACCGGCAGCTCCTCAAGCAGTGCGAGGACAGGGATGAGAAAAGCCAGGGCGCCAGCCGCGGCGAGACCGGCAACTTGGGTCCGCCCCGATGCCGAGACCACGGCGGCGGTTCGCGGTGGGCTTGCGTCTACCGGAAACGCGCCGACTAAGCCCGCGGCAACGTTGCCGGCTCCAACACCGAGGAAGTCACGGTTGACATCGACGTCGTAGCTGCTCTGGTCGGCGAAAGCGCGGGTCGTGGCCGCTGTCTGGCTGACGATCACCAGGGCGACCACCCCGGCGATCGGCGCGACAGCGCCCAGCGCCGACCATGACAGCCCATGCAGTCCGAGATGCGGCGCCCCGTGGGCCAAAGCACCCAACACCACCACCCCGTGGGCACCCAGATGTAGAGCGCTGACGAGGATGGTCGAACCGATCAGGCCGACCAACGCCCCCGGCAGCCGGCGATCGACCCGGTCCGCGATGAACACAATTGCGAACACGCCTCCCCCGATGCCCAACGCCCACCCGTTGACCAGGTGTAGTTCGTTGGCCGCGAGACGAATACGGTGCAGTGTGCCGCCGTTGCCGGCCGACAAACCGAGCAGGTCAGGTAGCTGGTGGACAACGATGATTGCCGCAACCCCGCTCAGGAAGCCAGTGATGATCGGCGTCGACAGAAATTCTGCGATCCACCCGAGCCGCAGTAGACCCACCAAGGCCACGATCACGCCCACCAGCACCGCGAGAATTCCCACCAGCGCCGCGTAGTCAGGCGACACGGTCGACACCACTGCAGCAACGCCGACGGCGAACAGGGGGGCGACCGTCGAATCGGCACCGACCGACATCTGCGGGTTCGAACCCAGCAACGCGAACATCACGCTGCCCGCAACGAATGCGTAGAACCCGGTGATTGGCGGCATGCCCGCGAGCCGTGCAGTGGCCAGTTGCTCGGGGACAGCGATCGCCAACAAGGTCAGCCCCGCGGCCAAATCGCCAACCAACCACGACGACCGATAGCCCTGCAGCGAAGACAGCAACATCGACCGTGTCCCCCGCACCCGCATCGCTAACGCCGCCATCGGATGCATTGCTCCATCTTTGCAATGCCGTCAACCGATTGAGCACCGGACGGCTGCGCGTGTGGGTGTAGCGTCAACGATGTTGGGACGCTCAACTAGTCCGGAATGAGGGTGGCTGTCCGCCGCCGCCTCTCACTGAGCCTCGCTCACGACCGAACACTCGGTGACTACCGCACACCCGGGAATCGCCATGACCAACGCATCCACCCCGCGGACGCCGAAACCGGATCCTGCGCAATATTTTCCGATCGAAAGCGTCATGTGTCTTCTACGCCATGACTCTCCAGATCGGCTACGGCGCGAACCGGCCGCTGACATACGGCATCCGGATCCCTCGCCATGACCACCAACGCACCGCATGTCGCGCCGTCGCCCGCGGGGAGCGCAGTTGGACCGGTCACTGATTTGAAATCAGCGCCGCTAGAGCAGGTCGAGCGACATCTTGGCTATTCGCCGGACGGGCAGAGCGCAGCCGAGGCCACGAGCCGGTTAGCGCAGTACGGGCCCAACGAGATCGCCGAGCACAAGACCAATCCGCTGCTGAAGTTCCTCAGCTATTTCTGGGGCCCAATCCCGTGGATGATCGAGATCGCCGTCATCTTGTCCGGCGCAGTCGGGCACTGGCCGGACTTCTTCATCATTCTGGTGCTGCTGCTGGCCAACGGTGTGGTCGGCTACACCGAGGAACGCCAGGCGGGCAACGCAATTGAGGCACTGAAAGCCAAGCTGGCGATCAACGCGCGGGTGAAACGCGACAACGCATGGGTCACCGCGCCGGCGCGGGAGTTGGTGCCCGGTGACGTGATCCGGCTGCGCCTGGGTGACGTCGTGCCCGCAGACGCCAGGCTGCTGGACGGCGATGAGATCGAGGTCGACCAGTCCGCCCTGACCGGGGAGTCGCTGCCCGCCACCTGCACAAGCGGCGACGCCGTATTCTCCGGGTCGGTCATCAGGCAAGGCGAGATCGGCGCTTTGGTGTATGCCACCGGCACCGGCACTTACTTCGGCAAGACCGCCGAACTGGTGGCCGATGCGAAGACCATCAGCCATTTTCAACGGGCCGTGCTCAAAATCGGTAACTACCTGATCATCCTCGCGGTCGCGCTGGTGACGATCATCGTCGTCACGGCGATCCTGCGCGGCGATGCGATCCTGACGACTCTGCAGTTCGCCCTGGTTTTGACCGTCGCCGCGATCCCGGTGGCGATGCCCACCGTGTTGTCTGTGACGATGGCCGTCGGCGCGCGTTTGCTCGCCAAGAAGCAGGCCATCGTGAGTCGGCTGGTCGCCATCGAGGAACTCGCCGGCGTCGACGTGCTGTGCGCGGACAAGACCGGCACCCTGACCCAGAACTCGCTCACATTGGGCACACCATTCGCCGTAGACAGCAGCGCCCCCGCGACCGTTATCCTCAACGGCGCGTTAGCCTCCCGCGCGGACAACGACGACCCGATCGACCGGGCGGTGCTCGGGGGGCTCGACGACGCCACGGTCTTGCAGGCTTTCACCGTCACTCATTTCCAACCCTTCGACCCGGTACACAAACGCACGGAGGCCAGCGTCACCACCGTCGACGGGACCACCTTTAAGGTCACCAAGGGCGCGCCGCAGGTGATCCTTGCACTGGCAGCCAACGGCTCGCAGATCAAGACTGCCGCCGATAAGGCAGTCAACGACTTCGCAGCCCGCGGGTTCCGGTCTTTGGGTGTGGCCCGCGCCGACGGGGACGGTGACTGGCAATTCGTCGGGGTGCTGCCGCTGTTCGACCCGCCCCGCGACGACGCAGCGGCGACCATCGCCACCGCCGCAGCAATGGGCGTCGCCGTCAAGATGGTGACCGGTGATGCGCTGGCCATCGCGAAGGAGACCGCGACCAAGGTCGGCTTGGGGACCGACATCCTGGACGCCGCAGCCTTGGATAATGCCAACGAGAAGGAATCGGCGGCAATGGCCGAATCCATCTTGGCCGCAGACGGTTTCGCCCAAGTCTTTCCTGAACACAAATACCGCCTCATCGAGGTGCTACAACAGCACGACCACATCGTCGGCATGACCGGTGACGGAGTCAACGACGCGCCCGCTCTGAAAAAAGCCGACTGCGGCATCGCCGTGTCGGGCTCCACCGACGCCGCCCGCGCCGCTGCCGACATCGTTTTGCTGACCCCCGGTCTCTCGGTGATCATCGAGGCGATCAAACAGAGCCGCAGGATCTTTCAGCGAATGAACAGCTACGCGATGTACCGCATCGCCGAGACGCTGCGGGTGCTGTTGTTCATGACCGTCGCCATCCTCGTCTTCAACTTCTACCCGCTCACCGCCATCATGATCGTGATGCTCGCGCTGCTCAACGACGGCGCAATCCTGTCCATCGCCTACGACAACGTCCGTTACAAAAACGAGCCCGAAGCCTGGAACATGCGCGTGGTGCTCGGCATTTCCACGGTCCTGGGGGTGATCGGGCCGATCGCCGCGTTCGGTTTGTTCTATCTCGGCGACCGTGTCTTCGACCTCGGCCATCCGCGAGTGCAGACCCTGATGTACCTCATGCTCTCCGTCGCGGGTCACCTCACCATTTTCTTGACCCGAACCCGCGGCCCGTTCTGGTCCATCCGTCCTGCCCGCATCTTGTTGATCGCAGTCCTGGGCACCCAGGCCGTTGCCACATTCATTGCCGTCTACGGGCTGTTCATGACGCCACTGGGCTGGCGATGGGCCGCCGCGGTGTGGGGATACGCCGTCGCCTGGTTCCTCATCAGCGACCGGATCAAATTGCTCGCCTACCGCATCCTCGACCCAGCGAGGAACCAGTCACACGAACGTGCCAGCAGTACAACAACGAAAGGACTGGGCGATGACCCCGCACCTGAGTAGTCATCACCGTCTGACGATCGACAGGATCTTTAGTCATCCGGCGGGCGGAAACGTCGAGTGGCGCCCAACTCTGTCGTTGCTCGAGAACATCAACGCGATAACGGGAACGGGCAGTGGGGAGCGCCCCGCTAGGTCCCGAGTTCGTCATCACCCATTCGCTCGACGAAAGAGTCGAGCTCGCGCCGCGGTGTCGACGGCAAAGGGTCCGCGTTGATCGGCGCCCAACCCACCCGAAGCAGCATCTGCGGATAGCTGCTATCGGCGAAGATGTCGGACCGAATCGCCTTGCGCGTATCGGTCACCTCCAGCGGTTCGGTGACGGGGCAACTGGACAGGCCCGCCGATGTCGCGGTCAGCAGGACGACGCTGGTGGCCTCGCCGGCGCGTAACTGCGCCAGCCGATCATCGGTATGTGTTCCGAGCGCCAGAACGACGGCATTGTCGTCGGCCGGTGAGGAGCCCGGACTCATCGCCAGCGCAGGACCGGCAAAGTACCGACCCGGTAGCTTCGCCGTTCGGTCCGGTACCGGTGCGTTCCTGGCCGGAACGCCGGCCACGCCGGCGTAGCGTCCACTCCACGCAGTCAACTCCAGAAGATAGTCATGGGTCATGTGATCCCAGACGGATTGGGACACAATCCGATGCAGCATGTCGACGTCGTCGACCTGATGCAGCGTCACCCCATTGCGAGCAGACCGCGCAGCCATCAGTGCGATGTCACCCACCGGTACCGGCCAGGAACTGTAGTGCCGGCGATCAGTTCGCCGCCGCGGTATTGCCGCGGCAAGCGAAATATCGAGGGCATCAACCGAATTGGGAATTAGTTCAATCGCAGCAAGGTGATTGGGGTCACTTGGATCGGGCAAGCGAGCCACCTTCGCTCGCCACCCAACCGCTGCTAAGGCAATCACGCCGTGATTCAACGCCGCTCCGCAACTCAACATCAGGTCGCGGCCGTCAGGGTCGGCGTTCGGCAGCTGCCGGCTCACATCTGCATAGAGATGCAGGCTCCGCGCACCTACCCGCCATCGCCATGGTTGCGTGTTGTGGACCGAGGGCGCTCGAGATGCCAGAGCCAAGACTGTCCGCACTGTGTCGTCATCGGGAAAGCATGCGTTCATGGCTGTTGCTCCCTTCCGTAAGACGTCTTCATCTCGACGATTGCGCGATCACATCGCCAGCACGTGAGCACAAAGACCCCAGACCTAGGCCCGCGGCACCTGATTCCCGGGTTAACCCTTGAGTCGTAGAACCGCAGAGAGTGGTCGCCGCGGCGTTGGCGGCGGGACTTTCTCGGTGACCGGTACCACGCCCACACGGATGAGGATCTGCGGTACCGCGTCATCGTCCATCAGCGACCGGACGAGATCGCGGGTGACGGTGAGCTCGGTGAGGTGCGTTACCGGGCACGTTGCCAGGCCGGCCATCGTGCACTCCAACAACGTCGCGGAGAGCGCTTCGCCAGCAGCCAATGCGTCGGCGCGGCCGTCGGCGCCGGTGGACAGCAGCAGGATCTTAGCGTGGTCCTCGGGGATCTCGAGGCGTCGTTCGGGCCGGCGAGCGACCGGGAAAACTCGGCCGATGCTGACTCGGTCACCTTCGGCCGCCGAGACCAGGGCGCTGTACGGGATTCCCTCTGTTGGCTCGAAAGGTGCTGTCCACCAGTGTAATTCATTGTGGTAGGCAGTGTCATACATCCGTAGCGAATCCGCGATTCGGGCTGCCTCTTCGAGGCGAGGGCGTAGATCGTCGGAGATGACCGCCAGGTGTACGGCTTGCCGGTTGGCGCTGCCGGCCACTACGGCCTCGATCGACTGCCACTCGGTCGCTGCGCTGAACGGCAGCCGGTCGGTGCGGCGCGCCTCGATGGCGTCGGCGAGCCTCCGATCTCGTTCGGTCACAAACTCCGCTGGCGTGAATTCGATTGACGCCAGGTGATTGGGACTGTTGGGATTCGGAAATCGGTCGATGTGCGATTGCCACCCGGCCGCGGCCATCGCTACGCGCAGATGGTCGAGCACAGCGCCGCAACTGATCAGCGCTTCTCGTGCGGAGCGGTCGGTGTCCAGTATTCGACTTGGATCGACGAATAACCGCAGTTGGCCACTGGCGAACACCCACTGCCACGGTTGGCTGTTGTGTAGCGACGGTGCGCGGCACGCTGTGCGCACCACATCTTCGATGACTTCGGTTTCCACTGCGGTGATTGGCATCTGTCGACCTCCCGATCTGTTACTTGCCTTCAGGGTTCCCCCAGATTCCCCGCGGCGGCAGGGCCTTTGGTCCTCGATCCTGGCGCCATCGGGTGATGCAAACCCGGTTGCGCGTAGTGATCACCCAGGTTCACGACCGATAGACAGATCATTGTGAATGATTGGTGCGTCCGCCGTCGTCCTCGACCAGGGATCGGATCTCTCTCTCCCACTGGGCATCTCGCATACGCTTCAAGTGGGCGTGTAAGGCGGCGACCACTTCTGCGACCGCCAGTGCCACGACCGACCACCCCACAACTGCCACAGATAGTGCGTCCATAGCCGCGCGTGCAATCGGGGTCGGCTGATCGACTCGATTGCCATCGTCATCGACCCAGATCTGCAGCGAGCCGCCGGCTTTGACGGCGTATTGCGTAGCGAGAACGCCGGTGTGATCCACGCCGTTGAGGTTCCATCGCGCTTGCACCACGGAGGCCGTTGTTTCGGCGGAAGCTGCTGCTTTGCTGTCGTCAACGGCCCTGGCGACCAGAACATGTCGCGTTCGAGCCTGTTCACGATAGTTCTGGCTCTCGGTGTCGTGGATCATCGTGCCGATCACCCCCGCGCAAGCGGCGGCGATGACAACCAGTAAGACGGCCAGCGCGCCGACCGCCGCTTCGACACGATCGGTGGTCCGCATGAGCGGGCTGCGGCTGAAAAACCGAAGGACCGGCCACGTCGTCGGCCGGATCAACAAATACTCCATAACAACCTCAGCGTCGCGATACAGGCGTTCCGCTCGTAGAGTCCAACGTCCACTGATGGCAGGGCCGTACGGCACCTGCGCTGTTGGCGGCACGTGCATAGCGTCATACGTGTTAGACGTCCGCGTCGGATCAGGAGCAGGCAATGAAACAGTCACCTGGGCCCGTCGTGGTCGGAGTCGACGGCTCGGACGCAGCGATCGGAGCCGCCATATGGGCGGCCACGGAAGCGCTCCATCATGATGTTCTCCTTCGGCTCGTCTACGTCGTTGAGATCGCAGTCGGTCCGGTGGGGTTCGCCGCCGATTTTCCGGCTGAGGATGCCTGTGCCGAAAGCGTCTTGCGTGCAGCACTTCTAGCGGTTGAGGCGACCCACGTGTTGGTGAAGATTGACACCGCGGTGTTGTACGGAGACGTCGATTCCGCGCTGCTCTCCGAGTCGAGCAGCGCCACCCTCATCTGCGCCGGGTCCGTGGGGATCGGTCGAGTGGCCAACCTGTTGCTCGGATCGACCGCGGCGACTCTTGCCCAAAAAGCACACTGCCCCGTGGCGATCATCCGGCGCGATGACGGAGCGCCTCGGCCGGAGGCCGGGCTCATTGCGGTGGTCGTCGATGACAGTCCGGGCAACGGCGAGGTCGTGCGTTGTGCGATGGACGAGGCTCGAATGCGGCACGCCCCCGTGCTTGCGTTGTGCGTCGGGCGTCAGGCGCTTTTCGAAAGGAGCCGCGACAAGTTCTACCGACGCCTAGATGGCTTGCTGCGGCGCTTTCCCGACGTCGAGGTTGAGGTCGTGACTACGCGATTGGGCGTGACGCGGTATTTGCAGGAACGCACCGGCGCGGTTCAGTTGATCGTTATCGGCAGCGGGGATGCCGACCGGGTGACTCAGCTAGTGGGTCCGCACGGCCTGCCGATCCTTCGCCACGCCGACTGCTCGGTGCTCGTGGCGAGGGGCGCGACCACCTGATTTTTCCGGGGCGGCATAGCGTGGAAGTCGCCCCACCGCTGGAGAGGCTCGCAATGGACACCATGAACGCCTGGGCGTTGACCGAGGCCGGTCCGATCGACACCAACCCGCTGACCTACGAGCGCAAGCCGATTCCGCGCCCTGGTGCGGGCGAGTTGCTCGTCAGGGTGAACGCATGCGGGGTGTGTCGCACTGATCTGCACGTCAGCGAAGGCGACCTGGCGCCACATCGCGCGCGCATCACGCCCGGCCATGAAATCGTCTCGACCGTCGTGGAACTCGGCGCCGAGGTGTCGGGCCATTCCGTAGGCGACAGGGTCGGGGTCGCGTGGCTGCGCCAGACGTGCGGCACATGCCGCTACTGTCTGCGGGGCGCCGAGAATCTCTGCCCGTACTCGCAATACAACGGCTGGGACCACGATGGCGGGTACGCCGAATACTGTACGGTGCCAGCCGCGTTCGCCTATCGGCTGCCAGGAGGCTACGACGACGTCGAGCTCGCGCCGCTGTTGTGTGCGGGCATCATCGGTTACCGCGCCCTCGAACGCGTGAGCCTCCCCCAGGGCGGGCGGCTCGGAATCTACGGCTTCGGCGGCAGCGCGCATCTCACCGCCCAAGTCGCGCTGGCCCAAGGTGCCACCGTTCATGTGATGACCCGCGGCGCGAAAGCACAACAACTGGCTCTCGAGCTGGGCGCCGCCTCCGCGGTGGGAGCCTACGACGCACCGCCAGAGCCCTTGGATGGCGCCATCCTCTTCGCGCCGGTCGGCGATCTCGTCCCGGTTGCGTTGCGTGCCCTGGACCGCGGCGGCATCCTTTCGATCGCGGGCATTCACCTCAGCGACCTGCCGCCCCTGAACTACGAGCGAGAGATGTTCTACGAACGCGAGATACGCAGTGTGACTGCCAATACCCGCGCGGACGGCGAGGCCTTCCTGCGGTTCGCTGCCGATCATCACCTACGGGTGACCACCCACGAGTACCCCCTCGCGCACGCGCAGCAGGCGCTCAAGGATCTCAAAGCGGCACGCTTCGACGGAGCCGCTGTCCTGACGAGCTGACGCGCCTAGGACTCCCAACGCCGTCGACGGATCAGTGACGTTCTCCGGCGTCGAAATCGGACGAGACAATGGTGCCAATCTGTACCAGGATGAGCCCATGCGATTCGTTGTCATCGTTGCGAGTCTCACCGCCGTGTTCGGGGTGGCCACGCCGGCGCAGGCCGATCCGGGCACGTCGGGGCCCGACGCGAGTTTCTTGGCGGCGCTCACCAAGGCCGGCATCACGTACCAAGACCCAGCTGTCGCCGTCGCGGTGGCCAGAAAGGCGTGCGCGCTGATGGACCAGGGCAATCCCCAAGCTGGAGTCATCACAAGCGTGTCGTCGAGCAACCCGGGATTTACCCCCGACGGCGCCGCCCAGTTCACCATGATCGCGGCGAGCGCTTACTGCCCTCAGCACATGGGCCGCCCGGTCACGCAGACCCCGCCAGTTCAGCAGTGAAGCCCAATCATCAACTCGCCCATCACCCCCACACCGGGTGCCGGATAAGCGCGGCCGACAGTCGGTGACTCACTCGTACGGCGGAAGCTCGCCTCGATGGCTTGGGCAGTACACGTTCACTGATGCCGTGACGAATCTGACCGCGGTTCTTCTCACCCGGTCCGGAACTAGCTGTAAACGAGGGTTGTCCGCATACCCGCGGTCCATCTCGTCGTTTATCAAGGTGTTGACCGGGGTGCCGCCATTGAGTTGGCCGCAAAGGTAACGGGCTCGGGCGACCACACCAGGTACCTCACCGTCATCGATGGGCGGGATCTGTTCTTGGTCGAGCAGCGCCAGAAATTGATCCTGCTGCTGGCTTGGGTCGGCGCCTGCCGCGCCGGCGCACATGATCGCAGCGGTCAGTACCACCGAGGCGCCGAACAGTGCGTTCGCAAGGCTGGCGATGCCGGTACGCACGGCAGTCACCCTAACAACTACGTAGGCGGGCTGCTACACAACCAACGCGGGCTGCCACAGCGCCGATCGCCTCTGACCTCTGTCGGGCTGACAGGATTTGAACCTGCGACCACTTGACCCCCAGTCGGACGTCGGTCGAATTCTGTTGTCTTGCAATGTGCCTGAATGGCATCCGACCAGCGAAAATGCTCTCACGCTGTCCCTGAACATCTCCGGCCATCCGAACCCAGTTGTGACAACGTCGTGACAACGGCACTGTCGGGTTCGTCGTTACGCGCGAATGTAGGCGCTATTTGCTGGCTGGCCTTCGCGATATCGGGACGCCTCTCCCCCGACTCGTCTCAGACGCCGGCACCGCTCGCCTGAGCTCGCGATATCCGGCCGAATGCGCACTGCTGACCTTCTCGATGCGAACAGTCAACTTGGGCGTTTGTCGCGGTTGAGCGTGTTGGCCGCGTTAGAGACATGCTGGTCAGAGGGTTGGCAGCGTTGGCCGCGAGAGATCAGTGATAGAGCTACTGCGGACGGACTGCGGACGGTCCACGGTTATTCCGAGCCAGAGAGAGAAGGCGCTGGCCGTGCGAGGCGCAGGTTCAGCGCGGCAGGGGGTCACCCCCCGCCCCCTGTTCCAACCATCTGCTGGTCGGAGACGCTAGCTCTACGGGTCTCCATCACAACCACCGAGAATCCGGCAACAACGAACGCCATTAACGGGGGTCCCTTTTGATAGTCCACAGAAGTGTTTGGGTCGCACGCTGGGTCCGAAGAATCCGGTGTGCAACCCGGCGGCGGTGGCGGGGGAGGCGGGACGGTACCGCCAGTTACCCACCCCCGCGAAGGCGCAGCGAGAATTGCGACTACCTGATCGACGGTGGGTATTGATCCGGTGCCGGGGTCGCCGCAGTCCGCGTAAGCCGTTGCCGGAATAGCTAGCGATGCGGCGAGTAATAGCGCAGCGGCAACGATTTTCATGGGCGCGGCTCCTAACGGTCCCAGCATTGGTGTGCGGGGTCGGCTGCACACTGATGACAACGGCGGACCCAGACCAAGTTTGGGCAATACACTTCAACCCCCGGCGGGGCGTACTGGGTTCCAGGTGGCAACGGCATCGGCAGTGGCTCGCCAGGTGGCGGTGACGGTGGTGGGTCGTCGGTGAGATAGCTGATCGAGTTGCCGGATACGAAGGGTTTGCGGCGGGTGGCGTTAGACCAGAAGTGGTCCAGCATGGTCCATGCCGCGTCGTGGGTGATCAGCCAGTGCCCGCCATGTTCGGATAGCACGATGTGTTGAGGGGCGCTTTGTTGATTGAAGGTTCCGTTGGCCGTGACAGTGACGCCAGCGAAGTTGGCGGGTGCGGGCACGATGTCGGTTACGACGAAAGGGTAGGGCAGCAATCCCGCCGCGTCGGTGCGGTGCAGATGGTCGTCAATCGTCCCGGCCTCGTCGGGCGTGAATCCCGGAGTAACGATGTCGGTCTTGCTCGCCGCTGGCCTGTTGGGGTCAGTCAACTCGGCCATGATCCCGACGACCTGATCGACCGTGGGAATCGGTCCGGTGCAAGGTGGTTGGTCAGGGTCACCGCAGTCCGCGTAAGCCGTTGCGGGCGAAGCGATCAGGGTAGCCGTCAGGGTTGCCACTACTGAGAGTCTGGTCCAGTTCATCGTGGTTACTTGTAGAAGGCGCGGTTCGCGACGGGCCACAACACGTCCAACTCGGCCACGGCGCTGTCATGGGTGACCAGCCAGTGCCCGCCCTGATCAACCAGCACGATCGGTCTGCCGTAGCTGTTCTGGCGAGGCCATCCATCGGTTTCCAGCGTGGCTCCCGCTAGGTTGTTGGGTGCGGGTTGGATGTTGGTGACGACGAAATTCTCAGGTAGCTCTCGACGCATTCGGTTGAGGTGATCGTCAATCGTTCCGGCTTCGTCGGGGCTGAACGGTGGCGTCACCGCGTCGGTCTTGCTCGCAGCAGGTCTATCTGGGTCGGTCAACTCAGCAAAGAGCGCGACGACTTGATCGACGGTGGGGACTGGTCCGGTGCAGGGGTCTTGGCCGGGGTCACCACAGTCTGCGTAAGCCATTGCAGGCGACACGATTAACGCGGCTGCCAGGGTTGTCGCGATGCAAAGCTTGGTCCAGTTCATTCGTGGTTGCTCACTTGATGTAGCGGGTGGCGTTATGCCAGAAGGCGTGCAGTGAGTTCATTGCCGTGTCGTGGGTGATGAACCAGTGCCCGCCCTGATCAGTCAGCACAATTGGTCCGGGATGACTCCACTGGCGAAGCTTTCCCCACGTCTGCACGGTCGCACCGGCCAGGTTGGCAGGTGCAGGTTCGATGTCGGTCACGGTGAAGTTGAGCGGCAACTCGCGCCCGTCCATTCGGTGCAGATGGTCATCAATCGTCCCGGCTTCGTCCGGTGAGAATCCCGGCGACACGATGTTGCCTTTGCTCATGGCAGGGATGTTGGGGTCGGTCAACTGCTGCATAATCCCGACGACCTTATCAACGCGCCGGCCCGGTACAAGGGGTCTTGGCCGGGGTCACCACAGTCCGCGTAAGCCGTTGCCGGAACAGCTAGCGATGCGGCGAGTAACAGCGCAGCAGCAGCGAGTTTCATGGCGTCGGTTCATCGCCCGGGGGTGGTGGAACGTCGCCGGGTGGCGGTGGCGGCTCCGGTTCGTTACCCGGTGGCCTCGGTGGTGGGACATCTGGTCGCGGGTCACAGCATGGCCAATAGAAATAGCCTGGTGGAGCATCAAATGGAACATAGCCCCGTGGTAACACCCCTGGCATCCACATCGAGTCCATGCACTCCATCGGCACTTTGACGGTCGGATCGTAGCTATAACGCCGTTCCATTTTGTGGCAATAGGGAAGCCCTACAACGGCTTGGGCATGGGGTGGCGCTGGAGCCGAGAAAATTACCGGCGCAGCAACGGCCAGCAACGTGGCTCTGACGGCGATCTTCATGCACGGAATTTAATTGCTTTAGCTGTAAACGGTCTGTGCGTTCCGATTGGCTGTTGGGCCGTCCCAAAAGTACTCATTGATGTGTCAAGCCAAGAGAGCGCCGGGCACGCGGTCGTGCGAGGGCACGCGGTCGTGCGAGGAGGGGCGTAGAGAGTTGACCCCGCCCTTGCCCCTTTGACCTGCGCTTGCGTGACCGGCGGTTGGCCTGTGTCACGTTGACAGCCGGTTGAGTGCGTTGCGGCGCAAGCTATTTAACGTAGGGGATCAAAACTTTTTGGCCAGCGCGCCATATCGCGTCCAACGACCAGCACGACCGGTCCTGGCGGCGTGTATTGATAACTGGCAGGAACCGACAGCGTTGCACCAGCAAGGTTGTTGGGTGCGGGCTGAATGTTAGCGATGACGAAATTCAGGGGAAGAATCCTCATTGCATTCATCTGCCGCAAGTGATCGTCGAATTTTTCGGCTTCGTCGGGGCTGAACCCTGGCGTCACGATGTCGGTCTTACTCGCAGCGGGCCTGTCGGGGTTGGTCAATTCAGCGAAGTCGGCTATCACCTCATCGACGGTCGGCACCGGTCCGGTGCATGGGTCTTCGCCGGGGTTACCACAATCGGCGTAAGCCGTTGCAGGCGAAGCGATCAGGACCGCAATTATTGCCGTCGCGACGCCGGGGAACATGATCCGATTCATCTCAAATACCTCCGCCTACGTACGCGGGCCTCGGGTGCCGTTGAGCCAGAACTCATGCAGTTCGGCAATAGCGGAGTCGTGGGTGATCATCCAGTGCCTGTCCTGCTGGATCAGGACGATTGGGGTGGGCCAGGTGTGCTGGTAGCGATTGCCGCCGGTTTCCACGGTGGCCCCTGCGAAATGATTCGGTGCGGGCTGAATGTCCGTCACGATAAACGGCAGGGGAAGTGCTGGCCCTTCGATCACCTGTAGTCGATGGTCGATGGTTCCAGCTTCGTCGGGCGTGAACCCTGGCGACACGATGTTGCCCTTATTCGCTGCGGGAATGTTCGGGTCGGTTAACTGCTGCATGATGCCGACGACTTGATCGACGGTGGGAACTGGTCCGGCGCATGGGTCTTGTCCGGGGTCTCCGCAATCCGCGTATGCCGTTGCGGGTGCGGTGATGCTGGCGGCGATCAATATTGCGGCGATAACGATCTTCATGCGTTCGACTCCTTGGCCGGGCAGGATCTACTCAGAGGCTTGGTATCCACCCGGAGCGCCGATTCGCGTTGTACCAGAACGCATCCATTGCGCTCATGGCGCTGTGATGGGTAAGCAACCAGTGGCCGCCCTGGTCAACCAGCACAATCGGACCTGCTGGCGTGCTCCTGGGGACAGCCACCGTTGCGCCAGCAAAGTTGTTGGGGGCGGGCTGTATGTTCGTTACGTCGAACGGCAGGGGCAGCCACCCGCTTGCATTCATCCGACGCAAGTGATCGTCGATTGTCCCGGCTTCATCGGGACTGAACCCAGGCGTGACGATGTTGCCTTTGTTCGCCGCAGGAATATTCGGGTCGGTCAACTCAGTCATGATGCCGACGACTTCATCAACGGTGGGCACCGGACCGGTGCATGGGTCTTGGCCGGGATCACCACAGTCCGCGTAAACCGTTGCGGGCGTGGTGATTCCTGCGAGTGATGCGGCGAGCAGCATCCCGGTCACGGCGATTTTCATGAGCGAGACCTCTTCAGATGCCGCCAACGACCACTGGTCTATGGCGGTTGGCGTTAGACCAAAAGTGGTCCAGCATGGCCCACGCCGCGTCGTGGGTGATCAGCCAGTGCCCGCCCCGGTCGAATAGCACGATGTATTGAGGAGCGCTTTGTTGATTGAAGGTTCCCATCGCCGTGACGGTGACGCCAGCGAAGTTGGCGGGCGCAGACACGATGTCCGTTACGACGAACGGGTAGGGCAGCAACCCGGCGGCGTTCGTCCGGTTCAGATGATCGTCGACGGTGGCGGCTTCCTCGGGGCTGAATCCGGGTGTGACGACGTTGCCCTTGTTGATCGCGGGGATGCTCGGGTTCGTTAGTTCGGCCATGTCATCGAGCACCTGATCGACGGCGGGCACCGAGCCTGTACACGCGGGTTGTTCAGGTTCGCCGCAGTCCGCGTGGGAAGTTGCGGGGACAACCAGTGATGCGCCGAGCAGCAGCGCAGCAGCAGCGATTTTCATGCGCGGAATGTAACGCTGTTTGCTGTAAATCATCTGTGCGTCAACGCGCCTGGGTTTACAGCCTTACTTGGGATCAGAACAGCGAGGATGCCCAGTCGATTGATAACGCGCTGGCCGCGTCGCTGAGCAGACTCAAATCTGCGCCGTAGATGGCGAATTCGGCTGCGATGGAGCTTGTACCGTCGGCTGCTGCGGTCTCGAATGCTTGATCGGCGGCGAGGAGAGCTTCACTCCCTTGCAGCCAGTTCGTATCGACGGTCGAGAACCACGGGCTGACGTAGCTGTCCAGTGCGCCACCGTCGTAAGACAAGATGGCCGTCTCAGCGGTTTGTAGCTCAGCCAATTGCCCACCCACGTCGGGGGCGTCCGGCCCAGACAATGGTAGGCCGTTGAGTTGGAACTGCACGTCGGCGAGCTGGACGTTGAGAAACTGCGTTTCATCGGGTGTCCCGATTGCGGGCACTTCGTTCAGCACCGCATCAGCCTCGGTGAACTTGGCTCCGGCCTCACCCAGGATCGCTAGTGGATCTGTAGTTACCGGGGTGCTGTCGGCGCTCAGATCGAGCAAGGGCGTGATGTCGTCGGCGTGCGCAGCGGGCGCGGCCAGGCCGATGATCGCGGCTACGCCCGCCGTCCCTACGCCAGCACCGAAATGCCGGACACGACGTGAGGCGCGGTTGCTTCGGGCCATTCAATCCCCCGTGGGTTAGGTGTGCTCATGCTTAGGAACACATAAGAGTTACTGAGAATACCTAAGTGAAGGCGCGAACCCCGCCATCCCAGCAGGTTCCCAGTTTGGCTGAATCACATTGACAGGTATCGAGGGGCACCGTGAAAGTCGTTTTCCTAAAGCGCAATTCCATATCGACGCACCGCTGCGTAGGTGGTCGGCCAGTATCTTGGAAGCCCTATTGCACCGAATTCACAGCGGAAGCGCCCTCACCCCGGTCGTTAGCAAACCTAAAGTAACTGGTATGAATCCGACGTTGACCCCTCAAATCCGTCGCTTTACAACCACTGTCGCGGTAGTCGTTGCGGCGACAGTCGCCGGACCCGCGCCGCTGGGATGGGCAGGGCCACCTCCACCACCGCCGCCTGCTCCCGTCGCTCCGCATGTGGCGGCACCGGTCGTGGCCCCTCCGCCCGCTGTGCATGTCGCGCCTCCGCCTGCGGCGCAAGGTGTCGCGCCTCCGCCTGCGGCGCAAGGTGTCGCGCCAGCGCCTGGACGACAGGACTTACCGGAACCGCTCTATCCTCACCCGGCTCCCATTTATCCCGTTGTCCCTGCGCCTCACCGGCCGCCTGACCCCACGGACGTACCGCCTCCACCTGCGCCCGGATGATCGCCGTGCGGAGCCGCCCGGGTTGGAGGCGGGCAACCGCTCAGCTCGCTTCCTCGGCCAGGACCCGATAAACCGTTGCCCGGCTGACTCCCAAGGCTGTCGCTATTGTGCTCGCGGGCTCGCCGCTGGCGTGCATCCGCTGCGCCAGGCCAGCTTTCGACTCGTCCAACGCCTTCGGACGACCAATGGCCTGCCCGCGAGCGCGCCGTGCCTCCCGCGCTGCCGAGCGGCGCTCCCGACCCAGCTCCAACTCAAGCTCGGCGAGGCTCGCCAGCACGCCGGCCACCATCCTGCCGGTCGCGTTCGATGTGTCGATGCCTTCACGCAAGGACCGCAGCACGATGCCGCGCTCGCCGAGTTCGCGGATGGTGCTCATCACCTCGGCGGCATTGCGGCCCAAGCGGTCGATACCGACCACGACGATGGCGTCGCCCCCTCGGGCGTAGTCGAGCAGTGCGGCCAAGCCGGGACGCTGCTCACGGGTCGAGGTACCAGACAATTTGTCCGAGTAGACGCGAGCAGGATCAACGCCTGCAACCGTCAGCGCATCCACCTGCTGGTCGAGCGACTGGTGTCCAGTGCTGACGCGGGCATAGCCGAGTTGGGTTCCGGTCGCGGTGGGTCCGGTGGTCGTTGCCATGCGAACAGTGTCTCAAAAGTCTCAGAACATTTGAATATGAGACAGGAGTTTTGAGTCATCTTTTGAGACGATGCGACCTGGCAGTATTTGTCGCGCAATCTATCACTGCGCTACTGTCTCAATTCTTTAAAATTGGGACGATAGTTTGCGGGCCGAGCCAACCGTCTGTCGGGCAGTGCAGACTTTAAGGCCGAGAGGGAGTTTTGATCCGGCGCATGCGCGACCTGTTGGGAGTGTCAATCCGACGAACCGCCGCGTGACGACGCCTGCCTAGTCGAACTGGGAAGCCTCGGGGATAAGGATTGTCACGCGTGCTCGGATGATCCCGTCGTCGCTTTTTGCCCAGATCCTCGCCTCACCTGTTGCCAGACTGCCCAGCCGCGCGATGTTCAGGAGGCCATCGGTGTAGGAGGCAGCAAGGTCAGCGGCGAGGTAGCCGACGTGGTTCTGCCCGACCATCACAGCGACCGCGTTCGGGTCGTGCTCATTCCATGGTTCGGGGACAAGGATGCAGCGGACCGACTTTAGAGTGACGCCACTTTCGGTGATCGGCATACCGGCTTCCTCGAAAACCCGGCGAATATCTTTGACGCGGTACGTCTCACCGACCACCTCGACCTGCTCGTCGAGGGGATAACGGGGCTCCTCAAGTCTCGCGGCGGCGACGGCATCGGCAAGTGGAGATGGTTTTTGGCCGTTCGCCCTTATCGGGCGCATTGCCTGGCGGGGGTAGGTAGGCACTAATGATGGATTGTGCGTGGCAGGTTGAGCGGGTACAGCCGGCGCGGCGGGCTCTGGCGCGGGCAGCTGCGCGTAGTGATCGCTCCACTTGGAGCCGTCCCACCAGCGGAGCCGGTTGGAGCCGGCGGGGTCCGGGCACCACATAGGCGGAGGCAATGACTGTGGGTACTGGCTGGGCTCCACATTGCCTCCTAAGCGCTCGGCTAATTGATGCTACGAACAGCCAGGAAATTCTGTGGGCGGTACGACGAACTGTGGTGGGCGCTTTCACAAGCGGTTCCCGGCGAAGATCGCCGCGACTGTTTGCGTCGCAAGGGATCTATCAGCGATGACTGCGATTGGGTCCAGAGGTTTTAGGTTCACGCTGAGGGTGCCGGTCGTGCTGGCGCACCGCACCCCTGGCGAGTAGTCGATCAATGCTCACGCCCGTTCTGAGGAGCTAGAGCTCGAGTCCCTGGTCGATCGAGCGGCCTGTCACGATATGGCGGCCCAGGGCTGCGTGTGCGGCGTGATCGAGCGCGAATGCTTTTGCGCGCCTGAGCCTGTAGGCGCCGCTGCGGTCACGAACCGCGAGTGCTCGGCGTTGGATCGCGTCGCCAACGCGGGCGGGAAGGGACTCAACTGCGGTTGTCGCCGCGATTTCGTGAGCGGTCGCCGGGTGCTGGTAGTTGGCGATGATTCCGCGCAGCAATGTCGCCGCTTGATGGCTGCTTCCGCGGTTAACCACGGTCCCAAGCCCGGTGGGGTCGTGCTGGTGTTCGTGCTCGGCGGTGCGTTGGTAGAGGTAGGCGGTGTTGGTGTCGCGGCCGCGGGTGAGGGCGACGTAGGACAGCGCGCGGGTCGCGTTTTCGCGGAGGACAGCGTGGGTGGTGTCGGCGGTGACGCCTTGGGCGGTGTGCACGGTGACCGCGTGGCCGTAGGTGATGTGTTCGCGGACGTAGTCGCCGGTGAAGGCGGCCAGGGTGTTGTCGTCGAGGCGGCGGGCTGCGAGCCGGTTGTTGGCCGGGTTGACGTGCGTGACGTGCCATTGTTGTCCGTTGCGTACCGGGTTTTGCTCGGCTGTGGGGTCGTCGGTGTTGCGTAGCTCGATGGTGGCGTCGTTGCGGCGGGTGAGGATGAGGTCGCCGACGCCGATGCGGTGCCCGCGGGCGCCGGTGACCGCGGGCGCTTCGGCGGTGACGGTGTCGTGGTGGATGCGTTGGTTGAGTGCATCGGCCATTTCGGTGGTGTCACAAATCAGGAGTGCATTTTTGCCGGCGGCAATGTCAGCCTTGTAGGCCGTGAGGGCGTCGGCGGCCATGGTGATCTGGTCACCGCAGTGCAGGCGGTCGTGGGTGCGGTACCAGCCGATAGCGCGGCGCACCGAGGCCGGTCCGCCGTTGCGTAGCGCCAGGGAAGCGGTGCGTTCGTCGGGGTCACGCATCCGCCACACCGCCGAAAGACGCTGTGTCCAGGGCAGATCGGCACAGAGTTGGGCGAACATGCCACCGCGGGCTTTGACCGGTGCCAGCTGATGTTGATCCCCGACGAGGACGGTTTTAGCACCCGCCTGTGTGGTGGCGGTCAATAGCTGTCGCAGGTCGCCGGTGCCGACCATCGCGGCCTCATCAACAACCACGAGCGTGTGCGGGCCAAGCTCTAACTGGTTGTCCCGCAGTAGGTGTAGGGCTTTGGCGATGGTGTAGCCCTGGTCTCCGGCGCCTTCGCGGACGGCGACGTCGACGGCCTTGCCGGTCGGCGCCAGCACGATCACGGTGCCGCGGATGCGGCGCGTTGCGGCGGTACGCAGGGCGCGCATTGAGGTGGTTTTGCCCGCGCCGGCCGGCGCGGACAGCGGCTGCACCAGCCACGGTGAGCGGCCGATGTTGCGCACGGCGCGCTTTTGGTCCGGCGAGAGGTGCGCGGTGTCGTCGTCTTTGATCCACAGCATGGCGCGGTCGTTGCGCGCGTCGACCAGGTCGAGCACCGCGGCCTCCTCACAGAGGATGGTGTCGAGGGTGTAACGCTCGTAGCCTTCGCGTTGATGTGCGGCCCGGGGTGCGGTCAGGCGCACCGCGACCTCGTCGACCGCGGATTCCAGCAGTTCGCGTGGGGTGCGCTCGGTGTCGACGGGTAGTTGTGCGCCGATGATTTCGATGAGGTCGGCGCGGGTGAACGCGGCCTTGTCGATCTGCTCGGCCGCGCCCAGGATGCGTGCACTATCGACGGGGGTGCGCGCCGCGGTGCGCCGCGCCGCACGCGCCGCATCAAAGGCTGCGCGGTCCAGGTGCAGGCCGCGCGCATCGGCGCGCCACTGCGCGATGAGTTGTGGCCAGGCGAATTCTTCGGGCTTGGCGGGGCGGGTGGCTTTTTGTGCGACCGCCAGCTGGGCCGCTGTCAACGGTTGGTCGACGAGGGCCAGGTTGTGGGCGGCCCATTCGTGAAGCTGGGTCGAGCGGCGCGACCAGGCGGTGATGGTTTCGCGGTCCACACCGGCCAGTTCGGCCATCCCGGTGGACGGGTCGACGGGTGCCCATTCCAAACCTAGAGAATCGTGCAGTGCGCGGCGCAGGGTGGCTTGATAGATCACCCCGGCCGCCCGTGCTTCGTGATACAGCGAGGTCCCGTCGATGGACACCATGCGGCCGTCGGTGCGGGCCTGACGGTTGGGGACGATGACGTGGGTGTGCATGTGCGGGTCCCCGCACCGCGAGGTCTCATGCTGGTAAGCGATCGCCGCCAACCCGGGCAGGCGCACCAGGTCTTTCTCGCCAGTGTGCGGGTTGTGGGTGCGGGTGTAGCCGGCATGCGCGCTGAGGTACTCCATCGCCTCGGAGATCGCAGTGGTGTGGGCGTCGGCGATCGCCTTGGACAACACGTCGTCGTCGCCGCGCAGGGCTCGCACGAGCGAGACGCTTTTGGGTGCACAGAAGGTCAGATCGAAGCCGTGTACACCGCGCTTTCCGAAGGCGCGCCCGCGCGCACCGTTGGGAGTCACACCGTCGTCGAGCCAGCGGGCTACCAGCTCCGCATCGGCCACCCCGCCCGCCCGCTGAACATCGGTCAGCCCGACCAGCGTGGCGACGGTGTGGGTGTCGCCGGCCAGCAGCCATGTCGGGGTGCGGGTTTCGTGCTCGGAGTAGTACTCCCCCAACCCGCCGCCCGCGCGCGCCACATCACGGCTGGCGCTCTCGGCCGCCCGGGCGGTGTCGATGTAGTAGTTGATCGACCACCGCTTCAGCTTGGAGATCGTCAACACCAGATCCACCCACCCACGGCGATTGCGGCGCATCGGTTTCGGTGACCGCGGTTGCGGCACTTGCTGTGCCACAACCATTCTCGCACCCCTGTACAAATGTGCCAGTCAGAAATTTAGAGGAGTGTCACAGGTGAGCAAGCGTGAGAGAGTCTGGGGCATAGGGACTTTGGAAGATACATGATGGTGCACTATGGGATGAAGCGAGTGTGGAGAAAGGGAGAAGTGATTGGAAGGGTGAAAGGTGCTTCGGTCGACTGTCGCCGCCACTGTGGCTTATCGACTCGTTCGCCTAGCGGCGCCACCAACCGAGCGCATAACGCCGAGTGCCCTTGCCCTTTACGAGCTTGATTCAGGTTTGCACAGGTTGAGCTCAGTCGACGGGGTGTCGCGAGAGAACCGCATCCAAAACCCGCGGAACTCGAGGGGCTTCTGGACTGTGAGGACGTATGACCCATCACCCTCGGCCGTCAATTCAACAAGGGGCTCTATGTTTTCGTCTGCTGGGCGCGTAATCGCGGTGACGTCGGCGTCTGGATTAAGACGTAGGGCCTCCATAGCCGAGTGAGCAACCCTTTCAGCATGAACTCCGAGTAGGAGCTCGATTTCGCCGAGCGGGTCCAAGTCATACGCGCACCACTTAGCGACAGCGTCGATCGCTCCGGGGCGGCTCGCGGCTTCGACGATTTGATCCTTATGCTTGTTCACACCGCCAAGCACGGCCTCGAGGGTTCCCTGCGGGTGAAGCCAGAGGTGCGCGTCGCGCCAGATTCTCAGCAATTTGTCCTTCCGAGCCAGCCATCCCGAGTCTTCCGGCACGCCGGTTGCAAGCCAATTGGCTCGCTCCTTCGGATTGGGACTGACACCCACGGTGTCCATTGCATGTAGAAGCGGCCGAATTACGGTTGAAGTTCGGGCCGGCTCTATAGCGAAATCCTCACGGTATCGCCTGACCACCAACGGATTAGAGTCCATGACTCGTTGTATCTCCGGCGTGAGACAAGCATCCAAGTCAGCAACCGCTCGAACGTCCATGCCTGCACGCGTGGCGATCTCAAACCATAGAGCTACTTCGCTGCTGCCCCCGCATGGCACAAGATCTGTCTGCGCCACCACTTCCGGCGGCTGACTTCGGTTCAGGGTTACGGTTAGGCCAGCCACATCCGTGGGCCCCTCAACCAGTACTGGTCGGGGCGAGAATACAAGTTTGCTTACCAACTCAGGATATTCACTCAACGATGACGTGACCCGATCTTCAGTTCCTGTAGCAACGCAATCCGAAAGTGCTAGCGCGGGCTCCCCCGGCCGGAAACCATAGAGCGACCGAAGATCACTGGCCTTCGTCGGGCGAACCAGCGACGGCTCATGCGTCACGACTATCGCTCGGCAGGCGCGCTCTCGGCAGACTTTTTCCAGTTCTCCAACCCACAAACGAGCCATCGACGGGTGCAGATGTAACTCCGGCTCATCGACAACTATTAACTCCCAGTCGCCGCGGAAGATAGCGCTCAGAAGGACAACGATCTCCCGTAGTCCGTGCCCCTCGTCCCTTAGCAGCGAGTACTGGGCAGAGGATCCGAGTCGGACATATGGATCTAGAAACCCCGAGGTCTCTCTTAGCTCGATGTCACGATGCAGTGCGCGCTTGATAAATGCGGCAACTCTCATGCCGACTTCGGGCTGTTCCCTCAGCGCGTAGATGTCATCGTGGCCGATACCTTCACTGCGCGCCACTTGCGATGTCGTCTTCTGTGCATCGCGCCCCAGCGGAATCCCTGGGTAATGGTCAACGGTAGGAATCTGTAGGTGACCCACATGCTTGCTGGCAGCCAGCCCGGCAAGGCGGTCAGCAACCAGCAGTCGGCCGCCAAGTTTGTTCGCGACAAACTTGGCGACCCGGGACTTGCCGCTGCCGTTTCGTCCTACGAAGTAAGTAACAGGCTCAGACCATAGGTCTTTCTGGAAGATGACACGGTCGGATTTGCTTCCCTTGAAGACGTCGCGCTCCAACACGCTCACGCCACTGAGTTGGCTGTGCGTCATCAGAAGACGATTCCCACATCAAGCTTTTTACGAATCGCACGCCGAAGATTGAAGAAGATCATGCTATGCAGTCGATGGCCGCAAGCTCTCTTGCGATGTGGTCGCGGGCGACTTCAGCATCGTAATGCGCCTGCATGTTTATGAAGAACATATCGGTTAACCCCAGTGCGCGCGAAAGCCGCAACGCGGTGTCGGCGCTGATTCCCCGCTTGCCGTGCACGATCTCGTTGATGCGTCGCGGCGGCACATCAATGACCTTGGCGATGCGGTATTGCGAGATCCCCATCGGCTCAAGGAACTCGCTGAGGAGGATCTCGCCTGGGTGGGTTGGTGCGAAGTCTGCCATCGATTTCCCCTTTCTAGTGGTAGTCGACTAGTTCGACATTTCCGGCGCCAGCTGTGCTCCAGGTGAAGCAGATGCGCCACTGGTCGTTGACGCGGACGCTGTACTGGCCGGCGCGACCGCCGCTCAACTTCTCCAGCCGGTTACCTGGCGGCACGCGCAGGTCGTTGATGCTCCCGGCGGCGTTGATGAGAGCGAGCTTGTTGTAGGTGAGCTTGCTGAGCTCCGGGCTGAGTTTCTTGACGTAACGACGGTGCCAAACCGCCTCAGTGTCCTTGTCCCGGAACGAGCGGATCACTGATCAATAGTAACGTGATTCGTTATTAACGCAAAGCGTTACTAGCAATCGGGCACGAAAAGTGTGCATGAAGTAGTCACTGGGGCGAATTACAGTGGTGGAACAGTACTCACCACGAGGGGATCCCATGAACCAGATGCACTCCCCGGTCCCGATGCAGCATAGCCCTTTCGTCGGGCGGCCAATCGACGGCAGGCTCCTCCTGACCGTCTCGGAAGCTGCTACAGCCTTGCGCATCTCGCGCTCATCGATCTATCGACTGTTCGACGGCGGCGAGCTTGCGTGGGTTCAGATCGGAGCATCTCGGCGGGTCACATCCGCTGAGATCCACCGCTTCATCGCTTCCCACACGGAAGCCGCGTCCTAGCGCTCGGCGCCTATGGTTGAACGCCGACAGCTTCCGCCGCAGATCCGACGCGTCGAACTAGCTCGACGGGCGGGGAGCAAGGCTGTCGTGCGTTATCAGCTGACGGTTGATACGGGTATATCCGACGGCAAGCGCAAACAGCTACGGCGCCGCTACCGGACGGAGAAAGAAGCCCGCGCGGCTTTAGCCGAGATCCAAGGCCAGGTCACCGCCGGCACCTACGTCCAGCCGTCGACGCTCACGGTAGAGCAGGCTTGTGCGGATTGGCTGGAGTCCCGTCACAAGATCCGGCCCACCACAGCCGCGGGCTATGAGTACGTTCTGCAGCCGGTACGCAGTGAACTCGGCGATCTCGCTATTCAAGACCTGACCCGTCGGCACATCGACACACTGGTCGCGCTGTTGCGAGCTGGAACGTTAGAGCGACCATGCGGCCGGCCACGCAAAGCGTGGAGCGCTCGGTCCTGCAATTACATGCTGGGGGCACTCTCGCAGGTCCTCGCGCAGCTAGTCGCCGAGGGTCGTTTGGCGAGAAACGTTGCGGGACTGGTCGATCGGGTTCCGGGTAAGGCTCGAAAATTCGAGACGTTCACGGCTGACCAGGTGCGCACAGTTCTGACGGGCATCTCTAATGACCGCAACCGGCACGCGTGGCATCTCGCTCTTGCCGGCCTCAGGCGTGGGGAAATCGCAGGTTTGCGTTGGGAGGACGTCGATCTCGACCGGCGGACGGTGCTAATCGAGAAAACTCGTGTCGACGTTGGGGGCCGGGCACTCGACCAGGACGACCCGAAGACGGCATCAGCCAGCCGGGTGCTCCCACTGCCCGACGCATTGCTCGCCGAACTCAACGCAGCCAAGGCCCGCCAAGCGGCGGAGAAGCTGTCGCTCGGAGAGGCGTACGCGGGCTTGAACTACGTCGTCTGTAACGAGGCCGGCGAGCCTTACCACCCATCGACGTTATCGACGATGTGGAAAGGGGCCATCAAAAGCCTCGACGTGCCGACGGTGCGTCTGCACGACGCCCGGCACACCTGCGCGACGCTGATGCATCTTCAAGGCGTGCCCATTGCATTAGTAGCGGCGTGGCTCGGCCACGCCGACGTGTCGTTCACCCTTCGCACCTACGTACACGCTCAGCCTGAGGCACTCGAGGTCGCGGCGCGCAGCTTTGCTCCGCCAACATCACGTGCCAGCGAGTAACGCGTTCGCACATGCGTGCGGTGACACTAATCGTTCCCTTGTGACAATCCGTGACAATTTCAAGAGTCGTCGAACGCCTGTACAAAGGCGTGAGTACAGAAATAGCAGCTCAGAGAGCACTTTTATGTCGGGCTGACAGGATTTGAACCTGCGACCACTTGACCCCCAGTCAAGTGCGCTACCAAACTGCGCCACAGCCCGGTGCCGGTGGCATCACCGGCAGCAGGGACAGAGCCTACCGTAAGCAGCGCGGCCCGCCCCAACCCAAGCCGTTAGGGCGTCGTCGGCTCGCTCAGCTTGACCAGCATCTTGCCGATGTTGGCGCCGGTGAACAGTCCGTTCAGCGCATCGACGCACGACTCGATGCCCTCAAAGATGGTCTGGCGGGCGTTGATTCGGCCCTGGTGACCCCACTCGCGAAGCGCGGCCGAGGCCTCGTCGAACCGACCCCACTGGTCGAGCGCATTGAACCCCTGCATGGTCGCGGTCTTGGAGAGCAGGTTCACGTAATTCACCGGTCCGGGGTGATCGCCGCTGAGGTAGCTGGAGATGATCCCGCAGAGCACGACTCGGGCATTCATCGCCAATCGGCCGAGGACTGCATCGAGGATGGGCCCGCCGACGTTGTCGAAGTAGACGTTCACCCGATCGGGGCAGTGTTTTTTCAGCGCAGCCGCCACGTCGTCGTTCTTGTAGTCGATGCACGCGTCGAAGCCGAAGTCCTCAACCACCGCCTTGCATTTATCCGGGCCGCCTGCGATACCCACTACCCGTGCACCGGCGATCTTCGCGATCTGGCCGGCGATCGATCCGGTGGCACCTGCGGCAGCCGACACGACGACGGTCTCGCCGGCCTGCGGCTTGCCGACGTCGGTCATGCCGATATAGGCGGTCGCACCGGTCGGACCGTAGACCGACATGATCGCGAGTTGATCGCTTTCCCCGGGGATCGGCGTGCTGAACACGTCATCGCGGATGATCACGTACTCCTGGAAGCCGGTCAGCGTGGTGATCACGTCGCCGACCGCAAAGGCGTCACACCGCGACGACACAACTTCGCCGATGCCGGCCGCACGGATCACCTCACCCAACTGCACGGGCGGGAGGTAGCCCTGCTGGTCGTTGAGCCAGGTCCGCACTGCGGCGTCGAGCCCGACGTAGGTGGTGCGGACCAACGCCTCACCCTCAGCCGGCTCCGGCGCCGGCGTGGTCACCAGTTCGGTGTCCCCGGGCTGGACCAGCCCACTCGGACGACGGCGCAGCAGGATCTGGCGATTGGCTAAGGCGGACACGTAGCAAAAGCTACCGAATGCGATTGACCCTGTGGTGGCGTTCTTCGTATGCGAGCATCGATAGATGAAATCCGACGATGATCCGGAAGCTCGTATCCGGGAGCTGGAGCAGCCACTGGCTGACGCGGCGCGCTCGTCCGAAGCCACAGCGAACCCCTCGCCCGGTAAATGGGCTCCGCCGTCGGGTCCCCCCGCTCCACCACTATCCGGTCCCCCGTTCTCGGCACTGCCGCCGCTGCCATACAACGACTCGTTCTCGCGCCCGCCGAGGCGCTCCCAGGCTCGAGTTCTCTGGATTGCGATCGCGGTCTTCGTCATCGGCATGATTGCCCTGCCGATCGGCATCTTTCTCTTTAGCGCACATCAGGTTTCGCGTAGCGGTCTGCCCACCATGTTTCCCATCCCGGGTTCCCCCTCGCCCAATCCCGTCCCGTCCGTGGCGATGCCGTCCACCTCGGGGGCGACGGCGCCGGCGGGTGACAACATCACTGTCTCCGGCATCAGCGAAGTCCGGGCCATCACCTGCAACGGGGGCACCGTCGACATCAGCGGAATTACCAACAACATCGTGATCACCGGCCATTGCGCGAGCGTGACCGTGTCCGGTATCCAAAACCAGATCACCGTAGATGCAGCCGACGCGATCCAAGCCTCAGGCTCGCAAAACCAGGTTACCTACCACACTGGATCTCCGACGATCGGTAATTCTGGCATCGCCAACGTCGTCAAAAAGGGCTGAGAACTCAGACCGCCATCAGCCGGTAAAGACCGATCAGGCCGACCACGACGATCGTGGCACGCAACGCATTCGGTGACAGGCGACGGCCATAATGGGCACCCAGCCAGCCGCCGACCAGCGAGCCGCCCGCAATGAGGCCGGCCACCGGCCAACTGACCCGGTCGAACGCCACCAGCGTATAAGCCAGCGCCGCAACGATATTGACGAGCAACGCCAGCAAGTTCTTGGCGGCGTTGGTCCGCTGCACCGACTCCGGCAGCAGCGCACCCATTGCCCCGACGAGCATGATTCCCTGGGCCGCGGTGAAGTAGCCGCCGTAGACGCCGATCGCAAATGTGCTCGCCACCAACGCGGCCATCCGACGCGGCGACACCTCGTCGGCCGACCGCCCGGAATCCTCGGCCCGTTTCCGCGCCCAGGTCTGAATCCGCGGGCCGACCACCACCAAGGCCAACGCCGCAACGAGCAACACCGGAACCACGCGAGCAAAGACCGTGTCCGGCAGATGGAGCAGCAGCCAGGCGCCTACAGCGGCCCCCAGAACCGATGCGGGAATCTGCCAGCGCAGCCGGTCCCACTGGCCCTGCAGTTCTCGGCGGTAGCCCCAGGTCCCCGACACGCTGCCCGCCACCAGGCCCACCGCATTCGACATCGTCGCGGTCACCGGCGGATAACCCATGGCGACCAGGGTCGGGAAGGTGATCAACGTGCCGGAGCCGACGAGGGCGTTGATCGCGCCCGCCCCCAGGCCAGCGAAGACGATCAGGATCGCATGATACGAGGACACCGAAAAGACCTTAGCTGCCGTGGTTTCGGCACCGGCTAACCTGTCAGTGCGACCGGGGTTTGCGCTTTTCGCGCACCCGCACATTGATGCGGATGGGGCTGCCCTCGAAGCCGAACGTCTCGCGCAGCCGTCGCTCCAGGAACCGGCGATAGCCCGCCTCCAGGAAACCGCTGCTGAACAGCACGAAGGTCGGCGGTCGCGCGGCGGCCTGCGTGGCGAACAGGATCCGCGGCTGTTTGCCGCCTCGCACGGGCGGCGGAGTCGCCGCCACCACCTCTTTGATCCAGGCGTTCAACCGGCCGGTTCCGATTCGGGCATCCCACGACGCCAACGCGTTCTCCAGCGCGGGCACCAACTTCTGCACCGCCCGCCCGGTCTTGGCGGAGATGTTGACGCGCTCCGCCCACCGCAGTTGCACGAGCTCGCGGTCGATCTCATTGTCCAACTGGTAGCGGCGTTCCTCGTCGACCAGGTCCCACTTGTTGTACGCCAGAACCAGCGCACGCCCCGACTCGACGACCATGGATAGCACCCGCTGATCCTGCTCGGTCAACGGCACCGAACTGTCGATCAGCACAATGACCACCTCGGCGGCGTCGATCGCGCCGTGAGTGCGGACCGAAGCATAGAACTCATGGCCGCTGGCCTGCCCGACTTTGCGTCGCAGACCCGCAGTGTCGATGAAACGCCATATCTTGCCGTCCAATTCGATCAGCGAGTCGACCGGATCCACGGTGGTGCCGGCGACGTCGTGCACCACCGACCGCTCGTCGCCCGCCAGCCGGTTCAGCAGCGAGCTCTTGCCGACGTTGGGCTTGCCGACCAATGCCACCCGTCGCGGACCGCCTTGGCTGGAGCCTAATTCCGCGACCTCCGGCAGCACGGCGACGAGCGCGTCGAGCAGATCGGCGACACCACGACCGTGTATCGCGCTGACCGGGTACGGTTCTCCGACGCCCAGTGACCACAACGCGGCCGCGTCGGATTCACCTTTTTCGCTGTCGACTTTGTTGGCGGCCAAAAACACTGGCTTGCCCGAGCGCTGCAAGATACGTGCGGCCGCCTCGTCATCCGCCGTCGCCCCGACCACGGCATCCACCACCAAGATGATGGCATCAGCGGTACGCATGGCCACCACGGCTTGTTCGGCCACCAGTCGCTGCAAGCCCTTGGCATCGGGCGCCCATCCCCCGGTGTCCTGCACCACGAAGCGGCGGCCGGTCCACAACGCGTCGTAGGAGACGCGGTCACGGGTGACCCCGGGCACATCCTGGACCACCGCTTCGCGCCGGCCCAGTATCCGGTTGACCAGGGTGGACTTACCGACGTTCGGCCGGCCGACTATCGCCACCACCGGTGGTGGACCGCTGACTTCATCGTCGAGGGATTCGATGAACTCGGTTGATTCCCAGTCGCTTTCGTCAGTCCAGGTACCGTCGTCAGTCACCGGGCCGCCTCGCTTCTCTGCTTGACCAAATCCACGAGGTGGTCGATCACTTCGGATTCGGTCATCTCGCTGGTATCGACGACCGCAGCATCCGCGGCTGCGCGCAGCGGCGACACCGTGCGCGTCGAATCCAGGTGATCGCGGCGGCGCACATCAGCGAGCACGCTGTCGTAGTCGTCGGGTAGGCCGGCGGCGACATTCTGGTCGTTGCGACGGCGTGCGCGCGTTTCGGCCGATGCGGTCAGGAACACTTTGACGTCGGCGTCCGGTAGGACCACGGTGCCGATGTCGCGGCCTTCGACCACGACGCTGTCGGGCCCGGCGGCCAGACCGCGCTGCAGGTCGACCAGCCGGGCGCGGACCGCGGCGACCGACGAGACGGCCGAGACGGCTTTGGTGACCGCGTCGCCGCGGATCTCCGACGAAACATCCTCGCCGTCAAGGTAACTGCGGTCTGCGTCGGGGTCGTGACCTACCGAGAGGTTCGCGGCGGCCGCGGCTGCCTGCACAGCGTCCTGATCGGTCGGGTCGACTCCGGCGCGCAGCACCGCCAGGGTGGCGATGCGATACATGGCGCCGGTATCGAGGTAGCGGGCGTGCAGTACACGCGCCAATCCTTTTGATACCGAGGACTTTCCGGTGCCGGCCGGCCCGTCGACGGCGACGACCGTTCTGCCCGGTGACGGGTGGTTCGCGTCGCTTGTTCCACTCACAGCCCGACCGCTTTGTATAGTTCGCCGATCTCGCTGCGGCGCAACGCCCGAATGCTGCCCGGCCGTTGCTCGCCCAGTGTCACCGCGCCGAGGTCGGTGCGCACCAGGGTCTGCACCGGAAAGCCGACGGCGGCCAGCATCCGGCGCACGATTCGTTTGCGTCCCTCGTGCAGCGTGACCCGGATCAGCGTCTTGCCGGGAATGGCATCCACCACCGCGAAATCGTCGACAGCGATCGGCCCGTCATCCAATTCGATTCC
Organism: uncultured Actinomycetota bacterium; assembly: GCA_963824335.1. Classification (GTDB taxonomy): domain Bacteria; phylum Actinomycetota; class Actinomycetes; order Mycobacteriales; family Mycobacteriaceae; genus Mycobacterium. The sequence continues at coordinate 52,736 of CAWGPB010000030.1, forward strand.
GGCGCGCAACTTCTTGCCGAGCCCGCGGGGCACCGTCCCGTTCACGGTGGCCAGGTAGGTCTTCGGTATTTCGTAGGACGGGTGCATCAGACGGTGCGCCAATTCGCCGTCGTTGGTCAGCAGGATCAGACCTTCGGTGTCGGCGTCGAGGCGCCCGACGTGGAACAGCTTCTTGTTGCCTCGGACCCGTTGCTCGACCAAGTCGCCGATGCACGGTCGACCGCGATCGTCCGACATCGTCGAGTGCATGCCGTGGGGCTTGTTCAGCGCCAGGTACACCAACGACTCGTCCAATATCACCCGCGCACCGTCGACGCGGATCTCCGATGCATCTGTGTCGACCCGGGTGCCCAGCTCGGTGACCACCTGACCGTCCACTTCGACGCGGCCATCGATGATCATTCGCTCGGCAACCCGCCGCGAGGCAATTCCGGCCTGCGACAACACTTTTTGCAGGCGAACCCCATCGGGTTCATTGGCGGCGGCCATCAATCGTGATCCACGTCGAACGACAACGGCGGGTCGTTGGAGACCGAGCCGCCGGAGAGCTTCACGAAACGCGGCTCCACGTCCAGGGATTCGCTGAGGTCGTCGATGGTGTCCACATCGGGGAGCAGCGGCGCGATATCGGGAAGATCGGTCAGCGAGGACAACCCGAGGCGTTCCAGGAACAACTCCGTGGTCGCGAACGTCACCGCCCCGGTGTCGGCGTCATTGCCCGCCTCGGTGATCAGGCCACGCGCCAGCAGAGTACGCATCACCGCGTCGACGTTGACACCACGGACCGCGCTCACCCGCGCTCGCGTCACCGGCTGCCGATAGGCCACCACGGCCAATGTCTCCAAGGCCGCCCGGGTGAGCTTCGAGCGGGACCCGTCCAGCAGCAGCCGCTCCACGTAGGGCGCGAATCGGGCCCGGGTGTACAAACGCCATCCACCGCCGGCCTCGCGCAGATCGATGCCGCTGTCGCGTGCGGTGAACTCGTCGGCCATCAGTGCCAGCTTGGCCGCCACCCGATAGGCCGGTTGTTCGGTGGCAGTGGCCAGCGCCTCGACGGTGACCGGGGTGTCGACCACCAACAGCAGGGCTTCCAGCACCGAACCCAGCTCGGCGTCCTCGAGCTCGGGTGCCGTAGCCACGTCGATACCCAGATTCACATCGGAGTCGAGATCGGAGGCGTCAACGGGCACGTCGATTTCAGGCGCGTCGATGCTCACGTCGGCATCGAACGGTTGGCTCATGAGTATTCGTCCCGCAATTCTGCGCTGGTCGGCTGTTCTCCGGTCCACGAAACCTGGAGCACACCAAGCGGTTCTGACTGGTCGAATGCTACCGCCCGGGAGCGGAACAGCTCGAGCAGAGCCAGGAAGCGGCCGACGATCTCGATCGGCTCGCAGTCGGCGACGAGATCGGAAAACGATGCCCACTGCCCTATCCCCCGCTGCTCCAGGAACCACAGCAGCCGCTTGGCTTGCTCTGGAACGGAGACGTACACCTGGTGTAGGTGTTCGGTGCCTACCGTCGGCACCGGTCGTGGGGTGAACGCGGTCGCGGCGATCTCCGCGAACGCCTGTGCGTCGACTCCCAGCATCACTTCGGGCAGCAGGTCGGCGAACTTGTCCTCCAGGGACACCGCGCGCGGATAGCTCCGCAGCGCGGCGGCCTCCAGTTCGGCGAACATCACGGCGACGTGCTTGAACGCCCGGTACTGGAGCAACCGGGCAAACAGCAGGTCGCGGACCTCCAGCAGCGCGAGATCTTCCTCGTCGTCAACCCGGCCGGACGGGAGCAACCGAGCAGCTTTGAGGTCGAGCAGCGTCGCGGCGACGACGAGGAATGCGGTGGTCTCCTCGAGTCCCAGCGCGGAACCGATGGCGCGGGTGTAGGCGATGAAATCATCGGTGACCTGGTGCAGCGCCACCTCGGTCACATCGAGGCGGTGGGCGAAGATCAGCTGCAGCAGTAAGTCGAACGGCCCCTCGAAATTGGTCAACCTGACCTGGAAGCCGTTCTGGGGTGGTGCCTCGCAGGTCGCCCCGTCTGTCACGCGCCGAACCGGTCGATCACCTCGCGGGCCAACGAGCGGTAGGCGGCCGCGCCGCCCGATCTCGGGGCCCAGGAGGTGATCGGTTCGCCGGCGACGCTGGTCTCCGGGAAGCGGACAGTACGCGAGATGACGGTGTCGAACACCAGATCGCCGAACCGCTCCACCACGCGGGCCATTACCTCACGGGAGTTCACGGTCCGCGTGTCGAAGCGAGTGATCAAAATGCCGCTGATGTCCAGCTTCGGGTTGAGCCGGTCGCGTACCTTCTCGACGGTGTCGGTCAGCAAGGCCAGCCCGCGCAGCGAGAAGAACTCGCACTCGGTCGGGATGATGACGCCGTCCGAGCACGCCAATCCGTTGACCGTGAGCAGACCCAGCGACGGCTGGCAGTCGATCAGAACATAGTCGTAACGGTCCAGCACCGGGTGCAGCGCACGGGCCAACGTCTGCTCGCGGCCCACCTCGTTGACCAGCTGGATCTCCGCCGCGGACAAGTCGATGTTGCTGGGCACCAGGTCCAGATTTTTGACCCGGGTATGTATCAGCACGTGGTCCAGCGACACCCGCGGCTCGACCAGCAGGTTGTGGATGGTGTGGTCCAGCTCGTAGTGCGGCACACCGAGGCCTGCGGACAATGCGCCCTGCGGGTCGAGGTCCACCAGCAAAACCCGGCGGCCGTATTCGGCGAGCGCGGCACCCAGGTTGATCGTCGACGTGGTCTTTCCGACGCCGCCCTTCTGGTTGCACATCGCCACGACCTTGGCCGGCCCGTGCGAGGTACGCGGCTTGGGTTCGGGGATCGCCCGTGAGGGGCGCCCGGTCAGGCCGACTTCGGTGCCGCTGTCGGCGTCGTCAGTCATACCCGACTGCAGCTCGGCAGCGTGAATCGCCACAACGTGCGCGGCGGTCGGGAAATGGCGGACATCGCAGCAGAGTCTAACGGGTATACGCGCCCGTGCCAGGAGACCCGCAACAACGTCACCAGCGAATTTGGGGGCACCCCGGTTGGATCGCCCCGCGGTGGGCAGCTAGCGCGCGCGTGGGTGGGCTCCGGCCCAGACTTCGCGCAGTGCGTGCACGGTGACCATCGTGTAGATCTGCGTGGTGGTCACCGATGCATGTCCCAGAAGTTCCTGCACGACGCGGACATCGGCCCCGCCCTCCAGGAGATGCGTCGCGAACGAATGCCTCAGCGTGTGCGGCGACACGCCGGAGGTGATGCCGGCCCGCTCCGCGGCGTCCTGCAGCACTTGCCACGCGCTCTGCCGCGACAGCCGGCCCCCGCGGGCGTTGAGGAAGATAGCCGGGGTGCCTCGGCCGCGACGCGCCAACTCCGAACGCCCGCGGACCATATAGGCGTCCAGCGCCTGGACCGCGGGCCGTCCGATCGGAACCAGCCGCTGCTTACCGCCCTTGCCGCGCAGCAGTACCGAACGGGCGTGGGTGTCGATGTCGTCGACGTCGAGGCCGACCGCTTCAGAAATTCGCGCCCCGGTGGAGTACAGCAACTCGAGCAAAGCGCGATTCCGCAGGGTCAGCGGGCCGTCGGACGGACTGTCACCGCCGGCGCCGGCCAGCAGCGCGAGCACCTGATCGAGGCTGAGGCTCTTGGGAAGTCGACGGCTCGGCGTCGGCGGCTTGACGGCCTGCGCGACATCGACTTCGGCCAGTCCTTCCGCCGCGGCGAACCGATGGAATCCCCGCACCGCGATCAGGGTTCGCGCGGCAGACACCGCCGACAGCGGTGCGACACCGGAGTCCGGGTCGCCGCGGCGCAGTGCCATCAGGAATTCGCTGACGTCGTCCTCGGTGACGTTGGCCAGGTCGTCGACGCCGCGGGTGGTCAAGTGCTCGAAATAGCGCCGCAGATCCCGGCGATAGGAGCTCAATGTGTTAGCCGCGACACCCCGCTCGATCGTCAGATGATCGAGGTATCCCTGTAGCTGGCCCTCCAGCGGCGGCGCCAGCGTCGTCACCTGGCCGCCAATCGCGCGGCAAACGCCGTCGACCGGTCGATCCACGGCGTGTCCAGCGGCCGCGGCTCTGCGATACCCACGTTGACCGCGTAAGCCGCCAAAATACCGCCCACTGCAAGGGAATTGACGATCTCACCGCTGAAGATCCGCTGTGCTGCCTCCGCGATCGGGCACCACTGCAGGGTCATGTCGGCTTCCTCGTCGTGCGCCTCGGGCCGCTCGACCTCTGTCAGCCCGGTGGCAAGGAAAACCCGCACCGACTCGTCGCTGAACCCCGGCGCGGAATCCAGGTCGACCAGCACCTGCCAGCTCTCCGCGCGCAGGCCGGCTTCCTCGTGGAGTTCGCGGGCCGCGGCCAGATGCGGCGCCTCGTCCGCTACGTCGAGCAGCCCGGCGGGCAACTCCCACAGACGTCGGGCGAACGGGTGACGGTACTGGTAGACCAGCGGGATCCGGCCTTCGTCATCCATGGCCACGATCGCCACCGCACCGAAATGCTCGACGACTTCGCGAGTCACGACCTTGCCGCCGGGCATCCGCACGTGGTCGATCCGCAACGCGAAAATCTTTCCGGTATGCAGGATTTCGGACGAGGTTGTCTCGAAGACGTGCTCACCCACGGGCGACGGGTTCGGGCTCAGGCAGCGACGACTCGGCCCCATCGTGCTGCTCGCTGCCGTTGGCCCGTCGTTCGGGAATCTCCAGCGACAACCGCTCCCCCGCTTTGTACTCGATCGCAGCACCGATGAAGCCGGTGAAAAGCGGATGCGGCCGGGTCGGTCGGCTCTTGAGCTCAGGATGCGCCTGCGTACCGACGACGAATGAGTGCATCTCCGGCGGATACTCGACGAACTCGACCAGATGCCCGTCCGGAGAGGTCCCGGAGAATTTCAGGCCGCTTTCGGCGATGCGATCCCGGTACGAGTTATTGACCTCGTAGCGGTGACGATGCCGCTCGGACACCTCGGTCGCTTGGTATGCCTGGGCGACAATGGACCCCGCGGCCAGCACCGCCGGATACGCGCCCAGCCGCATGGTCCCGCCGAGGTCGGCCTCGCCGGCGACGATCTCCTCCTGATCGGCCATCGTGGAGATGACCGGGTCCGGGGTGTTCGGATCGAACTCCGCGGAGTTGGCCTCGGTCAGACCGACCGAGCGCGCGGCTTCGATCACGATGCACTGCATGCCGAGGCAGAGTCCCAGCACCGGCAACCCGCGCGCCCGCGCATACGAGATGGCGCCGATCTTGCCTTCAATGCCCCGGATCCCGAATCCGCCGGGGATCAGCACACCGTGGACATCCTCGAGCACTGCGGCCGCTCCGCTTGCTGTTTCGCAGTCGTCCGAGCCGACCCAGCGGATCTCGACCTTCGCGCGGTGCTTGAACCCGGCCGCCCGCAACGCCTCGCTCACCGAGAGATAGGCATCGGAGAGGTCGATGTACTTGCCGACCAACGCAATTCGCACCGTTTCCTGCGGGTCGTGCACCCGGCGCAGTAGGTCGTCCCATTCGGTCCAGTCGACGTCGCGGAACGGCAGATTGAGCCGGCGTACAACGTAGGCGTCCAACTCCTCGCGGTGCAGAACCTTCGGGATGTCGTAGATCGACGGCGCGTCAGGGGTGGAGATGATGCCGTCGATGTCGACGTCGCACATCAGCGCGATCTTGTTCTTCAGCGGCTCGGGCACGTCGCGGTCGCACCGCAGGATCAACGCGTCCGGGGTGATACCGATGCTGCGCAGCGCATTGACCGAGTGCTGGGTGGGTTTGGTCTTCAGCTCTCCCGACGGCGCCAGGTACGGGATCAGCGACACGTGCAGGAAGAAGACATTCTCCCGACCGATGTCGTGACGGACCTGCCGTGCCGCCTCGAGGAAGGGCTGCGACTCGATGTCGCCGACGGTGCCGCCGATTTCGGTGATGACGACATCGGGTCGGTTGCCGTCGGCGTCCGGCTCGGCCATCGCCAGGATGCGGCGCTTGATCTCGTCGGTGATGTGCGGGATGACCTGGACGGTGTCCCCGAGGTACTCACCGCGGCGCTCTTTGGCGATGACCGTCGAATACACCTGTCCGGTAGTGACATTCGCCGACCCGGACAGATCGCGGTCGAGGAAGCGTTCGTAGTGGCCGACATCGAGGTCGGTCTCGGCGCCGTCCTCAGTGACGAAAACCTCGCCGTGCTGAAACGGGTTCATGGTGCCGGGGTCGACGTTGAGGTACGGGTCGAGCTTCTGCATCGTCACCTGCAGCCCGCGGGCGGTCAACAACTGTCCGAGGCTGCTCGCGGTCAGTCCCTTACCCAGCGACGAGACAACCCCGCCGCTGACGAAGAGATGCTTAGTGGTGGTCTGCGGATGCTTACGCAATGTGGCGACCTCCGTGAAGACGGCGCAGGGCTAGCCTCTGGTGAGGGCTGTTGTCCAGCTTTGGGGCCTGCCGACCCACGGAAGACAACCCTAACAAACACTGCACCGCCGCGTCGCTGACACGCCCGGCGACACGAATGACGGCCCCGTCGGCGGGCTAGGACGCGACGGTGAGACCGGTGTTGCGGTGACCGGTGCCGTACTGCCCGGTGTGTCCGCCGTTGATCAAATCGGCCACACCCAGGACCGTGGTGACTCGGCCGGATTCGGCGTCCACGTCATCGACGGTGCTGATCACCGGGGTGACCGCGGCATCGGCGCGGGCAATTGCCACCGCGGCGGGCCCGTCCGATGAGCCGTCCCGTCCAGCCAGCATCACACCCGAACCGTGGGGTGCGAGCGCCGCCGCGAAGCGTGCCACGCTGACGCCCTGGTTGCCGGCGTCATTACCCAGCGATCCTCCGCTGATCACCACGGCGGCATTCGACGCGCCGATGTGCTGGTTTCCGTACGCGATGAAGCCGGTGTCGCGCAGCGCCGCAAGCACGGTGTCGCGCTGCGGGTCGTCGACCGGTGCGACGGCGGGATCGCGGTTGATCAACAGGGCGATGCCCAGCAGGTCGCCGGCTTGGGATCCCTGATCGACCAGCTGGGTGCTGAGCTGGGCGCCCGCGGGCAGAACCGACGAGTTGACTACCGAGTGCAGCTTCTCCGCCGAGTTGGCGTCGACGAACTCTTGCGTCAATGTCACCGTCGCGGTAACCGCTCCCCCCGCTTGTCCAACGATCTTGGACACCGCGTCGACGTCCTCGTCTTTGGCGTCGGGCGCGCGGAAGATGACCAGCGATTTGCCGTTCAGTGCGTCGTGCACCATCCGGCCGGCCATCTGTGCATCGAAAGCGTTGGCAGAGGACAGCTTTGCGTTGAGGACGTTTTTCTCGCCGTTGAGCGAGTCGACTTGGCCATGCAGATTACGGGTCTCGTCTCGCAGCCCGGAGACCATCACGTTGGAGAGAAAGCCCGATCCGAGAACGACTCCCACCGCCAGCGCCAGAAATACAGCGGCCAGTGAAATCGCATGTTGACGTAGAGATATCACGCCGCCACCGTCCTAGTGGATCCAGTGCTGTAACCAGAGCGAGAAATGACTCCAATATGTGGCGGCCCAGTGCAGCACCACCGTGTCGGTGCGCGACACCCACAGCGCAGCGATGATCGAGATCAGCATCGTCAGGATCAGCAGTGCGATCGCTCCGCTGGAGATTCGGTTGTGGTAAAGCGTCGCAACGGCTTTGGCGTCGACAACTTTTTCTCCCACGCGCAGTCGCGTGAGGAAGGTCGACGGGTTGCTGTGCTGGCGGGTCCGATCGAAGAACGTCTCGATGTTGGCCCGGTGGCCTGCTGTCACCAGCAACGCAGCACCGTGGTGGTCGGCCAACAGAAGAGCCAAGTCGGCCGGTGAGCCCGCGGCGGGGAACGTCATCGCCCCGACGCCGAGATCCTGGATCCGTTCCAGGCCGGGCGCATGGCCGTCGGCGTCAGCCGGAAGTACCACCTGAGCTCCGCACTTGAGCACCTCGGCGCTCAGATTGCTGGGGTCGCCGACGATGAGCTGCGGGCGATACCCGGCCTTGCGCAACACATCTGCGCCCGTGCCGGCGCCGATCAGGACAGGTTGGTATTCCTTGATGAACGGCTTGAGCCGCTTGAGGTCCTCGGCGGCATCTTCCTCATCGGCCACCACGACGACGTGGCGGCGGCGCAGTTCGATGTCGACGTCGGGAATGCCGATGCCGTCGATCAGCAGCGGACTCTCGCTCCGGATGAACTCAATGGTGTTGCCTGCGAACGCTTCCAGATGGGATACCAGGCCGGTCTTGGCTTCCTGCATCAGGTCGGCGATCTCTTCGTCGGTGCGCTCGGTGCCGCGAATCAGCCGGCGGTCCCCGACGTAGACACCGCCGTTGTAGACGCGGACTTTGGAGCCGTCTTTGACCTTCTTGAAGACATCGGTACCGGTCTCGTCGATGAGCGTGACACCGTTGGCCAACAGCACCTCGGGCCCCAGGTTGGGATAGCGGCCCGACACCGATGGGGATGCGTTGACCACGGCGGCGATCTCGGCGTCGACGAGCGCGTCGGCGGTGATCCGGTCCAGGTCCAGCACATCGAGCACCACGATGTCGCCGGGGCACACCCGGCGCAGCAGTCGGTCGATGTCGCGGTCGACCCGGGCAGTTCCGACGACACCCGGCCGCGAGGTGTTGCGGGACAACAGTGAGGACAAGGTGGTGGTCACGCTCATGGAGGCGATTCTGTCGGTGAACCCGAAAATGCGCGGGAGGCGCGCCGTAACAATGGCCTCAGAAGTTATATCGTGTCACATCTGTCACAAGCTCAGGTGCTCTTTTCAGGTCGCAATACGGTCACAGTCTGCGGCCTCCAGCAGCTCCCGGGCGTGGGCGCGCGCGGTGTCCGAATCACCAAGTCCGGCCAGCATTCTGGCGAGCTCGGCAACCCGGTCCTCGCCTTCGAGGCGGCGCACTCCGCTGGCCCCGTTTTTTCCGTTCGTGTCGACCATGAGGTGGATGTCGGCGTAGGCCGCGACCTGTGGCAGATGTGTCACCACGATGACTTGCCGATTGCGCGCCAACCGCGCCAGTCGCCGACCGATCTGCACCGCCGCGCGTCCGCCGACACCGGCGTCGACCTCGTCGAACACCATGGTGGTGCCGGTCGTCGACGCCGCCAGTACGACTTCCAGCGCCAGCATCACTCGGGACAGCTCACCGCCCGAGGCGCTTTTCGCCAGCGGTAACACCGTCATACCCCGATGCGCGGCGAAGCCGAACTCGACGAGGTCGACACCATCCCCGCCGGCATGGGCGTGCGTGCCGGATGCCAGCGTCAGCGCCGCGGGATCGTCAGCAGTGGCCGGCATGGTCGACACCGTGATGGTGAACTCTGCGTCCGCCATCGCCAGACCGGATAACTCACCGGTGACTTCCTTGGCCAATCGCTTGGCGGCCTGGGTGCGTGCTTTGCTGAGTTCGGCTGCTGCACTGGCTAACTCGACTGCCAGCTTGTCGACGTGTCGTTGCAGGCCGGCCAACGCCTCTTCGGAGACGTCGAGCTGAGTCAACCGGTCTCGTGCTTCCTGGGCCCACAGCAACACCCCGTCGATGTCGGCGGCGTATTTGCGGGTGAGTGTTCGCAGCTCCGCCTGCCGAGCCAGCTTGGTGTCCAAGGTACTTGCGTCCGAGGGCAATTCGCCCAGATAACTGCCGAGCTCACGCGCGGCATCATCGACCACCGAGACCGCTTCCTCGAGTTGACTGGCCAGTGCTCGCAGCGTCGAATCGTCGGTCGACTCCAGCGCCGCCTTGGCTCGCGCCAGATTGTCGGCCGCGGAGGCCGACTGCGCCGCCGGGTCGGCGCTGGTCTCATCCCCGGCGCCGGCCAACGCGATGCGCGCCCCGGATGCGGCTTCACGCAGCGCATCCAACTCCGAGAGCCGGCGGATATCGCTGACCAGCGCATCGTCTTCGCCGGGTGCAGGATCGGCAGAGTCGATCTCGTTCAGCGCGAGCTTCAGCCGGTCAGCCTCCTGGGCCAGTTCGCGCGCCCGGTTGCTGCGGTCGACGTAGTCACGACGCGCCGTCTGCCACGCATCGCGCAGTTTGCGGTACTTCTCCAGACGGGCGTCGACGCCGGCGAACCGGTCGAGTGCTCCGCGTTGCTCATCGGGCCGCATCAGCCGCAATTGGTCGTTTTGTCCGTGCAGGGTCAGCAGTTCGGCGGTGAAGCCACTCAGCGATTTGGCCGGCACACTTCTGCCGCCGAGATAAGCCCGCGACGGGCCATCCCGGCTGACCGACCGCAGCGCGATGATGCTGCCGTCCTCGTCGCGTTCGGCCCCAGAGCCGTCCAGTAGCTCGTCGAGTAGTGCAGCTGCCTTGTCGTCGAGATCTGCGGTGGTGAACCGCCCCTCGACGACGGCGCGCTCGGCGCCTGAACGCACCCGGTTGGCGTCGGCGCGGGCCCCGCCGAGTAGGTGCAGGCCGGTCACCACCATTGTCTTGCCGGTACCGGTTTCGCCGGTCAAAACCGTTAACCCGCTGTCGAATTCGGCGGTCGCGACGCTGATCGCACCCAGCGACTCGATCCGAATCTCGGAAAGCACCGTTACCGTCCGCGCCAGCCGGTGACCGGAAGCCGGAACTTGCGCACCAGACGATCGGTGAACGGCGCACTGTCCAACCGCGCCCACTTCACCGATACGTCACATCGCTGCACCTCCAGCCGGGCGCCGGCGGGAACCCGCATCTCACGCCGACCGTCGCAGAACACCAGGGCGTCATGTCCGTCGGCCTCGATCTCGATGGCGATGCGAGCGTCAGGGCTGGTCACCATCGGCCGGGCGAACAACGCGTGGGCGTTGTTCGGCACGACCAGCAACGCCTCCAGATCGGGCCACAGAATCGGCCCACCGGCCGAGAAGGCGTAGGCCGTGGACCCGGTGGGCGTCGACACCAGAACGCCGTCGCATCCGAATGTCGACACCGGCCGCCCGTCGACCTCGAGGACGACGCCAAGCACCCCGAGCCGCGGGCCCTTTTCCAGGCTCGCCTCATTGAGCGCCCACCCGCTGGAAATGACGTCGCTGCCGAGCCGCACGGTGATGTCCAGCGTCAAGCGCTCTTCGAGGCGATAGCTGCGCGCGACGACATGCTCGAGCACGCTGTCGATGGCCTCGGTCTCTGCTTCGGCGAGGAAGCCGATCCGGCCCAGATTGATGCCCAGCACCGGCACGTTCGCGTTGCGGGCAAGCTCGGCGGCCCGCAAAAACGTGCCGTCGCCGCCCAAGCCGATGACCAGCTCGCAGCCCTCGGCAGCGTCGGGGTCGGCGTCGACGAGCTCGATGTCGACACCCAAGTCGCGTCCGTCGTCCGGCCCCAGCGGAATCGGTCCGCGATCTACAGCCTCGGCCGAGAGCACCCGAAGACGAATGTTGTTGTCGCTCAACACTTTTTCAATCCGGCGGGCGGTCTCGGTGGCTTCTTCACGCCCAGTGTGAACCACCAGCAGGACAGTGCGGTCATCCGTCATTGCGGACCTGCCTCAACCGCTCCGCGGACGGCGGATTCCAGCTCATCAGCAGACAAACCCCGATCGGTTTCGGCGCGTAACCACAGGAAGTATTCAACGTTGCCCGACGGGCCCGGTAGCGGGCTGGGGGTCACCCCGACGGCGTGCCATCCCAGCTCGTCCGCGCGACGCGCGACGTTGAGGACCGCGCTTGCCCGCAGATCGGGACTGTGGACGACGCCGCCGGCCCCCACTTGCCCTTTGCCCACCTCGAACTGCGGCTTCACCATAGGAACGATATCCGCGCCGGGCGAGGCGCATCCAGTCAGCGCAGGCAACACCGTGTTCAGCGAGATGAACGATAGGTCGGCGACGACCGTGTCGACCGTGCCGCCGATCGTTTCCGGCGTGAGTTCTCGCACGTTGGTTCGCTCGACGACCACCACCCGTGAGTCCGACCGCAGCGACCAGGCCAACTGGCCGTAGCCGACATCGACGGCGACCACTTCTCGGGCACCACGGTCCAGCAGGACTTCGGTGAATCCGCCGGTCGAGGCCCCCGCGTCCAGACAGCGTCGATCCGCCACGTCAATGCCGAAGGCGTCGAGCGCACCGATGAGCTTGTGGGCGCCCCGTGACACCCAGCTGCGTTGCGCGTCGCCGGCAACTTTGAGCGCCGCTGTGGCCGCGACGGCTGTGCCCGGCTTGACGGCGGGCATCCCGTCGATGCTGACCTTGCCGGCGCCGATCAGTTCCGCGGCCTGCTGTCGCGAGCGGGCCAGACCGCGACGGACCAGCTCGGCATCAACACGCGTACGCCGCGGCACAGTGGCCTCAGGCCTTCTCCGCCGACTCCAGCGCCTGCACCAGCATGTCGTGCGCCTCAGAAAGCTGGCGCGCGAACTCTTCGAGATCGGCTTCGGAGGGCATCTTCTCGGGGTTGGCAGGATCCGGTAGCTCCGCGAGGATGGCGTCGATCCGTGCGCGAATCTCCTCGGGGTCGGTAGTCATGGCGCCACTCCTCCTCATCGCGCTTCGCTCTGCATCGTCGTTGGCGCGAGTCACTGCTTGACCACGCTATCGGATTTACGCCAGGGACCACCGTTGCAGGGCGTCGCGCGCGGTGTCGTCGCCGGCTTCGACGCCGACAGTCTGTCCGTCGCGGTGGCTTGACCAGACCGCATGTGCGACGGCACGGACGATCGAGAGCCCGTCGCCCTCGTCGTCGGCGGCGGTGCTGACCGTGATGGTGTCGTCCGCGGCGTCGACCTGCCAGGCCGGTTGGGGGCCCACGGCGAGCTCCTGCGCGTGCTGGTGCAGCGAACGAAGGTCGTGACCAATGAAGGTCGCGCGTTGTTCAGGCACCGCGTGGACCGCGTCGCGCGCGGTATTGACGCCGGTGAGCACCATCAAGCTGGGCAGTTCGGCAGCGTTTGCGCCGGCGATGTCGGTGTTCAGCCGGTCTCCAACGACCAGCGGTGTCCGAAACTTGCCGCGTCCCAACGCATCCAGCAACAATGTCGGCGCTGGTTTGCCCGCGACCTGTGGCTCCGCATCGGTCGCTGCTCTCAGCGCGGCCACCATCGAACCGTTGCCGGGCAGAAGACCGCGTTCGGTCGGCAAGGTGGCGTCGACGTTGGCGGCGACCCAGAGCCCGCCGGCTCGGATGGCCAGCGCCGCCTCGGCGAGGATCGCCCATCCGGTTTCCGGCGAGTGGCCTTGCACAACGGCGTCTGGCTTGTCGTCGAAAAGCCGCACCGGCTGGAGACCGACGGCGGCGACCTCAGCGGCCAGTGAGTCGGTCCCGACAACCAGCACCCGAGATCCCGGTGTCAGCTGGTCGGCCAACACGTGAGCCGCGCTTTGCGCGCTCGTGACGACGTCCTCGGCGGTCGCCTGAAGGCCGAGGTCAGTCAGGTGCTGGGCGACTTCGTCGGCGCTACGGGACGCATTGTTGGTGACGAATAGCGTGCGACCCGAGGCTTTTTCCAACGACTCGGCGGCGCCCTCGGTCAATTCATGACCCCGGAACACCGTTCCGTCCAGGTCGAGAAGCAGGCAATCGTGTTCCTGCGCAAGCGATCCCACGTCAGCCGAGCTCACTCACCCGGTCCTCGGCATCGGTGGCCCCCTCGACGTCTGCTTCGGCAGCGTGCAGGAACCATTGCACCGCCTCCGCGCCACGGTCCAGCGCCAACAAAGTCTCCGCGTAGGCGTAGAACAACCGGGCCGCGATCGTGCCAACCCGCGTCGGGTCCAATTGCGGGGTGGACAGAACGGTCAGGGCTGCCTCGAGCTGTCCGAGGTCGGCGCGAGCGCCGGCGGTGACGATGCGCATCTCGTCGGCTTCATCGCCTTCCAGCTTGGCCGCCTCGGGTCCGCGGGCCAGCTCCAGTGCGCGTTCGGGCCGGCCCAGGCCGCGTTCGCAGTCAGCGATCAGCGGAAGCAGGGGCGACTTGCTGCCCATCCTGCGCGCTGCCCGCAGCTCTGCGATGGCCTGCGCCCAGTCACCGCACTGGTAGGCAGCGATTCCCACCGCTTCCCGGACGGCGGCGATGCGGCCGGAGCGCGCCCGCGCGGCGCGGGCATGGCTGAGCGCGGCCTCGGGGTCTTCGTCCAGCAGCTCCCCCGCTGCGACCAGGTGGCGTGCCACCGCATCGGCGTTGGCGCGATCCAAGGTGCTGAGCTCTCGCCGAACGTCGGGCGCCAGTTGCTTGGCCTCGATCTCGCGCGGAAGCGGTGGTTCGTTGCGATCATCTTCGCCGCGGTGCTGGGGTTGAGCTCTGCGAGCGCGGTCGGGGCCGGACGCGGAGGATTGCGGTCGTGGCGATCGCCTATCCCGCCGTTGCGGATCGTTTGCGCGATCACCGGTTCCGCCGCGAGGCGGACGACGTTCGCCACCTGTTCTGTTGTCGACCACTGAAACCTTTCCCTGCAAGTCTCGTGTCAGGATACGGCCCGCCCAGGTAGATACGGGAATCCATGTAGCCAGCCGGTCGCTAGAAGACTGCGTCGGCCAGCCGATCGACTTGTTCGAGTGTGGCCACCGCGGGATGGAACAGCAGTCGGTCGAAACCCAGATCGCGGTAGGCCCGCACGGTGTCGCGCGCATCCTGCGGTGAGGTGATCATGTCGTCGACATTGAGCTTGGCGTATTCGGGTTTGAAGCCGTAGTACTGGCCCAGGTGGTGGCGACCGGAATCAGCCACCTCTTGGTCGCCGATCGCAAAGTTCACCGACGCATGGTTGCGCGGGTCGCCGGTTCGCCCGGCCTCCTGCCACCCCTTGCGGACCAGTTCGAGGCACTCGGCCTGCCACTTGTAGTCGCGCAGAGCTCCGGCGACCCAGCCGTCTCCGATCGTCGTGGCGCGTCGCAGTGTCGCCTTGGATCGTCCCCCGAACAGCAACGGAATCTGCACTGGCGCAGGGGATAACGCGGTACCGCCGGCGATCGGTGCGCCCCTCCAGGCCTCTCGCATCGTGGCCACGGCCTCGTCGAGGTTACGACCGCGCTTGCCGAACTCCACACCCGCCGCGGTGTAGTCGTCGACGCGCGCACCGACGGCGACACCGATGGCGATGCGGTCGCCTGCGGCGAGGGCGAGGGCAGCAAGTTGCTTGGCCAGAATCGCCGGCGGGTACAGCGGGGCGAGCAAGATATTGCTCACCAGCGCAAGGCCGGTGGTGGCTCCGGCGGCGAGCGCCAAGGCGATGATCGAATCAAGGCTCGGGTAGACCAGCCGGTCGATGGTGGTCACCGACTCGAAGCCGCGCTGCTCGGCGCGTCGGGCCCATTCGACCATCATCGGTCCGGGAACACCGACAACATTGTTGGGCAATCCGATGCCGATTTTCACAAGACTTCCTTTCGGGCTGCGGCCAGAGAGCCGGGGTTGACGGCGGCGAAAACCTCGGCGTAGACGCCATTGCGTTCGGCTTCGCGCAACCCGCGGGCAGCCTGCACAATGACCTCCCCCGCGTCGGGCCGGCTTGCCAGCAGAGCCAGTGTCTCGGAGATGAAGTCGTCGAGGCTCATCGTGTGGTCATCGTCCGCCGGGCCCGGCATATCGGTTTCCACGCGGGGTGGCGCGATCTCGATGACGTGTATTCCGCTGTCCTGCAACTGGAAACGCAACGACTCGGTGTACGCGTGCAAGGCCGCTTTGGTGGCGCTGTACGTCGGAGCGAAAGCCAGCGGAACAAAGGCCAGCGCAGAGGTGACGTTGATGATCGCCGGGTGTCGCTGAACCTTGAGCATGGGCATCAGCAGCGAGGTCAACACGATAGGTCCGAGCAGGTTTGTCGCGACGACGGTCGAGGCGACGTCCGGATCTGGTTCGGAAAGATCTTCCAATGCCATCATTCCGGCGTTGTTGACGACGACGTTCACATCGTTGTGCCGCCGTGTGAGCTCGTCGACGAAGCGCTGAAGCGAGCGCCTGTCAGACTGATCCAGCTGCAGGTAGTCGATGCCCGGGTGCTGATCGGCGACGGCGCGCAATGGCTCTTCACGTCGTCCGGCGATGACGACGCGATTGCCGGCTTCGTGTAGTGCTACCGCCAGTCCGCGCCCGATGCCGCTGCCACCGCCCGTCACCAGAATCGTGTTGCCGGTCAACTGCATTGGTCCCGCCTCCTGTCGTGATCGGCTGGTGAAGTACCTGCCTTCGACAGTGACGGTTAGGGCATCAATTCTGTTAGTCAAAGCACCAGATCGTCAAGAAAGCGACAGTTGGCGGTTGATTACGTAGAGTTTTCAGCGTGCTTGATGCGTTAGACGGCAAAATTCTGCACGCACTTCAACTCGCGCCGCGGGTGGCGTTGCGCCGGATCGCCGATGTGGTCGACGCGCCCGAGCAAGCCGTTGCCCGCCGATACCGCAAGCTGCACCGTGACGGGGTCGTGCGGGTGATCGGGCTAGTCAATCCTCAGGTCTATGGCGACAGTCAGTGGGTGGTGCGAGTGCGCGCCAAACCTGACGACCTCCCCCGCCTGGCCGAGGCTTTGGTGCGCCGTCCGGAAGTTACCCACGCCAACGTGCTGTCGGGATGGACCGAGTTGGTCTGCATCATCCGTGCGCCGATCGGTGAAACGAAAGACAGTATTCTGCAACGCCTTCCGCGGACGTCAGCGGTCCTCGGCCTTGAGGTGGATCTAGTCCTGCGGGTATTCGGCGAGCCGGTCAGCTCGCCATGGACCGCGTACGGCCACAAGCTCGACAACCAGCAATCGAGATTGATACAGCAGGACCGCGGAGCGAGTTCGTCGATCGCTCCGGCAATTCCCGACGACCAGGATGGGCCTCTTTTCGATGCGCTCGCCGCCGATGGGCGCGCTCCGCACGCGCGATTGGCCGAACATACCGGATGGTCGCCGGCACGGGTGAAACGCCGGATGGCTGCGCTGGAGGCATCGGGGACGCTGGCGTTCGACGTTGACCTGCTACCGGATCGGCTCGGTTTCCACGTCAACGCCATGCTGTGGCTGACGACACCACCCCGCCACCTCGCGGCTGTCGCTGAGCGGATCGCTGCACACGAGGAGGTGGCGACCGCGGTCGCTGTCAGCGGCCGTAACAACCTGCTCGTCGTCGTCATCTGCCGCGACGTCGACGACCTCTACCGGTATGTGGCCGAGGGACTGGCCGGCATCGATCACATTGCTGGTTATGAGATGAGCATTCGGACCCAGCGCCTGAAACAGGCCGCGTCCTTGATCGCGCACGGGCGACTCATTCATCCCGCACACGCATAGCGGAACGGAAACCAACTGCAACACAAATGCCCGTGCCCCCCAAGGGTTTTGGGGGGCACGGGGCTTGTTGTGTGTGTTCGGCGGTGTCCTACTTTTCCACCCTTGTGGGTAGTATCATCGGCGCTGGCAGGCTTAGCTTCCGGGTTCGGGATGGGTCCGGGCGTTTCCCTGTCGCTGTGACCGCCGTAACTTTATTGAGGTGTGTTTTGGTGGTGGGGTGCAGTGGTTGTCTGCGTGGGTTAGTGGTTGCGTGTGTGTAAGTTTTCGGCCGGTTAGTGCCAGTTCCCTGCAACCATTGCTGGTCTTCTAGGTCTGGTCTATTGATCCCGTAGTCTGCGGGGGGCCTTATCCCACTTGAATGGGTGAGAAGCCTGGTCTTGGAGAAGGTTTCCCGCTTAGATGCTTTCAGCGGTTATCCTGTCCGAACGTGGCTATCCAGCGGTGCCCCTGGTGGGACAACTGGTGGACCAGAGGTTCGTCCGTCCCGGTCCTCTCGTACTAGGGACAGGTTTCCTCAAGCTTCTGACGCGCGCGGCGGATAGAGACCGAACTGTCTCACGACGTTCTAAACCCAGCTCGCGTGCCGCTTTAATGGGCGAACAGCCCAACCCTTGGGACCTGCTCCAGCCCCAGGATGCGACGAGCCGACATCGAGGTGCCAAACCATCCCGTCGATATGGACTCTTGGGGAAGATCAGCCTGTTATCCCCGGGGTACCTTTTATCCGTTGAGCGACACCCCTTCCACTCGGGGGTGCCGGATCACTAGTCCCGACTTTCGTCCCTGCTTGACGTGTCAGTCTTGCAGTCAAGCTCCCTTGTGCACTTGCACTCAACACCTGATTGCCGTCCAGGTTGAGGGAACCTTTGGGCGCCTCCGTTACATTTTAGGAGGCAACCGCCCCAGTTAAACTACCCACCAGGCACTGTTCCTGAACCGGATATACGGTTCGAGGTTAGAGGTCCAATACGATCAGAGTGGTATTTCAACAACGACTCCGCAATTACTGGCGTAATTGTTTCACAGTCTCCCACCTATCCTACACAAACCGTACCGAACATCAATACCAAGCTATAGTGAAGGTCCCGGGGTCTTTTCGTCCTGCCGCGCGTAACGAGCATCTTTACTCGTAGTGCAATTTCGCCGAGTCTATGGTTGAGACAGTTGAGAAGTCGTTACGCCATTCGTGCAGGTCGGAACTTACCCGACAAGGAATTTCGCTACCTTAGGATGGTTATAGTTACCACCGCCGTTTACTGGGGCTTAAATTCTCCGCTTCACCTTTTAAGGGGTTAACAGGTCCTCTTAACCTTCCAGCACCGGGCAGGCGTCAGTCCGTATACATCGTCTTGCGACTTCGCACGGACCTGTGTTTTTAGTAAACAGTCGCTTCTCACTGGTTTCTGCGACCCACTACCGCTGCCGGCCGCGAGGGCCTTGACGGTGTGTGGGCCCCCCTTCTCCCGAAGTTACGGGGGTATTTTGCCGAGTTCCTTAACCATAGTTCATCTCGTACGCCTTGGTATTCTCTACCTGACCACCTGTGTTGGTTTGGGGTACGGGCCGTGTGTGTGCTCGCTAGAGGCTTTTCTTGGCAGCATAGGATCACCGAATTCACCTCATTCGGTTATGCATCACCTCTCGGACTATGTGAACATCCGGATTTACCTAGATGTCGTCCTACGGGCTTGCCCCAGTATTACCACTGACTGGTACGGCTACCTTCCTGCGTCACCCCATCGCTTGACTACTACCCATCCGGGTCCCACGCAGCCGGTGGCTCTCGCACCCTCGAAAGGGATTGATGGGCCACCTTTTGGGTGGTTAGCAGCATGGATTCATCACGGGCGCGCACACACGGGTACGGGAATATCAACCCGTTGTCCATCGACTACGCCTGTCGGCCTCGCCTTAGGTCCCGACTCACCCTGGGCGGACTGGCCTGGCCCAGGAACCCTTGGTCTTTCGGCGGGCAAGGTTCTCACTTGCCTTATCGCTACTCATGCCTGCATTCTCACTCCCACACCCTCCACAGCTCCATCACTAGGCTGCTTCACTGGATGCAGGACGCTCCCCTACCCAACAACCAATGGTTGATTGCCGCGGCTTCGGCGGTGTGCTTGAGCCCCGCTACATTATCGGCGCACAATCACTTGACCAGTGAGCTATTACGCACTCTTTCAAGGGTGGCTGCTTCTAAGCCAACCTCCTGGTTGTCTATGCGACTGCACATCCTTTTCCACTTAGCACACGCTTAGGGGCCTTAGCCGGCGATCTGGGCTGTTTCCCTCTCGACGCACGGAGCTTATCCCCCGCCGTCTCACTGCCACGCTTTGACTTACCGGCATTCGGAGTTTGGCTGACGTCAGTAACCTAGTAGGGCCCATCGGCCATCCAGTAGCTCTACCTCCGGTAAGAAACACGCAACGCTGCACCTAAATGCATTTCGGGGAGAACCAGCTATCACGGAGTTTGATTGGCCTTTCACCCCTACCCACAACTCATCCCCTCAGTCTTCAACCTAAGTGGGTTCGGGCCTCCACGCGGTCTTACCCGCGCTTCACCCTGGCCATGGGTAGATCACTCCGCTTCGGGTCCAGAACACACCACTACACCACCTCACGGTGGATACGCCCTATTCAGACTCGCTTTCGCTGCGGCTACCCCACACGGGTTAACCTCGCGACATGTCCCTGACTCGCAGGCTCATTCTTCAAAAGGCACGCCATCACCCCACTCAAAGAGAAGGCTCTGACGGCTTGTAGGCACACGGTTTCAGGTACTATTTCACTCCCCTCCCGGGGTACTTTTCACCATTCCCTCACGGTACTAATCCGCTATCGGTCATCAGGAAGTATTCAGGCTTACCGGGTGGTCCCGGCGGATTCACAGCAGATTCCACGGGCCCGCTGCTACTCGGGTAATAACACAAAACAGGATGCGAGTTTTCACCTACCGGGCTCTCACCGTCTACGGCAGACCATCCCAGGCCACTTCGATTAACCACACACTCACTGCTCTCCGGCCAGGTAGAACCAGACGCGTTATCCCCACAACCCCGCACACACAACCCCTACCCGGTTACACATGCGCACGGTTTAGCCATCCTCCGCTTTCGCTCGCCACTACTCACGGAATCACACTTGTTTTCTTTTCCTACGGGTACTGAGATGTTTCACTTCCCCGCGTTCCCTCCCGCACCCTATGTATTCAGATACGGGTGACACGACATCACTCGTGCCGGGTTTCCCCATTCGGACATCCTCGGATCAACGCTCGGTTGGCAGCTCCCCGAGGCATATCGCAGCCTCCCACGTCCTTCATCGGCTCCTGATGCCAAGGCATCCACCATGTGCCCTTAAACACTTACAAACACAAGAAAACAACTCAAACAAAAACGCCACAAAAAACAGCACTTCTGCTTAAAGATGCTCGCAACCACTATCCAATTAAACAAACACCACACCCCACCACCAAGATGGAGCGACACCACCTGACCCAAACCCACGCAAGCCGGGACAACACCAGGTGTTGCCTCAGGACCCAATAGTGTGCCGGTGAATTCTGCTGCCCCCAAACAGGGACAAAGAATTGTTGTTGCGCACCAAGCCGGCACCCACTACAGGCGACGCGACTCCTCACGGCTCGACACCCCCACCAATTGAGGCATGTATCTCGTGGTGCTCCTTAGAAAGGAGGTGATCCAGCCGCACCTTCCGGTACGGCTACCTTGTTACGACTTCGTCCCAATCGCCGATCCCACCTTCGACAGCTCCCCCCACAAGGGTTAGGCCACTGGCTTCGGGTGTTACCGACTTTCATGACGTGACGGGCGGTGTGTACAAGGCCCGGGAACGTATTCACCGCAGCGTTGCTGATCTGCGATTACTAGCGACTCCGACTTCACGGGGTCGAGTTGCAGACCCCGATCCGAACTGAGACCGGCTTTAAAGGATTCGCTAAGCCTCACGGCATCGCAGCCCTTTGTACCGGCCATTGTAGCATGTGTGAAGCCCTGGACATAAGGGGCATGATGACTTGACGTCATCCCCACCTTCCTCCGAGTTGACCCCGGCAGTCTCTCACGAGTCCCCGCCATAACGCGCTGGCAACATGAAATAAGGGTTGCGCTCGTTGCGGGACTTAACCCAACATCTCACGACACGAGCTGACGACAGCCATGCACCACCTGCACACAGGCCACAAGGGAAACGATATCTCTACCGTCGTCCTGTGCATGTCAAACCCAGGTAAGGTTCTTCGC
This sequence comes from uncultured Actinomycetota bacterium, assembly GCA_963824335.1. Classification (GTDB taxonomy): domain Bacteria; phylum Actinomycetota; class Actinomycetes; order Mycobacteriales; family Mycobacteriaceae; genus Mycobacterium. Next base: position 74,235 of record CAWGPB010000030.1, read on the forward strand.
GTTGCATCGAATTAATCCACATGCTCCGCCGCTTGTGCGGGCCCCCGTCAATTTCTTTGAGTTTTAGCCTTGCGGCCGTACTCCCCAGGCGGGGTACTTAATGCGTTAGCTACGGCACGGATCCCAAGGAAGGAAACCCACACCTAGTACCCACCGTTTACGGCGTGGACTACCAGGGTATCTAATCCTGTTCGCTCCCCACGCTTTCGCTCCTCAGCGTCAGTTACTGCCCAGAGACCCGCCTTCGCCACCGGTGTTCCTCCTGATATCTGCGCATTCCACCGCTACACCAGGAATTCCAGTCTCCCCTGCAGTACTCCAGTCTGCCCGTATCGCCCGCACGCCCCCAGTTAAGCCAGGGAATTTCACGGACAACGCGACAAACCACCTACGAGCTCTTTACGCCCAGTAATTCCGGACAACGCTCGCACCCTACGTATTACCGCGGCTGCTGGCACGTAGTTGGCCGGTGCTTCTTCTCCACCTACCGTCACCCACAACAAAAACTCATGGGCTTCGCCGATGGTGAAAGAGGTTTACAACCCGAAGGCCGTCATCCCCCACGCGGCGTCGCTGCATCAGGCTTGCGCCCATTGTGCAATATTCCCCACTGCTGCCTCCCGTAGGAGTCTGGGCCGTATCTCAGTCCCAGTGTGGCCGGACACCCTCTCAGGCCGGCTACCCGTCGTCGCCTTGGTAGGCCATCACCCCACCAACAAGCTGATAGGCCGCGGGCCCATCCCACACCGCAAAAGCTTTCCCCCACCAGGCCATGCGACCAGCAGGGTGTATTCGGTATTAGACCCAGTTTCCCAGGCTTATCCCAAAGTGCAGGGCAGATCACCCACGTGTTACTCACCCGTTCGCCACTCGAGTACCCCCGAAAGGGCCTTTCCGTTCGACTTGCATGTGTTAAGCACGCCGCCAGCGTTCGTCCTGAGCCAGGATCAAACTCTCCAAACAAAAACCAACCCACACCCAAAAGCGCAGGCAGAATCCGAATCAGAAAAACCTGACCACTAGCAAAAAGACACCAAAAACTGGCATCAACAAACAAAAACAACCACACCCCAACACGGGAAGTCAGAATGCAGCCAAAAACAACAACAAAACAAAACCACCAAACACACTATTGAGTTCTCAAACAACACCCGCCGGCCGCGCAACAAGACCCGCGGCTTTTGGCCGCTTGCTCGCTCCTCGGACGTCGAAGGATCCCACCGAAATGGGGTTTCCCTCTGGGATGCCGCCGCGCTCTCCGGACTGACCGGGTCGCAGCGACTCGATTAAGTTACGTGACGGAAAACTGAGAGTCAAACAGCCTGGTAGACGGCGTGTTTGGACTCGTCACAAGATCAACCGATCCGCTCCACGCCGGCGATGTTCCGCTTGCCGCGGCGGAGGACGAGCCACCGTCCGTGCAAGAAGTCGGTTGGTTGCGGCGCCCAGTCCTCGGCGTCGATCTTGGTGTTGTTGACGTAGGCCCCGCCCTCGGCGATCGTGCGCCGCGCCGCACCTTTGCTTGGCGCCAGGCCGCTAGCGACCAGCAGGTCGACGATCCCGTCCGGCGTTCCCGGCTTCAGCTCGGCTATCGAGGTCTCCCCGAGCGCGGCACGCAGTGTGGGCTCGTCCAGCCGGGTGAGTTCACCTCGGCCGAACAGCGCGCCGCTCGCATGCTCGACGGCCTCAGTGGCGTGTTCGCCGTGCACGAGCGTCGTGAGCTCGCGCGCCAATCGCCGTTGGGCCGCGCGTTGCTGCGGGCGCTCCGCGGTGACCGCCTCCAGCTCAGCCAGCTCATCGGCCGGGAGGAAGGTGAACCAGCGCAGGTACCGGATGACGTCCGCGTCGGCGGTGTTGACGAAGTACTGGTACCAGGCATAGGGGCTGGTCATCTCCGGGTCGAGCCAGAGGCTGCCGCCGCCGGTGGACTTTCCGAACTTGGTCCCGTCGGCGGCGGTCACCAGCGGGACCGTCAGGGCATGTACCGAGGCGGCCAGTTTCTGGCGGACCAATCGCACACCGGCGATGATGTTGCCCCACTGGTCGGATCCGCCGACCTGCAGCACACACCGATGGCGCCGGTGCAGTTCGACAAAGTCGTTGGCCTGCAACAACATATAGCTGAACTCCGTGTAGGAGATCCCTTCCCCCTCGAGCCGCCGCTTGACGGTGTCCCGGTCCAGCATGACGTTGACCGAGAAGTGTTTACCGACGTCGCGCAGGAGCTCGATCGCCGACATCGCGCCGGTCCACTCGAGGTTGTTCTCGACAATGGCACCCGTCGGTGAGCTGTCGAAGTCGACGAACCGCTCGAGCTGGCCGCCGATCCGACCGGTCCACTCTTCGACGGTCTCCGCGGTGTTGAGCACACGTTCGCCGGTTTCACGCGGGTCGCCGATCAAGCCGGTCGCGCCGCCGGCGAGAACGATGGGCCGGTGGCCGGCCTGCTGGAAGCGGCGCAGCGCCAGCAGCGGCACCAGATGGCCGGCATGCAGGCTGGGCGCAGTGGGGTCGAAGCCGGCATACAACGTGATCGGGCCCTTGGCGGCCTCCGCAGTCAGCGCGTCAAGATCGGTGGACTGTGCAATCAGCCCACGCCAGTTCAGCTCTTCGATGATTTCAGCGCCCACAGTCATAATCTTCGCGCATTGGCATGGCACCTTCCCGGCGGGCGCGCCCGACCTAGTCGCTGGCACCGGGCGCAGGCGCTCGAGGACTGCGACGGTAGGCGGAGACCTCCGGCCGTCCCGCAAGCCACAGCCGCCACGGCCGGTCGGCGGCCTGGCTGACACCGACGCGGGGCCCCGATACCGCTTCGACGGCGTCATTGAGCTCGAGGCGCACCGGACTGCGCACGTCGAACAGATCAATTCCATTGTCGGCCATGGTGATTCCCATCGCCGCGCAGAGGTTCCCCGGTCCGCGCGCCAACGCCCGGGGCTGGATCGCCGCGCCGCGTCGGGCTTGGGCGACGTCCAGGCCGGTCTCGACGGCCGCGGCGCGAAGCAGAACGGCTGCCGCGAGCCCGTCGTGCTGCGCACACCACGTTCGCGCAGACATGGATGCCGTGGCTGAGGTAGGCGTAGAGCCGCCCGGGTGGACCGAACATCACCCCGCTGCGTCCGGTGACGCCGCGATAGGAGTGCGCCGCGGCGTCCGGCCATGGTCCGTCGGGCACCCCGCCGTACGCCTCTACCTCGACGATCGTCGCGCTGACGCCGCGACCGGTCAGGGTGGCGCCGAGGAGTCGATGCGCCGCTTCGACCGGGTCGACCGCGAGTTGGTCCGCGCCCACCGGACCGATTCTGCCCGCGTCTCTTGACAGGCCTCGCGGCAGGGGCGATATTCATCGAATGATGATTTCATCGAGCGATGAATTATTGCCACACCGGCACGAGGTGGCCATCGACATCAACCACCTCCGGGTCATCCGCGGCGGGCGGCCGGCCCTGGACGACTTCTCGGTGCGGGTAGCCCGCGGCACTATCACCGGTCTCCTCGGGCCGTCCGGCTGCGGAAAGACCACGTTGATCCGCAGCATCGTCGGCACCCAGCGCATCACGTCGGGCAGCGTGCAGGTGCTCGGTCTGCCCGCAGGATCACCGTCGCTGCGGCAGCGGATCGGATACGTACCGCAGAATCCGACGATCTACGACGACCTGCGGGTCATCGACAACATTCGGTATTTCGCAGCGCTTTACGGATATGACCGGCAGGCCGCGGAATTCGCGGTAGACCGGGTCGGTCTTGCTGACCACGCCACCGCCTACTGCGGCAACCTGTCCGGTGGTCAGCGCACCAGAGTGTCGCTGGCCTGTGCGCTGGTCTGCCAGCCGGAACTGCTGGTTCTCGACGAGCCGACCGTGGGCTTGGACCCGGTGCTGCGCGCAGATCTGTGGGAGCAGTTCGCCGACCTCGCTCGCGGCGGGACCACGCTGCTGGTGTCGAGCCATGTGATGGACGAAGCCGACCACTGCGGTGACCTGCTGCTCATGCGCGAGGGTCATCTCGTCGCGCATACCACCCCGACCCAACTACGAGAGGACACCCGATGCACGTCGCTGGAGGACGCGTTCTTGTCGATCATCACCCGCCAAGCCGGGTAGGGCTGCGAGGGCAGTTGAAACCGTTTGCTGCCACCACTTTTCGGATCTTGCGGCAGCTGGCCGCCGACCCCCGCAGTATCGCGATGATCGTGTTGGTGCCGGTTCTGGTGATCACGCTGATGTACTTCATGTTCGAGAACGCTCCGCACCGACCGGGTGGGCCAACGCCGTTCAACAATGCATGTTTGATTCTGCTGGGGCTGTTTCCGCTGTTCTTGATGTTCATCATCACGTCGATCACCATGCAGCGCGAACGGGCATCAGGAACATTGGAGCGCATCCTGACCACTCCGCTGCGCCGGCTCGATCTGTTGATCGCTTACGGCACTGCGTTTTCGATCGCCGCCGCCGCGCAGGCCACATTGGCGTGTGGGGTCTCGTTCTGGTTACTCGGCTTCGACACCGCCGGCAGTCCACTGTGGGTGTTCGTGATCGCGATCGTCAACGCGGTGCTCGGGGTCGGGCTCGGGTTGTTGTGTAGTGCATTCGCGCGCACGGAGTTTCAGGCCGTGCAGTTCATCCCGTTGGTGATGGTGCCGCAGCTGCTGCTGGCGGGCATCATCGCGCCGCGAGCGCTGATGCCGTCCTGGCTGGAATGGGTCAGCAATGTCCTGCCGGCCAGCTATGCGCTGGAAGCGCTGCAACAAGTGGGCGCCCATGCCGAACTGACCGGCGTCGCCGTCCGTGACATTGCGATCGTGCTCGGCTTTGCCATCGCGGCACTGTGCCTGGCCGCCGCGACACTGCGCCGGCAGACGCCATGACGGCAGCCAACTCCGGACGCAAGCGGCCCGGCCGGCCCGCCGGCAGCTCGAACACCCGAGAGCGCATTCTTGACTGCGCTCGAGACTTGTTCGCCCGCAATGGGATCAGCAACACCTCGATCCGCGCAGTGGCCGCCGCCGCCGACGTCGATTCAGCGTTGGTGCATCACTATTTCGGTACGAAGGAAAAGCTGTTCGCCGCGGCCGTCCACATCCCGATCGATCCGATGGACGTGATCGGGCCACTTCGCGAAGTACCCGTCGAAGAACTCGGTCAGCGAATTCCGTCAATTTTGCTGCCGCTGTGGGACTCCGAAGTGGGCGCGGCATTCATCGCCACGTTGCGGTCGATCCTGGCCGGCTCCGAGGTCAACCTGTTCCGGACGTTCATCCAGGACGTGATCGCGGTTGAAGTGGGCGCACGCGTCGATGATCCGCCCGGCAGCGGGATTGTCCGCATCCAGTTCGTCGCGTCGCAATTGGTGGGCATCTTGATGGCGCGCTACATCTTGCAGTTGGAGCCCTTCGCGTCGCTGCCCGCGCAGCAGGTCGCGGACACCATCGCGCCGAACCTGCAGCGTTACCTCACTGGGGACTTGCCGGAGTTGCCTGCGCGATGAGCTGCGCATGCTCGTCGTCGCCCACGTCGACCGCTTCGTCGACCAGCAACACCGGGATGCCGTCCTCGATGCGGTAGGCCCGCCGCAGCCGTGGGTTGTACAGCAGGGCGTCGCTACCCCTTTCCACCGACAACAGCGGGCCTCGATCGGCCGGGCAGACCAGGATGCCCAGCAGCGTCTCGTCAATCATGTTGTCTCCAAGAGTCATTGCGCACCGGATAATTCCGCGCGCGCAGGGGCGGTCAACCGTCGGAACTGATTCGCCTCGGCGTCGAATACCCAGGCGTGCCGTCCAGCCTTCGGGATACCGGCTGCCCGCAACGCGCTGACCGTCGGGCGGTAGGTCGCGCTGAGCTTCAGCTCCGGCACCACGAACACGATGTCGGGGCCCAGCCCGAACGGCATGGCAGCGACGGCTTCGGTGAGATCGGCCGCCGTGATCGTCGCTCCCGGTCGCGTCGTCACCGCGGTCACCGCGACCTGGTGTCCGTCCATCGACACTCCGTAGGTCACCGCGAGGTCGACCGCCGGGATCAACCCGAGCGCGTCGGTAATCGGGTCGCGAAGACGACCCCGCGCTCGGTCTGCACGGTCGAGCCGCGCCGGCCGAGCAACCAGAAGTCGCCGTCGTTGTCGCGGCGAAACAGGTACTCGGTGGAGATCCAGGTGTCGGCCGGACCGAACACGCCTCGTTTCACCGACGCGGTCGGATCGATCGGTCCGCGCGGCTCGGCCAGCAGCACCCCGACTTCGTTGACGTCCGGGACCCGGACCAAGCCGGTCTCGTCCTCCAGGATCAGATCGTGGTCGGCGTCGTAGGCGCCCAGTTCGACCCGGCCTGCGCCCGGCAACGGCCGGCCCTTGCTGCCGATCTTGGCACCGGACACATTGGCCAGCACCGCATGCCCGTCGGTGGTCGCGAAGAACTCGACGACGTGCGCGGGCGCGAACACATCGACGATCGCGTTGCCACAAGCCCGGTCGGCATACCCGAGCCGATGAACAGCCGGACCGGGTGAGCGCCGTGCAGGGCGAAACGCCGGGTCGTCGATGACGTCGCGGAGCATGGCCCACGTGTACGAGACGACGGTGACGCCGTATTGGTGCAGCTCGGCCACGAAGCGCTCGGGCTTGCAGCCCGCGCGACAGCGCGATCCGGGTGCCGCCGACCACCGCCCCGCCGAGGCTGACCAGCAGCCCGGACTCGTGGTGCAGCGGTGTGAGGCAGTACACGGTGTCGGTGCGACCCAGGGCAGCCGCCGAAGCGGTGCCGAAGGCCGACAGCGCCCAGCGGTAGTTGGTGATCTGCTTGGCGACGAGTTGTCCGCTGGCGGTGCTGAATCCGATGAACGCGAGATCGCGCGCGTATCCCGGGTTCGGCCGGTACCAGGCCGGGCAGCTCGACGGCGTCGGGGTCGATCTTCTCCATGTCGATGACGTCGGCGTCATCGGCCAGGTGCAGCTCGCGGGACTCACCGCCACCGAGGACCAGGATCTGCACGGGCAGCTGCCGCGCAGTCTCGAGATTGGTGGGGTCGGTGATGATTTCGCGTCACTCCCCCGAGCCGGACCTCGTGCAGCCAGGTCGGCGTCGGGTTGCAGCAGCACCGCGACGGCGCCCAACCGCGACAGTGCGGCGATGGCGACAAGCGCGCTCGGCCGGGTCTCCATCAGCACGCCGACGTGTTCGCCTTGGCGTACGCCGACGGCGATCAGGCCGCGTACCACGTTGTCGATGCGCCGGTTCACCGCTTCGTAGGTGTGCACGCGGCCGTCGAAGAGCAGGAACTCGCCGTTGGGAGCCTCGTGCGCCTGCTCGCCGATGATGCGGCCCAGCGAAATCCGGGTGTGGTCGTTGATCTGACCCAACCGGGCCAGCCGGGGCAGCGTCCGCGACGGTCTCGACGGCCAACGTGCGCATGGACCTGTTCGCGGCGAAGACAGCGTCGGCGGCTCCGCGGGCGAGGGTGAGCGCCACCTCGGAGGCCTCGCCCAGGCCGTGCATCATCCGCGAACTGAGCGCGACCCCGCGGTCGTCGGGCTCGGTCCGGCTGATCGGCCATCGGGAAGATGTCGGTGGGCTTGTCTCCGTCTCCGGAAATCCACAGCACCCAATCGGCGACAGTCGGCCAACGTCTCTTGTGCCGCTTTGGATCCGACGACCAGCCCGAAATGGCCGGTCCGGATCAGGTATTCGTAGACCTCGGCATTGGGCGCAGCGCGCCGGATACCGCGCACCGCGGCCGGCTGACCGATGTCGTCGACCTCGCCGACGAAAGCCAAGATCGGGACAGGTGATATCGGTCAGCGTCACCAGTTGGCCGTTGATGGCGAAGCCGCCGGTCATCATCCGGTTGTGCGCGACGAACTGCTTGAGCAGTTCGGAGATCGCGGGTCCGGACCAGGCGATCCAGCCTTCCGACTCCAGGAATCGGCGCTGGGCTTCGCGCGGCAGCAGTGCCTCACGATCGTGCAGTTGGCGCACGAAATCGACCCGCGCCTTGGCGGTTTTGAGCGGGTCGAGCAGCTGAAAGCCGGTGCGCGCCAGCCAGCCTGGAATATCGAGCCGGTTGAAAACATGGTCGGCCATGAAGGTGGCGACGCCGGGAGCGAAGTTCGGCGGCAGCCCCATCGGCAGCGCCGCCAGCGTATCGACCGGGGAGCCGAACGTGACGATGCTGGCGATGCTCTTGGAGCGCCGGTAGGCCGCCGCCTGGTAGCAGAACATGCCGCCCTGCGAATAGCCGGTCGAGATGAACGTCTCGCCCGGTGACGTCGTTGATGGCGTCGAGCGCCTCGCTCAGCGCGACGATGTGGTCGGCCAGCGTGCGGCGCATCCCGCCTTCGATCTCGTCGGGTGAGCCGAAGTCGATCACCCAGGGGTCCAGCCCGGCGGCGTGCAGGATGCCGACCGCGCCCTCCTCCCGGGTGACGTCCAACATGTTTGCCGACATCATCATCGGGTGCACCAGCAGCACCGGCTCGCCTGCCTGCGGATGCCCGGGCCGACTGTCCGGCGGGTAGTAGCGCCGGAGCTTGTACATCGGCGTGCTCTCGACGGTCTGCGACGGCGACGGGGAGTTGCCGGTCTCCAGCCCGCCGAGCCGCAGCACTTCCAGGCCGTTCTGCGCTGTGGCCATCAGCCGCTCAACCGGTCGCGTGACCGCCGAAAACCTCAGATCCATGCCGCCGCTCCCTCGAAACGAAGACCATGCTGTGCTGCGCGTGGGCCTGACAGCGTGCACATCATGGCACATCGCACGGGGTGCGACCGTTGCTTTGGTCACGGTGCCGGTCCGTTTCGACCAGCCTAGTCGTCCGCCTCGCGGACGGGCGCCGCGCAGCGTACGCGTCTAGGGTCGGGCCGGTGGCACACCTGCTCGGCGCCGAGGCGATACACCTCGAATACCCGGCTCAGGTCGTCTTCGAATCGACGACGGTCGGGGTCAGCGACGGCGACCGCATCGGCATCGTGGGACGAAACGGCGACGGCAAGTCCAGTTTGCTGGGCCTGCTCACCGGTCAGGTGCGTCCGGATGCCGGACGGGTCACGCAGCGCAGTGGACTGCGGGTCGGGGCGCTGAGCCAGGCTCGACATCCTCGATTCGGACGCCACGGTGGGATGGTCGATGGTCGGAGACGCCCCGGACCACGAGTGGGCCGGGGATCCGCGGATCCGCGACGTGGTCAGCGGTCTGGTCGCCGACATCGGCTGGGACGCAATGATCGGCACCCTGAGCGGTGGGCAGCGGCGGCGCGTTCAGCTGGCGGCGCTGCTGATCGGCGACTGGGACGTCATCGCACTGGACGAGCCGACCAACCACCTCGACATCGAGGGCATCACCTGGCTGGCAACTCACCTGCGTGGGCGTTGGGCCCGCAACACCGGCGGACTGCTGGTGGTGACCCACGACCGCTGGTTCCTCGACGAGGTGGCGACCGCCACATGGGAGGTACACGACGGGCTCGTGGAGCCGTTCGAGGGCGGCTACGCCGCCTACGTCCTGCAGCGGGTCGAGCGGGACCGGTTGTCCGCTGTCGCCGAATCCAAGCGGCAGAATCTGATGCGCAAGGAGTTGGCCTGGCTGCGCCGCGGTCCCCCGGCCCGGACGTCGAAGCCGAAGTTCCGCATCGACGCGGCAAATCAGTTGATCGCCGACGTGCCACCGCTGCGCAATCCCGTCGAGTTGGCCAAACTCGCCACCGCGCGGCTCGGCAAAGACGTCATCGATCTCCTCGGCGTGTCGGTCTCGTTCGACGGCCGGCCGGTGCTGCGCGACGTCGAATGGCGAATCGGTCCGGGCGAACGAACCGGCATCGTCGGGGCCAACGGAGCCGGCAAGTCGACACTGCTGGGACTGATCACCGGCGCCGTCCAGCCGGACAGTGGAAGAGTCAAGCGCGGCAAGACAGTTCGACTCGGGATGCTCGACCAGCGCGGGGTCGAGCTGGAACCGATAGCGAGTGACCGTGTCGCCGATGTCATCGGCCGGCTCCGCAGCGGCTACGAGGTCGACGGTCGCGACGTCACACCGGCGCAGTTGCTGGAGCGGCTGGGTTTCGACGGCGCGCAGTTGTCCGCCCGCGTCAACGAGTTGTCCGGCGGCCAGCGGCGCCGCCTGCAACTGATGCTGACGGTGCTGGCCGAGCCCAATGTGCTGCTGCTCGACGAGCCGACCAACGATGTCGACACCGACATGCTGGCCGCGACCGAAGATCTGCTCGACTCCTGGCCCGGCACGCTGATCGTGGTCTCGCACGACCGCTACCTGCTGGAGCGGGTGACCGACCAGCAGTACGCGATTCTGGACGGGCGGTTGCGGCACCTCCCCGGCGGTGTCGACGAATACCTGCGACTGGCCGCACAGGCGAGCGCGCAGCGCAGTGCTCCGGCAGCGACGAAACCGCCGGCTTCGCAGGAGATCTCCGGTGCCGACCTGCGCGCCGCGCAGAAGGAGATCGCCGCTATCGACCGCCGGCTGGCGCGGCTCGCGGAGCACATCGACGCCAAGCATCGCGAGCTTGCCGATCATGATCAATCCGACCACATCGGCATCACCGGACTCACTCAGCAATTGCGGGAATTGGAAAGCGACGTTACCGACCTGGAAAACCGGTGGATGGAGATTTCCGAAGCTTTGGAATAATTTTGGAAATTGACTCCTGCAATAATTTCGAAATTCGAAACGCCTGGGGTTCAGATTTTCAGCGCTGAAATGACGCGGGTCACACCATCTCTCGATACTGCGTCCGCCTGCGGTGATGTCTTTTAAGATGCTGTCAAGCGAACGTCGCTGTCCCGGAATTTGGTTAACACCCCTGACAGGTGGAGAGATGTCCGCAATGCCGCCACGCCGAGTCGTGTGGGTTGGCGTGGCCACTGCGGGTTTGCTCTTTTTTGCAGGAATGTTGTTGAGCGGCGGCGGCGCTGCGAGTCCTGCTGGTGCCGGCGTCATCGGCCCAGTGGGTTCTGCGGTCATGGCGCTACTGGCGACCGGTTGCGCGGCCCGTGCCGCCTGGGCGGGACGCGGCGGTCAGCGTCGCGCATGGACTTGCCATGGCTATCGGGTTGGGTGGCTGGACAGCCGGTGCGGGCGTGTGGTGCTACATCGCTCTGGGCGGAATTGCGCCGATCTCGACGTCCTCGGCGGCCGAGATCGGCTATGTGGTGTTGCCGTTTTGCGGCTTGGCTGCCGCGCTTCTGGTTCCCACTCGCGATGACTCCCGCTTCGGCATCGGCCTGATGATCGATGGGGTTATTGTTGCCGCTTCGTTGTTCGTGGTGTTGGGCAGTCTGGTACTGGGCCGGGTGGACTCGGGGGGCTTCCCTCGGATCATGTTGGCCATCATCACAGCGTTTTACCTCGGGATCGTCGCGATGGCACTGATCGTCGTTCGGAAAGCCGAGCCAGGCCATAGGCTTTCGACGGGGTTACTGTCCGCGGGATTCGCAGCCATCGGTACGGCCGGGGCGATAAACATCTATGCGCACAGTGCTCATTTCCCAGGAGAGATTGTCTCTGTCGGGTGGCTCAGCGGCACATACTTGTTCACGCTGTCGGCCATCGCCTCCCGGCCGGGACCCGAACTCGACACCAGTCGACCGCAGGGATCGTCGAGGCTGTCCATGTGGCTGCCGTATCTGCCGACAGCGGTCGCGGTCGTCGTCACCGCCGTGCATTTTTGGCCCGCAGATCGCAGCGATGAGTTCATCTTCGTGGCAGATCTGCTGCTCATCGCCACTGTGCTCATCCGCTACTTGCTTGCGCTCGACCGTAAGCAACGTCTGCTTGCGGCGGTGACCGACGCCGCCTTGCGCGACACGGTGACCGGCCTGGCGAACCAGCGCTTGCTCGACGAACGCTTGGCGCACGCCACGCAGTTAAATCACCGTCTCGATGTGCCGCTGAGCGTATTGAGCATCAGGGTCGACGATTTCAAGATCGTCAACGACACCTTGGGTTATGCGGCCAGCGATGCGCTGCTGCGCAGCGTCGGCGCCCGTATCCAGGCCAGTGTCCGCGTGGGTGACACCGTCGCCCGCCTTGGTGGCGACGAGTTCGTCGTCGTCGTCGAAGATCGTCCCGAGGTCGCAACACAGGTGTCGGACAGGATCGCCAAAGCCTTCGACAGCGCGCTCGACATCGCCGACAACCGGGTGTACGTGCATCTGAGCATCGGTGTGGCCAGCGCGCCGACCCACACCGAAACCCCGACAGCCGCAGCCGATCTGCTCGGCCAGGCAGAATCGGCACGGGCGCGCGCCGAGCAGACGAGTGCCACTGATGTTCAGACGTTTACGCCGGAGAAAGACGCACATCTTGGTCGACGCCAGACCTTCCGTGCCGGTATCGAGCGGCTGCAATTGCTGTGGGACCTTCGCCGCGCCATCGACGACCGTCTGCTGACGCTGGTGTATCAACCGCAGTTCGGGATGGCCAGCGGTGCGATATGCGGCGCCGAAGCGCTATTGCGCTGGGAACATTCCACTTTGGGTGCGTTGGAGCCCAGTGAGTTTTTGCCATTGGTGCGCGAGCATGGGCTGACCGACGCCGTCACCGACGTAGTGCTCTCACGCGCGATCGCGGACGCCGCGGGTTGGCATGAGATCGGTGTCGACATCCCGGTCGCAGTGAACTTGTGGGCACGTTCACTCGGCGAGGACACCCTGCCGGACCGCATCTTGACCGTGCTGGATGTGCATGGCTTGTCGCCGAGCCTGCTGACGGTGGAGATCACCGAAGAGCTGATGGTGGCCGACTTCGACACAGGTCGCGCCGTACTGAATCGTCTGCGGGAAGCGGGTATTCGGGTTTCGATCGATGACTTCGGTAGCGGATATTCCACGTTGACCTATCTTCGCGAGCTACCCATCGACGAGGTCAAGCTCGACCGTCAGCTGATTGCCCCGATTCTGTACGACCGACGTGCCGCAATGATCGCACGGTCTGTCATCGAGTTGGCCGCAGAGTTCGGGATCGCCAGCGTTGCCGAAGGCGTGGAAAACGACGACACAGCTCGCTGGCTCCGACAGATTCGGTTGCGATGTCGTGCAGGGCAACTTCTACTCCGGCCCGTTGCCGGCCGGCGAGATCCCGCAGGTCCCTTCAGTTGCCGCACGCACGGGCCCGGTAGCGCGCTAGCGGATCAGCCGACCCCGAAGTTGCTCAACGGCGGCGAGCACCGAATCACGTTGGCGGGCAACCTGGCTGGGCGCGGTGCCGCCGCGGGCGTCGCGGGATGACACCGAGCCTTCGATGGTGAGCACGTCACGGACCTGAGGCGTCAGGTCCGCGCTGATGGCAGCCAGCTGGTCGTCGGTCAACTCTTCGAGCCCGACGCCGAGTTTTTCGGCGACCTGGACGGCGGCCCCGGCGGCCTCGTGGGCGTCCCGGAACGGAATTCCCTGGCGCACCAGCCATTCAGCGATATCGGTGGCCAGCGTGTAGCCGGCCGGCGCCAGTGCCGCCATCCGCTCGACGTTGAACGTCAGGCTGCTGACCAGGCCGGCCATCGCCGGCAGCAGCAGCTCCAGCTGCGCGACCGAGTCGAACACCGGCTCCTTGTCCTCCTGCAGGTCGCGGTTGTAGGCCAGCGGCTGAGCCTTGAGCGTCGCCAGCAGCCCGGCCAGGTTTCCGATCAGCCGGCCGGACTTGCCGCGAGCCAGCTCGGCGATGTCGGGATTCTTCTTCTGCGGCATGATCGAACTGCCGGTCGACCACGAGTCGTGCAAGGTGACATAGCCGAATTCGGTTGTGCTCCAGATGATGACGTCCTCGGCAAGCCGGGACAGGTCGACGCCGATCATCGCGAAGACGAACGCCGCCTCGGCGGCGAAATCCCGCGACGCCGTTGCGTCGATCGAGTTGTCGGCGGCCGCGGTGAAGCCGAGCTGCTCGGCGATCGCGTCGGGGTCCAGGCCCAGCGACGAGCCGGCCAGCGCCCCAGAACCATACGGCGACAACGCGGTACGCGCGTCGAGGTCGACGATGCGGTCGACGTCGCGCAACAGCGGATGGGCGTGCGCGAGCAGATGGTGGGCCAGCAGGATCGGCTGTGCGGACTGCAGGTGCGTCTTACCGGGCATGATGGCGTTCGGGTGCGCGGCGGCCTGGGCCGCCAGTGCGCCGACAAGCTCCAGCGCGCCGGCGGCGACTCGCCGCAGCGCGTCGCGCAGCCACATCCGAAACAGCGTGGCCACCTGGTCATTTCGCGAGCGGCCGGCCCGCAGCCGTCCACCCAGGTCGGGCCCGACCCGGTCGATCAGCCCGCGCTCCAGCGCGGCGTGCACGTCCTCGTCGGTGACCAGCGGTCCGAAGCTGCCGTCGGCGACGTCCTCGGCCAGGCTGTCCAGACCGGCCAGCAGCCCGTCGCGCTGATCGTCGGTCAGCAGCCCGGCGTTGAACAGCACCTCGGCGTGCGCCTTGGACGCGGTGACGTCGTAGGGCGCCAAGCACCCAGTCGAAGTGGGTGGACCTGCTCAGCGCGGCCAGCGCATCGGACGGCCGTCGGCGAACCGCCCGCCCCACAGCGAGCCCTCGTTGGTGCTCACGTTTGGTCGGTGGCCAGGTCCCGGCGGGCGGCGAGCTTGGACGACAGCCCGTGCACGTAGACGAAGCCCTTCGCCATCGACTGGTCGAAGGTGTCGCCCTCGTCGTAGGTGGCCAGGTTGAAGTCGTAGAGCGACTCGGCGCTGCGGCGGCCGTTGACGGCGATGTGCCCACCGTGCAACACCATTCGGATCTCGCCGGTGACGTGCTCCTGGGTCTTGGCGACGAACGTCTCCAGCGCCGTCTTCAGCGGCGAGTACCACAGGCCGTCGTAGACCAGTTCGGCCCAGCGCTGGTCGGTCTGCCGCTTGAACCGGCCCAGCTCGCGCTCCAGCGTGACGTGCTCGAGTTCGGTGTGCGCGGTGATGAGCACCATCGCGCCGGGGGCCTCGTAGATCTCGCGGCTCTTGATGCCCACCAGCCGGTCTTCGACGACGTCGAGGCGCCCGACACCCTGCGCGCCCGCGCGCCGGTTGAGTTCCTCGATGGCCTGCAGCACCGACACCGGGTTGCCGTCGATCGATGACCGGCACGCCTCTCTCGAAGCCGACGATCACCTCGTCGGGGGTGTTCCAGTTGACGGTGGGGTCTTCGGTGTAGTCGTAGACGTCCTTGGTCGGCGCGTTCCAGAGGTGCTCCAGGAAACCGGTTTCCACCGCGCGGCCCCACACGTTCTGGTCGATGGAGAACGGCGAGCGCTTGGTGACGTTGATCGGGATGGCGTTCTCTTCGGCGAAGGCGATGGCCTTCTCGCGGGTCCACGCGTAGTCGCGGACCGGTGCGAGCACCTCCAGATCCGGTGCCAGCGAGGCGAATCCGACCTCGAAGCGGACCTGGTCGTTGCCCTTGCCGGTGCAGCCGTGCGCGACGATGCCGCCGCCGTGCTCGCGGGCCGCCTCGACCAGGTGCTTGACGATCAGCGGCCGGCTGATCGCCGACACCAGCGGGTAGCGGTCCATGTAGAGCGCGTTGGCCAGGATGGTGGGCAGGCAGTATTCCTCGGCGAACTCGTCGCGGGCGTCGACGACCACCGCTTCGACCGCGCCGCAGTCCAGCGCCCGCTGGCGGACCACCTCCATGTCCTCGCCGCCCTGGCCGAGGTCGATCGCGACCGCGACAACCTCGCGGCCGGTCTCCTTGCCGATCCAGCTGATCGCCACCGAGGTGTCCAAACCGCCGGAATACGCCAAGATGACGCGCTCGGACATGAACTGATCTCCTTTGGTTGTGCGGTTAGGTCGAGGTGTTGGATCAGGGTTGCGAGTTCTGCGCCGGTCATCGGCTCGCGGGCCGCCACGAAGATGGTGTCATCCCCGGCGATGGTGCCGACGACGTAGGGCAGCGCCGCCCGGTCGATGGCGCTGGCCAGGTAGTCGGCCGCGCCGGGCGGGGTGCGCAGCACTGCGAGGTTGCCGGTGGCGTCGGTGGACACCAGCACTTCGCTCAGCAGCCTCGACAGCCGTTCGGTGCCGCCGGATACCCCGCGCAGCGGGCTGCCGTCCTCGGGGACGACGTAGACGCCGACACCGCCGTCGGCGCCGCGCAACTTCACCGCGCCGAGTTCTTCGAGGTCGCGCGACAGCGTGGCCTGGGTGACCTCGACGCCGTCGGCGGCCAGCAGCGCGGCCAACTCGCTCTGGCTGCGGACCTCTGCCGACGACAGGATCGCCACGATGCGGGCCTGCCGTCCGGCGCGGGTGATGTCGGGCGTGGTCTTCGAGCGCGTCATGTGCGCTGCTCCAGCAGCCACACCAGCAGCGCCTTCTGCGCGTGCAGCCGGTTCTCGGCCTCGTCCCACACCGCGCTGTGCGGGCCGTCGATCACCTCGTCGGTGATCTCGTGGCCGCGATGCGCCGGAAGGCAGTGCAGCACAATGACTTCCGAATCAGCAAGGGCCAGCAGATCGGCGTTGAGCTGGAACGGCCGGAACGGCCGAACTCGATCCAGCCCGTCGTCCTCCTGGCCCATCGACGTCCAGGTGTCGGTCACCAGCACGTCGGCGCCCGATGCCGCCGGCGACGGGGTCCGCGGTGATGGTCACCGATGCGCCGGTGTCCGCGGCGCGCCGCTCGGCGGCGGCGACGAACAGCGGATCCGGCGCGAAACCCGCTGGAGCGGCGATCGTCACGTGCATGCCGGCGGTGACGCCGCCGAGCATCAGCGAGTGCGCCATGTTGTTGGCGCCGTCACCGAAGTAGGACATCCGCAGACCGCGCAGCGAGCCCTTGCGTTCGGCGATGGTCTGCAGATCGGCCAGCACCTGGCACGGATGGAATTCGTCGGACAGCGCGTTGACGATCGGCACCGTCGCGGTTTCGGCCATCGCGCTCAGCCGGGCCTGGCCGAAGGTGCGCCAGACGATGGCGTCGACGTAGCGGGACAACACCTTCGCGGTGTCCTGCAGGGTCTCTTCGCGGCCGAGCTGGGTGCTGCGGCCGTCGACGACGACGGCATGCCCGCCGAGCTGAGCGATACCCACCTCGAAGGAGAACCGGGTGCGGGTGGAGTTCTTCTCGAAGATGACCGCGACGCCGCGTGGGCCCTCCAGCGGGCGGCGGCTGAACGGGTCCTTCTTCAGTTCGGCGGCCAGCGCCAGCACCTCGGCCTGTTCGTCGGGCGTCAGGTCGTCGTCGCGCAGGAAGTGTCGCGTCATGGTGCCTCCTCGGCGGCTGTCCAGGATGCCCGGCAACGCGGTCGACGAACGTGTCGATCTGATGTTCGGTGATGATCAGCGGCGGCGCCAGCCGGACGACGTCGGGGGCGGCGGCGTTGACCAGGAATCCGGCGGCGCGGGCGGCCGCCTCGACGTCCTTGCGCGGTCGGCGCGGTGAGCACGACGCCGCACAGCAGGCCACGGCCGCGGACGTGGTCGATCAACGGGTGCTGAAGCGATTCGATGCTCTGGTGCAACGTCTTTCCGAGCGCCCCGGCCCGTCGGACCAGGTCGTCGTCGGCCAGCACCCGCAGCACCGCCAGCGCGGCCGCCGCGCAGATCGGGTTGCCGCCGAAGGTGCTGCCGTGCAGGCCCGGGGTCAGCAGCTGCGCGGCCGGGCCGATCGCCAGGCACGCGCCGATCGGCAGGCCCGCCGCCGAGACCCTTGGCCAGCGTCACCACGTCGGGCGTGATGCCGTCGTGCTGGTGCGCGAAAAACGTTCCGGTGCGGCCCATTCCGGTCTGCACCTCGTCGAGGACCAGCAGCGCACCGTGCCGGGCGGTGATCTCGCGGGCGGCCGCCAGGTAGCCGTCGGGTGGCACGACGACGCCGCTCTCCCCCATGATCGGCTCGAGGAACACCGCGGCGGTGTCGTCACCGACCGCCGCGGCCAGCGCGTCGACGTCGCCGTACGGCACGTGGGTGACGTCACCGGGCAGCGGCGCGAACGGCGCCTGCTTGCTCGGCTGGCCGGTCAGCGCCAGCGAGCCCATCGTCCGGCCGTGGAAACGCCTCTTGCGCCGCAACCAGTTTCGTCCGGCCGGTGAGACGGGAGAGCTTGAACGCCGCCTCGTTGGCCTCGGTGCCGGAGTTGCAGAACAACACCCGGGCCTCGGCGTCGGCGCCGAGCAGGCCGACCAGCGCCTCGGCCAGCGCGATGCCGGGTTCGGCGGCGTACAGGTTGGAGGTGTGGCCCAGCGTCGACATCTGTCGCGTGACGGCGTCGATCACGGCCGGGTGGCCGTGGCCCAGCACGTTGACGGCGATGCCGCCGAGCAGGTCGAGGTAGGACTTGCCGTCGGCGTCGGTGACCACGGCGCCGTCGCCGCTGGCCAGGGCGACCGGCGGGGTGCCGTAGTTGTCCATCATCACCGCGGACCACCGGTCCTGCAGTTCTTCCGTGCGGGTCATGCGCTCACCACCTTCGTGCCGGATCCTTCGTCGGTGAACAGTTCGACCAGCACGCAATGCTCGACGCGGCCGTCGATGACGTGTGCGCTGGGCACGCCGCCACCCACCGCGCGCAGGCAGGCCTCGACCTTGGGGATCATGCCGGTTTCCAGCGTCGGCAACAGTTGCGCCAACGTGGTGGTGTCGATCTCGCTGACCAGCGAATCCCGGTCCGGCCACGGGTGTAGAGACCTTCGACGTCGGTGAGCATCAACAGCTTCTCGGCCCCCAGCGCCTCGGCCAACGCGCCCGCGGCGGTGTCGGCGTTGATGTTGTGCACGACGCCGTCGATGTCGGGGGCCAGCGTCGACACCACCGGAATCCGGCCGGCGGCAATCAGATCCAGCACGACGGCGGGGTTCACCTGGGCGATGTTGCCGACCAGGCCGATGTCGGTGGCGACACCGTCGACGCTGACGCTGCGCCGCACCGCGGTGAACAGATTGCGCGTCTTCGCCGGTGATGCCGACCGCGTACGGGCCGTGCGCGTTGATCAGGCCGACCAGCTCACGGCCGACCTGACCGAACAGCACCATCCGCGCCACGTCGAGCACTTCGGGCGTCGTGACTCGGAATCCGCCCTTGAAGTCGCCTGCGATGCCAAGGCGTTTGAGCATGGCGCTGATCTGCGGGCCGCCGCCGTGCACGACGACCGGGTGGATGCCGCAGTTGCGCAGAAATGCCATGTCGGCGGCGAACTCACGCCGCAGCGTGTCGTTGGTCATGGCGTTGCCGCCGTATTTGACCACGACGATCTTGCCGTGCAGCTGGGTCAGCCACGGCAGGGCCTCGGCCAGCACCTGCGCCTTGACCGGGTGGGTATGCTGCGGCTCATGAGCTGTACGCCGAATTCTCTTCGACATAAGCGTGGGACAGGTCGGTGGTCCGGATGGCGGCCTGGCCGTCGCCGACCCCCAGGTCGACGACGACATCGATGTCGGTGGCCGACAGATCCACCTCGCGGGCGCCCGGCGCGCCGACGCCGTCGACGCAGACCGCTGAACCGTTGAACGACACGGTGATCCGGTCGGGGTCGAGTTGCACCGGCGCCATGCCGACGGCGGCGAGCACCCGGCCCCAGTTCGGGTCGGAGCCGAACAGCGCGGTCTTCACCAGGCTGTCCCGCGCGATCACCCGGGCCGCGGTGACGGCGTCGTCTTCGGTGGCGCGCCGGTGACGGTGATGGCGACGCGCTTGGTGACGCCTTCGGCGTCGGCTTGCAGTTGAGCGCACAGGTCGTCGCAGACCCGCAGCACGGCGTCGTCGAGATCGGCTTGGCTGGGCGCGATTTCGCTTGCGCCCGAAGCCAGCAGCAGCACGGTGTCGTTGGTCGAGCAGCTGCCGTCGATGTCGAGCCGGTCGAAGGTCTGCGCGGTGGCGCGGCGCAGCGCGCGTCCAGGGCGGCCGGCGTCGGCGACGGCGTCGGTGGTGAGCACGCACAGCATGGTGGCCAGCGACGGCGCCAGCATGCCCGCGCCCTTGGCCATGCCGCCGACCGTCCAGTTGTCCGGGTGGTGCAGCGCAACCTGTTTGGGCACGGTGTCGGTGGTCATGATGGCCCGGGCGGCCTCTTCGCCGCCGGTGAGGCCGCCGGCCATCTCCTGCACGATGTCACGACGCCGGCGAGCACCTTGTCCATCGGCAGCCGGTCGCCGATCAGTCCGGTGGAGCAGACCGCGACCTCGATCGCGCCGGTCTCGGTGCCCCACTCCGACAACGCGGCGGCGACCGCCTCGGCGGTGGCGTGGGTGTCCTGGAAGCCGCCCGGCCCGGTGCAGGCGTTGGCGCCACCGGAATTCAGGATCACCGCGCGCAGCCGCCCGGTGGTCAGCACCTGCTGGGTCCACAACACCGGCGCGGCTTTGACCTGGTTGCGGGTGAACACTCCGGCGGCCGCGTGATCGGGGCCCTCGTTGAACACCAGCGCGAGGTCGGGCTCGCCGGATGCCTTGATGCCGGCGGCGATGCCGGCGGCGCGGAAACCGGCCGGAGCGGTGACGCCTTGTGCGCGTACCAGCGGCGCGAGTCTGCGCGGTCACGGTGCCACCCCGACCACCGAAAGGCCTTCGGTCTCCGGCCAACCCAGCGCCAGGTTCATCGACTGCACGGCGGCGCCGCCGGTGCCCTTGACCAGGTTGTCGATCGCCGCGATGGCGACGAACGTGGCGGCGTCCTCGTCGACCGCGACCGCGATGTGCGCGGCGTTGCTGCCGATCACCGCGCCGGTGCGCGGCAGCTGACCTTCGGGCAACAGATGAATGAAAGGCTCGTCGTGGTAGGCCTTTTCGTAGGCGGCCCGCAGCTGCGACAGCGGTGCCGTGGTGCGCGCGGTGCAGGTGGCCAGGATGCCGCGCGAGGTCGGGATGAGCACCGGCGTGAACGACACGGTGACGTCCCGATCGGTGACCTGGCTGCAGCCCCTGAACGATTTCGGGAGTGTGCCGGTGCGCGCCGGCGATGTTGTAGGCCCGCGCCGAACCGATGACCTCCGAACCGAGCAGGTCGGTTTTCGCGGCGCGGCCGGCGCCGGAGGTGCCGCTGACCGCGACGACGGTGACGGCGGGTTCGATGAGATCGGCTGCCACGGCGGGAAACAGCGCCAACACCGCGGCGGTCGGATAGCAGCCCGGTACGGCGATGCGCCGGGCATCGCGCAGCGCGTCCCGATTACCGGGTAGCTCGGGCAACCCGTACGGCCAGCTGCCCGCGTGTGGGGAGCCGTAGAACCGCTCCCACGCGCCGGCGTCGCTCAGCCGGAAATCCGCGCCGCAGTCCACGACCAAGGTGTGCGGGCCGAGCTGTTGCGCCAACGCCGCCGAATGCCCGTGCGGAAGGGCCAGGAAAACAACGTCATGGCCGGCCAGCACGTCAAGCTCGGTCGGCTCCAGCACCCGCTGCGCCAACGGCACCAAATGTGGATGATGCTCGGCCAGCGGGGTGCCCGCGCTGGCGGCGGCGGTCAGCGCGCCGATCGTCAGCCGTCCGTCGTGCGTAGGCCGGATGCCCGAGCAGCAGCCGCAGGATCTCGCCGCCCGCGTAGCCGCTGGCGCCGGCGACCGCCACCCGTATCCCCTGGTCATGACGCCCATCGTTGCATGACTATGCACAGCGATGCAAACTCATTCTTGACAGCCTGATTCAGCTGCGCAGCACCGCGCCGACCCGCTCGGCGGCGCAGCGCACGGCCGCGTCACGAGCCGCGCTGGCCTCGTCTTCGGTGAGCGTGCGGTCGGCCGCGCGGAACCGCAGCGCGAAGGTCAGCGACTTGCGATCCTCGCCGACCTGCGGGCCGGTGTAGACGTCGAACAGCCGGACATCCTCCAGCAGCTCCCCCGCGCCGTCGCGGACCGCGTCCGCACCGTCTGCGCAGGGACGTCGGCGTCCACGACCAGGCTGACGTCCTGGAACACCGCGGGGAACGGCGAAACCCGCGGCGCCGGCAAGCGCCTCGACGATCGGGATGGCGTCGAGGTCCAGCTCGACCGCGCAGGTGCCCTTGGGCAGGCCGGAACGCTCGATCACCGCGGGGTGCAGTTGCCCCGCATGCCCGACCACGGTCTCGCCGACGAGCACTTCGGCGCAGCGGCCCGGATGCCACGGCAGGTACTGGGCGGCCCGCAGGTCACCTCGATTCCGCTGGCGCGGGCGATGATTCGCACCGCTTCGAACGCGTCGGCCGCCTCGACCGCCGGCCCGTCGCCCCACGGGCCGCGCGGTTCGCGCAGCCCGGTCAACACCGCGGCGACGTGCTGGGGCTGCCGCGGCAGCGACGCGTCCAGCGCGGCGATCTCGTCGTCGGTGGGACGCCGGTCCACCGGGATCAGCTCGACGCCCTTGGTCTGCGCGGTCGGCTGCACCACCTGCGCGATGGCGAACAGCGCGACGTCGACGATGCCGCGAGACACGTTGCGCGCCAACGCTTCCAGCAGCCCCGGCAGCAGCGTGGTGGCCAGCTGCGGCCGATCGGCCTCCAGCGGGTTGAGCACCTGCGTGGTGTTGCGCCGCGCGTCGTCGGCCGGCAGGCCCCAGGCGTCGAAGACGCCGGCGGGCAGGAACGGCGTCGGCAGGACCTCGACGTAGCCCGACAGCGCCAGCGACTTGCCGATCGCGCGGCGACGGCGCTGCGTCGGCGGTCAGTCCGCGGCCGGCCGGCGCCGACGGCAGCACCGACGGGATGACTTCGAGCCCTTCCAGCCGCAGCACCTCCTCGACCAGGTCGGCCGGCTGCAACAGGTCGGGCCGCCAGCTCGGCGGCGTCACGGTCAGGCTGTCGCCGGCGTCGCTGACCGCGGCGCCGATCTGGGTCAGCCGCCGGGCCGTCGCGCCCTCGGCGTAGCTCGACGCCGGCGATGCGGTCGGGCAGGTCGGCGGCGATCCGGATCGGCGGCAGCGACCAGTCGTCCCGCGGCGGGTCGCCCCGCCAGTCGGTGAGCTTCGGCGAGACCTGCGCCGCCGGCGATCTCGGCGAGCAGCGCGGCGCAGCGATCCAGCGCCGCAACGGAAATGGCCGGGTCGACGTCGCGCTCGTAGCGGCGGGCGGCCTCGCTGGGCAGGTGCAGCCGGCGCGCGGTCCGCGACACCGCAGCCGGATCCCAGACCGCGGCCTCCAGCAGCACATCGGTGGAGTCGTCGCGCACCTCGGTGCTGCCCGCACCCATCACGCCGCCGATCGCCGCGGTCGCGACGTCGTCGACGATCAGCACGTCGGCCGGATCGAGCTGGCGCTCGACGTCGTCGAGGGTGACGACCGTCTCGCCCGGCTGGGCGAACCGCACGTCGAAGCCGCCGGTGATCCGGTTGAGGTCGTGCGCGTGCATCGGATGGCCGAGTTCGAGCATCACGTAGTTGGTCGACGTCGACGGCCGGTGAGATCGCCCGGATGCCGCAGAGCAGCAGCCGGCGCTGCAACCACCACGGCGACACCGCCGCCGGGTCGATACCGGTGACCGGGCGCAGCGCGAACCGGCGCACACCGGTCTCGGGCTGCACCGTCAGCGGCCAGGCCTCGCCCTCGACGGGCAGCGCGGGCACGTCGGCGGGGTCGACGAAGTCCAGGTCGTAGGCGCAGGCGATCTCGCGGGCCAGTCCGCGCACCGACATGCAGTAGCCGCGGTCCGGGGTGATGGCCAGGTCGAAGACCACGTCGTCGAGGCCGAGCACCTCGACGCCGCTCGGCGCCGGGCTCGGCGGTTCCCGGCGGCAGCACCAGGATGCCGGAATGGTCTGCGCCCAAACCGAGTTCGGCCGCCGAGCAGATCATGCCGTCGGAGGTGTGGCCGTAGGTCTTGCGCGTGGCGATGTTGAACCCGCCGGGCAGCGTGGTGCCGGGCAGCGCCACCACCACCAGGTCACCGACGGCGAAGTTGGTTGCTCCGCAGACGATGTCGCGTGGCTTATCTTCGCCGACGTCGACCTTGCAGGCGCGGATCGGCTTCTTGAACTCGGTGAGCTCCTCGATCGCGGCGACCCGGCCCACGGTCAGCGGACCGTCGACCGGGCCGAGCGTGATGACCTCTTCGACCTCGTGGCCGATGCGGACGAACGCCTGCTCGAGCTCGGCGGGCGTCACGTCCCAGCCGGGAGCGCCGGCGCTGACGACTTCGCGCAGCCAGCTGTAGGGAACGCGCATCAGGCCCCCACCCCGAACGGCAGCGAGAACCGGACGTCGCCTTCGACCATGTCGCGCATGTCGGGAATGCCGTTGCGGAACTGCAGCGTGCGCTCCAGGCCCATGCCGAACGCGAAGCCCGAGTATTCGTTGCGGGTCAATGCCCGCGGCGCGCAACACATTCGGGTTCACCATGCCGCAGCCGCCCCACTCCACCCAGCCGGCGCCGCCCTTCTTGTTCTCGAACCACACGTCGACCTCGGCCGACGGTTCGGTGAACGGGAAGAAGTGCGGGCGAATCCGGGTGCGCGCCTGCGGCCCGAACTCGGCCCGCGCGAACGCGTCGAGCGTGCCGCGCAGGTGCGCCAT
This sequence comes from uncultured Actinomycetota bacterium, assembly GCA_963824335.1. Classification (GTDB taxonomy): domain Bacteria; phylum Actinomycetota; class Actinomycetes; order Mycobacteriales; family Mycobacteriaceae; genus Mycobacterium. The sequence goes on from CAWGPB010000030.1 coordinate 98,636, forward strand.
CGTCAGGCCGCGATCCACCGCCAGCCCCTCGACCTGGTGGAAGACCGGGGTGTGGGTGGCGTCGAGCTCGTCGGTGCGGAACGTGCGACCGATCGAGATGACGTAGACCGGCAGCTCGCGCTCCAGCAGCGCGCGCACCTGCACCGGCGAGGTGTGGGTGCGCAGCAGCTGCCGCGAACCGTCCGGCGCGATGTGGAAGGTGTCCTGCTCGCTGCGGGCCGGGTGGTCGGCGGGAAGTTCAGCGCGTCGAAGTTGAACTGCTCGGTCTCGACCTCGGGGCCCTCGGCCAGCTCCCATCCCATCGCGACGAACGTGTCGGCGATGTGCTCGGCCAGGATCGTGATCGGGTGCCGCGCCCCGATCGGCTGGCGGGTCGAGGGCAGTGTCACGTCGATGCGCTCGGCGACCAACACCGCGGCGTCACGCTCGGCGCGCAGCGCCGCCAGGCGTTCGTCGTAGCCGCTGCTGCGCGTCGACCGCGCGAGCTGTTGACCCGCTTGCCGGCGTCGGCGCGGTCGGCCTTGGGCACGGTGGCCAGCGCCTGGCGCGCCAGCGCCATCGGCGAGCGGTCGCCGAGGTGCTCGGTCTTGGCGCGCGCCAGCGCGTCGAGATCGGCCGCGGCCGCGAAGGCCTGCCGGGCCGCGTCGACCGCGGCGGTCAACGCCTCCTGCGACAGGGCTTCGTTGACGGGGGCTTGGTCACCCACGCGGCGACACTCTCCTTTTCGGGGTGAGGGCATTTTGCGGGGCGCGACACAGCGTGACGCGCAAGAGCCGATCATAGGTGGTCACCTCGCCGGCGATCGGAAGCTGTCAGCGAGATTTCCCACCCGCCTTGCGCGCGCTGGCCGTCGAAGCGCCCGGGCTTGAGTATTTTCGTACAGGTGGCGACGCCCCAAGCTCCCGAACGCGTCCCGGCGCAGTACCTGTTGTCGCCGCACGCAGCGGGCCCGCGCACGCTGATCGACGTCCTCTACGACACCGCCGCGCGCTTCCCCGAAGCCGCGGCGATCGACGACGGCACCGTCCAACTCACCTACAGCGAGCTGATCAGCGACATCGAAGCGAGCGTCGCCTGGCTGGCCGCCCGCGGCATCGGTCGTGGTGACCGGATCGGCATCCGGATGCCGTCGGGCAGCTTCGCGCTCTACGAAGCGATCCTGGCGACGCTGGCCGCCGGTGCGGCCTATGTGCCCGTCGACGCCGACGACCCGGACGAACGTGCCGAGCTGGTCTTCGGCGAGGCCAACGTGGTCGCGGTCGTCAGCGAAGCCGGCATGGCCCGCGGTCCGGGTTCCTCGCGAGGCTGGCGGGCCGGGGCGCCTCTGCTCCGCGACGACGCCTGGATCATCTTCACCTCCGGATCGACCGGCACGCCCAAAGGCGTCGCCGTCACGCATCGCAGCGCCGCGGCATTCGTCGATGCCGAGGCGCAGATGTTCTTGCGGGACAACCCGATTGGTCCGGGCGACCGGGTGCTGGCCGGGCTGTCGGTGGCGTTCGACGCGTCGTGTGAGGAGATGTGGCTGGCCTGGCGGCACGGCGCTTGCCTGGTCCCGGCGCCGCGGTCGCTGGTGCGCAGCGGGATGGATCTCGGGCCGTGGCTGGTCAGCCGCGACGTGACCGTGGTGTCGACCGTGCCGACACTGGCCGCGCTCTGGCCCGCCGAGGCGCTGGAAGCGGTGCGGCTGTTGATCTTCGGCGGCGAGGCGTGCCCTCCGGAGCTGGCCGCGCGGCTGGCCGTCGAGGGCCGGGAGGTGTGGAACACCTACGGCCCCACCGAGGCCACCGTGGTCGCGTGCGCGGCCCGGCTCGAGGCCGACGGCCCGGTGCGCATCGGTCTGCCGCTGCCGGGTTGGGACCTGGCCGTCGTCGACAGTGACGGCCAGCCGGTGGCCGATGGCGAGATCGGTGAACTGGTGATCGGCGGTGTGGGCCTGGCCCGCTACCTCGACGAGGCGAAAGACGCCGAGAAGTACGCGCCGATGCCCACGCTGGGCTGGCGACGCGCCTACCGCAGCGGTGATCTGGTGCGGCTGGAAAGCGAAGGCCTGGTCTTCTGCGGCCGCGCCGACGACCAGGTCAAGGTCGGCGGTCGCCGGATCGAATTGGGCGAGGTCGACTCGGCGTTGGTGCACCTTCCGGGCGTCAGTGGGGGCGCCGCCGCTGTCCGGCGGACGGCGGCGGGCACGCCGGTGCTGGTCGGCTACGTCGCCAGCGCCGATCCGGACTTCGACATGGCCACCGCCCGCGCCCTGCTGGCCGAGCAGCTCCCGGCCGCGTTGGTGCCGCGCCTGGTGCGGGTCGACGAGTTGCCCACCCGCACGTCCGGCAAGGTCGACCGCGACGCCTTGCCCTGGCCGCCGCCGGGCGGCGCGACAGCGAGCGGGCCTCCGATCTCAGCGGCACGGCGAGCTGGCTGGCCACGCTGTGGCGGGATCTGCTCGGCGCGGCGGTCGACGGGCCGGAGGCCGACTTCTTCGCCCTGGGCGGCGGCTCGCTTGCCGCGGCACAACTGGTCGCCGCGCTGCGGGAGCGCTATCCGCAGGTCACCGTGGCTGACCTCTACGACCATCCGCGGCTCGGGTCGCTCGCCGGGTTCCTCGACGAGCTGGAAAAACCACCGGATGTGGTCGAGCGGGTGGTACGCCCGACGCCGCGACTGGCCCAGCTCGCGCAGGTCGTGCTGTCGGTGCCGTTGGCCACGCTGGCCGCGTTGCAGTGGGTGACGTGGTTGGCGCTGGGCAACAACGTCGCCCGCGCAGTGCATCTGGTGCCGTGGACGGTCGCGGTGAACTGGTGGCTGGTTGCCGCGGCATTCGTCGTGTTCGTCACGCCGCTGGGCCGGATGGGCATCGCGGTGCTGGCCGCGCGACTGTTGCTGCGCAACGTCCAACCCGGCACCTACCCGCGCGGCGGGTCGCTGCATCTGCGGGTGTGGTTGGCCGAGCGGCTCGCCGAAGCCAGTGGCGCCGGCAACCTGGCCGGGGCGCCGTGGCTGGTCTACTACGCGCGCGCACTCGGTGCGGACATCGGTAAGGGCGTCGACCTGCACTCGATGCCGCCGGTCACCGGGCTGCTGACGCTCGGGCATCGCAGCGCGGTCGAGCCCGAAGTGGACTTGTGCGGGCACTGGGTCGACGGCGACGCGTTGCACCTCGGCGCGATCAGCGATCGGCAACGACGCCACGATCGGGGCCCGCACCACATTGCTGCCCGGCGCCGTGGTCGGCAAGAACGCCGACGTTGCGCCCGGCTCGGGTGTCGTCGGGAAGGTCAAGAGCCGCCAGTACTGGAAGGGTTCGCCCGCGGTGAAATCCGGTCGGGTGAAACACCCCTGGCCCGACGAGCGGCCGGCCCGCCGAAGCCATTGGGTCGCGGTGTACGCGCTGACGTCGGTGTTGCTGGCGGCGATGCCGCTGACCGCGCTGGCGGCGGGGCTCGCCGTGATCGGCCTGAGCGTCCGGCACACCCGCCGCTTGTCGGAGGCCGTGCTGCCGGCCATCTGTTGGACGCCGGTCGCGACGGTGGCGGCCCTGGCCGCGTACGCGGCGATGACGGTTGTCGCGGTGCGGATGCTGTCGATCGGGCTGCGGGAGGGCTATCACCCGGTCCGCAGCCGCAGCGGGTGGCAGCTCTGGGCCACCGAGCGACTGATGGACGGCGCACGCAACCACCTGTTCCCGCTGTACGCAAGTTTGGCCACACCCGGCTGGCTGCGGATATTGGGCGCCAAGGTCGGCCGCGACACCGAGATCTCCACGGTCCTGCTGACCCCGAAGTTCACCGTCATCGAAGATGGTGCGTTTCTTGCCGACGACACCCTGGTCGCCTCGTATGAGCTTGGCGGTGGCTGGATCTACGCGGCCACGACGACGGTCGGCAGGCGGGCGTTTCTGGGTAACTCGGGCATCACCCAACCGGGCCGCCGGGTGCCCGAGGACGGGCTGGTCGCGGTGCTGTCCGCGGCACCACCCAAGGCGAAACGCGGCTCGTCCTGGTTGGGCAGTCCGCCCATGCGGTTGCGTCGGCGTCCAGCCGAGGCTGACACGACGCGCACCTACGAACCGCCGTGGCGGTTGAAGGCGATGCGGGCGACCGTGGAGGCGTTCCGGGTGATCCCGGTGATGGTGACGGCCGCGATCGGGCTCGCCGTGCTGGGCGCGCTGCAGGCACTGGCTCGGATCTTCGGCGTGTGGTCGGCCGCATTGTGCGGTGGGCTGGTGCTGCTGATTGCAGGCGTGCTGGCGGCGGTTGTCGCGGTCGCGGCGAAATGGCTTCTGGTCGGCCGGATTCGGGCGGGAGAATTTCCGCTATGGTCGTCGTTCGTGTGGCGTAACGAACTTGCGGACACGTTCGTGGAGACGGTCGCCGCGCCGTGGTTCGCGCGCGCGGCCAGTGGGACTCCGGTGATGAACGTGTGGCTGCGGGCGCTGGGCGCCAGCGTCGGCCGCGGCGCCTGGTGCGAAACGTATTGGCTGCCAGAGGCTGACCTTGTCACGCTCGGCCCGGGAAGCACCGTCAACCGTGGCTGCGTGGTGCAGACGCATCTGTTCCACGACCGCATCCTGCGGATGGACGAAGTTGTGTTCGAGCACGGGGCGACGCTGGGTCCGCACGGCGTCGCCCTGCCGTCAGCGCGGCTCGGCGCCGGCGTCACCGTCGGCCCCGCTTCGCTGGTCGTCCGCGGCGACTCAGTGCCGAAATCGACACGTTGGCAAGGTAATCCGATCAGGCCGTGGAATGCGCCCCGAGAGAAGTCCGGCAAGAAGGCCGCCGCGTGAAACGTGCGACCAAGAAGTCGGCACCCAGCCAGGCTTCCACCGTGATCGACCCGTACCTGCCCAAGAACGGCAACCTCGGCTATCGGGTGTCACGCTATGAGTTGGCGCTGGAGTACAAGGTCTCGATCAACCGGCTCTCCGGGTCGGCGACGATCACCGCCGCTGCGCTTGCCGAGTTGGAAGAATTCACCCTCGATCTCTCCGATGCACTGACGGTGTCCAAGGTATTGGTGAACGGCAAGCGCGTGGCCCACTTCGCCTGCCGGATGCGCAAACTCCGCGTTCGACTCTCCTCGAAGCTCGCGTCCGGCGCAGCGATGTCGATCGTCATTCACTATCACGGTTCGCCGCGACCGCTGCGATCGTTGTGGGGCGACGTCGGTTTCGAGGAGCTGACCAACGGCGCACTGGTCGCCGGACAGCCGAACGGGGCCGCATCGTGGTTCCCCTGCGACGACCATCCCAGCGCCAAAGCCTCGTTCCGGATCCAGATCAGCGCTGACAATCCCTACCGGGTGGTCGCCAATGGGCGGCTGGCGTCACGGCGATCGCGGGCGGCGCAGACCGAGTGGACCTACGAGCAACCCGAGCCGACCTCGACGTACCTGATCACCCTGCAGATCGGGATGTACGAGATGACGCGGCTCGGCACGTCGCCGGTTCAGATGCGAGCTGCGTTGCCCGAGCGGCTCCGACGCGAGTTCTACAAAGACTTCGCTCGCCAGCCCGAGATGATGGAACTGTTCGTCGAGCTCTTCGGTCCCTACCCGCTGGCGAACGGTTACACCGTGGTCGTGACCGACGACGATCTGGAGATACCCCTTGAGGCTCAGGGCATTTCGATCTTCGGCGCCAACCATTGCGACGGGACCGGGGCCAGCGAGCGGCTGATCGCCCACGAGTTGGCGCACCAATGGTTCGGCAATTCCGTCACCGCGCGGCAGTGGCGCGACATCTGGCTACACGAAGGATTCGCGTCGCTACGCCGAATGGTTGTGGTCAGAACACAGCGGCGGACCCAGCGCCGACCAACGCGCCCGCCAGTATCACCAGAAGCTGCGTGCAGCGCCGCAGGATCTGCTGCTGGCTGATCCCGGACCGCGCAATATGTTCGACGACCGCGTCTACAAACGCGGCGCATTGACTCTGCACGCGCTACGCGGACGCGTGGGCGACGAGAAATTCTTTGCGTTGCTGAAAGATTGGACGACCCGCTACCGACACAGCAACGCCGTCACCGACGATTTCACCGGTCTGGCCGCCGGCTACTGCGGAGAATCGCTGACGCCGTTGTGGGACAGCTGGCTGTACTCGCGGGCATGTGCCCTGACGTCGTCGCTCAGCCGTTGAGTGCCGGCTCCGGCGCAAGCTCGGGCAGCCGGCCGTCGACGCGCCGCCCGCGACCGGGTCAACAACTCGGCCGTCACCGCACCCACTGCACCGACGGCCGCGGCAGCCCACCGTCGACCAGGCGCCGTGCACCAGCAGGAAGAATCCGAAGATCGCGGACACGGCCAGCAGCGCGCACCGCACCCGCGTCCAGCGCGCCGGGCCGTCCAATCGGGTGGCGACCAGCATGCCCAACATCAACGCGACGGCGTGCCCGACGTCGGTGAAATCTTCGCCCAGTGCGGCAGCGGCAAGGCCGACCGGAATCCAGAAGCCGATCCAGGCCGGCGCGCAGCCGCCGGGGTATCGCCGACGGTCAGCGCACCCAGCACCGCGACCGCGCCGTAGCTCACCCCGACATCACTCGCGCGCGACACCGACAGCGGCAACCAGTGGAATTCGACCGCCGCGGTGAGCCCAGCGGCGACCAGCAGCGTGGCGCCGATATGGCCGGTGACGAACACGAGGGCCAGCCGGCCACTGCGCCAGATGAGTTCAGCCAGTGCCAGCAGGCAGATCAGGCACGGCAGCCAGAAGTACATCGGCCCCGCTTCGGTGACGAACGCGCTGTCCAACAGCGTGGCCAGATGGCCCGTGCGCCAGGTTGTGCAGATTCGTGCTGGCCTGCGCGACGACGTGCGCGCGCGCACGCGGACTGAGGTCGACCAGCGCCGCGCTGACACCGATCAGCACAGCCGCGTAGGCGAGCGTGATCCGCACGCGCGAAAGCCGCGACAACACCTGCACTATCATCGCCATCCACTATGCACTGCGGATCGTCGTCATCCGGATTGTCTGAAGCTGATAAGTCGCTGACAGTTTCTCTGGACGGCTTGAGCCGGTAGATGGCCAAATCAGCCGGAAGACCTGCGGGTTTACTCGAGAAAACCGGCCAATGCACCCGCTTGGCCGAGACCCCCAGTGTGACCAAGTCGTCTGCGTCGAGCTGGTCCAGGGTCGGTGCCGGACACCATGACCCCGCCGCGGGTTGCCCGCTCCATCACCCGGGCAGCGACGTTGACGTCGACGCCCAGCCAGTCGGCGGCCAGGCGCTGCGGGCGGCCGGTGTGGATTCCCACCCGCATCCGCGGCTTGTAGCCGCCGACGTCGACCGACCTGAGCGCCCGGTTGGCCTCCAGGACCGCGCCTACAGCGACACGTGGATCGGCGAACACCGCCATGGTGCCGTCACCCATCCGCTTGACGATGTGCCCGCCGGCGTCCAGCAGGGGCGGTTCGATCGCACGCGCCACCCGCCGGAGCAGGTTGAGCGTCGCGTCGTCACCGGCGCGCAACGACCAGGTGGAGAATTCCACCAGGTCGGTGAACACGATCGTCACCTCTTCATTCGCCGGGCGTCGTGACACCGCCTCGCTCAGCGCTTGCCACACCTGGAGTGCGCCCAGGCTGACCTCGCGCGACGCGCCGCCGCGCTCACCCAGCAGTCGACCGGCTGCCCGGGCCGCGGCGCGGGGCCCACCATTGCCGGCCGTCGAGAGCGGGTCACCGAATTCAGGATCGCCGGGCAGGCCGCGGCGCGCCCGCCGCACCAGTGCGATCAGGCCCGGGCTTCGATTGGTGCTGCGCAGCCAGTTCGCCGCGCCGCGCAGAGATGGCGGCGAAGTCTGTCGCAATGCAGGCGGATCCGGCGTCGTCACCGTTTGCTCGGGCTCGCCGGACACCGGCTGGTGCCCGAGTTCCACAAAGCTCAGCGTAGGTGCTGTTCGGAGAGACCGGCAACGACCGTGGTGGTGGTGTCCGACACGATCGACGATGCAGAGTGCAGGGCGCGATGAGGAGAAGCCCGGCAATCGGACCCAGCCGGGCGACGATGCAGAGCGCAAAGCGCGATGAGGAGAAGCCCGGCAATCGGACCTAGCAGCGCGCTGCGCCTTGGCGCTTTCATAGAGGCAAATCGCGGCAGCCGCAGCCACATTCAAGCTCTGGGCGCTCCCGGACATCGGAATGCTCACCCGAGCGTCCGCCTGCTCGGCGATCTCCGCCGACAACCCGTGGGCCTCGGAACCGAACAGCCACGCCGTCGGGCCCCCGAGGTCGGCCTCGTCGAGCGACACTTCGCCATCGACAGTGGTGGCCGCGAGCCGCAGCCCGGCGTCCCGCAACGCGGTGATGGCCGCATCGACGTCGGGCGCGACGACGACCGGCAGGGCGAAGATGCTGCCCGCCGAGGCGCGCAGGCACTTGCCGTTGTACGGGTCGACGCTGTGACCGATGAATACGACCGCGGCGGCGCCCATCGCGTCCGCGATGCGGATCAATGTGCCGGCATTGCCGGGTTCACCGATCTCCACGCCGACAGCGACAAGTCGCGGATTCTGCGCGAGTACATCCGTCAAGGCGGTGCTCGGGTGTTCACAGATCGCTACCACTCCGGCGGGAGTGACTGTGTCCGACAACGCTTTTGCGGCGCGCTCGGTGACGAGTTGAACCGCGGCGCCGTGTTCTGCCAGCAGCCCTGCGTAGCGCTGCGCCGCTGCTTCGGTGACGAAGATCTCGCGGATCAGACCATGGCGGGAAGCGGCCTCCACCAGGTTGGCGCCCTCGACCAGAAACTGATCGCTACGGCGTCGTGCCACCTGCCGGTGGAGTTTGACCGCGGCGACGACCCGGGTCGATCGTTCGGTCAGCACCGGCTGCGATTGAGATCCGATTGTCGCGCCGCGCGAACTTAGGCGGCCTCTCCGGACGGAGCGTTGACGTCGTCGGGCAACGCCTTGCGAGCAACAGCGACCAACGCGGTGAACGCGGCGGCATCGCTGATCGCGATGTCGGCGAGGTTCTTACGGTCGACCTCGACGCCGGCAGCCTTGAGGCCCTGGATCAGTCGGTTGTAGGTGATGTCGTTGGCGCGGGCCGCAGCGTTGATCCGAGAGATCCACAGCTTGCGGAACTCGCCCTTGCGCGCACGACGGTCGCGGTAGGCGTAAGTCAGCGAATGTAGCTGCTGCTCTTTGGCTTTGCGGTAGAGGCGGGACCGCTGACCGCGATAGCCTTTGGAAGCCTTCAGGATGGTGCGGCGCTTCTTTTGCGCGTTGACTGCCCGCTTCACGCGTGCCATGGGGGTGTTCCTATCTCGTGGGGAAGTGGTTGTTCCGGCGCAGTGCTGCCGGTCAGCCGTTCAGCAGTTTCTTGACCCGCTTGGTGTCGTTCGCCGACACAGTGGTACGCCCGTCCAGGCGTCGCGTCCGCTTGGTCGGCTTGTGCTCGAGCAGGTGGCGGCGGCCGGCTTTTTCACGCACGATCTTGCCGGTGCCGGTGCGCCGGAATCGCTTCGACGCGCCGCTGTGGGTCTTGGCCTTGGGCATGTGTCCTCTGTCCTATGTGTGTCAGTTCGGCGACGGTTCGGTGTCGCCGGTCGGTGCGGGCTTGGCGGTGGGTCCGGCGGCATCTTCGGCCGCACGGGCACGGGTCTTCGCGCCGCGGTGCGGTGCCAGCACCATCGTCATGTTGCGTCCGTCCTGCTTGGCCGAGGTCTCGACGAAGCCGTAGTCGGCAACGTCGGCGCCCAGGCGCTGCAGCAGTCGGTAACCCAGTTCGGGCCGCGACTGCTCGCGTCCACGGAACATGATGGTCACCTTGACTTTCGCTCCCGCCTCCAGGAATCGGATCACGTGACCCCTTTTGGTCGCATAGTCGTGATCATCGATCTTGGGTCGCAATTTCTGTTCTTTGACGACGGTCTGTTGCTGGTTCTTACGAGACTCGCGCGCCTTTTGTGCCGCCTCGTATTTGAACTTGCCGTAGTCCATGATCTTGCAGACCGGTGGTCTGGCATCCGGGGCAACTTCGACAAGGTCGAGATCGGCGTCCGCGGCGACGCGAAGGGCGTCTTCGATACGCACAATGCCTACCTGCTCGCCTCCTGGTCCGATCAGGCGGACTTCAGGTACGCGGATGCGTTCGTTAACACGGGTCTCAGTGCTGATGGGGCCTCCCTAATTGATCTTCTCGTCAATTGCCACCGTCACCTGCTCCATTCGGAGTCAGCGGTAGGGATGCCACGCCATCAGCAAAAAAGCCCTGCATAAGCAGGGCCCGGTGCCGACCGATCACGGCCGTGAGGCCGCCTGCCAACTGCAGAACCGGCACACCTGGTGTGCCAGTGACCGGACCGCTGAGCCTTGGTGGCCAACGGTGGGAGCGGGACTCCACTTGCTGTCTCTGGCTTAGCCGGAGACGGTCGCGCAGGTGAGTCTACCAGTCACGACACCCTGCTCTGACACGTCGCTGCGCGGCCGGCCCGCAGGCGGCGGTCGCGGCCGACACGGGGAATTCCTGCCAGCCCGATCATAGGCATTCCATAGCAATACCGAATATCCTCGCCGTCTGTGACCCTCACTGCGTCCCGCCCACGGATCGAGTCGACTTCTCGGCTCCGCTGGGTGCCGGCAGCTGCCGGCTGGACGGTCGGTGTGATCGCCACCCTGTCGCTGATCGCCAGCGTGTCGCCGGTGATTCGGTGGGCCATCCGGGTGCCGCGGGAATTCATCAACGACTATCGTCTTCAACTTCCCCGACACCAGCTTCGCGTGGTCGTTCGTGCTGGCACTGCTGGCCGGCGCGCTGACCGCGCGTAAACGTATCGCCTGGTGGGCCTTGCAGATCAACCTGCTGCTGGCCGCCGGATTGAACGTGGCCGGCTTGGTCGTGGATCACCCGAGCCCGGCGAAGAGCTTCGGGGAGACGCTCGGACTGGGCCTGCACCTCGCCGCTGTGGTGGTGGTGGCCTTCGCCTACCGGGAGTTCTGGGCCAAGGTCCGCCAGGGCGCGCTGTACAAGGCCGCCGGAGTGCTGCTGGCCGGGTGGGCGATCGGCATCGTGCTGTCCTGGGGTCTGATCGAGACGTTCCCCCGCACGCTGGCTGCGGAGGACCGGTTGTTCTACGTGGTGAACCGGGTGGTCGGGTTCGCTGTCGTCGAGTCGGCGCAGTTCACCGGCCGGCCGCCGGTGTTTCTCAACGCGCTGATGGGATTGTTCAGCGCGATGGCGCTGATCGCCGCGGCGATCGTGCTGTTCCAGTCCCAGCGCGCCGACAACGCGCTGACCGGTGAGGACGAGTCGGCGATCCGCGGGCTGCTCGAATTGTGGGGCAAGAACGATTCATTGGGCTACTTCGCCACCCGCCGCGACAAGTCGGTGGTGTTCGCGCCGAGTGGACGCGCGGCGATCACCTACCGCGTCGAGCTGGGTGTCTGCCTGGCCAGTGGCGACCCGATCGGCGATCCGCGGGCGTGGTCGCAGGCCATCGACGCGTGGTTGGCGCTGTGCCAGAGCTACGGCTGGACACCGGGCAACATGGGTGCGAGTTCGGCTGGGGCCAAAGCATTTCGCGAGGCCGGCCTCAATGCGTTGGAACTCGGCGACGAAGCGATTCTGAACACCGCCGAGTTCAGGCTTTCCGGCCGGGACATGCGCGGGGTGCGCCAGGCGGTGACGCGGGCACGTCGCGCCGGGCTGACGGTGCGCATCCGCCGCCACTACGACATCGAGCCCGCCGAAATGGCGCAGGTGACCTCGCGCGCGGATGCCTGGCGGGACACCGACACCGAGCGCGGCTTCTCGATGGCCCTGGGCCGGCTGGGCGATCCGGCCGACGGGGACTGCCTGCTGGTCGAGGCCATCGGATCCGATGACGCCGTGGTCGCGATGCTGTCGCTGGTGCCCTGGGGACGCAACGGCGTGTCGCTCGACCTGATGCGTCGCTCGCCGCAGTCCCCCAACGGCACCATCGAGCTCATGGTCAGCGAGCTGGCCCTGCACGCCGAACGCATCGGCATCAGTCGAATCTCGTTGAACTTCGCCATGTTCCGGTCCGCATTCGAACAGGGCGCCCAACTCGGCGCCGGCCCGGTGGCCCGGCTGTGGCGCGGATTCCTGCTGTTCTTCTCGCGCTGGTGGCAGCTGGAGACGCTGTACCGCTCCAACATGAAGTACCAGCCCGACTGGGTACCGCGCTTCGCCTGCTACGAAGACGCCCGCATGGTTCCGCGGGTCGGCGTCGCCTCGTCGATCGCGGAGGGCTTCCTGGTGCTGCCTTTCGTCCGGCGCGACGAACAGCACACCGGCCATCACCCGTCGGTCCCACCGACGCTGTTGGCGACCGGGCTGCTGCATGGAGACGGCTCCGCGCCGGACGTGTCGGCACTGCAGGAAGCCGACTTCGGCGACGGCGACGCACAGAGGCGCCGACTGCCCGAGCAGATGCGCGTCCGACTGTCCAAGCTGAAGGCGCTGCAGGACAGCGGGATTGATGCCTATCCGGTCGGGCAACCGCCGAGCCACACCGTCGCCCAGGCGCTCGAGACCGACGACCAGAACGACGTGTCGGTGTCGGGGCGGGTGCTGCGAATCCGGGACTTCGGCGGCGTGCTGTTCGCCCAGCTGCGCGACTGGTCAGCCGAAGTGCAACTGCTGCTGGAGAATTCGATTCTCGAACAGGGCCGGACCGCGGATTTCACCAAGGCCATCGATCTCGGCGACCTGGTCGAGGTGACCGGGCAGATGGGATACAGCAAGACCGGCACCCAGTCGCTGATCGTGCACCGCTGGCGGCTGATCGGCAAGTGCCTGCGCCCGCTGCCGAACAAGTGGAAGGGGCTGACCGACCCCGAGGCGCGGGTGCGCAGCCGCTACGTCGACCTGGCCGTCAACGCCGAGGCGCGCGAGCTGATCGCAGCCCGCAGCAGGGTGCTCCGCGCGATCCGAGATACCTTGAACGACAAGGGATTTCTCGAAGTCGAAACGCCGATCCTGCAACAAATTCACGGCGGTGCCACCGCCCGCCCGTTCATCACCCACATCAACAGCTACGACCTCGACCTGTATCTGCGGATCGCGCCCGAGCTGTATCTGAAGCGGCTGTGCGTCGGCGGGGTGGAGCGGGTCTTCGAACTGGGCCGGGCGTTCCGCAACGAGGGTGTCGACTTCAGCCACAATCCGGAGTTCACCCTGCTGGAGGCGTATCAGGCGCACGCCGACTACAAAGACTGGATCGACGGCTGCCGGGAGCTGATCCAGAACGCCGCGCAGGCCGCCAACGGCGCGCAGGTGGTGATGCGCCCCGGCGCCGACGGTGCTCTGGAAGCGGTCGACATCTCCGGCGTCTGGCCGGTCAAGACCGTGCACGACGCGGTGTCCGAGGCGCTCGGTGAGCACATCGACGCGAGCACCGACCTGGCCACGCTGCGCCGGCTGTCCGACGCGGTGCAGATCCCGTACCTGGCGCACTGGGACGCCGGCGCGGTGGTGCTCGAGCTGTACGAGCATCTGGTCGAGGCCCGCACCGAGCAGCCGACCTTCTACATCGACTTTCCCGCCGTCGGTGTCGCCGCTGACCCGGCCGCACCGCAGCCAGGCCGGCGTCGCCGAGCGCTGGGACCTGGTGGCGTGGGGCGTCGAATTGGGCACGGCCTACAGCGAACTCACCGATCCCGTCGAGCAGCGCCGCCGGCTCGAGGAGCAGTCCTTTCTGGCCGCCGGTGGCGATCCCGAAGCCATGGAACTCGACGAAGACTTCCTGCAGGCGATGGAGTACGCGATGCCGCCGACCGGCGGCCTGGGGATGGGCGTCGACCGGGTGGTCATGCTGATCACCGGCCGAAGCATCCGCGAGACGCTGCCGTTCCCGCTGGCGAAGCCGCGCTAACCACGCCGGAGTCGCACGACACGCGGGCCACCAGATCCGACGAAGTTGTGCTCAAAGCACGCCAACAAGACGTACAATGGACGGCGTGACAGGTTCAACGGCGAACCTCGCGTTTGCGGTGCTGGCTGACAACCACACTTCGTTGATGCACGGCTGGGTGCCCGCAGTGGTCCAGGCCGTCTCGGTGGTCCTGCTGCTGGTGGCGGTCGGGTGGCGATCGCGGCGGTGGCGGCTGCTGTCGCTGCCGGTGGCCGCGGTCCTCGGCGCGGCGCTGGCCGGTTCTCGCATTGGTACATCGACAAGCGCGGTCTGGCCGACGATCCGGCACCTCAGCTGCTGTGGTGGTGGATCGCCGGCAGCGGTGCCGCCGCCGCGGTCGTGATCCTGGGCTGGGGCAGCGCGCGCTGGTGGCGGCGCAGCGCATCGCTGCTGGCGGTGCCGCTGTGTGCTCAGCGCGGCGCTGACGCTCAACCTCTGGGTCGGCTACTTCCCCACCGTGCAGACCGCATGGGATCAGCTCACCGCCGGTCCGCTGCCCGACCAGACCGACGCGGCCGGCGTCGCCGCGATGGCGGCCGCAGGCCTCCAGCCCGCCCACGGCATCGTCGTGCCGGTGACGATCTCCGACGACGCGTCGCATTTCAAGCACCGCGGTGAAGTCGTCTACCTGCCGCCGGCGTGGTTCGCCAGCAACCCCCCGCCGCAGCTGCCGACGGTGATGATGATCGGCGGCGAGTTCAACACGCCCGCCGACTGGCTGCGGGCCGGCAATGCCGCGAAGACGATCGACGACCTCGCGGCCGCGCACGGCGGCAACGCGCCGGTGTTCGTCTTCGTGGACTCCGGCGGCGCGTTCAACAACGACACCGAATGCGTCAACGGCAGCCGCGGCAACGCCGCCGACCACCTCACTAAAGACGTTGTGCCATTCATGGTCTCGAAGTTCGGCGTCAGCCCGGAGCCGGCGAACTGGGGCATCGTCGGCTGGTCGATGGGCGGGACCTGCGCGCTCGACCTGACCGTCATGCATCCGGAGTTGTTCAGCTCGTTCGTCGACATCGCCGGCAACATCGGCCCGGAGGCTGGAACCAAGGCGCAGACCATCGCGCGGCTGTTCGGCGGCAACGCCGACGCGTGGGCCGCCTTCGATCCGGCCACCGTCATCGCCAGACACGGCCGATACACCGGTGTCTCGGGCTGGTTCGACGTGTCGTCGAGCAACCCGCCGAAGCGTCATCGCGGTATCTCGGTGACCGACGCCAGCGACACGACGCTGGCCGGCGGGACGCCAATCCGAACGACCAGATCGCGGCGGCCGAGTCGTTGTGCGCACTCGGCCGCGCCAACGGCATCAACTGCGCCATCGTCGCTCAGCCCGGCAAGCACGACTGGCCGTTTGCGAGCAATGCTTTCGCCGCGGCACTGCCCTGGCTGGCCGGTCGGCTGGGAACTCCCGGGGTGCCGCGGATCCCGCCGCCATCCCGCCTCGGCTCCGGCTCCGCACGCCGAGCCGGTCGGCCGCTGACACGGGTAGCGTGGAACCGTGCCCGATGAGCCGGAGACTCCGCCGGCCAGCCCGATGTCGACACCGGCTACAGCAGCTCCGGGGTGCCGACGTTCGAATCGGTCCGCGAGAAGATCGAGAGCCGCTACGAAACATCCATCGGTTCAGCCGAATTGGACGCCGAGACCCCGGAGGGCCGCGACGTCGAGGACCAGTACGAGGCCCGGCAGCGGGCGGCCGCCGACCGGTTAGCCCAAATCCGCGAATCGATGCGCGACGACGGCCACTGAGCCCGCAGCCGCACCGTGCGTGAATTCACTGCCGACGAGCGGCGAACAAGGCTGATAAGCAGGCAGTTTCTCTCGCTCACCGATTCGATTACCCATGTGACCGCCAGACTGGTGGGCTTGCATGCCACCGATCCTGCCACGCCCTTCCTTTCGTTGTGGGCGCGATGTCCCGGGTTTCGTCGCGGCCGAACTCGAGAACGAGCTATACCAAAGCCGCTCCGTGGTAAGGCATTTGGCGATGAGGCGGACGCTGTGGGTCGTCAGCGCTGATGACCTGCCGATCATTCAGTCCGCCGCCAGCGACCGGGTCGCCGCCAACGAACATCGCCGACTAGTCGCCGACCTTCACAAGGCGGGCCTCGCGGCCGACGGCGAACAGTGGTTGGCGACGGCATGTTCAGCCGTGCTGGGCCACCTCGGACGGCATGGGCCGCTCGGCAGCACGGAACTGCGGGCCGCGCTCCCCGAGATCAGCGGAACGTATGACCCCGCGCCCGGAAAACCCTGGGGCGGAATGATTCCGGTGGCTCCGCGGGTGTTGACGGTGCTGTCGGCCCGCGGCGAGATCGTGCGCGGACCCAACGACGGAACCTGGACGACGTCGAGGCCGCGGTGGGTAGCGACCACGGACTGGCTGGGACAGCGCACCGCGCCCGCCGACGCCGCCGCCAAGTTGACGCGCCGCTGGCTGCGCACCTTCGGGCCCGCCACCGTCGCCGACGTCAAGTGGTGGTTCGGCACCACGCTGACGGCCGCACGCAAGGCCTTGAGCGAATCGGAGCCGTCGAGGTCGATCTGGAATCCGGCCCCGGCTACGCGCTGCCCGACGATCTGGAGATCGAACCTGAGGTCGCGCCGTCGGCTGCGCTGCTGCCGGGCCTCGATGTGACCACGATGGGCTGGTAGGACCGCGACTGGTATCTCGGCGAGCATCGCGATCAGGTGTTCGACCGCAACGGAACGCTGGGCCGACCGCATGGTGGAACGGACGCGTGGTCGGCGGCTGGCGTCAGGATCACCAGGCGCACGTCCGCCTGCAACTCCTGGAAGATCCCGGTCGCGACGGCCGACGAGCACTGAAGCGCTGGCCGCCGAACTCACGGCCTGGCTGGACGGCGTCCGGATCAATCCGCGATTTCCGTCGCCGCTGTCGAAGTCAGTCGGTACCGGCGGGACGTGAGGCGGTCAACTAGGCGCTGACCTTGCGGCGCTTGGTCGCTCGCTTCGGCGGGCCGGCTGGCGCGGCGCCGAGCACCTCCGCGAGGAACTTGCCGGTGTAGCTCTCCGGCACCGCCGCGACGTCCTCCGGCGTGCCCTCGGCGACGACCGTGCCGCCGCCGGCGCCGCCTTCGGGGCCCATGTCGATGATCCAGTCCGAGGTCTTGATCACGTCCAGGTTGTGCTCGATGACGATCACCGTATTGCCCTTGTCGACAAGGCCGTTGATGACCTCGAGCAGCTTGCGGATGTCCTCGAAATGCAGACCGGTGGTGGGCTCGTCGAGGATGTAGACGGTGCGGCCGGTGGACCGCTTCTGCAACTCCGACGGCCAGCTTCACCCGCTGCGCCTCACCGCCGGACAGCGTCGGCGCGGGCTGCCCAGCCGCACGTACCCGAGGCCGACGTCGACCAGCGTCTGCAGATAGCGGTGGATGCCGGTGATCGGCTCGAAGAACTCCGCCGCCTCCTCGATCGACATGTCCAGCACCTCGGAGATGGTCTTGCCCTTGTAGTGCACCTCGAGGGTCTCCCGGTTGTAGCGGGCGCCGTGGCAGACCTCGCACGGCACATACACGTCGGGCAGGAAGTTCATCTCGATCTTGATGGTGCCGTCGCCCGAGCACGCCTCGCAGCGACCGCCCTTGACGTTGAACGAGAACCGGCCCGGCTGGTAGCCGCGGACCTTGGCCTCGGTGGTCGCCGCGAACAGCGTGCGGATCTTGTCGAAGACCCCGGTGTAGGTGGCCGGGTTGGATCGCGGGGTGCGGCCGATCGGCGACTGGTCGACCCGCACCAGCTTGTCGAGGTGGTCCAGACCGTTGATCCGGGTGTGCCGGCCCGGGACCTGCCGGGCGCCGTTGAGCTTGTTGGCCAGCACCGAGGCCAGGATGTCGTTGACCAGCGTCGACTTGCCCGAACCCGACACGCCGGTGACCGAGGTCAGCACGCCGAGCGGGAACGCCACGTCGATCCCGCGCAGGTTGTGCTCGCGGGCGCCGACGACGGTGAGCTGCGCTTGCGTGTCGACCGGCCGCCGAATCGCCGGGACCTCGATGCTTTCCTTGCCGGACAGGTAGGCGCCGGTGATCGATTCCTTGTTGGTCAGCAGGTCGGCGTAGGTGCCGCTGTGCACGATGTGGCCGCCGTGCTCGCCGGCGCCCGGGCCGATGTCGACGACCCAGTCGGCGTGCGCGATGGTGTCCTCGTCGTGCTCGACGACGATCAGCGTGTTGCCCAGATCCCGCAAGCCGGGTGAGGGTTTCGATGAGCCGACGGTTGTCGCGCTGATGCAGGCCGATCGACGGCTCGTCGAGCACGTACAGCACGCCGACCAGGCCGGAGCCGATCTGGGTGGCCAGCCGGATGCGTTGCGCCTCACCGCCGGACAGCGTGCCCGCCGCCCGGGACAGCGACAGGTACTCCAGTCCGACGTCGAGCAGGAAGCCCAGCCGCGACTGGATCTCCTTGAGCACCTGGCCCGCGATCGCCTGCTCGCGCGCGCCCAGCGTGAGCGCCGTTGAGGAAGTCCGCGCAGTCCGCGATCGACAGCTCGCAGACCTCGGCGATGGACTTGGCGCCGTGCGTCCCCCGCGGCCAGCGTGACGGCCAGGATCTCCGGCTTGAGCCGGGTGCCCTCGCATACCGGGCACGGCACGTCGCGCATGAAGCCCTCGTAGCGCTCCTTCATCTGCTCGGATTCGGTCTGCTCCATGCTTGCGCTGCAGGAACGCCAGCACGCCTTCGAAGTCGGCGTAGTAGGAGCGGGTGCGGCCGTAGCGGTTCCTGTACCGGACGTGCACCTGCTCGTCGCAGCCCTCCAGAATCGCCTTGCGCGCCTTGGCCGGCAGCTTGCGCCACGGGGTGTCGACGTCGAAGCCCAGCGCCTCGCCGAGGCCGGCCAGCATCCGGGTGAAGTACTCGGCGGTGTGGCCCATCGACCACGGCGCCACCGCGCCCTCGGCCAGCGTGCGATCCGGGTCGGGCACCACCAGCTCGGGGTCGACCTCCTTGCGGATGCCCAGACCCGACGCATTCCGGGCAGGCGCCGTACGGCGAGTTGAACGAGAACGACCGCGGCTCCAGGTCGTCGACGGCCAGCGCGTGCCCGTTGGGGCAGGCCAGCTTCTCGGAGAACCGCTGCTCGCGGTTGGGCGTCGGTCCTCGTCGCGATCGACGAACTCCAGCACCACGATGCCGTCGGCCAGGCTCAGCGCGGTCTCGACCGAATCGGTGAGCCGCTGCTTGGCGCTGGCCTTGACGGTCAGGCGGTCGACGACCACCTCGATGTCGTGCTTCTCCTGCTTCTTCAGCTTGGGCGGATCGGTCAGCGAATGCACCACGCCGTCGACGCGGACCCGGCTGTAGCCCTGCGCGTTGAGCTTCTCGAACAGGTCGACGAATTCGCCCTTGCGGGTGCGGACCACCGGCGCGAGCACCTGGAACCGGGTGCCCTCCTCCATCGCCAGCACCTGGTCGACGATCTGCTGCGGGGTCTGCCGGGCGATCCGCTCGCCGCAGACCGGGCAGTGCGGCGTGCCGGCCCGCGCGTAGAGCAGACGCAGGTAGTCGTAGACCTCGGTGATGGTGCCGACGGTCGAGCGCGGGTTGCGGTTGGTCGACTTCTGGTCGATCGACACCGCCGGGGAGAGACCCTCGATGAAGTCGACATCGGGCTTGTCCATCTGCCCGAGGAACTGGCGGGCGTAGGCCGACAGCGACTCGACGTAGCGCCGCTGCCCCTCGGCGAAGATCGTGTCGAACGCCAGCGACGACTTGCCCGAGCCGGACAGCCCGGTGAAGACGATCAGCGCGTCGCGCGGCAGGTCAAGGTCGACACTGCGCAGGTTGTGCTCGCGCGCACCCTTGACGATCAGGCGGTCAGCCACGCAATCCCTTTCCGAGCGCTCACCGGACACGTCAGTCCCCATGCTATGTGCCCCCACCGACAAGCGACCGCCGGCCAGTACCGTGACCGGTATGACCGTCCTCGATGACAACTACACCGGCCACGTCGACCCGGGCACCGCGGCCCGCCGCACCCTGCCCGGCGCCACGATCGTGAAGGCGTCGGTGGGCCCGATGGACAACAACGCCTACCTGATCACCTGTTCCGCGACCGGCGAGACCCTGCTGATCGACGCCGCCAACGACGCCGATATCCTCGTCGAGCTGGTCGACGCCACGCCCCGAACTGTCGCTGATCGTCACCAGCCATCAGCATTTCGATCACTGGCAGGCGCTGCGAAGCGTGGCCGCAGGCCACCGGCGCGCCGACCGCCGCACACGAGCTCGACGCCGAGCCGCTGCCGGTCAAGCCGGACCGCATGCTGGCCGGCGGCGACACCATCCAGATCGGCGAGCTGACGTTCGACGTCATCCATCTGCGCGGCCACACCCCGGGTCGGTCGCGCTGGCGCTCGACGGCCGCGCGACCGGCGGAGTCACCCAGCTGTTCACCGGCGATTGCCTGTTTCCCGGCGGGGTCGGCAAGACATGGCAGCCCGGCGATTCGACCGGCTGCTCGACGACGTCACCACCCGGGTCTTCGACGTCTACGCCGATGCCACGGTCATCTATCCCGGCCACGGCGACGACACCACGCTCGGCGCCGAGCGTCCGCACCTCGCCGAGTGGCGCGAACGCGGCTGGTAAGCGGCGCGAGCGACCTCGAAACAAACCCAGTGGCGCGAACGCGGCTGGTAAGCCGCGCGAGCGACCTCCAAAAAACCAGTGGCGCGAACGCGGCTGGTAAGCGGCGGGTAAACAGCGCCGCGAAACGCGGTGCAGCGCCTACTCTTAGCCGATGAGGCTGGGGATCGACTTCGGAACAACCCACACCGTTGTTGCGATCGTCGATCGGGGCAACTATCCCGTGGTGTCGTTCGACGGAGTCGACTCATGGCCGTCGCTGATCGCGGCCAACGGATCCGGCGAGTTGCGTTATCGGCCGCAGGCCGCCGCGGTCCGCCGCGACCCGGACTGGTCGGTGCTGCGTTCCTTCAAGCGACTGCTCAACGACGCCGGGCCGACGACGACCGTGGACCTGGCCGGGCGTTCGCATCGGCTGGCTGACCTGTTCGCCGGCTTCCTGGCCCAGTTGAAAAGCGACCTCCAGCACCGGTCCAACGCAGAATTGTCGCCCGGCGAGCACGTCGAGGCCGCGATCAGCGTGCCGGCAAACGCCTCGAGCTCACAGCGCTTCTTGACACTGGACGCGTTCGCGCAGGCCGGCTTCGAAGTTGTCGCCCTGCTCAACGAGCCGTCCGCGGCGGGCTTCGAGTATGCCCACCGCTACCGCGCGACAATCACCGCAAAACGGGAGTACGTGCTGATCTACGATCTCGGCGGCGGAACATTCGACGCATCGCTGCTGAGGATGACGGGCCGGCTCAATGAGGTGGTCTGCAGCGAAGGCATCCAGCGTCTCGGCGGTGATGACTTCGACGAGGCGATCCTCAAACTCGTCCGCAACGGGGCCGGACTGCGCAGGCTGCCGGCGGGCGCCCGCGATCTGCTGCTCGAGGAGTGTGCCGCCCGCAAAGAGTCCATCGGCCCGAACACCCGCCGATTCCTGGTTGACCTGAGCGCGGTCGGCAAGCCGCCGCTGACATGCCCGATCGAGGACGTCTATGCGGCCTGTATTCCGCTGGTGGACAAGACGATTGCGGCCCTCCCCCGCGTTCTGCGCGACCGGGCCGGCGCCGACGTCGACTGGTCTGAGATCGCGGGCATCTACGTGGTGGGCGGCGCCGGGAGCTTCCCGCTGGTGGCCCGATCGCTACGCAACGCGTTCGACGAGAAGCGGGTCAAGCGGTCGCTGCACCCGTTTGCCGCGACGGCGATCGGCCTGGCGGCATTTCTCGACCGAGAGGCCGGATTCGTTCTCTCCGAACGTCTTTCGCGTCACTTCGGCGTCTTCCGCGAGGCGTGCGCCGGCGAGGACGTGTACTTCGATCCGATCGTGCCCAAGGGCGCCGAGCTGCCCACCGCGGGCCAGCCACCCTTCGTCGTCACTCGGAGATACCGCGCCGCGCACAACATTGGGCACTTCCGTTTCGTGGAATGCAGCCGGCTTCTCGACGGCCGACCGGACGGCGACGTAACTCCTTATGACTCGGTGTTCTTCCCGTTCGATCCGGCGCTGGACGACGATCGAGATCTGCCGCGGCGGCCAGTGCACCGTCGCGACAACGGCCCGGATGTCGAGGAGCGCTACGTCATCACGTCCGGCGGCGCCGTCGAAGTCACCCTCACCACGCGCCCGGATCGGCTCAGCCGCACCTTCCGGTTGGAGCGCCGCGACCTCGCCAGCGCGTAGTGGGCCGGCGACGCGTCCAGGTCGGGCGTCCAGGCCACCGGTATTCGCGCCCGCGATCAGCGCCCACGGCCCGTACTTCTCGGTGTCGATCACCGGTCGACGTGCAGACGCCCGCTTACGAGGTGTGAACGATCAGCACGTCGACCTTGGCCCGGCGCGAGACGTTGGCGGGAACCGATCCCAGCAGCCGGCCGGCGATCGTGCTGAGGCCGACGTTGCCGACGACGAGCAGATCGGCGCCGACCTCTTCGGCGAGTCCGACCAGCGCGTCGACCGGGGCGCCGACGATCGACCGCTCCTCGACTTTCTCGGCTCCCGCAGCGTCGGCCCGCTCCTTGGCCTCGCGCAGAATCGCGTAGATCGGGGCACTGCCCGACACCTTGTAGCTCTCGTCCTTCAGAGCGTCGGCGGCCCGCGGGTCCTCGTTCTGAGGCAGATAGGCGGTCGCGACGATCAGCTTCGCGTCCGCCCCGGCAATGCTGCCCGCCTTCTCCACCGCGCGCAGCGACGAATCCGATCCGTCGGTTCCTACCACCACGGTCCGATAGGCGCTCATTTACCCTCCCAGTGTGTCGGTTGCTACGCCAACCCCAGACAGTAACGCTTTGCCGCAGACAGATGGTCGATTTGAAACACGCCGATTCGGCTGACAATTCTCGGCTAGCGCTGCGGCACGCGAATTCTGAGGCGCCAATCCGACGACGACGTCGTCGGCAATCGGTCGAATTCCACGAAACATGTTGATGTGCAATCAATTTCATTGATCGCTCGCAAGGAGCGCCCGGCCGAAGGATTTGGTGGCACCGGCAAAAGTAGTGCGTGAGCAGGCAGGACGGGTAAGCAGGTTCACCAGAGTGCCTTTACAGTGACACACATCATGGTTGCCACCACAGTCGAGGAACCCAGCACAGCGCTCGCCTCAGATGATCCGCCTGCGCGGCCCCCGGGCAGGCTGCTGGACCCGCTCGCGGTCGCGTTATCGGCGAGCATCATCGGCGGCGTCGCGGCGGGACGTCCGTCGCTGTGGTTCGACGAGAGTGCGACGATTTCCGCCTCCGCCAGCCGTTCACTGCCTGAGCTCTGGGGGCTGCTGGGCCGAATCGACGCCGTCCACGGCTTGTTTTACCTGCTGATGCACGGCTGGTTCTGCCTCGCCCGCCGACCGA
Organism: uncultured Actinomycetota bacterium; assembly: GCA_963824335.1. Lineage (GTDB taxonomy): Bacteria > Actinomycetota > Actinomycetes > Mycobacteriales > Mycobacteriaceae > Mycobacterium. Next base: position 121,972 of record CAWGPB010000030.1, read on the forward strand.
GTTCTGGTCGCGGGTGCCCAGCTGTCTGGCCGTCGGTATCGCGGCGGCCGGGGTGGTGGTGTTCGGCAAACTGTTTTTGCCGAGGACCACCGCGGTGTGCGCGGGCCTGGTGTTCGCCATCCTGCCGCGGGTGACGTGGGCAGCGGTCGAAGCGCGCTCCTATGCGCTCACTGCGGCCGTGGCGGTCTGGCTGACTGTGTTACTGGTCACCGCTGTACGACGGCACCGGCGGTGGCTGTGGGTGCTCTATTCGCTCGCGCTGATGTTGGCGATATTGCTCAACGTTTATCTGGTGCTGCTGGTGCCGGCGTACGCCGTTGTCACCCCGTTGCTGCGGCGCCAACGCTCGGTGATCGTGTGGTGGGCGGTCTCGTCGGCGGTGGCGGTGGGCGCGCTGACGCCACTGATGCTGTTCGCCCGTGGGCAGAGTTTCCAGGTCGCGTGGATTCACTCGTTGAGTTGGCACAGCGTGCTCGACGTCGTGCTGCACCAGTACTTCGACAACAGCGTCCCGTTCGCGATCCTGGCGGCGCTCATTTTCGTTGTTGCGCTGACGATTCGGTTCACCGGCCGATGGCAGTCCGCCGGCGATATCCGCCGGATGCTGATCATCTGCGGCGGCGTGGATTGTGATTCCCACTGCCATCAGCCTGATCTATTCGGCGATCAGCGATCCGTTCTACTACCCGCGGTATCTGTTCTTCACCACGCCGGCGATGGCGATCGTGCTGGCCATCTGCATCGTGGCGATCACGCGCACAGCCGCGATGGATCGCGCTGTTCCTGGTCGTGCTCGCCGCGGCGGCAGTGCCCAACTATCTACTGTCGCAACGCCAGCGGTACGCCAAGGAGGGCTGGGATTACAGCGACGTCGCCGACGTCATCAGCGCCCAGGCCTCGCCCGGGGACTGCCTGCTGGTCGACAACACGGTCAGCTGGCTGCCCGGGCCGGTCCGCGCTCTGCTCGCGGCCCGTCCCGCCGCCTTCCGGCCGCTGGTGGACATCGGCCGTGGCGTTCCGGCGCCCAAGCGAGAGACGCTGTGGGACGGCCATGTCGCGGTCTGGCTGATCGTCGGCCGACTGTACAAATGCACCACGCTGTGGACGATTTCCACCCACGACACCAAGCTGCCCGACTCATCAAACAGGGACGAAGCTGCCGCCGGGGCGGGTGCTGGCCCACACCCCCGCCTATCTGGTGCCGCAAAACGTGGGGTTCCGCATCGTCGAGCGCTGGCAGTTCCACCGCACGCAGGTGGTCAAGTCGATCCGCTGATCCGCTGTTCGGTGGCACCGTACGGGGCGATCTTGCGCGTCTGCGGCCAAGAAACTCGCAGCTCACCGAACTCCATGCGGACGGCGGCAATATCGATTGACTTTTCGGCGCTCTTATCGGCTGGCGCGGTAGGTGGTGAACACGGCTGCGATGCCCACCAGCGGCGAACACCGCGAACAGCGCCCGGGCGGCGACCACGACACCGCCGTGGGCGCTGTTGACCACGACGCCGGCGAGCCCCGCGCCGAAGGCCCCGGCGATGAGTTCCACCGTGTTGATCGCGGCAGCGGCGGCCGCGCCCTCCTTGCGTCGTCGACACACTGCATCGCCCACGCCGACAGATGCGGCCAGGCCCGCGCCGATGCCGAGCCCGGTGATCGTCAGCGCCAGCAGCCCACGTCACGACGAGGCCCGCCGGGGCGTTATCGACTTGGGTGGCCGCCGCCACCATCAGTCCGACGGCCATCACCAGCGGCGCGGCCACGACCACGCGGCGAATGACCTTGCCTGCTGCTCAGCGATGCGCTGAGAATCTCGCTGACGGTCCAACCGACCGCCAGAGCGGCGCCCAGGAATCCGGCCGCCACAGGGACCAGATGCGCCAGCCGCTGCCCGAACAGCGGCACGTACATGTCGACCATCGCCGACGCCATCAGCACCGCCAGGCTCAGATAGATCCACTTCAACGGCCCCGCGCCAAAGGTGCTCGGCGGCAACACTTTTACCGACATTCGGCGATCGACGAGCGACGAACGCCACGATCAAGGACCAGGCTGACCACCAGCAGCGCCACCGTCACGGCGACGTTGGTCGGGAGCTGGGCGACGCTGATCGTCAGCGCCGCGGCGCCCAAGCAGCAGCACCGACCAGCACCGGCATCTTCACCGCCGGCGCCCGTCACTGCGATCGGTCACGGCCGGCCGGCAGCACCCGCGGGACCAGCGCGGCCATCGCCACGGTCAGTATCGCCATCGACGCCGAATGCCCAGCGCCACAAGCCGAATTGGGCGAAGAGGCCGCCGGCCGCCGGGCCCATCACCGTCGCGACGCCCCACATCGCCGACACCAGTGCCGAGGCTCTGCGTCCACAGCGAACGGCGGCAGAGCCGCGTTGATCAGCGCGTAGCCCAAACCGGCCAGCAGGCCCCCGGCCGCGCCCTGCAGCGTGCGGCCCACCAGCAACACGGCCATGTCGGGAGCTACCGCGCACACCACGCTGCCGATCCCGAACACGGCCAATCCCAACAGATATGACGATCGCGGCCCGATCCGCGACAGCATGCGGCGCTGACCGTCGGCGCCGCGACAACCGATCCCACCAGGTAGAGCGTCGTCACCCAGGCGAAGAGGCGCTCACCGCCGATGTCGGCGATCGCGCTCGGCAGCAGGCTGACGGTCAGGAACTCATTGGTCGCGTACAGCGCCACCCCGCCGGCGAGCAGCGTCGACGTCCGCACGAATGTCGAGGACCCAACAGCGCCCGCCAGCCGTCAATGGCTGTCCGCGTCGGGAGAGCGACATCACTTCAGGCCGGCGGCGTCCATTCCGCGCAATTCCTTCTTGAGGTCCGAGATTTCGTCGCGGAACCGGGCGGCCAGCTCGAACTGCAGGTCGCGCGCCGCGGTCATCATCTGCTCGGTGAGATCCTTGATCAGGTCGGCCAGCTCGGCCCGCGGCATGTTCGCGGTGTCGCGGCCCTCGACGATCCCGGCGCTGACCGCCCGGCCCGGCTCGCCCTGGGCCCGGCGTCCGCGCGACGAGTTACGGCCGGAGCCGCCGATCTCGATGGCGTCGCTGTCGTCGGCCTCGCGGTAGACCTGGTCGAGGATGTCGGCGATCTTCTTGCGCAGCGGTTGTGGGTCGATGCCGTGGGCCGTCGTTGTAGGCGACCTGCTTGGCGCGGCGCCGGTCGGTCTCGTCGATCGCCTCTCTCATCGAATCGGTGATCTTGTCCGCGTACATGTGGACCTCGCCGGACACGTTGCGGGCGGCGCGGCCGATGGTCTGGATCAGGCTGCGCGACGAGCGCAGGAAGCCTTCCTTGTCGGCGTCGAGGATCGCGACCAGCGACACCTCCGGCAGGTCCAGGCCTTCTCGCAGCAGGTTGATGCCGATCAGCACGTCATACTCACCCAGCCGCAGCTGACGCAGCAGCTCCACCCGCCGCAGTGTGTCGACCTCGGAGTGCAGGTAGCGCACCCGGATACCGAGCTCCAGCAGATAGTCGGTCAGATCCTCGGCCATCTTCTTGGTCAGGGTCGTGACCAGCACCCGCTCGTCGACCTCGGTGCGCTTGCGGATCTCGCCGATCAAATCGTCGATCTGACCCTTGGTCGGCTTCACCACGACCTGCGGGTCGACCAGGCCGGTCGGGCGGATCACCTGCTCGACGAACTCGCCGGCCGCCTGGCTCAGCTCGTAGGGGCCCGGGGTGGCCGACAAGTACACCGTCTGCCCGATTCGGTCGGCGAACTCTTCCCACGTCAGTGGCCGGTTGTCGCATGCCGAAGGCAGCCGGAAACCGAACTCGACGAGATTGCGCTTACGCGACATGTCGCCCTCGTACATGCCGCCGATCTGCGGCACCGTCACGTGGGACTCGTCGATGACCATCAGAAAGTCTTCTGGGAAGTAGTCGATCAGCGTCGCCGGCGGCGAGCCGGGCCCGCGGTCGTCGATGTGCCGCGAATAGTTCTCGATCCCGGAGCAGAACCCGACCTGACGCATCATCTCGACGTCGTAGTTGGTCCGCATCCGCAGCCGCTGGGCCTCCAGCAGCTTGCCCTGGCCCTCCAGCTCGGCCAGCCGATCCTCGAGTTCCTGCTCGATGGTCGAGATGGCGTGGGCCATCCGCTCCGGTCCGGCCACGTAGTGAGTCGCCGGGAAAACGCGCAGCGAATCGACCTGGCGCACAACGTCGCCGGTGAGCGGATGCATGTAGTACAGCGCCTCGATCTCGTCGCCGAAATACTCGATGCGAAGCGCCAGCTCCTCATAGGACGGGATGATCTCGACGGTGTCGCCGCGCACCCGGAACGTGCCGCGGGTGAACGACATGTCGTTGCGGGTGTACTGCACGTCGACCAGCAGCCGCAGCAGCCCGTCACGCGGGACCTCGGCGCCCACCTTGAGCTCCACCGACCGGTCCAGGTAGGACTGCGGAGTGCCCAGGCCGTAGATGCAGGACACCGATGCGACCACCACCACGTCGCGGCGCGACAGCAGCGACGACGTCGCCGAGTGCCGCAGCCGCTCGACGTCGTCGTTGATCGAGCTGTCCTTCTCGATGTAGGTGTCGGTCTGCGCGATATACGCCTCGGGCTGGTAGTAGTCGTAGTACGAGACGAAGTATTCAACTGCGTTGTGCGGCAACATTTCCCGTAGCTCGTTGGCCAACTGCGCGGCCAGCGTCTTGTTCGGGGCCATGACCAGGGTGGGCCGCTGCAGCCGCTCGATGAGCCAGGCGGTGGTCGCCGACTTACCGGTGCCGGTGGCGCCGAGCAGGACGACGTCGCGCTCCCCCGCCCGAATCCGGCGTTCCAGATCGTCGATCGCGGCCGGCTGGTCACCGGCCGGCGCGTACGGGCTGACCACCTCGAAGCGGCCGCCGGCTCGCACCATGTCCTCGACCGGGCGGTACTCGGAGTGCGCCAGCACTGGATGTTCGGTAGCAAACGCCATGTTCACCAGGGTAGAGCCCGGCACCGACACGTGCGGCGACGAAGCAGGCCGACAAGCGTCGGCATCAGCCGTGCTGGCTGCTCCACACCCGGGTGCCGGGGTCGCATTCGATGAGGTGCCCGTCTTCGGACTTCGACATGGTGAATACCGGTGTGTCGGTGCACGAGGTGCCGACCGGGTGCACGCCGGTGGTCGCCGGCGCCTTGTCCCAGATATTGGTCTCGCAGACGACCTGCTCATTGGACGTGGAGTCGTAGGCGACTTTGTCGATGTCGGTGCACGGCCCACCGAGAACGGCCGGCGACGGCGCCCCGATCGGCGCGGCCGTCTGGTTGGCGGCCTTCGCCGGATCGGCCATGGTGACATCCGGCGGAACGTCACCGGTGCGCGATCCCACGACCGGGATCCGCAATGTCGCGCCTTGCGAGCCGCACTCGTTGGTCTGCACGGTCTGGGTCTGGACACCGCGCAGCGTTCCGTCGGGTTCCGGCGTGAGCGACCACACCACGGTCTCGGACTGGGTGACGATCGGCGCCCCGCGTGCTTTCTGGCACCGGGCCTGCATCTGCCGCGGCTCGCTCTGCCAGTGACCGTCGACGTAGTGCAGAACGCTGGTGTTGCCGGTGCCCGTGCTCTTCGCGGCGGTGTGACTGGCCTCGTCGAGCTTGGTGCCTGTCGCCGCGCACCCGGATGCGGTGCAGGCCGACGAGAAGGCCCACCACGTCGTATCGCCACCGTTGGTCCGGATGACGCCGTTCGACGTCTGCTTGGAGCGGTCGTAGTCGAGCCGGTAACTGCCGTTGAGAGGTGGCGCCGCGAGGGCCGACCCCGAGGTCGACGTCTTGTTCACCCGCGGCGGTGCGGCGTTGTTGACTTGGGGCTGGTCGTCCCAGGAGAAGAATGAGATCGCCCACGTCACGGCCAGCGACAGCAGTGCAAGAACCAGCGCCGCGGCAATACCGGTCTTGAGCGTCAGCTTCCGCCGGCGGGCCTTGGGGTGCGGACGCCGGATCAGCGGTCGAGGACGATCGTCCTCGCCGCAGCCGGCGATCCGCTCGCTGAAGGCCGCGGCGAACTCGCGGCACCGGTCGAATCGGTCCGCGGGCTCTTTGGCCAGCGCTTTGAAGAACAGGTCGTCGAGGCCCGCCAAGTCGGGGCGGTGGTCGCTGAGCCTCGGGGGCGCCGCATGCAGGTGCTGCCCGATCACCGCGACCGGGTTGGGATTGGCGAACGGCGGGGCGCCGGTGAGCAGGTGGAACGCCGACGCCGCCAGCGCGTACTGGTCGGCGCGGCCGTCGATGTTGGACCCGACCAATTGCTCGGGAGCGGCGTAAGCCACGGTGCCCACCGCGACGTTGGTTTCGGTGATTCCGCTGATGTCGGCGAGCTGACGCGCAACGCCGAAGTCCGCCAACAGGATTCGGTGGTCTTCCTCGTCCGGGTGGGTCAGCAGGATGTTGGCGGGTTTGACGTCCCGGTGCAGCAGGCCACGGGCGTGGGCGTAGTCGAGCGCGCCCGCGACGGCGGTGACGATCGCGCAGACGTCCTGCTCGGGCATCCCACCCCGGAACTTCTCCCGCATCAGTCGGGCAGCATCGGTGCCCTCGACGTAGTCCATGGCGATCCAGAGGTGACCGTCGAACTCGCCGCGGTCGTGTACCGCGACGATGTGCGGGTGCCACAGCGTGGCCGCGAGATCGGCTTCACGGTTGAATCTTTCGCGGAATTCCGCGTCCGACGTCGTCCCCTCGCTCAAGATCTTGAGCGCGTCCCGGCGCGGCAGGCGCGGGTGTTTGGCGAGGTAGACGTCGGCCATCCCACCCGATCCCAGCGGCCGCAGGATGGTGTAGCCCGCGAACGACGTCGGCGCGGCGAGCGCGCTATCCGACGAGTCGTTGGCGCTGCGTCGCCGGACGTCGACCGCGTCGTGCCCAGGCCGCGACCCGATCAGCGGTACCCGGGTCAGCAGCCGGGTGATCGCCAGATCCGGCAGCGACGCGTAGCCACGTTCCAACAGGCTGCGGGGACGGGGCGGTGCCGCGGGCTGTTCAGGTAGCCCTGCGTGAGCGTCCCAGCGCTGGGTAGCTCTGGTCGCCTCATCCATCGCCGCGTTCCCCCTCACTTCGCTCGTTGGCGTGTGCTCCACCAATCTGCCGGTTACCCGCCGGAGTCACGTGGTGAATCACTTGCGGGCCGGGCATTTTCAACATCCCCTGAGGTGCGCCCGTGTTGACCGAACTGGCTCACCATTGGTGATCATGCCGCGTTATGCGGTGCGCTCCTGCTGTGCCACTTATGAAACAGCTGTGAATCGAGGTCGTGAGAGCAGCTCGCGGCAACATATAGCTGAATCACAGTGCGTCCCGAGGAAGCCATGCCGTTGCGGAGTCGATACTGGTGTGGTGAGTCGACCAGCCCCACCCATTCTGACCATTTGGCACAACGGCTCAGAAAGCACTTTCGTGCCGGGTCACGACGTCATCATCGGACGCGACCTGCGGGCCGATGTCCGGATCGCCGACCCGCGGATTTCCCGCGCGCATCTGATCCTGCGCTTCGAACAGGGCAAGTGGGTTGCCATCGACAACGGCTCGGTGAATGGAACGTTCGTCAACGGCTACCGCCGACCCGTGGTCGACATCCAGGACGGGCAAAGCATCAACATCGGCAACGCGGGCGGGCCCCAATTGACGTTCGAAATCGGGGCGCGCCGAGGGCGAGGCGGACCGCCCCCGGCAGGTGGACCCCCGCCGGCCGCGCAGCAGACGATGTCCTGGTCAACGCCGGCGCGTCCCGTGCCGCCGCCACCTCCGCCGCCCGAACCGCGGCGAGCCGTCCCGCCGCCGGCGCCCGTCGCGCAGGGCCGACCCGCTCCGCCGGTCAGGCCGGCGCCGCCGCTGTCACCGTCGGAGTATCCGACCACGGTCCAGGGCGGCCGCCCACCGGCTGGTCCACCGCCCGACGAGGTCACGGTGACCAATGCGCGCCCTGCTCCGGTGCACCACGACGTGCCGCCCACCGAAGTCACCATGCTCGACGCCCGCGTTGCCGAGGACGCGAATTTCGCCACCCGCTTCGTCAAGCGCATCGCGCCGCGGGCGACGCCGTCCGCCAAGCCCGCCGGCTCGGTCACGATCGGTCGGGCGTCCGACAACGACATCGTCGTTCCCGACGTGCTGGCCTCCCGCTACCACGCAACGCTGACCCTGACGCCGCTGGGCACCGAGATCCGCGATACCAGCGTCAACGGCACGTTCGTCAATGGCACCCGGGTCGGCTCGGCGATCCTCAGCGAAGGCGACGTCGTCACCGTCGGCAACATCGACCTGGTGGTCAACGGTGGCCTGCTGGTCCGCCGCAGCGAAACCGAGGCCGCCACCCGCACCGGCGGCCTGGAGGTGCGCAACGTCCAGTACGTCGTCGAGAACGGCAAACAACTGCTCACCGACATCTCGCTGACCGCGCGTCCCGGAACGCTGACTGCGGTGATCGGCGGATCCGGCGCGGGCAAAGAGCACACTGGCCCGCTTGATCGCCGGCTATACCACGCCCAGCTCCGGGTCGGTGACGTTCGAGGGCCACAACATTCACGTCGAATACGCGTCGCTGCGCAGCAGAATCGGCATGGTCCCGCAGGACGACGTCGTGCACCGGCAGCTGACGGTCAACCAGGCGCTGAGCTACGCGGCTGAACTGCGCCTGCCCCCTGACACCAGCAAAGCCGACCGGACCAAGGTCGTCTCGCAGGTGCTCGAAGAACTCGACCTGACCAAACACGCCAATACGCGGGTCGACAAGCTGTCCGGCGGACAACGCAAACGCGCCTCGGTGGCGCTCGAGCTGCTGACCGGTCCGTCTCTCCTCGTGCTCGACGAGCCCACTTCCGGACTGGACCCGGCGCTGGACCTGCAGGTCATGAACATGTTGCGCCAGCTGGCCGACGCCGGCCGGGTGGTGCTGGTCGTCACGCACTCCCTGTCCTACCTCGACGTCTGCGACCAGGTACTGCTGGTCGCACCGGGCGGGAAGACGGCCTACTGCGGACCGCCGGACGGCATCGGCGAGGTGATGGGCACCACCAACTGGGCCAAGATCTTCAGCCAGGTCGGCGCCGACCCTGAAGAAGCCAACCGCCGGTTCCGGGAGCGCGAGGAGCCGCAGCCTCCATCGAAATCGGACACGCCGGCGGACCTCGGCGAACCGGTGCACACCAGCGTGCCGCGCCAGATCTCGACGATCGCCCGCCGACAGGTTCGGCTCGTCGTCGCGGACCGCGCGTACTTCATCTTTTTGGCGCTGCTGCCGTTCATCCTGGGGGCGCTGTCGCTGACGGTGCCGGGTGATACGGGATTTCGCGCTACCGGCCCGCATACCGGGACGCCTGACGAGGCGGCTCAGATTCTGGCGTTGCTGCTGCCGGCTGCGGCGTTCATGGGTGTCGCGCTGACGATTCGCGACCTGGTCGGTGAACGCCCCATCTTCCAGCGCGAACAGGCAGTAGGGCTGTCGACAACGGCGTACCTGCTGGCCAAGACGCTGGTGTTCTGCGGGTTCGCGATTCTGCAGGCAGCTATCGTCACCACGATCGTGGTGGTCGGCAAGGGCGCGCCCAGCAGCGGGGCGGTGCTGCTGGGCCACTCGACGGCCGCGGCCACCGGCGAACTGTTCCTGACCGTCGCCGCCGCGTGCGTCGCCTCAGCCGTTCTGGGCCTGGCCATTTCGTCGCTGGTCCGCTCCAGCGAGCAGATCATGCCGCTGTTCGTGGTCGCGGTGATGGCGCAACTGGTGCTGTGCGGCGGCATGGTCCCGGTGACCGGCCGGCTCGGACTGGACCAGCTGTCCTGGCTGATGCCCGCGCGTTGGGGCTACGCGGCCGCGGCCTCAACCGTCGACCTTCGGCATCTGGTGCCTCCGACGCTGCTCCCCCAGGACCAGTTCTGGCAGCACACCCGACATTTCTGGCTGCTAGACATGGGCATGCTGGCCGGACTGACGGTGTTCTACGCGTGCTTCGTCCGGTGGAAAATCCGGCTCAGGCGCTAGGCAGACGACGCCATGCACCCGCCCAAGCACGAGACGTTCGACCTGCGCGCCCGCACCAACACCGACCCCAAAGGGATCGTGCGGGCGGTCGATGAATACACCGTGCAGCCCTGGGGCCTCTACCTGGCCCGCCCCACCCCCGGCCGCGCACAGTTCCACTACCTCGAATCGTGGCTGCTGCCGTCATTGGGATTGCGGGCGACGGTCTTTCATTTCAACCCTGGGCACGAGCGCGATCAGGATTACTACCTGGATGTCGGTGAATACACGCCCGGCACGCACGAGTGGACCTCCGAGGACCACTATCTCGATCTCGTCGTCCGCACCCATGTCGGTGTGGATCTGGCCGACGTCGACGAGCTGCTGGATGCGGTGCGGCACGGCCTCTTGACGCCGGAGGTCGGCGAGTCGGCCGTGCGGCGCGCCGTGCACGCCATCGACGGCCTAGCCGGCAACGGATACGACCTCGCTGCCTGGCTGGCCGCCGAAGGTATGCAGCTCGTTTGGCGTTAGCTCTTCTAGACACCAAGCAAGCGATCGAAGAATTCGCGGTAGTGCATCAGAGCAATGCGGAGATCTGCGGTTCTTCTGCGACGGGTGCGACCTCGTCCTTCAGGTCGTTTTCTTCGTGGGTGGTCATGCGGTTGCCTCCCGTGACGTTTCCTGGTCGGTAGGGGTTTCGATCAACTTCTCGAACAGCGCCCGGTAGTGCACGAACGCCTCTCGCTGCTGCTCGGTGTCGGCATCTTGCTGCGCGACGTGGATGCCGTGGGCAGCGCGGTAGTTGTCGACGATCTCTGGGTGGTCCACGGAGATGTCTGCCGCCCGACGATCGAAATCGTCGACGGGATAACCCCGTTGGCGCATGACCTCGGTCACCAAACGGTCGGCGACACCGACGGCGTTCCCGGGGTTGTCGACGAATCCCGCCTGCACTTCCTGCCAGCGGTCGGTGAACTCCGAGAGCGCTGACGGCGACAGCGGGACGATGTCGAGCTTGTCCCGCTTGCGTTCTCGCGTAGTGAGTACTTTTACCGCGCCTTTTTCGCTCCCGGTTTCGGACACGACGTGCTCATACTCAGTTCCGTAATGCTGTTTGAGCCTCTTCGTCCTCGAGCGGAAGCGGGCCATGCTGACTACGACAAACGCCGCGACAACCACCACGATTGCGACGGCCGCGATCACTATCAATTCCCAGATGGGCATTTAAGGCTCCTTTCACACATACGTCCAATAACCCGGCCGATACGTCCGTAAACCTGTTCGTATGATCCAGGGCATGATTGAGCCGTCCTTTGATGATGTCGGTCAAACCGATCGGCCGATACCAGTCGACCACCCGTAAGGGGGGTGGCAGTACACCCCTACGGAGGTAATCTCGGTCGGCATGCCGCAGCCCTATCGCCCGCCGATCACCGTTAGGCCGACGCGGGAAACCACCCCACTGGGTGGCGGTAATCTGTGCGGTCATGGGCACGATGTACAGATGGGTGGTAGTCGCCGCGGCGCTTACCTGCGCGCAGCTGATTCCGGCGACGGCGCGGGCGGATATGCACAACATCACCTACGTCGCGCGGGTCGACGGCGTGGCCCCCGGTAGTCAGGCGACCTTCATCACCGCCGAGAATCAGACGAACATGGCCCAGTTGAGTACGTTGCCCGGCAACGCCTTTCAGGCCAATGCTGTGCTGGCGGATCCTGGTCACGCCGGCATGCAGGTAGCGGTCAAGTGGCCGTACTCCGCGAGTGTGCATTGTGAAATCGACGTCGACGACAAGGTATTCGTCCAGATCGATCAGGTGGTCCACCCGGCGCCCGGCAGCGCCGACCCGATGAACGGCGTGCTGCCCTGCGGCGCACCGCTGCCCACTGCCTAGCCTGACTCAGGCCGCCAGCCCGTCGCGTCTGCCCAGGCCCACGCTTGGCGGTAGGCGTCGAGAAACCACGGCTCTTTCGCGGCCACGTAAGCCTCGATGCCGCCGTCCGGCGTTGTCGCGCGCTCGGCTTCCCGCTTGAGCGTCAAATAGCCTTCCCGCGCATCGGGATTGGCCGCTAGCCAGTCGACGAACAGCAGCGCGAACTGCTGATTGGGCCAGCCGTCGACGCGCAGATGGACGTAGGTTGGGCGGCCCGGGTCGGCCGACGCATGAATTCGCTTCTGCCACAGAGTTTCATCACCGGCGTGGTCGAACTCCGCGACGGTGCTGCGGGAATCCGGCTTGCTGACGTCGGCGGTGATCGGCATGCGCAGATATCCCGCCCCTAACAGCGCCTCGGCCAGCTCGTCGGCGGCGTCCAGCGAGGCGACAGTCACCTGGATATCGATAGCGTTTTTGGCGTCGAGGCCCGGCACCGCCGTCGAACCGATGTGGTCGATGCGGACCGCGTGATGTCCGCACGCGGTCGTCAGCCGCGCCACGATGCGGCGGGCCTGTTCTGGCCACGATGGGTCATAGGGCACCAACACCGGGCGTGCGCGGACCGGCTCACCGGCCTCGAGGTTGTGCGCGAACGGCAGGATCCGCTGATGCCAGAGGTCACGCGCCTGCACGGCCAATTCCTCTGCGCGGCCGGTGTTGTCGAGCCACACATCCGCGACCGCACGACGCTGCTCCTCGGTGGCCTGTGCGGCGATCCTGGCTCGCGCGTCCGCCTCGGTGAATCCCCGGTGTTCGATCAACCGCTTCACCCGGAGGTCTTCATCGGCGTTGACGATCACCACCAACGGGAACATCGGCGCCATTCCGGATTCCACGAGCAGCGGGATGTCTTCCACCACGACGGCGTCTTCGCCGGCGCTGGCGATCAATTCGGCCCGCCGCTTGCCGACCAGCGGATGGACTATGCCGTTCAGCGTCTGGCGCTTCTCTTCGTCGCTGAACGCGATCGCGGCCAACGCCGGCCGGTTGAGCGAGCCGTCATCGGAGAGGATCTGTTCACCGAACGCCTCGACCAGCTTGGCCAGCCCCTCGGTGCCCGGCTCGACGACTTCACGCGAGATCACGTCGCCGTCGACGACGACTCCCCCGAGATCGCTCAAAGTTGAGGACACGGTCGACTTTCCGGCGCCGATTCCGCCGGACAGGCCAATGCGCAGCACCGCACCAGTGTGTCAGGGCCGCGCCGGGCCGAATCCTCCGGCTCGCGCCAGAAAGACGAACGCCCCGACTCGTCTGAGCCGGGGCGTTCGTTCGGATCTAACTGTTAGGCGCTGCCTGCGAGCTTCTCTCGCAGAGCGGCGAGTTGCGCGTCGCTGGCCAGTGAGCCACCGGTGGGCGCGTCGTCGCTCGACGAGCTGCTCGACTGCGGCCGGGCGGCCTCTTCGGCCTCGGCAGCGGCGAACTTCTCCATCTGCGCGGTGTGCATCTTGTGCCGCCGCTCGGCCTCGGCGTAGCGGGCCTCCCACTCGGTGCGCTGCGTGTCGAAACCTTCGAGCCACTCGTTGGTTTCGGCGTCGAAGCCCTCGGGGAAGATGTAGTTGCCCTGGTCGTCGTAGCTGTCGGCCATGCCGTACTTGGCCGGGTCGAATTCCTCGGTGTAGTCCTCGTTGGCCTGCTTGAGGCTCAGCGAGATCCGGCGACGCTCCAGGTCGATGTCGATGACCTTGACCATCGCGTCGTCACCGACGGCGACAACCTGGTCCGGTACCTCGACGTGACGCTCAGCCAGCTCGGAGATGTGCACCAGGCCTTCGATGCCTTCTTCGACACGGACGAACGCACCGAACGGCACCAGCTTGGTGACCTTGCCCGGCACGATCTGGCCGATGGCGTGGGTGCGGGCGAAGTGCCGCCACGGGTCTTCCTGAGTCGCCTTGAGCGACAACGAAACCCGCTCGCGATCCATGTCGACGTCGAGCACCTCGACGGTGACCTCGTCGCCCACCGTGACCACCTCGGACGGGTGGTCGATGTGCTTCCAGGACAGCTCGGAGACGTGCACCAGACCGTCGACGCCGCCGAGGTCGACGAACGCGCCGAAGTTGACGATCGAGGACACCACACCCTTGCGGATGGCGCCCTTCTGCAGCTGGTTGAGGAACTCGCTGCGCACCTCGGACTGGGTCTGCTCCAGCCAGGCGCGGCGGGACAGCACCACGTTGTTGCGATTCTTGTCCAGCTCGATGATCTTGGCTTCGATCTCCTTGCCGATGTACGGCTGCAGATCGCGGACCCGGCGCATCTCGACCAGCGACGCAGGCAGGAAGCCACGCAGGCCGATGTCGAGGATCAGACCACCCTTGACGACCTCGATGACGGTGCCCTTGACGGCCTCGTCCTTCTCCTTGAGGGCCTCGATGGTGCCCCAGGCGCGCTCGTACTGAGCCCGCTTCTTGGACAGGATCAGCCGGCCTTCTTTGTCCTCTTTGGTCAGGACCAGGGCTTCGACTTCATCTCCCACGGAAACGACCTCATTGGGGTCGACATCGTGCTTGAT